>CAVTTB010000001.1:0-340175 GCA_963737555.1 uncultured Gammaproteobacteria bacterium
GGCGGCCCTCTCGGTTGTCTATAGGTTCAGGCCAGCATCCAACAATCGCTGCAAAAAAACCTCGCGCGGTAACGTTGGCTCGCACGTTGCCACCTTCACCAGTTCTCTCGCCACTTGTCTAGCAAGCTTACGAGCCAGCACTTTGTCGGAGCTTGCAATGGAACGCATGGTGCGCCCGTGGAGAAATTCGCTGCGTGCATCAAACAGACGTCGAAAATCAGTGGAATGCGCCTTGTCGCCAAGCAAGGCAGAAAGTCGAATCGCAACGCGGGACGTCGCGCCCGGATTATCGCCTTTGAGCTTGGGGCGGTTTCTCGCGTCGTGATCGATTTTTGTCCCGAGGGCGGCCTCGATCACCGTAATGTGCGCGAGAAACTCATCAATACCGCTGGACAGAAATGCGCGAATCAGGAAGTGCGCGACCGGACTCCCGAAGATCAGAGCCCGCTTAGCACCGAGCACCTCAGCCCAGGCCGCGTCATTCACCCACGAAGCAGCATCTGCCGCCGCGTCGGAAAGCGGAAAATCGACGGGTCGTTCAGACTCCACTTCGTCTCCGTACCTGTCATGGTAGATGCAAGGCTCCCAACTGAGAGTGTCCGACGATGGTGGCACTGGGCGCTGAGTGAACACGTCGTTGTCCGTCGTATAGACCCATGGCGTGCGAAAGGGGCGCCAGTCAATGTCGTTGTATTGGACCCATTGCTCCCAAGGGGCGAGCAGCAGTGTGAACAGGGCTGCTTCGACAGCAGGTGGGAAGCGCTGCTGATGAGGTTCGATAGCACCGAAATCCTGATCAAGGTTTTCGTACAACATTGGCATAGCCCGCTGGCCTGGTTCTCCAATAAGCCTTGCCTCTTCTTCCACGATCAGCCAAGTGAAGGAAGCAAGGCGTTGACTATCCATCTTCCAGGAAGGGTAATTGCGTTGTAATTGTGGGAGGTTCACCAATGCTTCCAGTTCGGATGCTGTGAGCATCCGCACGCTGGCCTGGCCAAAGGCCAGAGGCGGTAGCGTGTCCGCGCAATCGAGCGGGCAGAGATGGATGCGCGAAGTTTGGGTAGTGCAGAACGCCTGGTCCAGCCGATACGCTGCATCTTCTGTTGAGAGTGACAAGTGTTGTTTGTCAGATGGCAGGCCGCAGGGGAGCCCGAAGGCGCGTAACGCATGGTGCAGCGCGAAGCTCAGAGCATCCTTGGAACCGGCGGTCGGGTAGAGTTGCTCGCAGGTTTGGCGCAGATGGGTGAATGCCTGGGCGGCGAGCAAATTCTCCGGACCGGGGGGCGGCAGGCGCCACAGTTCTGCGATGGCTTCGATGAGTGCTGGCGGAGCAAAGGTCATTGTCATGCGCAGCCAGTATCACTCGCCAGCGTCGAGCGAAGATTGAACGGCCGCAATGACCGCGCGGTTTCCGTCCAGCACAGCTTGCACCAATGTGCTGAGGTAGTCGGTCGTCGCTGCGTGTGCGCCAATGTATCCCGACTGGATAAGGTCGAGAAAGGCTCCTTGTCGCATGTACCGACCGCCCAGTGATTCATAGCTGATTCGCACTGCTTTGCGCGGTCCTTTGCAAGCTGGATCAGTGAGCAGTCGTTCGTAGTGATCGATTGGCGTGACTATGCCGCCACCGCTCAATGCGCCATCGCGCTTTACGAACTTCAGGTAGAACACTTGCGGGTTGAGGCGGTATTCCAACGGCCCAGGTGCATGCTGCTTGGAGAAACGCTTCATTCGCGCTATCTCTTTCGTTATGTTGGATTCCGGACGGTACAGCCAATCGGTCGCTTCGCCAATGCGCCGATTTGGCTCCAACATTTTGTACTGCACCATGACGATGTTCTTCTTCGTCAGATTCACATAAATCAGATCAACGCCAAAGACATGTTCCAAGTCATGGCGATTGGCGGTAAACACTTCGAGCTTCTCATGTCCTTTCTTGAAAAGGGCTCGGCCGGTGAGATCGCTTGAGGTCAACGTGTAGCCGGGTACGGATCGAGCATCGTGTTCAATCGCTGAGTCTTCGATTAACGGCATCCGAACCTGCCGCAATGCTTGATTGCCACTTGGCGATGGCCGCTCGACCACAGCGTCTTCCATCATCGGTAGCCGTGCCAGCGCCGTCGCCCGCCCGTCAATAAGATCGACCTGTTCGGCACGGTCATTCGCGGTCAAGCCGAAGGCCTTCAGCGCGGTCTGTACCGCATCCTCCTGCACGGCGGAGAAATTGGTATAGCGCTGGGGGACGTGAAGCGACTCAGCGACGGCCCGCATCGGTCCCTGGTTGGCCGGGATGGCGGCCATCGATGCGATTAGCGCGCTGCTGAGCTTGGGCGACAACACGATGACAGGCGCGGTCGACTGCAGTTTCTTGCGCAACAAGCTCGCCTGCGGTCCCGTTCCGAGCAAAGTCACGAGGTTGTCTTCCGTTGCCGGTTCGATGCGAACCGCGCGCTTGATCTTGATTCGCGTGTCGAGTGTGGTAACGGGGCTCCGCGAACTGACAATTCCAAGGTAAGCATGAGGGTTCGCCTCTCCAGGGCGCATCCATTCCGACGGTGAGGCGAAGATCACACATGCGGTCGGTGTCTTGATGTCCGATAAAAGTCCATGCGGTCGCGCCAATGTGAACTCGTTGAAGCCATGGCGCGACTCGATGAGGTTGCCGCTGTCGCTCTCGTCGAGTCGAAGCAACACGCAGGGCTTGGACTCGACGTGTTGCCTTAATGTTGCGAGCCAGGATGGAGGGGCGGACTTGTCGCGCATCTCATTCATCTCCCACAGCGGCCGGTGGCGACAGGTGCTGGATGCGCCAGCCGAGTGCGATCAACTTTTCCTGGTTTGTTTTGAACGCGTCACCGACACCGAGCGACCTGCTTCGTAGCGCCAGGCAAAGTAGATGCGTTGGCCGTGTCATCGCCACATAGATTTGCAGCAAACGTTGAGCTGCCTTGTCGCTGGTGCATTTCGTCCCGTTTTGGTGCTTGCCCAAGAGCCAGGGCATCAGGCTGTGCAGAAAGTGGGATTGGTTGAAGGTTTCGAGAACCAGCGTGGCCAGATGTGTCTGTCCCTTTGCCATATGAATTGAACTGAGCCGGATGTCGACACTGGCATCCCCGTTGCTGTACTGATAGCTGTTCGGTGCTGAGGCGTGTACCCGATCTTGCACCACGGGCTGCGGTGGTATAACGGCGTCGCGCCAAGCCAGGAAATCATTAGCGGAGGACGAGCCCGCATCGCCTCCGCCCAAGGTTGCGGCTAGCAGTTTCAAGCTTGGGCACAGCGCGATCCACACATCGCGCGTGAGTGCCTCCCGGTCGATCAGGAAGCGCGTCAATACGCTGCGATAGATGGCTTTGGCCTCATCGGCGCCACTGAGTCTGTGTTCGATCTGCAGGTGTTGGCGACTGCGTGCCTTGAGGTGTGTGGTGCCGGCCAGAAAGTTGGCGAGATGGGCAATCCCGAAAGCAACGCTGTCCACGCATTGATAGAGCGGGCCGCCGCTCTGCGCAACGGCCTGCGCTGTATAAATGTATTCGGCGAGCGTCCGGGGATGATAGGACGGCCTGCCTGCGCCTGATTGATAGCCAGCCCAGTAATGCGAAACGGTTTTCGGATAGTGATGATGATCCGGGCGCACGTTATCGAAAGGTTTGTGAACCGCACCGATGGCTGTGATCGCGGAAGTTTCGATCAGTGCCGACGGCAAGGTGGCGAGAACGTGGAGGCCAAAGGCGTCTAGAACCGCGGAGGTATCATTGTCGGGAAAGACGAAGATCGTGTGTGGCAGGCCTTGGCCCGGCACTTCCGTGATACGTATGCCGTTCAAGCCGGCGGGCTGCACCGGCAGATACGCAAAAGGGGTGGCGAGCGCCGCGATGGTGGCATCGAATCGGAAGCTGTCGGCGATGCCGACACAGCGAGCGGTATCGGGGAACGCATCCGCGACCGGCTGGATTCCACCCTCAAAAATGGCTTGGTTGGGATCACCGACGCGCTGGACGCAGACGGTGTTCGAGTCGCGTGGAAAGAGACCGCGCAAGAAGTTGTTCTGCTGCTCAGAGGTATCCTGCATTTCATCGACCAGGACGAACGGAAATCGATTCTGGAGAATAGATGGAAGCGAGGGCTGTTGCGCGAGCAGGGCTTCGCCGAGCACGAAGATCTCGTCGTAGCAGAAGTAGCCCTGTTCGGCAGCATGCTGTAAGGCGGATGCCGCGAGCTTGTACATGTCCGTGTGAGGGCCGCTGGGAAATGTGCCGTCTACTATGGGGGTCGCGAAATCAGCCGTACCAAGGCGTAGGCCGTCGAAACTTTTGTGCTTGTTTTCGAGATAGGCGCTAAGTCGCCTGTAGTCTTTCTCCCCCAGGTGACGCCGGCGCACTCTCGTGGTGAGATCGTTGTCGATCGCAGCGACGCGATATCCTGCCGATAGCAACCAGGGGATGGCGAGAAAGCGGTTGACGAACCCGTGGATCGTATCGATGAAGTGTGGATAACTAAGGAGGCGCTGGCCCATGTCGGTGCTGCCCAGGCGATGCTCAATTTCCTCACGCGCAACATTGGTGTGCGATAGGACGCAGATGCCGCTTGTGTTGCTCTTCCATTTGCGAGCGAGGATGGCCAGTTTGGCGACAACGAGGGTGGTCTTGCCACTGCCAGGACATGCCGACACATCCACGGTTGCGAGCGACTTCAAAAAGTCCCGTCGTGGCGCGTCGAGCGGATTGAGCTTCATCAACTGGCAGACCCACTCAATGTCGTCGTCGGTTACGGGGTCAATCAGATTCAGTGGCTTGGTCATGCCGGTGCTCTTGCAGCGACCGCCGTGGGTGGAGTGGGCGTGGTTGCGAAAGCAATTGCATTCTTGACGTAGCTTGGCAGGCGCGCTGCCAGCCACACATCATCGATTTCGCCTTTGGTCTTTTTCTCGGTCAATAACTCCGCGAGGTATTGCGCAGTGATTGCTTTGGACGCGCGCTTGCTCGAGAACATCTCATAGACATGGGAGCACAGCACGTCACGTTGACCGGCCGCTGCGGCCTCTAGCGTTGCGTAGGCTGCTTTCGCATCGAATTCCACCGCAGCTCGCGTTTTCTTGGCGTCGTTCAGCGGGTCGTCGTTGGCAGCGAGTATGGCCGCTATATAGACCTCTTCGGTGAGGCCGGCGAATGCCAAGTCGTATTCCAGCGTCCATTCATCAGCGACAAAAGTCTTGACGTTCTGCGCGTCGCCTACGGCGAGTTTGGTGCGTCTTGCGGCCAATCCGACACGTTGCTCGGCGGCATTGGCACCAAACTCTTTCTTGACGCGCCATTTGCGTCGTGGACTGACCCACTTGGGGTCGGCATCGTCCGCCACCAAGTCCAGAATGACCGGTGCGCAATCTGGCATGACATCCATGTCGGCTAGGCAGGCCGTCGGGATCGCGAGCACACCCTTGGCGGCGTCTCTGCGTTGGAGAATGCGAGCGTAGCGACGCAAGCCTGTGCCGCCGACATTGACGATGGACACCCCGTGTTCGGTCAAATCGCGTCCCAGCAATCGGGCGAGCGTCGGAAGTAGGATGGACTCGCCATCACCCTCAACCACGATCAGCCCGCGCGCGAAGAAGAGATTCGCTTTGGTGACGTCGAGAAACCGCTGCAGGAACCGATAGTCGCCCTCGCTCAGATTCGTTTCACCCTCGGCCAAGGAGAACGCGCGCTGCTGATGCAACAGCACCAGGTTCTTCAGCGGAATCTTCGAGGTCAGGTTAGGGCTGTGGGTAGTGACGATGACCTGAACTGGGCGCCGCGTTGGGTCCGCCACAGGCTGGGCGGCCGCCTCAAGAAATTCCATCAGACGCAACTGCCGTTGCGGGTGAAGGTGTGCCTCGGGTTCTTCGATCAGCAACAACGGTAAGCCATCGGGTTCCTTGCCGAGCAGCAGCAACTCACAGGCCATGAACAGTAGATTGTTCGAGCCCAACCCGTAGTTGCCTCGGGATTTGCCATCGGGCCCCTCCAGCAGATCGAGTTCCAATCGCTCCAGAATTTGGCGCAGGCGCGCCGCCTCACTGCCGCCTTCGGCGAAGCTGATACGGCCGTGCAGGTTGTCCCCGGATAGTGACAGAGGGGCGAGGTAGTCGGTATTGATGGCTTTCTGCGCGTCGCAGACGCCGTCATGCTGGTCTACAAGATGGCGCAGAAAGTCAGACAGGCCCGCCAAACTCAGTTGCGCCGCTTGTGCCGCATCCGCCGGCGGCGCCGCTTTGTTGAACGGAGCACCTTTCCTCATGTCGGGGAAATTATTGAGAATCTGTGACAAGCGCGAGCCGCGCCCCGGCGACATCTCGCGCTCGGCGTCGCGCAATGGACGTAGGTACGCCGTGGCCAGCAATTGGCGAACGGCCGCATCTAACACAGGGCCGCTGCCGTCGGGGCCGCTGCGCACCGCAATGTCCACCCAGCGGCGACTGCCTGGCATTTCGCTCAGTCGGCGCGCGAACCAATGCACATACAGCACAACGTCCTGACCCTCATAGGTCAGGTACTCAGCAAACGCACCTTTCTCCGTGGTGGTGAGGCCAGACAGCTTGCAGCAGATCGTGATTTCGGTGGCTTGCTGCCCATCCGCCTGGATATGAAAATCTTCGACCTGTAGCCGCATGAATTCCATGTCGCGGGTTAGCAGGACATGCCGGATGGCGTCGATGACAGCAGTTTTCCCAGCGTCGTTTTCGCCGACGAGTGCGGTCACGCCCTCGTGGAATTGCACCGAGAAGACGGGCTCGCCCGCTCCAAACTGACGAAAATTCTTTATCTTGAGTTCTGACAAATACATCGCGCGCTCCAGTGTCTCGTTATTGTGTGTAGAGCTACGCGACCCGGCTGGGCAGGGCGGTTTCCGTGTATCTGAGCTGCTGCAAATCACCAACCACTTGCATGAGTCGATTGACGGGTTCGGCCAAGCGCTTGGGCAATACCCGGTGGGTGGTATGAAGCCCTTGCTCCTTCACCCAGTGACGATGTATCCAGACATCGTCCTCTGGATCATTGTTGTCGATGCCGTTTGAATACTTGTAGCCGACCAACGCATTGGCGTGTGAAAGCAGCACGCGCGCCATCGTCATGTGGAAGCGATGGCCTTGCAGGTCAGCCGGTCCTGTCGGGCGCGGTATGGTCAGGCGCAGGCATTGATGCTCGTTGAACAGTTGCCACTCCGACCCGAGTATCTCGCCAGCCCGTTCGAGCACGAGCCGGGACTGTTCGCTCTTGCCGTTGACCACCGAAACAGCGACGGCCCCGTTGGGGTATCCGAGCGTCTTGCTCAAGCGGTTGAACCATTTCACCAGTTGCCGCAACGTGACGTCGTCGGCGAACACGATGTATTGATGGCGTCGTTCCGGATCAATGAAGTCGGGTATCTGCGCATAGAGCGGGTAGAGCAGGTCGTGCAGATAGATGTAGGTGTGGCGTCGCCCCTGTTCATGGCTGCGCGTGGTGGCCGCCAGGGCGCCTTGCGCCCACTCGGGGGTAATATCCGCCAGCGACATTTCGCTGATGTCGATGGAGATGAGGGGGAAACCGAGCGACTTGCCGATCAGCGCCTTGCGGCCGTCGAAGGCATGCCCCAATTCGATCTCCACGCCGCCGAGGGTCATCACGGCTTTCTCGACCGGCGGGCCGAGTACCGCGACGTCGAGGCGAAAAGTGCTGCCGAAGGGTGTTGAAAACGGGTGCTCGGTGACGACGTCATCGGCGCCGAGCAGGAGATTGCCTTCCAGCGGGTAGTCCGACGCATCATCGTCTTTGAACCACCACGGCATGCCGAGTCCGGCTTGCAGACGTCGGCGGAGTTCGGCAGCGATCAGATCTTTGGCGCGACGATGTTCCGTGCTTTCCTGGACAAGGCGCTGGCGCTCGGACTCCTCTTCTTCAAAGCGCTGTTTGAGATCGGGAGCGCGCGCATTCGGCATGAGCCGAAAATGGGAGCGTCGGCGCAGTTGATTGTCTTCAAAGGAGGGGCTGACCCAAGTCACCATGTGGCGCGTGCCATCGGGCGCAACCAAGGGCCACAGTTTGCGCGCCTGTTCGCGACTGCGAATATCGCGCGCTTTGATCGGCGTTTTAAAAAGCCCTTTGCGTGAAAACACCACGATGGCTTCATCCATAGAGCCCCCTTTATGGCTTTCAACCGAACAATGCGTCCGGCAGAAAATTTTCATTTCATCAATTAAATGCTATTCCTGTGCTCGCTTTGCATTGGCTTTCTGCTGAATTGCTCGGCATTGCTCCAGCAGAGCGTCGAAAGGTTCGGCGTCATCGAGAAACAAACCGTCATCGACCATGTGCTGATAGTCGGCAGCCAATTTGGCCAACGCGCTCGTCATCAGGTACAAGCTGGAGCCCACCGGCGACGGCAGCGTGATAGTCGATGACATCGCCATGCGTGTTCTTTTCTGCAAAGAACACGCTCTTGTGTTCGGCAACTGCGCGGGCGAGGGCTTTGTCCGCGATGGCTGCGTCGGCGAAGCCGGCGGCATCCAGTCGCGTCACGTCGTGCCAGTGACGCGCGAAGCGGTCACCACCCCGGAACTCGCCTTGTGCGCAGAAAACGTGAATCGCCGTGGCCTTCTCCCAGAAGGTGCGCTCGGCGCGCATGACCTGCGGTGTGGCGGTGGGAAACTCCACTCCTTGCAGATACGCGGCCGCATCGCAGCGGATGGCGCGCGGTTCGCTGGGCTCGCCGGTCGAGCGGGCACCGAACTCCAGCATGACGGCAGGCGCGACATAGCCGGTACCGGTGGCCAATGGTGCGTAGTCGATGAACACTTTGTCGCCCTCGGCCCGCACGGTTGCCGGTAGCCCATGTTGTTCAAGGTCATGCTTGAGACTGCGGCACGATCTCGGCGCCGACCCAGTCCGACAGGCGCGCACGAATCTCTTTGCTCCACTTCTTTTCCTGGCTCTTGCTGGCCGGCAGTGGCGCATCCGCATCGCCAACCAGATCGCCGGCGATGGCGCGGATGTCGTAGGTCAGGTCCACGTCTTCGGAGAAGCGCCGGATGACGCCGTAGGCCTTCGACAAGGATGTGCCGCCCTTGAATACCAGGTGGTCAGCGTAGGGGCCGGCAAAGAGGTGCCGCAGCGACCAGACCACCCAGATGTCCTTTTCCAGCAGGTGGGGCGGGCGGCCGGATGTGTCGGCTGCCACGTCGAGCGCCTCCAGGCGTTCGGCGGTGGAGAGCTGGAAGAACTCAGCCATGGGTCACCAGGGCGCTGACTTCTTGGGCCATCCAGGTCGGCAGGCGCGCCCGCGCCGACGCGACTTCTTGCAGCTCGGATGGCGGCAGCTTGGCGCGTAGCTTCCGGATCGCTTCACCGGCTTTTTCCGGACCCAGCCAAGCCAGTGCCCGCACCACCTCGCCGGCGGCCCGCCCAGGAAAGATCAGTTGCCAGATCGGCGCGTGCCGGAACTCGACCATCTGCGCGCCCAATTTCAAGCGACGACTGGGGCCGGACGTGAGATAGACCGCCCGCATCGGCACCTGCGTGGTCAGGCCCAGCGCGTTGGCGGCGGCGGCGCCGTGCGACACGATGGTTTCCCCACGCTGGTTTGCCAGGCCCTCGACCATCTTGGCGGCCGAAGGCGCACGGGTGCCAAAGCGGCTCTCGACGGGCAGGACATAGATACCGCGGCCAGCGCGCAGCAGGGCGCCGCGCTGCACCAGGCGGGACAGCACTTGGTCTACGGCTGCGCGACTGCCCAAGTGCAACAGTTCTTTGGCGACCAAAGGCGTGCCTTCCGGCAATCCGGCGGCGTGCTCCAGGACTTGTTTGGCGAGGGTCTGCATGGCGATATCTCCTGACTGGTAGAATTATCGACGCTATTTCTGACACTTTTCAAGTCCTAAGGCTCGTGTGGCAGGGTCGATCAGGGTCTCACGACCTCGATTTTGACGGAAAAGATTGACGAATCTAAGAAATTGCACGAAAATTCCAGTTGACGAATCTAAAAAGTGCACAAAATGACTCTGCCGCCGCCCGCCAGCCTTCAATCCCGAGCTTTCCTCCGATCGCCTGGAGGCCGTGTCGCAATGGCTGCTGGACGAGCTTTATGCGACAGAAGACGATCTGTCCCGTCCGACCGATAGCGGCTACACGCGCGGTTGCACCACCTTCGGACGACAGAAGAAACCGGATCATTGCGGAGGCTCTGTCGGGCAGGCACGCGTGGCTCGGCCTGCCGAACAGCAACAACGACATCGTTTTCACCATCGGCGGGGTGCCCTGCCGGTTCAGCAACGACGATCCGTCGAATCCGTCGAAAGATGCGGTCCTGACGGCCAATCGCTACCAGATGGACTTTCTGGAATTCGCGACCGATGGTGAGCCCGCCCGCTTCTGTTTCATCATCGATCGCGGCCATGACGGCGCTGCCGAACCGCGGGTCGAGTTTCTCGGCTTCACGCCCAGCGGCGAGATCGCATGCCGTTGGGTGTCGAATGCCGTGCGTGTATTGCGGGTGGAAGGGCCAGCAGACCTTGCCGCAATCCGTCGATGTGGCGAAGCCCCAGGTGGCGCCGAAGCGGCGCGACGAAGGCGATGCCGCCTCCGAAGCAGTGCGATGAGCGATTTCATTGGAACCAACCTTCGACTCATCCGCCTCTTCCACGACCTGTCACTCACAGAGTTGGGGGAGCGGGTTGGGGTGTCGAAGCAGTTCCTCAGTCGTGTGGAAACCGGTGCCGAATCGGTTGCCGCTCCGCTTGAGAATTCGCTTGCCGAAGAACTGGATGTCCTGCCGGAGTTTTTCTATCACCTCGATCCGAATCCGATTGCCGATGAGCAGTGCCACTTTCGTCGGCAATTGACGACCAAGGTGGTGTTGCGCCAGGTCGCACGCGCTAGAGGCGAAATGCTCAAGCGGTTGGTGGGTGTGCTGGATGAGCATGTCGAGCTGCCCCACTACCAGGTCGGCGAGGCCGATCCGGAGTCTCCCGAGACGATCGAGCGCGCGGCCGAGAAATTCCGTTCACTCTTCGGTCTCGGTTTGGGTCCGCTGAGCAATGTCACGCGCATTGCGGAGAACGCCGGCGCCGTGGTGATGAAGGTGCATGGCCTGGCAACCGAAATCGATGCCGTGTCGTTCGCGACAAAGCGGCCCTTGATCGCGTTGAACAGCTCTGGTCGTTCGGCATGTCGTGAGCGCTTTGGCATTGCTCACGAGTTGGGACACTTTTCGCTGCACATCGGCGTCTTGACCGGCGACCGGTTGACCGAGACGCAGGCCAACCGTTTCGCCAGCGCGTTTCTGATGCCGCGAAGCACGTTCGCCAGCGAATGCGGCTGGCGATTCGTGGCACGCGTCTCAACTGGCCGGGCCTGTCCGAATTGAAGCTGCGTTGGGGCGTGTCCAAGGCCGCCATCATTTTCCGCGGCCGACAGCTCGGCATGTTCTCGGATGACCAGGCAAGGGCAGGGTACGTCGGACTCAATCGCCATGGCGAAGCGGTGCAGGAGTCGGAAGATCATCTCATCGCGAACGAAGAGCCGGAGGTCATCGCCGAGAGCTTGAAGGTGATGAAGGAGCACTTTGGCGTGCCGCAGTCGGCTGTCGCGCGTGAAATGCGCGTGCAGCCAAGTCTTCTGCAGACTCTGCTGGCATCTTCTCAGACGGAGAGCGTCAGCAACGTTGTGAATCTGTTGACCTCGGGCCGATTAACCCGCGGCACTGTGACATGAACCGGCTCGGCGGAGAGCTACAAAGGTTATGAAGATCTGGCTAAGGCCCAAGTCGAGGGCACCGACTACAGAGTCCATGTACGTCTGAATGCATGTTCGTCCATCGCCGTGATAGCGCCACATGGTGGAGGCATTGATCAATACACGTCGGACATCGCGCGTGCGATTGCCGGCGCGGAATTTAATCTCTACCTGTTCGAAGGAATTAGCCGTTCCGGCAACTAAGCCGCGCTCCATCTGACCAGCCTTGGTTTGACGAGCCAAGATGTTTGGAACTGCTGGCCAAGTGCGATCACGTGATTGCAATCCACGGATACGGCGGTGTGACGCAACAGGCGCTCGTCGGTGGGCTAGATGAATCGCTAAAGGCGGCGGTGGCTCAATCGATGGTGGCCCTTGGTATTGATGCGCGGTTGGAAGGCCACCGATTCCTGGCGACCGACCCGAAGAACATCTGCAATCGAGGGCGCCGGATTGGTGTGCAAATCGAGATGACGATGCCTCTAAGGATTCAAGGACCGCGCGATGCGCTTTCCTCTGCCATTCGTTCGGTGCTCTGCTGGCACTGCCTTAAACGCCATTGACGCAAACGACTTTGATCCTCCCTTGCAGGCTATAGTCATAGAAGGCAGGCCCTGGTGCTAGGTCTGCCAGGAGTGTGCCACGGGTTGATATAGATGCCGTTGCCTGGACATTAAAGGCCTCGACACTGTGAAATGGTTTGCGGCCACATACCCGCGCAATGGTGTGAGGCAGCGCGGTCCTCCTGTGCAACCGCTGCTGTCTTTTCCTGATCGCCGGATCCTATTGAGATATTGGATCAAAGGGCGTGTTGGAGCTTGGTCCACGTTTGATTGCGCCGAGCGAGCTTCTGAATTTCCTCAATGATTTCACTGTCTGTGGAAATTGCAAACCATGCAGCACCGGCTGTTGAGGTGATTTCCTTTATTGAAAACCATGGTCCATTATCCGGGTACAGACGCCCGTGGTCGCGCTCATCGCCAAATGCACGCACCTGAGCTTCGTGAAGAATGCGGTAGTGTTTTCCGGCAATATCCCCACAGCGCGGGCTTTTCGCCGTTGAATCGCTGCGACCTGTCCGCTAGGCTGCCGACGTGATCTGCGTGTATCTATCCTTTTGTGTGAGCGTTTGCGGCTTAGCTCTTTATCAAGCCGCGCCCCAGTAACCTATCGAACTCGGATAGGCCCGTTGGCGGATGAGCAGCGCCTGACCTGCCAGTCGTGATCACCTTCGGGTGTGAGCGCAGCATTTCTCGGAGAGAGGTGCTTTTCTATCGAGCCGCATTCCCTGCACGCGGGCGTTAGCGCAGGTAGACCTCCACGATGTCGCCCCGGAAGTGTCCGAGTTCCTGGCTGACGAGTTCGCGTGCGTAATGGTAGGACTTGCCCTGTGCTTGCAACTCGCGCATGCGTTCTTGGGCATAACTGTGGCGCAGACCATGGGCACCTTGGGACCAGCCCAAGATTCGGGTGGATGCATCGCTGAATGATTTACTCCAGGCGTTGCCGCCGCCGATGTCGTAGTGCTGCCGGTACGTGATCCCGCGATCCGTCACCGCGCGCGGCGTGTCCAAGCGGCGCGCCTCCAGTCGAACGGCCAGCTCCCGCGGAATCATGACCTCGCGGCGCAGGCCGCCTTTGCCGGTGACAATGTAACGCTCGCCTTCCCTGCCCAGAAATCGTTCCGTGTTCCAGTGCCGGTGGGTCGAGGCGCGGGCCTCGCCGACACGCTGCAAGGTGAGCAACTCGTGGGCGCGCAGACCGGCACGCCAGGCCACCTCGGTGGCCAAGGCGTTTTTGTCGCCTTGATGTGTGGCAACCATCCGGGTCTGCGCTGCCGTGTAGGCCCGGCTGTGGAGCTCGACCTTGGCCAATGCCTGTTCACGCTGCAAAGAACCTTTGCCGGTGACAAACTCCAGCGCATTGCGATCGGTGTCGAGCTGTTTCTGACCGACACCCTGCGCGGCACGATCGGCCAGGTATTGCTGCGCGAGTGCGGGCGTGAGGTCCTTGAGGTGGCGCAGCCCGGCATTCTCCTTGGCCCATTCGCCGGACTGTTTCAGCGACGCGACGTACTTATTGAAGGTCGCCAGCCCGTGGATCATGCCGGTGGAGCGACTGCCCTTGATGCCGCCGGCCTGCTTGGCCTCGTGCCGGCTGGACAGACTGAGGTGTGTCTTCAACATTGCCTGGGCCTGGACAGCCATCGGCTTGCCGTTGCCGAAGTGCGCCATGCTCAGATCTCCGGTTTGCGCCAACGGGTGAGCGCGCGCCAGACGGTGCTGGGATGCACCTTGGTCCGTTTGTACTGGCGCAACCAAAGGGCGATGTCGTAGCTGCTGGCGCCGTCCGCCGCCAAGGTCTCGATGTCGGCACGGTAGCGATCGAGACGCGAACGCGTGCGCGATTGGCGACGTGCGCTGCGGCGAATGGTGCGCACCGCTGCAAGCTGGGCCTTCAGTTCCTCGCTCGTCACCACGCGCTCCTCACATGGCCAACTACGTCGCACACTGCATTGCGTGCGCCTATTGCGCGGCATGCATTGCGCCAATCTTGCAACAACCCAGTGATGACGGGCCCGCGCTCGGTGGGGCGAGAGCCTCACGGAGCGCGGGCGTGCCCGCGGTGTGCCGACAGACGCGTGCGCCAATGCTGCCCCGCTGGCGATGGAAGCCGTGGCACAGAGAAGACAACTGCACACGATCATTCAGCGTCACCGCTGCCACAGCGCGACCTGCGCCGGATCGCGTCCAGTTGGCGCAGCAGCGGACTGTCACCGGCTGGTATGAGTGCATGCACGTCACTGTGGGCGGCCTCGGTTTGGCGCAGCGTGGCTTCGATCTGCCGCTGGCGCTTGCGTCGTTCCGCAATCGGCAAAGCGGCCTCGGGTGTGAAGTCGCCGGCGCTTGCTCTCGATACCAAGCCGCGCAGGTAGGCCAGCGACGAAACAAGGAGGGTGCCGGCCTCAATGCGACCGGCGAGTTCATCGAGGAGCTGCTGTGCCAAGTCGCCGGGAAGTGTTGCCAGCTTCGCGCGCGCTGCCGTCTGCTCGGACGCCGACAGTCCCTTGGGATAGGCCAGGTGTTGCATGACCTCACTACCACGTGCTGTGTGCTGAGGTGTTGTGGCAGAGAATAGGGGCATGGCCGTCAGTGGTGGTGATTTCTTGGTGGGTAAAGAAGGGACGGGCTTGGCGCCCGTCCCGTAGGGTTAAACCGCATGATGGAATTCAGTCCTCTTGCGGTAGCAGGATGGTCAAGACCGGTTCACCGTCATCACCCGGCCCCACCACACTCTTGAGCGTGGTGGGACGCGGCAGATAGCCCTTGCCACCGCGTGGCACGCGGTAGAGTTGGAAGCGAACTTCGGACGCGCCCCGATCGGCTCTGCGGATGGCGCAGGCCGCCATCCACAACACGTCCCACAACCGACCGGATTGATCCTGATACGTCTGCCGGTCCGAATCCTGTTTCGTCCAGGCGACACAGTCCTCCCAGACAGCTTGCGTCAATGCGACGGGATAACGAACCCCGAGTTCTTGTGCCGTCTCCGAAACATCGATCAGCACGCCGTCCTCGATGGCCTGAGCGCGGGAGTAGGTATAGATCACATCACCAAACGGATTGGTCGCGGATGAATCATTTGAATCGAACTGTGACATGGTGGTGCTCCTTAAATGATGTAAAAAAACCGGAGACACCGCCATCCCGCCGGGGATGGTCGGTACCCCGGGGTGGGTTGAAGTGAAGTGTTCTTGGAAAGTGGCTACAACAATCCACGTTCCGCGAACGATACATCGCCATCCGCCGCGACCACGAAGTGATCGAGTACGCGGATATCGATCATCGCCAACGCGTCTTTCAGCCGACGCGTGAGATGCATGTCCGCTTGGCTCGGTTCCGGCGTGCCGGACGGATGGTTGTGGTAGAAGACGACCGCGGCCGCGTTGAGTTCCAGTGCGCGCTGAACGACCACGCGTGGAAACACCGAGCAGCCGTCCAGGGTTCCCTGGAACAGTTCCTCCATGCACAACGTGCGATGGCGGTTGTCGAGAAATAGCACGCCGAAGACCTCGACCCTGCGTTCACTCAACTGCAGACGCAGATAGCGGCGCACGGCCTGCGGATCCTGCATCGGCGTGAGATGCGCCCGGCGGGATTCCAGGACTTCGATGGCCAACGCGACGACGGAGGTCTGTTCACCCTCGTCGAGGTCGGCGGCTTGAATCGCGGCGAAGCGATTCGGGTTGGACTGCAATGGCGAGACTTTTGCCATGGTGTTTCTCCTGTGGCGGTGGTGGAAAAAACCGCCGGAGCAACACGCATCCCCTGCGGGGAAGATGTCTCCCCGGCAGGGTGGTGGAAGGTTGAAGACGCCGCGGGATGCGGCGTCTTCAGTGGGATTACGCGGCCACGGTGTTCTGCGCCGGCGCGGGTGCTGTGTAGACGGTGGTTCCATCTACCTTGGCCCAGCTAATGCGCAGCAGCCTGGCTTTCAAGCTCACGCCCGTTTGTCCTTGACGTTCGCCGCTTTGGTAGGTGAACGTCTCGGCGTAGAGGTCGCCGAGTTTGAAGCCGATCAGCACCGATCTTTCCGCTTCGATGTCGGGCATCAGGGTACGGATGACGTTTTGCGCCTCAGATCCCGACACTTTGCAGTCGAAGCGGGTGTATTCCACGTTATCCGTACTGCCGTGTAAGGCGGAAAGATCGACAGCGAGGAAGGGCTGGCCGCGTTTGACGTTGATTTCGCGGACACGCTTGAGATAGCCGAGGCCGGTGACGTGAAGATCAAAGAACTTCGCTTCTTGAGGGTGCATGGTGTTTCTCCTGTGGTGGTTGAAAAAAACGCCGGAGAAACACGCATCCCCGTCGGGGAAGATGTTTCCCCGGTAGGGTTGCTGGAAGAAGGACCTGACGGTCCAGAATGAACGACTGAAAAAGGACCGTCTCTCTTGCGAGAGTTGCGCCTGTTACACGGTCCTACGAAGGCGCATTGGGCGCAGGCATAAGTGCCTGCAAGGGTGCGACGATAACCCACGTCGTCAGGGTAAAAACCAGTCGAAAATTACTCTGCCGCAGCGAACGTCGAATGGCAAGCGGCAGCAGGCTATGCGGAATGTTTCACGTTGCACACAATCGCCGCGGCGGGTAGAAGAAATCTCCGAGCACCTGCGCCATTTGCGGACCGCATGCGGGTTGGTGCAGCGGCCCGCGGTATCGGCAAGTGCAGCGCCTGAAATCCACTTCACCTGTACGATCTGCCCGCAGGCGAACAGTCCAACACGACCCTTCGATACATTACGGAGGCGAAGCGCTCGATTCAGCGTTGCTCAGGGGCATTCTCTCCGCATCGGGTAACGCGCGCAGCGCCTCAAGACGCTGATCCAGTGTGCGGATCTCCGGTGCATGTGCCGCACGGTGCGTGCCTTCCAGTATGTCGTGCGGCAGATCCCCCATCACTTGCTGGGCCCGCGCGGCGCGTTGCGTGGATTGGTGCAGGTCGCTGCGGGTCACGGCGCAGTATTTCCAGGCGGTTGCGCGGGCAAACGCGCTGCGCACGACACTCGCCGCTGTGTTGAGCATACGTTCCGCATCCACTCTTGCCAGGAGACCGACATGGCGCACGGTCAGCACGCCGCGTACCAGGGTGTCGAAGTCCGCGATCAGGTAGGCGCCCATGTAACCGTAGGGATTGGCGAACTGCAGGGGCACATCGATCGGTTGAAGTGAATGGGCGATTTGTATGGAGACCCCGGTGCGCGCTTGCAGCAGGGTTTCCACCTTCGCGTTCAACGCGGCGATGGTCGCCCGGCCGGCATCCAGCGCCTCGTGGACCCGTAGCAGTGCCCAATCGGCATAGGGGTCATCGGCAGCGGCCGCGGTCCAGATGCGGCGCATGAGATTGCCGAATTGCACCAGGCCGATGATGCCCGGCGTGTCGTTGGTGTGGCGTCGCCCATGCACGAGACGTTGCGCCTGTCTGGTCTGAATGGCCAACCGCGCATCGCCACGTAGGTTCCCCGGAGAGACGGCTGCTGTGGCGTAATCGACAGCCGGGTCCGCATCGTTGGGTAACGCGCGGCCGGGTGGCGTTTCGGCAGGTGTCGTCGGCGCCAGGACATTCGTGGCAGACGGCATGACTGTGCGTGTCACTCGCTTTCCTCCGCCTCGCGCGTGCTGCGCAGTGTGATCTGTTCGATACACACGAGGTCCACGGTGAGATAGTCCGCATCCAATTGGAGACGGCTGTGTTGCTCGCCACCGTCCTCCTGCCAAGTCTCCTGGCGCAGCCGGCCTCTCGCATACACGCGTGCACCCTTGGGCAGGAGCTTGGCTATCGCCTCGGCGCGCCAGCCCCACACGCTGGTCGTGATCCAGAATCCGCCCTGATCCTCGTAGGAACCATCCTCCTGCTTCACGCGGTGGTCGAAAAATATCCGCAGGTCGGTAACCGGGCGCGTTTCATCGCCCACTTGAACATGCCGCAAAACGGGCGCTACGCCGAGATTGCCGGTGCCGCTGAATTCGATCGCCATCTGCATTGCCTCGCGTTGGATGCGTGCTCTGCATCATGGCAACACAGGCCGCCGAGTTGCTCCAGCGGAAACTCTAATCGCGTGCGCCGGGATTTTCCTGCGCCAACTGTCCACAGTGTGGACAGTTACTTCAATCCATGGCTCACATGCCAAACATCATGGCGTGCTATCAGGTCCTACCCTTCAGTGCGGCTCTCAATTGATCCAGATGCTCAGCCGGCCGTTGGGGAGTCGCTGGTGGGTTCTGAATGATGGGCCCAGCCTCGGCGCGCCGCGTTCGTTCGTTGGTGCGCCGCTCGTCCCCTATGCGAGTGCCCGCGCTGGTGATATTGAAACCACCACTATTGGCCCTGTTACACAGCGAGATCAGATAGCCGAGCGGGTTGGTAATCGGTGTGCCTCTTGCCTTGGATGCACGGAGTCTCCCGGCCAACTCGTCGAGTACGGGTTGACGCAATTCAGGTGGAACCTTGACGAGGTACATGTCGCTCAGCAGGCGTTCGTTTGGGTGCAGCTCTTTCGGAAACACGAGGACTTGGCCGTGTTCAAGATTTTCTCTGCCTGTATTTGTAGTAGTTATATTTATACAACTACTACTACATGTCGTAGCCGTGTTCAAATTTCTGCTTGGCTCATTCAGTTTATTATTTTCATCGCCACTCGATGCGTTATTCTCCAAGTTCAAATCTTGAACTTGGATTGCGTTAGCCGGGTTCAATACTTGAACCGGTGATTGGCCTTCACCGCCGCCAATGCCGCACTGGAGAGTGAGTAGTAGTGATCGACGCTCTTGGGTGTGTCCTGCTGGAGCGCGCGGATTGCCGCCATGCGCCGCTCAAGCGGGTTCTCGGGCTCTGTTACATCGTGTCCCGTGGCGATGTCGCCTTGGATGGTTGAAAGCACGCCCTGTGCGATGCGTCGAACGTGTTGGCGGCGGTGATTGCAGGACTGATTCAGAAACGGTAGGTACTCGACGTCCAGGCGCAGGGTGTCGGCGAGGGCGAGCGGTTCATCGTGGAGTGCGTAGATGTTGCCCCGCCAGCGCCCCTTGGCGTCACGGACGCGCCGGCAGAGTGTAATCCAGCGCGTGACACGCGCGACGGTGATGGCATCGGCAATAGTGGCGCGGCCTCGGATATTGGCTTTCTCGCCGAGCAGTTTGTAACTCGGAAAAGCCGCAGCGGCCCCCGGGCTGGCCGAGACCATGATGTTCATGATGACGATCTTGTCTTCCGGACGAAGCACCGGGTCCTGCAAGAGAATCCTGGCCAGCGCTACGTGCCAGTTGCCGAGATAGACCAACGTGTCCTGGCGATTGTCGCCGTTGGGTGGGGCGCTCAGTAGCTGCTGGACTGAAGCGTCGATGTAGGCATCGAGGGCATGACCCCGGTGGCTGTTGGACGCATCAGAGTCCGCCGTCATGATCGCTGTTTCCAGGACGCCGTGCGTGGCCTATGTGTGCGACGCTATCGATCGGGTTCGTTGTATCGGTGTGAGCAGGACGGCGGGGGATACCCTCTTGCCGGTTTTCGGCAATCTCCCAGGACTTCACCAAACTCCAGAGGGTGCATAGCGGCAGTTCCGTTGATTGTGCCACAGCAAGGTAACGGTGTGGCTTGTCGAGATCGTCGTGCGCGGTCCAGACGTTCCAGCACATCGTTTCCTGTTCAGGCGTCGGGCCGGGTGGGCGGCCCATTCCGACACTGGCCATCCCCAACATCTTGCGGCGCGTCGAATACTCTTCCGCAGTCATTGCGTAGAGTGCGTGCATCATCGGCAACGGTGCGCGTTGCAGGATCAGTTCGTCCTGTAGGTTTTCTACTTCCTGGGCGCGTTCAAGGTGGGTGAGTAGCCGGTCCAGGCAGACCGGATCGACCGAGACCGCCATAAAATGTGCAGGAGCACGCGCCAGGCGGTGCAAATTGGCGAGCGTCAGGCACCGCAGGCGCGATACCTGATCCGGCCTGAAGCCGAGATCCAGTATTGAATGGACATCGCCACCGGCGAGCGTTTTGGATACGTACAGCAACGTGCTCAAGACGAGCTCTGCGTGCGGCGTTTTTGTCGTTATCGGCATGACAGCTCCTCGCTTTGATCGTTGTCGGTAGGCTTCCTGTTGTGGCGAGCGAATTCACCCGCGTCGAGTGACCTTGGTCAGGATGCATTCCACAGCGTGTCCTCGTTCACCGTCCTGCGGATGTGCCGGCAGGTCTGGATGAGCTGCCACAGTTCGTCGATATCGCGCTCATCCGCCTCCGGATGCGTGATGAATTCCGCGACAGGGAAGGGGAGGAGTGGGGTGCCTGCCACCTTGAACACCAAGTCATGGTTGTCCGTCAGGAGCATGTGGCGAATGAGCGAAGTTTCCGGCAGGAAGGCGACGTGCTCCGCAGCGAATTCCTCCGAAAGCGCGAGCAGCCACCACCACACCCAACACCGGAACAGCTCGGCGTTATTCGTGGGCTTGCTTGAAAGCAGGGGTGTCTCTGGTACCTCAACCCAGAAGCCCAGCCCCAGCGATGACGTGGGCGTCACCAGCGATTCCAGTTCGTGGCGTTTGGCGAGTTTGAGCGCGAGTACATAGGCACGGCTGCGTAGCGACTTCAAATCCGACGGAAGTTTCCGCTGTGGTGTTGGTGCATCCTGTGGATCGATCAGTGGGAGTGACTGTCGCGTGCGCCGGTGTTTTTAGCGGTGGTACGCTGGGCGGATGGGCTGAAGCGGATTCCGACGTGTGGTGCGCCTCGCGAGTGGCGTGCGCGACCTTGGCCTCATCCGCTGAAGGATTACCCGCCAGATCCACGTCTGCCTAGCGATGCTGACGGCGGGGCAGGGGTTGAGACGCTGTCGTGGTCTCCACCCTCTATGGATACGCCGGCCTGAAACAGTCGCGCATCCAAGTCCAGACGCACATGATTGATCGGGATGTCCAGGAGATTGGCGATGCGCGACTCGATCGTCTCCTGGAGTGTTTCGGTATCGATACCGTCGCCATCGAGAGAAGAGAGCGCATCGGCAAACAGCGTATCAAACTCCGCCATCACGGCGTTGCGGTCATGCCAATAACTACGACAAGCTGTTTCGATGCGGCGGATGCCTTGGATCCTGGGACGTCCCATCCCGGCGCGCAGCGCCTGCGGGATAAGCGGCAACAGCACGTCCACCGCATAGTCCATCATGGACAGCAGTGACTTGGAGGCGCGATAGCCGAGCGCACCCAACGACTCCGAGAACCGGCGCAGCGACAGCTCCTCGCCGGACTCCTGCTCCATCTGCCGCCTCAGATCACATACGCCAAGTGCCTTGTCGATGAACACCAAGTCGCCGCGGGTCTCGTTCTCGATGAGATGTGCGGCGAGCACGTTGATCTCCGAGACCCATGGTCGAAACAGGCAATGGATGCGATGGAACTGCTCATCCCCGGTCTCCTGCCAGAGTTCCTTGAGGATCATGAGCCGGGTGTTTCCACCGGCTTCGATCATATAGTTCAGCGCGTCGGGTCGGCGTGTGATCGTTAGTGGATGATCCACGCCCCGTGAGCGAATCGAATCGCGGATATCCTCATAGGCCGCATTACGTTCGCGGCGCGGGTTACGGTCGTAAAGATCGATCCTGTCGATCTCGACTATCATCGGTGTGGGCATGATCGGATCGGCAAGCGGTAGATCACGGCTCGTGCCGAAATGCGGCTCCGTCAGCATCTCGCGTAACGCTTGTGATGTTGGGCGTTTCTTGTGCATAGGAGTCTCCACTCGCGGCCTATGTTCCGGAGTGTTCGCGTATGCAGGTGATTGTATCGGTGTGCGATCGAACATCACCACGGGAAAACGCACACGTTGAGGGCGCTTATCGAGGTTGATTCTTTTGGCAGGGTGTTTTAGGTGAGTCGTAGCCACTAGGTCGGCGGAAACTCCATCGTGCTTTTGCTGCGCTGTGCCTGATACGGATCGAAGTTCGATGTGAACACGCAGTAGAAGCTTCCTGCCGGCTGTGGCTGGTGTAGTAGCGATTGAGTGCCGACTTGAGCGGCGCCCTTCTGTGTGGCTGTGGATGTCGGTCGTGGATTGACCATGCGTGACGACCGACAGTTTACCAAGGTTATCAGTTGTAACGTTTTGGTACCTTGCATATTCCGGAGAGAATAAGGCAGTCAATCTATTTCCGGCACCATGTCAATCCACGACTGGCGCCGACACACGGGCGTCCGAACTCGGAAAATGGTCGTTGGTTTTCAGATAAAATGGCCCTTATACTTCCTATACTCCAGCCCCATGCCGCGCATCGACGTGACGGTAGACATGATTGCATCACCTCACAGGGTGCCCCAAGGATGAGCGAAGAAGATATTAGGCAGCCACGTCCGCTTCTTCCAAACCTGCTTAATCCGCAGGTGGAAGGGCAGAAGCTGACGCTGACTTCAGAGCAAGAATTAAACGATGCCAGTTGGGGCGCATGGTTTGGTTCACTCCAACAGGCACTTCGACTGAAGCTTTGGAAGGGTAAGTCTTTTAGTCACTGCCACGTGGACCTGACATCATGCCCCTGGGCTGATCCTTTACCGCTGATGTCGCTATCTGTAGCCCTTGCTGAGTTTGAGCAAGCCGGAGGAAGCGTGAGCTTGGCGTTCGCCTCGTTTGACAAAGCCGATGGGGGCGAGCAGCGGCTACTAAAATATATGGCACGCGAGGGCTTTATGAGCCTACTTGCCGACTCCGCTATTGCTCATTTTCCTTCACGAACGGGCGAGACAAAAACCTTAGCCAATCGCAATGTCAGCATAGGCAATGACCCACTCACAAAGGAGTTGCTGGAGCAACTAAAAGATTTGAACGTACCGCTCGCGTTTGAACGCAGCACTTGCCTGCCTGTGACCATGCTCCATCTTCATCGACCTCAAGATTTAGATGACACCAAAACTCTCAACGATATCGATCAGTGGGTGGAGCGTAAGCTCTACGAGGCAATTGAACCTGTAGTCTCCGTTATGGTTCCAGGCTGGGCGCAACGAAGTGTGCGTTACCGCCTGTTGATGGCGCTACGAGAGATGCTCCATAACGTAGCAGAACATGCTTACGAGAAATCAGGATTGGCTGCGGTCTATGTACGTTATCGCGAAGGGGCTTTGGGCGAAGCGCCGGCGACATGGCTACGTCTTGAGAAGTTCATACGTCGGGAGCATGACCAGCAGAAAGTGCCATTGATGGCCCCCCCAAGCGAACGGGAATCTTTCCCCAAGACGCGAACCGGGTTCTTTGAGGTGTTCGTCTTGGATTCTGGGGAAGGACTGTGCAGATCATTGGGTGAGTTATCCGCGACTGTTAGCAGCAGCCCGCTACAGAAGTGCATGTTGGACATCTTCGACTCGGGTCGAGGACGGAGAAAACAACGGCCGACGCAGTATGGGGGCTTATTCCTGCTCCGTCAGTTGCTTGAGCCCATGCACGACTATCTTCGCATCAGAGACGAAGATGCGTGGTGGGGTACGGAACTACCGCTTAAACGCACGGCGCAGGGATCTACCCCAAAGGGAATCATTACGGCGTCTGCTCACGGTAAAGAACACACACAGAACGCGATTGAAGGGGTGGCTTGGACGGCGCGGCTATCCTGGTTGGATAGAACCGACCTAGTGTGGCCCGAAGGTCCGTGGCATGGCTTGACTGAAGAAGGCGACAAGCCACATCGCAATGCCTTGATGGAATTGCTACGTGATGGCGATGCGAAGACCTTTCCTCTTGAAGACATTGCAATCGTGGATTCCCGCTTTCCATTTCAGCGATGGAGTAACACGGCGGGGTTTGCTGAAAAAGTGGCGAAGGTAGTGCTACTTCTCCCGCGATCTGACTGGATGAAAAATCATATACAACTCGAGATCACAGAAGCTGTGACAGCCGGGAACCTCGCGGAGAACGGAAGCTTGATCATTGGTGATATCCCATCGGAAGAAGCAACTACATATCTTGCAGCGATAGAGAAATCTATTGTGTTCGGCAAAGACTCCCTCGCCCGCATCCGTCGCGTGGTCCTCGTTACACGCGACATCAAGGTTTGTGTATTGGAGCGCGGAGCGAAGAAACTCTTGGTTATCAACGGAGACAAATCCAAGGATTTCATGAGAGGGCTGGCAAATCACCCTACCCCGGATATGCATTTGACCGCGTACTTCGCTACGCTTCGTCATCACGATGGTAGTCGCTTATGGGAAATCGTCCGGAACCCGGGTGGTGCCTACCTCGAAGAAAAAGTTAAATGGAACGATGAGATCGATCTGGATGGTTACCTGGATTTCCCCCAAAGTCTGACACACCCCGTCTGCCGTCGGATTTACACGCTCACCCTACAAAGGCTAACGGGACTCTTCCCGCGCCACGACTGCGAGTTGATTGGCCTGGACGGGCTTGTCGACAGCCTCGTTGTTCGATTCAACGCTAAACAGCACCCCCGCAGCCGGGGGAAGATGGGCGAGAACAAGCAGACCCGGTTGTGTGTAGGCAGCGTTCAGGTGAGTGGTCTTACTGAACACTTTGGAAAAGAGGAAGACGTACCGATATTCCATTTCTTCCGTCATCCGAGTGGATCTGCTCAGGGCCGCTACCTCCTGCCTTGGATGGCACCGCCCACCGGAAAGTATCTTGATCCCACCAGTCCATTCCTGCGTGTGGGCCGCACGCCCGTAGTCGCTCGTGACGGCTGGAAAGCCTACCGCATGCCTCGATTTGATGTGAATGGGGAGTCGGTTTACGAGCAAGCTCCGAGGGAAAGCTATCATGCTTGGCAAGAACCCAGCCGAACGCCGCTCAAGATTGGGCATTGGAGCTACGGTGGGCACCACGACTTGCTGACCCTCAATCTGCTCTTGGCTTTTGATACCGAGTTGGATCGGATTAGTCTCGCTCTTGGCGGATCGTTGGCGAGGTTCATATACGCAAACCTTTTCCGTGTATTTGGCCTCACCCCTGCCCAACTGAATGAAAAGGGTAAAGAGCTATTTGGCGCGGTTCGGAAAGATCACTACCGGAAACTACTTCCGAAAAGCCTCGCAGAAAAGAACGCCCTGTTCTTGTGCTCCATCTCACCCCGTCACCGACCACGTTGTGGATCGGTTTTTGAATCTTTTGGCTGTTGATACCCATGATGTTGGAAACCGTAGTCCGCTGGATAAGGTCCGCAGTCAATTAGTTGCCGTGCTTCCTATTCGTCGGCATCGAAGCGGGTCTGGGCTACAGATATCGGGTTTGATACTAGAGAGGCTAAGGCAGTTTCCAGAACCGAAACCACCAGTGGTCTTGTTTGATGATGCGCTGATGAGTGGAAGAACCTACGCAGATTTGAAGCGATTATTGCGAAGCATGGGATTCATGGAAATGTACTCACTGGCCATGGTGGACCAGCAGCGGTTTCCATCAGCGGACCATATGGAATCACAGAACCATTACTGCTATTGGCGGTTAGACCTGCCCTCACTGGGGGGCAAGAATAACTGCCCCCTCTGTCAGGCGGGGCGGCGAGTCGGCGACTTGGCGGATGGCCTCACCAATCCTTTGCATCGTGAACGCATAAAATCGTGGCGGGACTCTTGGCGGCCCTTGAATCCAGCGACACAATGGGGTGATAGCGGGCTACGGCCAATCCCCCTTTGGCTGAATAAGCCCGAGCGTAAATTCTCTATCGAACCCGACCCGGACAAGCCAGGGTATTATCGACAGATTGGCGGAGACCAGCAGCAAATTCGGATAACCAACACTGCGGGACTCGTCGCCTATGTGAGCGAGTTGCACTCCATAACTTCTCATGATGACCTTTCACTGCGGATGCTCAAGAAGGAGTCATTATCGCACGAAGCCCGCATTCAGTTGCTGGCAAGTCAGCTTCTGTTGTTCTCAGGCGAATTCGATAGAGATTTGGCCCACGATCTGGGCCAAGAGTTAATGATAGCGCTATGGGATGCCGAATCACATGATCGTCATACAGCCTTGGCTGTATTGACCCTCGTCGGATGTGGTGATGCGTTTCTCAAAGAGATCGTCATACGGTTCTTCGCCGAAGAGTCTCACAAGAGCGTAGCAGTAACCCGAAGCATCGATGTTACATTGTTGCTAGCCATGGTGTTGCTCTTAGAGAAATCTGCCGCGCAGCCTGATCCAAGACTAACCTGGCTTACCGACCTGGATGCTGTGCGAGGCCTTCTGAAGCCACGCAACAAAATCGAGGTGTATGGCTGGCTCCACCGTTTGGTGGCAGATAACCCCGGAAAATCCCATTCATCACCACTTCATCGCCTGAAAAATGCTGCTGAGGATCCCCGAATCCTCACTTTAGCGTTTCTCAGGACAGTGCTCCTGTCGGTTGGGCGGCTTCAATCCATCTTGGACCATCTTCCCCCGTATAGGCTTCGCGCGGAATGCGATGGTCATAAGAAATACGACACGATCCAAGGAGAAGTGAAAAGGGCATGTGATGAGCTTACTGCGAAGCTAAACAAGCTCTTGAGTAGTAGCTCCGGAGAGAGCGACAGTAAGCAAGTGCTCGACGAGGCGAAAGCCTGTGCCGCAAAGGCATTGTTCGAAGCGGGTAAATTGCACGATGGAGTGTTCACTCCGTTCGGTATTCGTGTAGTGAAGAATGAACAAGACGGTGGTGAGCCTCTCCTTCTGAAAAATCTCCGAGATCTGCTACACGAGTGGGAGGGGAAATCGGTCCATTGGCACAGCCCGTCACCTTATGAAATAGGGCAGCAGCGCAAGGCGCTTAACAAACCGGATATGTTCGAAGTATACGTCCTTTGGGATGCTGGATTGGTTGAGGCTATTCGAGATATTTTGACCAACGTTCGCCACAGCGACACAGCCTTCAAGAATCCGTGGATAGATAACGGTGCAGAAGACGCTTACCTTTGGTGTCGCCTGGAGATGCAAGAGCAAGTGGTCAGTATCGACCTGTGCAGTCATGCCAAGAACCCTACGGAAGCCGCAGTAGCGATGAATACAAGGCTGAGCCCCAGCCGTGCCTTCCTTGTTGATTCCGGGGCTACCCTGCATTGTGAAGCCTGGGGGAGCGACAAGATGGTCACATGTATTCACATTCCCTATGCGCACACTTTGCGCGTGACAACAGAGGTGGCAAACAATGGCTAGGTACCGTGTCCTGGTGGTTGATGATGAGATGACATCGAACGAGAATCTGTTCAAGCGCTTATTCCAGGGTGACTCCGATTTCGCATGGGAGCCGGCCTCGACTTGGGATGAGTGCAACAAAGATAGACTGCGAGCGTTCGACGCGATTCTCTTGGATGTCAATCTCGATCACTGGGGTAAGACATTGCTGGATGCGTTCAAGATTGTGGAGGAGAAATGTCCTGTAGTGCTGGTGAGTCAATATTGGCCCGAGACAAGAACTCACCGACATATATCTGAGGCACTGGCAGGAGCTAAGACAGTGAATCTTGCTGGTACCCTGGCGCTCAATGACCTGGGCCGCGATGGGTGGGAAGGACATGCGGCAAGTATGCTCTCCCAGCTTCGACTTGTGATTGCGCGTCATCGGCAACAGGGCGCGCTCGATCTTGGTGAGAGCGATCCCATTCGCATTCTGCATCTCTCTGATCCTCAGTATGGTGACCCCAGCGAAGATAACCTCGCATTTCTGGTGATGAAGGAGATCTCCAGGTATGTACTCGGGGATCTGAGATTGAAGATTCACTTCATTGCGATTACGGGGGATATCACGTACAGCGGTCAGCCAGGGGAGTTCGTGACGGCAGAGGAAAAGCTGAAGTCGCTGGTAAAGGAGATTTTGCCCAATCGCGAAGATTGGCGAGAGCGCTTACTCATCGTCCCTGGAAACCATGATGTCGACCTGCTGTTGACGTCGGCTGACGAGATTCAGTACAAGTTTGGCGATCTAAATCCCATAGTCGTGACACCGGGCTCGACAGACATTTCTCATCGCCGCTATGGGCTGCAAGCCTTCCGGGACTTCGCATGGCGGCTGTCTGGAAATCCGCACTGGCGGGACTCAAATGATTTATTGTGGACTAATGACTCATTTCGTCATCTTGGGGTTCGCTTCTACATGTTGAATAGTGCAGCGGTCATTGATTCCAGAAGCCCAAAGAACTATGAGATTCCCATAACGGCGCTGGATAATCTCGTCGGCAATCACTCTTCGGACGAGGGACTATTCGGCATGGTTCTCGCGCATCATGGCCCCATAGCCACTGGCATGAATGCCAGAGAGGCCATACAGAATTGGCCACAAGTTTCGAAATCAATTCAGAACACCCCGATTCGAATGTTTATCCATGGACACGGTCACGCAAGGTTGGCCGACGTGGTTTCACTGACGAGCGAGGCGAAGTTCCGAAAAGTTGAGGGGAAGCTGGATCATGGGGAGATGCTGAGAGTTATGGCGCCATCGACCCACATCAAAGTGGAAAATGAGGACGTCAACGCGAAACCGGTGGAGCCAAGAGGTTTTAATCTGATCACGCTCAACCGCAGCTATGGAAAAGTGGAAAGTGTGGACGTTGATTCCTACGAGCTTACCGATGGCTCCCCCCACCGCGCGAAAGATGCGTCATGGTCTGTTAGGGTATGAGAACGGAACTCACTTGCCGGGAAAATTCGGTGTCAGAGGAAAATCGGGGACAGAGTGCAATTCTCGGTAATAATTATAAAAAATGTTCTCTCTGTTGGACCTGTGGTGAGCACAGAGATAAAAAATGGTACGCTGGTGGTACAGTGCGAAATAGTCTCTAAGTTCGCCAGTGAGCTGAAATGTGCGCTAACTGACTGTTTTAGGGGTTTTAGTGATGTGCGCTCAAGTTCTGTAGTGTGCGCTAAAAACACTCAAATAAACATAAAGTTACAGTCTTATGTCCAGATTCGTAATCAGTAGGTCGAAGGTTCGACTCCTTTCAACGGCACCATACAATCAGTGAGTTACGAGAGCCCGCCTTGTGCGGGCTTTTTCGTGTGGACGCTATGTAGACTGAATTTCTAGCATGGATGTTAAAGAGGCCCGCCTTTTGAACGGGCCTCACATTACTCATTATTGTCTGGTTGCTGCTGTCAGAATTGTCCGGCCTATTGCGCAATGCCGCTTGGGCCCGGCAAGCCGAAAAACATTGATTTCAATATTCCAAGATCTGTGAAGTTGACGCGTCCATCACCGTTTAGGTCGGCATCTGGATTAGAGCTATAAAACTCGGAGCGTAACATCCCAAGATCAATAAAGTTTACGATTCCGTCATTGTTAAGATCAGGATCGCAAATATTCCCGAATCCATCGCCGTTAGTATCTCGCTGATTACCGTTAGAGACGAGAGTGCAATTATCTCTCTGGTCAGCCATGCCATCTCCATCATGGTCTGGTAGTAGGGTTGAAACGCTGCCTAGAGTATTAATCAGTCCTGTAATTGAGCTGTTGTCGTTAGGGCCACCATCATGAAGGGTAACTTGTATGCAGTTATAACCTTCGATGAGTCCTGTTAGATATGCAGAACTGCTTGGAGAAGGGCAAGAGCCATATGAGCCCATCGCTGAACTGATTTTATTATTAAGTCCATCTACAACGAAGTTTCTCCATGCAAAATTGGTGGTGTTGAATACACGGTACACAGAGTTTGCACTAATGGGCTGCATTAAGGGTAATACGATATTTGCTGTGCCACCCGAATTGCCCGAGATATCCACGTTCAAGTCGATGCAAATTGGGGAGCATTGCAAGTTAATCGTCGGATCGGTGTCACGGTTAATGCCGGCCATATCCATTTGAGCCAGGGATAAATAGCCGCTCATTGAATTCATGGCTGATGCTACGAATCCTGGCGACCAGCCTATAATGCCCATGCCACCAACTGAAGGTATTGATATTGTGGCGGCTAGGCCGCCAATATTTGCGATTTGCCCAGGTGTCGCGTCACTATCATTAAAGCCTCCATCTGTGATCATCAGCTGAATACAATCATTACCTGTAATTAAGCCCGGTGTATAGCCGGGACTCCCGGCTGGTGGGCAGGTAGATTGGGCCAACACGGTCGTGCGTTGAGCGGAAGCCACTGCATCGCCTGATCCTGACACAAAATGTTGCCACGCTCCGTTCATGTAGCTGCGATATACAGCATTTTCCGGGATCGTTGTATTCAATGGCAACACTACTTGAGCTATGTTGCCGATGTTAAGGTTATTGATTATGTAGTCGAAACAGCCTCCAATACATTGGCCGGCCATATCACCATCTTCAGGTGCTGAGGTAGTAATGCTACCTGAGAAATTCCCAATATTGCTTGCGGGGATATTGGTGTAAACAGCAATGCTGACAGTGGCCATGTTTGATGGTTCTGCATAGATATCAGCTACCGTATACGTACATTCATCGATGCCAGTAAAGCCATATGCCGCAGTATAGGTCGCGGTTCCATCGTTATTATTTAGAATGTTCGCTGCGTTTGAGCAGGTGATATTTAAAGTTGTCCAGTCTATGTTGTCATCAATAGTGGTCACTTGGGTATTGAAATCAATAGATGTGGGCGTTGTACCTACAGTCACAACAGGGAAATTTTGGGCTGTGGGTGGTGGTGTATCTGGCATGATTGTGACATTGACTGTATCCGTCGCAGTATCCAGACCATCGCTGACCCTCACAGTAAAGCTATCCGTGCCCGGAGCGCCGCTGGTATCGGTGTAGGTGCCGCCCGAGCAGTTAGCCTGTACGGTTGCTGTGCCGGTGGCGCCCTGGGAACTGATGGAACAGGTGAGGCTGGTATTTGCCACGCCGGTGCTTGGATTGGCGTCCGCAGCAGTCACTGTGAAAGCTTGAAGGGTACTCGGCAGGGCGCTGACATTCGGCACCGAAATCGTCGGCGCGTCGTTATTCACAACGCCTTCCAGGTGCAACTCGTACTTCACACCACCGAAGCCGGATGGGTCACCGGCCGGAACTGTCGCGCGGTAGTTGAGGACATAGGCGCCGCCGTTGGTGCCGTTCCAGGTGAGGTTACCCACACCATTCGTGAAGGTGCCTGTGGCGCCGGTATGGCCGGCGCCCGTGCCCGTCGTCCAGGCGCCGGTACTCATATTGATGCTGGGGATGCCGTTCCAGGTCACGCGCCAACCGTTCATGACCATGCCCGCAGTGCTGCCCGTGATCGCCACCGTGTTGAAGTGACTGCCGGTGTTGCCGAAGAAGTTCCAGGGTGCGTCGATGACATTGGTGTCGCCGCCGGTCGGCAGGCCGCTGTGGCTGGCGCCGGCGGTGGTGGTGGCGCCGATGACGATACCTCTGGTACCCATCACCTCTCCCGTCTTCTCAGTGTCGGCAATTTTGGCGTTGCCGTTGTTGTCCATGCCGAAATAAGAACCGGAAGCCCAGGCACCGCTGCTCGCGGTTACCGTGCCGGTTATGGTCAGCTGCGCACCTCTGGGCAGTGCGGCCGAGTAAACGCTGGGGCTGGCGACGCCGAGTGCAAGGGCGATGGCCGAGGCAAGTTTGATGGGTGTGTCCACGACCTAAATTCTCCTCGTGAAAATTATTCTAAATCCGTGCTTAGTGAAGTGAGCCACCAAGATGGTGGTGTTACATCGCTAAAGTGGCTTTATCTAGATGCTACGTCTAGCATTCTAGAGAGCCACACACACCATGTCTGATAGTGTTGGGCCATTAAGCTTTGGCTGCTATCTCCAATTCGGAGCTATATTTTCCGTTTGTGTTTCATGCCACCAATCAATGCGAGGCCACTCAACATCAACCAGCTTGCGGCAGGTAGAGGTACTGCGCTTACTTGTACTGCTGAGGGAATATACAAAACATTTGTTTGTGGCTCGTAAGTAAGTGCCGAAACAAAGGGGCCCGCAGCACCTACAGTTTCTACTGGCGTCAGACTGGTCGTCCCTGCGCCGATAGCAACGAAATTCAGAGTACCTACTAACGACGGGCCACTCAGGCCGCCAAAATTCCCAAATGCAATGTTAGTTACTGAATTAACTTGATTGATGCTGGGACTGCAGAGAATAGCGCCGGGGCAGGTCATTGCAGGGTCGGAGCTTGCGAGGAACGCGTTGTCGAAGGAGAAAGACGAAAAACTTAGAACTGATCCGTTATAGGTAATATCAATCCCGCCACCAAGCGTAGGTTCATCCGAAAAATCCATCCATATATCTACTGATACATTGTCGCCTAATTGAGCATTCATACTAAGGGGCGTGATTGATATCGTCGCAGCCTGGGTGGTGATAGTGGCAGTAGTCAATGCGATAGCACAGAGAACGTGTTTTAGAGTTTTCATGTTAAATCCTCCCATTATTATTTAAGTTATGCTAAGTAGGAGGCGTTTATAGCATTATTTTCGTAGGCAGCACAGAGCCGGACGCCGTGGATCCTACGCTTCGGCACGCGCTTGGCCGTATACCTGAGCGGGATGACCGTGTTTTGCGTGTGATCTACAATCACGCCATCTAGCCGTGGCGGGTTGTGACCGCCTACTTCGACCGGGCACTGCGAGGCCAGTTATGAAAATGCACTATGACCAGAAATCCGATGCCCTCTACCTGCGGTTGGATGATTCACAGATCATCGAATCGGCCGAAGTGCAGCCGGGAATCATCCTTGATTATGATGCCAACAATCAGGTGATCGGCGTCGAGATCCTGCGCGTCAAGGAACGCGTGCCTTCCGCTGACCTGAAGCATATCGATTTCAAGATTGCGTGAGATGTTGCTCCGCTGCCGCGCTATGCAATCCGAAGAAATGGTCATTCAGCCCTCGCGCTGGTTGCCTGTGAGCGAGTAACTGGTACTACGTCCACCGCCCTCGTCTTTTTTCAGTGCGCCACGATTGACCAAGTCGAGCATGTCGCGATAGGCGGTGTCCTGCGAACACTTGGCGAGCCTGGCCCACTTGGATGTTGTCAGCTTGCCTTCAAAGCCATCCAGCAACCGGTTGAGTACGTTGATCTGGCGTGCGTTCAAAGGTTCCTTCGCGAAGCGTTCCCAGAAATGTGCTTTGGCAAGAACAGCGCCGAGTGTCTCTTTCGCGCTTTCGATGGCGCGCAGCAGACAGCCCAGAAACCATTCCTGCCACGGTGTTACGTCAAGCCCGCCTTTTTGGGTGGCCTCAAGCATGTTGTAGTAGTCGTCACGTTCGCGGCGGATTTGCGCAGATAGACTGTAAAAGCGTTGGCCGGTCTTTTCAGCGCGCGCCAATGCCATGTCCGCGATCGCACGCGCGATGCGGCCATTGCCATCATCGAAGGGATGCAGGGTGATAAACCAGAGATGTGCAAGGCCTGCGGCGAGGAGTGGGTCCGTCTCTTTGGGTTGTTCAAACCCGTTCAGGAATCGAACCATCTCAGCGGGGATGCGCGGAGCGGGTGGCGCCTCATAGTGCACCTTCTCTTTACCGATGGCGCCGGATACAACCTGCATGGGGCCGTTGCTGTCGTCTCGCCACGCGCCGACGCGGATTTCTGTCATGCCACTATGACCGGTCGGAAACAACGCGGCATGCCACGCGAACAGCCGTTTTTGGGTCAGCGGTTGCGCATACTCGCCGGTCGCATCCAGCATCATCTCCACCACGCCGTCGACATGTCGATCGGCAGGCACGAGGCCACCGACATCCAGCCCGAGGCGTCGGGCGATGGAGGAGCGGACCTGGCTGGGTTCCAGGATCTCACCTTCGATTTCGCTCGACTTGACCACCTCTTCAGTCAGGGTCCGCAAGTGAGCTTCGCGGCGCAGGTCAAAACCGAGGGCCTCCATCTTGCCGAGCAGTCGGCCCTGTTCGTGAGACACCTGTGTGAGCAGCTTCGCGAGACGTTTTTCGTCCCAGAACAAGGCAGGCCAGTCCGGTTGTTCCCAGATATACATGGTTATAGCTCCGCAGAATATGCGGAGAATATGTAATCTATTCTCCGCATTGTCAAGCCAAAAATCCGCAGAATGTGCGGAGAATAGGTGGGTTATTCTCCGCAAGCCGCCTAAACGGGGCAGTTTCCAGTGCCGAATAGCCTGCGTGGCAGACTTGCAGTGGGGCAGGTATGGATGCGAGGACGGCTGCCGCGTAGCTGTGACTGGGGCTCAGCGTATCGGAATGAACCGGAACGGTTGCTGCAAGCCTTTCAGCACATCGTGATCGCGCGAATAAACATCGTTATAAAAATGCGCGTCGCCTTGGCCATCCGGTTCGCTGGTCCAGCACATGAGAAACACGGTGATCGGGTTGTTCAGCCGTACTGTTTCATTCTTGGCACTGGCCAATCGCGCTTCGATTTTCGTCTCGTTCCGCTTCTGCGCATCGTCTAGCAGGAGGGTTGCCAATGAAAACGATTCTTCGACGTGAATGCAGCCGGAACTGAAGGAACGTTCGGCGCGATTGAACAAAGCGCGGCTCGGGCTGCCTGCTATAGCAAAGCCTGCAATCGGGATAATCGAGCCTGAGTGTCCAGCGCCGCTTTCCTGTATTAAGCGGAAAGCGGTGTATGCTTGAAACATCGCAGCAACACTCTCGTTGACCAGGAAGGAGGAGATAGCATGCTGACTTGCAATGTGCCGCAGAGCTTGAGGCTCACTGCCGCGGTGTTCGGTGTGATCGTCCTCGGTCGGATTTGCGACGACCGTGACCGCCGAGGAATTTTCCCGTGGTCAGGCGCTGTACGAGAATCATTGCCAATCCTGTCACGCGGACTGGGCGCATACCCGCAGCAAACATAAAGTCACGTCGATGGGCGAGCTGCACCAGCGCGTCGCCGCCTGGAGCGTTCATGCCGGACTGGACTGGAGCGTCGAGGACGTCGGCGACGTGGCGGATTATCTTGAACAGAACTTCTACCGGTTCGAGACCAAACCTGAGTGACAGGGCTTTCGCCTCCTACTCGGCCGCGATGAAGAGCGCTGTGATGAGCGTTGTCGTGAGCATGGTGCTGGCACTGGTATTCCTGAACGGCTGGATGTATCTGCAACAGCCGGGGATGATCTTCTATCCGTCGCGCACGTTGGAGGCGCAGCCGTCCGACTGGGGGATGCCCTACGAGGACGTCGTCCTGAAGACATCCGATTCCGTCGAACTGCACGGCTGGTACATTCCCGCGCCGGGCGCGCAGCGGACGCTGCTGTTTCTGCACGGCAATGGCGGCAACATTTCCCATCGCCGTGATTCGATCGCCATCTTCCGGCGGCTGGGCCTGAATGTGTTCATCTTCGACTATCGCGGCTACGGACGCAGCCAGGGCGCGCCCGATGAAGCGGGGTTGTATCGGGATGCCGACGCGGCGTGGCGCTACCTGACGGACACGCGCGGCGTGGCGGCGCAGGACATCGTCATCTTTGGCCGATCTCTGGGCGGCGCGGTGGCGGCGCAGTTGGCCACGCAGGCGCCGGCGGGCGCGCTGATCCTGGAGTCGACACTCAGTTCGGCGCGCGACTTTGCGCGGGAGGCGTTTCCGCTGCTCTCGCGCATGATCCTGGTGCGCTACGACTTCAACACGACTCAGCGCATGCGCGAGATCAACAGTCCGGTGCTGGTGCTGCACAGTCCGGACGATGAGATCATGCCCTATGCGTTGGGCGAGCAGGTGTTCCAAGCCGCGCGCGAACCCAAACGTTTCGTCCGGCTGCGTGGCGATCACAACAGCGGGTTCCTGCTCAGTCAGCCGCAGTACGAACAGGCGTTGGGTGACTTTCTGGCGACGCTGTCGCCTGCAGTGCATCCTGATTAATAGCCGGTTAACCTCTAAAGCTTTGCAGCCTCAGACGCACCTTCCTGCCGACGCATCGGCGACATGCGAAACGGTTGCTGCAACCCTTTCAGCACGTCCTGATCGCGCGAATACACGTCGTTATAAAAATGTGCATCCCCCTTGCCATCCGGTTCGCTGGTCCAGTACATGAGGAACACGGTGAGCGGATTTTTCAGTCGCACCGTTTCATTCTTGGCGCGGGTCAATCGCTCTTCGAGTTTCGCCTCATCCCACTTCTGCGGGTCGTCTAGCAGGATGGTTGCCAATGAAAACGGATCTTCGACGCGAATGCAGCCGGAGCTGAAGGAGCGGTCGGCGCGATTGAACAGGGCGCGGCTCGGCGTGTCGTGCAGATACACGGCGTGTTTATTGGGGAACATGAACTTGATGCGGCCCAGCGCATTCTTCGGTCCCGGTTCCTGACGCACGGTATAGGGAAAATAGTTGGGCGACACGGAACTCAGGTCGACTTGACTGCTGTCGAGCAATTGCCCGGAACGGTCCAGTAACACCATGTTGTTCTCCGCGAGGTACGCGGGGTTCTGCCGGATGCGCGGAATGACATCGTTCTTGAGGATGGTGGGTGGTACGGTCCAGGTGGGGTTGAGCACCAGGTAGGTCATCGTCGATTTGAAGACGGGTGTCTGGCGATAGGGTTTGCCGACCATCACGCGACTGTTCCAGACGATAGCGCCGTTGTCCATCAGATAGGCATGGTAACCGGCGATATTGACGATCAGATAACGCGGCTCCTGGTCGCGAAACACCCAGCGTAACCGTTCGAGATTGACGCGCAACTGATCGATGCGTGATTCGACGGACACGTTGATCGCCGCCAACGTGCGCGCACCGACGGCACCGTCGGCATCGAGACCATGTTGCAGCTGGAAACGTATGACTGCATCTTCCAGCGCTGCATCGAACAGTTGTGCATCGGTGCCGGTATCTGCCGCGAGCGCCGCATCGGTCACGGACAGCCGCGCGCGCAGAGCGGGAACGCGGGCGTCACGATCGCCGGGGCGCAGCGTGGCGCCGTCCGGCACGACCGGCCAGCCGCCGCGGCGGGCGAGGTCGCGATAATGGGCGAGTGCTGTGCGCAGGCCCCTGTAGTAAGGACTGTTGGGCGCCAGTTCGGTGGCGAGAAAGGCGTTGAGTGACGGGGCAGCCACGGCCCGTGTGAGCACGGCGAGCGGCTCCTCATCGTGCAGGCGGCGGGTCAGATTCCAGTTGGGATCCAGATCGACGGGATCGATCTTGCCCAAATGCAGGTGATAGCTAAAGCGGATCAGGGCATCGGTGGCCAGCAGGTCGCGCGCGGCCTGCTGATTGGGGCTGTTACCGTAGGGCCAGGCAGACAGCACCGGGTAGTGATAATCCACCGGATTCAAGCCGTGTTCCTCGGCACTGCGCAGTACTTCAAGCAACTCCTGAAAACGCGCCGGGTTGGACCAGACCGGCTGGAATCCGCGCTGTGCATAGAACGTCGGCAGCAGCGTGACCGCCGCAATCCGCTGGCCGCCGAGGACGCCGTTGGTGCCCTCGAGCACGGCCTCGCTGTATTGGCGGATGTATTCCTCAGTCGGTTCAAGTGCCTGTGCGAGGCCGGAAAAGATCAGTAGCAGGGCCAAAAGTGTCGACTTGATCATGACATGCATAGGTTGAATCGTTATAGTCTGCGCCGGGAGTGCCGCTGAGCTTACCATGGCGACGCGCGGGCTCGCCGTTTTGTGATCGACAACAATGGATGGTTTGCATGATAGATGACGCAGGTGACCGTATTTCTAACCCCCAGCGCCGTAGTTTTATTCGCAGTTGCACAGCAATGTTGGTTTTGGGCAGTGGCATCCTTCCCTTCGGGGCCGCCCAGGCCGCCAGCTCTCGCGAGCTGCGGCTGTTGAACACCCACACCGGTGAACGTCTGCAGCAATGTTATTTCCGTGATGGCGCCTTTGCCCACGATGCCTGCCAGCGCCTGAATCATTTCCTGCGCGATCACCGCACCGGTGATGTGAGCGCAATCGACCCCAAACTGTTCGATGTTCTCTACAGCGTTCAGCACGAAGTCGGGCATCGCGGGGTCATCGAGATCATCTCCGGTTACCGTTCACCCGCGACGAACATGCGTCTGCACGCCGCATCGTCGGGTGTGGCAAAGGGCAGCCTGCATCTGCAGGGCAAGGCGCTGGATATCCGCTTGAGTGGTTTCGACACCGCACGTTTGCGCGATGCCGCGCTGAAGTTACAGGCCGGCGGCGTCGGCTATTATGCGAAATCCGATTTTGTTCACGTCGACACCGGGCGGGTCCGCCACTGGTAGCCACACCAGGTCGTCGACGAAGAGCCCGCCTTGTGCGGGCTTTTTCGTGCTAGCGCTCCTCCTGCACAAGCGTTTTCGACTCGGCGAAGATCCAGGAAACAGCAATGCCTGCGGTGAAGTTTTGTTTAGTCTTAACCAGTGGGCTGTCTTCGAAAACGGCGCCGTGCAAGCTATCCCATTTTACGAACCCACCTACCCAATAATGGGGGAAGCGTTTGCTGAGGGCGGAGATGAATTGGCTGCCGGCGTAACCGCCGTGTGCTGTATACGCAGGGCGTGCCGCGGTCGCATCCACGGGGTCGACGCCGTATAAACGCTGGTGATAGCGCTGGTCCGCAAAAATCGGTCCCGCTGCCAGGCCGAGGTTCCAGCCGACGTGTCCAGCGATGTCTTTCATATCCAGATTCAATTGTGGTTGGAATACGTAGCCGTGATACTCGGCGTCGATGTCGAAGACCGGGCGCAGCGGAAGTCGCAAATCAAGGTTTGTTTGACGCGCTTTGGAATGCAGCAGAAACAGGTTCAGTGAGGGGCCGATTTCCAGGGTGGGTTCCAGATCGGGCATGCCTTCGCGCGCCCGGTTGTCGGAGCTTTTGACTGGCACGGAGCCATTCAGACTCACATCCAGCTCGGCCTTATCGCTTTTGAAAAACAATCCGCGGATATTTTCCCGGTCGACTTGCAGAAACTCACCGCGATAGACCACGTAAGGTACAGGCAGCACGTAAGTGTGCCGCTCATCCGATCCGCGGTAGTCGGGGAAGTCGATGAGAGCCATACCCGCGCCGGCTTCCCACAGCGGGGCTTCGCGCGCATGGCTGCACAGCGGAATAAGACTCAGCGCCTGAAGCAGCATTGCAGACAATCGAAATGTTTTATTCACACTCAGGCCTCGTTCTGGGTTAGCGATGGATTCTCGCAGGCGCGCATAGCTTCACTCGATCAGCCGGTTCGCACGGCAACAATAGCATGCAAGTTCTCGCACGCCGCTTGGCGTTGCATGCTTCTATTCTGTTAAATTGCGACTTAGTGCCCAATGCAGTGCTGCATGCTGCTGGACATGCAGACCAAAACCACAAGAACAGCGGTGCGGTGTGATAGAATTTGGTGCAATGAACAGCCAGCCAGACGAAGCCATCAACACTCCCGCCGCCGCATCGGCCGCCCGGTCTTCGGACTGCGACGTGCTGGTCATCGGTGGTGGGCCCGCCGGCTCGACCGCCGCGGCGTTGCTGGCCGAGCGTGGCTATCGCGTGACCCTGTTGGAAAAAGCACATCATCCGCGTTTTCATATCGGTGAATCGCTGCTGCCTGCCAATCTGCCGCTGCTGGAAAAACTCGGCGTGGCCGACGCCGTCAAGGCCATCGGCATGGAAAAATGGGGCGCGGAATTTGTCTCGCCCTGGCATGACCACAAACAGGCGTTCGAGTTTGCCGATGCCATGGACAAATCCATGCCCATGGCCTACCAGGTACGCCGCGCCGAGTTCGACGAAATCCTGATCCGCAACGCCAGCCGTAAAAATGCCCGTGTCGTGGAAGGCTGTCAGGTGCAGGACGTCGAATTTTTAGCCGACAATGCCGGTGCGCGCGGTGCAGGCCCGCCACGATGACGGCAGCATCGAAACGGTGACCGCGCGTTTTGTGCTGGATGCCTCCGGCCGCGATACCTTTCTCGGCAATCGCTTCAAAGCCAAACAGCGCAACAAGAAACACAACAGCACCGCCCTCTACGGCCATTTTTCGGGGGCCGAGCGCAATCCGGGCAAGGCCGCGGGCAATATCACCATTTACTGGTTCGAGCATGGCTGGTTCTGGTTTATCCCGCTGGCCGACGGCGCGACCAGCGTCGGTGCGGTGGCCTGGCCGTATTACCTGAAGACACGCAACAAAAAGCCGCTCGAACAGTTTTTGCTGGAAACCATCGCCTTGTGCGCGCCGTTGAGCGAGCGCCTGCAACACGCGCAGTTGATCTCGCCGGTCGAAGCCACCGGCAATTTCTCCTACGTGTGCGACCGCACCCACGGCAGCAATTATCTGCTGCTGGGCGATGCCTACACGTTTATCGATCCGGTGTTTTCTTCCGGCGTGATGCTGGCCATGCAACAGCGCCTTTGTCGGCGCCGACACCGTGGACACCTGTCTGCGTCATCCGCAGCAGGCGGCCGCCGCATTGAAAAAATTCGACCAGTCGATGCGGATCGGGCCGAAGGAATTCTCCTGGTTTATTTACCGGGTCACCAACCCCACCCTGCGCAATATGTTTATGGGGCCGCGTAATATTTTTCGCGTGAAAGAGGCGTTGCTCTCGGTGCTGGCCGGTGACGTGTTTGGAAAAACGCCGATTCGTGGTCCGTTGCTGCTATTCAAAGGGCTGTATTACGCGGCATCTTTGCTCAATCCCCGACGTACCGTGCAGGCCTGGCGGATGCGCAAACACAACATCCGGGTTGTGGATGAAACTGGCGCAGCGATGAACTGATGCGCGACACGCTATCTCCCCTGCAGGGCGCAAACCTGTCAATGGCAGCGTTTTTGAATCAACCGGCACAGTGGCAAGACAGCGTGCTGGGCGCGCGCTGTTTTTCCGAAGATGTTGTCGAAAGCCGAGATGCCAGGTCGAGTGATCAGGGATGATGCCCTGCATGCATGTACCTATGCAGCGACTGGACGCCGGCGATTCAATCTGCGAAGTCTGGCACGGCAGCGGGCCGCTGACGCAGGGTCGCTGTGGCGACATCCAGTATCGCCATGACGACGGTGTGTTGTTCGGCGTGATTGTGCTGTCTGAAACAGGGTTTGCAGCCGTCGCGGATAAAACGCCGTTACAGCAGGCCACCGAGTCGGCTTATCGCCAGATGTTTGCGCTGCTCGACACGCTGCGCTATCCGTATCTGTTCCGCTGCTGGAATTACCTCGCCGACATCAACACCCACAGCTTCGGGCTGGAGCGCTATCGCCAGTTCAACCAGGGACGGCAGGACGCCTTCCTTGCGCACGGACGCGAAGTGGTGGGGAATGTCCCTGCCGCGTCTGCCCTGGGTTTTGGATCGAGGGACTCGGCGCAGGGGCCGTTGACCATTGCCTTTTTAGCCGGACGCGTGGCACCGCTGAACATTGAAAATCCGCGTCAGGTCAGCGCCTATCAATATCCGCCGCAATACGGTCCGCGCACCCCGACGTTTTCGCGTGCCAGCCTGGTGCGCATGGGACAAGACGAGGTGTTGTTCGTCTCCGGCACCGCCAGTATTGTCGGCCACGCAACCATGCACTCCGAAAATGTCGTCGCACAAACCCGCGAAACCATGACCAATATCGAGGCCGTGCTGGCCGAGGCAAATCGTCTGGCGAGCCAGCCCCGATTCGATCTGCGCGATCTGCATTACATGGTCTACGTGCGTGACCCGGCGGATCTGGCGCAGATTCGCGCCGAGCTGGCGCAGCGCGTGGGTGACACACTCAACGCGGTCTATCTGCAGGCTGATGTGTGCCGCGCGGATCTGCTGCTGGAAATTGAAGCCACTGCGGCGCATCCGGTGCAATCCATGTCCGGGCAGCGAGGCTGATCATGCGCGCCGCATTGCGTGTATTGCTGACTGGCTACGATTACCTGGTGCTGTATCTCGGCCTGACCTGGCTGGGAATACTGTGCCTGGCGTGGACACCGATTGCGCTGATCGTTTATCCGCTGCTTGTCCGAGCGCCGCGGACAGGCGCTGGGTCGTTACGTCATCATGGTGGCGTTTAGACTTTACCTGGCCAGTCTTAGCCTGTCGCGCCGCTGCAGCTTCGATCTGGAGGCGCTGGATGCGCTGCGCGATCAACCGTCGCTGATTCTTGCGCCCAATCATCCGTGCCTGCTGGATGCCGTGATGGTGATTTCACGTTTGCCCAATGTCGCCTGCGTGCTCAAGGCCGATCTGATGAACAATATTTTTCTCGGTGCGGGTGCGCGCCTGGCGCGCTACATCCGCAATGAACCGGTGCGGCGCATGGTGAGGCTGGCAACCAGGGATTTCGACTGCGGCAGTCATCTGCTGCTGTTTCCCGGAAGGCACCCGCACCACCACGAACCCGGTCAACCCGTTCAAGGGCAGCATCGGCCTGATCGCACATCATGCCAATGTGCCGGTGCAGACGATTCTGATCGAAACCGATTCGTTGTATCTGAGCAAAGGCTGGTCGTTGTTTCGCAAGCCGCCGATGCCGATCCATTATCGGGTGCGCTTGGGAAAGCGCTTTGATCCGCCGCAGCATACCCAACGCTTCATGGCTGAACTGGAACACTACTTTGCGCATGAGCTGATACAAGGCTCGGCATTTTACCCGGTCAATTCCCTGCCCACGCAGGCTGACCGTGTTCTCGATCTCACTTCGCATACACCGTCATGACGACTGTCTCGACCACACACCTCGTCCTCATCCCCAGCTATAACCCCGGCGCCAAGGTCTATGAAACCGTGCGCGCGGCACGCCAACACTGGACCCCGGTGTGGGTGGTGGTGGACGGCAGCACCGATGGCAGCGCCGAGGGTTTGCAGGCGATGGCAGCGGAGGATGCGGGTCTGCGCGTGCTCGTCTTGCCGCGCAATCAGGGCAAGGGCGCGGCGGTATTGCATGGACTCGATCAAGCGGCCGCGGCGGGATTCACGTCATGTACTGACCATGGATTCGGATGGCCAGCATCCACCCGAACGCATCCCGGCGTTCATGGCGGAATCCGCGCAGACAGCCGGCCGCGATGATATTGGGTGTGCCGGTATTCGATGCCAGTGCGCCGAGCTTGCGTGTGAAAGGGCGTCGCATTTCCAACTGGTGGGCCAACCTGGAAACGCTGTGGGCCGGCATTGGCGACTCGTTGTTCGGCTTTCGCGTCTATCCGGTCGACGCGTTGCGGCGGGTCATGCGCCATCAACCGTGGATGCGCCACTTCGATTTCGATCCCGAGGCCGTGGTGCGCCTGTGCTGGCGCGGTGTCAGGCCGGTCAATCTGCCCGCCCCGGTGCGCTACTACCGCGCGGAGGAGGGCGGCGTCTCGCATTTCCGCTACCTGCGCGACAACGTGTTATTGACCTGGATGCACACGCGCCTGTTTTTCGGCTTTGTGTTGCGCTTACCCGTGTTGCTGGTAAGACGTGCGCTGGGACGATTTAGGTCTTGAGGCTTACCGGCGTAGTTAGACTGGCCAGGACCGGCCTTGATCGCCTGATATTCCGAAAACACGCCGAGTTCCAGATGCCGTTTAACCTGCGTCAGCTTCGCAGCGCTGAGCGTGGCCAGGACTTGTTCGGGCGGTACGCAGGCTTCTATGCTGTCCCAGAAATAACGCCACATCGTCGCGGTGTCTTTTTGACTGGAAACGAATCGTGTCAGCAACGGAATCACGCCGCGCATATAGTTTTTAAGCAGCCATCGCCCAAGATGGCTTTGCGGCTTGGTGATTTCAAGCAGGCATAAACGGCCGCCGGGTTTCAAAACCCGTTCAAACTCGGCAAACGCCACGCTCAGATCGCCGATATGGCGCAGCGCATAGCCCATGCTCAAAAAATCAAAGTGATTGTCGGGAAAAGGCAGCGACTCGGCGCGACCTTCGATCAACACCATCGTCTCGGGTAGCTTGCTGGCGGCCATCATGCCGGGGCTGGGATCGATGCCGGTGACCAGGGCGGCATCGCCGGCCAGAATACAGGCCTGCGCTGCAAGCAGACCGGTGCCCACGCCGACGTCCAGTACCTTCATGCCGGTTTTCAAACCGCCGCGAATCAGCGCCTCGCGCCGATAGCGGGAACCGGTGCCCCACGCCAGCATCGACTCGATACGGTCGTAATCCGCGGCGGTGTTATCGAAAATCTGGCGTAGATAGGCTTGCCGGTCCTGCTCGGTTTGGTAGTAATCGGTCAGCGGAGGTGCGGTGCATGCACCGGAGTCGGTTTAGGAGAGGTTCATGTTGTCACTCACCGTTAAATGATGCCACCGTTGATGGAGATAATCTGCCCGGTGATATAGGCCGCCTGCGTCGAGGCGAGAAAGCCGATCAGGTCGGCAACCTCGTCGGGCGTGCCGGCGCGTTTCATCGGCACCAGTGCGCGCGATAGTTCTCGGCATCGAATGCCGCTGCGCTCATGGGCGTATCGATAATGCCGGGCGCGACCGCGTTGACGGTGATGCCGCGGCTGGCGACTTCCTGTGCCAGCGACTTGGTGGCTGAATTGAGCGCGCCCTTGGCCGCGGAATAATTGACCTGACCGCGGTTGCCGGTCATCGCGGCAATGGAAGACACGTTGATGATACGCCCCCAACGGCTGCGGATCATCGGCATCATCAACGGCTGAGTGACGTTGAAAAAGCCGTTAACGGATACGTCTATCACCCGCTGCCACTGTTCGGCGCGCATGCCGGGAAACACCGCGTCGTCATGAATGCCGGCATTGTTGACCAGGATCTGGATCGGCTGGTGTTCGACGAGCGGCGTCAGCACAGCGGCTACCGCTGCACTGTCAGTCACATCGAATGCCAGCACTTGCGCGCTGCCACCGCTCGGCACAAATGGCATCGGCCAGCGTCTGCGCGGCCTCCACTCCACGATGGGCATGAATGTAGACATGGCAGCCATCGGCGGCCAGACGGCGGCAGATGGCCGCGCCGATGCCGCCGCTGCCGCCGGTCACCAAGGCATTTTTCATGGCGCTGCTCCTGAAGTGGGTGTGAGTGCGTCAGCATCGAGCACGACGGTGGCGCGGCCTTCCAGCAGCAGGCGACCTGCTGCACTGACGCTGAACTGATAAAGAATAGTGTTTTCGTTGCGCGTGATGCAGGTGGCTTCCACCTCCAGATCGGCGGCAATGTCGTCCAAGCGTGACACATGCAACTGCGTGCCGCGCACGCTGGCCAGATAACCGACCCGTGCGCGGGTGCTGTCGGGCGGCTGCCAGCAAGGCACCGTGCACGGCCATGGCCTGTGCCGCGTATTCGATACCGCAGGCGGCACCGAGCTGGCCGTACGCACGTAACGGATTGTCGACGGCACGATGGCTGCTCGCGCGACACAGGATGCGCTGCGGATCCCAGGCCTCGACATAATCCAGCAGGCACATGCTGCCCTGATGCGGGATGTGGCGCGCAATCCAGGCGTGATCGAGTGTGGGTTTGATTCAGCACAGTGCGATGGCCACGGCGAGACGGGTGTTGTCGAGGTAATCCAGCACCACGTGTTTGTCTTGCCGCCGCGCGATGCTGCACAACAGCGGCAAGCCGCGCGCGGCGGGGATGGCGATGCGCAGACGTTCAAGCGCGGCATCGTCGAGCTGGTCGGCGTTGGCGTCCGTCAGGCTGACGGTGATTTGCGCCAACGCGCGTGCGCTGCGTTGCGGCGCCAGCACCAGTGCAATGCCGAACGCATCGGGGATGGGGCGGGCGCTGTGGAGTGGTTCCGGGTAAGCGGTGTCGCACGCCAGCAATACGCTGCGCGTGTCATCGATCACCACCTGGGTGAGCGCTTCCAGCAGACCTGCGCCGAAGCTGGCGTCGAAGGCACTCAACACCGATGAGGTGGTCATCGCGCCGGTGGCGATACTCCAATATCCGGAGGCGGTGTTATGCACGGAATTATGAAAGCGGGTCGGGGAGATTTGCCGGTCATCCGAGGCGAGCATTTCGCAGATGGCGTGACAGTTTTCCCCATCACCGCCCGACGCAGAAAACACGCTGGGCAAGCTGGCGGCGTCGAGTCCGGCGGCGGCGATGGCTTCCAGTCCGGTCGCCAGCGTGAGTTTGACGATCGCGCCGCTGCGCCGCCGTTCTGCCGCCGGCAATAACGCGGGTGTCGGCAGTACGGTCTTGTGTGGCTGATAGGGCTTGCTGCCCGCTCAGGACAGCCTGACTGGTCGGCCAGTCGGTCAAACCGGGGCCGAGCAAGCCGATGCCTTCGATATAGGCGGTGAGCGTCATAGGCTATCCGCCCGTCCAAAAATCAGGCTGCAATTGGTGCCGCCGAATCCAAATGAGTTGCTGAGCACGCGCGCCAGCGGTTGCTCGCGATTCTCCAGCACATAATCGAGATCGAACGCCGGGTCGAGTTGCCGGGTGTTCAGCCCGGCGGGCAGCAAGCCGTGTTGCAGTGCCAGCGCGCAAATCACCGCCTCCACGCCACCGGCAGCGCCCAAGGTGTGGCCGGTCGCGCCTTTGGTGGAACTGCACGGCGTGCTCGAGCCGAATAGCGCGTGAACCGCTTTGCCTTCCGCGGCATCGTTGCTTTGCGTGGCGGTGCCGTGCAGATTGATATAATCAATGTCCGATGCCTGCAAACCCGCCATGTGCAACGCATCCTGCATCGCCATGCGCGCGCCCAGGCCCTCGGGATGCGGTGATGACATGTGATAGGCATCGCTGGATTCGCCGGTCCCGAGCAGCAGTACAGCATCCGCATCCGGGTGTTCTGGAATGCGTTCCAGCAACGCGAAGGCAGCGGCTTCACCGATGGAGATGCCGTTGCGCTGCGTATCAAACGGGCGACAGGCCTGTTCGGAAACCAGGCCGAGCGAGTTGAAACCATACAGCGTCGTCAGACACAGCGAATCCACACCGCCCACCACGGCCGCGTCGATCAGTCCCGCCGCCAGCATGCGCCGCGCCGAAGAAAATACCTTGGCGCTGGACGAACACGCCGACGACACCACCACCGCCGGACCTGTCAGTCCGAAATAATGGCGCGTGAAATCCGCGACGGAAAAAGTATTGTGCGTCGTGCGATAAATAAAATCGGCCGGGAGTGCGCCGCTCACCGGGTCGCGTCGCCGATAGGCCAGCTCGGTTTGCAGAATGCCGGAGGTGCTGGTGCCGAGGAACACGCCAATGCGCTGTGCACCGTAGCGTGCGATGGCCGCGCGCACCGCCTCGGCAAAACCATCCTGCATCAATCCCAGCAACGCGAGCCGGTTGTTGCGGCAATCATAGTCGGCCAGGTGTGCGGGAAGCTGCACCGCATCGACGCCTGCCACCTCGCCAATGAACGTCGCCAGATCCACCGTCTCGAACGCGCACGGCACCAGCCCGGAACGGCCCTGACGCAGCGCGGTCAGCGTCTGGTCGAGGCCGCGCCCGATGCTGCTGGTCGCGGTGAAATGGGAGAGCCAGAGCGGGTTCAAAGAGAAATTATCCAGTCATGGGAAAGATGGGATGTTAGCAAATTCTGCCGGTCTGAGTTTTGTTCAGAATAGAGGCGATGCTCGGATTTTCCGGCTACTGTCCGTCACCACGCGATAGCGCAATGACAGCGTGGCAGCCAACACCCCCAGCACGAGACCGGCCAATACATCCACCGCCACATGCTGGCGTGTTGCCAGTGTGGAATAGACGATACCGATACACCAGACCCAATTGAAAACGAGTAGCCACGGCGACGTGCCGAAGCGGCGCAGCAAGTGATGCAGCCAGATGCCTGAAAAAACCGCGGTGGCGACATGCAAGGAAGGGCAGGCATTACCCGCCGCATCGATGCTCTTGAGAAAATTCACGTCGGGATATTGCGCCCAGTCGATGGTGGCGGCGGGTACTGCCGTGGGCCAGAAATAGAAGACGATCAGACCCGCGAAGCAGGTTGCGGCGATGGCCTTGCCGTAGCCAAACAGTTCGCGGCGCGTCGCCAGTAATGCCGGGGGCAGGGACACGTAGACCCACAGTGAAAAATACACGGGCAAGGCCAGCGGCTGAAAGCCGATCAGGCGATCCAGCAAGGTGATGGGCATCACGGTCGTCGGGTAGGCCGGCGTTTTAAGCAAATAGAAGTAAGCGCCGAAAAACAGGCCGATGAAAAGTATCGTCCCGATACATTTAAGAACTATGTGCTGGGTTATCACCGTCGCAACTTGACGGTACCAGGGCAGCGGTTGAGGCGTGGCGTTCACGGGATCAGCGCTCATGAAAGGGCCTGACGTAAGGTGACGAAACGCAGATTGGCCGCCGCAGCCGCAGACAGAACCGTCGGGAGCACTTCGAGAATAACCGGAACGCCGTCGCGCGTGCGTGCCGCGTTGCCATCGTGCAGCAGCAAAATGGCGCCCGCGCGCAGACCATGTAATAGCTTGTTCTTAACGCGCTCACTGTCGCCGATCCGGGTGTCGAAGCCGCGCGCTGACCAACTGGCCAGTTGTAGCCCCAAGCGCGCGAGCACCGGGTCGAGAAAAGGATTGCGCAAACCGGCCGGCGCGCGAAAAAACACCGGACGCTGGCCGGTGATCGCCGTGAGTGTGTCTTGGGCGGCCTGTAATTCACGCGTGAAGCCGGAACGTCCCAGCAGGGAAAAATGATGGCGGTGATGCTGGCTGTGATTTTCCACGGCATGACCACGCCGCACGATTTCGCGACACAGCTCCGGGTGGCGCGCGGCTTTGTCGCCGATGCAGAAAAACGTAGCCTGGGTGGCGTAACGATCCAGCATGTCCAGCACCTGCGGGGTGACGTTGGGATCGGGGCCGTCGTCGATGGTCAGCGCGATTTCATTTCTGGCCGTGGCGGCAGCAGGCAGCCGCGTCCAGTTCGGTCCCAGCCAGTGGCTGCGCGGCCACAGTCCGAGCAGCGTGAGCAGCGCGTGATTTGCCAGCACGGCGCCCAGTGCCCAGCGCCAGTGTTCGGGTGCTGCGATGACGGCGACCACGGCCAGCAGATGCAGCGCGATGGAGGCGCGGATCAACAGCGTGGGTTGCCAGCCGGTGTTACGCATGGGCGTGCCGCGCGAAGATCGCAGAATAAATCAGTGCAAGGATGACGCCCGGCGCCACGGTGACGCCCATGGCCTGCAATATCGATACGTTGGAAAACGCCAGCAGGCCGAAGCCGGCGACGGTCGTGAGGTTGGCAAACAGCATCGAGGCAAGTGTGCGGGGTGCGATCAAGCGATCTGTCGGTTTTGGTTCAGCGCGTGTCCCTTCTTCAGGCGCGAGAGGATGATCAGCACGATCAAAAAACAGCGCGTAGTTGGAGCCCACCGCGACCACCAGCAGCAAGCCGACCAGATGCAGAATAATCAGTTGCTGACCAAACAAGGCCAATCCCGCCGTGACGGTGATAACCGCGGCGGCCAGCGGTGCGATGATGCGCAGCACCCGCAGCGGCGAGCGAAACACCAACAGCAGCAGTCCGATGATGGCGACCAGCCCGCCGAGCGACAATTGGATGGCTTCATGCAGATATCCGGAATACAGGCGGTCGGACTCGGCCTTCATATCCACGAACAGCACATTGGCTAAACCCGTTGCACTCAATGCCGCGCGAATCCGGTCTGCGTTGATGCTGACATCGGTCGGTGCGGTCAGCGGCAATAAGGCACTCCAGTGATCGTCTTTCTGGATCAGCAGCGCATCCACTGCCATGGCCATCGAGGTCTTTTCCAGATCGGCGGTTTGCAGCAAGGGCTGGCGGCGTGCAGCGGCGACATCGGCAATAAATGGCGCGAACAGTTGCGCGCGCACCGGCAAGCCCTGAACGGCTTGCGCCAGTCGCGCTTCCAATACGGCGGCGTCGGGCAGGCTGGCCTGACGCGCGCGCTGCATCGCCGTGCTGGGCAGATAACGGCTGGGACTTTCAAACCCGGCGAGTTCGCCGTTATCGACGTGCGCTTGCAGCACGGTCGACACCTGTTCGGAAGATTGCAATACGGATTCCCGGCTCGCACCGGAGACCACCACCAGATAACGCACATCGGGCGCGCCCATGTCGGCGCGCAGACTTGTATCCAAGTCCACGTCGGCTTGTGATACCGGGCTTAACGAGGAAATCTTGTCATCCCACAAACTCGCGCGGTGTTCGACGAGGATGGCGCAGGCCGCCAGCAACACTATCGCAGTCGCCCAGCGCAGTGCAGCGGCGCGCTGTGCCAGGCGGGACAAGCCGCGGCCGATAGCCGAGACATCATGGATGCGAAAGTTCATTGGCAGCAGATGCGGCAAGACAAAGCGTGTCACCGTTGCAGCGGTTATCAAACCGGCAATCGAATACAGGCCGAGTTGCGCCAGACCCGGAAAACCCGACAGCAGCAGCGCAGCGAAACCGAATATCGAGGTCAACACGCCGAGACGGATGGTGGGCCAAAAGCGCTGGATCCAGGTCTGCTGATTTGAATCGCTCCCGTTGATTCACCTGGGTCGGATTGCACGAACAGATAGATTGAATAATCCACCGCCTCGCCGATCAGCGCAGTGCCGAACCCCAGGGTGATTCCATGCACCGCGCCAAAGCCGAGGCTGACGGCCGCGATACCTGCCAGCGCGCCGCTGACAACGGGCAACAGACCCAATGCCAATGCGGTGAAGGAGCGATACACCAGTAACAGCAACGTAGCGATGAGCGCGACGCCGATGATGGACAGTCGGGTGACCTGATTGTGGATGGTCTCGCGTGACGTCACCGAAAACACACCGGGGCCGGTCATCAGCAGTTTGGCGTCGGGGCTTGCGCCGGATGCGATGTCGAATGCCGTGTCGAACGCGGCCTGGATAGCGGCCATGGCGCGTTGCTGGGCATCGGTGTCGGCACCCGACGCGCGCGTTTGCATCAGCAGCAAGGCGCGCGCGCCGTCGCGTGATGCCCATGCACCCTCAATTTGTTTCGGTTGTGATCCACTGTTGAGCCGGTCGAGTAAGTGCACCATTTCACCGGTCGGATCACGTGGCAGCAACGACTTGACCAGCAACCCGGCCGGCGAGGCGAGCAGGTCGATGCTGTCGCTCACGGCGGCATGCAGACCGTCCACGCTGAAACGCGCAGGCGTCACGGCCGGGCTGAGCAGGTAACGATTGTCGAACAGAAAAGCACGGTCGCGCTCGGCGTTGACGGGCTCGCCGTTATTCACGCTGACAAAATCAGGATCAGCGCGCAGGCGTTGGGCGATGTGTTTGGACAGCCTGGCACGGGTGGACGCATCGGCGCCTTCAATGCCTACCAGAATAAGCCGCGAGGCCAGGCCGTCACGTATCTGCTCCAGGAGCAGTTGTTGCTCGGGTGTAGGACTGCGCGGCAGGAACGCCGATAAATCGGTGGTGAACTGAGTGCGGCTGATGATGATGCCGCAGACGAGGATGAACACCAGCCACAGGGCTATCGCTGTTCGACCGCGCCGCACGGGAACATGCTTCACGGCGTGGCCAACTTTTCGATGCGCATAAGCGAGCTGTCACCGTCGGTCTGAGTGATTTCGATGCTGTGCACGGTGGTGCCCATCCCCTCGATACGGATGCGCTTTACGACCGCGAGCATTTTTTCATCCACCGGCAGCAGTTGCAGTGTCCAGTGCTCGGCTGTGCCCTCCAGACTCAGTCGGTAATTGCGTTCCAATGCCTTGCGGTCACCTGCCAGGGTGCCGCGGATGCTGTCGATGAAAGCAGCCAGCTCCGGGTAATCCTGCAATTGCAGCTGATGTTTTTGGCGGCCACGCTCAATCACTAATGTGTCGTGATCCAGGATCATGGATTCGGCATTGGGTTTGAGCGTGCGCTTTTCCAGATGGTCAGGCGCGCTGTAGAACAATTCGCCGGAGGATTCCACCGGCGCTTCGAGCATGGCGATGAATTTTTTCTCGGTGAAGCGGGCATGGTCGGTGCGGATTTGCGCCAGGCCCTGCATGAGCTGGTCAAGATCCCACTCGGTGGCGTGACTGATGGCGGCTGTGAACATCAGCGCCAGCGCGATGACTACGTCCCGCATGACGCGTTGTGCAAAGCCTGTCGATGAGAGTTGTGTCATTTTGTTTTCGTGAATGTTGGCGTAGATGCGCGACTGCCAGAAATCGAAAAAATTAAACCAGTTGTAGGGTGCGAGGCGGCAGTAGTGATCCAGCAGCGCAGCATAACGGGTGATGGCCGCTTCCAGAGCGGCTTCGCGTTGATCGCGCGCAACGTCGGAAAAATCCGCCAACGGATCGAAATGAATGGCGTAACGGTTGCCGCCCAGATACAGCCCGGTCATGAACACCACCGGACGCCGCAGCAATGCGGCCATGCGGAACGGTCCGCTGGGCAAGTACGCAGTAGCGCCGAGGATTTGCACAGGGGTGAGGGCATCGTTGCCCGGGGTGCGATCGGCCAACATGCCGACGACACAACCTTCATCCAGACGCTCCTGTACCTTGAGCATGGAATCGACATGTCCCAGGCCAATGATGTCTTGCATGGCCTGCGGATTGATGGCCGCCAGCATGGCGTTAATTTTTTGCGCATTCTCTTCATGCATGAGCATGGCGATGCGCAAATCCGTGTCTTTCCAGCCCAGCGCGCGGATCACTTCGAAGCTGCCCAGGTGCGCGCCCACCAGAAACAGGCCATTGCCGTCGGCCAGCAGCTTGCGCACGGTGTCCTGGCCGTGCACTTCAAGATCAAACAAGTCGAAGCGACGGTTGAGCAGATAGATACGGTCATGAATGGTGGCGGCGAACGTGAAAAAATGCCGGTACAGGTCGCGCCAGTGGGCGGGTCGACCTAATGCGCGGCCGAGATAATTGCGTGAAGCACGCCGACTGGCCGGTGCGAACAACAGAAAATAACTGGCGATCAGATGCAGCACGCCGCGCGCTGTGCGCCGCCCCAGACGCAGTGAAATCCACGTCATGAGGCGCAGCATGAGCATGTTGCTGCGTTCCGGCGTATGCGCCCAGTCGGCTTGGCTGACGGTCGGGCGCGCTGTCATGCAGATGATCTCCGCGGCACGATACTGCCGCTGGCAATTTTGCGCGCGCCCGACATGATGTCGAAACGGATTGTGCCGCTCGCTGACAGGCTGTGTTGGATTTCCAGTTCGTCGCCGGGATGCGCCGGACTCAGAAATTTGACCGAACTGATTTCGCAGAGATCCAGCGCGATCCCGCGGGACTCGGCAATGCTGTGCAGCGCCACGTCCAGCAGCACGACACCGGGAAGGATGGGGGTGCCGGGAAAATGTCCGGCAAAAGCTGGATGCTCTGACGGGACGATCCAACGCGTGGTGTTGTTCATGCGGATTTCTGCGCGCGACGCGCCTGAAACAGGGCTTGCAGCGCCTCGCGCGGCAGCTTGCCGGTGCGGTTACGTGGCAGTGCCTCTACAAACAGCAGTGGCCGCGGCAGGAAAACCGGGTCGATAGATTCACGCAGCGCCGCCAGCAGATGGGCCGCCTCCATTCCCGGAGCCACCACGCACGCCGCAAGTCGGGTGACATGGTCGGGACTGGTTTCATCGGGCATATAAAAAGCGCCGTCCACGACGCCTGGAATGGAATTGAGCAGGTGATTGAGGCCTGCCAGCGAATGCCGTTTGCCCGCGATATTGACCAGGTCGGCCATGCGCCCGTGCAGTAAGAAATGCTCGTCTGTAATAGGTTCAAGTATGTCGTTCATGGTGGTCGGCGTCTCGATGTGAGCGCCGGACGCGCGCACGCGGTCACCTTCCACGATCAATTTTATACCGGGGAGCAACTGCCATTGTGCGGTTTGCGTGGAGCGGCGGGTAGCGATCTGGCCGGTTTCGGTGCTGCCATAGATTTCCATGAGCGGCGCATTGCAACGGGCCTCGATGTCCTGCGCGAGTTGAGCAGACAGCGGCGCCGTGGCCGATACCACGCCTGCGATCTCCGGCAGCGCCAGTCCCGTATCCAGTCCCGGCATCCATCCCGGCATCCAGCAGGGCGCGCAGATGCAAGGGCGAGGACACCAGCACGCGTGGCGTGGGGACAGCCGCCAGTGCCTGGCAAATGTCGGCCGGGTAAAACGGCTGCGCGTGGCTGAGTGCGTTGCCGCTGCACCATGCCATCAGCACCGTGGATTCAAGCCCGTACATGTGCTGCGGCGGTACCGTGCCAACCAGGGTGCAGTGCGTATCATGCAATATCCCCAGACGCACTGCCTCGGCCTGTACGCTGCTGACCAGTGCGCCCCAGGTTTTGGGATGCGGTTGCGGGGTACCGGTCGAGCCCGAAGTGAATACCACCGCGATGCGCTGGCTGCTATCGATTTGCGGAATCGTAACTGCGTCCGCTTGGCCGCCAATGCCCATGGCCGGGTAGCGCAGTTGCGGCAGATCCACCGTGCACACGTCGCTATCGGTCAAACAAAACACATCCGGTGCAAAGATCTTGATCTGGCGCACCGTTTCCGGTGTGTGCGTAGACGGCAGCAGGCTGACTTTGCCGGCCACAATCGCCGCCGCCAAACCCACGCTAAAACAGTAACGGTCGCTGCACATATTGAGCAGATGACTCCCTGCGGGAAACAGGGCGGCAAGCTGCCGGACCTCGGCCAGGAACTGGCGCAGCGTGACCGCACCCTCGGCGCGCCAGGCGACGATGCTGTCCGGGGAGGCGTGCGATACCAGTGGCAGCGGCGACATGTTTAAGACTGCGACTGACTATCGGCGGGGCGCGCCGCGTTATCACGGAATGCCCGTATCGCATCGAGAATGTGCGCATGCTGCATATCGGGGAGTACCCGTCGGCGTACCCAGTATTCGACTATGAACATCAAGGCGACCAGCGGCAACGTCAGAAAATTGGTAAAGACAGACCATGCGCTCAGGGGTGCCAGGAAAAACAGCACAGTGGAGGCTGCGGCCATCGCGGCAAAAAACACGCTCCAGGCGACTGTGACCTGGCGTGTATAAATTTCCTGCTGCGGCGTCAATGGCGCATGCAGCGCCGCCGCGAAGCGGGTGCACAGCGGTTGGCGCCCGGCGATCAGGGTGCGCGCGAAAGTGATGAACAGTACCAGCTGCATGCCCAGAGATTGCAACCAGTAGACCAGCCCAAAATGTTGTTCGAGCGCCGACCATCCAGCCCACAGCGCCACACACGCCAGCACAAACATGCCTGACATGAGAATACGTTGGGGTGAACGCCAGGCCAGCACCAATGCAAGCAATGCCACGGGCGCGATGGCCACCAGCGCGCCCAGGCTGCCGTTGTGCGCCGATTCGTTCGTGTAGTGCGCCAGCAGCGAATAGCCGATCAACAGCGTGGCAATACCCAGCCAGCGCAGGATGCGACGTGCCATTAGCGGGTTCTCTTTGCGGCGATATAGTCGGTGAGGCTGCGCAGTGAGCTGAACACGTGCTGGTTGTCCGCGTCGTCGGCACGCAGTTGCAGGCCGTAGCGCTTGGAAACCACCAGCGCAACTTCCAGCACATCGATCGAGTCCAGGCCGAGGCCCTCGCCATACAAGACGGCATCGGGTGTGATTTGATCTGCTGTGACCTCGAGGTTCAGGCACTCGATCATCAATTCGGCAACTTCACGTTGCAAATCTGCGGTAGTGGAGACAGTAGGATTTTGGTTGTCTTGCATAGAGTTTGTAGAAGTGTATAGAGCCATATGTACTAAAGCGACAAACGATTCACCGCATGACGCATTTTACCTGCTGGAACTGGATAGCTCCAATAAATTAGATTGCTTTGGCATGCCTCGAGGCCAAAATAACGGCCAAACCCCGTCATTCACCATCGCCAGGAACGGACTCTGGGTCAGGCCGACTGTCCGGCAAAATGCCTGGATACGGGTGGATCATCTAATCGCGGAGTGATTCACACGAAGGCCTATTGAGAGATCTGGACGGCCAAGACTCGAGCGGGTCACTATTTGCGGGTCAAGTTCGCACTTGGTGTCGTACACAAACGGCAGCAATGTGACTGATGGTCGGAGAAAGCAGCGCGTATTTACCGAGGACAGCCATGGACCCCTATCTTGTCGAAGTCGCCCGCACCATCGACGCGCTGAATGACCGTGCGTCGATCAATGAGGCGATGGATAAACTCGAATTTCTTTACGAGGCTTTGGACGAGCAGCAACAGGACATGCTCAGCGATCTGCTGCACCGCCTGCAGAAAAAACTCGAAGCGCTGGGTTGAATAATCCCATGCCCACGTTTCGCACCTATGCGCAGCGCCGAGCTGTCGCCGTTCAAGGGGACGGTGCAGGTTATCGAAGTCACGGATGGACGTGCGCTGAGCTACGACGGCTGGTTGTGGCATATCCAGTTGCGGTCTGCAGACATGATTCCCGAACGGGTATGGGGCGGCATTGGACCGCGCCAATCCTCGCGGCCATTTTTTCATTACGGGAGTTGGGCGCTGGACGGCGAGATCCGGCGCCTGCCGCACAATCCCGTCCTGGGTGATGTCTCCAAATATCCGGCGCTGGCGGAATTGCTCGCAGCCTTGCGTGAACGCCCGCAGTTGCCATTCAACCTGCAAGATCGCTACGAGTGTTGGGTGGTGGATAACGAAGGGCTGCCCGTGATGTTGTTCGCGAGCGCGTGTGATGCGGATACGCGCACATTACCGCCCCACGCACGTTGGCAGGCCAGCAGTCCGGAGGATCCGCTATTCTATTCGGCGGCACTTGCGGCCTCCGGACATGAGCTGGATAAGCCGCACGCCGCCTGGTTGGTCGAACAACTGACGCGACACGTGGGCACGCCGCTGAGCTTGCACTGGATTCACCGTGAGGACGATGGCAGCGGTGCGGGCCTCGACGGCAAACATCTGCGTTCGGAGTGGGTGACACGTCGGCTGCCGGCGACTGCGTTTCCGCCGCTGTTGTTGCGCGAGGTCTGGCAAGATCCGCTGATCGCCGCGGTCGTTCAGGATTATATCGCCTGGCAGGCGCCGTATCTGCTGATGCTACCGGATCTCACCGAGACTCAACGCCGCGCACTTGAGATCCAGGCGTGCCGTCGGCCGCAGCCACTCATGCAGGTGCGGCGTCTGCTGCCGGTGATGCTGGACAAGACATTGATCAATGCGACCCTGGTGCGGGCGCGTTTGGAGCTGGCCGATGGGATCAATACGGCGGATGTGTGAGCGTTAGGATGGGGTAGTGATGAGCGGTCATCTTTGACAGTGCCATGCAGAGAGGACGTTATGATCGTCCGCTACGGCCTCTGAAATTATTTGAGAAACCCAGGCTACCTGGACGCAGCCGGAAAAATATGCGGTGCATGACAGCTCACGCAATCGCTGGGATTGCTGGGATGTCCCTTGGACGTTAAAGCCGCCGAATGACAGGTCAGGCACCGATCTACGCCCACAACATAACCGGTTGCACCAATTCCGGAATAATGTCCGGTCAGATTGGGTTTCGGCTTACCCAGTTCGGCCGCCGTGTGGGTGCCGTGGCAGGCATTGCACTTGACCATGGCATGGGTCATGAGCGACTTGGAATAGTCATCCACCAACTGGGTGTTGGCTTCGTGACAGCCGCCCGACAAACACGAGCCGCTGTATTCCACGGCGAAGCTGGTGTTGTACTGCCTCGTGTCTGTACTACTGCCAGCGCCATTACCCGAGCCTTTAGCAGCCCAGGCGCCGGGCGAGACGCAGATCGCCAGTGCCATGATCATCACGGTGAAAAGCTTGTCAAATTGCAGGTTTCCGAAATTCATGTTGTTCGTCCTCTCAAGCTTTGGCGAGACTGATGGCGCAGTGTTTGTATATCGGTTGACCACTGATCGCATCCACGTAGTTCATGGTCAGCCGGTTAGTCGCGACCGCGCGCCCACCGTTCTGCATTAAATCGGACGGATCGATATCGCCGAAGTGCATGGGCATGAAACATGCGCCTGGTGCCACAGTATCTGTGACTTTGGTTTTCACCGTGACCGTGCCGCGGCGTGATGCCACATGCACGAGGTCGCCGGTTATCACACCCAGTGTGCTCGCATCAGCGGGGTTAATTTCGATATAGGTTTCCGGCACCATCTCGTGCAGTTGTGCCACGCGCTTGGTTTTGGTGCGGCTGTGAAAATGCTCGATCACGCGACCGCTATTGAGCCAGAACGGATAGCTGGCATCGGGCACTTCCGGAGGTGCCTCATGGTCCACCGCCCACAAGTAAGCGCGCGCCTTGTTGTCCGGATCGATCCACTCAGCAGTCGGTGTTTTTCCATACTGAGCGCGATCCCAGTTGGTGTTGAACTTGCCATCGCTATACAGGCGTTTACCGCCCAGTAGATTGTTGGGTGTCGACGGCCAGGGAATGCCATTGTTGGACTCGAGGTTGGCGTAGGTCATGCCGCTCATATCGCAGGGGCGGCCGCTGGAAGCTGTTTTCCATTCGTTAAAACATTGCTCGGTGGTGGCGGCGCTGACCAGTGATTTACCGTTGAGATCGCCATAACGAGACGGGTTCATGGTCGCCAGTTTGTCGGCCACTTTCTTGATAATCTCGAAATCCGAATAGGCGCCATAGTTGGGGCGCAGCTCGAAGCCGGGTGGATTGACCGCTTGCTTGCCCAGATTGACCTTGCGTTCCGAACAGGTGTAAACGCCGGTTTTCTCGCCCCACTGTGCCGCGGGCAGGAACAGATCGGCAAAGTGTGCCGTTTCCATCGGCGTGTAAATATCCTGCACCACTACGAAGGGCCGATTGGGATTACCAAAGTCGAGGTATGAATAGAGCTTGTTCAGATCGGGCAGGGTTACCGCCGGGTTGGTGCAGGCGTTCCAGAACACCTTGAGCTGGCCGTTCCGCATCATGTCTACCATGGAGTTGATGTCCTGGTAGTCCTTGTTCGAGGTGACAACGGTGGTTCCCTTGCGCGGGATACGTCCAGTTGGAACCTTCCATAGAGTTTCGAGTGCCGACACATGCGTTGCATTGAAGATATTGCGGTAACCGCTGAGTGACGATGAACCGCCGGCCTCGCGGTTGCTCATGGCCGTGGTTTGACCGGTGATGGAAAATGGCGCCGAACCGGGACGGCCGATCTTGCCGGTGATGAGGTGCATGGCACAGAGCAAACGTACTGTGTTGGTGCCGCCCATCGACTGGTACACACCCATCACAAACATCGACAAGGTTTCTGGTGAGGTGGCGATCCATTGCGCGGCCTTCTGGATATCCGCTGCGGGCACGCCGGTGATGCTGGACACATAATCCGGTGTATAGGTGGCGACCTTGGCCGCCAGTGCGGCAAAGTTGCGGGTGTAGGCGTTGACGTAAGCTGTGTTCACCCAGTTGTTGGCGATGATTTGCTGGAGCAGGCCGTTCATCAGTGCCACATTGGTGCCGGCACGGAGTTGCAGATGCAGATCGGCGCTGCGCGCCGTCTGGGTGCGGCGTGGATCGGCGACAATCAGCTTGGGGGCGCGCGTTGACTTGCGGGCGTTGATAATGCGTCGCCAGATCTGCGGGTGCATCTCCGCCGGGTTCATGCCAATCAGGAAGAAACAGTCGGTGCTTTCGATGTCGTCGTAACAACCGGGCGGGCCGTCGGAGCCGAAGCTGGTCATGTAGCCGTACACGGCAGAGGCCATGCATAAACGGGTGTTGGAATCCATGGTGGCAGTGCCGATGGCGCCTTTACCCAGCTTGCCCATGGCGTAGTATTCCTCGAGCATCCACTGGCCGGTGTTGTAGATGCCCACCGAATCCGGGCCGTAGCCGTTTACGGCTTGATCAATCTTCGTCGCCAGCAGTGAGATGGCCTCATCCCAGGTGATGATGTCGTAACCCCCTGTGGCATTGCGTAACAACGGATATTTGCCGCGCTCACCATCGCGCAGATCCTTGTCGTTGAGTGCCTTGTATTCGTACACACCCTTGACGCAGATACGCCCGGCATTCGTCGGGTGCTTGTCGTTACCCTTGACGGCAACCGCTTCGCCGGCAGCATTGATGCCGATTTTCAATCCGCAGCCGACCGAACAGAAACCGCATACTGAATAAACCCACTGGCTGACATTGGCAAAGGTGTCATCGGCGCGGGCCTCGCCACTGGCCAGTAGATTGAGGATGCCTCCGCCCAAAACCGCCTGGCTGCCGAGCAGTGCGCTCCATTTCAGAAATGTGCGTCGGTCGTGATTGATCAATAAATTGTCGCGTTTAAGATTTTCGATCTCATCGCGAGTGAAGAGGTGCATCGGGATGTCACCAAGACGCTTGTTTGGCATGCTGCTCATCTCCGGCTTTAAATCGCTTGAATAAACGAGTGTCATTATTTCAGGTATGTCGGTAGCGAATAACCTGAATCGGTTCTGACTATGACAAATGGCGCCTCGCTGAAATAAAATTCGGTTACAGTGAAATGGCGCACGGTATTAACAATAAACAGCTATATTTGAAATTGCGTTGGTTAAGCATTGCCATGCTGTGAATCTCATCAGGCGCTACGCTATAAGTTCATTACTGAATTACGGAGGATCGCTTCTCGGCGATATAATCTTCCAGGTCCTGTCGCGTCACGATGCCGACTTCACCGGCGACCAGCGTACCTTGCGGGTCGATGATGTAGGTGGTGGGCAAGGCCGGCACGGGGCCGAGCGGTGTGATTGGAATCGGTTCGCTGCGCAGAACGGGGTAAGGAATCGACTGTTCAGCGACGAATGTTTCGAGCTCGCGTGGATTGATTGTTTCGAAATTAACGCCGACGACGACAATATCCTTGCGCGCGTTTTCTTTATGTAAGGAAATCAGCTCGGGAAATTCCTTGCGACAGGTGCCGCACCAGGTCGCCCAATAATTCACGATCACCCATTTGCCGCGGAATTGCTCCAGCGACTGCAGGCGGCCATTCAGATCCGGCAAGGCATAGTCAACCGCACTGGCCGGCAGGCAAATTGCCAACAACAGTCCGGACAAGAATCGGGCGATCCAGGTGTTCATAGTGGGTGGATTCCGCTGTAACGGTTTGCGTAAAAATCCCCCGATGGACCTGCGGCGCATCCGCCGACTGTGGCGTACCGCAGATCCATACAGGGGCACAATCACCTAGGCCCGAATCGGCTTACGGCAGCATGTCGTAGCTGATCTGCACACCGGGATTCAGCGCGATACCCGCATTGACGTCCAGTGCCGCACCGACGATCTTCTGCAGGTCATCCATGATGGCCCCCGGGATCGGTGCGAAGGCGATCTTGTCCGCCTCGCTGATGTCGGCGAACAGCGCGCTCAGCATGAAGTGCGGATCGAGATAGCTGACCACCAGTGTTTCGGTGCTGCCGTTGCCATCCTGATCGATGATCTGCACGGTGACCTCGCAAGGCAGCGCGGTCACATGATGCAGACCGGTGCCCATGGCCAGCTTGGCGTACTTCGGCGAACAGGCCTCGATTACGTGATTGCTGCCGGGCAGGGTGACAGCCGATGGGCGCGCCGAACGCCAGCTCGACCCCGGGCTCAGGATGCTGTCCAGCGTGCTGCCGGCGCCATCGATGAGCGTCGGGTGCTGTCCCGCGGTCGGTGTGCCGTTGATGCTCATGGTGTTGATGATCGCCTGGGTCACCGCGGTGGAATCAGCCGCCGTGAACGCCGCGCCACTGACCTTGGTGTAGCCCATATGCATGTACGGCGACTGGTAGGGCGAAGTCGCAACGGCGTTGACCACTTCGTCCATGCTCTTGAACTTCGGCCCGAGCTGCTTGTCGACGGTCTTGGTCTTGGCATCGAATTCGTTCATGGCGTGCAGCACCACCGCCTGGATCTCCAGCTTCACCTGCGGCGGCAGATCGGTGATCGCCTCGGCGAAGGCCGGGTCCTGCATGTCGGCGCTGAACAGCACGTCGGTGAAGAACAGCGAGAAGATGGCATTGGGATCGAGCATGTCCACATAGATGTGCTCGTTGTCATTCCAAACGGAGATCTCGCAGGGCAGCGCCGGGGTGTGGCTGTAGCCGTTGACCACCTTCTTGGTGCCGGTGATCGGCGCCACGCCGAGCGCCTGCTTGGCATAATGCTCGTTGCAGAAATCCAGCACGCTGGCCTTCTTGGTGTTGGCCTCGGTCACCACGCCGGTGGACAGGTAGGTCGCATCATTGGGGTTGATCGGTTCCGGCGAGGGAATCTCGATGACGGCCTTGCTGATTTCGGTGTCGGTGCAGGTCCGGGTGCTGCGGCAGGTCGCCGAGGTGCCGCCCAGTACCCAGTCGGTGCCCTTGATGACGTTGTCGCCGAGCACATCCACATCTTTGTTCAGAGCGACGTAGCGGGCCAGCGCCAGCGCCGCGGCCTTGACCTTGGCGTAGGTGGCGACGTGGTCGACATTGCCCGCGGCGTCCTTCACCACCGGCAGGCGCGCCACGCGGTTGTAGGGCGTGACGGTTTCAAAGTCGTCATTGCCATACGCGTAGGCATAGCCGTCGCCGGCAACCGCTGATTGTGTGCCCAGGGCCATTGCCAAGCCCAGGCCGAGTGCCGCTCCGCCGAATAGGGCCTGCTTGATTCGGCCGCCCAAGCGTGTCGTTACCGCGGTGTTCTTGAATTGCTGACGCATTGTTCCATCCTCCGTTGTTGTACGGCCACACCGGTTTGCGCGTGGCTATGGCAAGCGAAGCTAGTCAGGCCTACAGCGGAACACCAGACATTTGTTCGTCAATATTCGTACGAGAACGGACGGATTAATTGTGCTTTGCGTCAACGAGATAGACGGGCGAGGCGGGACATTTCGACGGAAAGCGACGGCGGGTGGGCGCGGTGCCGGCGGCTAGTGGTCGGTGGATTTCATACCCGAGATCAACAGGCGGAAATCGGTCAGCGCCTGCTGCAGCTTTTTACGCTCGACGGTCGATTTCCGTCCGAGTTGCTTGAGCACGAACTCGGCGGTGTCGATGACGCGCTGGGTGCGCGGGTTCTTGGGGCAGCTCTCGATGTTCAGGTATTTGTCCAGCGTCCGGGTGGTGGGTGTGGACTTGTCGATATACACCGGCCAGATCCGGCTCTCCTCGGCGAGGTCCAGCTTGCTCTTGTCCAGATCGTGTTCCCAGCAGGCCAGCGCGCAGAGCATGACGTTGACCGCCTGTTCGCGGACCGCCGGCCGCTCGGCGTCGACCTCCGCGACCTCGGCCCGCAACAAGTCGATGCTGGAGGCGGTCGATACCAAAACCGGGGCGCCGCGGGCGATCTCCAGCAGGCTGTTGAGCGACTGCTCGACCGCGTTCATGCGCTGCTCGTTACGCTGGACGCTGGTGACGACCGCCTCCGTGGACAGATATTCGCCCAGGCGCGGATTCGCATTCAACACCACCGCATAACCCCGGCCGCCGTGCACGTCCAGCGTACGGATCACGGCGTCGCGCTCGAAGCGGCTGCCATCCTTGCGGATGCAGGTAAGGTGCGCCGGCGTACTGCTTGCCGATGACCCATTGGATAGTCCCGCACCCCGCATCAGACCGACGATGTCATCACCGAACACATCGCCCAGATCCAGATCGCCGATCTCATCAGGCGCATAGCCGAACAGGGCCGCGGCACCGCGGTTGAAATACACGGCTTCCTGGTCGTTGCCGAAACACAGAATCGCGCTGTCATCCAACTCCAGCAGGCGTTCCAGATCGTTGGTCCGCAGGCGCACCTGGTTGGCCATCGCATTGAAGGTCTCGGCGAGTACGGAAAAATCCCGCAGACCTTTTTTGTCCACCGTCAGGTCGAGCTTCCCGGCTGGCCATCTGCTTCATGTCCTGGATCATTCGCTTGACCGGCACGAACAGAAAGCGGTTGAACAGCCACAAGGCAAACAGTAGCGTCCCGAAGCGTCAGCAGCAGGAAACCGCTGATGGTGACGATGCGGGTACTTTCCATCTGCCGCATTGAGTTTCTCCACATCCTCGTAGCCGACGATTCGGAATGCGGGTTCGCCGTCCGACGAGTGCAGGATGTACTCGACTGGCAGGTGACTGTCGCGTGCGTTGGGTGTGCTGGCAATAATCGGGTTGCCGCTTGGCGAGAAAGATGCTGATCGGGGTTTGGGTGATGGCGCCGATGTCCGGCAGGTTGAACACCGGGTTGATGATGATCTCCAGGTAACCGATCAGACGCAGGCCGCCGATGGGCACCAGCGTGGAATACAACGGTCCCTGCGGCGAGATCCACAGTGCATCGACAGCTTTCAGTCGCTCGACGCCGGGGCGTTCCGCGAGAGTCTTTGCCAGGTGGCCGTCGAGTTTTGCGTCTAGTCCGGCGATGCCTTTGCCGCTCTCGGCGATGAGATTCAGGTCGAGATCGTAGATGCGGATTTTTTCCAGATTGATGTTGGCGAAGCCGACGAAGCCATTGATGAACGGATCGTCGAGCAGGGCGACCAGATGATCGCATGGCCGCCCGGTTGCTGCGCGGCGCGGATCGCCTGGAGCATTTCGTCGCTGTGGCCCAGCCGCATGCCGAGTTCGAAGGTGTGGCCGCGCACCGCCTTGAGCATTTCCTGGGACGCCACCTCGATCACGCGCGACAGGCTGTTTACTTGGGCGTCGAGTGCGGCCTGGCGGAAATAGCTGCCGGCGAACAGGGACAAGACGCTGGCGACGGCGCCGATCATCAGGATGATGATGACGGTTATGGCGCGGATGGAGAGGGCTTCGATGCGCATCGAGGGTATCGGCAGTGGCGCGGGCGCGCTACGTGCTCTAGTCCGTAATCACCGGCAAGCGTTTATCGGTCCATTCCTTCCAGCCGCCGCGAAACCAGAAGAGGTTTTTGTAGCCCCATTCCGTGGCCTTGTTGATGGCATCGGTGCTGCGCAGGCAACGTGTGCCGTTGCAATAAAAAATAATCGTCGTGGTCTTATCCGGACTGAGCGTTTCGAGATCTTCGCGTTGCATATCGGTGTTCAGTAGATTTTCGGCGCCTTCGATATGGCCCTTGTCATATTCGGATTTCTTGCGCGAATCGATGATGATCAAGTCCGGGCCTGGACAGGATCAGTTCGACGACTTCCTCCGCCGTGATGATGACCGTCCCCGGAATGCTGTCGGGGGCATACGGCTTTTCGGCGGCCACCGCGACTGCGCCGAACGGCAGCAGGCAGCACAGCAGCAGGGTTCGGGCCAATAACCCGTCGCAACAGCGTTTTAGATCCGATCTAGACAACATCAGGTTTTCCAGGGCGACATGCACTCGGCACCCATGATGCGACACAGCCGGTAGCGTGGCAACGGTAGGCGTGCTGATCCGGACAACGCTTCCCTTGACGCCGCGGACGGTATGAGTGATGTATGCTTTCCCGCATTCGCCGCCACACGAGTGTTTCCACCATGACATCTCCCACGACCACGTGCCTGTTCTGCGATTCCGCCACGGCTATTTTCAATAACGACCACGCCTTCGTGCGCTTCGACGATTTTCCGGTGAATCCCGGCCATTGTCTGATTATCCCGCACCGCCACTTCGCCAGTTTCTTCGAGGCCACGCCCGAGGAGCGGGCGGCGATCTTTGCGCTGGTCGATCTGGCGCGCGCGCGGGTGGACGCGGAATTCCAGCCCGGCGGGTATAACATCGGCGTGAACGTGGGACCGATCGCCGGGCAGAGCGTCATGCATCTGCATGTGCATCTGATCCCGCGCTATGCCGGCGATGTGGAAAATCCCAAGGGCGGTGTACGCGGCGTGATCCCGAGTCGGCAGAAATACGATATATTGCAGCCAACGCGTTCCGAGAGGTAAGCCATGCGCGGATTCGTCCCGCCCGATCCCGAAACCGGCGTCTCCGACGTGCGCTACGCAGTGATCTTTACGCCGCGCCAGAACCGCACGCGCTTTCCCGCCGGTAATGTCGAGATCTTCGAGTCGCTCGATGCCGCGCGCGCGGCCGCCGATCCGACCGGTAACCGCCATGCCGCAGTGGTCATCGGGCCGTCGAAATCCTCGGAAGGGCAATTCATCTTTTATCTGCAACGCTGGCTATAGTTAATCCATGGCCATCCTTATGAAGCTATGGGTGAAGCTATTGGCCGTGCGCCAACAGACTGCGAGAGAGTGTGTGACATGGTAAGCCCCGAACAACACAAGAAGCTTCCGGCGCTCTTGAGCACCCCATTGGGGTTGGTGCTGGTGTTTTGCGCGCTTGTGGGCGTGGTCGAGTTGCTGATCATGGCCGTCGTGCAGGATGCCCTTGTCCCTGCATTTGTCTCGGCCGCGGCCTGGGATTACATCGATGCCGCAATGCTCGCCATCATCGTCGGTCCAATACTTTATCTTCTGGTCTTCCAGAGAATGCAGCAGGACATCCTCACGCACGAGCGCATCGAGGCAGAATTGCACCGCAGCGAGGAGCAGTTCCGTCGCCTGTCGCAGATATCGCCGGTCGGCATCTTTCATGCCGATGCCCAGGGGGCCTGCACCTATGTCAACGAGCGCTGGTGCGAAATCACCGGACTCACGATCGAAGAATCCCTGGGCGAAGGCTGGATGCGGGCGCTGCACCCGGATGACCGCGAACGACACATTGGCCCTGTGGCAGAAGGCCATGTCCAGCCGACAGTCGGTGCATATGGAATGGCGCATGCGCAAACCCGATGGCACGGTGTATTGGGCGCTCGGCGGCGCGACAACGGAATTCGATGGGCAGGGCAATGTGCTTGGCTTCATCGGCATCGTCAATGATATTACCGAGCGCAAGCGTATCGAAGATGAGTTGCGCATCGCCGCCATCGCCTTCGAGTCGCAGGAAGGGATGTTGGTCACCGATGCGAACGGTATCATTCTGCGAGTCAATCAGGCCTTCACCCGTCTGACCGGATACAGCGCGGAGGAGGCTATCGGGAAAACACCGGAAATGCTGCGCTCCGGTCGCCACGACAAGGTGTTCTATCAAGAGCTGTGGGAGACCATTAAGACGCAGCGCTACTGGCAGGGTGAGATCTGGAACCGACGCAAGAGCGGCAAGATCTACGCTGAGTGGTTGACCATCTCCGCTGTCACCGCGCCCGATGGGCAGGTCACCCATTACGTCGGCACCTTTTCCGATATTACCCAGAACAGTGAGGCGGAGGCTGAGATACACCGTCTGGCCTATTACGACGCACTCACGCATCTGCCCAACCGGCGTCTGTTGCAGGACCGGCTGGGCCAGGCGTTGCTCGCGACGCAGCGCAGCGGCCATTGCGGCGCCATCCTGTACTTGGATCTGGATAACTTCAAGACGCTCAACGACACGCGCGGCCACGAGGTTGGCGATCTGCTGCTGATCGAGGTGGCGCAACGTCTGCAGGCCTGCGTGCGCGGCTGCGACACGGTGGCGCGATTGGGCGGCGATGAGTTTGTGGTGCTGCTGGAAGATCTGAGTGGGGATATCGAGGAGGCCGCCGTGCAGTCCAGGCAGTTGGGCGAAAAAGTTCTCGAAACGATTTCACAACCTTATCGTCTCAAGGACGGTGAATACCATTGCACTACCAGCATTGGCGCGGGCCTGTTTATCGACAACGATACGACGACCGAAGAGCTGCTCAAGCGTGCCGACCTCGCCATGTATGAGGCCAAGAGCATGGGACGTAACAGCCTGTGTTTCTTCGATCCCAATATGCAACGGACACTGGACCTGCGGAGCGCGCTGGTGAATGACCTGCGCCAGGCCTGTTCGCGTCAGGAATTACGACTTTACTACCAGCCGCAGATCGACAGCACCCGCGGTGTCATCGGTGCCGAGGCCTTGTTGCGCTGGAACCATCCCGAACGCGGCCTGGTTGCGCCGGGCGAATTTATCCCGCTCGCCGAAGAAACCGGGCTTATTCTACCTATTGGTCATTGGGTGCTTGAGACGGCATGTGTTCAGATCAAGGCCTGGGAGAACGATCCGTTCGCCCGCGACCTGCGGTTGGCCGTCAATGTCAGCGCGCGCCAATTCCGTCAGCGGGATTTCGTTGCGCAGGTCCGGCAGGTGTTGGACCATACGGGGGCCAACCCGACGCGTCTCAAGATCGAGCTGACCGAGAGCATGGTGCTTGACAACATGAGTGATGCCACCGCCAAGATGCGTGCGCTTAGAACCCTGGGTGTCGATCTTTCGATGGATGATTTCGGTACCGGCTATTCCTCGCTATCCTATCTCAAGCAATTGCCGCTGGATCAGCTTAAGATCGACCGCTCCTTCATCACCCATCTCATCACCGACAGTAACGATGCCGCGATCGTGAAGGCCATCATCACCCTCGGGCAGACATTCGGGTTGAGCGTAATCGCCGAAGGCGTAGAGACCGTGGCGCAGCAGGAACTGCTTCAGGAGCATGGTTGCCATCTTTACCAAGGTTATCTTTTCAGCCGACCGGTGCCATTGGATGAGTTCGAACGTTATTTGAGGGTCAAGGATAATGACTAAGCTAATTTCCTCGCCATTTTCTCCATCGATTCGCTCTGAGTGGCTCTTGGGCGCGCTCGGCCTGCTTGTCCTGCTGTCCGGCTGCCAGTCGTTCACCAGCGTCAAATCGAGCTTGCCCGCGCCCGTGGCGACCCACGAGTTTTTCTTCGACCCTGAACGCGACGATGTCGTGGGCACGGTGCAAATTATCAAGGCGCACGAACAAGACACCTTCCCCGATATCGCCCGGCGCTTCAACGTCGGCTTCGAGGAAATGGTCAGCGCCAATCCCGGTGTCAGCCCGTGGCTGCCGCGCGCGGGCACCGAGATCGTGATCCCCACGCAGTTCGTGTTGCCCGACGCGCCGCGCACCGGCATCGTCGTCAACCTCGCCGCGATGCGGCTGTTCTATTTTCCGCCGGCCAAGGCCGGCGAACCGCAGCGCGTCATCACGCATCCGCTCGGCATCGGTCGCGTGGAATGGAAAACGCCGCAGGGCACGACCAAGATCGTGGCGAAGACCGAGGCGCCGGCCTGGATACCGACAGAGTCGATCCGCAAGGAACACGCCGCCGAGGGCGATGTGCTGCCCGCCGTCGTGCCGCCCGGGCCGGACAATCCCATGGGCACGCATGCGCTGCGCCTAGGCTGGCCGAAATACTCCATTCATGGCACCAACAAACCGCCCAGCATCGGCCTGCGCGGCAGCCACGGTTGTCTGCGCATGTATCCTGAGGACATCGTGCGTCTGTACGACGAGGTGCCGGTCGGCACGCCGGTGCGCGTGGTGAATCAACCGACGGTGTTCGGCTGGCGCGGCAGCACACTGTATGTGCAAGCCTATCCCGTCTTGGAAGACGACAAACGTGATCAGGAAAAACTCATCAAGAAAGCGCTGAACGCCGCGCTCGAATCTCCGCAGTCGGAATTCGACGCGCGCCCGCAGCTCGCCATCGATCAAAGCGTACTCGATGCCGTGACGGAGCAGCCACGCGCGATCGCCATACCGATCATTCAGCCGGGGCTCACGCTGCAGGCGTATCTCGCGCGTGCAATGCGCGTAGAGAATATCTTGCCGCCGAATGCGACATCGGCGGGAGATGTTAGGGTTGATCAGAACTGATCGTCGAACACAATATTTCCGGGAGGACTCAGCTGTGTCATTACGTGATATCGAAGAAAAGCGGGATTTTATGCGTATGCAGATGGATTGCACGGCGCAATGCACGGACATGCGCAGCGGTGAGCAGTTTGACGGTCAGGTCAAGGATCTCAGCGGCAAGGGGTTGTGTCTGGAGTTGACGCGCGACCTGGCGCCGGGATCGCTGCTGGAGGTGCGCATCGTACCGGAAATGGCGGTGGTGCCGCCTCTGCACGCGGTGGTGGAAGTGATGCGCGTGGAGCCGGATATCAGCGGCGAGCGTTTCCTCACCGGCACGTCGATCCGCGAATTCAAATCCTGAACACACTGCGCTATGTCTGCACATTCGCCTAGCGATGCCGAACTGCAAGGGTTTGCGCAGCGCCTGGGTGAATGCCTGGTGTCGGCCGGGAAGCGTGTTGGCATTGGCCGAATCCTGCACCGGCGGTTGGGTGGCCAAGATCGTCACCGATATCGACGGCAGTTCGCGCTGGTTCGAGCGCGGCTTCGTCACCTATACGAATGAATCCAAGCACGAACTGCTCGATGTTTCCGCCGACACACTGGCGCGCGAGGGTGCCGTCAGCGCGGCGACGGTCGCGGCGATGGCGCGGGGCGCGTTGGCACACAGTCACGCGCAGCTGAGTTGCGCGATCAGCGGTATCGCCGGGCCGGGCGGCGCGACGGCGGATAAGCCGGTCGGATTGGTCTGGTTCGCCTGGGGCGAACGCGACGGCACGCTGCGCACGGAACAACAGATTTTCACCGGTGATCGTGAGGCGGTGCGCCGGCAGGCGGTGGCGCATGCGTTGCGGGGACTGTTGGATGTCTGCGCCTGAAGTGCATCCCGATTCCGGTTCGGTCACGGAACGCGAATCCAGACAGCGCGTGTTCTTCGCGCTCTGGCCGGATGGCGAGGTGCGCGCGTCTATGGATACGTCTCGCGCGCCAGCATGCGCGTCACAACGGCCGTGCGGTCGTCGCCGGAGAATCTCCACATCACGTTGGCTTTCGTCGGCGGTGTGACCGCTGAACAGCGTGCCTGCATGGAGGCGGCGGCCGCAACGATTGTGTTGCCGCCGGCTTTTACCGTGACATTTCGATCGCCTGGGTTTCTGGCCGCGCCCACGCATCCTCTGGGCCGGCGCCAGTGTCATGCCGCCGGAGCTTGACCGATCTCGTGGCCGCCCTGAATAGCGCGTTGATCCCGTGCGGCTATCAGCCCGAGACGCGGCCGTTTCAAGCGCATGTCACGTTGGCGCGCAAGGCGCAGCGGTCGCCTGAGATTGTCAGTATCCCGCCCATCGCTCTGGCAGGTCGATGCCTTCTGTCTGGTCGAGTCGGTCACGGGCGAGCGGGGCAGTGAATACCGGGTGATCGCTCGCTGGCCGTTACGCGTCTAAGACATTTGAACAAGGTTTCCGTAGGAGCGGCCTCAAGGTGAGGCGCTTGCGCCGAGAGACTGCCCTGGGGCACTGGCCGCGAACCCGAGCCGGCACGCCCATTCGCGGCCAGTGCCCGTTCCTACGGGATTCGTTTTTTTGCCCAGTGAACCCAATCATTTTTCATCAAGCCACTTGCAGCCAATCGGCGGGTACTGTATAAATCCACAGTACCCGCTGCGGCAGCTTTTCGCGCAGTCCGGCGATGCTCTCAACTCGCTGTTTTCTCTGAGTTCAGGGGTCCAACGTCCCGGTCGGCGCGGGTTGCCCCAGTGGTTCTAAGATAGTTCCGGGAGCGAGGCACGTGGGATAATCGCCGCGTTCCAATAGACAGATTCGGTGGCCAGGGATGGCTGCGATCCAACACACCCAGCAGGGGGAGACACGACAATGGAAGACAACAAGCGTAAGGCCTTAGGCGCCGCATTAAGCCAGATCGAAAAGCAGTTCGGCAAGGGCGCGGTGATGCGCATGGGCGATGTCGGTTCGGTGCGCGATATCGATGTGATCTCCACCGGCTCGCTGAGCCTGGACCTGGCGCTGGGCATCGGCGGCCTGCCGCGTGGTCGTGTCGTCGAGATCTACGGACCGGAGTCTTCCGGTAAGACGACGCTGACCCTGCAGGTGATCGCCGAGGCGCAGAAGCTGGGTGGCACCGCCGCCTTCATCGATGCCGAACACGCGCTCGATCCGACTTATGCCGCCAAGCTTGGCGTCAACGTCGACGACCTGTTGGTGTCGCAGCCGGACACCGGCGAGCAGGCCCTGGAAATCGCCGACATGCTGGTGCGTTCCAGCGCGGTGGATGTGGTGGTGATCGACTCGGTCGCCGCGCTGACGCCGAAGGCCGAAATCGAAGGTGAGATGGGCGACTCGCATATGGGTCTGCATGCGCGGCTGATGTCGCAGGCACTGCGCAAGCTCACCGCCAACATCAAGCGTTCCAATACGCTGGTCATTTTCATCAACCAGATCCGCATGAAGATCGGCGTGATGTTCGGCAATCCCGAGACCACCACCGGCGGTAACGCGCTCAAGTTCTACGCCTCGGTGCGCATCGATATTCGCCGTATCGGTGCCATCAAGAAGGGTGACGAGATCATCGGCAACGAGACCCGCGTGAAGGTGGTCAAGAACAAGGTCGCGCCGCCGTTCAAGCAGGCCGAGTTTGAAATCCTCTACGGCGAAGGTATTTCACGCAACGGCGAGATCATCGATCTCGGTGTGAAGATCAATGTCGTCGACAAGGCGGGCGCCTGGTACAGCTACTGCGGCGAGCGCATCGGTCAGGGCAAGGACAACGCCAAGCAATATCTGAAGGACAATCCGGCCATGGCCAAGGAGATCGAGGCCAAGATTCGCGCGGCCTTGATGGTCCAGCCGATAGTGGCCGTGGAAAGCGATGACGAGCCTGAAGAAGCGCTGGCAGAAGCCTGAAGACGACACGCCCGATCCGCAGGCGCTGGAGCGCACGGCGGTCGGGCTGTTGGCGCGGCGTGAACACAGTCGCGCCGAGCTTCTGCACAAGCTGACATCACGCGGCTACGCGGCCAACGAGGTGGAGCTATTGCTCGATCGCTTGGCGGCACAACGTCTGCAATCCGATGCACGCTTTACCGAGTGTTATGTGCGCATGCGTCGCGGCCGTGGTTATGGTCCGCAACGTATCCGTGCGGAATTGCGCGAGCGCGGTGTTGCGGCGGAATTGGTCGAGCAGGCGCTCGATACACAGACCACCGCCGATACGCCACGCATCGACGACATCTGGCACCGGAAATTCGCCGGCCAGTTCCCCCAAGACTATCGCGAGCGTGCCCGGCAGATGCGCTTTCTGCAGCAGCGTGGATTTTCCCTCGCGGACATCCATGCCCTGTTCGGGCGGCTGGGCGCGGGGAACGATTGATCCTTCCGGCAGGCCTTCTCGGTTTCAGGCGATGGGTGTTGTACCCCTGACTTGCGGTGCTGCGCTGCCGGCGGGTCGATCCCTGCCGCCTCCGAGCTGCGCAAGTCGGCTTCAGGGATCGACCCACCGGCAGCTGGACGCAGTGGGTTTGCACCTGAAATGTTCCACCATTATGTACGACGTTCCGCGCCCGGCCGGTACCGTGAGTCGCGAAGCCGACTTGCGCAGCTCGGAGGCGGCGCGACTCACGGTACCGGCCGGGCATGCCGACCAGTCTTGCCAACTGATGACTTGTCTTTAAGTCGGACTGGTCAACCCCATGACGGCAGCGTGCAGTTGGGTTAAGCTTGCGGGACTTAACCCACGATACCCATTGAACAATTTTCCAGCGACGCCATCCCCCTATGTCGAACACTATGACCAGCGCCGAAATCCGCCAGAGCTTCCTCGATTTCTTTCAGAAGAAAGATCATGCCCTGGTGCCATCCAGCTCGCTGATCCCGGGTAATGACCCGACGTTGCTGTTCACCAATGCCGGCATGGTGCAATTCAAGGATGTGTTCCTGGGTCAGGAGCAGCGTCCCTATAACCGCGCGGTCAGCAGCCAGCGCTGCGTGCGCGCCGGCGGCAAGCACAACGACCTGGAAAATGTCGGCTATACCGCGCGTCACCACACCTTCTTCGAGATGCTGGGCAATTTCAGCTTCGGCGATTACTTCAAGCGCGAGGCGATCCACTATGCCTGGGAATTTCTGACCCAGACCTTGCAGCTGCCGGCGGAAAAACTCTGGGTCACGGTCTATCAGGACGACGACGAGGCCGCCGACATCTGGATCAAAGAAATCGGCGTCGATCCCGCGCGCCTCACCCGCATCGGCGACAAGCCCGGCGGCAAGCAATACGAGAGCGATAATTTCTGGTCGATGGGCGATACCGGGCCGTGCGGTCCGTGTACCGAAATCTTCTACGATCACGGCCCGGAGGTCGCCGGTGGCCCGCCGGGTACGCCGGAGGAAGACGGCGATCGCTATATCGAGATCTGGAATCTCGTGTTCATGCAGTACAACCGCGATGCCAGCGGCACGATGGCGCCGTTGCCGAAACCGTCTGTCGATACCGGCATGGGCCTGGAGCGTCTGGTGGCGGTGCTGCAGCATGTGCACAGCAACTACGACATCGATCTGTTCCGCGGCCTGATCCGCGCGGCGGCCGATCTCGCTGGCCTGCAAGACACCAACAACAGTTCGCTGCGCGTCATCGCCGATCACATCCGTTCCTGCGCCTTCCTGATCGTCGACGGTGTGCTGCCGAGCAACGAAGGTCGCGGCTATGTGCTGCGCCGCATTGTGCGTCGCGCCGTGCGTCACGGTTATCGCCTCGGCATCAATGACGTCTTCTTCTATAAATTGGTCGGCCCGTTGTGCGAGCAGATGGGTGCGGCCTATCCGGAACTGGTCGCGGCGCGCGAACAGGTCGAGCGTGCGCTCAAGCAGGAAGAGGAACGCTTCGCCGAGACGCTTGGATCAGGGCATGAAGATTCTCGACGCCGATATCGCCGCACTCAAGGGCAAGGAGATTCCCGGCGCGACCGTGTTCAAGCTCTATGACACGTTTGGTTTTCCGGTCGATCTTACCGCCGATATCGCGCGCGAACGCGAGTTGGTGTTGGATATGCCTGGTTTCGAACGCGAGATGGAGGCGCAGCGCGAGCGTGCCCGCGCCGCCAGCCAGTTCGGCGTCGATTACAACACCACCATCAAAGTCGAAGGCAGTACGGATTTTACCGGCTACGACAAACTCATCGATCAAGGCCGCGTGACGGCGATGTTCCGTGGCAGCGATGCTGTGCAACAACTGAATGCCGGCGAGGAGGGCGTAGTGATTCTCGATCACACGCCGTTCTACGGTGAATCCGGCGGCCAGGCCGGTGATCGCGGTGTGTTGGAAACCGCCAATGCGCGCTTCGAGGTGCGCGACACGCAGAAGCAGCAGGGCGTGCATATACACGTCGGCGTGCTCAGTTCCGGCAGTCTCAAAATCGGTGATACGGTTGAAGCGCGCGTGGACGAAGCTTCGCGTCGCGCCACCATGCTCAACCATTCCGCCACACATCTATTGCACGCCGCGCTGCGCACGGTGCTCGGCACGCATGTGCAGCAAAAGGGTTCGTTGGTGAATGCGGAACGGCTGCGTTTCGACTTTGCGCATTCCGAGGCCGTGAAGCCGGATGAACTGGCGCGCATCGAACATATGGTCAACGAACAGATCCGCCTCAACAACGCCGTCGAGACGCGCATCATGAACATGGACGATGCCGTCAAGGCCGGTGCCATGGCGTTGTTCGGCGAGAAATACGGTGCCGAGGTGCGGGTGTTGTCGATGGGTGAGTTCTCCGTTGAGCTCTGCGGTGGCACGCACGTCGGTCGCGCCGGCGACATTGGTCTGTTCAAGATTATTTCGGAAGGCGGTATCGCCTCGGGTGTGCGCCGCATCGAGGCGGTGACCGGTCAGCGTGCGCTGGATTACATCGGTGAGACCGAGAAGTCGCTCAACACGCATTGCTCATCTGGTGAAGGGCTCGGCCCAGGATGTCGAGGCCAAGGTCAGTCAGCTGGTCGAACGCACGCGTAAGCTGGAAAAGGAACTCGATCAGCTCAAGGGCAAGCTGGCCAGCGCCCAGGGTTCCGATCTGGCGAGTGGGGCGGTCGACATCGCGGGTCTCAAACTGTTGGTCGCGCGCCTCGACGGCATCGACCCCAAGGCGCTGCGCGACACCGTCGATCAGCTGAAAAACAAGCTCGGCTCGGCGGCGATCCTGTTGGCGACCGTGGCCGAGGGCAAGGTCAGCCTGATTGCCGGCGTCACCAAGGATCAGCTCGGCCGCATCAAGGCCGGCGATCTGGTGAATTGCGTCGCCGAGAAGGTCGGCGGGCGTGGCGGCGGCCGGCCGGATATGGCCCAGGCCGGTGGTACTCAGCCGGAAAATCTGGATGCCGCACTGGCCGATGTGGCCAATTGGGTGAAATCCCAGCTTTCAGCCACAGAAACTGCCTGATAGCGGTTTAATCTCAATCCGTTTTGTAGTCTAATCTGCGCCTCTCTGCGCCAGGGTCTTGGCCTCGAATGGATCGGGGTCAGGTAAGTGCGCACGTAAGCAGACGGTTATCGAACTCTATGGCCTTGATCGTACAGAAATATGGTGGCACTTCGGTGGGCTCGCCAGAGCGTATAGCGGCGGTGGCCGAGAAGGTCATGGGCTATCGCCAGCAGGGTCACGACGTGGTGGTGGTGGTCTCGGCCATGAGTGGCGAGACCGACCGTCTGCTCAAGCTGGCCAAAAGCATCAGTGCCAATCCTGACCCGCGTGAGCTGGATGTCATCATCGCCACCGGCGAGCAGGTGACCATCGGTCTGCTGTGCCTGGCCTTCCAGGAACGCGGCTGTCCGGCACGTTCCTATACCGGTACGCAGGTGCAGATTCTGACCGACAGTGCCTTTAACAAGGCGCGCATTCAGGACATCGATGGCGAGCGCATGCGCAAGGACCTTGCCGCCGGTAAAGTGGTGGTGGTTGCGGGATTCCAGGGCGTCGACGAGCATGGCAATATCACCACGCTGGGTCGCGGCGGCTCCGATACCACGGCCGTCGCGATTGCGGCGGCGCTGAAGGCCGATGAATGCCAGATCTATACTGATGTGGACGGCGTCTATACCACCGATCCACGGGTGGTGCCGAATGCGCGCCGTTTGGATCGCATTACCTTCGAGGAAATGCTGGAAATGGCCAGCCTAGGCTCCAAGGTGCTGCAAATCCGCTCGGTTGAATTCGCCGGCAAATACAATGTACCGTTGCGCGTACTGTCATCCTTCCAGGAAGGCCAGGGCACACTGATTACGTATGAGGACGAAAGCATGGAAAACCCACTGATCTCCGGCATCGCGTTCAACCGCGACGAGGCCAAGATCACCGTGTTGGGCGTGCCGGATCAGCCGGGCGTTGCGCATCGCGTTCTGGGCCCTGTGGCCGATGCCAACATCGAAGTGGACATGATCGTGCAGAATATATCGCCGGCCGGCGATACCACGGATTTCACCTTCACCGTGCATCGGAACGATTACGACAAGGCCATGTCTATCATCGATGTGGTCGCCAAAGATCTGGGCGCGCGCGAAGTCTCCGGCGACAACAAAATTGTGAAGATATCCCTGGTAGGTGTCGGCATGCGTTCGCACGCGGGAATTGCCTCGACCATGTTTAAGACGCTGGCCCAGGAAGGCATCAACATCCGCATGATCTCGACCTCTGAGATTAAGGTGTCAGTTGTGGTTGACGAGAAGTACCTCGAATTGGGCGTGCGTGCGCTGCACGACGCTTTCCATCTCGACAAGGCATCATAATCTGATGCCTTCCTGCCGGGCCTGGAGGCCCAACGGTTTGCAGGGGACTCCCCGCCCCCGCGCCGCGCGTGATTCCAGAATAAAAATAGCTGGTTAATGAGGAATTATAGTTTCGGCTAATACGGCCGAAAACGTGATATGCCGCCCGATCAGAGGCATCGCTGATCGTGTTGTCCGCTATGGATTTAGAGATGCGTTAGTGAATGAGCAAGGAGATTCACGCATGTTGATTTTAACTCGCAGGGTAGGTGAAACGCTGATGATCGGAGACGAAGTAACCGTCACCGTGCTCGGCGTAAAGGGAAACCAGGTACGCATCGGTGTGAATGCTCCCAAACACGTCGCTGTTCATCGTGAAGAAATTTACGAACGTATTCAGCGTGAGCAGGAACAAGGTGGCAATCGGGTAGCCGAGGGTCACGAATAATACGTACAAAGTCGATCGAGTGGCCTTTACCTAAAGTCCCCGCCCAAGGTATCCTACGCGCCCCGCTACGAGAGCCATGAATATCACGGCCGGCTAGCGGTGGACCTGGAGAGATGGCCGAGCGGCTGAAGGCGCACCCCTGCTAAGGGTGTATAGGGGTAACTCTATCGAGGGTTCGAATCCCTCTCTCTCCGCCAAATAAAAGGCCCCCGTGTGGGGCCTTTTTAATTTGTGGTGTAGAGAGGCTTTGATGAGAACCCCGGATGCCGAAGGCCGGCCGAAGGGCGAGCGCGCAGCGCGAGTAATCTCTCTCTCCGCAAATGACAAGGGGCCTCTAAGGCCCCTTTGTCATTTATCGACGGTGGATTTGAAGCCTCGATATCAATCGCTGGTTCGACAAGCGGCCGAAGGCCGCGCAGAACGCCGGAGCGCAGCGTAGGCGTTAATCCCTCTCTTCGCTAAACAAAACACGGCCCCAACGGGGCCGTTGTTTATTTCCTCCATGCAGAAAGCGTGTAAGCAAGGATCATTTACCTTGAATTTTCCGCCTGATCCTGGATAATCTCCGCCTCCAACGCGCCCGTAGCTCAGCTGGATAGAGTACTCGGCTACGAACCGAGCGGTCGGGAGTTCGAATCTCTCCGGGCGCGCCAAATAAGTTATTGAATCCCCCTGATAAAGGGTGCAATGGCTTCTGGGATGTGCCCATCCTGTGACCATTTCAGAAACCATTGTAGAATCTCTTTCCGTTTTGCGGCGCTGATGTTTAGCCAGCGCCCATACACATCCTCTAGCATACGATAGTTCGTATGCCCCATCTGTTCCTTTAACCAACTCAATGGCAAACCAATGCTCAGCATGATGCTGGCGTAGGTGTGGCGTGCGGTGTATGAGCGTTGATGTTTGATTCCTGCTTTTTTTAAAGCCTTGTTCCAATGATCCCTCATAAATTCGGCTTTGAAATATGTTCCGGTACTAGGATCGGTGAAGACCCATGTGTTTTCAGCGCGAGTTTCGAACAGCTTGATTAGAGCATCCCTGGCTGGGGGAAGTAGATTGACTGTCCTCCAGCGTTTATTGTTTTTCGTTTCTTCTTCACGACCTCCCACTATCGCGCGCCGAATTAAGATGCGGTCGTTTTCAAATTCAATGTCTGGCCATTGAAGACCGAGCGCCTCGCTTGGGCTTAATCCAGACCACAACCTCAATTGGTAAAAATGTTCCGCTATCTCTGACTCGAACGATGCTAGCACCATGTCGACTTCGTCAGGGTTGAGTGGGGTTGGTTCGGTGCGGGTTGTCGGAAGATTTTCAAAATCCCTTAATGCGTTGTTCGCAAGCTTTTCATTCTTGACAGCGGCTAGATAGGTCTGTCGTAAGATTGCAAGGAAATCATTTTTTCGTTTGTTCGTGCTTGGATTTTTTGAAAGCCATTTCATTACGTGGGCAGGTTTTAGTTTCTTCGCAAGAATCCCGCCAATTCCGGGTATGATGTGATTATCAATGTGGTCTCTGTAATCTTCTTGTGTGGATTCTCTCCACGTCGACTTTTTCAGATCGTAGTACCAGTTGACCAATGCTTCCACTGTCATGTTTTCGTCCAGGGAATGCCCAAATATCTCAGCTCGGGGGCTATTCGGGAAATGCTTAAGATAATTGAAATTGTCGAATTCTATATCGAGATGAATCGAGGCGAGTTTCATTGAGGCCAACTCTAGATTCTTGGGGGTTGGTGGAATAGACAAGGTTTCACGACACCGAATACCCTCAAATCTGAAATCGATCTGAATGCTATTTCCACGAGCGCGGATTCCCTTTACATGGATATTTGTTTTGTGGTGATATCTAGACATAGACAGATAGGGGGGGGTCAGGCTTGATATTGTGAAAAATTAGTCTTGGCATCCGTTGTATAATGCCCTTCTGTTTTGATGCCGAGGACAGAAAGCGCGTCTAGTATGCGGTCATATTTAACCAACAATTCATACGCTCGATGTGCGTCCGCATCGACATTGTTTTTTGCAGGAAGTAACAGCGCGCCTTCAACCAAGAGATTGAAGAGCATTCCGCTGAGCCTTTCACGCTGTTTGCTTGTCATAGCGATCATCGGTTTGTTTTTTGTGTTCATATCAAGTAATGACTCCCTTACTGTCTTGGAAAATTGAGTCTTCATTGCTCTTTTTCCTGTGGGCTGACGAAAGTGTGTTTACTGCTTCGCTAGGAGGTTTGATTGCTAGGTATCCCCACCTATCCAATTTTCAATGCCAGTAATAAAGATCAATACGCGGCCGTCAGGGGCTCTTCGCCACTGGAGTCCTTCTTTCCATATGCCGCGTTCGATCTTTATGTAGACCGCCTTGCACGTGTAACCAGTCATCTCCGCAAACTTCTTCACCGTTACGTAATTCATATTTAATTTCTCCCTAGTATTCGAGCTTTGTTTTTTTTATCAGGTTGTAACTCAATAGGCACGACATTCAGACCCCCTTTTTTTTATATTTTCTATGCCCTACGAAAGCACCCCAAATTAGGTAGTGTTTTGAGGCATCCTCAGTAAAATAAATATATTTTTTCTCATTCGCCCGCGATTGTTCGCAGCAGCGTTGTATAGACAAGTTCGAGGCCTTCCATCCCGTTTTCTGGTAGATCGATCTCTCCCGAGAGAACACCGCGAACCCAGGTTTTTAAGGCCTGTTCGTTATTTCGCTCAGTGCCATTGCCCAAGTAATAAATGCAGTCTTTGCCGTGCGGAAAATCCGAAGGCAGTTTGCTAAGCAGGTGTTGGTGGTAGACAACGACGTCCAGTTTGTTGCGCCGAGCGTTTGCATCGAGGTCGGTCAGCCAGACCGGCTTGCCGTTGATGATTTCGCAAGCGATAGCCATCTCTGGGATACCATCCTTAAAAATCTCCGCCAGATTCAGTTCTTCTTTCTTCTTCATATTAATGCCCTCCGAAATGACAAATTAACCTTACGAAGGACATTTCAGCATACTTAGTTAAATGCGCAAGTTTATTCTGATATCCTGCGGGTCATTTTGTTATCTTGACGGAGGCTGGCGGAATGATCCGTTGCAACCTGTCCACGCTCATGGGGCGTCGGAAACTGAAAATCAGCGATGTGGCCAGGGACACTGGCCTTCACCGAAATACCATTGCGCTCTTGTACCGGGAGACGGCGCAGAAGATCGACCTGGATGTGCTGGATAAGCTATGCGTCTACTTTGAATGCCCAGTAAGCGATTTGCTGGAACGCGTGGCCGAATGATTCGACCGCTTCTTGCCCCAGCCGAATAACGCAGCTGAGAATTAAAACTACATGGCCCTCAAAAAATCCGAACTCTACAGCTCCCTCTGGAAATCCTGCGACGAACTCCGGGGCGGCATGGATGCCAGCCAGTACAAGGACTATGTCCTCGTCCTGCTGTTCGTCAAATACGTCACCGACAAGTACAGCGATGCCCCCGATGCCCTGATCGAGGTTCCGCCCGGCGGCAGCTTCGCGGACATGGTGGCGCTGAAAGGTAATAAGGAAATCGGTGACAAGATCAACGTCATCATCAACAAGCTGGCCGATGCCAACGAGAGCCTGAAGGGCGCGATTAACGTTGCCGACTTCAACGACGAGGAGAAGCTTGGCAAGGGCCAGGCCATGGTCGAGCGGCTGACCAAGCTGGTGTCCATCTTCGAGGGGCTGCATTTCGGTCGCAACCGCGCCGAAGGCGACGACCTGCTCGGTGATGCCTATGAATACCTGATGCGCCACTTCGCCACGGAATCCGGCAAGAGCAAGGGCCAGTTCTACACCCCGGCCGAGGTCTCCCGCATCATGGCGCAGGTGATAGGCCTCGGGCAGGCCAAGCGCGCAGACCAGAGCATCTACGATCCCACCTGTGGTTCTGGGTCGTTGCTGCTCAAGGCGCATGACGAGGCCCGCAGCCGTACCGGATTGGATCTCGCCATCTACGGCCAGGAAATGGACAACGCCACCTCCGCATTGGCGCGCATGAACATGGTGCTGCACGACTGCCCCACGGCGGAGATCTGGCAGGACAACACCCTGGCGCACCCGCACTTCAAACAGAACGAAACCACCCTCAAGACTTTCGATTACGTCGTCGCCAATCCGCCGTTCTCGTTCAAGGCGTGGACCAGCGGCCTCGATCCGGCGAACGACCTCTTCGGGCGTTTCGAGTACGGCATCCCTCCCAACAAGAACGGTGACTATGCCTTTCTGTTGCACATGCTCACCAGCCTCAAGAGCACCGGCAAAGGCGCGGTTATTCTGCCGCACGGTGTGCTGTTCCGAGGCGGCGCCGAGGGGACCATCCGCAAGAACATCGTCAAGCAGGGCTATATCAAGGGCATCATCGGTCTGCCTGCCAACTTGTTCTACGGTACCGGCATCCCGGCCTGCATTCTGGTGCTGGACAAGGAAGGTGCTGCGGGACGCAAGGGCATCTTCATGGTCGATGCCAGCAAGGGCTTCATCAAGGACGGCAACAAGAACCGGCTGCGGGCGCAAGACATCCACAAGATTGTCGATATCTTCACTCGCCAGGTGGAAACGCCTAAGTATTCGCGCATGGTGCCGCTGGCCGAGATCGAGGCCAACGGCTTCAACCTCAACCTGCCGCGCTACATCGACAGCACCGAGCCGGAAGACGTGCAGGACATCGAGGCGCACCTCAAAGGCGGCATCCCCAACGCCGACATCGATGGCCTTGCCGCCTACTGGCAGGTCTTCCCCAATGTGCGCCGCGAACTGTTTGGCCCACTGGCCAACGCTGCCGAGCGCCCCGGCTACAGCCAACCCAAGGTCGAGGCCAGCCAAGTCAAGGCCGCCATCTTCGGCCATGCCGAATTCACCGCCTTCAACCAGACCGTGACGACGCTGTTTGGCGCATGGAAAGCCGTCAACACACCACTGCTTACCGGCATCAAACAAGGTGATCGCCCCAAGGCGCTGATCGAAACGCTCGCCGAAAGCCTGCTGGAAACCTTCCGCAGTCATGAGGCCATCGCCTCACTCATCGACCCCTACGGTGTCTATCAGCACCTGATGGACTACTGGGCCGAGACCATGCAGGACGACGCCTATCAGATCATTCACGAAGGCTGGCAAGCCGTGCTGGAGGGAAAGCCAAATACCGATCTGATACCGACGGCTTTGATTGTGGCGCGCTACTTCGCCGCCGCGCAGTCTGCTATCGAGCAGCTCGAAGTGGAGCGCGACGCCATCAGCCGCCAGATGGAAGAGATGGACGAAGAACACGGTGGCGAGGACGGGCTGCTGGCCGAAGCCAAAAACGACAAGGGCAAGCTCACAAAGGCCAGCGTCAAAGCGCGGCTGGCCGAGAACATGCGCGCCAGCACATACAGGGCGAGCGACGCCTATGCCGATTTGAAAGCCATCAGCCGCCAGATGGAGGAAAGAGATGAGGAACAGGCCGACGACGAGTACAAACTGCTCAATGCCTACGCCGATCTGATCGAACAGGAAGCCGCCGCTGGCAAGGCGGTCAAGGACGCACAGAAGGCGCTCGACACCAAGGTGGCCGCCCAATACGCCAAGCTCACGGAGGCCGAGATCAAGACGCTGGTGGTAGAAGACAAATGGCTGGCCGCGCTCGCCGCCAGCGTGCAGGGCGAACTGGATCGCGTCAGCCAAGCACTCACCGGGCGCATCCGGCAACTGGCCGAACGCTACGCTACGCCTCTGCCCCGGCTGGCTGAAGAAGTGGAGACGCTCGCCACCCGCGTCGATGAGCACCTGAAAAAGATGGGGTTCGTATGGCAGTGAAGCACTTCAACGCCGTCCCGCCAGCGCCGACTTTCTGCGGGAGTGTTCTGCGATGAGTGCGATACCTGCGGGCTACAAGCGGACCGAGGTAGGGGTGATTCCGGAGGACTGGAACTTTCGCTGCCTGAAAGAGAGTTGCAGCAAAGTCACCGATGGAACGCACGACACGCCGAAGCCAGTTAAGTCTGGGGTTCCTTTTCTAACGGCCATCCACGTTAAGGACAATCGGATTAGTTATGCGGATTGCTTGTATGTAACGGAGGAAGATCACGAAATCATTTACAAGCGATGCAATCCTGAAAAGGGGGATGTATTAGTTGTGAATATCGGTGCAGGGGTTGCAACCTCCGCATTGGTAGATGTTGATTATGAATTCAGCCTTAAGAATGTCGCGCTTCTCAAACCAAGTGCTGGGAGCCTATCTGGTGCTTACTTGAATTACTGCCTTAGTCACAAAAAGGCCGCTATCACGCAAGCATTGTCTAGCGGTGGAGCACAGCCTTTCTTATCCTTGACTCAGATCGGGGAGATAGCTATTCCAATGCCTCCGCTCCCCGAACAGCGTGCCATCGCCACCGCTCTGTCGGATGTGGATGCCCTGCTCGCCAAGCTCGACCAGCTCATCGTCAAGAAGCGCGACCTCAAACAGGCTGCCATGCAGCAACTCCTCACCGGTCAGACCCGCCTGCCGGGGTTTAACGGGGCGTGGGAGGTGAAGCGGTTGGGGGAAGTGCTGCGCGTCCGCCATGGAAGAAGCCAACACCACATTGTCGTCAACGACGGGCAATATCCAATTCTTGCAACTGGCGGAGAAATTGGTCGCACCAACACTTTTCTGTATGACAAACCATCGGTGCTGATTGGCCGCAAGGGAACAATCGACAAACCCCAATACCAAGATGAGCCCTTCTGGACAGTCGATACACTTTTCTACACAGAGATTTTGGGCGGCACCTCAGCCAAGTTCATCTTCTACAAGTTCAACTTGATTAACTGGCGAAGCTATAACGAGGCATCGGGAGTACCGAGCCTAAATGCTTCGACAATAGAAAATATCGAGATCAAGCAGCCGAAGCCGGATGAACAAACCGCCATCGCCACCGTCCTCTCCGACATGGACGCCGAACTCGCCGCGCTCGAAGCCCGCCGCGACAAGACCCGCGCCCTCAAGCAGGGCATGATGCAGGAACTGCTGACCGGAAAAATTCGTCTGATTTAAGGAAAATAATGGACATCAAAGCCGAAGTTAAGAACATCACTAAGCTCAAGGACTACTTCTTCTTGGTGCCTGACTATCAGCGTGAGTACGTTTGGAAAGTTGATGATCAGGTTGAGCAGTTCTTGGCTGACATTGAAAGTGAATACGAACCCGGAGCCAGCAATCAGAACAGTTATTTTATCGGCTCAATCATCATCGTCGAGAATGGCTCAAAATACGACGTGATCGATGGTCAGCAGCGCCTGACTACTATCGTGCTGACCATGTGCGCATTCCGCGATTTGTTGACAACTCAAGAATTGAATGACAAGCAGAAAAAGTATCTTCAGAGCATAGAGGAGTGGCTGTCGAACTTCGACATCGAATCCAACGAGAGCCAGGTTCGGCTGGAGTTGCAGTATGAGGAGAGTAAGAACTTTCTGGCTAGGTTGATTCAAGGCCAGTCTTATCAGGACGAAGCTACGGCATCGATTGAAAAGATGCGTCTAGCCTTCGACCAGATCAAGGTCAACCTGGAGGAATACCTTAAAATTGGCGTCGAGGACTTGACCGATTTTGCACGCTACTTTCTAACCAAGATCGATCTGGTGGTCATCGAATCAGAAAACCTCAGCAGCGCGTTAAAGATTTTTGAGACGATTAATCAGCGAGGCGCCGGACTTAATGCCATGGACTTGGTCAAGAACCTCTTGTTTAGCCAAGCCAAGGAATCAGATTTCGTCAAAATTAAGGAAAAGTGGAAAAACATCGGCGCTCATTTGCAGCGCTGTGACGAAGACCAGAGTCCGCTGCGATTTCTGCGCTATTTTTTGATGGCGCGCTATCACAATGGCATCCTGCGTGAGGATGGCATCTACAAATGGATCATATCGGCGGAAGGCAAAAGCGTGCTTGGCTACGAACAAAAGCCGATGGAGTTTGTGACTGAATTAGAAAAACAGGCCAAGCGTTATGCGGATTTGATTCAGGCGACTTGCCTCATGGCAGATGGCGGTACGTATCCAGCCATTACCAATATCGGGTTCATCAACAAGTACAAGTCACGCCAGCATTTGGTGATGTTGCTCGCATTGGATAGCAATTGCCCAACCGCATCCATCAATTACCTCGGCAGCCAGCTTGAGAGTTTTTTCTTTTTCAGCAATACGCTTGGGATTCAAGCCAAGGACAACGAAAGGCAGTTTGCTAAATGGGCGGGTAATCTGCGTGGTTTGAGCGATGAGAAAGACATCGCTCAGGTTGTCGATGCCACGATCTTTCCTTACATAAGAGAAAAGCTAGGTGAGTTCCGCCAAACGTTCATGAACCTTCGCCACTCGGCCTACAGCCCGATGTACCGACTGCGCTTTGTGCTGAGTCGGATGGAGAACACCCTGCGCGCCAAGTGCAACTTGCCCCTCCAGGGGCATGGCTTCGTCCGCGATTTGCAGGTGGAGCATATCCTGCCACAGACACCCAGGAACGGTGTGATTCCAGAGGTTTACGCCAAAGACGTTGATGACTATCGGAACGCGCTCTATCAGCTGGGGAACGTCACGCTATTGGAAAGTACAATTAACCAAGCGGTGAACAACTTCAACGATCTAAATGGAAATTGGTTTGCACAGAAGCAGGGGGCATATGCAAACTCTAATCTGCTTAGCGCCAACTTGCTCAATCACGAGTATGTGGTCGGAAAAAATACGGCGATTAACCGGGTTAAGGCGGAATACAAATACATCTTTGACCGTTGGGACAATGCCTCTATAAAGGCACGGCAGGAAATCATGCTGGAGTTGGCTTTTGAAACTTGGAAGATCAACGATAAGCGGATTGACCTAGCAGCTGCCAATGTGGCGTTGCCCGAAGTTTTGGTACAAGGCTGAGAGTGAAATGAGCACCGTCAGCCAAATCGAAAAATGCACCCAAGCAGGCTTCGAGGGCCAGCGTAATCGAAATATAGAGCCTGAACTACTGGCCGGGAGGATGCGGCTAGTATGAGCGGCGCCCCCCAGCCCTCGTCGTTTTTCATCGGCTGGGATGTTGGCGGCTGGAACTGCGACAAGAACAATAAAAGCCGCGACGCCCTGGTCATTCTGAATTCCGATCTGGATGTCGTGGGAAAGCCCTGGCGCGGCAATCTGCGGACACATATCAACAAGGCCGCCACGACCAGTGATTGGCTTTGGACACTATTTTCCATGTGTGCCGCCGAGCCACCTGCTTGCACCGCAAGCGTTACCCTAGCTATCGACACGCCACTGGGTTTCTCCGAGGCATTCGTGCGACTGGCGACCGACTTGCGCTGTGTCGAGCCGGTGGAATCCTCTGATGCCAACCCGTATCTGTTTCGCCAAACCGAGCGCTTCCTGTTCCAGAATGGCCTGACGCCTCTCTCGGCCATCAAGGATATGATCGGCAGCCAGGCCACTAAAGGCATGCACGTCCTCGCCAAGTTCGCGCCCCATTCTGTAAGCTGCGGGGTATGGACTGATGGTGCAACGTTTACCGCACTGGAAGCCTACCCCTCTGCCTGCAAGCGGTCGGCCATGATCCAGACGTTGCGCAAGCGCTATGCGCCGCTCGGTCATGAAGACGAAGAAGACGCCCTGATCTGCGCGCTCATCGCCCATTTGTATGCACAACGGCGGGAGACACTCGCCAGCCCCGGCGACTCGGTCCCGATGAGCGAAGGTTGGATCTGGGTGCCCAGGGATGGTTTCCGACAGGGAGTGGCCGTATGAGGCGCCGGTTGTTTAACGTTAAACATTCCCTAGGCCCCGGCAGGGGCTATTCGCACACGATTCGCATGACACACCAGATATCACTATGCTATTTTCAGGAAAAGGATATAGTTTTCCTGAAAAAAATGGCGCGTCATGCAAATGCAACCTATTGAACAAAAGATAATTTCAAGGATTTATGGGCGCGGCAGGGGCTGGGCGTTCACCAAGATCGATTTTGTCGCCGAATTTGGTGAGGTCAATATCCATCAGGCGCTTTCCAGCCTTGCCCGGGCGGGCAAAATCCGCCGGATCAGTCGCGGTCTCTATGACTATCCCCGCTACAGCGAGTTGCTGGGGCAGGCACTGAGCCCGGATATGGATCAGGTGGCGCAGGCGCTGGCCCGCAAGTTCAACTGGCGTATTCAGCCCTCCGGTGATGCGGCGCTGAACCTGTTGGGTCTGTCTACTCAGGTGCCTGCCAAGTGGGTTTACCTCTCCGATGGGCCGAATCGCGAATACGAGATTGGCAATCATACGCTGGCATTCAAGAAGTCCGTCCTGAAGGATGTGGGTTTCAAACACCGCGAGAGCGGCCTGATCGTGCAGGCGCTTAAGGCCTTGGGTAAGGATCGTGTCGATCAGTCGACCATCGATATGATTCGAAAGCGGCTGTACCTGAAAGACTGTGCGCGCATTCTCATGGACACCCGTTCAGTGACTGGCTGGATCTATCAGATTATCAAACAGGTTTGCAGGGAGTGTGATTGATGGACAAGGTTGCCCGTCTCTCGGCTCAGCAGCGCAGCGAGCTTTTTTCAGAAACTGCGGCCAGGAAGGGAACGACCACGGCGGTAGTGGAGAAGGATTTTTGGGTCACTTGGGTGCTGGATCGGCTTTTTCAGCAGCCGGAACTTGCACGTGTGTTGATGTTCAAGGGTGGTACTAGCCTCTCTAAGGTCTACCGGTTGATCGAGCGGTTTTCGGAAGACATCGATCTGATTCTCGATTGGCGAGAGTTGAGTGGCGAGGATCCATTGGCTGACCGTTCTAGGGTACAACAGGGAAAGCTGAACGCGGCGATCAATGAGCGGGCACAAGCCTATATCAGCGGAGAACTACTGGCGTTGGTAACAAAGGCGCTTGATGAGATTTGCCGCTGTGAGATAGCGAGCGATGATCCGCATGTCATCAATATTCACTATCCGGCCGCGTTCTCCGATGAGTATCTTCGGCCGGAGGTACGACTGGAAATTGGCCCATTAGCCGCCTGGCTGCCATGCGAAGAGAGAACAATCAGCTGCTATGCGGCTGAGGAGTTCCCTGGTGTCTTTGAGAAGAAAGAGTGTTCGGTCAAGGTGATTAAGGCGGAGCGGACATTCTGGGAGAAAGCGACGATCCTGCATCAGGAAGCGCATCGGCCAGAGGATAAACCACAACCTTCGCGTTATTCTCGACACTATTACGATATGGCGAAAATGGCAGGGGCACCGATCAAGGACACTGCACTAGCGGATATGCAGTTGTTGGCCAACGTAGTGGAATTCAAGCAACGTTTTTATCCGCGTGGTTGGGCGCGATACGAATTGGCAAAGCCCGGAAGTTTGCGCTTGGTGCCAGAAGGACATGTACTTGCAACGGTTGAGGCCGACTATCGGGCCATGGCGAATATGATTTTCGGTGATATGCCTGGATTCGATGAAGTCATGGCGGTTCTGCAAACACTTCAGGATGAAATAAACGGGTGAAGGGATGAGCGCCGTCGGTCAGATTGAAAAGAAAACCCAAGCCCGGGTCGTCGCGCTGTTCCGCGACCGGCTAGGATATGACTACCTGGGCAACTGGATCGATAACCCCCGTAACCGGAATATTGAGTCAGATCTACTGACTGCATGGCTGAGAAAACAGGGTGTGGCCGACACGCTGATCAGTCGAGCATTGTTTGCACTGGATAAGGCGGCTGGCGACACCAGTCAGCATCTTTACGACCGTAACCGTGCCGTCTATGAAATGTTGCGGTATGGGGTGAAGTTAAGGCCCGAGATGGGTGAAAACACCATCACTGTCTGGCTCATCGACTGGAAACATACCGACAACAATCACTTTGCTATCGCCGAAGAGGTCACGATCAAAGGTGCGGATGCTAAAGCTAGCACCAAGCGCCCTGATGTCGTGCTCTATATCAACGGCATTGCGCTGGGCGTATTAGAGCTTAAGCGCTCCACGGTCTCTGTAGCCGAGGGCATTCGCCAGAACCTAGATAACCAAAAGAAAGAATTCATTCAGCCGTTTTTCTCCACCCTGCAATGGGTGATGGCAGGTAACGACAGCGAGGGGCTACGTTACGCCACCATCGAGACGCCGGAGAAGTATTACCTCAGGTGGGTGGAAGACAGTGGTGCCTTCGCCGAAGAGCCGAACCTGCTGGATCGTCAACTGTTGCAGCTCTGCGAGAAGGCGCGCTTCCTTGAGTTGATCCACGACTTCATCGTGTTCGATGCGGGCACCAAGAAGCTGTGCCGCCAGAATCAGTATTTCGGAGTGAAAGCGTCCCAGGACTTCGTCCGCCGTCGCGAGGGCGGTATCATCTGGCACACCCAGGGCAGCGGGAAGTCGCTGACGATGGTCTGGTTAGCTAAATGGATACGCGAGAATCGAGCTGGTGCTCGGGTACTCATCATTACCGACCGCACCGAACTGGACGAGCAGATCGAGAAGGTGTTTAAGGGCGTTAACGAACAGATATACCGCAGTACGAGCGGCAATGATTTAATCGATAAGCTCAACCGCACCGAAGAATCTCTCCTCTGTTCACTGGTGCACAAATTTGGCGGCAAGGGGAACGGTGATCAGGAAGGCGATGAAGGTACCAAAGCCTTCATCGAGTCGATCCGGAAGTTGCCACCCGATTTCCGCGCCAAGGGAGATATCCATGTGTTCGTGGATGAATGCCATCGCACCCAGTCGGGCGAATTGCATGATGCTATGAAGGCGTTGCTGCCCAACGCGTTATTCATTGGCTTCACCGGAACGCCACTCCTCAAGGCTGATAAGCAGAAAAGTATCGAAGTGTTTGGGCGCTATATCCATACCTACAAGTTCGACCAAGCTGTGCGCGAAGGCGTGGTTTTGGATTTGCGCTATGAAGCGCGAGATATAGACCAGAAGCTGACCAACAGGGCGAAGGTGGATCAGTGGTTCGAGGCTAAGACCAAAGGTCTTAATGATCTGGCAAAGGCACAGCTCAAGCAGAAATGGGGCACCATGCAGCGCGTGCTCTCAAGCCAGGACCGGCTTGAGAAAATTGTCGCAGACATTCTTATGGATATGAGCATCAAGCCGCGCCTGATGGATGGTCACGGCAACGCTATGCTGGTGGCCGGTAGCATTTATGAGGCCTGCAAATTCTATGAACTTTTCTCTAAGACCGAGCTGAAGGGTAAATGCGCGATTGTCACTAGCTACACGCCGACTGTAGCTGATGCAAAGGGCGAGACCACTGGCGAAGGCGAGACGGATAATCTGCTCAAATACGGGGTGTATTCCCAGATGCTGGCCGACTGGTTCAACGAGCCAGCGGAGATCGCCGTCAACAAGGTAGAGAAGTTCGAGCAAGTCGTGAAGAAGAAATTCATCGACGAGCCGGGCCAGATGAAACTTCTGATCGTGGTGGATAAGTTGCTCACCGGATTCGATGCCCCCTCGGCTACTTACCTCTATATCGATAAGCAGATGCGCGACCACGGCCTGTTCCAGGCTATCTGTCGCGTAAACAGGCTGGACGGAGATGACAAGGAATACGGCTACATCATCGACTACAAGGATTTGTTCAAGAGCCTGGAAGGAGCGGTGGCCGACTATACCAGTGGCGCGCTCGACGGCTATGACCAGGAGGACGTGAAAGGCCTATTGGAGAACCGGCTGGAGAAATCGCGTGAAGACCTGGATGAGGCTCTTGAGGTGGTCAGGGCATTATGCGAGCCAGTAGAGGTTCCCAAGGACTCGGCAGATTATCTACGCTATTTCTGCGCCATGGATTCTGGTAATGCCGAGCAACTCAAAGACAACGAACCGAAGCGCCTCAAGCTCTACAAATTCACCGCCACCCTGTTGCGTGCCTTCGCCAACCTGGCTAATGAGTTAGCCGAGGCAGGCTATACCCCGAAGGAGATCGAGAAGATCAAGGCCGAGGTTGACCACTACACCAAGATGCGCGACGAAGTGAAACTGGCTAGCGGTGATTATATCGATCTGAAAGCGTACGAACCGGCCATGCGACACCTGATCGATACCTACATCCGTGCTGATGAGAGCGAGAAGATTTCGGCCTTCGACGATATGAGCCTGATCCAGCTGATCGTCGAGCGTGGCCCTGACGCGGTTGATTCACTACCTAAAGGCATCAAGAAAAACCAAGAGGCTGTGGCAGAAACCATCGAAAACAACGTCCGCAAGCTTATTATCAATGAGTCTCCCGTAGACCCGGCCTACTACGACAAGATGTCAAAGCTCCTGGATGCGCTGATCGAACAGCGGCGCAAGGGCGCGGTCAGCTATAAGGAGTATTTGGACAAGATCGCTGCGCTGACTAAAGAAGCCACTATGCCTGGGGGTGGGCAGGGCGGTTACCCGCCACGCGTTAAGACAGCCGCCCAACGGGCGCTGTACAACAATCTGGGCAAGGACGAAGCGCTGGTGTTGGAGGTCGATGCGGCGGTTCTCAGTAGTCGGCAGGATGGTTGGCGTAACAACACAATGAAGACCAAACGGGTATGGCTTGCGATACAGCATGTGCTGGCGACCGTGGTCCCCGCCGGTCATGATCTGCGCGCACAGGAAATTGGCGGTAGCCCGATACCCGCATTAAATCTGGAAACAGAGACCGACAGGATTCTCGAATTAGTGAAGCACCAGAATGAATACTGAGGCCCGCCGCATCACTGTCAGCGGCATCCCTGTGGAGATTGTGCGTAAAGACATCAAGAATCTTCATCTGGGTGTTTACCCGCCACATGGACGGGTGCGCGTAGCCGCGCCTCTCGTAATAACTGATGAAGCTGTCCGTTTAGCAGTAATTGATAAGCTAGGCTGGATAAAACGCCAGAGAACGAAATTTTCCGCGCAGCCACGACAGTCACGGCGTGAGATGGTGAATGGGGAAAGCCACTATTTTCTAGGCAAGCGCTACCGTCTGCGCGTCCATGAGCTTGACGGCCCTGCAAGAGTTGCTCTTCGAGGAGTTGCCACGCTAGATCTCTTCGTGAGACCAGGAAGCAGTATTGAGCAGCGTGAAGCCGTGTTACAGCGTTGGTACAGAGAACAGCTGAAATCGCTGGTGCCTCCGTTAATAGAGAAGTGGCAGGTGGTCCTAGACGTTCAGGTGTCAGACTGGGGCGTTAAGAAGATGAAGACCAAATGGGGTAGCTGTAATACCAAGGTGCAACGCATATGGCTGAACCTGGAACTTGCCAAGAAACCTATGAAGTGTCTTGAGTACATTCTTGTTCACGAGATGGTTCATCTATTGGAGCGGTGCCATAACAGCCAATTTACCGACCTAATGAATAAGGCTATGCCACTATGGCGGTCATGTAGAGATGAGTTAAATCGTGCTCCGCTCGGTAATGATGATTGGAAATACTGATACTGAAGTGGACATATTGGAGAAAATTAATGCCTGATAAAATCAAGAATGTGTTTGTAAGTCATCATCATAAAGATGACGCAAGCGTCGACGGCTTGACAGATATGTTATCAGGCAAGGGATATCAATTAAGGAATAGCTCAATACGCGTCAAACCGGAAAACCAGAAACGCCTTGATCAAAACAAGGTTAGTGATCGTACCATTGCGCGACTCTTACGCATGAAAATGCGGTGGGCTAGCCAAGTGATTGTAGTCATCGGAAAAGAGACTCATCAGCGGCCTTGGGTTGACTGGGAAGTTAAAGCAGCCCATCAACTGGGAAAGCCCATAATTGGCGTCTATGAGAATGGATTAAAGGATCAAGTCGAAATTCCTGACAATTTAAAAAAATACGCTACGTCGATAGTTGGGTGGAGATCGGATTCCGTTATCGACGCCCTAGAGGGAAATAGTCAATTTCAAAACCCAGATGGAACGCCATCCCCAAGGACTGATGGCGGAAATGTAGTGTGTTGATAGAGCCAAACTCCCACTTGTACGCGTATGCCATTACCAGGGATTTCGGTTTTGCACCGAATCCGTTTCATGGCTTGTGCACTTTGGCAACATGTAAGCCGGACATCCGTAAATCGTCCAAGGTCGGCGATTGGATCTTGGGCATTGGCGGAAGCTCCCTTCGGGGTGTGAAAAGAAGATGCATTCTTCTAATGAAAGTATCGGAAAAGGTCAGTTTTCAGGATTACTGGGATGATGATCGTTTTTCACTAAAAAAACCTGTACGCAACGGAAGTAAAGTCCAGATGCTAGGCGATAACATATATCACAAGGATGAAAACGGTAGCTGGATACAGGAGGACTCCCATCATAGCAATCCAGATGGCACGCCAAATCCTGTTAACTTAAATCGAGATACTGGAAAAACTGACCAAGTGTTAGTTTCGAATTATTTTTTGTACTTCGGTAGCCTGGCACGCACCGTAGACCTGGATTCAATCGGGTATGGGAGGATTAGAAATTATATGAAAATAAGCCTCTCAGATTCAAAAGAAGCACGTGATTTAATCGCTTCGATGTTTCGAGAGCATCGAGGCGATATGAACACGGTAGTTTCAGACCCATGCCAATTCATGGACTCTCATCAGCGCGTGGATCAAGGCACAGGGAAGATTCAATAAAAAATGGAAATAACAATGACATACGAAGTCAAATCTAGGGGTTGCGGAGGAATAACTCGATGACAACAGAGTATTCACCGCCTCTAGCAATCAACTTCATCTGGCATCCCTCTGATTCAGAGAAAGTAACCCCTATTCTTGATGTTATTAGAGTGAATTTTGCTAGGGATAAGGACAAACCGTTCTCGCGAGGGCTTAATATCCCGCTTTTTTTCTTTGGCTCCCATAACAGCGGCGAGGCCCCTTCAGATTATCCTGAGGTATTGGCAAAAAATAATATTATCTTTGTTTTTGCAAGCGTGAATACTGTCGGCAGGAAAGAATGGGCACGTTACATTGAAGGATTGCCGCAATCATCTTCGATTCATATCGTGCCAATTGCGATTGATAGTAAAGGGTATGGCCATGGAGGTGCGCTCTCAGGGCTGAACTGTATTCGAACAAATGATTGGCCTGTCGAAAACAGAGAGCTCAACGCAGTAGTTGCCCTGGCTCACGAAATATACCGCTTTGGCTGTAAATCGGTGCAACCTGATGGAAAAGGGGTGGAGTCTTCTATAACGATATTTTTGAGTCATTCAAAATCAGGCGATACAGGCAAACTCCATTCGGAGCAAATAAAGCAATTTATCGATAACACAAACATGAATCGGTTTTTTGATGCCAATGAAATATCGCCCGGATATCATTTCGATCAAGAAATTGAAAAGCACATTCTAGATTCAACATTGCTCGCGTTTGAAAGCGATGCTTATTCCTCCAGATATTGGTGTCAACGGGAAATGTTGATTGCAAAGCAGCACAATCGCCCTGTAGTTGTAGTTAATTGTCTCGATGACTTTGAAGATCGCATTTTCCCTGCCGCCTCTAATGTTCCATGCGTTCATATTTCATCTGCTGTTCCACTGTCAGAAAGGAATATCTTGCGCATTCTTTCTACGGCAATTATCGAGACAGTTCGTTATAACTATTCAATGCGATGCCTTGAGGCATATAAGCGCGCAGGGTGGATTGATGAGGATTGTGAGCTAACTGCTCGGCCTCCAGAAATCAGGCAAGTACTTAACTTTAAAAAGGACGGTGTGCAAAAAATATGCTATCCAGAACCGCCTGTATATTCAATTGAAGCTGATTGGCATGAGGAGTTAGAGATCCAAGCATTTACACCTCTTTGGAGTTCTTCAGAGCGGGACAGTCTTTCCAATGAAAGAGTTGGCATATCGATTTCTGATGTTCCAGGGGAAGGCTTCGAAAATCACCATATTCATGCAGATCACCTGGTTCGCCTGGCACAAGACCTTGCCCGACATTTATTAGCGCGATCCGCAACATTGCTCTATGGCGGAGATTTGCGACCTGGTGGCTTCACAGAGTTTATCCTTGATGAAGCTAGAATCCTAAAGGACAGGCTAGTAGAAACAGCGCCGCACGTTGAAAATCATTTAGCATGGCCACTATATGTATCTGATTCAGAAACGACTGCATGGAGAGCTAAATACCACCAAATCATGGAAACTGTCGAATACGAAATAGCTGGTGATGTGGCCGAAGGCCTCGATAAAGGGATATTTCTACCACCTAATACTCCCCGGAACTCATATATCTGGTCTCGCTGTTTGACTGAAATGCGAGAGAAGTCGATTGCCTCATCCACCGTCCGAATTTGTGCCGGAGGAAGACTTACCGGGTACAAGGGCAAGATGCCAGGGGTATTGGAAGAAATTGTGTTAGCCCTTAATGAACAGAAGCCGATTTTTTTACTTGGGGCCTTTGGTGGTGTAGTTGGCGATGTCTGCAAGCTTTTTTTGACATCTGATGCGCCCGAAACGTTAACTGAAAATTGGCAGATATCCCATAATGAGGGCTATTCGGATTTGCAGCAGTTAGCGAATTCGCACGGACATGACAGTGACTATGTTGCGATTACAGCATCTATACATAGTCACAGCGTATCTGAGCTTGCGTCGCGCTGCGGACTTGACGAAAACGAATACAAGCGCCTGATGATATCGCCCTTTGTTGACGAGTGTGTCTATTTAATACTGAAAGGACTCAAGGGAAAATAGCATGGGCTTAACACAACATAGGCGACCATCCATACAGATACGGAACGAGATGCTATGGATATTATAAATACGAAAAACCTAAACGATTTGAAAGGCGCTATTCCGCTACAAGAGTATGAGAGAATAATTGTCGAAACGGATAGGTTTTCACTTGAAGAGATAAATCCAATACTCTTGGGGCTATATGGCGAAGTAGGAAGTATTATGGCCGCCTCAAAAAAGTATCGCAGGGAGAAAAAGGCATATCCCACCTATAAAGACGCAGTTGAAGAAGAGTTTGGAGATGCGCTCTGGTATTTTTCTGCTTTATGCAGGCGTGTGAATATTGAATTGGCTGGAGTGTTCGATGCAGCATCTAATGAAACAGGTGTCAAAATTATATCTGCTAATGACCATGAGAGTGCGCCAATTTCACAGATTATTACTTCTGCTCATGTAGAGAGCTTAGATTTTGCGCTAATCGAGCTTGGCTATATGGCAGCTCAATTGCTTAAAACTGATAAAGACTCGTCCGATGTCCGTGAGGAACTTATTAAGTTTGCGCGACTGTACCTTCAAGCAATACTGTCAACAGGCCTTTCTTTTGCAAAAGTGGTAAAAGGAAATCTAATAAAAACACTTGGCAGATTCACTATTCCAAATAAAGACTCATTGCCGGATTTCGATGCTACATTTCCCGAAGAAGAACAGCTACCAAGACACTTTGAAATTCATATCACTCAGCGAAAGAGTGGGCAGAGTTATTTAAGATGGAATAGTGTTTTTCTAGGATCGCCGCTGACTGACAACATACGAGACCCTGACGGATACCGCTTCCATGATGTATTTCATTTGGCGCATGCCGCAATTCTTCATTGGTCCCCGACATTTAGAGCGTTAATCAAACAGAAAAGGAAAAGTAATCCTGTCTTTGATGAAGCTCAGGATGGTGGAAGAGCAATCGTTGTTGAGGAGGGGCTAACCGCCTGGCTCTATTCCTATTCAAAAGGGCTCGATTATTTTGAAGGCCATGATAGTGTTTCTTTTGATGCGCTTAAGACCATTCAGAAGTTTGTGCACGGCTATGAGGTAGATAAATGCCCTCTTAAATTGTGGGAGGACGCTATTCTTCAGGGCTATTCCGTATTTAGGCAAGTAAGGAAGAATAATGGAGGCATCGTCATCGGAGACCGAGAAAACAGAAAAATCAGCTATCGTCCTATAGGAGAATAGTATGGGCGCAGTCTCTTTTGTAAAAGAGTTAAGTAATTTGGCGTTCGAAAACACGTTCAATCCGTACTCTGATCGCTGTGAAGTATATGATGTTTATGATGCTCCAGAGAAAAGAAGAGCTCTATTAAAGAAAATGTTGATTGCCGCGAGCGAAGTAGAGGTTGACTCAATATGGATTGGCAGAGATTTAGGATATAGAGGTGGACGGCGAACGGGTTTAGCTCTTACCGACGATGTGCATCTCTGTCATCATGCAGCGAGATGGGGGATTGAGATAGGCCGTTTGACCAAGGGGCAAGCGGTTCCGGAAAGAACAGCGGCAGTAATTTGGAGTGTTCTGGAAAAAATCACAAATCCTGTATTTCTTTGGAATGTCTTTCCATTGCATCCATATGAGGCGGGTGATCCCTTTAGCAACCGGGCACATAATTCCAGGGAGAGATTAGCCGGAGAAGAGTTGCTTGGTGAGTTAGTAGAATTATTAAAGCCTAAGCGAATAGTTGCGATTGGTAACGATGCAGAAAAGGCGGCAATACGATTTAAGGTGCAGTGCGAGGTCTTGAAAGTCAGACACCCCAGTTATGGGGGGCAGAACACATTTCTTTCCCAAATACGGTCACGATATGAATTAGACAATGTTTGTGAAACAGCCTCATCTTTGTTCGGCTAATTTAGAAATCTGGAAATTATATTTTACTAGGTAATTTTCTGAGAGTCTGCTTCTGACCGAACTCGGTAGTGACTACTTTCAGAAATCTGCTGTAGCTGTGTGGCCGCTCCCGGCGAAGAGCAGTCTTCGGAGCTATCCGGTTATTGGATCAAGGTTAAAGACCGAGATCGCCGACAATGATGTGGTTACTTAGTTTACATGTATATTCCGTACACACATTAGAGCTGGAAGTCGTCATGCGGCGAGGCTCAACTCAATCCGATGTTGCTATCATTTCGATACGTCTAGTCCTATGATTTGACGATGCACAGAACCCAAGGTAGTGACTGCCGAGCACGTTCACGCGAAATAGCCAAGGCGAGGTACAACGCCTTGCTTGGGGAGAATGGTGGCGTGCTGACAGAAGCGGAGGCAGCAACCCGCCTCGGTTCGTCGCTCGCCGAAATCCGGCAACGTGCAATCGCAGGCACCGTCATTGCCATACGGGGCGAGGATGGGCAATTCAGTTATCCCGCGTATCAATTTGCTGAGCAGGGTCTGATCGATGGCGTGGATGAGGTTCTGAGCCGCCTAAGCACTCATGGCCATTTGCCGCGTACCCGATTTCTGCTCACCCATGACGCTGATTTAGGCGGGTTGACCCGCCTGGAAGCCTTGGCAGATGAATCACTCCGCCCCTTGGTTTTTCGCTCAGCAGACCAGTTTGGCGAACAAGGGGCATCCTAACGATGTTCACTGTTAACGATATTTACCCTCACACAGGCATTGTTACAGCCCGCGGGAAACGGTCAACAATCTAGGCACACGAAGCCTATTTAAATTCGCCAAATGTATGGGCAGCATGGACTGCTCCAAATCGAACACTCAGCACAGGTGCAGGCGCTTCTGGCCGAAAGCTGGCTCTGCATAATAGAAATAATTGAATTAGTTTGTGCCCGGAATCGAACCGTAGCGGACCTGTACATCAGACGAGCCATACGAAAACGGCATGGCTCAGATCGGCCAGAAGCAGTCCGCATGTAATGACAGCTTAACTGACCGTTTATGAAGATAGAGCTAAGTTTGTGGCGCTAGGTTCTGCATTCCCGAATTCAACGCCCTATCCGTAGTTTTCCTGCTGGATATCCGGAACCCGCAAACGTAAAATCGTTTTAACCCGGCTGGTTACGGAAGATGCATTGCTCTCCCGCCAGACTAAGTTCGGTAACGGGGTAACGTTCCTTAATATTTTCCTCCGTAGAGTTGGTGGGTGCTTGTGCCCGTTATGCTACCGGCCCCAGGAAAAGCCTGGGTTGTGGAGAGTCTATGCAGGTCAAACTACCGGCAGTATGGGCGCTTGACATAAAGCTCCCCAACCTCGGCCATGTTAGACAGCAGCTTCTATCTGAGCAGGTGATGCGATGTAGGGCCGTCTCGTGCACGCGTGAGAAAGATGTCGGACACCTGCTCTTAGGCGAAGACAATCAATCAGTCGCATATCTCTTCTCTAGGAGGCCAAAGTCGAAGACCTTCACTCAAGATGAGCGCGTAATCGTTGCGAAGTACGAGTCGGTCGACGTAGAAGATCTTGATTTGACCACCGGCTACTGGCTGCGCCACCCACTGCTGCTCGATACCTCCCTGCGTTCCAGGCAGCTTGCAGCGGTAGCTCTCGAATCCTGGCGGGGCGCCTTCCGATTCATTGAGGAAGATTCTGGCCGAAGCGTAATCGGACTGCGTCGTCCGCAAGTAGGCGCGCTGCATGCTATACACGCACATTGGTGCACCACTAGTGAAACAGCTACCGTCGTTATGCCGACCGGTACAGGCAAGACGGAGACGATGCTGTCAACGTTGGTCTCTGCGCTTTGTCCTCGCGTGCTGGTTATCGTCCCGACAGACGCCTTGCGTACCCAGATCGCTGGTAAGTTCGAGAGTCTTGGTGTTCTGAGAATTCCAGGAAATGCTGTTTTAGCTTCTGATGCGCTCTGTCCAGTGGTCGGAACACTACTGTCACGACCAAGGACAGCAGCGGACGTAGACGCCTTCTTTTCTCAGTGCAATGTCATTGTGACGTCCAGTGCACTCGTTGGAGGCTGCGATAAAGAGGTGCAAGCACGTATGGCCCACCTCTGTACCCATCTCTTTATCGACGAGGCACACCATGCGGAAGCAAAGACTTGGAAGGCGTTCCGGCAATATTTTGAGGGTAGAACTGTTCTTCAGTTTACTGCCACGCCGTTCCGCGAGGACGGTCAGAAGGTAGATGGAAAGCTCGTCTTTGTTTATCCGCTTCGTAAGGCGCAAGAGGAGGGGTACTTCCGTCCGATCAGGTTCCGGCAAGTACACGAGTTCGACATTGCACGCGGTGACGAGAAGATTGCGAAGGCCGCCCTCGACGAGCTGGACGCTGATTCCACTGGAAAACATATCGTGATGGCGCGTGTGGATAGTGTGTCGAGAGCGGCTACCATCCACTCGCTCTACCAGACGTTCGGGCGCTATGAGGCCATAGTGGTTCACTCTGGCATCCCGTCTCGGGAACGTGAAGGGGCCAAGCGGAAGCTATTCACCGGCGAAGCACGCGTTGTTGTATGCGTGGACATGCTTGGCGAGGGATTCGACTTGCCAGAGCTGAAGATTGCGGCCTTCCATGACATCAAGAAGAGCTTAGCTGTCACCCTTCAATTGGCGGGACGGTTTACCCGCTCTCGTCCAGACTTGGGAGACCCGGTCTTTATCGCCAATACGGCGCTCATCGATGTTACCGAGGGGCTTCGAGCCCTTTACTCACAGGATCCGGATTGGAACGCTCTGCTTCCGGCACTTAGCACAGCGGTCATTGACCAAGAAGTAGCCTCACAAGAGTTTTTTCAAGGCTTTGATGCCTTTCTTAGCGAGGTTCCCCTTAAAGACCTTCGTCCGGCAGCTAGCATGGTCGTATACAAGACCCGTTGCGCAAACTGGCATCCAAAAGGTTTTCGGAAAGGCTTTCGCGGCCTTACTGCGCGGGACAAGCTCTATCACAGTCTAAACGAGCGAGAAAACACACTTGTAGTGCTTGCAGCAACTGAGAGTTCTGTGCGATGGAGCGATGTAGAGTCAATTCGGACAATGGGATGGGAGCTCTTCATCGCAACCTGGGACCGCGATAGACGTCTTCTGTACCTTCATGGTTCCAATATCAGCGGTTCGTACAAGGAACTCGCAAAGGCTCTTTGCGGCGATGATGTCGAGTTGATGATCGCTCCAAAACTCTTCCGTTGCTTCCACGGGATTAACAGGCTTGTTCTGAACAACGTTGGACTGAACGAGCATCTAGGGCGTCAGATTCGGTATACGGGTAGAATGGGTTCCGATGTCGAGGCACGTATCGGACAGGCGGCGAGACAAGGGGCCACGAAAGCTGTTCTAGCCGGCCAAGGCTTTGAGCGTGGTCAGAAGGCATCCATTGGGGCAGCTAAACGCGGCCGAGTTTGGTCCAACCTGAGGCTTCGGGTGGATGCGTTTGCAACCTGGGCGAGATGCATAGGCCAGAAGCTGGTCGATGAATCAATAGACCCAGATGCCGTTTTGGCGGGCACATTAAAGCCCAATCCAGTTGGTTCCGTTCCAAACAAGGTGGTCATTGCCGTCGAGTGGCCGACTGAATTACTCGTACGGCCGGAACATGCTACGAACTTTCTAACATCTGGAAGTACGGAAGTGCCTCTCACCAATGTAGATATCGGGGTGTGTCCGCGTAACGACGATGGATCGGTCGTTGTGAGGGTCTTCTGTGAGAGATGGGATGGATTATTACAGCTCGAATTATTTTGCTCGAACGATACCTTTGACTTCCGGTTCAAGCAGGTCTCCGGTCCTCAACTAAACATCCGTAGAGGTCAAACTATCGAACCACTCGCCGAGTTCTTTACTGAGTGTCCTCCGGCAATCTGGTTTGCGGACGGTTCTTCGCTCGAAGGATGCGAGTACGTGGAGCTGCCCGCTACTACGCTACAGCCGTTTCCCATCGAACAGTTAACGATCCTCGATTGGACCGGTGTGGATATCACTAAGGAGTCGCAAGGAGAGAGTCGGAAAGCCGGAACCGTGCAGCATAGGCTTATCGAACACCTTCAGACAGACATAACTTACGAGGTCATCTTCGACGATGACGGCGCAGGTGAGGCGGCGGATGTCGTCGCCATTCGTGTTCTAACTGAAGGCGATAGAAGCACTATCGACGTAGAGCTTTACCACTGCAAGTATGCTGGGGGAGCGCCAGGAGCACGCGTAGATGATCTTTATGTTGTTTGTGGACAAGCCCAGAGGAGTACTAATTGGCTGGCTAACCACCAGCGGAGGACCGAGCTCTTCACGCATCTATTAAAGAGAGACGGCATGCGAACTTCACAAGGTCGATCTACGCGCTTTGAACGCGGAGACGTCCCTGCTCTCATACGGATTCGTGATATGAGCCGGAGATGCGAGGTCCGACTGCGAGTAACCGTGGTTCAGCCAGGCCTGTCGGTGGCTGCGGCTACGAGAAGCCAATTGACGCTCTTGGCTGTTACTGAGCGCTATTTGAGTGACACCTATGAGATTCCACTTCGTGTGCTATGCAGCGCATGACAATGGCGTTAGCCTTCCCGAAGGCTAAGTATTTTCCACCCGGTTATGTCACGAATTAGGCAAAAATGGACACTCAACAGTTACTAAATATCATCGACACAGATGAACTCACTTACGAAGCTACGGCTCTGATGGTATGGGAGGTCGGTGCCGTGGATAACATTGATGATGTTGCTAAGTTCATGTGGCGTGGTGGCCCAACCCCGCCTCAGGCGTCGGCAAAGCGGCCACGACGCTTTCTATTGTCTGAAGAGGATAATCGGCCCGAAAAGAAATATTGGGAGCTTGTAAAAAGAGAAATGTTCCATTTTCTCTGCGAGCGCAATAAAAAATACGAATCGCTTTGGAAGCGGATAGAAGCGCTAGAAAAGAAAGGCTCTCACGCACTGATAATAGCCATATCGGGATACATAGGGGAAAAATCGGGTGTAGAAGCTAGCATGCTAGCGGGGTTTGTTGCAGTGTGTCTCTACGGGTTATCCAAGATCACCAAAGAGGCTTATTGCGAGTACTTGAGGCAAAACACTGCATAATGAGCGCTTACGGCCCACAAATCGTTAGACATACCAGCCCCCCAACGCACAATCACCGTAGAAAATGAAGCTTACTGAAAACCCAGCTGAGGACGAGCTACTTATCCGACACGCAGAGGCGCAAAGAGTCTTTGCAGCGGCTCATATCGAGGAGCGCATAGAAGAAATTGAACTCTTCAAAGCTTTCTCGGCGAGCAAGGGCCTCTCTCTGACTAATGACAATTTTTCCTATATACCTACGATCGGAATAGTCGCTTCCGCACCGGGCATCCTCGAACACCTAACAGAAGGCATTGCTCGTGAGCGGGACGGTCTTATTACGTTTGACATACTTTCGTCAGAATTTCATGCGAGTGTTCATCAGCCGGGGTATTTTCGTGCCCGAAATTACATGCTGATGGCGCACCCGTATTTCCGACGCGGAATGCACAGCATCAATAACTGGGCGCCTAGATTCGTCGATCTAGTCTGGAGCTTTGAAAGCAACGATGTCACGAAATACATTGCAATTGACGAGGACCGCGTCAGAATCAATGTCGATGACACCAGCTACATCGAATTGGACACTTGGTATGGGCCGCCATACAACGATGACATTTCAAAGATTCAGAGTGGAGTAGGCAAGCTTCGCCCTCCAATGGATCTCAATCCTGATCACGTGTCACTCTTCTTCGCCAATGCGTACAGCTTAGATACAAAATGGAGCGAAGATGGGCGCATCAAGACCTTTCAGGCATTGGAGTTTAAGTCGGAGCAATCCTATCTCATTCTGGATGGCCAAAAGTACTTCCCGGCGCGCTACGTGCACGCAGAGTTCGACCTTGACAGTGGTACCTTCCGTCACTTCGATGGAGCAGTTCAGTGTTACAGCGAGGAAGAGTACGCTCAACGCCGAGATTCAGACTTTAACTACAATCTGAAAAGCCAAGCGCGGATCAAGGCGCGCTCGAAGAAATTGTTCAAGTTTAATGGCAAGTTGAGGACGGAACACTGGGTTGAGTTATGTTCTCATTTCTTTGCTGGAAATCCGCTCGTTTATGAGTACTTCACGGGCAACTATCCAGAACATGTGGCGGATGCGGTTAGCAAACTGCGAGAGCGTGCCGCACGGCAGGAGGATGACTAACAACCGAGCGTGACCGATATTGCAAGGACGGTGCGCGCCGCTCTGGCGGCGCACACGGGCTATAAATGACCGCTTCTGGCCGAACTCGGCTGTAGCTGTGCTCTGAAATCTGCTTTCACTATAGGTCCGTAACCGGTTGTTAGCAGACGAAGAGGGATCGCTGAAACATGCCACCCGACTTCCTCGTTGGTCAAAAACCGGACAAAGTAAATTTTACATACACTGTCAGATCAAATTTCGGCTACTACTGATATATTTATAGTTTCACGGTGCTCTATCAGGTGCCCATTTTGTGACCGTTTCGAGAGGAAAAGTGAGGTTTGGAGAGGAATGGTAGAGGTGCGTATCCCTGTATTCTCTTTAAATACCAACCTCTTAGTACCTCCTGGGTCCGCTCAGAATAATTTTTGCGAGTTCGAATCTCTCCGGGCGCGCCATATAAACGATAAGACCCGCCTTGTGCGGGTTTTATCGTTTGGGTCGTTAGATAATCTGAGCGGACGTCAGCGAGGAGGGTTTGGGCATGCGTGGAAGAGTTTCTTGGCTAGCGGTTCTAATCGTTGGTTTGTCACCTAACGTCTGGGCGGGTGTCTCAGGTTGGACGGTGCCTGTTGCCATTGCGGCGCTAGAGGCCAATCAGCAGGGGCGTTTCACGTTGCGCTTGAACTTGGAGAAGAGTGCCAGCGGTTGCCGCAGTGCCGACGGATTCTATGCCGATTATGGCCGTGCTGGCAGTGAGCTTATGTATCGCACAACGTTAGACGCGTTGCTTCACGAGCGGAGGGTGCAGTTGTTTGTCACCGGCGCGTGTGATCTCGACGGTAACTCGGAGATTTCGTCCGTGCGCATTCTTCCTTGAATGCAGTAATGGTGTGATGGAATTCTTCGCGACTGCCACTGTCCACACGAACGTCCTCGAATTGCAGCGACGTTTGTCGATCAGCGATTTTACGCGTTGGTGTGCCTCAGTGAGCGAAGTGTTCAGCGACGAGGGCGCGCGTGGCGAGATCTACTGCGTGTGGGGGCGTTTTCGCGTGCACCGTGAAGATATCCGCGATGGTGTGCGCTTTACGCTGCCTGGTTGTCCGAATGCGCTGCAATGGACGGTGACCACCGGTCAGTCACCCGAGCCGAATAAAGTGGTGGTACATCTGACCATCAACCGCCGTGAACACGATCCGGACTTCGTCGAGTCCAATCAGCAATTCGTTGCCGATTGGGCGTCAGGTCTGCAGGCGAATTGGTAACGCGGAATCTCAGGATAAACGCAGATCGATATCGCTGTAGGCGCGACTCTGATCACGGCCATGGGCCTTGCAGAAATACAGGGCCTGGTCGGCTTGACGAAGCAGGGATTCGAGCAGGTCGGGACGGTCGGGCGACTCATCTCCGGTCAGTCCGCTCAAGCCGATCGAAGTCGTTACGCGCACGGTTTTACCCGTGGCATTGAACGCCAGGTTGCGCAGTGACTGCAGAATGCGGTCCGCGAGTTGTTTTGCACCTTCCATATCCGTGTGCGGCAACGCCAGGACGAATTCTTCGCCACCGAAGCGCGCAATGATGTCGCCCTCGCGCGTTTGCCCCTTGAGCAAGGCTGCGGCGACTTGCAACACCTTGTCACCCATGCCGTGTCCGTACTGGTCGTTGATCTGTTTGAAGTGATCCAGGTCGACCATCATGATGGTAAAGGCATGCTGGTGCCGCACCGCGCTGGCCAGGGCTGCATTCGCTTCCGGGAAGAAGAAGCGCCGGTTGTGAATGCCGGTCAGTTCGTCGACGATCGACAAGTGTTGATAGCGGCGCTTGAGTTCCTCGGCCTCGGCGAGTGCCGATTCCAATTCCAGGGTGCGGCGCTGAATCTCCTCTTCCATCTGGTTGTAGTAGCGCCAGTTGGTGAGTATTTGACCCAGGAAGCTGGCGAACACCGCTAATAAACGTTCGTGCGCGTCAGTAAAGGCATTGGCGCGTTGATGTGACACATTGACCACGCCCAGCACCTTATCGGCAAACATCACCGGCACGCAGATCAGTGAGCCGACTGTGTTGGTCTGTTCAAGTTGCAGAAAGCGCGGCTCGCGTTGACTGTCGCGGCAATGTTGCAGATTGCCGGTCTCGGCGGCCATGCCGATAATGCCCTCGCCAATTTGGAATGACGACGGCCGGCGCGATTGGCTGCCGGTTTCGTTATGGAGCATATCGGGCCAATCCATGCCGCCGACACACATCAGTGTTTCATCTTCCAGTAAGAAAATTGAACACCGCTCAAAATCACTGTTCTCCATTAACACGCGCATGGCATCGCGCAACAACTCATCTTGGGTTGTACTACGCAGACTGATACTCGACAGTCTGCGCAAGGCGGACAGATCGTTCACCAGTTTGATGAAGCGGTGATTGAGTTCCTGATAGGCTTCAGCGAAGGGCGCGGCGTTCATGTGTTCCTCACTCGCAACTGGATGTCAGCGATTCAGCCAGGGCGCGGATTTGCGCATCCTGCGCGCACGCGTGCCGCAGGGCTTGCTCCAGGTGTTCCGGCGGAACACCTGCCAACGCCGCCCCTGCCGCTTCCTGGGTCGGCAGTGATGCGGCGGGGTCTGTATACAAGGCGCTGGCAAACTCGGCGCAACTGGCGATCAATTGTACCAGGGGCATGGCAGCACCGGCATGCGCTGGTTCATGGCGGAATGCGATGACATCGGCGACATGTGCGGGCAGTTGCCAGCGGCGCGCGATGATCGTGCCGGCCTCGATCTCGTTCAGGGCGACATGTTGTGTCTGCAGGTTTAGAAGTCCTAGCTCCGGGTTCTCTGCCCAGCGCTGAAAGACACTGTTCATCCGATCCGGGAATGCGTGTACCAGGACAATTTGGCCAAGGTTGTGCAACAGCCCGCAGAGGAACAGACAGTCTCGCTCCGTATCGACAAGGCGGACCAGCGGTGCGAGGCAACCGACCAGATTGGCCGTCTGAAAGGCGCGATACCAATAGCGGTCCAGCTGAAAGCTGGCGCAGGCGCTGGCGTCGAAGGGCTTGCTGAGCGCAATGCCAATCGCGATGCCGCGCACCAGGTTGAGGCCGAGCACCCGGACAATGGCCTCACGAACGCTGCAAATCGGGGTGCGTCGGGCGAAATAGGCGGAATTGGCGATGCCCACAATGCGTGCGGCCAGCCCTGGGTCCTGCTCGATCAAGGTCGATAGCGCGACAATATCGCAATCGTCCCGCCCCACCAGCGAAAGGAGCTGGCAGGCAATGGCCGGCAACGGCGGCAGCAGCAGGATGTCCTGCACGCGGGTGTGGGGGGAACTCGGTTCCGGCGGGGTATCTGTCATGAGAGGATGTCGTGAGCCGGGTTGCCAAGTGGGTAAAAATTGTCCAAAGAATCATCAAGAAAGATTAATTAGAGACCGAGTTTAGAATCGGTTAGATCGCTGAAATCTTTAGCCCTTAGAGGATGAATTTATTGTGTATATTCACCGGAGGCATTGATGATCCGCAAAAACCGAGGATCAGGAGACGTGAGTATGCAAATACAATTTCTGGGCGCGGCACGTGAGGTCACGGGCTCCTGCTTTTTACTGGAGACCGACCAGGCGCGGGTGCTGATCGATTGCGGCCTGATCCAGGGCCGTTGGCAGGACGAGGCCCGTAACCGCGAGCCGTTTGCCTTCGAGGCGCAAGGTCTCGATGCCGTGGTCCTGACCCATGCGCATCTGGATCATTCCGGGCGTCTGCCGCTGCTGATCATGGCCGGCTATCGGGGCGCGATTTACACCCAGCGCGCCACCCGCGATCTGTGCCGCATCATGCTCAAGGATTCCGGGCATCTACAGGAAAAAGACGCCCAATGGGAGAACCGCAAACGGCAACGCAAAGGCCTGCGCCCATTGGAGCCGCTGTACACCGTCGCCGACGCGCAAGCCTGCATGCAATATTTCAAGACGCTGGATTACGACGTCGAACAGCGCATTGCGCCCGGTGTGTGGTTGCGGCTGCGCGATGCCGGACACATCCTCGGTTCGGCGATTGCCGAATTGCGCGTGCAGGATAAAGGCGGCGAACGCCGCATAGTGTTCAGCGGCGATCTGGGTCATCACGGCGCGCCGATCCTGCGCGATCCCGTGCGCGTGACGCAGGCCGATCTCGTGGTCATGGAAAGCACCTACGGCGACCGTAATCACCGCGACTGGGACAGCACCTGGCAGGAACTCGGCGAGGTGTTGCGCGAAGCGAGTCGGGGCCGCGGTAATATCCTGATTCCCGCCTTCGCTGTGGGTCGCACCCAGGAACTGCTGTATGTGTTCCAGCAGCACTATCAGGACTGGGGGCTGGACGGCTGGAATGTCTTTCTCGACAGCCCCATGGCCATCGAGGCGACCGAAGTCTACACGCGACACTGGCGGCTTTATGATGAAGAGGCGGCGCGGGCGCGCATCGACAACGACGGCCCGTTCACCCTGCCCAATCTCCATTACAGCCGCACCCCGAATCAATCGATGGCGATCAATCGCATCCGTGCCGGCGCGTTGGTCATCGCCGGCAGCGGCATGTGCACCGGCGGGCGCATCAAGCATCACTTCAAGCACAATCTGTGGCGCAACGATTGCCACGTCATCATGGTTGGCTTCCAGGCGCGCGGCACACTCGGAAGATCGCTGGTCGACGGTGCCAAACATGTGCGTCTGTGGGGCGAGACCATCCGCGTCGGCGCAAAGATACACACCATTGGCGGCTTGTCGGCGCATGCCGATCAGTCTGGATTGCTGGATTGGTACAGCAGTTTCCAAGGACAGCCGCCGGTGGCGCTGGTGCACGGCGAGGAAAACGCCATCGCCACCTTGGGCGCGGTGTTGCACGAGCGCGGCGTAAAGGTCACGCAACCGCAGCCGGGTGAGGTGCTCAAGATCAGCTGATCGAGCGCATGATAGTCACCGCGGAGTGTGTGATTGCGCTGGAATATCCTGGATATTGGCCGACTTGAGGGCTTAGATCTGAATGGCACTTACTTTAGTCAAAATGTAGGGTGGGTGAAGCGCGTTTTTTGCGTAACCCACCAAGCGTTGCGCAGCAACACAACGCGTTTGCTACTGTGTGCCTACGGCACGCTTGGTGGGTTACGGCGCAAACAACGCGCTTCACCCACCCTACATTGGATAAAATGACTCTAGCAGAGGAGGAGCAAAGATGAAGAAGATCGGAATGCTAATTCTTATGTTCATGATCAGCACCAGCACAATCAGCCACGCTGCCGGACCGTCAGAAGAGAGGGCGCGGAGTGCCTATAAAATGATTCTGGAAGCGACTGATGTCAACAAAGACGGTCAGATGTCCGGCACGGAATGCAAAGCTGTCTACAGTGATCCTGCAATCGCAGACAAGAACTGCACATTCTGGGACGCTGACCATGACGGCATCATCACTGAAGATGAATATGTAAAGCAGGCAATGAGTATAGGGGATAAAAAATAATCAAATCTTGAATATTTCTGGAATGGCCATGCCCGCCTTGAAGTATTTTCGGCAGCCGCCAATCTGTCGAGATTCATGCCGGCAGGAAGCGATAACCGATACCGGTCTCCGTGATCAGATGCCGCGGTCGCGCGGCATTGTCTTCGAGTTTCTGCCGCAGATGGCCCATGTAGATGCGCAGGTAGTGACTGTGCTCGACATAGGACGGTCCCCAGACTTCGCGCAGCAGATGGCGGTGTGTCAGCACCTTCCCGGGATGACTCAGTAGCACGGCGAGCAGGCGGAATTCGATCTGCGTGAGATGGACTTCCGCGCCGGCCTTGGTGATGCGGCGATTGGCCAGATCGACGATCACATCGCCGAACTGCACGCTGGAATCAGGCGCTTCACCGGCCCGCGCATGCCGGCGCAACGCTGCGCGCACCCGCGCCAGCAGTTCGCCCACGCCGAAAGGTTTGCTGAGGTAATCGTCGGCACCGGCATCCAGCGCCGCGACCTTGTCGTGTTCCTCCACGCGCGCCGACAGCACCACGATGGGCATGCCGCTCCAGGCGCGCACCTCGCGAATGAAATCCGTGCCGTCGCCGTCCGGCAGACCGAGATCGAGAATCACCATGTCGGGTTTGCGCGTGCCGGCCTCGATCAGGCCGCGTTGCAGATTCTCGGCCTCGAATACGCGATAGCCTTCCGTCTCCAGCGCCTGGCGCACGAAACGGCGGATTTCTTTCTCATCCTCGATGATCAGGATGTTGCCGTGTGTTTCAATCGCCATGTCTTGTCGGCTTCATCAACGTGGTTCGGGTTCAATGCTCGGCTGCGCATCGAGCGGCAGCGTGAACACAAAACGCGCGCCCTGCGGTACGCGGTTCTCGGCCCAGATGCGGCCGCCGTGCGCCTGCACGATGGCCTCGCAGATCGCGAGTCCCAGGCCGGTGCCGGGAATGGCGGATTCCTTCTTGCCGCGCGCGAACTTTTCGAATATCGCGCGCTCCTGACCGGGCGGTACGCCCGCGCCTGCGTCCCAGACTTCGACACGCATGACCGCATCGGCAGTGGCGGCGCTGACACCGATGGTCGTTCCAGAATCTGTGTATTTGGCGGCGTTCTCGAGCAGGTTGACCAGCACCCGTTCCATCAGCACGGCATCGCATTTAATCAAGGGCAGATCCGCCGGCAAATCCAGCTTGAGCGGATGATCGGTCATGACCGATTCGAGATTCTGCAGTGCGCTGCCGACGATTTCTTCCAGCGACTGCCAATCCTTGCGCAGTGTGACCTCGCCAGATTGCAGCTTGGCCATCTCCAGCAAATCGTTCACCAGACGACTGGTGCGCAACGCCTGTTCACGGATCACGCCGGCCTTGTCCGCATGCAAGGATTCCACCGCCGCCAACTCCAGCGACAGCGTTTCGGCCAAACCGACCAACGCGGTGAGCGGTGTGCGCAGATCGTGCGACAACGTCGCGAGCAGGGAGTTGCGCAAGCGCTCGGACTCCATACGAATCAGCGTTTCCTGGGCGATGGATACGAAGTGGATGCGTTCCAGTGCGATGGCGATCAGCGCGGCGGAGGTTTCCAGCAGACGGCTCTGTTCGGGAATCATCAGCAGGCGCGGATTGGCCGGTTCCACCACCAGCACACCGCGCACGCGCATCGGCGCCTTGAGCGGCAGATACAGTTGCGGACTCGCTGGCAGCGTGTCGGTGCCGCTGCCGGCGGGTTCGCTCTTGTCGTAACACCATTGCGCGATGGCCAGATCGTAGGCCGGCGTGCCGCCATGCGTGCCCGACAGCGGGCGGATGCAGGGTGTCGTTCAGGTCCGGCAGCAGGATCGCCGCCTTGGCGCGGAAACTGGCTTCAAGAAACTTGTCGCTGATCTCCACCACCTGCTGTTCGACCAGCGCCGAAGACAGCGACTTGGCCATTTCCGAGAGACTGCGCGCGCGTTCCTCGCGAGAACGCGCGACGCGTGCCTGATAACGCAACCCGGCGGTGAGCTGCCCGGTCACCAGCCCGACCACGAGCATCACCACGAAGGTCAGCAGATACTGCACATCGCTGACCGCGAAGGTGAAGCGCGGCGGCACGAAAAAGAAATCGAAGACGACCACGTTCAGAATCGCGGCGAACACCGCCGGTCCGCGACCGAAGCGGAACGCGACGAACATCACGCCGGCCAGGAACAGCATCACGATATTGGCGAGATCGAGGTATTCCAGCAGCGGTGTGGCGCCGACAGCAATGCCGATGCAGGTGAGCAGCGCATAGCCATACGCCCGTATATTCTCCAGGCGCAGGGGTTCTCCGCGCACCGACTCCGGCGTGTCTGGGGTTGCACGGCGCAGCTGTGCTTCATCGCGCGCCACGGTGAGCAGATCGATGTCGGGCGCTTGTGAGCCCAGTCTCCGATTGAAGGTTTCGCGGGGAAACCAGCGTGAGTGCGTGTGCGTGCTGCGCCCCACGACAATGCGACCGAGGTTGTGGCGTCGCGCATACGCGAGTACCGCCTCGACCGTGTCCTGTTCAGCGAGCGTTGCAGTGACCGCGCCCAGATCCTGAGCGAGTTTGAGCGTCTTGAGGATGCTGCGCCGCCGTACCTCCGGCAGGCGTTGCAGAGCGGGTGTCTCGACGTACACCGCGTGCCAGGCGCTGTCGAGTTTTGCGGCCAGGCGCGCGGCGGTGCGCACCACCTTCTCGTCGGCGTCGTTCGGACCGATGCACACCAGCAGGGTGTCGCCGGTCTGCCAGACCCGCTCCGGCGCGCTGGCACGGCGCAGCGCGAGCATCTGATCGTCGACGCGGTCGGCGGTCTGCCGCAGCGCCAGTTCGCGCAGCGCGATCAGATTGCCCTTGCGGAAGAAATTCTGGATCGCGCGCTCGGCCTGATCGGGCAGATAGACCTTGCCCTCGCGCAAGCGCACCAGCAGATCGTCGGGCGTGAGATCGACCAGCATGATTTCGTCGGCCGCGGCGAAGATGCGATCGGGCACGGTCTCCCAGACGCGCACGCCGGTGATGCCGCCGACGATGTCGTTGAGGCTTTCGATGTGCTGCACGTTCACCGTCGACAACACATCGATGCCGGCGGCCAGCAGTTCCTCGACATCCTGCCAGCGTTTCGGGTGACGGCAGCCCGGTGCATTCGTGTGCGCGAGTTCGTCGATCAGCAGCACCGCCGGGCGGCGTTTGAGCGCGGCATCGAGATCGAATTCCTGGAGCGTTCCACCGCGGTGCTCGACCGCTTTGCGTGGCAGCACGTCCAGGCCTTCGAGCAGTGCCGCGGTTTCGCTGCGCCCATGCGTTTCGACCACGCCGACGACCACATCCAATCCCTGCGCGCGCAGGCGCCGCGCCTCGTTCAGCATCGCATAGGTCTTGCCGACGCCGGGCGAGGCGCCGAAGAAGATCTTCAGCTTGCCGCGGCGCGCTTGCTTGTTCCTCGATCTGGACGCGTGCGAGCAGTTCGTCGGGGTTGGGGCGTTGGTCGTTAGGTGCCATGTGTTTAGTGTTGATCGCCGAGCCGTTGTACCTGTGCGCCGTCGAGCGCGAGATTGAGCTTGAGCACATTCACGCGCGGTTCGCCGAAGAAACCCAGCACGGGCTGGTCGGCGTTCTGTTCGATGAGCGCCTGAATCTGTTCGATGCGGCAGATTGCGGACCTTGGCCACACGTTCCGCCTGATAGTACGCCGCCGCGAGCGAGATGTCCGGATCGAGGCCGCTGGCCGAGGCGGTGACCAGATCGACCGGCACCGGCTGAGCGTTGCCCGGGTCGGCGGCTTTCAACGCGTCGATACGCGCCTTGACCGCGTCGGTCAGCGCCGGGTTGAGCGGACCGAGATTCGAACCGCTCGACGCCGCGGCGTTGTAGGGATAAGGGCCCGTGGCCGAGAGCCGTCCCCAGAAGTATTTCGGTTCGGTGAACTGTTGGCCGATGAGTGCCGAACCGACCGGCTTGCCGTCCACGGTGACGATGGAGCCGTTGGCCTCGTGCGGGAACAGCACCTGCGCGACACCGGTCACGGCCAGCGGATAGATCACACCGGTCACGACGGAGAGCACGACGAACAGCGAGAGCGCGGGGCGAAGTTGGGTTTGCATGGTCATGACTCCTTACACCAGACCCAGTGCGGTCAGAATGAGATCGATGAGCTTGATGCCGACGAACGGCACCACGATGCCGCCCAGGCCGTAGATCGCCAGATTGCGCCGCAACACCACGGCGGCGCTCTGCGGACGGTACTTGATGCCCTTGAGCGCCAGCGGGATCAACGCGACGATGATCAGCGCGTTGAAGATCACCGCGGACAGGATCGCCGACGACGGACTGGTCAGGCCCATGACGTTGAGCGCGTTCAATTGCGGATAGGTCGCCACGAACACGGCCGGGATGATGGCGAAATATTTGGCGAGGTCGTTGGCAATGCTGAAGGTGGTGAGCGCGCCGCGCGTCATCAGCATCTGCTTGCCGACTTCCACCACTTCCAGCAGCTTGGTCGGATTCGAATCGAGGTCGACCATGTTGCCGGCCTCTTTCGCCGCCTGCGTGCCGCTGTGCATCGCCACCGCGACATCGGCCTGCGCCAGCGCCGGCGCGTCGTTGGTGCCGTCGCCGGTCATCGCCACCAGCCGGCCGTCGCTCTGATACTGACGGATCAGCGCGAGCTTGGCCTCCGGTGTCGCTTCGGCGAGGAAATCGTCGACGCCGGCCTCGGCGGCGATGGCCGCGGCGGTGAGGCGATTGTCGCCGGTGATCATCACCGTCTTGATGCCCATGCGGCGCAGTTCCGCGAAGCGTTCCTTGATGCCGCCCTTGACGATGTCCTTGAGTTCGATGACGCCGAGCACACGCGTGCCGTCGGCGACCACCAGCGGCGTGCTGCCGCGCCGCGCGACTTCATCGACCAAGTGTTGGGCTTCGTCCGGGAAATGCGCGTCGTGCGTTTCGACATGACGGCGAATCGCGTCCACGGCGCCCTTGCGGATCTGCCGCATCTCGTTACGGTTTGCGCTTTCGCTGGGCAGATTGACGCCGCTCATGCGCGTCTGCGCCGAGAACGGCACGAAGGTCGCGCCGAGCGAATGGATATCGCGTTCGCGCAGATTGAAGCGCTGCTTGGCGAGCACCACGATGCTGCGGCCCTCGGGCGTCTCATCGGCGAGTGAAGACAGTTGCGCGGCATCGGCCAGTTGCTGTTCGGTCACGCCGCGCACCGGCATGAACGCGGACGCCTGACGATTGCCGAGCGTGATGGTGCCGGTCTTGTCCAGCAGCAGCACGTCGACATCGCCGGCGGCCTCGACCGCGCGTCCGGAGGTCGCGATCACATTGGCGCCCAGCATGCGGCTCATGCCGGCGACACCGATGGCCGACAGCAGCGCGCCGATGGTGGTCGGGATCAGACACACCAGCAGGGCCACCAACGCGGTGATCGTCACCGGCTGGCCGCTGCCGCTCGTCTCGACGGCGAACAGCGAGTACGGCAGCAGGGTCACGGTCGCGAGCAGAAACACCAGCGTCAGCGCGACCAGCAGGATGGTGAGCGCGATTTCGTTCGGGGTCTTCTGGCGCTTGGCGCCTTCGACCAGCGCGATCATGCGATCGAGAAAGGTCTCGCCGGGATTGACACTCACGCGCACCACGATCCAATCGGACAACACCGTGGTGCCGCCGGTGACGGCGGAGAAATCGCCGCCGGATTCGCGGATCACCGGCGCGGACTCGCCGGTGATGGCGCTCTCGTTCACCGAGGCCACGCCTTCGATGACTTCACCGTCGGCGGGAATCATGTCGCCGGCCTCGACCAGCACGACATGGCCGCGTCGCAGTTCGGTGCCGGGCACGAAATCCACGCTTGCACCGTAGCGCGGCTCGCGCAGTTTCTTGGCCAGCACGCCCTTGCTTGGCGCTGCGCAGCGAGGCGGCCTGCGCCTTGCTGCGGCCCTTCGGCGAGCGCCTCGGCGAAATTGGCGAACAACACCGTGAACCACAGCCACAGTGTCGACGGTTCCGATGAACCAGGCCGGTGCCTCGCCCTGACCGCTCAGCGACTGCACCCACAGCCCGGTGGTCAACAGACTGCCGATGAACACGACGAACATGACCGGGTTGCGCCATTGCTGCCGCGGACTGAGTTTGCGGAAGGAATCGATCAGCGCCGGCGTGACCAGGGTCGGATCGAACAACGAAAGTGATTTGCGACTCATATTCAGTGACCTCAGTTTCCGGCCCACAGGATCAAGTGTTCGACCATCGGTCCCAGCGCCAATGCCGGGATATAGGTGAGCGCGCCGACCAGCAACACCGTGCCGATCAGCAGGCCGACGAACAGCGGCCCGTGGGTGGGCATGGTGCCGGCGCCTTGCGGCAGACGTTTCTTCGCGGCCAGCGAACCGGCGATGGCGAGCACCGGCACGATCACCGCGAAGCGTCCGAACCACAGCGCCACACCGAGCCAGCCGTTGTAGAACGGGTTGTTCGCACCGAGTCCGGCAAAGGCGCTGCCGTTGTTGTTGGCCGCCGACGAGAAGGCATACAGCACTTCCGAGAAGCCATGCGCGCCCGGGTTGTAGATGGTCGCGCGGCCGGCGTCGGTCATCACGCGCGATCGCGGTGCCGAGCAGCACCAGCAGTCGGCGTCATCAGGATCACGATCGACACCATCTTCATGTCGAAGGACTCGATCTTCTTGCCGAGATATTCGGGCGTGCGACCGATCATGAGTCCGGCGATGAACACCGCCATGATGGCGAACACCAGCATGCCGTAGAGTCCCGAGCCGACGCCGCCGAACACGACCTCACCCAGTTGCATCATCACCATCGGGATCATGCCGCCGAGCGGGGTGTAGGAGTCGTGCATGGAATTGACCGAGCCGTTGGAAGCCGAGGTCGTCGCCACCGCCCACAGCGCCGAGTGCGCCGATGCCGTAGCGGGTTTCCTTGCCTTCCATATTGCCGCCCGATTGCGTGGCGGAGGCCTGCTGATCGACACCGAGCGCCGCGAGCTGCGGATTGCCCTGCTGTTCGAAGGACATGGTCGCAATCGTCGCGACGGTGAAGATGATGGTCATCGCCGCCAGCACCGCCCAGCCCTGACGCGTATCGCCGACCGCTTTGCCGAAGGTGTAGCAGAGCGCGGCCGGGATCAGCAGGATCGCCAGCATCTCCAGGAAATTGGACAGCACCGTCGGGTTCTCGAGCGGATGCGCGGAATTGACGTTGAAGTAACCGCCGCCGTTGGTGCCGAGCTGCTTGATGGCGATCTGCGACGCGGCCGGACCCATGGGCAGGGTCTGCGTGGTCACAGTCACGGATTCGCTGACGGTCTGACCGGCCTCGTCGGTACTGGAGGATTCATAGGTCGTCGGTTCCAGCGTGGTCACGTCCTGATAGGGAGTGAAATTCTGGATCACACCCTGACTGACCAGCACCAGCGCGAACACGAACGACAACGGCAGCAGCAGATACATCGTGATGCGATACATATCCGCCCAGAAGTTGCCGATGGTCTGCGCCGAATGCCGCGCGAAGCCGCGGATCAGCGCGAACAGCACGGCGATGCCGGCCGCGGCGGAGACGAAGTTCTGCACCGCCAGGCCGAGCATCTGGGTGAGATAGCTCATGGTGGTCTCGCCGCCGTAGCCCTGCCAATTGGTATTGGTCACGAAGCTGATGGCGGTGTTGAAGCTCGAATCCGGCGTCACGTTCGCGAGCTGCTGCGGATTGAGCGGCAGCCACAGTTGCAGACGTTGCAGGGCGTACACGCACGAGCAGCCCGACCAGGCTGAACACCAGCACCGCCAGCGCATAGCCGCGCCAGCTCATTTCCTCGTCGCGGATGCCGCACAGACGGAACACGCCGCGTTCGACACGTCGCCAGCGGCCGCCAGCGCGGTGCCTCCATCAGCTTGGCCATGTACAGGCCCAGCGGTTTCGCCGCCGCCAACAGCACGACGAGATAAGCCGCCAACAGCAGCCAGGATTGGGTGGTCATTCAGAAGTCCTCCGCTTTGAGCAGCGCGTAGACCAGGTAAACCAACAGCAGGACGGCGACAATGCCGCCGATCACATATAGGGCTTGCATATCACCTCCGCGGCAGGAGCCGGTCACAGCCGACGGCCAGTGCGGCAGTCAGCAGGAAAAACACGCCCAGCAGCGCGATCCAGAGCAGGTCCATAGCGGTCTCCGAGGTAGTGTTTCGACTGCTGAGAAGATTAGACCTTCGTGTATCAACGAAGCGGAAATATTGGGAATGCCAGTGTAAAAATGGTGTAAAGATGATTATTGAGCGTAGATCAAATAAGGCGGATATGTGAGTGCCGTCAGGAATGGGTCATTTTACGGTGGAGGTCTGCGGTCAAGCTATAGCGGGATCGTTATCCGACAGCTGTCCGCCTGCAAAGCATTCGCGGATAAGTCCGCTCTAGAAGATGCCCACGGAGTTGTGTTGCCGGGCGAGAACTATGATGGCTGCAAATAAAATAACCGGATGATGCGTGATCTACTTGCTTTTGGCGCTGTTGCCATGGCCAGCCAGTTGTCGCTTAGGCAAATCACTACACGCCCACAAAGCGCATCGACAGATCGATGGCGTTTATGTCCTTGGTGAGTGCGCCGGTGGAAATATAATCCACGCCGGTTTCGGCGATGCGGCGGATATTCTCCAGCGTGACGCCGCCGGAGGCTTCGAGTTTGGCGCGGCCGGCATTCAGTGCGACGGCTTCGCGCAACAACTCAAGCGTGAAATTATCCAGCAACAGAATGTCGGCATTCGCTGCCAGCGCTTCTCGCGCCTGGTCGAGATTTTCCACTTCGATTTCCACCGGCAGATGCGTGTTCAGCGCGTGCGCTGCCGCGACGGCGGCGGTGATCGAGCCGGAGGCGGCGATGTGATTCTCTTTGATGAGGATGCCGTCGTACAGGCCGATGCGATGGTTGTGGCAGCCGCCGATGCGCACGGCGTATTTTTGTTCGTAGCGCAGGCCGGGCAGGGTCTTGCGCGTGTCGAGCACGCGCACCGTTAGACCCTCGACGGCGGCGGCGAACTGCGCGGCGCGGGTGGCCGTGCCGGAGAGTGTCTGCAGCAGATTCAAGGCGGCGCGTTCGCCGGTCAGCAGGGCGCGCGCCGGTCCGCGCAGCGTGCAGAGCATTTGATCGGCCTCCACACGTTCGCCCTCGTGCAGGTTCCAATGTACCTGGATGCGTTCATCGAGTTCTGCGAACACCGCATCGAACCAGGCACAGCCACACAGCACGGCGGCCTCGCGGCTGATCACGCGCGCCGCTGCCGCGTGCATCCTCGGGTATCAGTGCGGCGGTGACATCGCCGCTGCCGACATCCTCGGCCAGTGTGCGACGCACCGTGGCCTGAATCTGATGCTCGACGGCTTCGAGGCGCATTACTCGGAGATTTCCAATAACTCGACTTCGAAGATCAAGGTGGCATTGGGCGGTATCACGCCGCCGGCACCGCGTTCACCATAACCAAGTTCCGATGGAATGATGAGTTTGCGCTTGCCGCCGACCTTCATGCCCTTGACGCCTTCGTCCCAGCCTTTGATGACGTAGCTGCAGTCGAGCGGGAAGCTGAACGGGTCGTTGCGATCGACGCTGGAATCGAATTTGCTGCCGTCTTCCAGCCAGCCGGTGTAGTGCACGACCACGGTCTGACCGCGGCCGGTGGCCTCGGTGCCGTCGCCGAGGGTGAGGTCTTCATAGCGCAGGCCGCTGGCGGTGGTGGTTTCCGACATGGATTTAAGTCTCCTTCAGAGCAGGGTTGAATGCGCGCACGATAACACAGTGTCGATGTCTCGGATCATGCGCCCGGCATCGTGTATCGAGCGTGATTATCGCGCGATATTTGTAACCGTCCTAGTCGCGGGGTGCGCGTGACTTACGCATATCCGTAATCAGTTTGAAGAACAGCGGGACGAAAAAGATCGCCAGGAAAGTCGCCGCCAGCATCCCGCCCATCACGCCGGTGCCGACCGAGTGACGCGCGCCGGCGCCGGCGCCGGTGGAGAAGGCCAGTGGCGTGACGCCGAGGATGAACGCCAGCGAGGTCATCAGGATCGGGCGGAAGCGCAGTCGCGCGGCTTCGAGCGCGGCCTCGACGGTGCCCATGCCTTCCTGTTTTTTGTACACGGCGAATTCGACGATCAGGATCGCGTTCTTCGCCGCGAGTCCCAGCAGCGTCACCAGTCCGATCTGGAAATACACATCGTTGGTCATGCCGCGCACGCTGACCGCCACCAGCGCGCCGAAGGTGCCGAAGGGCAGGGCCAGCAGCACCGACAAGCGGCAGCGTCCATTTCTCGTACTGCGCGGCCAGGATCAGGAACACCATGATCGCGGCGAGTCCGAGGGCGAGTCCGCTGGAGCCCTTGGATTTTTTCTCCTGGATACGAGGCGCCGCTCCAGTCGTAGCTGAAATCGTTGGGCAGTGATTCATCCAGCAATCTGCTCGACGCGCTCGATGGCCTGGCCGGAGGACACGCCGGGTTTGCCGCTGCCGAAGATCTTCACGGCGGGCAGGTTGTTGAAGCGGTCCTGCGTGTCCGGGCCGGCGGTGTAGTTCACCGTGGCGATCGCCGACAGCGGGATCATGTCGCCTTGGCCGAACGCACGTGGATGCTGCCGATGTCTTCGGGACGCGTCTTGTAGTCGGGATGCGCCGACATCAGCACCTGCCAGGTGCGGCCGTATTTGTTGAAGTCGTTGACGTAGTAGCTGCCGAGCGTCGCCGACAAGCGTGGCGAAGGCATCGTCGATGGACACGCCCAGCGCCTTGGCCTTTTCGCGGTCGACGTCGACATACAACTGCGGCGTGCCGGCGCGCCAGAAGGTGGCGATGTTCATCAGCAGCGGATCGGCGTTGGCCTTGGCGATGAACTGCTGCGCGACCTCGTTGAGACGCTGCGCACCGCCTTCGCCGCGGTTCTGGATGTACAGCTCGAAGCCGCCCGCGGTGCCCAGGCCGAAGATCGGCGGCGGGTTGAAGGCGAGCACCAGCGCTTCCTTGATGCCGGCGGTCTTCATGAACAACTCGCCGACCAGCGACTGCGTGTCCATGGCGCGCTCGTCCCAATGGATCTGCGTGACGAAGATGGTCGCGGCGCTGTTCTTGTAGCCGCCGCCGAGGAAGTCGAAGCCGGTGAAGGCGATCGCGTAGGCGTTGGCCGGTTGGATTTGATCGCGTCGACGACCTGCTTCACCACGGCGTCGGTGCGTTCCAGCGTCGCGCCGTCGGGCAGCAGCACGGAGATGAAGTACCAGCCCTGGTCCTCGTCCGGCACCAGCGAGCCGGGCGTGATCTTCCACATCCACGAGGTGATGACCACCATGCCGGCGAACAGCAGCAGGCCGAGCGCGGAGCGCTTCAACATGAAGGCGACGCCGCCGATGTAGCGCTGGGTGATGCGTGTGAACCAGGCGTTGAAGCGCTGGAAGATCGCGGCCTCGTTCTTGTGCTCGTGCTTGAGGATGAGCACGCACAGGGCGGGCGTGAGCGTGAGCGCGACGAAGCCGGAGATCACCACGGCGATGGAAATGGTGATGGCGAACTGCCGATAGAGTTCGCCGGTCAGTCCGCCGAGGAAGGCGATGGGCACGAACACCGCGGTCAGCACCAGCACGATGGCGATGACCGGGCCGGTGACTTCGTGCATGGCCTGGATGGCCGCGTCGTAGGCGGATTTGCCTTGCTCGTGCATGATGCGTTCGACGTTCTCCAACACCACGATGGCGTCGTCGACCACGATGCCGATGGCCAGCACCATGCCGAACAGCGTCAGCGTGTTGATGGAATAGCCGAGCAGATGCAGGCCGGCGAAGGTGCCGATCAGCGACACCGGCACGGCGATGCGTCGGGATCAGCGTCGCGCGCCAGTTCTGCAGGAACAGGAACACCACGGCGAACACCAGCAGCATGGCCTCGGCGAGCGTCTTCACCACTTCGCGGATGGAGACTTCGACGAAGCGCGTGGTGTCGAACACGACGGCGTGCTCGATGCCGGCCGGGAAGCGCGTGGCGAGTTCGGCCATCAGCGCCGTTGACCTCGTCGGCGACCGCCAGCGCGTTCGCGCCGGGCTGCAGGAAGATACCGACCAGCACCGCGTTCTCGCCGTTCACGCGGCCGATGAACTCGTAGTCCTTGGAACCGAGCTGCACGTCGGCGACGTCTTTGAGCCGCACCAGCGAACCGTCCGGGTTGGCGCGCACGACGATGTTCTCGAACTGCTCCGGTTCGGAGAAGCGGCCCTGCGTGGTGATGGTGTAGACCAGTTGCTGACCGTTGCCGACCGGCGGCTGGCCGACCTTGCCCGGCGCGAACTGCGCGTTCTGTTCCTGGATGGCGCGCGCGACATCGCCGGTGGTCAGACTCAATTGCGTGAGCCGGTCCGGCTTGAGCCAGATGCGCATGGCGTAATCCTTGGCGCCGAAGATCTGCACATTGGTGGTGCCGGGCACGCGCTTGAGCCGGTCGAGCACGTTCAGTGTGACGTAATTGGAAATGGTCAGATCGTCGCGGCTGCCGTCGGGCGAGGTGAAGGCGATCGACCTGCAGGAACGAGGACGAACCCTTCTCGACGGTCACGCCCTGGCGGCGCACTTCCTGCGGGCAGTTTCGCCTCGGCCTGCTTGACGCGGTTGTTGACGTTGAGCGCGGCCTTGTCGACATCGGCGCCGATCTCGAAGGTGACCTGGATCTCGACCGTGCCGTTGGAGGTCGAGGTCGAACTCATGTAGAGCATGTCCTCGATGCCGTTGATCTGGTTTTCCAGCGGCGCGGCGACAGTCTGTTCCAGCACGCTCGCCGAGGCGCCCGGGTAGCTCGGCGAACACCGTCACCACCGGCGGCGCGATCTCCGGATACTGCGCGATCGGCAGGATGCGCATCGCGGCGAGGCCGGCGATGATGATGAACAGCGACAGCACAATGGCGAGAATCGGCCGGTCGATGAAGGTGCGCGAGATCATGTGTGTGATTCCTGATCGAACATGACGTGTCTAAATCGTTACCCCGTAGGATGGGTGGAGGCGCGCAGCGCCGCAACCCATCGTGTTCCATGGCTGCGATGGGTTAGCGCTACGCTTCACCCATCCTACGCCGTCAGCTCTGCGGTTGCTTCGGTTGTTCCGGCGCCGGCGATCTGCACCGGTCCGCCGGGGCGGAGTTTGATGAAGTTGTCGAGGATGACTTGGTCGCCTTGGGCGAGGCCTTTGCGGATCACCCAACTGCGCGCTTCACCTTGGCCCGCCCATTCGCCGACTTCGACAGGACGCACGTTGGCGATGGGTGCGCCGTCCTTGCCCTTGTCGACGACGATACACGAACTTGCCCTGCGGACCTTCGAGCACGGCCTTCTGCGGCACGGTGATCGCGTTCGGCCGCACCGCGCCGCTGACGATCACGCGCACGAACTGGCCGGACTTGAGCAGGCCGTCGGCATTCGCCAAACGCGCGCGCATGTTCAGCGTGCCGGTGGCGGTGTCGATGCGTGCGTCGTTGAAGTTGATGTGGCCGGTGCGGTCCAGCACGCGACCGTCGGCCGAGACGCACCTTCACCTGCAAGGCGTTGTCCGCCGGCGTTTGCAGACTGCCGTCGGCGGCTTCGGTCTGCTGTGCCAGCAGTTCGTTCTCGGATACCGAGAAATACACGTCCATCGGATCGGTCACGGTCAGCGTCGTCAGGCGATCCTTCGCGGCCTCGACCACGGCGCCTTCGACCTTTTCCGCCAGACCGGCGACGCCGGCGATCGGCGCGGTGACGCGCGTGTAGTCGAGTTGCAGACGCGCCTCGCGCACCGCGGCGGCGGCGGCCTTGACGTCCGCCTCGGCCAGTTCGAATGCGGACTGCGCATCGTCCAGCGCCTTGCGGCTGATGACCTTGTCGGCGGCCAAAGGTTTGATGCGATTCCATTCGCGTTCGGCCTGGCTGCGCTGCGCCTCGGTGCGTGCGAGCACTGCCTCGGCGGCGGCAAGCTGCGCCTCATACGATTTCGGGTCGAGCTGGAACAGCACCGCGCCGGCCGCAACCTGCGTGCCTTCCTCATACAGACGCTGTTCGATAATGCCACCGACGCGAGGACGGATTTCCACTTCGCGTGAGCCTTTGGTCTGGCCGATGTATTCGCGTTCGACCGGCAAATCTTGCGGTGTGATGGTAACCACGCTGACTTGCGGCGGCGGGAACGCCATGCCCGCGCCGGGTTCGCCGCTGCTATTACAGGCGCTCAGCGCGAGTGCCAGCGGCAAGACGAACCAGGCAGGATGATGAAGGCGGGTGTTCATTGGGTACGACTTCCTTCGATGGTGCGGGCCGATGGGCGGCATGGAGTGTGCGATTGTACCGACAGACGAGTAGGTCTGCCGGTAGAAGTTCCGCTAGAATGCCGGGGCGAACGGGGCAACTCAAGTGTGCCGGTCAAATTTGCTGCTCCACTGGGTACTGTCGATGGCACACGAAGCACAACAAAATTCCGGTTATGACTGGCGCGCAGCCCTCGCGGTGTATTCACAGCCGCGCGTGCTAGGCATGCTGTTTTTAGGGTTTTCTGCGGGTCTGCCGTTTCTGCTGGTGTTCTCCACACTGTCCGCTTGGTTGAGCGATGCCGATGTCGATCGCGGCACCATCGGCTTCTTCAGTTGGATCGGCATCATGTATTCCGTAAAAGTCATCTGGGCACCGCTGGTCGATCGGTTGCCGCTGCCGCTGCTGGGTAAGTGGCTGGGACAACGGCGCAGTTGGTTGTTGGTGGCGCAATGCGGAATCGCGGGCTGTCTGCTGCTGCTGGCATCCATTACGCCGGAACGGAATCTCTTGCTGTTCGCCTTTTATGCGCTGCTGCTGGCGTTCTCGTCGGCGACGCAGGATGTCGTCATCGACGCGTATCGCATCGAGGCCGTCGCCAAGGAATATCAGGCGGCCATGTCGGCCAGTTATATTCTCGGTTATCGCGTGGCCACGCTGGCGTCGGGGGCGGGCGCCTTGTACCTCGCCGATGTGCTGGACTGGCAGATGGCGTATCTCGCCATGTGCGCCTTCACGCTGGTCGGCATTGTCACCACGCTGGTGATCCGCGAGCCGGCGCATGTCGTGAAAGAAGAGACGCGACTGCAAGAGGAACGCTTGGCGCACAAACTCAGCGGCGCGCTGCATATCGGTAACGTGTGGGAGCGCATCACGGAATGGTTCGCCGTGGCGGTGATCAGCCCGTTCGCCGAGTTTTTTCGCCGCAGTGGCAAGAGCGCGTTGCTGATTCTGTTGCTGATCGGCACCTACCGCATCACCGATATCACCATGGCGGTGATGGCCAACCCGTTTTATCTGGACCTCGGTTTCACCAAGTCGCAGATCGCCAGTGTCACCAAGCTGTTCGGCTTTTTTCTCACCATCAGCGGTGCGGCCCTGGGCGGCATCCTGGTGATGCGTTACGGCATTATGCGCATCTTGCTGCTCGGTTCGGTGCTGGTGATTATCAGCAATCTGTTGTTTGCCACCTTGGCGCACATCGGCCCCGACATCACCGCGCTGGCGCTGATCATCAGCGCCGACAGTCTGGCCGGCGGCGTGGCCACGGCGGTGTTCGTCGCCTATCTGTCCAGTCTTACCAATACCGCCTACACGGCCACGCAATACGCGTTGTTCAGTTCGCTGATGACGCTGTTTCCGAAAATCCTCGCCGGATTCTCCGGCGTTGTCGTCGAGCATTTCGGCTACTTCACGTTCTATGTTTATTCGTCGCTGCTGGGGTTGCCGGCGTTGCTGATCATTGTGTATATGCTGAGCGGCAAGCGGGCGGGAAATTCGGCGGCTACCTGATACTCTGCGCGCTCGCAGGAGCGTGGATCTGCCCGCGTACAGGTGCCACTGACGACGCGTAAGCAATGTCAGCCATGTTCAGTCGCATGGAAGCGACGCAACAACGCCTTTTCTATTTCGACGCAGGCATAGATCAGCAACATCATGATGCCGATGTGTGCCCAGTCCCGGCCCGCCAGTGGCGTGGTGTCGAATAAGGTCTGCATGAAGGGTGCGTAGGTGTAGAGCATCTGGAACAGACGTGACCAGGGCAATCGCCCATAACACTACGCGGTTGCCGGTCAGGCCTTGCCAGCTGAAACTGGATCGATATAAGAAACGTGTATTGAACAGATAGACAATCTCGCCGGCGACCAGCGCATTCACGGCGAGGGTGCGCGCCTCGGCGAGGCTGGCGCCGCTGTTCTGGGCATGCAGGAACAATCCATAACTTCCCGCCACCAGCAGTATCGAAACCAGGCCGATACGCCACAACAGAAACCCGGACAGCAAGGGCTCGTGCGCGCTGCGCGGCGGGCGCCGCATGACATCCGCCTCGGCGGGTTCAAACGCCAGCGCCAGGGCCAGCGTCACGGCGCTGATCATATTGACCCACAGGATTTGCACCGGGGTGATCGGCAATACCGTGCCCAGCGCGATGGCGAGGACCACGATCAGCGCCTCGGCCATGTTCGTCGGCAGGATGAACAGGATCGATTTTTTGATGTTGTCGTAAACGGTGCGACCTTCCTCGACGCCGGCGACGATGGAGGCGAAGTTGTCGTCGGTGAGCACCATCTCGGCGGCTTCTTTGGCGGCCTCGGTTCCGTTGATGCCCATGGCGACACCGACATCGGCGCGTTTCAGTGCCGGTGCGTCGTTGACGCCGTCGCCGGTCATGGCGGTGACTTGATGCTCGGCTTGCAAGGCCTCGACCAGACGCAGTTTATGTTCCGGGCTGGTGCGCGCAAAGATGGCCGTGCTCAGGGCGGCGCTGCGCAGTTGCTGCGCGTCCATCGCTTCGATGGCGGCGCCGGTGACAACCGTCTGCTGGTCGCCGATGCCCAATTGCGCACCGATGGCCGCGGCGGTGACCGCATGATCGCCGGTGATCATCTTCACCTGTATGCCGGCGGCCTGGCATTCGGCCACGGCGCGTATCGCCTCTTCGCGTGGCGGGTCGATCAAGCCGAATATGCCGAGCAGGGTCAGGCCGGCTTGCACATCGCTGAACTGGATGCCGCGTTGCTCGGCGCGCGCGCTGGCGTAGGCGACCGCCAACAGGCGTTGACCGCGTTCGCCCATGCGTTGCATCTGTTCGTGCCAATAACGCGGGTCCAAGGCTTGGTCTTCGCCGTTGAGGCGTTGTCGGCTGCACATCTCCAACAGTTGTTCGGGTGCGCCTTTGACGAAGATGAAGGCGTGTCCGGCATGATCGTGATGCAGGGTCGCCATGAAACGGTGTTGCGACTCGAAAGGAATCGCGTCGGTGCGCGGCAGTTCCGCGCGTGCGTGCTCCGTGTCCAGTTCGGCCTTGCGCGCAACACTCAGCAACGCCGCCTCCATGGGATCGCCGTGCGGTTGCCAGCCGCTGTCGTTTTGTTCCAGGTGGGCGTCGTTGCACAAGGCGCCGGCACGCACGATTTCGCGCAGGTCGCCGTGCGCCTCGGGGGCGATCAGTTGGTCGGCGAGACGGAATTCGCCGACCGGCGCGTAACCGGCGCCGCTGACCTCGATATAGCCAGCGGCGGTGGCGATGCCGGTGACGGTCATTTCGTTGCGTGTGAGCGTGCCGGTCTTGTCGGTGGCGATGACGCTCACCGAGCCGAGTGTTTCAACCGCCGGCAGGCGGCGGATGATGACATTGCGCGCGGCCATGCGCTGCACGCCGATGGCCAGTGAAATGGTGATGATGGCCGGCAGGCCTTCCGGAATCGCGGCCACCGCCAAGGCCACCGCGGCGAGAAACATTTCATCCAGGGGTTTGCCGTGCAGCAGCACGCCAAGGCCGAAGCTTGCGGCCGCCAGGACCAGGATGATCCCGGTGAGCCAGCGGCCGAAGGCGGCAATCTGTTTGAGCAACGGCGTGGTGAGTTCGGACACCTCGGCGAGCAGGCCGCTGATGCGACCGAGTTCGGTGTCCATGCCGGTGGCGACGACCACGCCGGTACCCTGTCCGGAACTGACCAAGGTTCCGGAAAAGGCCATGCACTGGCGGTCACCGAGAATGGCTTGGGCACTGACGGCGGTGCGTCGATTTGTCGACCGGGACCGATTCGCCGCTCAAGGCGGCCTCCTCGATGCGCAGTTCGCGGCTGCGCAACAGGCGCAAATCGGCCGGCACTTTGTCGCCGGATTGCAATTGCACCACATCGCCGAGTACCAGTGTGGTGGCGGGTACGCTCTGCACATGGCCGTCGCGCATGACCAGCGCGGAGGGCGAGAGCATGGCGCGAATCGCCTCCATGGCACGTTCGGCCTTGCCTTCCTGGAGATAACCGATCACGGCGTTGATGAACACCACGCCGAAGATCACGCCGCTGTCGATCAGGTGGCCGAGCAGCAGGGTGATGAAGCCGGCGGCCAGCAGCATGTAGATGAGCACATTGTGGAACTGGCGCAGGAACCGCAGCAGGGCGCTGCGCGGCTTGGGTTGTGGTAATTGGTTGGGACCATACTGAGTGAGGCGGGCGCCGGCCTCCGCGTGACTGAGGCCTTGCGTGTCGGAGCGCACCTGTTTCAGTACTTCGGCGGGGTCCAGGGCATGCCATGCACTGGGGGGAATATCCGCTTGGCTGGGTCGGGAGCATAGTGACGCCTTCGCTTATGGGTTACTGTAACGGCATTGTAACGCGAGCGACCCGGTCCGCTGTCCTGTCGCCGCCAACCCTTTATTATATCAATGGTCACTCTGGAGTTACCCATGGATCAAATCACCATCGAACACAATCCGACGCCCATGAAACTCGATGCCATGGGTGTCTACGACTGGCCGATCTGGAGTAAAGAGGTGGCCACGTTCCCCTGGAGTTACTCGACCCGCGAGATCTGTTACATCCTCGAAGGCGAGGCCATCGTCACCCCGGAAGGCGGCGCGCCGGTGACTATCACTGAATTGGATCTGGTGAATTTCGCTGTCGGGCCTGAACTGCACCTGGGAAATCATCAAGCCGATCAAAAAACATTACCGGATCGCCTGAGCGTGCGCGGAGCCTGGCGGCTAGATTTGTTACCGTCATGCTGCTGTAACATTGGTTGGTTTTAATGCCGGCTCTATGCAAGATCGTCACATGCCTGAAACAACCATTCTGATCGTCGACGACGAAGCGGCCATTCGCGAGATGGTCGGCTTCGCGCTGGAACGCGCCGGATTCCGTTGGCTGGAGGCGGAGGATGCGGCGACGGCCCAGGTACAGATCGCCGATCAACGCCCGGATCTGGTGCTGCTCGACTGGATGCTGCCGGACCTGAGTGGCATCCATCTGGCCCGCCGCCTCAAGCGCGACGAACTGACCGCGAATCTGCCGATTATCATGCTCACCGCGCGCGGCGAAGAGGAAGATCGTGTCAGCGGCCTGGAAGTCGGCGCGGACGACTATGTCACCAAGCCGTTTTCGCCGCGCGAACTGATCGCCCGCATCAAGGCGGTGCTGCGCCGCAGCGCCCCGGCCGAGGCCGATGTCAGCCTTGAGTGCGAGGGCCTGAGCTTGGATGCTACTGGCCACCGCGTCACCGCCGCCGGGGTGCCGGTGGAGCTCGGGCCGACGGAATTCCGACTGCTGCATTTTTTCATGACCCACGCCGACCGGGTGTACAGCCGTGCGCAATTGCTCGACAGTGTCTGGGGGCGTAATGTGTACGTCGAGGAGCGTACCGTCGATGTCCATATTCGGCGTCTGCGCAAGGCGCTGGAACCGCAGGGTCATGATCGTTTAGTGCAGACCGTGCGCGGCGCCGGGTATCGGTTTTCAGCACGGGTATAAACCAGCTTGTCCAATCCCTGGATCGAGGAACTTTGGCGCACATTGAGTATTGCCTGTGCCAGTCTGCTGATCGGCTGGCTGCTCGACGCTGTGGCACTGACGCTGCTGGTGGGGTTGGGCGTCTACGCAGGCTGGCACATGCGCCAAGTGTACCGTCTGGAACGCTGGCTGCGGCATGGCAAACGCTTCCATCCGCCGGAGGCGCAAGGCATCTGGGAGGAAATCTTCCAGCACATCTACCGGTCTGCAGCAGCGCAACCGCCGGCGCAAACGCAAGCTGGGCGGGATGCTCAACCGTTTTCAGCAGGCGACCGCCGCGCTGCCGGATGCCACGGTGGTGTTGACCGAAGGCGAGCGCATCGAATGGTGGAACGATGCTGCCGAGAACCTGCTTGGGGCTGAGTTATCCGCGCGACATTGGTCAATTCGTCGGCAATCTGATCCGCTTCCCCACCTTCATCGCCTATCTGCGGGGCGGCAATTTCGATACACCCATCCAAATGCCCGCGCCGGGCAATCAGCAGTTGACCCTGTCGTTGCGGCTGATCCCTTACGGCGACGACCAGCGTCTGCTGGTGGCGCGCGATGTCACTCGCCTGCAGCAGCTCGAACGCATGCGCCGCGATTTCGTGGCCAATGTGTCGCACGAATTGCGCACCCCGCTGACCGTGGTCGCGGGCTATCTGGAAACCCTGCTGGAAGACGAACATGACGAGGCGGCGCGGCGCTGGCACCGTACCCTGCAATCGATGTACGAGCAGTCCATTCGCATGCAGGGCATCGTCGAAGATCTGTTGATGCTGTCGCGGCTGGAGACGCAGGCCCAGCCGGAGCAACAACAGCCGGTCGCGGTGCCGGGTCTGCTGGCCCAGGTGCGCGAGGATGCGCAGCGACTGAGCGGCGCACAGGCGCACCAGATTTCCCTGGAGGCGGACCCCGGGCTGTGGCTGATGGGCAGTGAAAGCGAATTGCGCAGTCTGTTCTCCAATCTCGCCTTCAATGCCGTGCGCTATACACCGGCGGGCGGGCGTATCCAGATGCGCTGGTACGGTGATACGCAGGGCGCGCATTTCGAGATCCAGGACACGGGCATCGGCATTGCCGCGCATCATATCCCACGTCTGACCGAGCGTTTCTACCGCATCGATGTGGGCCGTTCGCGCGGCAGCGGCGGCACGGGACTGGGGCTGGCGATTGTGAAGCATGTGTTACTGCGGCATGACGGCCAACTCGAAGTCGAGAGCGAACCGGGTAAGGGCAGCACCTTCCGCTGTGATTTCGCGCCGTTACGCGTGTTTCGCCAAGCGGCACGTCCGGCCGTGGGCTGAGCGCTGTCACCGGTTTGTCATACAGTTGTCATATTCAATTCATTGCGCTGTCATAAATCTGCTAGACACTGCGCGCAGTTACACGCTGCCTGGAACTCCCGGCGTCGTCATTTGATAGGAGAAAGACACAATGCGACTGAAATCCACACTCGTCTCGGCCATCGGTTCGATCCTGATGGTGGGCATTACCGGTACGGCCCTGGCCGCCGATGCCACCCAGGTCGATCCCGCCATCGCGGAATACACCAAGACCAGCGGCGTATCCGGCAATCTGTCCAGCGTCGGTTCCGACACCCTGGCCAACCTGATGACGCTGTGGGCCGAGGAATTCAAGCGTGAATATCCCAACGTCAACATCCAGATCCAGGCCGCCGGTTCGTCCACCGCGCCGCCGGCGCTGACCGAAGGCACCTCCAACCTGGGGCCGATGAGCCGCAAGATGAAGGACAAGGAAGAAGAGGCCTTCGAGAAGAAATACGGTTACAAGCCCACCGCGATCCGCGTGGCGATCGACGCCCTGGCGGTGTTCGTGCACAAGGACAACCCGATCGAAGGCATGACCATGCCGCAGGTCGACGCGGTGTTCTCTTCCACCCGCAAGTGCGGTGAGGCCGCGGACATCACCGATTGGGGCCAGCTGGGTCTGACCGGCGCCTGGCAGGGTCGCACCTTCCAGCTGTATGGTCGCAACTCGGTGTCCGGCACCTACGGCTATTTCAAGGAACACGCGCTGTGCAAGGGTGACTTCAAGAACAACGTGAACGAGCAGCCGGGTTCCGCCTCGGTGGTGCAGTCGGTCACCACGACCGTCAACGCGATCGGTTACTCCGGTATCGGTTATGTCACCTCCGGCGTGAAGACCGTGCCGCTGGCGAACAAGGCCGGCGAGCCGTTCGTCGCGGCCACGGCTGAAAATGCCATCTCCGGCGAATACCCGCTGTCGCGCTTCCTCTACGTCTACGTCAACAAGCACCCGAACAAGCCGCTGGCGCCGCTGGAAAAGGAGTTCGTGAAGATGGTGCTGTCCAAGGCCGGTCAGCAGGTGGTGGTGAAGGACGGTTACATCCCGATGCCGGCCAAGGTCGTCGAGGCGGAGTTGAAGAAACTCGACTAAGCGTTTTAGTAAATCTCCTCCGTAGTTTTCGCCCCCGCCTTGTGCGGGGGTTTTTTTTGTTTGTTTCACGAAAGTTTAATTGCCGTGTCATCGATCCTCAACATCGCCACTCTAGGCTTGCGCGCATCCGGTGGATGAACCGTCGGCGAACCCCAAGATCCCTATAATCGCTGTTGAGGAGTTACTAAATGAATTCACGCAAACAGTTCGCAGCCCATGCCTTGAGTCTGGCGGTCGGTGTCGCCATCGCGCTGCCCGGTCTGGTGCGCGCCGATGATGATAGCCGCGATTTCGGTGCCAAGGTCGAGCAGCTGTTGAAGGCTCAGTCCGAGAAGCTGTTCGGCTTCAACCGTCCGCTGGAAGAATCCGCGCTGGCCACCACGGGTGCCTACCGCAGCGCCGAGCAGACTGCCTATGACCAGGTACTGCTGGCCAAGGGTCTACGCGCACGCTATCTGACCCGCGATACCGCCAATCACACCGACATGATGGTGCTCTACCCGGCTGTGAATCCGACTCACCTGATCAGCTGCGTCGAGGGCGGTCGTCAGGTCATCGGCACGCTGGCCGACGGTAGCGCCAAGTACAATCCGTCCGTGCAGCGCGTCGAACTGGCCACCGGCAAAGTCGAAACCATCCTGCGCGGCATGGACCGTTGCGACGGCATCGTCGCCACGGATTGGGGTACCGTTCTGGCCACGGAAGAGACCGACGATGGTATCGCCGTCGAGATCATGAATCCGCTCAGCGTGACCGAGCAGACTATGTTGGACCGCGGCGCGCCCGGCATGCCGGCCGATGTGACCGATCCGGCCAATATCGCCAAGCGTTACACGATGCCGACGATTGCCTGGGAAGGTCTGACCGTGCTGCCGACCGGCGTGGTCATCGGTGGTGACGAAGAGCGCCCGGGTTCGGCCGGTCCGGATGCCGACGGTGGCGCGATCTTCAAGTTCGTGCCGGCCGTGCCGCGTCTCGATGACAGCCAGATTACCGATCTGACGCAGTCGCCGCTGGTGTCCGGCAGCAGCTACGCCATGCAGGTCTCCTGCGTGAACAACACGCAGCAGGTCGGTCAGGGTTGCGAGGTCGGCAATGCCGCCTGGGTGCAGATCGATGCCGCCAGTGCACGCAATGATGCCAATGCCAAAATGGCGACCGGCTTCTACCGTCCGGAAGATCTGCACAGCGATCCGCTGTATGCCGGTCCCGGCGTGCGTTTCTGCTGGACCAACACCGGCAATGAAGGTGCGAAGCACTACGGCGAAGTGGCCTGCGGCATCGACAGCGATCCGCTGGTCGCCGACGCCAGCACCCGCAGCGTCGAGGTCAACCGCTTCGTCGAGGGCGATCTGGATTTCAATGCCTTCGACAACCTGGCCTTCCAACCGACCACCGGCAACCTGTATGTGATTGAAGATCACAACAACGGTGATGTGTTTGCCTGCTTGCGTGATGGTGCCGATCGCGACATCAAGACTGACGGTTGCGTGAAGATGCTATCGGTGAAGGATACGTCCGCTGAGCCGACCGGCTTTATCTTCAGCCCGGACGGTCGTGCTGCCTTTGTGTCGATCCAGCACAGCAACGACGCCAACATGCCGCTGGTTGATGGCTATGCGACCGACGATCTGCTGATTATTACTGGTTTTAAGGTGAAGGCACGCGACTGAGTGTATGAACGGGTGCAGAGATGAACTCTGTCCACACGGTAACTTAGGCTGATACGTTAACCGGGCCGCGCATATGCGGCCCCGTTTTTTGGTGCGGATCAGGCCGCGCTCAGCATATGGCGCAGGGCGTAGAAATCGCTGTAGTCCACGTGTCGCAGCATCAGACCGATATCGCCGTTGCCATTGCCATGCACGACATACGCAGGCATCTGGTGCGCGTGTTCGTTGCCGCCCGTGCGGGTTACGAACGACACTTCCAGTTCGGCATGCAGCGGCAGTTCGACGCCGGTGGTATGCACAAACATACCTTCCAGGCTGACGTCGCGGGTCTTGCCCGTGATCCGGCCGATCGGTGCGTAATAGAGGGACACCTCCATTTCGATCGGTTTTCTTTCGCTCCAACGGTGTTCCATCGTCATATTTCCTCCCTTGGCGTTTCCCGACGCCAGAAACTAGACAGTAATCTTGGTATTAGCAATATCAATGCCAGTCGCCAAGGCAGCGACAATGCGTAGGTATATGCGCGCCCGGTCGGGGCAGCATAACCCGTCGCGATCTCGACTGGAAACGGCGTTGGTTCAGGCCGGGGCTGACTGCTATAGTAGCCCGCCATTACGACAACGAAATGACTTCAGCGCAGACGCGCTCAGCAGGGTTGGTTGTGCATTGACTGCGCCAGATAACAGCAGCGACTCGCCCATCGCGGCGGTCGACCTCGGTTCCAACAGCTTCCATATGATCGTTGCCCGCCAGCAGGATGGGCAACTGCGCGTGGTCGATCGCCTGCGCGACCCGGTTCGCCTGGCGGCGGGCCTGGACAGCAACCAGCGACTGGATGCCGACGTTCGCAAGCGCGCCCTCGAATGCCTGCAACGCTTTGGTCAGCGCCTGCGTGATTTCGCGCCGCACAGCGTGCGCGTGGTCGGCACCAACACCTTGCGCCGCGCGCGCGATCCGGAATTTCTCGACGAGGCCCAACAGGCACTGGGTCATCCCATCGAGGTCATCGCCGGCGTCGAAGAGGCGCGACTGATTTATCTCGGCGTCGCGCACAGCCTGGCCGACAGCGGTGAACGCCGCTTGGTCATGGATATCGGCGGCGGCAGCACCGAGTGCATTATCGGTGAAGGCTTTAATCCCTTGCGTTTGGACAGTCTGTACGTCGGCTGCGTGAGTCTGACCGAGCGTTGCTTTGCCAATGGCAAACTCAGCAAGGGCAATTTCCAGGCGGCCGAACTCGCCGCCGGCATCGAGTTGGAACCGATCCAGACGCACTTCCGCCGCCTCGGTTGGAAAACGGCGATTGGCGCCTCCGGCACCATTCGCACGGTGAAGGAAATTCTGCTCGAACAAGATTGGAGCGATCAGGGCATCAGCCTGCAGGGCCTGCGCAGATTGCGTAAGGTCATGATCGATGCCGGACAGATGGATAAGCTCAAACTCAAGGGTCTGCCCGACGACCGCCGTGCCGTGCTGGCCGGTGGCGTGGCCATCCTCTGTGCAGCGTTCGATGCCTTGCGCATCGAACGCATGTTGTTTGCCCAAGGCGCGCTGCGCGAAGGCCTGCTGTACGACCTGCTCGGTCGTATTCAGCATGACGATGTACGCGAGGCGGCGATGAAGGCGCTGTGCACGCGTTATCAAGTGGACATGCAACACGCCGTGCGCGTGGAAGCGGTGGCGCTGGAATCTATTGGAGCAAGTGGCGTCCGCTTGGAATCTCAGCCATGTCATGTACCGTACCTGGTTGCACTGGGCGGCGTCCCTGCACGAAGTCGGGTTGGTGATCGCGCACAGCCAATATCACAAACACGGCGCGTACTTGGTTCAGTATTCCGATCTGGCCGGATTCTCGGTGCGTGATCAGGCGCTGCTGGCCGTGCTGGTGCGCGGCCATCGGCGTAAAATTCCGCGCGACGAGTTGGCCTCGTTGCCTGAGGCACTTCGGGAATCGGCACGCCGTCTGACGGTGCTGCTACGACTCGCCGTGTTGCTACGTCGCGATCGTACCGATGTGCCGTTGCCCGAGATCAAAGCCAAAGGCGAGGGTAATCAGCTGAAGCTTAAATTCCCCGTCGGCTGGCTGGAGGCTCACCCGCTGACTTGCGCGGATCTCGCCGAGGAACAGAAATACCTGGAAGCCGCCGGCGTCGTTTTGGTGCTCGGCTGAGCCACACGCGCCTGGCGAGTGCCGCCGCGGGTCGCCCCGCAGTGGAAAATGTGCGAGAATGCGCGCCTCGTACGACCTGTCCCCTCCGCAGTACGCAGCTTCATATCCGAATTGGGTATCCGGCCTTACAGGGACCTCCCCGGCGCAGGGCCAAGCCCGCGTTTGTATAACCTCATGATTGTGGAAGAAGTGTCTTGATTACCACCGCGAATATCACCATGCAGTTCGGGCCCAAGCCGTTGTTCGAGAACATCTCGGTCAAATTCGGCAACGGCAATCGCTACGGCCTGATCGGCGCCAATGGCTGCGGCAAGTCGACGCTGATGAAGATCCTCGGCGGCGATCTGGAACCGACGGCGGGCAATGTCTGCGTCGATGCCAATGAGCGCGTCGGCAAGCTGCGGCAGGATCAATTCGCCTTTGAAGATTACACGGTGCTCGACACCGTCATCATGGGGCATGCCGAACTCTGGAAAATAAAAAAAGAGCGTGATCGCATTTACTCATTGCTGGAGATGAGTGAAGAAGAGGGTATGCAGGTCGCCGATCTGGAAGTGCACTTCGCCGAATTGGATGGTTATACCGCCGAGGCGCGCGCCGGTGAACTGCTGCTGGGTCTGGATATTCCGGTGGAGCAACATACCGGTCTGATGAGCGCGGTGGCGCCGGGCTGGAAGCTGCGCGTGCTGCTCGCGCAGGCACTGTTTGCCGATCCCGATATCCTGCTGCTCGACGAGCCGACCAACAATCTGGACATCAACACCATCCGCTGGCTCGAAAATATCATCAACGCGCGCAACAGCACCATGGTCATCATTTCCCATGACCGGCATTTTCTGAACAGCGTCTGTACGCACATGGCCGATCTGGATTACGGCGAACTGCGCGTCTATCCGGGCAACTACGATGAGTACATGACGGCCTCGACCCAGGCGCGTGAACGTCTGTATGCCGACAATGCCAAGAAGAAGGCGCAGATCGCCGATCTTCAATCGTTCGTCAGCCGTTTCTCGGCCAACGCCTCCAAGGCCAAGCAGGCGACCTCGCGCGCGAAACAGATCGACAAGATCAAACTCGATGAGGTCAAGCCGTCGAGCCGCGTGAATCCCTTCATCCGTTTCGAGCAGGCCAAAAAGCTGTACCGTCTGGCGCTGGAAGTCGAAGGCGTGAGCAAGGGCTACGGTGACACGCCGCTGTTTAAAAATCTCAATCTGATGATCGAAGTCGGTGAACGTATCGCGGTCATCGGCCCGAACGGTATCGGCAAGAGCACGCTGTTGCGCACGCTGGTCGGTGAACTGGCGGCCGATAGCGGCAACGTCAAATGGTCGGAGAATGCGGATATCGGCTATTTCGCCCAGGATCATGCCGCCGATTTCGCCACGGATATGAACCTGTTCGACTGGATGAGTCAGTGGAAAAAACCCAGCGACGACGAGCAGGCCATCCGCAGCGTATTGGGTCGACTGCTGTTTTCCTCGGACGATACCGGTAAATCGGTCAAGGTCCTGTCCGGTGGCGAGCAGGGGCGCATGCTGTTCGGCAAGCTGATACTGCAACGCTCCAACATTCTGGTCATGGATGAACCGACCAATCACTTGGACATGGAGTCCATCGAGTCGCTCAACACCGCGCTGGAGAATTATCCCGGCACGCTGATTTTCGTCAGTCACGACCGCGAATTCGTGTCCTCGCTGGCGACGCGCATCATCGAGCTGTCACCGAGTGGCGTCGTCAACTTCAATGGCAGCTACGAAGATTACCTGCACAGTCAGGGCATCGAAATGATGGGCAAGACCGGGACCTAGTCCGCGGTCCCCGCCTCATTGCGGGATTTATCTCCAGCCGGTGGTCCCCTGGCGCGCATCTGCGCGCTTGCCCCGCAACGTTGCTTGCGATCTCTCTGCTGCATCCTCACGCGCCACGGTCTCTGTGGTCTGCCGTAGTCGCGACGATACGGCGGGTTGTGAGCTCCGCTCTACTTGCCGCGTTTGTTGTGCTTCGTGACGTGGCTTGATCGGCACCGGTGCACTGCGCTGTTGTTCGTTACGCACGATCGGTCTCTCCGGTGTTGCATTGCTTCGACGCGTTTCCCGCGCAGTCATCGTCGGTGCGCGCGCCATGATCGGTTTTGCGGCCGGTGTGGCTGGCTTGATGCGTGTGTCACGCGTGGGTGCCTTAAACGCGGGATTCGCGCGCGTGGCTATTAATTTCTGCGGCTGAACACGCTTTACCTCTGAATTTTCCGCAGCGAAGTTCGAAGGTCGATTATCCCGCCCCGGTTGCAGGCGAACTGTCGAGCTATTGCTGGGTTCGGGCCGCCGGGTTTGCGCGGGCGACTCGTCCTGCTGTGATTTCCACGTGCGCGGCGCGGGTGCCGCGTTACCTGCGTGTGTCGACCGCAGGCTGTTGCCTCGACGCCAGGCTTGGCGCGGACGTCGGTGCTTCCCGCGTCATGTCTGCGATCATGGCTCGTCTGGTTGGTTGGCGCGGCGCGTCCCGGTGCGGTGCGATGCGTCTGCGGTAGCGCCGGTGTGTTGATGACTTCGGCACGTTTGAGATCGTCCGCCTTGAGTTTTTTCTGTGCGCGTGCCACCGGCCGTGCATTGACGAAGGTATCGCGTTCGACCGCGGTCACCGCCTTGAGATTCTGCCGATGGGCATGACGGGCGTTGCGTGCCGGCCGACCGGCGGCATAGTCGTTGTAGACGTTATTGATGATGGTCTTGTTGATCACCGTGGTGTTGTGAATATTGGTGACATTCACGTTACGGAAATACGTTTGGCTGACCTGATACGGCGGTGAATAAATATCCTGCGGTCCCAGCGGATACCAGCCAACCGGACTGCGGCCGCCGGAATAACCGTCGTGCCAATGGTTGCCACCGATGAAGGCGACCACGGCCGGCGCGTACACCGGGCGTACCGTGCGCGGACCGGGAACCCAACCCCAACGCTCCCGCACGCAGATCCAGCGACCGTAATGGGACGGTGCGAATCCCCACGGCGCGTTATCCACCCAGGTCCAACCCCACGGTTGCACCCATGCCCAATGACCATCGCGATACGGCGCCCAGTCGGAGACCACGCGTCGCGGATACCAGACCGAGCCGTAGCTCGATTCTTCCTGCCAGTCGCCATAGTCATCCAGTTCGGCATAGCCGACGACATCGTCCGAGACATAACGACGCGCCACGGGATTGCGATAGCGCTCATCGCGTGCGAAACACCAGTCATCGAACGCATCCGCACGCGGCAGATCGAATGCCTCGTAATCGCGCAGGCTGGCGTCGGGGAAACGGTAGGACTGACGCGCCGAGACGCGCTGCTGCGCATCATTCTCGCCATAGACGTCGGCATCGCCTTCGAAGACGGTCACTTGTGTCGCACCGTCGCGTGCATCGATGCGATAGGCGCCGGGTTCGCGGATGACCAGCGCCAAGGTCGGTGTGTCGATCTGGTAGTACTGATCTTCGTAGAGTTTGCGCACGGTCAGGTTGAGCGTGCCTTCGGCTAATTCGAACTTCGCGGTTTGGTTATCGAGATTGAGCAGGCGCAGGTCACTGCGCTCATCCATGCGCATGACCGCCGTGCCGAGATCGAGTTCGGTACGCGCATCGCGCTCGGTATATAAACGGTCGCCGACCACCAGCGGGCGATTCAGGCTGGCTTCACGCCAGGTGTCATCGTCGGCGACGGCAAAACTGACCGTGCCGGAGATCACGCTGAGACGCGCCACGCGTTCCGGCGGATCGGCGAAGGTCACGGGTGCGATCAGTGCCAAAGCCAGTGTCCAGCCAGCGCGTCAGCCAACGCAGCTGTCCTGGCAGACGTGGCTGTCTGTACGGATTGTCACTTGTTGATTGTTGCATTGTCGCCCGCCTCCCTAGAAGCAGATCAGGGCAGGGTGATTACCCTGCATGGCGACAGATTGGACCTGGGGGCCTGAATGGAGACTGAACGGTTTAGCTGGGTGTGGCGCGTTGTTCCAGCAGGGTGGCCTGTGCGTTGCGCGGTTTCTGACTGCCGGTGGGTTTGACGCGGCGATATTCGCCGTCCTTGTTCAGCACCCAGGCCTGGGTGTTGTCGGCGAGATAGAGTTCCAGGCCTTCCTTCACGATCCGGTTGCACTGGGCCTGATCGTCAACCGGGAAACACACCTCGACGCGCTGGAAGAAATTACGATCCATCCAATCGGCACTGGAAAGATACAGGTCGAAATCGCCCTGGTTGTGGAAATAGAACACGCGGGTGTGTTCCAGGAAGCGGCCGATGACCGAACGCACCTGGATATTCTCGGATACACCCGCCACGCCCGGGCGTAGACAGCAGACACCACGGATGATCAGGTCGATCTTCACACCGGCCTGCGAGGCCTGATACAGCGCGCGGATGATCTGCGGTTCGATCAGCGCATTCATCTTGGCGATGATGCGCGCGGGCTTGCCGGCTGCGCGCGTTGTTCGCCTCGCGTTCGATCAGGCGCAGCAGTTCCTTGTGCAGGGTGAAGGGGGCCTGCAGGAGCTTCTTCAATTTCTTCACGCGGCCGAGGCTGGTCATCAGCTGGAACACGCGATGCACATCCTCACCGATGGCGCGGTCGCAGGTGAACAGGCCGTAATCGGTATACAGGCGCGCGGTGCTCGCATGGTAGTTGCCGGTGCCGAGATGCACGTAATGGCGCAGGCGTCGGCCCTCGCGGCGCGTCACCAGAATCATCTTGGCGTGGGTCTTGTGGCCGACCACGCCGTACACCACATGCGCGCCGGCTTCCTGCAGACGCGTGGCCAGCTTGATGTTGTCTTCCTCGTCGAAACGCGCGCGCAATTCCACCACCACCGTGACTTCCTTGCCGGCGCGTGCGGCATCGATCAGGGCCTTGACCACGGCGGAGTCGGCACCGGTGCGGTACAGCGTTTGCTTGATCGCCAGCACCTGCGGGTCGGCCGCGGCCTGGCGCAGGAACTCGATCACCGGCTGAAAGGATTCGAAGGGATGATGCAGCAGGATGTCGCGCGCCTGGATCGCCTCGAATAGATTCTGTTCCGGGCCGACGCTGGCCGGGCGTCCGGGCGAGAAGGACGGGTATTTGAGATCAGGACGGTCGACCAGATCGTAGACCGCCAACAGGCGATTCAGATTGACCGGGCCGTTGACCTGATACAGATCGACTTCATCCAGCCCGAACTGTTGGAGCAGGAAATTCGTCATCTCCGTGCTGCAGTTGTCGGCGACTTCCAGACGTACCTCATCGCCGTAGCGGCGTGACATCAGTTCGCCCTGTACGGCGCGCAGCAGATCCTCGACTTCTTCGTCGTCGACGAACAGATCGCTGTTGCGGGTGACGCGGAACTGATAGCAGCCGGTGATCTTCATGCCGGGAAACAGATCGCCGACATGCGCATGGATAATGGACGACAGAAACACGAAGTCGTTGGGTCCGCGACTATAACTGTGCGGCACCTGGATCAGCCGCGGCAGCGAACGCGGTGCTTGCACGATGGCCACGCCGCTGGAACGGCCGAAGGCGTCCTTGCCTTCCAGCGAGACGATAAAGTTCAAGCTCTTGTTCAGGATGCGCGGGAACGGATGCGCGGGGTCCAGGCCCAATGGACTCAGTACCGGCAACAGTTCGTGCGTGAAATGGCGTTGCACCCATTGCGCTTGCTTCGGCGTCCAGTGGGTGCGGCGCACAAAGCGGATGCGTTCCTCGGCCAGCGCGGGAATCAGTTCGTCGTTGAGGACGCGGTATTGCTCCGCGACCAGCTTGCGCGCCTCGGTGCTGATCTGGGTCAGCATCTCCTGGGGGGTGAGCGCGTCCGGTCCGGGATGCACTGCGCCGGAGACGACCTTTTCTTGCAGACCGGCGACGCGGATCTCGAAAAATTCGTCTAGATTGGTGCTGGAGATGCACAGGAACTTGAGGCGTTCCAGTAATGGGGTCGCGGGATCCTTGGCCTGTTCCAGCACCCGTTTATTGAAGGCCAGCAGGCTGAGTTCCCGGTTGATATACAGATGGGGCTGACTGAGATCGATGCTGTCCATAGGCGGATATGAGGCCGCAAGTGATCGGGCGATTATGCACGATTTTCGGCGATACGAACCCAGTGTATTCAAATTGTAACAAAAGTGTCATGCAGATGATCTGATCGGAAGATGCTGTAACATAATTGTCATAATTGCCATCTATCCTAGCGCGCGATGAATACCAACCCAGTCCCATCGGTTTCTCCACTGTCAGCAAATCCCCCCCAGCGTGCAGGCACGGCGGCGTGCCTGGCGCATGTTCAAGGATCGAGTGGCCCGGCATGGGGTGATGATCGGCGGCTTCGGCGTCATCGTCGCCATTCTGCTGATCTTCTTCTATCTGTTGTATGTGGTGTTCCCACTGCTCAAGCCCGCCTCTGCGGAGCACGTGGCCGAGCTACCCGCTCGGCGCGGATGCCGCCGAGACGCTGTATCTGGCGATGGAGGAGCAGGCCGAGGTTGCGGTGCGTTACGACCGAACCGGACGGGTGCGCTTCTTCGCCACCCAGGATGGCAAGACCCTGACCGAGCAGGCTCTACCGGTCCCGGCAAGGCGTCGATCGTCAGCAGCCTCGCCGAGGGTGGCAAGGGCCGCAGCGTGGTCGGCCTGGGGTTGTCGGACGGTAGCGTGCTGATCACCCAGCATACCTATCAAGTCAGCTTTCCCGGATGATAAGCGGCTGATCACGCCACTCTTGGAGTTTCCCGTTGGCGAGGCGCCGCTGCCGGTCGATCCGCAGCATCAAGCCCTGGAACGCATCGCCGTGCAGGCCGGTGATCGCACCACCATCGCGGCCTTGACCGAAGATCAACGCCTGCTGCTGGTGTCTGTTCGTCAAGGAAACCTCGTTCATCGACGAGACCGAGACGCTGAAACGCTACGAGCATGTCCTGCCGAACACCGCCGGGCAAGGTGCGCGTCTGCTGGTCGATCCGGATCAGCGTTCGCTGTATGTGGCGTCCGATACCGGGACATTGGCCTACTACGATATCTCCGATCCCGAGGCAGCCGCAGCTGATGCAGCAACTGGGTGTGGTGCCGCCGGGCACAGACGCTGACCGGTATGAAATTGCTGGCGGGTGGCATTTCACTGCTGATCGCCAGCTCGGATAGATCAGATCACGCAATGGTTCCCGGTGCGTGACGAGGCGAATCAGCCGATGCTGCACCGCATCCGCAGTTTCTCGGCGGGTGCCGCGTGACGGCCATCGAGCCGGAACACGCGCGCAAGGGATTCCTGGCGGCGAATGACGCGGGGTGAAGTGCGCATCTATCACACCACGGCGGAAAAGCAGGTGTTGCAGCTGGAGGTGAGCGACGAGCCGCTCAAGGCCTTGGCGATCAGCCCGCGGGCGAAGGCGTTTCTGGCCGAGGACAGTACCGGGCAACTGCATTTCTGGCATGTCGACAACGAACACCCGGAAGTGTCCTGGTCGTCGCTGTGGGGCAAGGTCTGGTACGAGAGTTATCCGAAGCCGGACTACATCTGGCAGTCATCTTCGGCGAGCAACGACTTCGAGCCCAAATTCAGCCTGACGCCGCTGGCCTTCGGCACGCTCAAGGCGGCGTTCTACGCCATGCTGATTGCGGTGCCGATTGTCGATCCTGGGCGCGATCTACGCGGCCTATTTCATGGCGCCGTGCGATGCGCAAGATCGTCAAGCCGACGATCGAGATCATGGAGGCGTTGCCGACGGTGATCCTGGGCTTCCTCGCCGGCCTGTGGTTGGCGCCGGTCATGGAGGCGCATCTGCCGGGGTGTTTCGCGCTGCTGCTGTTGCTGCCGATCGGCACCTTGGTGTTTGCCTGGCTCTGGACATCTGCTGCCCGCCAGTGATGCGGCATCGCGTGCCCGGACGGTTGGGAGGCGGTGCTGCTGATCCCGGTGTTGCTGGGCTTTGCCTGGCTGGCCTTCGGCCTTCAGTCCGCACCGTTGGAACAGTGTTGTTCGGCGGCGATATGCGCGCCTGGATGCGCGATGAGCTCGGCATCGGCTTCGATCAGCGCAATGCCCTGGTGGTCGGCATCGCGATGGGTTTCGCGGTGATCCCCACCATCTTCTCCATCGCCGAAGACGCGATTTTCAGCGTGCCGCGGCACTTGACCAATGGCTCGCTGGCACTTCGGCGCCACGACCTGGCAGACGCTGGTGCGCGTGGTGCTGCTGACCGCCAGTCCGGGTATCTTCTCGGCGATCATGATCGGCTTCGGTCGCGCCGTGGGTGAGACCATGATCGTGCTGATGGCGACCGGCAACACGCCGGTCATGGATCTGAGCATGTTCCAGGGCATGCGCACGCTGTCGGCGAACGTCGCCGTGGAAATGCCGGAGTCGGAAGTGGACAGCACGCATTACCGCATTCTGTTCCTGGCGGCACTGGTGCTGTTCATGTTCACCTTCGTCTTCAACACCCTCGCCGAACTGATGCGCCAGCGCCTGCGCGGCAAGTATGCATCGCTGTGAGGCCTGATATGCGCACCTGGTTCAAAAGCGGAGCCCCCTGGATCTGGCTGAATGCCGCGGCCGTCAGCGTCAAGTCTGATTATGGTCGCCGGTCTGCTGGGCCTGATCGCCGCGCGTGGGCTTGGGACATTTCTGGCCGGCCGATATCGCCGAATTGAGTACCGCCAGGCCGACGGCCAAGACGATCCGCATGATCGGTGAGATCCGCGATCAGGAAGACGTGCCGCGCGAACGGCTGGTCTCCGCGGGATTGACCGTGCCGGAAGGTATGGAGACGTGCGGCGCTTGCAGCTCAAAGGTCGGCAATCGCGATGTCACCGGCCTGGATTTCACCTGGATACTGGGTCCGGATATTCAGTCCGAGCGTTATCCCGAGGCGCTGGTCGTCATCGAGCGGCGCGAATGGGGCAATTTCTACGGCTATCTGCGCGAAGTGCACGAGGCCGGTGCGACCGTGGCCAGCGGGGCAGCAGGCTGGGCATGCGCTGCATGAGCGGCTGCAACGGGCGTCCGATACTCTGTTCGAGCAGATCCGCGTCATCGAACGCGGTGAAATCGGCGCTATCAACTACGCACTGGAACAGCTGCGGCTGGATACGCGACGCCTGGAATTGGATGAACGGCGTACGCCCGAAGCCCTGGCGAAGATCGCGGAGCAGCGCGCCGAGCCTGCAGGCGGAATACGACAACCTGCAGACAGACTCTGGTCGATCTGTATGCGGATATCCGCCGCGACAGCGTCAGCGTCGAGATTCAGGACCGGGCGGCGTGGTGGAAGTGCCGCTGGACAAAGTCGTGCATGTGCTGCGACCCAATGCGATGGGGTCGGCACGAAGCTGCAGACCTATATGGTCCAAGGTCTGGGAATTCATGACCGACGAGCCGCGCGAGGCCAATACCGAAGGCGGCATCTTCCCGGCCATCTTCGGCACCGTGCTGATGGTCATCCTGATGTCGATCTGGTGACGCCGTTCGGCGTGATCGCGGCCGTGTATCTGCGCGAATATGCCAAGCAGGGTCCGATCACGCGCATCGTCCGCATTGCGGTGAACAACCTCGCCGGCGTGCCGGCGATCGTCTACGGCGTATTCGGTCTGGGCTTCTTCGTTTATTTCCTCGGCGGCAATATCGACCAGTTGTTCTTCGCTGAGGCACTGCCGGCACCGACCTTCGGTACGCCGGGCCTGATGTGGGCCTCGCTGACGCTTGCGCTGCTCACCGTGCCGGTGGTGATTGTCGCCACCGAGGAAGGTCTTGGCGCGCATCCCCAAGGCGATCCGCGAAGGCAGTCTGGCGCTGGGCGCGACCAAGGCCGAGACCTTGTGGCGGACGGTGTTGCCGATGGCCAGTCCGGCGATGATGACCGGTCTGATTCTGGCGGTGGCGCGCGCGGCCGGTGAAGTCGCGCCGCTGATGCTGGTCGGTGTGGTCAAGCTCGCGCCGACCTTGCCGCTGGACGGCAACGCGCCGTTCCTGCATCTGGATCGCAAGTTCATGCACCTGGGTTTTCATATCTACGACGTCGGCTTCCAGAGCCCAACGTCGAGGCCGCGCGGCCGCTGGTGTACGCCACGGCGCTGTTGCTGGTGTTGGTGATCGTGGTGTTGAATCTGGCCGCCATCGCCATTCGCAACCGACTTGCGCGAGAAATATCGCGCGCTGGATCATTGATCGTCGGCAGCCGAGATTGAAGGTACAAGAGATCATGACCATGAGCGAACGCAGTATACTGACCCACGCCATCGATCCGGACGTCTTCGTCCAAGGCCGATATGGATCGGCAGCATCGATGCACGAAGACATCTGCATGCAAGGTCGAGAATCTCGATCTTGTATTATGGCCAGACAAGCAGGCGCTCAAGCAGATCAACCTGCAGTATCCCGCAGCAAGCGCGTCACGGCCTTCATCGGTCCGAGCGGCTGCGGAAAATCGACACTGCTGCGCTGTTTCAACCGCATGAACGATCTGGTCGACGGTGTGCGCATCGACGGTCAGATTCTGCTCGATGGCCAGGATATCTTCGCCAAGTCGGTGAATGTCGCCGATCTGCGTCGGCGTGTCGGCATGGTGTTCCAGAAACCGAACCCATTTCCGAAGAGCATCTACGAAAACGTCGCCTATGGTCTGCGCCTGCAGGGTGTGCGCAGTCGCCGCGTGCTCGACGAAGTGGTGGAGAACGCGCTGCGCGGTGCGGCGTTGTGGGACGAGGTCAAGGATCGCATTGCACGACAATGCGCTGGGTCTGTCCGGCGGTCAGCAGCAACGCCTGGTGATCGCGCGCGCCATCGCCATCGAGCCGGAAGTGCTGCTGCTCGACGAGCCGGCCTCGGCGCTGGATCCGATTTCCACGCTGAAGATCGAAGAGCTGATCTACGAGCTCAAATCGCGCTACACCATCGTCATCGTCACGCACAATATGCAACAGGCCGCGCGCGTGTCGGACTATACTGCGTTCATGTACATGGGCGACCTGATCGAGTTCGGCGATACCAATACCATCTTCACCAATCCCACGGAGAAGATGACGGAAGATTACATCACGGGACGTTATGGCTGAGGCCATCGCCAAGGGGAGCTAGCAACATGGAAAAAACGAGTCTCGGACAGCACATCTCGCAGCAGTTCAATGCCGAACTGGAGGATATCCGCAACCGCGTGCTGACCATGGGCGGGCTGGTCGAGCAGCAGATCGCCGATGCCATGACCGCGATCGTCGAGGGTGACGAGCCACATGGCCGAAGTCGTCGTCAACAACGACTACAAAGTCAATGCCATGGAGGTCGCGCTCGACGAGGAGTGCAACCGCGTGCTGGCGCGGCGCCAGCCGACGGCGGGCGATCTGCGTCTGGTGGTGGCGGTGATCAAGACCATTACCGATCTGGAGCGCATCGGTGACGAGGCCGAGCGTATCGCACGTATGAGCCAGCAGCATGGCCGACGGCGATGAGGCGCGCGTGCATCCCGTGACAGATCCAGCATCTGGGCGATCAGGTGCGGCAGATGGTGCATCAACGCGCTGGACGCTTTCGCGCGCATGGACACGGAACTGGCCGTGCAGGTCTGGCGCGAGGATCTCAAGGTCGACAAGGAATACGAGGCGATCATGCGCCAGCTGATCACCTTCATGATGGAAGACCCGCGCTCCATCCCGCGCGTGCTGGATATCATGTGGTCGGCGCGTTCGCTGGAGCGTATCGGCGACCGCGCCCGCAATATCTGCGAGTACGTGATCTATCTGGTCAAGGGCAAGGACGTGCGCCACACCAGCCTGGAACACATGGAAGCCCAGGTGCGCGCCGAACATCCGCCGCAAGGGCTGATCGGATCATAATGATGCTCGATTCGGTACACGGCCACAATACCGGCTTCAGTTGGGGCGCCGTGCTGCTGGCGCAGTCGAGCGGTGACGGCCTTTAGTCAAATTTCCCGCACATCTTGCCGGTTTCCATGAGGTGCCGGGCGCCTGATGTGAAGTTTTTATGACGCCCGTTCCAGGCTTGATGCGAGTCATGTACGCTCTAGATCTCGGTGTTGTCATAGTGGTACTCAGGCGCATTGCCGCCGTGATCGCCATTTCCCCACATCCGCACGCGACACGGACTCCCGTCTTGGCCAGCATCTGGTCCCGGGAGAATCATATTTCTGTATTGGTTCGAGGAGGCTATATGCAGCTCGAGGAAGGCCAAATCTACGAGGGTGGCATCTCGATATCCGGTGGCGACGGTCCGTTCCGCCGTTGGTTGGTGGTTTCACCCTTCGGCAAAACCCATATCCATTCTGTCGACGATCCGTTGGAATTGCATTGCTGGCCGGTGACGCTGGTCGAGGCGGGTATCGAGAGCGGCAGACTGCGGTATGTCGGTGAGAGCGCTGGATCATCCGGCGATTGCGGTACAGAGGGTCAAGGAAAAACTGGGGGTGCGCGACACCCATCTCAGCATTTCCCAGCAGTCGCTGGAACGACTACTCGATGCCTTGCGCACAGCGACCGATGCCGGCGAGGAGCACGCCCTTTATCTTGCCGGAGAGATACTCTCGGCGGTCTCGCGCAGTGCCATCTTGATAAACCAACGCGAGCAGCTAACCGCCACTGTATATGCCGTGCTCGGTAATGGCGGATTTGCAGTGCCGCAGGTCGTTCCCGTCGGTAGCAGCGTTACCGAAACCGGTTCTATGCATACCTAAAACCGTCATTGACAGTGCTGACTGCGTAGCCGGTTCAGGCTTTAACCGCATGAGTCTGGCGGCTGTGCTGGGCAGCCAGCACTTCGCCGAACCCCTGGTTCTGCCAGTGTGCCCACCAGCCCGCGATGGCGTCGGCGGGCATCGGCCGGGCGGCCAGATAACCCTGGATCTCATGACAGCCCTGTGCTTGCAGAAAGGCGAGCTGTCCGGCAGTTTCGACCCCTTCGGCGATGACCTGCATATCGAGGTTGCGGGCCAAGCCGATGATGCTGGTGACGATGACCGCATCGTCCGGATCGTCTTCTATATCGCGCACGAACGAGCCGTCGATCTTGAGGCGGTCGACAGGAAACCGTTTCAGATAGGACAGTGACGAATAGCCGGTGCCGAAGTCGTCGATGCTCAGCTGTACGCCCAGGCGCTTGAGCTGTTCCATGGTGCGCAGTTGGTCATCCACATTCATCAGGCAGGACTCGGTGATTTCCAGCTCCAGGCGTTCCGCGCTAAGGCCGCTGTCGGCCAACGCCGTGGCGACTATCCGTGCCAGATCCGCTTGGCGGAATTGCCGCGCGGAGATATTGACGGCGATGGTCGGCGCGGTCTCTCCTGCGATATTCCAGGCTGGCCGCCCAGCGACAGGCCGTATGCAACACCCATTCGCCCACAGGAATGATCTGGCCGTTGTCCTCCAGTATGGGAATGAATACGCTGGGTGGGATGATGCCGCGCGTTGCACTGTTACAGCGTAGTAATGCCTCGAAGCCGATCACGCGACCATCACGCACATCGATCTGCGGCTGGTAGTGCAAGGAGAATTCCCCGCGTGCGAGCGCACCACGCAGCAACATGCTCAAGGCCAGCTGATCTTGTGCGGCGTCGCTGATGTCTTTGTTGAAGAATTGGAAGTTGTTACGGCCGGTTTCCTTGGCGCGGTACATGGCGGCGTCCGCATTCATCAGCAGCGTCTGCACATCGGTGCCATCCTGCGGATATAAGGCAATACCGATACTCGGTGAGACATAGAAATCGCGTGCCTGCAATTGATACGGCTGACCGGCTTGCTGGAGTATCTCGGCCGCCACGCGCGCCGCTTCTTCCTCGTGACCGATGTTTTCGAGGATGATGGTGAACTCGTCGCCGCCCAAGCGGCTGACGGTGTCGTCGGCGCGGACAACGGAGCGCAGGCGCTGTGCGACCTGTTGCAGCAAGGCGTCGCCTTCGCCGTGGCCGAGGGTGTCGTTGATGGTCTTGAAATTATCCAGATCGATATACAGCAAAGCGATTTTAACGCCGGTGCGCGTGGCATGTTGCATGGCATGGGCAAGCCGATCGTTGAACAGGGCGCGGTTGGGGAGTTGCGTCAGTGGATCGTAATTGGCCAGGAATGACAGGCGGTTTTCGGTGCGTTTATGTTCGGTGACATCGGTAGCGACACCGACAGCACCGGTGATGGAACCCGCCGTGTCGCGCAGTGGCGAATAATGGATATCGAAAGTCAGTTCGCTGACCGTGCGGGTCGTGGTCAGGGTTTCGCCGGCGAGGGCGCGCCGGGTGTCGTGCACGAATTCCGGGTAGTTATGGTACAGCGCATAGAGCGATTGACCGACGACCTGACCCGCCTGGTGTCCGAGCAATTCAAGGCCGCGCCCCTCTGAGAGCAGGAAAGTGCCTTGCATATCGATCACCCAGAGCACCACCGGGAAACCTTGGATAACCGTGCGCAGCATGGCGTCGCTGTCGCGCAAGGCATCCTCGATGCGCGTCTGTTCGGTGATGTCGAGTACCGTGCCGATCATGCGTACCGCGTTGCCGGCCGCGTCGCGGACGATTTCTGCATTCTCGCGCACGATGCGGACCTCGTCGTCCTGGCGCACGATGCGGTGGACGATGTCATACGTTTCTTGGCCATTCAGCGCGCGTTGCACCGCCTGCTTGAGTCGATCGCGATCATCGGCATGGACGCGCGCAATGAAGCTCTCATAGCTGGCCTCGAATGCCTCGTCATCGATGCCGAATACACGATAGATGCCTTCGGACCAGTACAGCTGGTTGGTGCCGATCTGCCAGTCCCAGTTACCCATGCCGGCGATATGTTGGGCGCGCACCAGACTTTCGCGGACCTCGTTCAGATGTGCCGCCTGTTCGGTGAGTGCCGCAGAGGTGCCGAGGATCAGTCGGTTTTTGCGCACCAATAACGCCAGTGATCCGAACAGCAAGAGCAGGAATAGCGTCGCGAGTGTGTACAGCGCCAGCAGTATGTTTGACTGATGGCGGGTATAGAAACTCATGGGTTGATTCAGCAGTCGCGTCTGGGCGGCGATTGCCTCGGGCAATTGCATACCAACGCGTTCGAGTTCGCTGGCATCGATCAGATATTCGTTAGGGCTGCTCAGTACAGGAGGGAGTTGTGTCAATGGCACTCCCTGAAAATAACGCTGCATGAGTTGCGCAGCGGCGGCGCCTTGTTGTGCGCCGCTGGTGACATAGCCGCCCAGCACACCCGGTTGGAGGTAGACATCTTCCATGCTGAAGATGGTAAACGGCCCCGCCGCGACAATGGCGGCAAGGGTATCGGTGAGTGGTAGCGGCTGGCCCGCATCGTCGCTTATGGCGCCGAGCGTGGTGAGAAACACGAAGCGTTCGCGGCGCGTGCGCAGGGTGTCGATCAGTGTCGAGAGGGTGCGGTTGGAAATGAACTGCGCGCGGACATCGGGCTGGGTGCGAAGTTCGGCTTCGATCTCGGCGCGGATCGCCGAAAAGGTTTCCGAGGCATCGCCGATCACCAGGATGTCGCGTATTTCGGGTGCGATACGGCGCATGAGTTCCAGGTTGGGGCCGATTTCCTTGCGCTCAAAAACACCCGTGACATGGCGCGGGTCGAGTTGCGCCAGAATCGGATAGTCGTTCACCCCGGAGAAGAACACCGGCGCGTCCGGAAACAGGCGAATGAGGTGCTCGGTGGCGAAGCTCAGCGCATTGTCATCGGTGACATAAATGGCCTTGGGCTGATAGCCGCGGTATTTCCAGGCGATATGTTCGGCCATGCGCGCGGCATACTCAGGCGCATAGGTGACGCGCTTGGTGTCCAGGTATTCGACGCTGGGCGTCACCTGTACGCCAGCCGTCTCCAGTGTCGTCAGAAATCCAGCATGCTGACGTTGGGTCCAGGGGTATTCCTGGCTATACGAATGCACCACCAGCACGGGTAGGTGCTCAGTGGCGTGTGCTGTGAGGGCCCCGAACAGGGTGATAGCAAGCAGAAACAGGCGCATGGCGTAGGCTGGGGTCCACGGTGACGGCAGCAAATGGCTCCCAATTTAACGGCGATAAGGGGTGAATGCTAAAGCGATATTGCGGAGTTAATCGATATGGCTATTTAGTGACCGTGGTGGCCTGATCTGGATCCGCTTGCCGGACCGGCGGCGGCGAAATTATGCTGATGAAATAGGGGAGTGCATGTGCTTTACCCCTGCAGTGCGCCTGCGTAAACTGCCCGACACCCGTCGCCCCGGGTCATCATAGAAGATTAATCATCCATTTTGCCAGTCCGCTGGCAGTTCCGGACCGAACTCAGCATGCCCCGTACCCGAAAACTCCGCTGGCACGTATGGCTGTGGCGGATACCCGCCCTGTTGCTGGGCGCGCCGCTACTCCTGATCGCCGCGCTGCGCTGGGTCGACCCCGTCGCCAGCGCCTTCATGCTGCAACGCCAAGTGGCGGTGTGGAGCGAGGGCTCCTGGCAGTGGGTGAAATACGACTGGGTGGACTGGGACTATCTGGCGCCGGCCTTGCCGTTGGCGGCGGTGGCCGCTGAGGATCAGCGCTTTCCGCAACATTGGGGATTCGACCTGCAGGCCATCGCCGACGCCTGGGAATTACAGAACAAGGGTGGCCCGGTGCGCGGGGCGAGCACCATCTCCCAGCAAGTGGCGAAAAATCTGTTTCTGTGGTCCGGACGTAGCTGGGTGCGCAAAGGGCTGGAGGCCTATCTCACGCTGGCGATCGAGGTGCTCTGGCCCAAGCGGCGCATCCTCGAGGTCTATCTGAACATCGCCCAGTTCGATGCGAATGTGTTTGGCGTCGGTGCGGCCAGCGCGGTGTTCTTCGACAAAGTGCCGTTGCAGATCACTTCACGCGAGGCCGCGTTGCTGATGGCCGTGCTGCCCAACCCGCAACAGTACAAAGTCGAGCGGCCATCCGCCTATGTGCAGAGCCGCGTCTCGCGTATCCAGACGCATATGCGCCAGCTGGGCGGCGATTATCTGCGCGATCTGTAAGGCCACCTAGGGCGCGATGGCGCAGCATATGCATGCGGTTTGCGTCGACCAGGGTGATTTCGACCTGGTTGCGGCGCCGAAGCCGGGTGGCGAGTTCCAGGCCGCCAGTTTTCCGCCGACGATGACAATTCGTGGCGCGCGTACACGCTTGGGCGTGTTCGACATGCGCGCCACATGAAATCAGGAAGGCGTGAAGATTGTATCGGGACTGTGTCACCGTCGGGGCGATGCTCAATTTCCAATATGTGGGGTCGCTATTAAGACCAGCCCGGCATGTTGGGAGCCGGGGCCTGCTGGTGAACCACCACAGGATGGTGCTCATGCCGCTCCCCAGGCATGTTGAATAAGGCTGTTTATGTTCATCATTATCGGCTCGATTATCGTGATGGCTTCTGTGATTGGCGGCTATATGCTGTCGCATGGGAATCTGGCCGCACTCTGGCAGCCCAACGAATTGGTCGTGATCGGCGGCGCCGCACTCGGCGCGTTCATCATTTCCAATCCGGGTAAAATCATCAAAGCGGTGTTCGCTGCCATTCCCGCCGTGCTCAAAGGCTCGCCTTACGACAAAGCCATGTACATGGACTTGTTGTCGCTGATGTATCAGCTGTTCAACCGGGCCCGCAAAGAAGGCTTGATGGCGTTGGAATCGCACATCGAAGAGCCGGAGGCCAGCGATATTTTTGCGGCTTACCCGAAGATTCTCGCCAATCATCACGCCATCGACTTTCTCACCGACTACTTGCGCCTGATGGTGAGCGGCAATCTCGATGTGCATCAGGTCGAGAATCTGATGGACGTCGAATTGGAGACGCATCACAACGAATCTGGCCTGGCCGCCGGGGCTTTATCCAAGGTTTCGGATGGTCTGCCGGGTTTTGGTATCGTGGCTGCGGTACTCGGTGTGGTCATCACCATGGGCTTTATCGGCGGTCCACCGGCCGAGTTAGGTAAACACGTGGGCGCCGCGCTGGTCGGTACCTTCCTGGGTATTCTGCTGGCCTACGGTTTCGTCGGGCCGACCGCCTCGGCCATGGAGCACATGGCGCGCGAAGAGACCAAATTCTTCGAATGCATAAAGGTCTGTCTGCTGGCCTCGATGAATGGTTATAGCCCGGCGATCGTCGTGGAGTTCGGCCGCAAGGTGCTGTTCTCGACCGAGCGGCCTTCGTTCCGCGAGTTGGAAGACCGCGTCAAGGAAAAAAAGTAGGCGGCAAGCATGAGCAATGACGCCCAGCCCATCATTGTAAAGCGCATCAAGAAACACGGTCACGCTGCGCATCACGGCGGCGCGTGGAAGGTGGCCTATGCCGACTTCGTCACGGCGATGATGGCGTTCTTCCTGATGATGTGGCTGGTGGGTTCGACCACCAAGGAACAGAAGGCGGCCTTGTCCGAATATTTCACCGCGCCCAGCGAAGTGGAAGGCAGCAGCCCGCATCCGACCAGCCATCCGACCTCGGTCCAAGGGCCGGGCGGCGCCAGCACCAGCATGATTCAGATGGGCGGTGCGCTGAATCTGGAAAGCGAACGCGCCCAACCGATCAAGAGCGAGCCGGGCGACGCCAAGACATTTAAAGAAAAAGAAGCAGATAAAGACAAGGATAAAGACAAAGACGGTAAGGGCGGAACCGTCGACGCCATGACGGCCGAGCAAGTCGCGCGCGCCGCCGAACTGAAGCGACTCGAAGAACTCAAAGACGAGCTGACGATCGCAATCGGTGCCACCCAGGCGTTGGCACCGTACAAAGATCAGTTGCTGATCGATCTGACGCCGGAAGGATTGCGCATACAGATCATCGACGAGGAAAATCGGCCGATGTTCGATCGCGGCAGCAAGCGTCTGCAAAGTTACAGCACGGACATCCTCGGTGAGATCGGCAAGATCATCAATGCCGTGCCGAACAAAATCAGCATCTCCGGTCACACCGATGCCGCGCCGTATGCGGGTACGCCCGATTACACTAATTGGGAGCTGTCAGCGGATCGCGCCAACGCCGCCCGGCGTGCGTTGATCGCCGGTGGCATGGACGAGAAAAAGATCGCGCGTATCGTCGGCCTGGCATCCTCGGTACCGTTCACCAAGGCGGACCCGTATGCGCCGAGCAATCGGCGTATCAGTATCATTGTGATGAACCGCGACTTGGAAGTTTCCATTAGCAACGAAGAATCCCTGCCAACGCCGGTGTCCGGTGATACGGCTGCGCCGGCCACGGATAGCGTGACACCCGCCACACCTGCTCCAGCGCAAGGACAAGGCGATACCGCGCCGAAGGATGCCTTTATCGAGAGCGATCCCGCCGCGCCGGTTGATGCCGCGCCCACGCCTGCTCCGGCGACCGATGATCCCTTCGTCCGTTGAACACGGCTCGGTCATGCTTCTGTAGGTGAGGCGCTTGCGCCGAGAGGCCGCACTTGCGAGACCTCATTCAACGCGTAGAAAATCCTTCAATGCCTCGCGCAGACGCGCCACGGTTTGCGCCAATAACTCCGGCGTATAGGCGCGCGCCGCAACCTTTCCCCATACGGGTGCTGGCCAGGCTGCATCGTCGCGATGCCTGGCGATATGGTGGATATGCAGCTGCGGCACCACATTGCCCAAGGCCGCGATATTCATCTTGTCGGCGTTGAACAGTGTCGCCATGGTCTGTGCAAGGAAGCTGCTCTCGCGTAGCAGTTGCTGCTGATCAGCAGATTCGAGTTGGTAGATCTCGGTGATATCCGCGCGCGCTGGAACCAGAATACACCAGGGATAATGGGCGTCGCGCATCAACAGCACATGACAGAGTTCGAAACGGCCGAGCTGTTCGCAATCCTGTTGCAGTTGGGGATGCAGTTTGAATTTATCCATAGCGATTCCAAAATATTAATGAGTGTCGCGTAGCACGCGATCAGGGTTGGATAATCCAGCACTGGTGAATTTTCTTGTTGGAGAAATCCTCCGGCACGGTCTGGCGCGAGAGGTTGCGGACGGCGTGTCCGGCAAGTGCGGCCTCATCCAGTTTGAAACCGCGCCGATTGTTGGAGAAGAACAATTCTCCTTCCGCCGACAGTATTCGCAGACAACCCTCGATCAGCTCGACATGATCGCGCTGCACATCGAGCACGCCCTGCATCTTCTTGGAGTTGGAGAACGAAGGCGGGTCCATGACGATCAAGTCGTAGCGGTCGCCGCGTTCATGGGCTTCGCGCAGAAACTGGAACACGTCCGCGCGCACCAGTTGATGACTGTCGAGATCCATGCCGTTGAGCAGAAAATTGCGTCGGCTCCAGTCCTGATAGGTGTTGGACATGTCGACGGTCACGGATGAAGCCGCGCCACCGGCAGCCGCGTAAACCGTGAAACTGCCGGTATAGGCGAACAGATTCAGAAATCGCGTCCCGGCCGCGCGCTCGCGCACCAGGCGCCGGGTAATGCGATGATCCAGGAACAGGCCGCTGTCGAGATAAGCATCCAGATTGACCCAGAACTTCAGGCCGTGTTCCTCGACGATGAAATCTTCGCCGGTCTCGCCGGTCTTTTCGTATTGCGCCAGACCGCGTTGACGGCGCCGTTGTTTGAAGTGGATGCGCTCGCGTGGGACATCCAATACTTCACCCAGTACGACGAAACAGTCCTCGCGCCAGGCGTCGTAGGCCGCATCGTCGGCCTCCCAGTCGGTTTCGAATTCCTGAACATGCAGATGTTGCGCGTAGCGATCGATCGCCAACGGAAACTCCGGCAGGTCGCGGTCGTAGAGGCGATAACAGCTCAGTCCCTGACGACGCGCCCACTTGTCCCAATGTTTGCTGTTCTTGCGCAGGCGATTGCTGAAGGCTTCGGTCTTGCTCATGGCGCGTAGGGTAGCGGATGTGCGCCGGACACGGAACCGGTCCGGCGCAGAGAGCGGATTGTCGGGTGTACCTGGTATGCCCGGTATATCAGGCGCGTTCAGCCGACGTGGTGGTGCTTGCCCTCGACGTGAACGCTGCTGGCCTGGAGACCCTGCTCACCCATTTCCTCGCTGAAGTGTACCGACGTGCCGATGTCCAGCTGCTCGAAATCGCCGTTGATGACACTGTTGCGATGAAAGTAAATGTCACGCCCGTCACTGGTCTCGATGCGGCCATAGCCGTCTTTGGGATTCAGCTCGCGAATGCGTCCGTGGGGGGTGACCGCATGATCTTTGACGTCTTGCCGGCGTTTCTGCACCCGTTGTTCGAGTTGCCGTTCCGCAGCGCGGAAGGCATCGCGCAAGGCCACATGCGCATCCTCATGGGCATGTTTGTCGTGCTGATCGCGGGTGACGGCGATCTCGCCCGAGGGTGAGGTGATGTCGAGGTGCACGGTATACAGATTGCCCTGGTGATTGTGCTTGTGCGGCGCCTCGATGACGACGCGGCAGCTCATGATTTCCTGGGAGTAGTGATCGAGTCGTTCGGCGAGCTGCTTGATGCGCGCCTCCAGTGCGGGGGAGGGGTCCATATGACGGAAGGTGATTTGCAGTGGCAATTGCATAATGTCCTCCTGATGTCCGATCTATTCGAGGGAAGCGTTGCGAGTATGTTTAGCGCTCCCTCGATTTCATTGTATGCCCGCAGGTCGTCACTCGGTGCGCTCCGTCGCGGGAGTTCGGGGTGTATTTGATCCATGTCACAAGAGAAGTTTAGACGATCTTGACAGGGTGGGCCGCGAACACCGCCAGCTGACCAATGACCGCGCCGCTAGTTCATATCCAGCGCGTAGTTACGCAGCGTTTCGAAGGGTACGACCTCCAAGGCCCGCTGGTGGGTGCGCGTCAGCCACACCTTCGGTGCCCGGCCATGTTCATGCGCCTCCAGCCAGCGTGCCGCGCACAGACACCAGCGATCGCCGGGCTTCAAACCGGGAAAACCATATTCCGGCGCCGGCGTGGACAGGTCATTGCCGCGGAAACGCGAGAATTCCAGGAACTCCTGGGTCGCTTCGATGCACACCGTGTGCGAACCGACATCCTGTTCACAGGTGTTGCAGTGACCGTCGCGGTAAAAGCCGGTGACCGGGCGTTCGCTGCAAGACTCCAGCGGTTCGCCGAGGACGTTGACGGGTTTATCCATTTCATTGTCGGGCATATTCAGACCTTTGTTTCGAGAAAATGGTGAGTGCCAACGACAAGGATGGCGGAGATTAATGCAAAACAAATGGCCCACAGGCCAATGTCCGCGATCATCATGCGTGAACCCAACTTTCGCCAGCGTGCTTGTGCACGTGCGCGGAACGAAGCATTGGTGCAATACAGAATGCCGCCCAAGAAATTGTAAAGTACATCTTCCATGCGGTAATGGTTAAGCGCGTGGTCGCTTGAATTTCGTCCCCTGACACTTCGGGCATGCCGGTATCGTCGCTGTTTCGTAAAAATGCATCGTCTCACCGCAGCCTGTGCATTCGAGCACGCCGGCACCGGTGATCTCGCCGCTGTTGTAGGTGTTGTGTGCCTCGCATCGAGCGCTCGAAGGCCTCCAGTTCCAGCTTGGTCCGGTCGGCGACGCTGAGCAGCACGTCGAGCACACGTTTTTCGACTTGTTCGATGTCGAATTTCAGCCACGCGGCGAACTCGCGGCCGCCGCTGGCCAGATACAGGCTGGCCTCTTCCATGTCGCGTTTGATCCAGCCGCCGATCTTTTCGGCTTCTTCGGCGGTGATCTCGCCGAGCTCGATGGCCTTGTTGCTGGCCTGTTTGATGCCCTCTTCGAGGGTGGGGATGCCCTTGTCCTCGGCGTTTTCCATCAACTCCTGGATACGCTCCATCATCCGGTTGTAGGCGGCGGTCAGACGCTCAGTGGCGCGTTCGGTGGGGGTAGGGTGCTGTTCGGTCATGAGATCACCGTTTAAGAATGGGGTTGCTGGTCCGTAGGCGTGGGCTTTCACCGCGAATGATCTTGAATGGCATCAACGGGCTTACGGGGAAAGCCCGCGCTTAGGCGGGCTGAAAGTCATTAACGGCTAGTTTGAGCCAATCGGCGTGCCAGGGAAAGCCAACCATCACGCCTCATATCGAGGGTGGGCGATTGTGACCCGGCGTCCCGCTACGGTATCCTGCACGCTTTGCAGTCAGCCACTTGAAGTGATATCCGGATGGAAGAGTTTTATCAGCCCGACGCCATTGAGCGCGAGGCCCAGGAATATTGGGAGGGTCACCAGACCTTCCGCGCGGTCGAAGACACGTCCCGGGAAAAATACTACTGCCTGTCGATGTTCCCCTACCCGAGCGGGCGGCTTGCACATGGGGCATGTGCGCAATTACACCATCGGCGACGTGATCGCGCGTTTCCAGCGCATGCAGGGCAAGAACGTGTTGCAGCCGATGGGCTGGGATGCCTTCGGCCTGCCGGCGGAAAATGCCGCCATCAAGCACAAAGTACCGCCGGCTGAGTGGACCTACGAAAACATCCGCTACATGCGCGATCAGCTCAAGCGTCTGGGCTTCGGTTACGACTGGCAGCGCGAACAGGCCACCTGCCGCCCCGAATATTACCGCTGGGAACAATGGTTGTTCACCAAGCTCATGGAAAAAGGCCTGGTCTACAAAAAGACCGCCGCGGTGAACTGGTGTCCGCACGATATGACCGTGCTCGCCAACGAACAGGTGATCGACGGCTGCTGCTGGCGCTGCGACACGCCGGTCGAGCGCAAAGAGATCCCGCAGTGGTTCATGAAGATCACCCAGTACGCCGACGAGCTGCTCGCCGATCTCGATAAGCTCGACGGCTGGCCGGATGCGGTGCGCACCATGCAGCGCAACTGGATCGGTCGCTCGGAAGGTCTGGAACTGGATTTCGGTGTCGAAGGCCGTAGCGAACATCTGACGGTTTACACCACCCGTCCGGATACGCTGATGGGCGTGACCTATGTCGCGGTCGCGGCCGAACATCCGTTGGCGATCGAAGCGGCGGCGAAGCAATCCCGCGCTGGCCGCGTTCATCGAAGAGTGCCGCCATGCCGCCGTCAACGAAGCGGCGATGGAGACCATGGAAAAGCGCGGCATGGCCACCGGGTTTAACGCGCTGCATCCGATCACCGGCCAGCCGGTGCCGATCTGGGTCGCCAATTTCGTGCTGATGAGTTACGGCACCGGTGCGGTGATGTCGGTGCCGGCGCATGATCAGCGCGATTTCGAATTTGCGCAGAACTACGGTCTTGCGATCAAACAGGTGATCTATCCGGCCGATGGTTCCGCAGCGAGCGTCGCCGAGGCCGCCTACACCGACAAAGGCGTGCTGAAGAATTCCGGTGCGTTCGATGGCCTGGATTACAAGGCCGCCTTCGCAGCCATCGCCGCGCACGTCGAAAAAGAAAAACGCGGCCAGCGCCGCGTGAACTTCCGCCTGCGCGACTGGGGTGTGTCGCGCCAACGTTATTGGGGCGCACCGATCCCCGTCATCAACTGCGCAAAGTGCGGCGCGGTGCCCGTGCCGGAAGATCAGCTGCCGGTGGTGTTGCCCGAAGACATCGCCTTCGACGGCATCGGTTCGCCGATCAAGAAAATGCCCGCGTGGTATCAGACGACCTGCCCGACCTGCGGCGGTGCAGCCGAGCGCGAGACCGACACCTTCGACACCTTCATGGAATCGAGCTGGTATTACGCGCGCTTCGCCTGCCGTGACAACGACACCGCCATGCTCGACGAACGCGCCAATTACTGGCTGCCGGTCGATCAATATATCGGTGGCATCGAACACGCCATTCTGCATCTGCTGTATGCGCGCTTCTTCCATAAACTCATGCGCGATGTCGGTCTGGTGAAGTCCGACGAACCCTTCACCAAACTGCTGACCCAGGGCATGGTGATCGCCGAGACCTATTTCGCGCACGATGCCGAAGGCAAGAAGCACTACTACGGCCCGACCGAAGTCGATATCGAGCGCGACAGCAAAGGCAAGGTGATCGCCGCGAAACTCAAGCGCGATGGCAGCGTCGTGAACGTCGGCGGCATCGAGAAGATGTCCAAGTCGAAGAACAACGGTGTCGATCCGCAGACCCTGATCGACGAATTCGGTGCCGACACCGTGCGCCTGTTCACGATGTTCGCCTCGCCGCCGGATATGTCCTTGGAATGGTCGGACACCGGTGTGGAAGGCGCGTTCCGTTTTCTCAAGCGTCTGTGGAAGCTGGTCGCGGCGCATGTCGATGTCGGTAAGCCGCTCGAACTCGATATCAACGCGCTGAACGATGCGCAACGCGAGCTGCGTCGTCGTGTGCACGAGACCATCGCCAAAGTCAGCGACGACATGGGTCGGCGTAACACCTTCAACACGGCCATCGCCGCCGTTATGGAATTGATCAATGCGGTCTCCAAATTCGAGGACGACAGCGAGCAAGGCCGTGCTGTCGTGCAGGATGCGCTTGAGGTCGTGACGTTGCTGCTGGCGCCGATTGTGCCGCACATCTGCCACACGCTCTGGCAGCAGCTCGGCCACAGCGGCACCGTGGCTGAGGCCAGTTGGCCGCAGCTCGATGCGGATGCGTTGGTGCAATCCGAAATCGAGTTGGTGGTGCAGGTCAACGGCAAATTGCGCGGACGGATCACGGTTCCGGTCGAGGCCGACAACGCGACGGTTGAAGCCTTGGCCAAGGCGGATGAAAACGTTCAGCGCTTCATCGAGGGTAAGCCGATCCGCAAACTGATCGTGGTGCCGAAGAAGCTGGTGAATATCGTGGTTTGATTGCTTGAATCGCCACGATGCCATGGGCGACATACTTGTTTGCCGAAAATATGTATAGGCTTTTCTGCGTTAATCACACCGGGTGCACTTAGCGCGTGTTGGCGGTTCACACCATTGAGAAGGATTGAAACAATGCGGCAACCGTTGGGATATTCGCGCTACCTGGCCGCCGGCTTCACGGTCGTGTTGCTGTTGACGCTGAGTGCCTGTGGCTTCCATCTGCGTGGCGATGTGAACTTGGATGCGCGTCTGGGGAAGATCCACATCCAAGGCGCCGATCGCTACGACCCCTTGGTCCGGGAATTGACGCAGTCGCTGACCGCGACCGGCGCGGTGGTGGTGGAGGAGAGCAAGGACGCCACGGCGGTTCTGCAGATCCTCAAGAACAGCGGCAGTCGTCGCGTCTTGTCCGTGAGTTCGGCGGGTAAGGTCCGTGAATACGAGTTGTATCAGACGCTGGAGTTCAAGGTGGGTGACACGGCAGGACGCGAACTGATGGCGCCGCAACGTCTGGAGCTGACCCGCGCTTACCTGTTCGATAAAGAGGATGTGCTCGGCAAGAGCAACGAAGAGGAAATGCTGCGGCGCGACCTGCGGCGCGACCTGGTGCGCTTGGTCATGTTGCGCCTGGAAGCACTGGGGCGTTGATGAACGCGGCGGCTGGGTCCGTGAATGGGGGCGTGCTCATTATTCACTACGGCAATCTCCAATCGTGACTGATGCTAGCCACCAGCAATTGCCGCTGATCGATTCACCGCGTCGACGGGCGCTCATGACCGTCGGCTTGTCCGGGCTGGCGGTGCTCGGTAACCATTTCCATCTGCCGCTGTTCTTCGGCGTCGACTTCATCTTCGGATCGGTCGCGGCCTTGCTGGCATTGTCTCTGCTCGGCTGGCTGCCGGCTGTCATCGTGGCCGCCGTCGGTGGCGCCTACACCATCCTGCTGTGGGGGCATCCCTATGCACTGCTGATCCTGGTGCTGGAACCGTTGGCCGTGGCTGTATTGCAACGCCGGTTCGGTCAGCTGGCGTTGGCCGATGCGCTGTACTGGATATTGCTGGGCATGCCGTTGGTATTTTTCATTTATACCGGCGTTCTCGGCATGGATTGGACACAGTCCGGTCTGGTGGTCATCAAGCAGGCACTCAACGGCATTTTCAATGCGGTGATCGCCTGTATCTTGATGATGGGTTTGCTATCCGCGCGCAATCACGGCATGCCTACGCGTGTGCCTATCGCCGATCTGCTCTTCAACACACTGCTGGCGGTGACACTGCTGGCAGGCATGTTGCCGGTGGTGCTGGACAGTCGCAGTGAACGTCTGGATCTGGAAACCGAGATCAACGCGCGCCTGGGACGCGTCGGCGCACGGATCGTTGCACATATGGCGAAGTCGTCGACAGCGAATCTGGACGGCACCGAAATTCCGGCAGAGATGAGCGCCGCCCTGGTCGCCGCGGATGGGCGCATCCTCGCCGCGCGGGGCACCGTGCACAGTCTGCGTGACGCGGGCACGCTGACTGCGGAAAGCGGCGGTGCGCAGATCTGGCTGCCCAGCGGCGAGATGGCGGCGATGCAGCGCTGGCGCAACGGCCACTATGTGCGGGACATGCCACTTACGACGACCGGCCCCGTGGCACGCCTCGTCATCGAACAGGCTGCCGCACCACTGGTCGCCAGGATTGAACAGCAGCGACTGGAAAAATTGAGTCTGCTGGCGGTGCTGACGCTGGTCGCGGTTTTGCTCGCGGCACTGCTCAGTCGCTGGATGACACGCTCGATCCGGCAATTGGACACACTGAGTCACGACCTGTCGGCACGCATCGCGGCCGGCGCGCCGACGACCATCAGCGGCAGTCGCATCGCCGAATACGACAGCCTTGCCGCGTCGATCCGCGCCATGGCCGAGTCCCTGAGCGTGAGTTTCCGCGCAGTCCACGATATGCGCGACACGCTGGAACAACGGGTCCAGGAACGTACTGCTGAATTGGCGCGGCGCGAGACCATGCTCGCCGAGAGCGAGGCCCGCTTCCGCAACATGGCCGATGCCGCGCCGGCACTGATCTGGCTGTCGGATACGGAAAATCTCGGTACCTGGTACAACACCCGCTGGCTGGAATACACCGGCCGCAGCCTGGAACAGGAACTGGGTCTGGGCTGGGCGGCGGGCGTGCATCCCGATGACCTCGACCGTTGCGTGGCGTATTGCAACGAGGCCTTCGCTGCACGCCGGGCCTTCGAGATGGAATTCCGGCTGCGGCGCGCCGACGGCCGTTACGGCTGGATCGCGGATACCGGCATTCCGCGTTTCAACGCCGACGGTGATTTTGAAGGCTATATCGGCTATTGCTGGGACATCACCGACCGCAAGGAGGCGGAGTTCGCGCTTGCAGCGGCTGTCGCGTGTCGCCAGCCAGACCACCAACGGTGTGATCATCACTGACACCGAGGGCCGCGTTGAATGGATCAACGAAGGTTTCACGCGCATCTCGGGATACGGCCTGGACGAATTGCGGGGACGCACGCCGGGTTCGATTCTGCAGGGCCCCGACACCGATCCGGCCGCAGTCGCACAGATCTGCGATGCCTTGCGCCGCCGCGAGCCGTTCGTCGTCGAACTGATCAATTACAGCAAGACAGGGCGCGCCGTATTGGATCCGCATCAGCTGCAATCCGCTGTTGGATGCCGCCGGCAAGATCTGCAGGGTTTCATGGCCATCCAGTCCGACGTCACCGAAGAGAAAAAGACCGCCGAGCGTATCCGCGACAGCGAACGGCGCTTGGCCGCAGTCATCGAGGGTACGCACATCGGCACCTGGGAATGGAACGTGCAGACCGGTGCCACCGTATTCAACGCACGCTGGGCTGAGATCGTCGGTTACACCCTGGAGGAGCTGGCGCCGATCAGCATCCAGACCTGGCTGGATCTGGCCCATCCGGATGACCTGAAATATTCCGGCGAACTGCTGGAACGGCATTTCGCCGGCGAACTGGCGTATTACGACGCGGAATGCCGGATGCGGCACAAGGACGGGCACTGGGTCTGGGTGCATGACCGCGGTCGCGTCGTCACCTGGACCACAGACGGTAAACCTTTATTGATGTCCGGAACGCACGCCGACATCAGCGAACACAAAAACGCCGAGGCCGCGCTGCGCGCCAGCGAAGCGCAATACCGTTCGCTGGTGGTCAATATCCCCGGTGCCGCCTACCAGTGCGCGATGGACGAGAACTGGACTGTGCTGTATATCAGCGACGCGATCGAGGTGCTGACCGGTTATCCTGCGACGGATTTCATCGGCAACGCGGTGCGCAGTTATGCCAGCGTCATCCATCCCGAAGATACGCTGCTGGGCAATCAGGCTATGCTCGATGCGATCAGCGCGGACGAACCCTGGACGATCGAGTACCGGATCTGCCACCGCGATGGCAGCGTGCGCTGGGTGTTCGAGAAGGGCCGCGCCATGCGCGACGAGAACGGCGACATCGTTTGTCTGAGCGGCTTTCTCCACGATATTACCGAGCGCAAGCGCATGGAACGTATGAAGGACGAGTTCGTCTCCACCGTCAGCCACGAACTGCGCACCCCGTTGACCTCCATCAGCGGCGCGCTGGGTCTGCTGGCCGGTGGCGCGATCGGCGAGCTCCCGGCTCAGGCACGGCAGATGCTCGACATCGCCCACAAGAACAGCCAGCGCTTGACGCTTCTCATCAACGACCTGCTGGACATGGAAAAACTGGTGGCCGGCAAACTGCGCTTCGACTTGCAGGTACAGGAACTGATGCCGCTGGTGGAGCAGGCGATGGAGGCAACCTGCGCGTATGGCGATCAATATCAGGTGCGCTTCGAACTGATCGAGCGCGCCGACGCCGTGCAGGTGCGGGTCGATGGCATGCGCTTGCAACAAGTGTTGTCGAATTTCCTGTCGAATGCCGCCAAGTTTTCTCCGCGCGGGGGGCAGGTCGAAATCGCGGTGCGCCAACGGCAGGGTAGGGTGCGGATCGAGGTGATCGATCACGGTCCCGGCGTGCCGGCGGAATTTCACAGCCGCATCTTCCAGAAGTTCTCCCAGGCGGACGCCTCGAATTCCCGTCAGAAAGGTGGTACCGGGTTGGGGCTGGCGATCAGCAAAGAACTTGCCGAATGCATGGACGGCACAGTGGGATTTGTTTCTGAGGGCGGGCAGGGTGCGCATTTTTACTGCGAACTGCCGGTGTGGGAGGCGCGGACGGAGTCGGCGCTGTTCAAGGCGCGCACCTCCAATCAGGATTTTCTGGATACGCTCAGCCGGCACCTTGAAAACGGGCGCTCTGTCGAAGGTGACCACGAGTCATGAGCTTGGTACGCTCTGCACATGGATTGCGCGCCGTCTCCGTGCTCCGGGTGGCGTATGCCACCGCACAGTTGGTGGTCCATTGATCTGATGATGCACACTCAATCCCCACGGCAATTTTGGAGTCGCAACGATGCCTGATTCGGCCGCGTTTGCCGCGCAACTGGCCGCTCTGCGCGAGCGGTATGCCAAGCAGTTGCATAGCACCTTGGATGAACTCAATGCGCTTATTGAGGGTCAAGGGCCGGATATCGCGCGTGCCACTTTGAATTTGCTTCACGAACACCTGCATCGATTGGCCGGTTCCGGCGCCACGTTCGGATTTCACGAACTGTCACGCCAGGCGCGCGCACTGGAACTGATCGTCAAGACTTGGCTGGATGTTGCCACGCCACCGTCGTTGGTGCAGTGGCTGGAATGGATTCAGGGCGTGCGCGCCTTGCGCCAGACCTTAGTTGTGCAGAGTGATGAGATGAGTGCCGTCACGGAAGATGCGGGCTCAGTGCCACGACACCATGCGGCGGCCCGCGTCGTTTTGATCGAGGATGATCAAGCCTTGAGTCAGGAACTGATGCGTGGCTTGAGTCAATTCGGTTATGAGCTGACGCATTACACCGGATTCGCTGCCGCCGAGAGCGCCATTCGCGCCGACCCGCCCGATGTGATGGTGGTGGACATTATGTTGCCAAGCCCGATGCAGGCCGATGGCGCCACAGCCATCCCGCCCTTATTCGAGCGGCTGGGCTACCGTATTCCCACGGTGTATCTGACGGCGCGAACGGATTTTCAGGCGCGTTTGTCGGTGGCGCGCGCCGGCGGTGATGCTTTGCTGAACAAGCCCGTGGCCATTCCCACCTTGGCAGGTGCTATCGAAACGCTGTTGCGGGTGCGTGATCAGGCGCCTTACCGTGTTTTGATTATCGATGACGATGAGGTTCTGGCCGAACATTACCGTTTGGTGCTGATCGCTGCAGGTATGCGCGCAGAAAAGATTTGTCAGCCGGAGCGGGTGTTGGCAATGCTGGAGGGCCTGTGCCCTGATCTGATCCTCATGGATTTACACATGCCTACCTGCACCGGCGCCGAATTGGCTCGGGTCATCCGCTACTGTGAGACGTGGCAAAGTGTGCCCATCGTCTACCTGTCGGCAGAAGCTGATCTGGAACAGCAGATCAGCGCATTGGGCAGCGGCGCGGACGATTTTCTCACCAAGCCGATTTCCGATGTGTATCTGTTGGCCGCTGTGCGTGCGCGGGCCGCACGCGCACGCAAAGTCGCCGAGTTGATGAGTCAGGACAGTCTGACAGGGCTGCTCAAACATGCCAGCATCAAGGAACAACTGGTTCGGGAAGTGGATCGCGCTCAGCGCCATAACATGCCCCTGGCGCTGGTGATGTTGGATATCGACCATTTCAAACGGGTCAACGATCAATGGGGACATCCCATGGGAGATCAGATCATCAAGACCTTGGGACATTTGCTGCGCCAGCGTCTGCGCCGGCAGGATAGCATCGGCCGTTATGGCGGCGAGGAATTCGCAGCGGTCCTGCCGGAATGCACAGTGACCGATGCGCTGCATTTGATCGATGACATCCGTCAGCGCTTGAGTGAAATTCGTTTCGACTATCAAGGGCAGGCTTTCAACGTTACATTCAGTGCCGGGATCGCCTCGAACGATGTGTGCAGCGGTGCGTCGGACCTGCTCGCGGCGGCGGATGCGGCGCTGTATGCCGCCAAACGCGCTGGCCGTAATCAGGTGCGGGTATTCACGGAAGTGTCTGCCCCATGAGCTTTAGCGTTGCCACAGACATCGCCATAGACATCTGGTGTGGCGCTGCTGCAGCCGGTGGCTTATCGAACTGTCAGGATTATTTTGCGCGCGTGCGCGCCCAGTAGGATATTTGTCATGCAACTGAAAGCCGAACAACTTGCGCAGCATCTGAAGAAAGGTCTCGCGCCGATCTATTTGATCTACGGTGATGAACTGCTGCTGGTGCAGGAAGCGGCAGACGCGATCCGCGCCGCGGCGCGCGCGCAGGACTTCAGTGAGCGCGAGGTATTCAATGTCGACCGCGAGTTCGACTGGAATCAATTGATCGAGAGTTCCAATAATCTTTCGTTGTTCGCCGAACGGCGCATCCTCGAAGTGCGCATGCCCACGGGCAAGCCCGGCGATGCCGGCGGCAAGGCCTTACGCGAATACGCCGGCACGTCCGGCCGAGGACACGCTGCTGCTGATCGTCAGCGGCAAGCTCGATGCGCAGCAGCGCAAATCCAAATGGGTGACCGACCTCGAGGCCGCCGGTGTCGGTATCCCGATCTGGCCGGTGAGCCCGCAACAATTGCCGCAGTGGATTCAGGCGCGCATGCAGTCGCGGGGTCTGCGGCCCACGGCCGAGGCGGCGCAGTTGCTCGCCGAGCGCGTGGAAGGCAATCTGCTCGCCTGCGCGCAGGAAATCGACAAACTCAAATTGCTGCTCGGTGACGGGCGCCGTCGATGTCGCTGCGGTGACGGCGGCGGTGGCCGATTCGGCGCGCTTCGATGTGTTCGGTCTGGTCGATAGCGCCTTGGCCGGCGAGGCCGAGCGCAGTGTGCGCATGCTCTCGGGCTTGCGCGGTGAAGGGGTCGAGCCGGTGGTGGTGGTGTGGGCGCTGGCGCGTGAGTTGCGCAGTCTGGCGGCCATGGCCTGGGAAATCAGTCGCGGCGCCACGGCCAGCGCGGTCATGGGCCGGCACCGGGTCTGGTCCACGCGCCAGGCCGTGGTCGGCAAGGCCCTGGGCCGACTTGGCGCGGACGCCGGGTTCAACCTGTTGAGCGACTGTGCCCGCCTGGAACGGGTGGTCAAGGGCCGCGCGCCGGGCAAGCCCTGGGATGAACTGGTACAATTGTGCCTGCGCCTCGCCGGGCGGCCGTTGTCGCTGGCGAGGGGTGGGTGATTTGGGTAAAAGATTTTTTTAGCCACGGAAAACACGGAAAGCACGGAGAAGCCATGGGCTGTAGGGTGAGGCGTGGTCGCGTGATGCATTACTGATGCAGCCCATTCCACCGGTCTTGTCTTTGCAATTACAAGGTCCGTGTTTTCCGTGTCTTCCGTGGCCAAAGGTGTTTTCTGATGAGTGCCAAGCCTGACAGTCTGCCTTTCGATATCGCCGCCTACATGCAGACGGTCGGTCAGCGTGCGCGCGCCGCCGCACGCGCCATGAGCCGCGCCGAGACCGCCGCGAAGGATGCCGCCTTGCTGGCGATCGCCGCTGCCATTGAAGACGTCACGTGACAGCCTCGTAGCTGAAAACCGCAAAGACCTGGAAGCCGGTAAGGCGCGCGGTCTGGACGCGGCCATGTTGGATCGCTTGGAACTCAATCCGGCGCGCATCGCGGCGATGGCCGAAGGCCTGCGTCAGATCGCCGCGCTGCCCGATCCGATCGGCAGTATCAGCGACATGAATTACCGGCCCAGCGGTATCCAGGTCGGGCGCATGCGTGTGCCGCTGGGTGTCATCGGCATCATCTATGAATCGCGGCCGAATGTGACGGCCGACGCCGCCGGTCTGTGTCTGAAATCCGGCAACGCGGCGATCCTGCGCGGCGGTTCCGAGGCGTTGCATTCCAATCAGGCCATCGCCGCCTGCGTCCGCGCGGGCCTGAGTAAGGCCGGTCTGCCCGCCGATGCCGTACAGGTGATCGAAACCGCTGACCGCGCCGCGGTCGGCGAACTGCTGCGCATGAAACAGTACGTCGATGTCATCATTCCGCGCGGCGGCAAGGGTCTGATCGAGCGCGTCAGCGAGGAATCGCGCGTGCCGGTGATCAAACATCTGCACGGCGTCTGTCATGTCTACATCGATGATCGCGCCGATCTCGACAAGGCGGTGCGGGTTGCGGTGAATGCCAAGACGCAGCGCTTCGGTACCTGCAACACCATGGAGACCCTGTTGGTACACCAGGACATCGCCGCACAGGTGTTGCCGATGCTGGCGCCGCACTACGCCAAGTTCAATGTCGAACTGCGCGGTTGCGAGCGCACGCGCGCGATTTTGAAGGACGCCACGGCCGCGACCGATGAAGATTGGGATACCGAATACCTCGCGCCGATCTTGTCGATTCGCGTGGTCGACGATGTGGATGCGGCCATGGATCACATCGCGCTGCACGGTTCGCAACATACCGATTCGATCGTCACCGAAGATTTCACTCGCGCGCGACGCTTCCTGCGCGAAGTGGATGCCAGTTCGGTGATGGTGAATGCCTCGACGCGTTTCGCCGACGGTTTCGAATACGGCCTCGGCGCGGAAATCGGCATCAGCACCGATAAACTGCACGCGCGCGGCCCGGTTGGTTTGGAAGGACTTACCAGTCTCAAGTACATCGTGCTCGGCGATGGGCATGTCCGCGGTTAGCCCCGCACCCCAGCTGCAATGATCGGCATCTTCGGCGGTACCTTCGATCCCATCCACTTCGGTCATCTGCGCTGCGCGCTGGAAATCGCGGAGCAGTTGGAATTGAGCGAGGTGCGCATGCTGCCGTGCGGTCAGCCGCCGCACCGCACCGCGCCGCAGGCCTCGCCGGAACAGCGTCGGCACGCCTTGGAACTGGCGCTGGCAGGACAGTCGCTGCTGAGCCTGGATACCCGTGAGCTGGAGCGGCCCGGCCCTTCCTATATGGTGGACACGCTGGCGGCACTGCGCGCGGAAGTCGGGCAGCGGAGTCTGTGTCTGATCCTCGGCCAGGATGCCTTCAATGGCTTGGCCAGTTGGGATCGTTGGGAACAGGTGCCGGAACTGGCGCATCTGATCGTCATCAGCCGGCCGGGCGTGGAGCAGCCGAGCAACGGTCCGGTCGGTGCGTTGATCGAAGCGCGCAGCGTGGAGAGTCTCGACGAACTGCGCGCGCGACCGGCCGGCGCGATCCTGTTTCGCAGCGTGACGCCACTGGGGTTCTCGGCGAGTTGTATCCGCAGAATGCTCGCCAGCGGCCGTAGCCCGCGCTATCTGTTGCCGGATGCCGTGCTCGACTATCTGTTGCGGGAAGGCATCTACCAAAATCTGAATTGACCATAAGCCGCGGCATGTCTGCCGACGGAAGGAAGTAGACCACGTGACTGAAACTGTAACGACCGAACAAATGAAAGAGTGGGTGATTACCGCCCTGGAAGACCTCAAGGCGCAGGACATACAGGTCTTGGATGTGCGCGGCATGACCTCGATCACCGATCTGATGATCGTCGCCAGCGGCACCTCGGATCGCCACATCAAGGCGCTCGCCGATAATGTCGTCGAGGCGGTGAAAAAGCACGGTGTGCAACCGATCGGCGTCGAAGGCGAGAGCTCGCGCGAATGGGTGCTGGTCGATCTCGGCGATATCATCCTGCATGTGATGCACCCGCAGACGCGCGCCTTCTACAACCTGGAAAAACTCTGGACGGTTGGCGAAGAACGGGCCATGGCCGAACGCAATGGTAAGGCGCCCTGAGGCGATCGCGGACGGATTGCGGGTGCGCGTGACGTGCAGATTCATCTGATCGCCGTCGGCAACGCGCATGCCGGCCTGGGTGAGCGAGGCCTATCAGGAATACGCCAAGCGCCTGCCGCGTGAATGCGCGCTTAAGCTGGTTGAAATCGCGCCGGGTAAACGCGGGCATAACGCCGATGTCCAACGCATCGTCCGCGACGAGGGCGAACGCATGCTGGCGGCGATCCCGCGCGATTGCCGGGTGATTGCACTGGAGGTCGGCGGCAAGGCCTGGTCGACCCCGCAATTGGCCGCCGAGCTGGAATCCTGGATGCCCAGCGGTCGCGACACCGTGCTGCTGGTCGGCGGCCCCGAAGGACTGGATGCCGCCTGCCGCGCACGCGCCGACCAACTCTGGTCGCTGTCGGCGCTGACGCTGCCGCACCCGCTGGTCCGTGTCATCCTCGCCGAGCAACTCTACCGGGCGTGGAGCGTCATGGTCGGGCATCCGTATCATCGCGAGTGATGGAGTTAAACCGCCAAGGCGCCAAACGGATATGAACCGCCAAGACGCCAAGGTCGCAAGGACTAATCGAATAATCCGGGTTCAGTGAGTTCTCTTGGCGACCTTCGCGCCTTGCGATTCACAGCCTTGCGCTGGCATCCGGGCTACGCGATTCAATCAGCCATGTTCGGCGGCGCAGCGTCGGCGCTTCTGGTAGGCTGCCGGGGATGAGCGAATACCAAATTTACCTCGCCTCCAACTCGCCGCGCCGACGCGAACTCCTCGACCAGATCGGAGTCAGCTATCAGGTACTGCAGGTGGCTGTGGATGAGGCCGCGCAGCCGGGCGAAGCCGCCGCGGAACTGGCGCAGCGACTGGCGCTGGCCAAGGCGCGCGCCGGCTATGCCAGTCTGCCGTCAGGCGACAATAAGCCGGTGCTGGGTGCCGATACATTAGTCGTGTGTGATGGGCAAATCCTCGGTAAGCCGCATGAGCGCGCGCCAGGATTAGCGATGCTGGCCGCACTGTCAGGCCGTCGTCATGAGGTGTTCAGCGCGGTGGCGCTGGTCGATGGGCAACGGGAACGGGTATTGCTTAATCGCAGCCAGGTGCGCTTCCGCGACATCGCTCCGGAAGAGGCGGCGGCCTATTGGGACAGCGGCGAGCCGACAGACAAGGCCGGCGGCTATGCCATTCAAGGGTTGGCTGCCGTGTTCGTCGCCGAACTGGCCGGCAGTTACTCCGGCGTGATGGGTCTGCCGCTGTTCGAGACGGCCCAGTTGCTGAACGAATTTGCTATCAAAATATTGGAGAATGGGCGCTAGCGTGCGTAGCCCCTACAGCTATGAGCGAAGAGATCCTGGTTAATATCACCCCGCAGGAAACGCGCGTTGCGGTGGTCGAGAACGGTGTGTTGCAAGAGGTGTTGATCGAACGTGCGCGTGCGCGTGGTCTGGTCGGCAATCTCTACAAGGGCGTGGTCAGCCGCGTGTTGCCCGGCATGCAGGCCGCATTCATCAATATCGGTCTGGAACGGGCCGCGTTTCTGCATGCGTCGGATATATCCATCCGCGAAGTCGATGGCCTGTCTGCCGAGGGTCGTCGTACCGAGACCATCACGCAGTTGCTGCGCGAAGGTCAGGAGCTGCTGGTGCAGGTCATCAAGGATCCGCTCGGCAGCAAGGGTGCCCGACTGACCACGCACATCACGATCCCTTCACGCTATCTGGTGTTCATGCCCGATGCCGGCAATGTCGGCGTGTCGCAGAAAATCGAAGACGAGGGCGAACGCACGCGACTCAAAGAAATCGTGCTCAGCCATGCCCCCTGCAAGGCGCAGGGCTTTATTGTGCGCACCGCCGCCGAGGGCGCATCCAGCGAGGCACTGGTAGCCGATATCGATTTCCTCTGTAAATTATGGACCTCGATCCGCGAGCGCGCGCAGACCGCGGCACCCGGTGCCGTCGTGCATGAAGACCTGCCGCTGACGCTGCGGGTGTTGCGCGATTTGGTGTGCGACGAGCTCGACAAGGTGCGTATCGATTCGCGCGAGACCTTTCAGAAGGTCAGTCAGTTTGCCCAGGAGTTTATTCCCGAGGTGTGCGAGCGCCTGGAATATTATCCCGGCGAGCGGCCGGTGTTCGATCTATACGGCGTCGAGGACGAAATCCAAAAGGCACTGGAACGCAAGGTGCAACTCAAGTCCGGCGGTTATCTGATCATCGATCAGACCGAGGCGATGACCACCATCGATGTGAACACCGGTGCCTACGTCGGTCATCGCACGCTCGAAGAGACTATCTTCAAGACCAATCTGGAAGCGGCGCAGGCCATCGCACGGCAACTGCGCTTGCGTAATCTCGGCGGCATTATCATCATCGACTTCATTGATATGTCGGACGAGGATCACAAGCGCCAGGTGTTGCGCGCGCTGGAGAAGAGTCTGGAGCGCGATCACGCCAAGAGTCATCTCAGCGAGGTGTCGAGTCTGGGCTTGGTGCAGATGACGCGCAAACGTACCCGCGAGAGTCTGGAGCATGTGCTGTGTTCCACCTGCCCGACCTGCGGTGGGCGCAGTTCGCTGAAGACGCCTGAGACGGTCTGTTACGAAATCTTCCGCGAGATCTTGCGCGAGGCGCGCCAGTTCGATGCCGAGCAGTTGCTGGTGCTGGCCGCACAAGAGGTCATCGATCTGCTGTTGGACGAGGAATCGACCGCGCTGGCCGAGCTGGAATCCTTCACCGGTAAGCCGATCAAGTTGCAGGTCGAATCCCTGTATTCGCGAGAGCAGTTCGATGTCGTGCTGCTGTGACGTTGCAGCTGCGTTAAGTCACTGTCTATAGCCCGAATCGCCGAGCCCTGAATGATGCGCCGATTGTTATTGACCCTCTGGTATGCGTGCACTGCGTTGGTGGTGCTGGCGGCGCTCGGGCTGAGTCTGGGGCGGCTGGCGTTGCCGCTGCTGGAGACGCGTAGCGGTCAATTGGAAGCATTGATCGAACAGGCTATCGGTCAGGATGTCGAAATCGGACGGCTGGAGTTGAGCTGGTATGGCTTAGGGCCGGAGGTGCGCATACACGATGTCGCGCTGCCCGATGCGCAGAGTGCGCAGCCATTGCTCAGTGCGCACGAGCTGCGCGTTACATTCAGTGTCATAAAATCATTGTGGGCGTGGCGTCCGGTGCCGTCGCGTTTTGTGGTGTTGGGTAGCGAGCTGTCCTTGCAGCGTAATGCTGAGGGTGACTTCGCTGTGCAGGGCGTTCACCTGAAGGCATCACGCGTCAGCCCCTTGCTTATGGTGCTGGCGCAGCCGCATGTCGAACTGCGTGATATCCGCGTGCAGTGGCATGATGCGCGCGGCGCCATCCCCGATCTAGTGCTCAGCAACATCAACCTATACTTGCGCAACAGCGGTAGTCGCCATCAACTCCAGGTGGATCTGCAACTGCCGGCAGAAGCGGGTACGCATCTGCAATTTACAGCTGACATACGTGGTGCGGCACAGAAAGTCGAAGATTGGCGTGGCGAAATGTATGTGTCCTTTGGTCAGGTGCCCTTGGCGCGTTGGCTGGCGGAAAAACCATTCCCGGACTGGCAGGTGGATGGAGTTGCAGATGCCGCGTTGTGGGCAACATTGGAAGCCGGCGCACTTAAGACGCTCCGGGGGACGTTCCAGATTGCGCAACCCACGCTGACGCGTACCGATATCAAGACTGAGAAATTCGTCGCAGAGCGCATCGCCACGCGCCTGGACTGGCGCCGTGAGGGTGCGGGGAAAGAGACAGGATGGACGCTGAATCTCGCGGATTTCCAGATCGATCGAGCCGGGCAGACCGGGCTGGGAACAGCGCTGACGCTGGTGCAAAAATCGCGCGCCGATGAGACACGCCAATGGCAGTTCGCGGCCGATCAGCTGCAGATCGATGCATTGCTACCCTTGCTGGTGCAGCATCCTGCGCTGAGCGTTGAGCAGCGTTCCATTTTACAAAAGACGCAGGCTACAGGGATATTGCGCGATGTTCGTGTCGATGCCGCAACGCGCGCCGACGGCGCGCTCGATGCACTGATCTATCGTCTGCAACTTGATGCTATACACAGCGCCGCCGTCGAACGCTTGCCCGGGGTGACGGCACTGAGCGGACGCCTGACCGGTGACTTGCACCGCGGACAGTTGGATCTCGACAGTCACGACGCGCAGTTGGCTTTGCCGAAATTGTTCCGCGAGCCGCTGCAACTCGCGCAACTGAACGGGCGCATCGACTGGCGTCGTGGCGCTGACCGCTTACACATCGAGAGTACAGCGCTGCGTGCGGACAACGCCGATATCCGCACCTTGTCGCGCCTGCTTCTGGATATTCCCAACGACGGTTCCAAACCCTTTTTGGATTTGCAGACCAGTTTCACCGACGGCAATGTCGAAGCCACGCACAAATATCTGCCTGTCGGTATCATGCCGCCGCGCACCGTGGCCTGGTTGGATCGTGCCCTGGTCAGCGGTCGTTTGCATGACGGTGCGCTTGCTGTTCCAGGGGCGCTTCGGCGCGTTCCCTTTCGATCATGCCGACGGGCGTCTGGAAGTGCGCGCGACGGTGAGCGACGGTGTGCTCGATTATCGGGAGGGCTGGCACCGCATCGAAGGGCTGGAGGCGGAGCTGACCTTCATCAATCGCAGCATGAATATTCACGGCGTGGCCGGCAAGATTCTCGACAGCGATCTGCCGGAAGTGAGTGTGCGCATCGACGACCTCGCGCATGCGCGCTTGGATATCGATGGTCAGGCGACCGGTACGCTGGCGGGCATGTTGCGCTTCCTGCGCGATAGCCCGCTGAGCGAAGGGCGACGCGAGGCGTTGGATCTCACACGGGTCAGTGGCGATGCGCAGTTGCAATTGGCGATACGCCTGCCGCTGGCGAAGACTGTGCCGGGCGCGCTCACGGTCGATGGGCGTGTGCACTTGCCCGACAACCGTCTGGATTTGCTGGACTGGGAATTGGCGTTGGAACAAATCAAGGGCGACCTGCATTTCACGCAGAACGGGATGGATGGCCGCGATCTGCGTGCGCGCCTGATGGGCGTGCCCGTCAAAGTCGATGTCGGCGATGCCCCCGGTAGTGATACTCCAGGGAGCGAGGCGATGACGCGGGTGCGCGCTATCGGCAAGCTGCCGCTGGTGGAAAGGTTGCGCAAGGCGCAGCCGAAGCTGGAACTTATCAGCGGCAACAGCGATTGGAGCGTGGCGCTGTACTTGCCGAAACGTACCGCCGCTGCCGCAGCCGCCGCACCGGCACGGGTGGAACTGCGCTCGGAGTTGCGTGGGATTCAGGTGGATCTGCCGGAGCCGTTCGCCAAACCCGCTGAGGCGACCACCGCATTCGCACTGACGGCCGAGCTGCAAGGTCAAGGTCGTGGCCTCGGCCCGTTGCGCTTGCAGTATGGAAATCACAGCGCTGCCTTCGCGCTGACACGCAGCAATACGGAACGGGGCGCGTTGCAACTTACGCGCGGCGAGTTGAAATTCGGTGCCGCCGACGCGGCTTTGCCCGATGTCGAAGGTGTGCGCATCGCGGGACGCCTGCCGGTGTTCGCCTGGGACGCGTGGCGCGACCAGCTCGGCGGCGGTGAACAGACCGGCCTGCTGCGCGCACTGGATGTGGATGTCGACAGTCTGCGTGCCTTCGGTCGTAGCTTCTCCGGCGTGCAGATTCGCGCGCAGCGCGATGCCGGACACTGGACGGCGACCCTGGGCGGTCCGGACATCGATGGCACACTGGAACTGCCGCCGCAACAGCCGGTACTGCTGCGCTGCACGCGTTTGCATATACCGGCGGCGGCCGAGGCCGACGGCACGACCGATACTGTGAAAACACGCATCGATCCGGCCGGCGTGCCACCGCTGGATATCGACGTGCAGCAATTGCAGTTCAACGATCTGGCGCTCGGCCACGTCAATCTCAAGACCCATGCGCTCGCCGCAGGGCTGGCCGTGGATGCGTTGCAAGTCGAAGCCGACTGGATACGCCTTGCCGCGCAGGGTGAGTGGACGCTGCGTGACGCTCAAGAGGCCTCGCGTTTCCATATCGACATACAGGGCGGTGAACTGGGCAAGATGTTGGCGGCCTTTGGCAGCGCGGGCAGCGTCGCAGGCGGTGAGACCCAGGGTACGATCGATGCCAATTGGTCGGGATCGCCGGCCGAGTTCGCCTTGGCCAAGCTGGACGGTGACGTGGCGTTGAAAATCGGCAAGGGCCGACTACTGAATGTCGAGGCCGGTGCCGGGCGCTTGTTCGGACTGCTCAACATCACGGGACTGCGGCGCCGTTTGACCTTGGACTTCAGCGATGTTTTCGCCAAAGGTTTTGGCTTCGATAGCATCGGCGGGAAACTCAGATTGCAGAACGGTGATGCCTATACGGACGACCTGGTGATCGATGGCCCCGCCGCACGCATCGAGGTGTCCGGACGTACTGGTCTGGCCAAGCGTGACTATGATCAGTTGGTGACAGTGATTCCGCAGGCGCAGTCGACCCTGCCACTCGCGGGTGCCATTGCCGGCGGACCGGCGGTGGGCGCGGCCTTGCTGCTGGCGGACAAATTGCTCGGACGGCAGATGGAAGGATTGACCAGCTTCACGCGCTATCAGTACACCGTGACGGGCAGTTGGGATGAGCCGACTTTCACGCCGGTATCGAGTGGAGCGGCACGCGGCTTGCAGGATAAACCACTGGATGAACCGACGCCCGTGACGCCGGCAGTGCCGGAAGCAGCGCCAAATGCAGTGCCGATAGCGCCAGAAGCAGCGCCGGTACAAGCGGACAAGCCAACGCAGGATTGAACAATGCGGATCAGGGTTACAACAGCATTCACCGAGCGACAAATAACACCTGTCCGGTGGCAGCCAAGAGGTGTGCGATGACCAAGATGGCGTGTATTCAAATGGCTTCTGGGCCGAATGTCGGCGCCAATCTGTTCGAGGCCGAGAAACTCATCTATCAGGCCGCCAAGCAGGGTGCCAGGCTGGTGGTGTTGCCGGAAAATTTTGCCATCATGGGTCTCAAGGAGACCGATAAACTGGCGGTGCGTGAAGCCGATGGCAAGGGCCCGATCCAGGATTTTCTGTCTAGCCAAGCCAAACGTCATAAGGTGTGGTTGGTGGGCGGTACGATCCCCATGGCCGCCAAGGACCCGGGCAAAGTGCGCGCGGCGTGTCTGGTCTTCAATGACCAGGGACAGCGTGTCGCGCGTTACGACAAAATTCACCTGTTCGATGTGCAAGTGGTCGGCAGTGACGAACGCTATACCGAATCCGAGACCATCGAGGCCGGCAGTGAACTGGCGGTCGTCGATACGCCGTTCGGTAAGCTCGGCTTGGCGGTCTGCTACGACTTGCGTTTCCCAGAGTTGTTCCGCGCCATGCTCGATCAGGGTATGGAACTCATCGCCGTGCCGTCAGCGTTCACCGCTATTACCGGACGCGCACATTGGGAAACGCTGGTGCGTACCCGGGCGATTGAGAATCTGGCGTATGTGTTTGCCGCGGCGCAGGGCGGCTATCACATCAATGGCCGCGAAACGCATGGCGATGCCATGATCGTCGACCCGTGGGGTACCGTGCTCGACCGCTTGCCGCGTGGGTCGGGTGTGATCTGTGCGGAAATCGACCTGGAGCGTGTGCGCAGTACACGACGTAATTTCCCCGCGATCCAACATCGTCGCTTGCGCTGCCAGACCTGAGTTCTGGCTGAACCGCAGTACTACAGTGCCGTGAATAGAAAAGGGCGTGGACTACGGTGCTGGTCTGGGCGCGCGTAACGACATCAATCGATACACAGCCGCGCCGTTATCGGGGATGCGCAACGCATCCAACGGAAAACCGATTTGATAATTGATTAGCGGTTGGTACGGTCCAATGGCGCTCGGTGCCTGCTGTAATTGGTATGCGCCGGGTTTGATCGACCAGGTACGTACGACGATCTGACCGGGTTGGCGTTCGATGTCCTGAAAGTCGAAAGGCGCGGCCAGCGGCTCGCCAATGAAGATTCCCTCGCCGGGCATTTGCACACTCTTCCAATACGCCTCGATCAATGTTTCACCCTGTACGTAGTGCTGCATCATCACGCCTGGATTGGGAAACTTACCTGTGTGGGCGCAGGGTTCGACCACCGTGCCATAACTGCCGGTGGCGCCGGCCTCCAACCAGCGCAGTGCGCTCATTTGTCCGCTGTCGGTGAGTTTCCCACCGGTCGAGGTGAGATGATCGGCCACTGCGCCGGGCAGGTAGGTCAGTGTATTGATGCCTTTGACCTGCGCCAGTCCGGTGAAATAAAACAACACGTCCTCGCGATCGAGCAGCGTATTCAAGCGCACCACTTCGGTGTTGAGGAAGGGTGAAAATACCTTCTTGATCCCCGCATAGGCTGGCGCACGTACATTGCGCGCCTTGTCGGTGGTGCTGACCAGATAGGCGGTGCCCTTGGGACGACTGCCGTCACTGGCGATGCCGCGGTCGATGAGTTGTTTGGCCGCCGAAAAATCCTTGGCGGCGATGGCCATGGTCGGACGGATTTTGAAATCAGTAAACGGTGCGGTGCTGTCGCTGGCGAAGTACGCCGTGGGCTGCGTGAGCGCACAGGTCTTGGCTGAGCAGTAGCGCTTATCAAATCCCAGCGCGAAGGCCGAGGTGATCGACATGCACTCGACGCGGTAGGGCGCGGCCCAGGTCAGCGCATAGGCCTGAATCGTTGCGGGCGTGGCGGCATCGACTTGCTGCTTGAGCGCGACGAATTCATCGGCACTCATGGCGCTACGCTCCGGCGCGAAGCTGATGTGGATGAGATTGGCCGGTGGAATGCCGCGCCGCTGTTGATAGTAATTGGCGATCTGGCGGCTGAGCGGGTCGGCATCGTTGACGATGATCGCCAGTTCGCTGGCCTGCAGGCGGTGCTTGGGCAGGATGATCTGCGGCAGATCGGCGGCGCCACACAGCGTGGCTGCAGTTGCCAGGATTGTGCATGTCAGCAGTGCGCGCAGTAATGGCTGCATCGTGTCGTCCGAGATCAATCCAGGCGTTTGCGGAAGCGCAGCACCGCCAGACTTAAGGTGATGAAGGTGAACGCGGCCAGCGCCTGGAGTTCACCGAACAATTCGCCGATGTCTGCGCCGCGCAGCACGATGCCGCGGATCAGGCGCACGAAATGGGTGAGCGGCAACACCTCGGCGATTTTCTGCGCCGGCAGCGGCATGCCGTCGAAGGGAAACATGAAACCCGACAGCAGGATCGACGGTAGAAAAAAGAAAAACGTCATCTGCATGGCCTGAAATTGACTCTTGGCCAGCGTCGAGATCAGCAGCCCGATACTGAGATTGGCGGCGATGAACGCCAGCGCCGCGAGGTAGATATCCGGCAGTCCGCCGGCGATGGGAACTTTGAACAGGCCGACGCCCAGCGCCAAGATGATCGTGACTTGAACCAGGCCGATGAGAATATAGGGAATGATCTTGCCGACCATTAATTCCGCCGAGCTGACCGGCGTGGTGATGAGCATTTCCAGGTTGCCGCGTTCGCGTTCGCGCACGATAGCCACTGAGGTGAACAGCACCATGGTCATGGTGAGGATCACGCCGATCAATGCCGGCACGATATACACGGCCGAGCGCCGCTCCGGATTGTAATAATTACGGATCTCGAACAAGGGCGCGCGGGCGCCCGGTTGTGCGAGGCTGTGATACTGCACCGGCAATTCCGCCAATCGGCGCGCCGAACCGAGGACGACCGGATCGGAGCCATCGACGAGCAATTGCGCGGCCGCGCGCGTGCCGTGTTGCAGACGACTGCCGAAGTCCGGCGGTATGTACAGGCCCACGGCGATATTGCCGCGTCGCAGGTGTTCCTCCAGCGCCTCTGCGGTTGTTTCGGTGACGACGATGTCGATGACTTGCGAGGCCTGCGCATCCTGCACCAGATGACGCGATAACTGTGTCTGTGCCTGATCGGCGACACCGGCGCGCAGATGCCGAACGTCGGTGTTGATGGCGTAGCCGAACAGGATGATCTGCATGATCGGGATGCCGATGATCATGCCGAAGGTGAGACGGTCGCGACGCAGTTGCCGGACCTCTTTGTGCACGATGGCCAGCAGCCGTGTCAGACAGTTCATGCGTTACCCCGACGATAGCGGCCTTGAGTGGCGGCGACGAACACATCTTCGAGGCTGGGGCGAGTCAGCAAGGTCGTGCCTGTCTGCCCGTGCTGTTGCAGTGTCTCGCGCAGTCGCTGCTCGGGTTCGCTCAAGCGCGGATCGAGCAGCACGCGCAGCCGAATGCCGAGTTGTGTCACCGACAGCACGCCCTCCAGTGCCGCGATCAACGGTCGTGCGCGGGCCGGTTCAGCGGTCTCGATTTCAATCACCACCGCATCCAAGGCGTCTTCGAGTTGTTTGGGTGTGCCGTCGGCCATGATGCGGCCGCGGTCGAGGATGGCCAGTGCATGGCAGCGTTCGGCCTCGTCCATGTAGTGCGTCGAGACCAGAATCGTCGTCCCTGCGGCGCAGAGTTCGAACAGAGTCTCCCAGAATTCGCGGCGGCTTTGCGGGTCGACGGCGCTGGTCGGTTCGTCGAGAAACAACAATTCCGGTTCATGCAGTGTCGCGGCGGCGAGCGCCAGACGTTGCTTCTGTCCGCCGCTGAGCGTGCCGGCGCGCTGCCGCTCCAGATCACCGAGTCGGTAGGTTTCCAGCAATTCGGCAATGCGTTGGCTGCGTCGCGGCCGCGGCAGACAATAAATCTCGGCGATGAATTGCAGATTCTCGCGCACGCTCAAATCTTCATACAGCGAGAAGCGTTGCGTCATGTAACCAATTTTATGTTTCAACGCCTCGGCCTGCCCGGGCACGTTCAGCCCCAGTACTTGGGCGCTGCCGGCCGTCGGCGTCAGCAGGCCGCAGAGCATGCGAATGGCGGTGGATTTGCCTGAACCGTTGGGCCCGAGAAAGCCATAGATGCTGGCGCGCGGGATGTTCAGATCGATCGCATCAACGGCAAGTGTGTCACCGAAGCGGCGGGTCAGACCTTGCGCGTGGATGGCGATAGCGTGATTCATGCTGAACTCACGCGTGTTCAGTGCTTAGCGGTATCGAGATTAAAACGCACCTGCACGGGTACGCCGGCCGGCAGTTCCGACCCACCTTCATCGACATCGACTTCGGCGACGAAACTCAGTCGGCCGCGATCATGTTCAGTGAGGGCGTAATAGGGCGTGAAGCTGGGATCGGCGGAAATTTTACGCACGGTGCCGGCAAAACTCTTTTCGATGCCGTCGATGTGGATCGTCGCCGTGTTGTTGGGTCGTAGTTGAGCACGGAGCGCCTCGGGCACATAGACGCGTGCATACGGCCGGTCACCGGCGAGTATGACGGCAACTACACCACCCACAGGCGGGCGTTCGCCGACCTTGAACGGCAGTTCGTCGAGGCGGCCGGCGACGGGCGCGGTGACAACGGTTTGCGCGAGATCGCTGGCGGCGGCATTCGCGGTGGCCTCGGCCGCGAACATCGCGGCACGTGCTTGATCGCGTTCTTCGGTCGGTGGCGCCGTGCGTCAGTTCGTCGAATGTCGCCTGGGCGCTGTCGCGATTCGCGCGCGCGGCAGCGACGGCGGCGCGTGCGGCAGCGACCTTGTCGGGCGCCGTGAGTTTGCGCTCCAACAAGGTGTTTAGCCGCGCCAATTCGCCCGCTTGATACTGCAGCTCGGCTTCGCTGCCACTGAGTTGTGCCTGCGCCTGCGCGAGTCGTTCCGGACGCGTACCGCGTTCGAGTTCGGCGAGGCGTGCCTCGGCCTGTGTGCGTGTGGCGGCGGCGGCATTGGCGCGGGCCTGCAAGCGCTCGGTCGCGAGTTGTAACAAGGGCTGGTCTGCGCTGACCTGGCTGCCTTCCTGAACATTCCAAGCGATGACCGGTTCGGCAACTTGCGCGGCGACTTCGATGCGTTCCCACTCCAAGGTGCCGACCGCCAGTGTGGTGTCGGTGCTGTTATTGCAGCCACTCAGCAGGAGCGTGGCGATAGAGGGGTAGGGCGCGCGAGGATGTCATATCAATAATAACTGCGCAGTTTGAGTTCCAGCGGATCGGGATTGAGGTAGGTCTGATCGGCGATATAGGCGTTCGGGTAATTGCGGAAGTGATGCTTGAGCAGCGTGATGGGTACGATGCGCGGGACGCGGTCCAGCCGATAGCCCTCGATGAGTTCCAGCAGTTCCTGTTTGTCCGCGCTGCTGAGGTGTTTCTTCAGATAGCCGAGGATGTGCATCAGCACATTGGTGTGACGGCGCGCCGTGGCGCGGCGCCGCAGTGTCTCCATCAACAGCGCCGCATACTCATCAGCCAGTTCGCGGATCGGTCGCGTGCCGGCCGTGGCCACGAGTTGGCCGAGGGCGCGGTACTGTTCGGTGCTGTGCGCCATGATCGAGAGCTTGTGGCGGGTGTGAAATTCGACCAGGCGCTTGGGTGTGAGTCGCTGCGTATTCAGTTGCTGCCAACGATGATAGGTGAATACGCATTCCAAGAAATTGTCACGCAGCAGCGGGTCGCCCAGCCGGCCTTCCTCTTCGACGGGGAGTAACGGGTGCGCTTGCATGATCTCACGCGCATAGAGACCGACGCCCTGCTTGCTGCCGCCGCCTTTTGCCGTCATAAAGCCTGACACGCTCCATGCCGCACGAAGGCGATTTGCTCTTGAAGATATAACCACTGAGATCGGTGAGCTTGCCGGCCATGCGTTGACCGTAGCGCACCAGCTTGTCGGTGACATCCAGATCGGCAACCTTCACGCCGACGGCGCGCGGTGCCTCGGCTGTGCCGACCAAGTGAATGGTGGGGCGTGGTGTGCCCAGTCCAATGCCGACCTCAGGGCACACCGGCACGAACTCGAACACCGTGCCGAGCGTGCCGGTGATGTAATGGTCGTGTTTGTGATTGCCATCGAAGCGCACCGGCTGTCCGACCAGACAACTGCTGATGCCAATGCGGATATGCGTGGCGGGTGTGGTCATGGCGATTAGCGCGCAGCGCCCATATCAACGGCGCGGCGATGCCGATCCTGGCGCTGTTGTGTGTCCTGTGATGTCGTTCCAGCCACTGACCTCTGGCCAGCCGCAGGCCTGTTCCTGTATCAAGCGGGTCAGCGCGGCGATGTGCAGCGGGTTGTCGTTGAGTGCCGGGATGTATTCGAACTGTTTACCGCCGGCGTGCACAAACACCTCGCGATTCTGTTCGGCGATTTCTTCGAGTGTTTCCAGGCAATCGGCGGAAAAACCGGGGCACACAACTTGTACACGTTCGACGCCCGCTTTGCCCCAGGCCTTGAGGGTATGGTCGGTGTAGGGCTTGAGCCATTCCTCGCGACCGAAGCGCGATTGGAAGGCGACCTGCCATTGCTCGGCGTTCAGTCCGAGCCGCTGTGCAATCAGTCGCGCCGTGGCGTGACATTCGCAATGATAGGGATCGCCGTTTAAGAGAAACCGTTTCGGCAGACCATGAAACGAGAATAATAATTTTGCCTCGCCCGGATGCGCGGCACGGTGCGCGCGGATGCTTTCGGCGACGGCATCGAGATAGGCGGGATGATCGTGGTAATGCATGACGAAGCGAAAATCCGGCAGCCAGCGCCAGCGCTTCAGTACATCGGCGACCGCATCGAAGGTGGAGGCCGCGGTGCTGGCGGAATATTGTGGGTACAAAGGTAGAACCAGCAACCGGCGTACATTGGCGGCACGCAGTTCTTCCAGCGCGGTGGCGATGGACGGGTTGCCATAGCGCATGCCGAGCACAACCTTGACCGGACCGGGGAGTTGTTGTTCAAGCGATTGTTGCAGGGCCGCGGCTTGCAAACGCGAGATCGCCAGCAACGGCGAGCCTTGTTCTGTCCATACGGTTTGATAAGCGCGCGCGGCACGGCGCGGACGGATGCGCAGGATGACGCCATGCAGAATCAGCCACCACAGTGGGCGCGGCATTTCGACAATACGTGGATCCCAAAGAAACTCACCGAGATAACGGCGTAGCGCCTCCGGAGTCGGTGCGTCCGGCGTGCCGAGATTGGTGATCAGGATGCCCAGGCGTTCCTGGGTATCATGCTGGAAGTCGGGTGTGCCTGTGAATGCAGTCATCAGTCGGTATTCGCGCAGCGGAGGAAGAGGCTGCTGCGAGTATACCTGCTAGCTGCGCCAGTGCGAACGCGTGCTGCGGGAAAGGAAGACAGGGCAGCTATTGGGCTGCCCCTGAATGTGGCTATCAGGCCGTGTCGGAATACATCTGGACGGTTTCTTCGCCGCTTTCCGAGGCCGGCGGATCGCGCAACAAATATTGAATCTTTACGACCTTGTCCATCTGTTCCTGGAAGATATCCAGACAGAGCGGGTCGAAATGGCGGCCGCGCATGCGCTCCATGAATTGGATGGCATCGTTGGATGACCACGGGCGTTTGTAGGGGCGTGCCGAGGTGAGCGCGTCATAGACATCGGCAACGGCGACGATACGCGCCTCCAGCGGAATCTCTTCGCCCTTCAGGCCGTGCGGATAACCACTGCCGTTGAAGCATTCGTGATGTGCCAGGGCGATCACCGCACCCATCTGCAGATATTGCGAAGGGCTGTCCTTGAGGATTTCATACCCGATGAGGGTATGGCGCTTCATGATTTCGAATTCGTTTTCCGGCAGGCGGCTGGGCTTAAGCAGAATGTGATCGGGGATGCCGATCTTGCCGATGTCGTGCATCGGGGCGGCCAATTCGATGACGTCGCATTCGTCTTTGCCCAGGTCCAGGCCCTCGGCGATCAGGCGGGCGTATTTGGCCATGCGGACAACATGGTTGCCGGTGACCTCATCGCGGTACTCGCCGCATTTGGCGAGTCGCAGCAGCGTTTCCTGTTCACGTACCCGGATGGCGCCGACAGTTTCGTTGACTTGGCGTTCCAGCCAGCGGGCGCGGTCTTGGATGATGCGGTGTTGTTCGTACTGGGTCAGCAGATTGCGGCAGCGGACGCGGCACTCGAAATGATCGACGGGGCGAATCAAGGAGTCGGTCGCGCCGGCTTCCAGTGCCATGTAGCGCGCGTCACGTTCTTCCTGGGCGGTGACGATGACCATAGGAAGGTGGGTGCAGCTGGGCAGCGTGCGTACCCGCCGGATAAAGTCGATGCCGTTGAGATCGGGCATATCGTAGTCGACCAGAACCAGGTCGGCGGGGTGCCAGCCGAGCCAGCGCAGGGCGTCGTGGGGGGAGGAAAAGGCCTCGACCTGAATCTGCTGGTCAAAGGAGTGGGCGAGTTCTGCGAGCATTTGCCGGCTCGAGAACTGGTCGTCAATGACTAATATAGTCCCCATTTAGGCCCCCAGCCCAAGTCTGTGTCGTCCCGGCTTATATAGTCCGCATCCGGGTGAAATATCCATTACTTCCGTGTGATGAAGCTCGTCCTTAGGTAGATCATGCGTTACTTCTGATAAATTATTGTCACGTATAGTTATTCAAAACATTTCTCAATGCAAGCACCTGTATCGGCACATGCGGTATATAACTTAAATCCATGATTACACGGAGACATGGGAAAATGACACCAACCCCCAGATATTGGGGGGTGAGGCGGGCGCTAGGGACTAGATATTGGGGCTTAGAGCCAGGATCGACGTTTGAAAAAAAACAGCAGGCCGGCGACGAGCGCGAGCATCACCAGCCAGAGCAGCGGGTAGCCGTAGTACCAATGCAGCTCGGGCATCGCCCATGGGCTGGTGGCATGGCTGAAATTCATCCCGTAAACGCCCACGATGAAGGTCAGCGGGATGAAGATCGTGGCGATGAGGGTAAGTACGCGCATGATTTCGTTGGTGCGGAGGCTCATGCTGGAGAGGTACACGTCGAGCATGCTGGTGGCCATGTCGCGGTAGGTTTCCAACAGGTCCATGATCTGCACGCTGTGGTCATAACAGTCGCGCAGGTACAGCCGGGTTTCCTCGGTGAAGATCGTCGGATCCGGACGCAGCAACGCATTGATGACTTCGCGCTGTGGCCACAGGCTGCGGCGCAGCAGCAGGAGTTCACGCTTCAGCTGATGGATGCGATTGAGGGTGGTTTGATCGGGCCTGTCCAGCAGCTCGGCCTCCAGGTCTTCCAGAGATTCCCCGAAGCGTTCGAACAGCGGGAAGCCGGCGTCGACTACCAGATCCAACAGCGTATACAGCAGATAATCAACCCCGCGCTGGCGAAACCGGCCGCCGGCATTGCGCAGTCGCTGACGAACCGGCTCGAAGGGATCGGTGGCGGCATTGCTGAAACTGATGAGATAGTCGCGGCCGAAGAACAGACTGATTTGCTGGACGGCGATGCCGCCATTGTGAAATTCCGGCAGGTTTATCGCGATGAAGTACTGCTGACCATAGACGTCCAGTTTGGGCCGCTGACCGGAATTGAGTACGTCTTCCATCGCAAGTGGATGCAGGTCGAACAATTCGCCCAGGTTGCGCAGCGTGTCGGCGGAGACATCGCCCTGCACGTGGATCCAGGTATTCGACGGACTTTCAAGGTAAGGCGTGCAGTCGGACGGCGTGGCGATGTCGCGTTCTTCGAAAAGGTCCGGCGCATATTCAGTCAGCCGGATACGCAACGGGTGTGACGTTTCGGTCGGCCTTTCTGCCAACGTACCGGGTGCCGTACCGGGTGGGTGATAACTCTTGTTGAATAGACTCACACACTGCTCCCTGCAACTTTAGGGTCTGTCAAAGGCCCTGATGCAGGAACGATAGCAGAAGTGCTCGACGTTGTAGAAGCAATGTAATTAATGCTGTCGGCAACAACGAGGATGGGCGCTGGTTCGGGCGCTGCACCGGGGCGTAGCTGCGAGAGAAGCTGCGGAAAGAGGGGTATCAGATTGTCGGTGTGCACAGTGGCGCTGCCGCTTTAGCGGCGCTGGAAGAGCGACGTTTCGATGTGGTACTCACCGATCTTCGTATGGAGAATATCGATGGCATGCAGGTTCTGCATCGTTCGCGTGAACTCCAGGCGGACACACCCGTGATCATGATCACGGGTCACGCCACCGTTACATCTGCTGTCGATGCCATGCGCGAAGGGGCATTTCATTACATCACCAAACCGTTCCGGCTCGACGAAGTGCGTCATGTCGTGCGCGATGCAATCGAGCTGAGTCTTTTACGCCGCGAAAATCGGCAGCTGCGCGCCGTGGTCGAAAGCTATCATGGCAGTGGCTCGATAATCACGCGCAATCCAGCCATGCATAACTTGCTGGATATGGCGCGGCAGGTGGCGCTCTCCGATACCAACGTCTTCATCACGGGTGAAAGCGGCACGGGCAAGGAACTGCTTGCGCGCTATATTCACGCCAACAGCCCGCGCCGCGATGGCCCGTTTTTGGCCGTCAACTGCGGTGCGTTCACTGAGGAATTGTTGGCCAATGAATTGTTCGGGCACATCAAAGGGGCATACACCGGCGCGACCACTGACCGCAGTGGCTTGATAGAAGCCGCCTCTGGCGGCACGTTATTCCTGGATGAAGTGACCGAGATGTCATCAGCGATGCAGGTGAAACTGTTGCGCGTGATTCAGGAACGCGAGTTCATGCGTATCGGCAGCAGTACGGCTATCAAAGTCGATGTGCGCTATCTCGCGGCGAGCAATCGCGACCTCAAGCAGGCGGTCGACACCGGTGTGTTGCGCAGCGATCTGTTCTACCGCCTCAATGTTGTCAATCTCGCGTTGCCGCCGCTGCGTGAGCGGCGCGAGGATATCCCGCTGCTGGCCCAGTATTTCCTGAGAAAATACGCACTGGCCATGAAACGCCCGGTTACCGAAATTGACATTCAGGCGCTGGCGGCACTGCAGGCTTACAACTACCCAGGCAACGTGCGCGAACTCGAAAATGCCATCGAGCGAGGTGTGGCGCTGGGGGCTGAGAACAAGCTGCGTTTGCAGGAATTGCCGGAGGGGTTCCGCGACGCTGGAAGCAGGGTGGCTGGCGATGCGAGTGGTGCACTGCCCAGCCTGGAAGCGCAGGAGGCGGAGTATATTCGCTGGGTTCTGGGCCAGACCAAGGGTAACCGAACGCAGGCGGCGCAGATTCTCGGTATCGATCGCGTATCGCTGTGGCGGAAACTGAAAAAATACGATCTCGCGAAATAATAGCGCGTGCGTTGAACCATTGCCGTCGCCCGCTCGGCAGGGGCGGTATGACGAAATCCAAGACTTTTAGGGGTTTAGAGGGTTTAAGGCGCTAAGGCCGCCGCATTCTTGATCGAGGTCAACGCCACGTTCAGGCGTGATGCCTATTCTCCAGCGCATTTCTTGATCAGGATGGGTATGGCTCATGCACGCAGGAACCGAACTCCGGCTAACGGTAACAACGCACGCGCTTGAGGAATTTTGCGCGCGCGTCCGCAAACAGGCGCGCAAGCCCGGCGATGCACTCCATGCGCTGACGGCGGTGCAGAGCTTTCTCAGCCAGACCGCACCCGCCGGCCTGAATGCGCCGGATGCGCTGCCATTGCGCGAATGCCTCGATCGTCATCTGGAGGCCGCGCGATCTGATCTATTAAACCAACAGGCCGTAGCGATATGGGACGCACTGCGCGCACGGGCGAGTCGAACTGATCGCCGCGTGCTATACGCAGCTCTCGCGCAGCGGTTTCCGTCAGGCGGTGGAACTCGGTGCGGCGCGCGTCGATGAGCTCGATATTCTGCAAGTGTCGAGTTGGCTTAAAGGCTGGATCGACCAAACCCGTGTCCGCGCCGCCGGCGCCTATCCCGACAGCTTCGATTACGCCGCCGCCGGCATTGAACCGGCGACCTTTCTGGCGGCCGAAGATCTTTATGCCGCGTTGACTGCGCGGTAGTCAGACGCTCTACGGAAACGCATTCACGCAACCACGAGGCGCAACGCAATGAAGACCGTCAGTCGCAGAACCGTCAGCTTATTCAGTCCATTTCTATTGGAGAACAGAGATCATTATCGCTACTGGCGTGACGAAAAGCTCCAGGGCTATCCAACAACAGTGAGTGATCTTCTGGTGGAGATCGACGATCCGCGCCGGCTTACGCAAAGTGAACACGAGGCGCTGCTCAGCCGCTGCCGCAAGGCCAATATGGCCCTGTACGCGAGCAACACCGGGTCTGATCCTGATCCGGAAATCCCGCTGTCGCTGGGTCGCCGCTTCGGTGTGCAGGGTCTGAACAAGAACTGGCTGGCGGACGATTCCGGACTGACGTCTCTGAAAGTCGCTGAGGCCGGACCCCGGCGCAATTACATCCCGTATACCAACCGCGAAATCCATTGGCATACCGACGGCTATTACAACATCGCCAGCCAGCAGATCCGCGCATTGAATCTGCACGTGGTGCAGCGTGCGGCCAGTGGCGGTGAAAATGCGCTGATGGACCACGAGATCGCCTACATCCTGTTACGCGAGAAGAATCCGGACTACATTCGCGCACTCATGGCACCGGAGGCGATGACCATCCCGGCGCGCATCGAAGACGGTAAGACCGCACGTCAAGCGGAGACCGGTCCAGTGTTCAGCATTACCGAAGCCGGCGATCTGCATATGCGTTACACGGTCCGTGTCAATAATGTGATCTGGGCCGATGATGACGTCACGCGCGAGGCACTCGCATTTCTGTCAGAAATTCTCGGCAGCGATTCGCCCTACATCTACCGCGGTCTGCTCGAGCCGGGCATGGGCCTGATCAGTAACAATGTCCTGCATGACCGCGCCGCATTCACCGACGATGCCACGCATCAACGTCACTACTACCGGGCGCGCTATTTCGACCGGCTGGCTGGAACCGGCGTGCTGGAATAGAGTTCAGCTGAGATCGGACGCGCATCCAGTCGCGCGCGGTTAAAGCTTCACGCGGCGGAAATACCGAACCAGAAGGTGGTGTTCTTCTGCAGGAATTCATCATGCGCCATGTAATGCGAACCGTCGCAGGAGAAGGTCAGGCTGACCATGCCGTTGTAGAGGTTGATGGATGCCAGGCGCAGATAGATGTTTTCATCGGCGATAGCGTAAGACCCTAAGCGTCTTGAGTATGGGTGCGATCATCTCGGGCGGTATCACGGCGGCGGTAGGGTAGGGCTGGCAGGGGTAGACCAGGCAAATATCCGGGTCGGTGAGTGCTTCGATATCCAGGATGCGGTAACGATGCGGATCGTCGTCCATCCAGATGGTGATCTGGCTGCTCGAAAAATGAATCTGCGCCTGGAAGACGCCACGTTGGGTGAGCATCTCTTCCAGAATCGCGAGCGTCTGATCCATGTTCCGGTCCATGGGGCTTTCGACGCGGGTCTGTTCAAATAACAGACTGCGTATGGCCGGGTCGCCTTTGATCTGCCGCCAGTTCACGGGTTCTTTATACAGCTCCGACGTGACCGGCAGATCACGCAAATCGAAATCGGCGCCCAGATAACCGAGCACGTCGTCGTTCCGACGGATACATTGCAGTGCCGTCAGCGAAGGTCGATGTACGTACAGGCTGATATAGGCATCGGATAACAGGAAACCCCACGGTGGCACGGCCTCCTGCATATACGGGCGTTGTGAACGGTCGCGCAGGTAGTGCCCAGTGATCACGCCCGTGCGACCGACGTTTTCGGTGACTTGAACACCGTGTGTGTCGAGCACATACAGACTGGTGCAATAGGGAATGCTGGAGAAGCCGTACAGCAGAATGTTCTCCAGACGCGGTTTGTCCTGCCAGGCAGGTGTGAGCTGATCGGCCACCCGCTCGATGGGTGTGCGCAGCATCTGCGCGAGTTCTTCGCGCTGACGGTAGATGCTGTTCTTCCAAGCTGCATCCATGACGACTGTCTCGCGTTGTAAAATGACTGTCTGTGCGTAGCGCCTATCGCCGTGCTAGTCGGACGGCGAATTTTCCTCCTCAGTATGACGCCGTATTGTTACGTTGGGATTAAGCAACTCTGCTGATCACTTGCATACAGCTTGCCAAGATCGAGATCTTCGATGATGTACAGTCAATCTAATAGCTTGACGCCACAACGTGGCCTGAGTGCTCAGGCCACAGGCTGGGAAAACGCCCCAATATATCGCAGCGGATGCCCAGAGTTGTGCGCTGCGTGGTGCGTCCCAACGACGGCCGTCATGCGTTATGTGTCCGTCATGCGATATGTGTATGGGCCGCAACATCGGGAGCTCTGCGTGACTCACCGAGACGCTGCAACAACGGCCCGAATGAGACGATGGCGATGTGGATCAGCACCAGTGCCAGCGAACCCTCGGCCAGACTGCCGTGCAGATCCTCCCATTCCCACCAGTCCGCCGCGAGTCCGCTGAGTGTGACCAATACCAGTGTGCCGAGAATCACCAGCCCTGAGAGCGGTGCAAAGGGTGTGCGACCGCGCAGCACATTGAAATTACCGGCGGCGAGTTTTCGTCCGAAATTCTTCCACATCGACGCCTTCGGCAGTGGCAGCGCCCAGGGCGGACGATCACCGGCGATCAGGGCCGCCAGCAGTCGCATGGCGAGCAACCCCAGTGCTGAATAGCCGGCAAATTGGTGCAGACCCTGCGCACCCTCGGCCGTGAGATAGGCCACTGTATACGAACCGACGAATAGGCCGTGCCAGAACAGCAGCAGTTCGAAGGCATTCGGTATTCGCAACTTAGTCATCGTCATCGTCCTCATGTTCGTCGTCGCCGAAACCCAGGATGCCGGTTACGCTGGCGGCAAAGCCCTTGTCGTAAAAAGTTCCGTAGATCAGCGTGGCTGAGCCCATCACCAGCACGCCGAGCAATACCAATGTCAGTGTCTTGTGGAACATGCGTCCTCCGAAATGTCTGCCGGTTTGCAGGCATCCTGGACTGTCAGTCTGAAACCAAGCTGAATGGGCAGAGGCGAGCGGGCGGGGTAGAATGCCCGGGTTTGTGGCGGGATGCGCGGACTGCGTCGATCCGGCGCGATTATTACGTACAGCCTTCACGTTTCTGGAACCGTCGGCGATGCGACTCAACAAATACATCAGCGAGACCGGCCTGTGTTCACGACGCGAAGCGGACGCCTGGATTACCCAGGGCCGGGTCACGCTCAATGGCGTGCGCGCGGAACTCGGCACACAGGTCAACGACGGTGATGAGGTGCGGGTCGACAATCGCGTGGTCGGCACGGAGAAAAAGCGGCATGTCTACATCTGCTTGAACAAGCCGGTGGGCGTGACCTGTACCACCGAACGCCACATCAAGGGCAACATTATCGATTTCGTCGGCCACGACCAACGCATCTTCCCGATCGGCCGGCTCGACAAAGACTCGGACGGTCTGATTCTGCTCACCAGCAACGGCGACATCGTCAACGAAATTCTGCGGTCAGAAAACAATCACGAAAAAGAGTATGTCGTGAGCGTCGACAAGCCGGTCACGGATGCGTTTCTCGACGGCATGGCCAAGGGCGTGCGCATACTCGACACCACCACCAAACCGTGCAAGGTGTGGCGCATCGGCAAACAGGCGTTCGGCATTATCCTCACCCAGGGGTTGAACCGGCAGATCCGCCGCATGTGCGAGGTGTTCGGCTACGAGGTGCGGCGCCTGCAGCGCGTGCGCATCATCAACATAAAACTCGACGGACTGAAAATCGGGCAATGGCGCAATCTGTCGCAGGCGGAACTGCATGGGTTGCTGCCGGAACGCAGCGACTGGTAGGTGTGGCCGCAAAATAAAATCCTTACCCTGCAAATAAAGTCTTTACCTAGAAAATGTAGTTCTTACTTGGATTGTGGTGCTGGCATCCCGAGGACGGGGTCATATTAGAAATGGCTTAAATACAGCTTTCGGTACACAGCGGACGCCGGGTTAACCGATTGATGGGGTATGGGGAAAGCCCGTGAACGACCCGAAGAAGACATAGAGCTGGTGACTGTTAAGTGACGCGCCCAGTCGGTGCCTTGTATGCGTTTCAAGTGACTTGACCGCTTCGCAGGGCCAGATATATAGTCGATTTGCCGATCCAAAATAAACAATACTAACTAAAAGCTGCATTGCTAAATCAATTGGAGGGAGGCGCATGAAAACCAAATCCGCTCTTGCATCTTTCGTGTTGTACGTCTGTTCGCCATTCGCTTTCGCGGCGCCCTTGCCGGTCGGCGCGCTCCTGACGATCGATCCGGGCGTCGTGGATTTTCCACAGCAGAGCGACAATACACTGCTGTCGGGTTCGGGGCTTTACGTCGTGGACGGCTATAACGGCCAGATCAACTCGGTTGCGTTCGAGTCTGGCTCTGATGGCGGAATCATAATCGGCAAGAACCAGTCACCGGCTCCAGTCATGGACGATGCCGCCAGCATTGGGGAGATCAATGATTCATATTCTTTCGACGGACTCACCTGGTTCACTGACTGGACGCCTGATGGCACGTTGAATATATTCGATGATGGCTCCGGTGTCGGCACGGTTGTCACTACGATTTCGAGCTGGGACATTTCAGGTAATGGCTATACGCATATCAGTTCGGCCAGCGACACAGGAAACTGGGTGGACCTCCACGTCGATCAATGGCAGGTCATCGGCGACCATTACCTGCTGGATTTTTCAGCTGGAATTGCACGCACGATTTACGGCGACTGGGGCGGTTATGACCAGCATGTCGTGGACATGGTGCATTGGCATTATGAGGGCAGCATTGTCCAACCCGTGCCGGTTCCCGCCGCCGCGTGGTTGTTCGGCTCCGGCTTGGTGGTGCTGCTGGGCATGTCGAAGCGTCATCGCGTCTGTCGCGCTTGATCCTCGGGGGTAACAACAATAAAAACGAATAGAACAGCGATTACTACGGCCCTTGTGCTGGCCTTCGGCCTCGCGCCGCTTGGCGCTAACGCGGCGTTATTGGCTACTTCTATCTCAGTATCAGTCCCGGGGCTCTCGTTAGCGGTAGCGGACAACCAAGCAGCGGCTCCTGGTTTGCGTTGAATCTATGGGAGCCTTGGATCTATACGGCGATCGAAGAGACAGAGATGTGCTGCTGTCAAATGTCCGCAACTGGTACACAGCGGAAGTAAGGAGGTAAGTGGATTATTTCCTAATGATCGGCGTGATTGCCACTCTTGGCCGGGACGGGGTAAGAACTTTATTGCAGCAGCGGTCGGCTGACACTATCAATAATGAATTGGTTGTAGATGCTTCAGGTCATGACTTTATTTTCAACCCACAGTCGGGTTAACGTATTTTCTCAACGATTGAGTTGCGAACCTAACCAACAATAACCCCGCCGTCATTTATGAAAAAAGATCGGCAGCCGCTTGGATTCGCTTGCGGCGATGCTGGCGCGATTTTCCGCGCGGCCATAATCCGGAAACGCAGGTTCGTCTTTTCTGTTGTAGCCGCCTGTTTCGCGTGATTGACGGTAGGGAGGCGACGCGTCGGAAAAGGACACGAAGTAAACTTCGCCTTTCTCGGCGTAGTCAGCACGCGCCAGTAACGCGCGCAGTTGTTCCTGGGCTGCTTCGGCGTGGTCTGATAATGCGACGGCCTGCTCAAGGTGTAGCCGGGCCGCACCGAGTATTCCAAGGTCGGCAAGTGCCTCGGCAAAGCGCACGTGGCGCGCGGTCGAAAACGGATCCTTGAGCAGATCAAGGCCGGCGATGCGCAGCTCGCGCACGGGATCTTCCCGCTTCTGGTAGGTGTAGGCGGGAGATTCTTTCCGGGTCAGCGACGTGGACGAATCGGTGAGTTCAGCGTGCGTCGCATGCGTGGTCTCGGCGCTGTGATTCGCCGCGTTCGCAGTGTCTAAGGCCCTGGAGTGACGACGTCCAGGATCGTCGGCCGCAAGATTCTCGATGTCCCAGCGCGATCTGCATTCACGACAGAACACGCGGATGCTGACGCCGTGGTCCGGACGCAGCACGCATTGTTCGTAATGGTTGCGGTGATCGCAGCGCGGGCAGGACCAGGTGATGTCATAGGCCGTATCCCGCCCTTCGATCTGCTGGAGACTGTGCGCAAAGCGTTCGATGGGCGCGACGTTGAGCAGCGTCCGTCCGTGCACGTCGAGCTGAAAGCTCATCGCGTCCAGATTCTCGGTGTTCAGGTTCGAGATGTTCAGGAAGATCGGCAGTTCGTTGGTGTAGTGAACGCGGTCGCCGATCATGTTGTCGCGGATCGCCATGATGTAATCGGGGCTGCCCGGGTAGACCTGCAGGCGACTCAGGTACACTTGGTACTTACGGTTGTGTGCCCACCAACTCATGGTGTCGTTGGCGGTTGCCAGCGTCTCGGCGGTGTCGCCAAAAATGAGATTGCCCTGGATGCCGATATTGCGTTCGTAGGTGGATTGCAGCGTCTTTTCAATGCGCTCCCGGCGGGTTTTTTTCTGCATGCTGCGCAGCACTTGCTCATTCATGCTCTCGATGCCGTAACTGATATAGGTGCAGCCGGCATCGAGCATGGCATCCAGGACATGTTCGTCGGCGCTGTGTACATGCAGTTGGACCATCCACTGTACGTTGAGCGGCTTGATGCGTTCGCAGAATTCGAGCAGCCTGGATTTTCGCAGCGAGAACAATTCATCGAGTATGCCGACCATATTGATCTGGTATTGATCGATGCGCGCGGTCAGCTCGTCGAAGAACTCGTCGAGCGGGCGTTCGCGGTACACTTTGCCGACCGGATGAAAACAGAACGTGCAGCTATAAGGGCACGAGCGGCTGGTGACCATGTCGATCGAGCGCGGCGCATTGTGTCCTTGCAGCTGGAAGAAGTGATGGTCGAGCGGTCGCTGGAGGTGAAGATGATCGCCGAAGCCGAGCACGTCGTAATCCGGCCAGGGAATCTGCGATAAATCCATGATCGACGCGCGGTGCGCCGTGCGTACGATCTTCTGCGTGTTGTCGCGGAATACGATGCCGGCAACCTGGTGCAGATCCGCACCCTTTTCGAGGGCCTGGAGCGCGTCGCAGATCGTCACTTCGCCTTCGCCGACCACGCCGAGGTCGATATCCATCACCTGCGGTGCGACCTCCGGGTCGCTGCTGACAACGCCGCCACCGGCGATATTCACCACCTGCCGGTTGCCGCGCCGCGCGCCGACAAACACCTTCTTGACTTCGGGAAGAAACGGCGACAGCCCGCCCGTGCAGCAGGCATCGATGGCGTGCATGCGTACCGCGTCGGCGACGAGATCTTCCACGCTGCCGCAGACATGGTTGAGGTTGAGGCCGTAGACCGCGTGGCCGGCCTGCTTAAGTGACGAGGCGATATAGGCGAGCCCCAGCGGGAACTGGTAGAAGTCCCCGAAATTTTCCACGAACCGCGGCACGACCATGAGTACGCGCATGAGTCACTTCCTTACCGGCACCAGTTCGGGCATTAAATGGCATGTGCAGGCCACATGCAACACGGCTTTGTTCAGAGCAGGGTGCTGCAGTGAGGGCAGGGCGGCCGGAACTGTGCTGCGCACGCTCACGCGTTGCGCGTCGTTTACGCCGGATCGAGGAGTGTCACGCTGTCGCCGACGGTCAACCGACCACTGCGCACCACACGGATACAGATGCCGCTGTTGTGGTTTAAGGCTTTGCCCATGCCTTTACCGGCAACCTGATCGATATAGCCGCAGGGTGGGCGCGGTTTATCGTAACGGAAGATGGCGCTGCCGATGGCAAATGATCGGCCTTCCAATTGTTTGGTCTTCAACCCGTCAACGATCAGATTGCGCCGATGGCCACCGTTGTCCAGTTGGGATTCGATGTCTGCCGAGGTCTTGTGTTTCGCCGTGCGCAGATCATCTGCGGTGATGAGCGTGACCTGACAGGCCTCGATCGATTGCCAATGACCGCAGCCCGAGCAATAACGATCACCTTGCAGACCGCGGCCGTCGACAGCCTCGACACTGTCAATCGGCAACATGGGATCGCCAGCGGCTGTGGCGATGTAAATGGCCTTGAGCGTGGCTGGTGTTTGCCGACGGCGCTTTAAACCGAACCAGTCGCTAATCATTCGCTAGCCGCGCCGCGTAGTGCGCCGCGCCGAGCAGCGGTGCCTGTGAGTTGGTCGCGACGTAGACGGGCATATCCTGCATCAGGGGTGCGAAGCGGCCTTTATCCAGAAACGCGTCCATGAAAGTGTCGCGGGTCAGCGCCGGTAGTATCTGCGGCGCGATGCCGCCACCGATGTAGACGCCACCCACGGCGAGACATTTCAAGGCGAGATTGCCGGCCTCGGCGCCGTAGATGGCGACGAACATATCCAGTGCCGCGGCACACAACGGGTCTTGGCCGCTGAGTGCATGTCGACTGATGGTGGCACTGGGGTCGCCGCCGCGCAGTTCTTCGCCGAGCCAGCCCGGTTCGCTGCCATGGCCGCTGTCGCGCAGAAACTGATAGACGTTGTACAGACCTGGGCCGGACAGGATGCGTTCATAGCTGACGTGACCGTTAAGGCGTTGGCGCAGATATTTCAACAGTTCGATCTCGCGGTCGGTGCGCGGCGAGAAGTCGCAGTGGCCACCTTCACTCGCGATCGGGTGATGACGCGTGCCATCCCAGTAGAGCATCGCTTCACCCAGCCCCGTGCCGGCCGCGATGACGGCGATGTTGCCGGTCGCATCGGCTTTGCCTGGATTCAGGACCACACGCTCATGCGCGCCGATAAACAGCATGCCATACGCGGCGGCCTCCAGGTCGTTGAGTAATTTGACCGTGGGAACACCGAGCGATTCAGCGAGGCGCTTGCTCACTGAGTGACCAGGGCAGGTTGGTGGTGCGACATTGACCCATGACGACCGCGCCGGCGACACCGAAGCAGGCGGACTTTAGTGTATGCCTGGGTGCCTGCGCGAGATACTCGTTCAGAATCGTTTCCAGCGTTGGATAGTCTTGGCTTGGAAAAGTCCGCAGATGAACATTCTGCAGTTCACCTGAAGCGCTGCGTGCATAGAGGGAGATGACCGTCTTGGTGCCACCGATGTCACCGGCTAGAATCATGGGTACGTTGTGCATCGTCGTTTACTTTTGATTGTCTGAATTCAGTTGTTGTCGAAATCTTCCGCAGTGTCGATTTCACTGCCCTGTTCCAGGAGATAAGCGAATGCCGCCATGAAGGCGTTGGCAGCCTGATGGGGCGGGCTCGCATAAAAACTTGCCCAGGCGGCGCCGCGGCTCTCGTTATAAATACCTTCCTGCTCGGGATGCAAATCCAGCCACGCGAGTCGGACCGCATGGCCGATCAGCACGTCGACAATGATGTAGCCATTGATCGCGAGCGTGGGATTGGCCTTGAGGATCACCATTAAGGCGTGCAGTGCTTCGATCACCAGTTGCTGGTAACTGGGCGCCTTGGACTTGTTGAGCAGATGCTCGACACGCAGAACAAAATTCTTCTCACCCGAGGTCATTTCACCTTGCAGCAAGGCGCTGTCGAGGCTGTTGCGTGGGTCAAAGCGATCACCGATCACGATGCCGTGGCAATGTTTCAAAATGCCCCACACGCCGCTGAAAAAATCTTTCGGTAAGCGGCTGACCACGCCATGGGATTCACGCCATTGGTTCCAGTCGGGATCGGCGCTGGCAAGGGTGGGATTATCCAGGGCCGGGAAGCGAACCCAGGCGATCTCGCCGCTGCGGTGCACGCTGTGCAAGGCCTCCACCCGGGTAATGTTGTCGACCATGCGCCGATATCCTGCCAGGACTTCGCGCAGCTCGGTTGTCAGGGTATGGGGGCTCAGCGTCAGCACATACTCGAAGGCCGTGTGCTGCGGCCAATGATGGATGCGCGCCTGTTGGGCTACGATCAGTTGCAGCATGTGGCCGATGCGTAAGGTCAGCATGTCTTCGAACAGTGCCGGTTCGGCCTTGATCAGCATGGCCAGATAAATGACCAGTTCCTGGTGCAGAATGTGTTCTCGCGGATCGTCCCCGCAGTAGGTGCGGATCTTGTCGAGAAGATCCGTATTGCTCATCGGTTCGGATATGACGGCGTCGAGGCTGTAGGCACGTCCGATGGCGAGTTGCTTCTGGCGAATGACGATTTCGACCACGGCATCGCCCAGGGTTTCGTCCGACTTTTCCAGCAGGGCGGCCGCACGACGTACAATCGCCCAGCGTTTTGTGCGTCCCGCCGTGACGTAGAGGTTCTCCGTAAGACTGCGCAATGTGGCGTCGCTGCCGATATCGAGGCCGGTGTCATAACTGCCACCCTCAAGTGTCCACAGGCGGGCCAGGATATCCATATAGGCATCCATATTCTGTGTCTGCTTGAGTTGCTCGCACAGACTCGCTGCATCGTTGGCGAGTTCCAGTTGCAGCCTGTCCTCAAGCGACGTGCCCCGGTCCTGTTGGTCTCTTGAGGGCAGCAACATGCCGAGGAGGATTGGCGCGGCGGCGCGTTCGGCGCTCAGCGTGAAGTCGTGCAGATAATCGATGCGCTCAGTGCCGGCTTCGGGCAGAAGGTCGCGCAGCTTGCCGACACGGGTCGGAACGCCACCGCAGTCACCCGTCTGGAGCTCGGACAACAGCGTGATCAGATCAGATTCGTCTTCCTGATGCAGACGATCGCGTCCGATCAGTAATGTCATCAGCGGTTTGTTGCGCTGGTCCCAGTGTCGATGGATGTACACCAGTTCACTGCGCAGGCGTTGAGCGAGGAAGGAACTGTCCAAGCCGAGATAGAAATCCCGCAGGTTGAGAATCTGCGGAAGAAACAGCATGGTCGAGCCGCTGAGCATGAATACGCGCGACGTGGACAGAGCGCGGAGGCGTGCGCATCGGCCGACCACTCAGGCCGAGTTTTTTATTGCGACCGAGCTGGCAATAGGCCTCCGCCAGATCGTCTGCCTGGTGGACCCGTACCGGTCGTATGTCGCTCAGCAGTTCACTCTCGATGCCGCGGCTGGCAAGATAATCGCGCGTACCCGAATCATCCACCAGCAGGGCGATCAGCACTTGGCTGTGGCGTTGCTGACCGACGCGTGCATGCCGTCGCAATGGATCGATATCGTCCAAAACAATCAGCTCATCGCGCAGCAACTGGCCGAGGAGATACAGACTCTGCGCCCAGACCAGCGGGATGTTCTCATTGGGCAGGCGCGGCTGACTGTGTGGCAGCGCCTTTTCGGCCTCGATATGTGCCGCGTCCACGTAATACAGCTCCGGCAGCAGGCGCTGACCGTTCACCTCTACGCAGAGCGTTTCCAGTTTGGCGGCATATTCTTCCGCCTGCGCATGATCGCCACGACAAAGTCCGTCGAGCATCAAGTAAGTAAAGAACAGCGGCCATTCCGATTCGATATGCTTGAACTGCTTGAGTTCGGTCGGCTCGTAATGCAAACGGCTGGTGTCTTCCAGAACGGTCTGATGACCATCGCGCAAAAAACGTTTGCAGCCGTAGCGGCCCGAAAGTTTGTCGATGATGGTATTGCGTGTGGTCTCGACGAGATAAGGATCTTCGACCGCATAGGCTGGATAGCCGATCACGCTCAACAAGGCCGCGTCCACTTCCTTGGAGCCGGACTCGCGCGGCAGCATATAGTCCAGTGTGCTGCGCGCGCGCGCGATCTCGTCGGAGACGACATGCACAACAGAAGACTGGCCGCCGTCTTTGCCGAACAGATTGAATCCGTCCATGGCTTCCAGCGCGGCCTTGGCCATGCCCACCGAACTCATGTTCAATTCGGCGAGTCCGTGGTTGAGCTTGTTGCCGCGTTCCCAGATGCCATAATCCGGTGCGCGATAGGCGCGGCCGATGTAGTGCACCAGATTCTGAATGAAGTTCACTTCATCGAGCGAAAAGATGATGCGTAGCCCGGAGGCGGTCATCTGCGCCAGCATCAGCAGATACAACGAGGTGGCATCGATCTGTAAGTGCCCCCAGTCCGCATCGCCGACCACGGCGTCGCCGGTGTGGGTGTCGTACTTGGCGTGCAGCGCATCGACCGGATGCTGGGTCTGTTTGAAGCGCTCGACCTTGTCGGCCTGCTTCATCATCGCGGTCAGCAGACCGCGCATCAGCTTGACCACGCTCTGTTCCAGCAGATACGCACGGGCGCTGTCGCCACCCTGGCGACGGTAGGCCAGCCCGAGTCCCCACACGCTGAGGATGCTGTAGACATTGTCGCGCACCCAGGCATCGGTATAGTCGCCATGGGCATTGACCGCCGTACTGGCGGGCAGCAGACCGGTCAGCGGGTTCTGTCGGGATAAGATGACGCTGTCGATTTGTGCAAAGTAGCCGGCCAGCAGCGCCGCTTGGGCTGGGCTGGAAAACTTTTCAGAGAGTTCGCGCATGGAGTATCTGTCGAATCCTATCGTGCAGCGCGAATAACCGGCCCGATACGCGGGCAACGTCACGTTGCTTCAGCTGCGCATGATACACAATATGAATGATCGCCAAGGCGTATATCAAGCCGAATCTTTATACTGTGTACAGGCTGTTCCACATTGGCGCGTCAACTCATCCTGCTGCACCGAATTTAGCCATACTACGGGTCAGTAGACTCGATTGGGCGGGCAGGCCCAGTCGTCAGATGATCGCTCAATGACGTGTGCCTCAATCCTGGCCCGACTTGGTGTCCCGCGCCGGGCAGATTCGCAACTCTGGCATCGCCTCGGTGACATAGACGTAAGTTGACCGGGCGCGTCCCCTCAACGTATTGTCAGTCACAGTCAGCGGCCGCTCCATCAAAGCAGCGCCTGGTGACCTGAAAGCCGCTGTTTTTGTGTGCATCGAGGTCGGACAAAAATCGGTAGTTAAGTGTGGCCTCCCGAGCATAACCGGGAGCTGTTTCTGACTCTGGGTTGGATCTGTGGAGGTAGGCGATGTTGGCCGACGAGCCGAATTTGCCCGGTGAGATACTCAAGCTCCTCCATGAGCTTGGGGTAAGTCTGACCTACCACAGTGCTTGGCTGAAGCGGCTGCACCGCACACTTGTCTGCGGCGCGGCGCCTTCGAGCGATGACCTTGCCGCCGATGCCCATTGCAAGTGTATGTTCGGGCAGTGGTACTACGGCGACATCGATACGCGCTTGAAGGGATCTGCCCCTTTATGGCGAGGTCGGAGATCTGCATCTGAAGGTGCATGATCGAGCGCGGGAGCTGCTGAACCTTGCCGAATCAGGGCGCTCGAGTCACGACTGACGAATACGATCGGTTTATCGATGTCGCCCATGAATTCCGCACGGCTGTCCAGAATCTTCAGTTCAAAATGGTCAGCGAGGTCTGCGCGGTCGATCATCTGACCGGCGTGTGGAATCGCTACGCACTCTCTTACAAGCTGGCGCAGGAGCACGCGCGGGTACACCGTAACCAAAATTGTTGTGCTCGTTGCGATTATTGACTTCGACCATTTTAAATCCATCAACGACCGCCATGGCCATGTCGCCGGCGACAAGGTGCTGAAGACGGCCATGGCGTATTTCAGTGAGCAAGATGCGGGTCTACGATACGATCTATCGTTATGGAGGTGAGGAATTTCTGTTTATATTCCCCGATACCGAAGTTGAGGTGGCCAGGCAGATTCTCGATCGGTTGCGTCATGAATTGAAAGACGTCGCAATTATCCTGGACAGTGGCGATGAGGTTCACGTCAGTGTTTCTATCGGCATGGCGGCGATGGACGGCCAAGTGGGGATTCAGGACGTCATCGAGATGGCGGACAGTGCGCTTTTGCATGCAAAAATGAATGGTCGCGATTCCCTGCATATTTGGAATTGCGTGAAAAGCGACTGAGAAGAATCAAATTAGAATGCGATCACCTCAAAATTGCGAGTTAATATTATTGTGACCACGAATGACCGAAATGGTCCTGCGACCGGATTCAATGTACGGATTGGCCTGTGCAACCCAAAAAATCCGTCGAACGTAGGCGCCGTCATGCGCGCGGCCGGCTGCTTTCAAGTGGACGCCGTATTTTATACCGGCGAGCGTTACGCGCGCGCGGCGCGATTCAATACCGATACGAAGGACGTTAGCCAGAAGATACCCCTGACGGGGGTGCAGTTCTCTTCTGGATGCGGTGCCCGAGAATATGAAAATTGTCTGTGTCGAATTCGTCGAGGGCGCAATCCCCTTGACCGAATTCCAGCACCCCGACAACGCCTTCTATATCTTCGGTCCCAGAAGACAGCACCCTTGGGCAGGATGTGATAGACACGGCGGATGCCGTTGTCTATGTGCCAACCATCGGCAGTCTGAATCTGGCCGCCGTGGTCAATGTGGTGCTCTACGACAGAATGGCAAAATCGGCTATGACCGTCGCGAATAATGAACTGATCCGCCGCAGTCGGGATAAAAACAATAACCTGAAAATCAAGACTCCCGATGCACATGAGACCGCGGCTGGCGGGAAGAATCGCACAGAGATGCCTAGGCGCAATCCGCTATAGGATAGGGTGCATTCTCGCCGTTGAGATTTCCGATCATGTCGAGGGCCATATCCGCCGTGGCCAACACATTCTGCGTGCCGATCAGGTCCATTAGCCCGGTGTTGCGCATGACATCCAAGACCTGCTTTTTCAGGCCGCTGAATACCATGGTGATGCCATTACTGCGTAACCGCTCGACGAGATGACGGATGATTTCTTCGCCTGAAGAGTCGAGCTGATTGATACCATCGCCGACCACCAGCAGATATCTGGCTTTGGGATGCTTAGCCACTTCCTCAAGGATGGCGTCTTCGAAATAGGACACATTGGCGAAATAGAGCGAACCATCGAAGCGCATGCAGATGACATGCTCGCTGACGGGCAGATTATTGACCCGCGCATCACGCAGCGTGCCGTCGTGATGGCGGCCAAGAATCGCCACACGTGGCGACATGGTGCGATACAGGTAGAGGATGATGGCAAGTCCGGCGCCGATCATGATGCCATTGTCCAGATGGGGGGCAAAGGCAAGGGTGGCGACGAAGGTCACCAGCGAAGCAGCCCCGTCATGCTTGTTGGCATGCCACGCGTGTTTGATCGCCTGGAAGTTGATGAGACCGACAACCGCCATCATGATGACTGCGGCCAGTGCGGCTTGGGGCAAATGATAGAGCAGTGGAGTCAGCAGCAGCAGGGTAATCATCACAATGATGCCTGTGAATACATTGGACAATCCGGTTTTTGCGCCGGCATTGAGATTGACTGCCGAACGCGAGAACGAGCCGCTCACCGGAAAGGACTGGCTGAAACTGCCGACGATATTGGCTATGCCCTGGCCCAGCAGTTCCTGGTTGGGGTCGATGCGCTGCTTGGTTTTGGCGGCAATGGCTTTGGCCACGGAAATGGCTTCCATGAAGCCAACCAGCGAGATCACCAGTGCGCTCGAGAGCAATGTCATGAGGGTGCTCCAGTCCAACTTGGGCAGCTCGAATCTGGGCAGTCCGGAGGGAATGCTGCCGACCACTTCACCGCCGCCAGAAAGTGCGAGCTCGCCCTTGCTGAGTTTCTTGATGCGATAGTGGTATTTCTCAGCCTTTTCAGCCGGAGGCACGCGATCCTTGAGATAGAATTTGTCCGCTTCACCGTTGACGCCGGGCACGCGCTCCAGTGTGAATTTGCGCAGGGTGCGCGAGGACTGGCGGTTCTCATCCTCAACATCTTTGAGCGAAGAATTTAGCAACGCAATTTCATAGCCGAGCGCGGCAATCACAGTATCGTTGCCGTCCGGTTCATTTTCCAATATCTGGAGCCGTCCCTGCTTAGTGGCAATCTCGTTGCTGATGGTGGTAAGACGGGCTTCGCTTTGCGCGGCCATCTCCACGACTTCGCGTACTTCGGAATCCATGATCTGGTCAATCCCGGCCTTGGTATTATGTTCGTAACCAATCGCCCAGCTGGTAATGGTCGTGACGGCAACTGCGATCAGCACGCCGGGAAGCTTCGGTGCATATTTCTTTAGGCTCCACATGATGGCGAGTGCAGTAACGCCCATGATCAACGTGGGAAGGTGCGTGTCGCCGAGTTGTTGCAGGACGCCCCAGATGTCCTGAATGAAATGTTCACTCCGTCCCATGGAGACGCCGAACAGTTTATTCAGTTGCGACAGGCCGATGATAATGGCTGCGGCATTGGTGAATCCGACGATCACCGGATGGGATAGGAAATTGACCACTACACCAAGTTTGAACAGCCCCAAGGCAATTTGAATCAGCCCGACCAACAGCGCCAGCATAATCGCCAATGCGATGAATTGTTCGGAACCGGCTGCGGCGAACGGCGCCAGTGCGGAAGCTGTCAACAGAGAAACGACGGCCACCGGGCCGGTGGCCAGCTGGGCCGAAGATCCCCACATGGCGGCAATGATACCGGGCAGGAAGGCAGCATAGAGACCGTAATAGGCAGGTAGGCCGGCCAGTTGGGCATAGGCCATGGATTGAGGGATCAACACCAGCGCAACGGTGATGCCGGCCATCAGGTCGGCCTTGATATTTTTGGCGCTGAATGGCAACCAGTTTAGAAAAGGCAGTAAGCGTTGCGGTGACATTAATCTGTAATCTCGTAGGTGATTGTGCTGATGAAGTTGGTGGTATTTGTTTAGTCCGGTATCGCCACGACCAAAGGGCATTCCAATTTGTTCCAGGGGTCGCTGTGCTCTCTGTAATCCGGTGCAGCCCAGCTGCTAACGGTGTCGATTACTACGGTCGAGATGTTGCCGTGTGTATTGGCGTACTGGACGATGTTCCTGCTGCCCAGACCGCTTTCCTGCGTCAACCGGCTAGGGATTCCATCTCGGTGCAGCTGCTGGAGGAATTCATCCAGGACTGGCGGCAGGACTTTCTGTTCGCTCGTGAGCATGATGTCGAGGCCCGCATCCATGCGTCGACACAGGTTGCCGGCGTATGACAGCAATCGCGGCTCAACGTGTTGTCCCTTGATCGCAAGCAAGATGTACTTACTCGGTAGGTTCGGCATCAGAGAGCACTCGTGGCATGAGGGTATCTCGACAGGTTTCATTCCATAGAGGCGTGATTCCGTTGTGTAATTTGGGGTGCGCCGACATAAACAATACTGATGGCGGTAGAAAAACGGCCGCGCTGCGCTTGGTGTTCAAGGTCGATTGTTTCATGGTGCAACATCTAGGCAGAAGTAATCAATCTAGCCTACGCAGTATGTGTGCCATGCCCGCGAAATATCAAAAAACTGTTGTTTATATTGATAAATCCACTCAAGTGAAGCGGGTGGCTGGGGGCGCCTGCTTGTTGCAAAGTACACTGCCTACTCTGGTAATAATTTGGCGCATTGGTTAATGCAATGTTTTAAATATTAATTATAGATATATCCAAGATGTTGCATTTTGCACCTACGGGGATAGAATGTAACACGATGAATTCTTTGCGCAAAAAGATCACATTTGGTTATTACGGGATCGGCGCCCTGATAGTGGGCTTGGCGCTGTTTGCCTTTGTCGAACTGCGCTTGATCGAAGGAAAAGTGCTGGCCGGCGGACGAATTTCCGAGTTCTTCGATGTGTCGCTGGAGATCCGTCGCTTCGAGAAGAATTACTTTCTTTACCACCAGACGACCGATGCCGTCGAGAACGAGGCCTACGTTACCCGCGCGCAGCGCCTATTGCAGTATCACTTCCCCGATTTTTCCGCGCTGACCAATGCCGCGCGGATTACGGAACTGCAGAAATTACTCGCCGACTATGGACGTCTCATGGCTGAGTATGCTCGTAGTGGACCGGCCCAGGGCGAGGCGCTGGAAAACCGTATCCGCAAGGCCGGCAAAGAGATCGTCACGCTTGCCGATGAGATGGCCAGGGCGGAACGGATGCGCTTGCAGACGTCGCTGGCACAGCATCGTTTCAGTCTGATTGTTTCCATCGTGGCGCTGACACTGTTGGTGATCGTGATCGGGCGGATGCTTTCACGGATGGTGGCGCGGCCACTGAAACAGATGGAGGAAAGCATGGAGGCCGTAGCCAACGGCGGCCGCGATCAGATTGATATTCCCTCCAACGACCGCGAACTGGTTTCGCTGACCAATGCCTTCAATCATGTCCTGCATGAATCGGAGTTACGACAGACGCATCTGCTGCGCGCGGAGAAATTGGCTTCATTGGGTACGCTATTGTCCGGCGTTGCCCATGAACTCAATAACCCGCTGTCGAATATCTCCACCTCCTGTCAGATTTTACTCGAGGAATTGGAATCGGCCGAACCCGAATTCAAACGGGAATTGCTCACGCAGATCGATGAGCAGACCGGACGTGCACGCAATATTGTCCGTTCCTTGCTGGATTTCGCTCGCGACCGTGAATTCAAGCGCGAGAGACTGCCACTTGCCGAGTTGGTCACCGAGACGTTGCGCTTCCTGAAGGGGCAAGTGCCGACCAATGTCGCAATTGTCACGGACATTCCGCCGGACATTACCATCGATGGTGATAAGCAGCGTCTGCAGCAAGTGTTTTTGAACCTAATCAAGAATGCATTCGAAGCACTGGATCAGGACGGTGAGATCGTCATCCGCGCCGTGCGGCGTGGTCCTGAACAAGCAACAGATATATCCGGTCGTTTCAAATTCAACACCCAATGCTATGCCGGTGATGAAGTTGTAGAGATCGAAATTCGTGACAGTGGCCACGGTATTCCTCAAGACGTATTGCCGCGTATTTTCGATCCTTTTTTCACCACCAAGGACGTGGGTAAGGGCTCCGGATTGGGGCTATACATCGTTTACAAGATCATCGAGGAACACGGCGGCTGTATCGCGGCGGAATGCACTCCGGGCAAAGGAACGGCCTTCCATATCCGTCTGCCGCTACACAATGCGCCCGGCGCACCAACTCCATAAGACAGGTCTGCAACCATGGCAACTTCGGGAAAACTATTGATTGTCGACGACGAGAAGGTCGCGTTGAAAAACCTTGAGCATGTGCTGAAAAAAGAGGGTTACGAGGTGACCGCCACGCAAAGTGGTGCTAATGCGCTGGCATTGCTGGATAAGCAACCATTCGATGTCGTGCTCACCGACCTGCGTATGGAAAAAGTGGACGGCATGCAATTGTTGAAAAAGTGCCGTGAAACTTGTCCGGACAGCGAAGTGATTATGATCACCGGGTTCGCTACGCTGGAATCGGCGGTGGACGCCATGAAGCACGGTGCGTTCTATTACATCGCCAAACCATTCCGCCTCGACGAGGTGCGTAAAGTGGTTGCCGAGGCAATAGAGAAAATCCGGCTGAAGCGGGAAAACCAGGTACTGCGGGCTCAGATCGAAAGCTACCAGGGCAAGGTCAAGATCATAACCCAGGATCGCCGCCATGCAGCGCCTGCTCGAGATGGCGCGGCAGGTGGCGCCAACCGATTGCAATGTGTTGTTGACTGGCGAGTCCGGTACCGGCAAGGAATTATTCGCCCGCTATCTGCATTGTCACAGTGGCCGCGCTGCGGGTCCGTTCGTGGCAGTGAACTGTGGTGCCTTCAACGAGGAATTACTGGCCAATGAATTGTTCGGTCATGAGAAAGGTGCATACACCGGCGCGATCAGCGACAAAAAAGGGCTGATCGAAACCGCCTCGGCCGGCACATTGTTCCTTGATGAAATCACCGAAATGTCGCCCGCAATGCAGGTGAAATTACTGCGCGTGATCCAGGAGCGTGAACTGTTGCGTCTAGGCGGAACTGAACCCGTGAAGGTTGATGTGCGTTTTATCGCCTCCACTAACCGCGATCTACAGGAAAGTGTGAAAAACGCCAGTTTCCGCCAGGATCTTTATTTCCGTCTCAATGTGGTGAATCTTCATATTCCACCACTCTCACAACGCCGAGAAGACATCCCATTGCTCGCCTACTACTGTCTTAAAAAATTTTCCGCGCTGATGAAGAAAACGGTGGTGGATATTTCGCCGGAAGCGATGGGCTTGCTCAAGGTCTATGGTTTTCCCGGCAACGTGCGCGAACTGGAAAACATCATCGAGCGGGGCGTGGCGATTGTCGGTGGGGATACCATCGAGGTCGCCCATTTGCCGGATGATCTGCGAGATCTGAACATTCGCACCTTCCGCAGAAAGGACGGCAAGATTCCCTCGCTCGACGAGCAGGAAAAGGAATACATCCACTGGGTGCTGCAGGAGGCCAATGGCAACCAGACGCTCGCCGCACAACTACTGGGGATCGACCGGGTATCGTTATGGCGAAAGCTGAAACGCTATGAACTAAACTCGGATTGAGTGTTGGTGATTACCGTAATCGGTGGGATAAATCAGGCGGCTATTTCCTCGCTGCCCAGCATGCTCGTGGAGTTCGAGGGGTTCTTGTCGGATAAGACTGGAGTCGCGGCAATCGATTCGTTGAGCAACTGCTGTGCTTCGCCGTCGCGTGCGACCCGCGTATACATCTCGACGTAAAGCAAGTGCGCTTTGCGGCGGGTTGGCAGGAATTCGCCGGAATCGAATGAGCCTGGTTTTGTCAGTGCGTGGAAGATGGCTTTGATCAGGGATTTCATGGGGTAGTCCTTAAACTCTGAGGGATACCCGATGTAATGCACGCGCCGCGCCAATGCTGAAAACTCTTCAACTGCATGATTAATATGTATAAAAAACACCCAGACCAATATTGTAATTGATGCGAAATGCAACCCTTTTTGCATTGATCGGCTTGGTATTTGTTTTTATTGCGTATTTTATCGAGTTTCTATATTAACAGCGCTGTTGCGATGTGTAGCGGGTTGAGGCTGTAATGGATTGCTATGAGGCCGTATCTACCCGCGGGGTGTGTAGGCGGACACGGTATGCGCAAGTCCGATACCTAGACAGTTACGCATGGGCTATCGATGACTTTCGATGTGCGCTTGCGGGTGAGCCCGCCATTTTTGAATTCTGGATGCCTACCTGCTACTTCTTAATCGCGATGGCACCATGATGCTGGTGGGCGCGCTAGCGGAACCGCATCCATCTCCGGTTATATTTTCGGTCCCAAGACGGCATCCTTGGGCAGGATGTGATAGACGCGGCGCGTTGTCTATGTGTCAACCATCGGCAGTCTGAATCTGGCCGCTGTGGTCAATGTGGTGCTCTACGACAGAATGGCAAAATCGGCTATGACCGTCGCGAATAATGAATTGATCCTTAGAAGTCGAGATAAAAACAATAACCTAAGAATTAAGAGTCCGGCTGCACATGAGACCGTGTGGTCAGCATTACCCAGCGCCGAAACCCATCCTGGAAAATAATACAGAGTTGCTCCCATTTCCATTTTCCAACAGGCCTGCGCAATCATCACCATTGCAGGACACAGTCAGTGATAATGCTCCGACACCGATGATGCAGTGGCGGGGTGTGAAGTATGTGAGATATATCAATCATTCCTCACCCTGGACAGGCGAAACTGTTCTAAAAATGGTTCTGTGCCTTGACGATGCTGACGACAGCATCGATAGTGCTTTGGTCAAAATTACCTGTCAGTTCCCATGAACCAGGCGAGCAGGGGGCGAGTCTCCCTATTACATACTTACATCAATGCGTTGGTTGTATCATGACTTCGTCGCCTTTCCATGCCGGTGAGATTTACGCGCAGCAACGCTGGGGCGATCCGGAGCTGTGGACCGAGTCGCGTATAAACCAGCTTATCTGGGATCGCATCCCGGAACAGATGCATGCCAGGATAGAGGCGGTGCCATTCTTCTTCCTCGCAACCAGTTCACCCGACGGTCGTTGCGACTGTTCGTTCAAGGGTGGCGGACCCGGCCTGGTCAAGGTGCTGGATTCGGCTCGCCTGGCTTTCCCGCATTTTGAAGCGCGGGTTAAAGGTAACGGTGCCTATATGAGCCTTGGCAACGTCCTGCTTAATTCTTACATCAGCATGTTGTTTATCGACTTCACTGATGGCGCTCGCCTGCGCGTGAACGGCAAGGCGTCCATCCATGAAGATGCGGAAATGATGGCGTTGTTCCCACAAGCGGAATGTGTTGTTGTCGTGGACATTGAACTGGTTATGCCGAGCTGTCCGAGCTACATACCCCGTCTGACCCCGGTAGAGCCATATCCCGGCACAGGGCAATGAGTGCGTACCGTATTGCAATCAATGTCGAATGGACCAGCAAGTGCAATGCGCTTTGCCCGATGTGTCCGCGGGATTTGATCGAACACCCCCAGCTCATGACCGAACAAACCTGGCGGCAGGTGCTTGATCGCCTGTCGCCGGAAGACGTGTTCCGCGTCGTCATCGCGGGCTATGGCGAACCCACCACGCATACCAAATTCTTTCAGTTCGTGGACGACATGCGCGGCCATCCGATCCGTTTCGACATGGTGAGCAACGGTCACCAGCTCGATGCCGCGCGTATCCGGCATCTGGACGGCGCGATCGGACTACTGCTGGTTTCTTTTTCCAGCATAGACCCCGAGGTGTATAAACGCGTGCATGTCAATCTCGATCAGGCGCGCGTCATGGAAAATATCCAAACAGCGCAGCGGCTCTTCAAACATACGCGGCTTGCCATCAGCCTCACACCCATGCTGGAATGTTTGCCTTCCCTGCCGGACACCATTGCCTGGCTGCGTGCGCAAGGTGTGGAAACTCTCACCATGTCGCCCACCTTGTACAATCGTGGCGGCAGTCTGAAGGAGCACGAGCTGGCCACCGACAGACTGCGGCAAATGATCCGTAAATACCGTTTGCGCTCACAGGAATTCGATTTCATTCCCAGTGTCCGGGATGTTATCAGGCAATGGCGTAGCAACAGTTTCAAATGCATTCCGCGCAATATCGATGTTTTCATTTCAGCGACCGGCGATTACCTGTATTGCTACAACGATGTCAAACATGAGCATTCCATCGGGCATGTGGCAAACCTCGGTATCCAGGAGGTGCTGGCCAAGCGCGCTGACATGACTTCGATCCCGGCGCTCTGCAATGGCTGCAATATGCTCAACCGTTACGATGCGAAGGAATTGTTAAAAGCGGGTTTCTCTTACGCGCGCAGCAAGCTGAGGCTGGAACGGTTCACAGCCTGACCCGGTCACTGGTTCACTCGATGTAAATAGAGAAGGGGTTTTCTTCTACTCCACATGCTCATACTCAAAATTTGAGCTACCAGCGAATTTCGATGGGCACTCGAATTTGCCACACTCTGAACTCATACGCTCTCGACTTGTCTATACTCGGCATTTCATCAATGCCGCGTCGTTCTGTCTGAACGAAAGGCAAAGCCGGTACCGCAGTTTGCCTGCCCATCTTTATTGATTGTTGGCGCGCGCTGGCAGGGTGATTCCGCCATCTTTAACAGGAGAGTATCGATATGATTAAAAGCAAAGCCTATGCGGCACAAAGCGCCTCGAGTCCGTTGGCGGCCTTTGAAATTCAGCGTCGTGAGCCCGGTCCCGAAGACGTGCAGATCGAGATTCTCTATTGCGGTGTCTGCCATTCTGACCTGCATACGGCGCGCAATGAGTGGAAAAATACCCTTTATCCTTCCGTGCCGGGCCACGAAATCGTCGGCCGAGTCACGGCCGTGGGCAATAAGGTGCAGGATTTCAAGGTGGGTGACCTGGCTGGCGTGGGCTGCATGGTCGACAGTTGCGGGCATTGTCCTTCGTGCGATGAAGGCGAGGAGCAGTACTGCGAGAACGGTTTTACGGGCACCTATAACGGCCCGGTCTTCGGCGGTGAAAATACCTACGGCGGTTATTCACAGTCCATCGTCGTCCAGGAATCCTTTGTCCTGCACATTCACCATGACGAAAAGGATTTGGCGAGTGTCGCGCCGCTCCTGTGTGCGGGTATCACCACCTACTCGCCGTTGCGTCATTGGGGCGCGGGTCCGGGTAAGAAGGTTGGGATTGTCGGCCTCGGCGGCCTCGGGCATATGGGAGTCAAAATCGCCCACGCCATGGGCGCGCATGTGGTGTTGTTCACCACCTCACCCGGCAAAGTCGAAGATGGCAAACGTCTGGGCGCCGACGAGGTCTGCATCTCCAAGGATCCGAAACAAATGGCGGCCCATGCCAACGAATTCGATTTCATTCTGAATACGGTCGCGGCGCCCCATAACCTGGATGCCTATCTGCAACTTCTCAAGCGCGATGGCACGATGACGCTGGTGGGTGCGCCGGCAGAACCGCATCCTTCTCCGGGGGTATTCAACCTGATCTTCAAGCGTCGCCAATTGGCCGGTTCACTGATCGGCGGGATTCGCGAAACGCAGGAGATGCTCGACTTTTGTGCCCAGCATAAAATCGTTTCGGATATCGAGATGATTCGAGATGGACTACATCAACACCGCCTATGAGCGCATGCTCAAGAGCGACGTCAAATACCGTTTCGTGATCGATATGGCGAAGTTCAAGTAAGCGGCGGTCGACCGTTACCTCAGGCGGATAGCCCGGTCCAGAAGGTGGCGCCCTTGGCGAGAAACTCGTCGTAGCGCATGTAGTGCGAGCCGTCGCAGGAGAAGGTCAGGCTCACCATTCCATTGATGATATTGATGGAGGCCGTGCGCAGGTAGATGGTCGTATCGACTAGCCGCAACGCCCGCATGGCGTCCAGAATCCGGGCAATGTCGGCCCGCGGTATCGCGGCATCGGCGGGATATTCTCGCGACGGGTACACCAGACAGATGTTGGGGTCCTTGAGCACGTCCTGGTCGAGGATGCGATAACGCAGCGGATCATCGATCGTCCAGATGATCGCCTGGCTGCTCGAAAAGTGTATCTGACACTGGAAGATGCCGCGCTCCGTGAGCAGTTCTTCCAGGATCGACAGCGCCTTTTGCATGTTACGGTCTAACGGACTCTCGATCCGGGTTTGCTGAAACAGGGTGCTGCGGATGGCCGGGTCGCCCTTCACCTGCCGCCAGTCGCCCGGCTCCTGGTACAGCGTCGAGGTCACCGGCAGTCTGCGCAGATCGAAATCCGCACCCAGATATCCCAATGTGCCTGCCTCCGACTCAATGATTTGCAGCGCGGTCAGCGAAGGTCGCTGCGCCTCCAGACTGATGTAGGCGTCCGACAGCAGGAATCCCCACGCCGGCATCTTCTCCTGCATATAGGGGCGCTCGGCGCGATTGCGCTGATAATGTTCGGGGATGATCCCAGCTTCGCCAACATTGTCGCTGATCTGCACACTGTCCGTGCCGAGGACATACAGATACGTGCAATGGGGAATCCCCGAGAAGCCTTCCAGCAGTACCGCATCCAGTCGTTCCCGATCGCCCCAGACCGGCGCACAGCGTTCCGCCAGCCGCGCGAGTGGCTCGCGGAGCATCCCCGCCAGTTCTTCACGCTGCCGGTAGATGCTGTCTTTCCAGGAGGCTTGTGTGGTCTCGTTCGGGATCAAAGTGTGTGCACCGTAGAAGGTTGCCGCCATTTTAACCCGAACGCCGGCCCGATGGGGATTCTTGACGATCTGCCGATTATTTTGCTGTAGCAGGGGGGCGTGTCATGCCGCTTGCTCGATGGGATATCCGTATTCCACAAGCCATGGAGAGGACGCACGGCCAGTTTGCGACGCAACCACCGTGCGCGCGGCGAGTAGACCATCTACCAATGCAGGCGCCGCAGCCGTGAAACCTTTTTATACTGGTGCGCATCCATACGAATGAGAATATCGTGGAGGACCGCGACGGCCTCGGTGATGAACGGCCCCTTGTTCATCATGACGCATTCGGCGCGCACACTCATGGCGGCATCGGTGATCTCCGGCCGGTCGATCACGCCGTCCTTGGCCAGCGTTTCCAGCACCTGGGTCGCCCAGATGACGGGCACATGTGCCGCCTCGCAGATCCACAGGATCTCCTCCTGAATTTCCGCCATGCGTACACTGCCGAGTTCGATGGCGAGATCGCCGCGCGCGATCATCACGCCCAGGGGATGCTGGCCGAGCGTTCCGAGTAACAGGTCCGGAAGGTTCTTCACCGCCAACGCCGTCTCGATCTTGATCACGATTGGCAGTTTCGGGTTGCCCCGTGTTGCCAGTTCGCGGCGCAGGTCATCGATATCACTCAGCTGACGCACAAACGACAGGCCCACGACGTCGGCATGCGCGCAGATGAAATCCAGATCCTGCAGATCCTTGTCAGTCAGGGCCGGTAGCGGTAACACGGTATCCGGCAGGTTCAACCCCTTGTCGGCGCGGATGCGCATGCCTTTGGGGCCCGCGTGGGTGACGTGCAGCAGGGCGCCCCGTTCGGTGATCTGTTCGACCACGCAGCCGAGCTTACCGTCGTCGATCCAGACCGTGTGTCCCGGCTGCAACTCGTCGATGATTTCGGGATGGCTACAACTGATTTCCGCCGGATGGCTGGAGTCTTTGGTCGTGACCGCCGGGCGGCCCGGTCGGAGGCCGCGTCTGAGCAAGAGCTGATCACCGCGGAACAGCCGCACGTCCGCCGGTTTGCCCGCAAATTCACCGACGCGATACTCCGCATCGAGGTCGGCAGCGTCATGACTGTCCGCGCCTTCGAGATGCAGCGCCGTGCCGGGCACGATGTAGGCACTGCGGGCGGTCTCGGCCAACCACTCGCCGTCGGCCAACGCGTTGAGCACCTGCAGCCTACGCTGTTTTTTACGGGTATCGGTAAACATCAACCGATCACCTGGCTGCAGGCATGCCAACAGCTCGGCCGACACCGGCAGGCGCGGCAGACTCGCGACGTCGCTGTGGTCGACGAGGCTGCATGGGTCTGTGCACAACACCACTCGGGCGGGTGTCATGACATGTCCGAAGCTATCGCGACGAACCTTCAAGTGCAGCACCGCCGGCTCCGACTGAATCGGGCCGGTGCGGATCTTGTGACCGCCCAGATCCATGAATATCTTGATACGCATGCCGGACTTTTTTTCCGCCGCGCGTATATGTTTGATCATGGCCTGCCAGATCGCCGCTTCGTCGTGGGCACAATTGATCCGCGCGCAATCCATACCGTTGGCAATCAGCCCGGCGACCAGATCGGGCTGGGTTGCCGCCTCGCTCGGCAAGGTGACCATGATGCGCGCATAGCAACTGTGATTGCGCTTGCCGAACAGTACCTCACCATTGCGTTCCAGGCGTGCCGGCCCTTCATCCGGAAAATCCATGGGCGCATCTATACCCAGCGCACGACTGAGCATACCGATGACACGATTGAGGTTGGTCTGAATCTGCGACTCGCCCCGCCCCAGAGAGGACAGGCCTGCCTCCACCAATCGCTCCTGCAGCGGGCGCAGATCGTTGCTCCGCAACGCAAGATAGCTGGCAAGGTTGCGGGCGTCCGGCGAAAAGCCTGCGGGGTAGCGGGCCTGATAGGGCTGCAAGCGCTGCTCGGCATCGGCGGCTACCTGGAGGCTTAAATTTTCTACCTCGGCGAGCAATGCAGCGAGGTTCGGCGGCACGGACAGAGATAATGGCGGGGACATCAGTTTCGATCCTGAATTTACGGGCGCGGATTTCTCACGCTACGGTATTACAGGTGCATTACGATTCAATGACAGCCGAGACAGGAAGAGGGCGGCTGGCCAATTATGCACCTATCCGAATAGCTGATTCCAGACGGTCATATCAGCGTAAAAGCGAACGCATCATGGCATTCATGCGCACGGGCGGCGTCATTGTCGATCGGGCTGAATGCGCACTTGATCCCAGTCCATCATAGCCCGTCGAATATATTCGTAGGGATATCACGACTATTGCCTCGTCTCGATACGCCTGTCATGCTGGAACCCAGTCCGTGCAGGCTTCATCAACAGGAGGCTCCGTGTCACCACCGACATTCGGCCGCAACCGCTTCCTGCAAGGTCTGATCCTGTGGCTGCTCCTGCTCTGGGTGCTCACCGCAATCGCTCCCTTCGATCGTCGCGACTGGCTGTTGGAAAACCTGTTGGTGTTTGTCTACGCCGTCCTGCTGATCATCACCTACCGGCGCTTCGCCTTTTCCAATGTGTCCTACGCGCTGTTCGTCGTCTTCCTCAGCCTGCATCTGGTCGGCGCGCATTACACTTACGCGGAGACGCCGCTGGGATTCTGGCTGCAGGCATGGATTCGATCTGGAGCGCAATCATTACGACCGGATCGTCCATTTCTGTTATGGACTCCTGTGCGTCTACCCGTTCCGGGAAATTTTGTTGCGCGCGGCCGGTGTGCGCGTGCGTTGGTCGTATTTTCTCGCCACCACGGGCATTCTCGCCTTCAGTGCATTTTATGAAGTTATCGAAATGGTGGTTGCGGAACTGGTCGCGCCCGATCTGGGTGCCGCCTACCTCGGAACCCAGGGCGACACCTGGGATGCACAGAAGGACAGCGCTCTAGCCTTCGCCGGTGCGAGCGCAAGCATGTTCGGTGTTTGGCTGGCCAACAAATGGCTGCAGCCTCAGGCGACCACACGTTGATGATCGCGCCATTCAACACGGAAATGAGACGCCATTCGCGAACTCATGTTCACTTTCGAGCTTTGTTGGAGTCGCCGTGGCGGAATATCGCTTACTGACAATCTGGCGCATCGAAGCGCCACTGGAAGACGTTTACGCGGCCATCCACGATGCCCCGCGCTGGCCGGACTGGTGGCCAGGCGTGAAGAAAGTGGAAGCGGTTGCGTGCGGTGATGCCAATGGTATCAACAGCGTCATACGTTATTTCTGGCAGGGGCGATTGCCCTACCAGATGGTGTTCGAGGTGTGCGCCACCCGCATCGAAGAGTGCGTGGCCCTCGAGGGGACCATCCATGGCGATCTCGAAGGCGTCGGTCGCTGGCATTTCAACAACGAAGGCGCGGTCAGCGTCGTCCGTTATGAGTGGTCTGTCCGCAGCACCCGGTGGTGGATGAACCTGATCGCCCCGTTTGCTCGCTCGGTGTTCATCCGTAATCACGCGATCCTCATGAAACAGGGCGCTGAAGGGCTGGCCCGCTCGCTCGGTTCGCGTCTAGTAAAGCAGGAAAATATCGACTTGATGAAAGCTGGTTGATCGCTGAAACCGTCCCATCAAGAACAATCCGCGGATTCGAGATGTCGATCTTGCATCTTCGTCTCGTACGTCCGATCAGCTACCCAGCATCATAATCGGTGCTGTTGTCATCTGTTGCGGGCACACGTTTGGTTGGTTCCCAATGCCATCACTGCGATAGCAAGTACCTTCTGCAACAGAGTTTCTTCAGGTGCACCCACGCAAGAGATACAACACCACTAAGATCGGGATCGGGATTCCCAAGAGCCAAAGTAAAATCCACCCCACCTTGCCTTCTTGTTTGTTACGCATAGTGGTCATCCTTTCTTTTAGACTTGAAATTTCGACTAATTAATTGCATTTGCTTTAAGCCAACGTTCGAATGGACTTTTCCCGATCCCATTGGCGCGTCCTGGCCGCTGCAATAAGGGCGGTCTTGTCCGACATTTGCGGTTTTCAGCAGCGTCCGCTCGCCTTGATCGACGGCGATGGCCTCGAGGTGACCGAACGCATCACGCACGAAATTAATCGCGGCGCCTTCCATTCCTCTAGTCAGCGATGTCGACTCTTGATCTTAGAGTTTACTTAATTTCCATTGCTCGGCCGTTGCAGGATGTACGCAAAATTCTATGTGGTCTGTGCGGAAGCGCGCATAGAAAAATGGATTACAAGAGAGCGTCCAAACTTTGACGATTGTCAGCCCGGGTTCGCATCGGACATGCTGTTGACACGATGCCTGTTTGTAAACAGTTGACTCGGACTTGCAAAAATTCTGCGCTATGTTCGTTAGCGCACGGTATTCTCCGACGCCTTTGCCTACTCTTAGCTTACTGTCTGGTAAGTGATTCGTGCGACGCCAGATGCACCATGCCAGTACACAACTTTCCCTATTCACATGAAAGGTATCAACATGAAACATTCAATACTTTTTGTAGCGCTCGCAACAGTGCTTGGTTTGAGCGCCTGCGACAACCAGACTCCGGGGCCTGCCGGACCACAAGGCAGTACCGGCGCGCAAGGTACAACCGGCGCGCAAGGTGATACCGGCACGAAAGGCACGACGGGCGCACAAGGCGAAACAGGTGAAACCGGTGGCGATACCATCGTGGTTGTTCCGCCGCCTGCAGAACAGAAATAAATCGGCGATCAGTTTAGGGGTTCAGGAAGTCTAGAGCCCCTTTTCTGAAGCTCGCCGCCCATTGCCTGGGTTTATATCCGGGTGATCTTGCTCGTCATGGGCGACGCGCACTGGGTTGTATTGTGACGAGCGGATGCCTAATTCGAGGGTGAACTTATGAATATACGGACACTTTTATCACTGGTAGTTATTACCGTAAGTCTTGGCACGTTGGGGCCAGTCGTTGCTGCCGATATGGAGGCATTACCTGAGGCGCAAACCCAGAACGGGATTACTTATCTGTCTGGCGGTATCGGTTTGGATGAGTCAGAAGCCATGAAGGCGGCGGCGAAAGACTATACGCTGATGATAACCTGTTCAGTTCAGCCGACCGGCCAGTATCTGTCCGATGTCAAAGTGAGTATCACCGACAAGTCCGGTTCGCCGGTGTTGGAGACGGTGATTGATGGCCCCATGTTGTTGGTTCAGTTAGCGCCCGGACAATATCGCATCAGCGCTGATAAGCGATGGTGTCACCATGAACAGAACCGTCGACATCGGCAGCGAGCACCCGACACGCGTGAATCTCAGCTGGCCGGCAGGCGCTGATCAGTAGAGCGCAAACCATCCGGGGTTATGGCGCCGACCGATGCAGGTCGGCGCAGACCTTGGTTGTGATGATGGGTGCGCGTTTCAGATCTGTCTCGCCGCGTGAGTGTGCATTCAAGGATATTTTACTGAGATGGTCCGCAAGGAGTAAGGCATGTCTATAGCATTACCCCCACTTCCTTATGCGAAAGATTCTCTGGAACCCTACATCAGCGCGCAGACACTGAACTTCCACTACGATAAGCACCATCACGCCTATATCGAAAAACTCAACAAGGCGATTCGTGGAACCGAAAATGACGGCAAGGATTTGGAAACGCTGATTGCCGACGACCCAGGGCGATGTCTACAACAATGCGGCCCAGTCATGGAATCATACGTTCTATTGGAACTCACTGAAATCCGGAGGCGGCGGTGAACCAACCGGTGATCTCGCGGTGCTTTTAAAGCAGGAATTCGGTTCCGTGCAGAAGTTCCGTACTCAGCTGGCCGAGGCCGCAAAGGGTGGGTTCGGTTCAGGCTGGGCTTGGTTGGTTGCGGATTCACAAGGCCATTTGAAGGTAATCAACACCGCTAACGCCGACAATCCACTAGGCATGAAACTTACTCCACTGGTTACGCCACTGGTTACAATCGATGTCTGGGAGCACGCCTATTATTTGGATTACCAGAACAGACGAGACACCTATGTGGAGGCAATACTTGATCATCTTTTGAACTGGGAGTTTATTGCTGCCAACATCGAACGGTCACAGATCGACCCACGAGGGTAATGTGCGCTGTACAGTGGTAGGCGCGCGAGGTATAATAACTCCACAACTACGCAATTCCCGATTACAGCCTAGCAACGCACGCGTGCTAGCAGTAGGGTCGAGCGTTCCGGTCTGGTAGGAGATGTCTCGCCGTATCCTTTTTAGGTTCCGACTCGACACGCCTGTAGCCTTCCGGAACGCCGCCGAATGTGCTGCTCACCGCCCGAAACACCGCAGCTGATTTGCAATAACCACGTGTGCAGATGAATGGTGATCGCCGATCAAGGCCTGCAAACTTAAACTCAGCTGCCTTTCTTAATGACCTTTCTTAAGGTCAGCCTTGAGATCACCATACCCTGCCTGGACTTTGCCGATGGTTTTCTCAACCATCCCTTCTTCTTCCAAGTCCTTATCGTCGACTACCTTGCCCGTGACTTCCTTGGCTTTACCCGTCGCCTCTTTGACGCGGCCCTTGATCTGATCTTTGTTCATGGTCATCTCCTGATAACGAATGTCGATAATTGACTGCAGCGACATACTTAGTTTCCGCTGCTCACGTCGTCAGAATGTGCGTAAAAATATGTGTGGTCTGTGCGGAAGCGCGCATAGAAAAAAAGTTTCAGGAGAGCGTCCAATCTTTGACGACTGTGCGTCTGGATCCGCCTGGATCGGGTTGGGTCCGCATTGCACGGCGCTTCGATCCAGCGGAACCGCGCCGTGCCATCGGTCTGCGTCGCTACAGCGTTGCCGCGGCGAAGGTGTCACAGGCCTGCACTTCACCGCGATCCAGTCCGATCCTGAACCACTTCACCCGCTGCGCCGAGCTGCCGTGCGTGAAGGAATCGGGGCTGACATAACCCTGGCTCTGCTTCTGTAAACGATCATCCCCGATCGCACTGGCGGCCGCGAGACCTTCCTCTACATCGCCTTCCTCCAACAGTTGACGGGACTGATGGGCGTGATTTGCCCATACGCCGGCGAGACAATCGGCCTGCAATTCCATGCGTACCGAAAGCTGGTTGCTGTCCGCCTCGCTGAGTCCGCGCCGGCTCTGTTGTACCTTTTCGGAAATGCCGAGCAGCGTCTGCACGTGATGGCCCACCTCGTGCGCGATCACATAGGCCTGAGCGAAATCACCCGGTGCCTTGAAGCGGTTTTTGAGATCGCTGTAGAAACTGAGATCGATATAGACCTTGTGGTCGCCAGGACAGTAAAACGGGCCCATGGCCGCCTGCCCCAGACCGCAGGCGGAGTTGACCGCACCGCGGAACAACACCAGGCGCGGTTCCTGATAGGTGCCGCCCTGTTGCTGGAACAGGGCGTGCCAGGTTTCCTCCGTGTCGGCCAGCACCACCGACACGAAATCGACCAGCTCCTGTTCCTCGGCGCTTTCCACCACCAGCTCACTTTGTTGAGAGCCAGCTTGATCCGTCAGCCCGCCGGTACCCGTCAGGACGCCGAGGTTGCCGGTGAACATAAGGTAGGCGCCGAGGGCCAGCACCGCGATTACCGTTCCTTTGAAACCCAGAAAACGGTATACGACCGGCAACAGCCTGAGCACGCCGCCGCCACCGCCGCCCAAACGGCTGGGTCCGGACTCGCCGCGCCGATCCTCGATATTGCTGCTCTGCCGATTTCCACGCCAACGCATAACAATCACCCCCGAAGTTTCGAATTTAGATGTCCCGAATGACGAACGACCGGCGACATTGCCCGACGCACGCAGCTAGTCTAGCTTAAACCAGGGTACTGTCTGCGCAATCACTATAGAGCACACGCGCTAACCTATCGATATGCGCCACCTGACGATAGAAGGGTATGCGGCGTAGGTGTAAATCCAACGGGGAGAACCCTGGTCTGCCCCCATTATTCTCGCACTATTATTTTCATCATCTATTTCGGAATACCGAGGAGACCGACCATGTCCAAACCCAAAGAGTTACGCGGTCCTGATTTCACGCAAGGTTATCCCTTCTCCGAATTGCGTGACGGCGCCATGCTGCTCGGGCACGCCGAGGGCGAGCCGGTGCTGCTGGCGCGGCGTGGCGATGAAGTGTTCGCCGTCGGCGCGGCGTGTACGCATTACGGAGCATTGCTGAGCGACGGTATTCTGGTCGACGACACGGTGCGCTGTCCGTGGCATCACGCCTGTTTCAGTCTGCGCACGGGCGAGGCCATGGCGGCACCAGCATTCAAGCCCTTGCCGTGCTGGCACGTGGAGCGGGACGGCGACACGCTTCGACTCGCCGCGCGCAAACCCGCACCGCAACCGCGCCCGACGCCCGACGTCGATTCAGCCGCCGGACTCGATCGTCGTCGTCGGCGCGGGCGCCGCCGGGACCGCGGCGGCCGACATGTTGCGCAGAGAAGGGTATCGCGGCGCCATCACCCTGATCGGCGCCGAAGCGAACAGTCCGGTCGATCGTCCGAATCTTTCCAAAGACTATCTCGCCGGCAGTATGCCGGAAGACTGGTTGTGGCTGATGCCGGAGACGTATTTCCGCGACCACGATATCGAACTGATCACCGGCGTCACTGTGACATCGATCGATCCAGTGCAGCGTCAGATCAAACTCGCGGACGGTCGTGCGCTCAGCTACGGCGCGTTATTGCTGGCGACCGGCGCCGAGCCGGTGCGCCTTACGCTACCCGGCGCGGATCTGCCGCATGTCCATTACCTGCGCAGTCTTCCGGACAGTCGTGCGATCATCGCCGCCGCCGCAAACGCCAAACACGCCGTGGTGATTGGTGCGAGTTTTATCGGGCTGGAAGCAGCCGCCGCGCTACGCACGCGTGGGCTAGAGGTGCATGTGGTCGCGCCGGGCGCGCGCCCGTTGGAGAAGATTCTCGGTCCGGAGATCGGCGACTTCATCCGCGCCCTGCACGAGCAGACGCACGGCGTCATCTTTCATCTCGACACCAAGCCGCAGGCGATCACAGCCGAGGCGGTCACGCTCGAGAACGGCGAGCGTATTCCCGCCGATCTGGTGGTGGTCGGCATCGGCGTCCGACCGGCGGTACAGCTTGCAGAGCAGGCCGGACTCGCCGTCGACAACGGCGTATTGGTCAATGAATATCTCGAAACCAGCGTTCCCGGGATATACGCCGCCGGCGATATCGCGCGTTACACCGACGTACACAGTGGCGAACGCGTGCGCATCGAACACTGGGTGGTGGCGCAACGGCAGGGTCAAACCGCCGCACGCAATATGCTCGGGCAGCGCGAGCGCTACAGCGACGTGCCGTTCTTCTGGAGCACACACTACGACATCACACTCAACTACGTCGGCCACGCCGAACACTGGGATCGCATCGAGATCGACGGCAGCCTCCAGGATCACGACTGCACGCTGCGCTACATCGCAGGCGGCAAGGTGCGCGCTGTGCTCACACTCTTCCGCGACCGCGAAAGTTTGCGCGCCGAGGTCGATATGGGTGCGGTGTAAACCGGGCCGGGTAATCGGATCTATTGCGCGCGTGGCGTGACGACCGAGCGTGTGAGCCAGTGTCCCGATGTGCGTCAACTGACAGTCGACGGAATTGCGACGTAGTTGGGTTTGTGAGACACGGAGTTGTGCTAGCGCACAAAATTAACTTGCCCCCGATTTTACGGCATTTGTAAAATATCCCCACTGTCCCCTGTTACACGCCATAATGCGCCTTGGCGATAGAGGCAGAGGGTCAGTCAGTCGACTGACCAGGTTGAGCAAAAGATATTCCCCCAGCCCCATTTCGGGTATGGGCAAGAGAGGCATGCAATGATGAACAAATCGATGATGGGCGGTATTGCGATTGGCGTGGTCATAGCGGCCGCCGGTGGCGCCATGGCGGGCTACAACTACAATCTGATCGGCAATAAGGAACCGGCATACGCACAGGTGCTGAAGGTCACCGAGGTGACGCAAACCATACAGGTGCCGCGGGAGGTCTGCGAGGATGTCGCTGTCACTCAACAGCAACCTGTGAAGGACGAGAAACGGATTGTCGGTACTGTTGCCGGCGCGTTGCTCGGCGGTGTGTTGGGCAACCAAGTGGGTGGTGGCAGCGGCAAGAAGATCGCCACCGTCGCCGGCGCCGCTGCAGGTGGCTATGCCGGCAATAAGGTCCAGCAAAACATGCAGGCCAAGGATACCTACACGACTGTCGAAAAGCGTTGCCACAGCGTCAACGAATCCAAGGTGAAGTCGCTGGGTTACGATGTCAGCTATCAGCTCGGCGACGAAACCGGCAACGTGCGCATGGATCACCGCCCAGGCGAGCGTATCCCGGTGCAGAGACGGACAGCTGGTACTGACAGAGACATCAGCGCCCGTGACGAGTCCGCGTTAGCGTAAAGAGAAAAGGGGGAGAGGGAGAATTTGTTCGCTGAATGCAGTGATCAAAAATAATCCCTCCGTCCCCTTCAAGCTTTAAGTCCCTACCAAGCCATCCGCAATTGCAAACCCCATCCCTGCAAAACGTCTGTCTCAGGCAGATCGTCATGCTGTCGGTAAGGTGCCTGTCCAGGAACCGCCAATCGCGTGTTTGAAACCATCGGTACGAGTTGCAGATTGATGTCTGTCCTCACACCGAGGATTCTATCCGTGGACACATTGACGACGCCCAACGGGTCGGTCAGAAATAAGAGCGTCTTGCCGGTCCAGTCCGGCTCGCCCCGTTGTGCGCGAATACGCTCACGGAGCGGCGTGAACAGGTAGTGTCCCACCAAATAACCGGCCACAGGGGTTACGATGAGATCCTGATAGGAAGGCTGTTCGAACAGCGCTTCCGCGCCGAACTCGTACAGCGTCGATAGCAGCGCCGAGTACAGAAAGGACTGCCCGCGATCGAAGCCCCGCTCCTGCGCCCGGATGTAGTAGGCGCCGCCCCAGTACGGATGCAGGATGTAGTTTATCCACCAGTCGTCCTCATCCCATTGTGGATTGCCGGCGTTGTCCTTCCATTTATCGAAGTCGCGATCATCCTTCTGCTCGTCACTCCAACCCGATATGTCCTCGGGTGCCGCGTAGAGTATGCCGATCGCGACAAACTGGTAGCCGAGAAAGTACCCGGTGTCCCGCTTGATGCCCCGCCAGTCAGCGCCGCTCGCGGGATGTCCGTCCCAGTCATAGGCACTCGATAATCCTTCCCGCTCATGGTCCGCCGCCGCGCGAACGATCGACACGGAATATCCAGGGATTGGGTTCGACAGCAGGTCGAGCGCCGACGTCGCTAGCTGTACGTGCGGATTTGGCAGCGCGGGCGGCCAAAGCGTTTCAACGGCCCGCACCGCATCCGGAACAAACGAAGCCACGCAGAGCAGACAACCAAGCCCCGCGCGGCGGTAGAAATCTTGGCTGGTGACCTGGGACATCCGTTCCATCAGGACATGTAAGTCGATGTATGGCATTTGATCGGCTCAGAGCTCATTTGGCAACTCAATCGGTCGCAGCAAAATCAGGGTGAGAACACAATGAGGGAACCCCTTGATCTACCGTAGTGGGAGATTGCTTCGCTTCGCTCGCAATGACGAGTTAACGAATAAATCAGAAGCCCCATAGAATAATAGTAGTGGAAACTGTGTGCGCCGTTAATTTCGAGCATGCGGGTCGTCGCACTGATGGCGGCACCTGACGGTTGAGGGGATTGCAGCTTAGGCTGAGACCTGCTCGAAACCATGTCCTGCTCCCTTTTGGCTCTCTATTACTGACCGATAAAAAAACGGCTCCCGAGGAAGCCGTCTTGGTGAAACGTATGGAAGGCGTGGTGTTACTTGTATCCGCGCCTCCGTCATTGCAACCGGACAGCATCGGCACGCAGAGAATGTACGTCAGCAGTAGATGTCTGTAGATTTTCATCAGGGTTCCGTGAACTGGTTGCTTGATAAGATAGCGTCACTCATTTGCGGATAGGACGCGCGACACCACTACCTGCTCCAGTCATGTCAAGAACATGACTCGCTACAAGTTGCAGCAGGACTAATGCCATGCGGAGAAGGGCTCAGAGGGATCTGTCGGAGAAACACACGCATTGCTGAATGTTCGTCTACTGGCCAATAGCTTGCGTGGGTATAAGTCCTCTTTGACTTTATTAATCCCTGTGTTTCGTGGTCATTCTCGGCTACTGGCGTGACTCGCCGTGCCTGCTAGAGTGTATTAATCCATTCGGCGAGTACGTGGAGGCTGCCATGAAAACTATCATCATGCTTTCCCTTTCTATGTGTTCTGCGCTGATGCTTGGCAATGCGGCATTGGCGGAAGAGGCATCGGTTACCATCAGCGCGCCTGCCGATGGCGCCAAGGTAGATGGAATGGAGCCGGGCGCGGTCGAATATGAAGCGGTGCCGGGGCCGCGCGGAGATCATGTCCATCTGTATGTCGACGGCGAAGAAGTGGCGGTCCTGCGGAAACTCGCGGGCAGCTACACGCTGGCAAGTCTTGACCCGGGACAGCGCGAGCTTTGCATCAAGATCGTGAATAAGGGCCATACGCCGATCGGTGTGGAGAAATGCATCACCGTGACAGTGGAATAAGATGGACCTGCAGAACCTGGCCTATGCCCTGAACCAGGTCGTGCATAACGTCGGTGCCGTGGCTGTGGTCGGCGGGACGATTTTCGCGCGCTGGCCGCAGTCCGCGACGCTCGTCGCGCGGCGCCGATTTACCTGGGTGATCCTGGTGGGCTGGTTGTTGCAGGGCGCCAGCGGAGCAGGTTTCGGCGCCATCAGCTACGCCTATTACGGACAGTTTCCCGACATCCATGGCATTGCGCTTATCGCTCTGTTCCTCAAGATGGCCTGCGCGCTCGGCGGGTTGGTTTTATCCGTGGTCATTCTGCGGTATCAGCAGGCATGGCCTGAGCAGCGACTGTATGCGGTCTGGAATGTGCTGATGCTTTTGGCCGTTACGGCCCTGACGGCGGCGGCATTTCTACGCTGGTTTTCGTGACGTTGAATACATCAGATAGAAGTTGACAGCCTTCCGTTTTCAACATGCGTTACAAGGAGGTTTACCATGCTAATTACCCGAAAACACCATGCCCACAACCTTGTTCTCATGCTACTGACAGCCGGTACGGCACTGGCCGCACCCGCGGGGCATGAACTGCTGTTCAAGAACGCGCAGAACGCAACCGCGCTCACCGACGCCGACCGACGCGCGATCTTTGATCAGCTCGGTCTTAAGGTGGCTGCGGATGGACAGACGCTTGTCTTCAGTGACATGGACAGCTGCCCTGCGCTGAACCCGGGCACCGGCGATATCCAGATCGAGACAGCAGACTTGAATGGCGACAAAAAAGCCGAGGTCTTCGTCAGCCTCGGCAGCGCCTGCATGTTCGGCTTTGCCGGCACCGGCGTGTCTCTGTTCATTCAGGATGGTTCCGGACACTGGCAGTCGCACAATCTCGGCGCAGGTATGGTCGGGGTGCAGGAGACCCGTCACGAGGGTTATGCCGACGTCATGATCGGTGGTCCCGGTTTCTGTCAACCGGTGCTGCGCTGGGACGGCACGACCTACGTGTTTGACCGCAATATTGCCGAACAACCGGGTGGTTGTGACGGGCGGTAACAGCAGGTGTAGCGGGGATTGAAACTATACTCATTCGGCTTGGTGCCGGATTCAAGCCGTTGTCATGGACGGGCCGCGATCATCGGGCCCAGAGGAGGAGTTCATATGTCAATCTACAGTCCAACACGTCGGAATGTTCTGCGCGGCATGGTCGCCGCTGGCTGTGCGCTGATTCTACCGCGCGGTATCGCGGCGGAAGCCCCCGCCGGTACGATGGAAAAACCGCAGGTAAAGTACCAGGACCAGCCGAACGGCGATCAGAAGTGCGCCGGCTGCATGCACTTCGTATCCGAGTCGAATACCTGCAAGCTCGTCGCAGGCGACATCAGCCCTGATGGCTGGTGCACGCTCTGGTCAGCGAAACAGGGGTGATCCGTCGGGCCATGCAATGTGCACCCAAACCTACGGGCCGTATATCCCGGCACTGGTTTGGGGCAACAGGGAGAGGTTCTTAGCATCCCCGAATGGCTCCACATCGGTTGCATAGACGGTTTCGCCATCATGTAGGTGTAGGTTACGCAAACTACGCTAACCCACCCTACATTTGAGCCTCAAGTTAGGGGCCATTCTGAGCCGCCCCTGATTTCCGCTGACCCCGTTTGATTGAATTCTGCACTACGTTCGTTAGCGCACGGTATTCTCCGGCACCTTTGCTTATTCTCAATCCCTTCATGCTGGCGAATGATTGTGCAACGCCAGATTATCCGAGTCACGGATACTTCCTGGCGGAAAATGCACGGACCCCGCTGCAGCGGGATCGCAACCATGAACGACGCAAAACAGCCATCACTAGTCCGCAATCGCATTATATGGGTTGTCAAACTGTGCGTGATCATCGGGCTCGGATGGTTTCTTTTTTCACGCGCCGACTGGTCATCGATTGGCGTTACGCTGGTAAGAATCCCGCCCAGCGTCTTGCTCGTGGCGTTCATCATGATGCTGCTGAGTGTCGCCGTCAGCGCCTACAAATGGCAGATCATGCTCAAGCTGCATGGTGTGCATTTCGGTTTTTCGAAGCTGCACGGTTATAACTTCACCGCCGTACTTTTCAATAACTTTCTTCCAACCAGCATCGGTGGAGATGGCTACCGTATCTTTAAAACGTTTGGCAATCCCCGCTCGTCTTCCGTTATTGCCGTTGTTATGGGACGACTAACCGGGATTATCGCGCTCCTGGCTATCGGATATTTCTACTCCTTCGTCGTTTATTAGTTCCCGCGGTGATGAAATTTCGGGGACGTTGATGACCCTGGGGACCGCGAGCATCGTCCTGACGCTTGTCGCCGCGTTATTATTTGTCTGTCTGCAGGGTTATCAAAGGCTGAAGCGCTGGCAAAGCAAGCCCAGGTTGCTGCGCATCGTCCTCGAACACGGCAAGGATTATCTTCGGCAACCCGCTGCAAGCGCCTACGTGATGTTGATCTCGTTTTATTTTCACGTGCATAACAGCATGATATTTTATCTGCTGCTGCGTTACGGCGCCGGCGTGGACATATCCATCCCAGAGCTGTTTGTCGTGCTGACGCTGGTGAATCTGGTTGGCATGCTTCCTATTTCCATCAATGGACTGGGTGTAGTCGATATCACTTCGTGTTTCTTCTAGGTATCTACGGTGTAGACAACGATTCGGCGCTGTCGGTCATGCTGATCAGCAGGTTGCTGGTTATCCTGCTCAGCCTCATCGGGGCAGGATTCTATTTATCCGATAGAAAGGATCTGCCGATGCAGGTGGCTTCCCCGGAGAAGAGCGGTAGCCTTCGCGTAGTGTTGCTGCCGGATCGGGAGACGGTTCGCAACGCGTTATTTAGATTGATTATTAAAGTCATGAAAGTTCAGCGCATCGAAACCACGGGTACTCTGTACGTCGAGTTTCGTGGCAACTAAATTGCTGAATTCATAGGTATTGACGAATACAGTCATTGATATGAGTGCTGACGGCAACGTATGTGCAATCGCCTTTCCCTTTTTCTTTTAAAATAAGGAGCGCTGAAAGTGCAAACGAAAAGGGAAGTCGTAGTCTGTCCCCGATTATTCCCTGCTACAGCCAGCGTCAGGGGGGTCGTTTATGGATCAGGATCCGTGCGAAACCGCACCTGAAGTCTTCCCAGAGGCGCCCGACCGCATAGCATCGTTTCCGGTCGTCGGCCAGCAGCGCGTTGTCGCCGCGCTCCAGCAGGATGTGGCCGCGGGCCGGCATCTGTTGTGCATCTCCGGGCCGGCTGGCAGCGGCAAAACAGTACTGCTACGCGATTTGCGACAGAGCTTCAGGCAGGGGCTGGTCGGGATGATCGAGCAACCCGTGCCGGGCAGGGTTCTGTTCGATGTGGCGAAGTCACTGCAGCTGGGTGCCGCGGACGACAATGAATCAACCCTGCGCCGCCGGCTCGCCATGCGGCTGTCAATGGCAAGTCAGCAGCGGCAGCCGATTATCCAGATCGTCGACGCGGCAGACACGCTAACGACGGAAGATCTCAATCTGTTGTTGCACTTTTTCCCGCCAGGCCACGCGACACTGATCCTCGCCGGACGTGCCGCGCCCGAGACATGGTTGTCCGGTTGCTCGACCTCGGCCGGCGATGCGCATATCGATCATTGTTATCACGTGGAGCCACTGTCGGCGGAAGAGACGGCAGGTTACATACGATACCGTTTGCGCATGGCTGCGCTTCCAGAGGATCTGTTCGAACCGGCGATCCTCACCCTGATTCACCAGATGAACGACGGTGTGCCGGGCGATATCAACAAATTCTGTGCCGGTGCGCTCGCACGCGCCGGCACGCAGGCTAGGGTGAGCGTCATGCCACCCACGTCTGAACCTGCACTGGCGGTCGGGCAGGGCAGTCGCTTGCCGCAGGCAACATCGGAAGATATCGCCACGGCCGAAGCCACAACGGCCGCTGTATTCGAACGACAGCACGAAGCCGGTACGTCGACGCATCTGGTCGTCGTCAACCCGCAGGAAGTTCGCTATGAACCAGAGCGTCTGCCGTGGCGTATACGTCGACTACAGCGCAGTGTGTGGATCTGGCGTGCTTTGGCAATTATGGTCAGCGTAGCGCTCACACTGGAGTTGACCCAGGATACATGGCTGGATCACATGCCTACAGATTTCACATCGCTTTGGGGGCTCGCTGAGTCGTCGTCTGCACCTGTCGAATCAAAGCGTTTATCGCAGGATCCTGTGCAATCCGGAGTATTAGACAGTTCCACGGATGGAGCAGAGCCATCCAGCAATACAGCGTTACACTCCGATTTGGCGTCTCCGTACGCGCAATATTTCTTTCTCGAGGATGTCGAGACTCCGCTATTTCTCTATACAATGAACGAGTTCGGATACCGCATCGCCTCAATGGACGATCTCAGTTCCGACAGTTCCGGGATATGTGCGCAAGCTCGGTCCCGACCTTGCGGCCGATGCGGCAGGGCAGTAACGCAAAGACGGACCAATGACGGCGCTGACAGAGTCAGTACGAGTCCGCGCTCCGCGCGCGGGTCCCCACGCATGACGCGTACCCAACGACAGGAAATTGCGCGACATGTACGCTGAACGCGCGGAAATCGAATTCCGCAATGGTCAAGAGGGTGCCGCTTCACTCAGCATCCAGCGCGGCTTATCCAGTGATCCGCGCAATCCAAGACTTTTGGAAATGCGCGTCAAAGTACTGGAGGCGCTGCGGCGGCCTTGAGCTATGCGGTGACCTATGAGAAATGGGTGATCGATTCGCGCGGTCCGAAAAGGGGGCGAATAGGGGCAGTGCCCATTATGGTTTATAAGCCCAGTCTATTGGTTATTGCGGTTTTGATGAACTATGCTTGACCATCAGTTATAGCATCCTACAGAGGGCGTAATCATGGGCAGACAAATGGCTGATGTGATGATCCATATCGATGAAGCATTATCGGAAGAATCGCTGAAGATGCTCGAGGCAGCCGTACGCGAGGACATGTGTGTCATCAGCGCCGGTGTGCCCGCCGACAACAGGCACATGATGCTGGTGGCATACAACCCGGAATGCGTCTCCGCGGCGGATATTCTGGCGCGGGTCAAGAACGCAGGCGTTCACGCAGAATTGGTGGGTATGTAGACGCGTGGGGCCTGTAAATCATGTGTAACTGCTCATTATCTCTACCTTCAAAAACAGATGGCGATGATGAGTACAGTGACGAATCAAAATAAACTGCAGACCTTGTCACCGGTAGGATTCGGCTCTGACCCCTTTGAAACAGGGGAAGAGCTATGAGCAAAATCATTCATCGTGCCGATTCGCGCGGTGTAGCCGATCACGGCTGGCTGTATTCGCGCCACACTTTTTCCTTCGCCAGCTATCACAACCCCGAACGCATGGGCTTCGGCAAACTGCGCGTGATCAACGACGACATCGTCAAGGGCGGGGGCGGTTTCGGCACCCACCCGCACGACAACATGGAAATCGTTTCCGTGCCGCTCGCCGGCGCGCTGCGTCACCGCGACAGTATGGGTAACAGCCACCTGATACGGGCGGGCGAGGTGCAGATTATGTCGGCGGGCACCGGCCTGACGCATTCCGAACACAACGACTCCGCTACGGAGCCGGTGAATTTCCTGCAGATATGGGTGCAGCCGAAGCAACGCGACATCGAGCCGCGTTACGGGCAGCAGGTCTTCGATCGTGCCGATCGCCACAACCGCTTTCAAACTGTGGTAGCACCCGAACCGGATGGCGAGGCGGTGTGGATCAACCAGGATGCGTGGTTTTCGCTCGGCGATTTCGACGCCGGTCATGCGGTTCGCTACCTGACCAGAAAGGCCGGTAACGGTGTTTACCTGTTTGTGATCGACGGCGAAATCGAGGTGGCTGGCGTGACGCTGGCAAAACGCGATGCCATCGCTATCAGCGACGGAACCGAACTGGATATCAAGACCGTAGCAGATAGCCAGCTGCTGCTTATCGATGTGCCGATGGCCTGAATGCCTCTGCAAAATGGGCTCAGATCCGAATGGCACGTACTTAAGCAGACTCTTATCTTATGTAGGGTGGGTGAGGCGCGTTGTTTGCGCCGTAACCCAACAGCCCTGCCGCTTCCAACCTGAATTCCGGGCTGAACGTCTTTCTCTTTTTCGCCATTTAGTCACCTGTCTGATGTTGAGGGTGATGATATAACCCAGAATCAGGTGGCTAAATTATCTATGCCACTACACTGATCCTTTTATACTGAGACCAGATGAAGTAAAGGCGAGCGGAGGTATTACCCAGTATTCCCTTCGCCCGCTTTAATGTTAATACGTGGTATCAATGACTGGTTGATCATGACTAAAAATATAAAACACATCCACAGTTATTACTCGCCCTATGATCTGTACAACAGGATCATTGATGGGCTGGACAAAAATTAGCAAGGACTTGTCGAAGGTGACGCTGGATGATCGGCTGTGGATGAATTCAATGCGGTGGTCTGCCACGAATGAGCGATCAAGCTTTCAGGTTGTTACATCAAACAGGGTGTTGTGTGACCGGGGTCGATCTGAGTGATGAATATATCGATGCCGCACAACCATTGACGCACCTGCTTGATATGCAGGAGCGTGTAAAGTTTAATTCCGCGACAAATCGTCATACCACCGCTGCAGCTTCTGTCTGTGAACTGTCGCTATGGGCGATCTCAAGGCCTTTTTCAGCACATCTACTGACCGATCATTCTTGTGCCACTCCGCAAACACTTCTTTGACCGAGGCAAAATCTTGGGCGGTCTGATGCAGAGTTATGCTGTCGCCACTTTTCAGTGAACCTTCTCGAATGACTCTTGCATAAGCGCCCGGTCGCTGTGCTTTTGCAAAAGTTTTGACAAAGCCACTATCCCCCATGCGCGTCGCCAACTTGAAACAAGGCGTGCGCGGAGCGGTAATTTCCAGCTCAACATCATTGATTATCAGTCGATCACCTATGACTAACGATATATCGGCCATTCCCGATACGGTCAGGTTTTCACCAAAGGTCCCCGGCATCAGGTCTTTGCCCAGCTCCTTCGACCACCACTCATAATCTTCGTGGTGGTATAAATAGACTGCTTGATCAAGTCCTCCATGAACTTTCGCGTCGACGATGGTGTCGCCTTGAAGACCCATCCGCGTCACCTGAATTGCGCCATCGATCGGTCTTTTATAAAGACCGGTTACTACATCATCGCCAGAAAACTTTATAGTTACTGGCTGAGCGACATTGACAGAAATAATTTGCATGATTTGTTATCTCGGCAAGGGTGAATAATGGCGCGCTGGTAGAGTCGGGTGCCTAACGGCGCGCAGCAAGTTTACTACTTAATCTATGGCATCACGTAGCGCTAGGCGTCATCCGCTTGTTGGCGTCCTCTTCTTCGCCAGGCTATTCCTGCGATGAGGCCAAACGCAAACACGGGATGACCCCCTTGAACTCATTTATAGTTGCCCTGCGGGATGATTTGTTTTAAAAAGGAGCAGACCCCTTCACGGGGCATAAGACCAAAAATAATTGGCCAGGGGGGATTCCATGAGCAAACAACGCGGTGCGCCATGCACTCTGGCGTGTCTTTCATTCGTTCCAGCTTTTACTCTCGGCTTCCTGGCAATGGCCGCACTGTCCTTTACCGGTTGCGCGACCAATGCGGCCACCGGCAAGCAGGACCTGATGCTGGTGAGCACGGAGGAGGAGACGAAGCTCGCAGGCGAAGAACATCAACGCTTCGTCAGTAGTCCGGGACTCTACTCCGACAAGGAATTGCAGGATTACGTGCAGCAGGTCGGCAACAAAATCGCCGCCGCAAGTGATCGTAAGGATATCGAATACCAATTCTTCGTTCTGAATCAGCCTGAGGTCAACGCGTTCGCATTGCCGAACGGCCATATCTACGTCACGCGCGGTCTATTGGCTTATCTCGGGAGCGAAGCTGAGCTAGCTGCCGTGTTGGCGCATGAGGTGGCCCACGTCGCGGCGCGTCACAGCGCGCAGCTCATGAGTAGCGCCAAAGTGGCTGGCGCGGTCTCGACGGTTATCGGCGTGCTTGCCGGTGCCGCGGTAGGTGCGGCTACCGGCGACTACAATTTGGCAATGTCGACGATGGATGCAACCTCCGGCGTGAGCGCTATGACGGGGATGCTGGTCCTCGGCAACTACAGTCGCGAGCACGAACTGGAAGCGGATCAGTTGGGCGGGCGATACATGTCGCGCATCGGGTATCCACAGCAGGCGATGGTAGGGGTGCTCGATACATTGAAGAGCATCGAGAAGTTCGACGCAGTGCGCTTGGCGAAAAGCGACAAAAAACCACAGATGTACCACCAGGTCGCAACACATCCGGAATTGGAAGAACGTATCGAGAAAGTCGAGGTTGCCGCGGAGGTCGCGCAAGCGCAGTCGACGGACTTGCAAGCGGCGTATCTGAAGCAGACGGCCGAACTGGTTTTCGAAGCATTCGACGAGACCAACCCGACACAGAATCGTAAGGATATCTGGTTGAACCGAGAAGCGTTGCTCCAGATCTACCTGCCACCGGACTGGAAGATCGTCGAAAGTTCAAAGGAGACAGTGTCACTGGAAAAAGCTGTAGATCACCTGAGCACCGCGTTCCGCTTGCTGCCACCTCAATCGGACCATGATCCGAACAAATTATTTACGGGGGTGCACGTCGGTGCGACGGCCATCAACGATGTGAAGAACCTGAACCCCGTCCATCTTAAGGTGCCGGCATTTTCGGCCATCGCTGATATCAAAACAGAGAAGGGTTCACAGGTGGTATATGTGGCGGTGTTGTTCCATGACAAGCACACCGTGCTGATGACGGGAACGCCCAAGGACGCTGCCTGGTTGAAGACCCACCGTTACGTATTCGACGCCCAGGCAAATTTGGCGAAGCTGCTTACGCAGGAGGAATATGATCAGCAGCGGGTCAAGCGTATTCGGATCGTCAAGGCGCGACCGGGAGATACATACGCCACATTGGCAAAGCAAAGTCCCTTGGGCGCGGCGAGCGAAAGCTATCTGAGGCTACTCAACCGTCAGTATCCGGTTGGCGAGCCCGTGGTGGATCAATCGATCAAGATGGTTGTTGCGGATCCGTGAACCGTGGTCTGTCCCGTATTGCTACGCGAACGGCACTTAACTTAGGCGGTTCCGCCATCAATGTAGGGTGGGTGAGAGGCGCGTTGTTTGGCCGTAACCCACCAAGCGTGCCGTAGGCACACATTAACAAACGCGTCGTGTTGCTGCGCAATCCTCGTGGGTTGCGCAAATTACGCTCTTGTGCCCTTTAGGGTAAACCCACCCTACATTTGAGCTTAAGTCAGTGCCATTCGGCTCTGCCCCCTTTATTCGGGCAGCGTTTGCGTTGGCTAGGGGAAGAGTTCGAAACTCACGACATCCTCGCCGGTCAGCGGTGCGCTCGGGTCGATTCGATGGGAGATTTTGCGGACTGTGCCGTTTGCGTCGGCGACGAACAGCTCGACGATGTTGGTGGTATCCGCATCGGCTGCGTACACGAGTTCCGTGGTCCGCGGCAGCCATTCTGGCTCGATGAGAACAGCAGCACGACTAAAGTTCGCCACCGCGGTCGTCGCGTTCGACGTCGAGTCAAAGATGTGCAACTCGATACCGTCGCTGTCTCCGACCCGATACGTCAGATTACCGCCCCGCGTACTCCAGGAGGCATCCAGAACGTCCGCGCCGACCCGTAGCGTTCCGGATATTTTGGTTTGCGCTGCGCCCGTCGGGCCTGCGGTGTACAGCTCAAATTCTTCTGCAACATCCGCATCGTGGTGGTAGGCGATAAGCCCTGAACTGGGCTCCCAAGCAAGCGATGATTCTGGCCATGTGCCGGAACCCGAGTCGGATAATGTGTAGATGCCGCCGGCGGGTACGTCAGCCGAAAAGAATTCCCACAGACCGTTCCCGTTGCGATCCGCGAGATAGGCGATGTAAGACGAATCGGGAGACCACTCGACGGTCTTATTATCCACGACACCGTCGTTGGTTACATTGCTCGCGATGGTCCAGGTGTGGGATCCGTCGGCCGCCGATCCCTCCAGCGACACTGCGCTCGAGTTCGTGTCCCCGAAAATCGTCATGGCCAGGTACTGCGAATCCGGCGACCAATAGAACGCCAACGATTCACGCGGGTTGGAAAATACCGGTGACAGCTGAATGTTCGCAGTGCCGTCGAAGTCGGTGACGTACACCTCCGGCACGTCGGGGATGTCTTGCGCGGCCAGGTACGCGATGCGACTGCTGTCCGGCGCCCACTCGATCATGTCGTAGACCGTTCCTCCTGCCACCATGTTGCCGGACATTCTTCGATAGTCCGAGCCGTCCGACGCGATCGCATTCAATTCAACTGAGCCATAGTTGCTGCGATAGGCGAGCGCCGTGCCGTTCGGTGACCACTCGAGTTGATCCGGCGTCGCCGTGAGCGAGTCCAGGTCGTGTCCGGCGGCTTCTCCCGGCGAAACCTGCAGGGACTGATCTGTCGAGCGATTGTAGATATAGAGGCGGCCCGGCGTGACGAAATCGTTCCCGCCCGTATAGGCGAGGTGCGTTCCTGTCGGGGACCATGCGTATTCATCCGCGCCGTCCGGGCCACCCGCGCGGCCGGTAATATTGGTGATCTCGCCTGTGTAGACGTTCGCGATGTACAAGCTTGCCCGGTCGGCGCCAACCGGGGTGGTGCGATAGGCGATATAGGTTCCTGCGGGCGACAACTCATAGTCTTCGATGCTCGCCGCAGACAGTTGCTCGGGCGCAAGCAGATGGACCGCACTGTCGTCGCTCGCAGCCGCGTACAGCATCGAACGTCCGCTGGAGGGTTCGAAGGTTTCGTAGACGACGACCGTCTTGTCCAAGCCGATTCCGGAATCGTCACCGTCAATCGCCATCGTCGTCGGAATAGTCATTGTCGCCCATATTGCATGCGGAGAGCATCAATGAGAATAGAACGGCGGTGCTTGCGGGAAGGATGCGCATCGGAATTGACCTATCGGATCAAGGCCTCGAAAACCGTTTCTGCTTGCAACGACAGCTTATAACATATCGTTTGTTATAGCTGATGTCCTTGGGATATAAAGGGGGCGTCACTATGACTTCTCCGACGGCATTAAAAAATGGGCTCGAAGCCCCTCTTAGATCATCCAAGGAGGCGACATGATCTTCAGGCAACTATTCGAACCGGTCTCCAGCACCTATACCTATCTCCTCGGCTGCGAGGAGACCGGGCAGGCAATGCTGATCGACGCGGTACTGCCCGCCTGGCAACGCGACCTTGAGGAGCTCAACAAGCTCGGCATGAAGCTCGCGTATACGCTCGACACCCACATCCATGCCGACCACATCACCGCTGCGCGCAAGCTCAAAATGGAAGCCGGCAGCCGTATCGCGCACCCGGCGGTCGATAATCTTGCCTGCGTGGACATGCCGCTGGAGGAAGAAAAGCCATTAGATCTTGGCAGTATCCGCTTGGAACCGTTGTTCACGCCGGGCCACACCGACGGACACCATGCCTATCGGGTTGGTAGCCGCGTGTTTACCGGTGACGCGCTGCTGATCGACGCCTGCGGGCGCACCGACTTTCAGAACGGCGACGCCCCCACGCTCTATCATAGTGTGCACGATAAGCTGTTCTCGCTGCCGGAGGACACGCTGGTATACCCGGCGCACGATTACCAGGGTCGGCGCGTATCCAGTATCGGCCAGGAGAAGACGCGCAATCCGCGCCTCGGCGGCGACAAGCCGCTCGCGGAGTTCGTGAAAATCATGCAGGAGATGAAGCTCGCCTATCCGAAGTTCATCGACTACGCGCTGCCAGGCAACCGCGAGTGCGGCGTATGCCCGCCCGGCGTGCCGGATGACCTGCAACAGTACTGCGCGCAGATGGAAGAGAGCGTGCAGGGCTGAAAATAAAGCTGTCCCTATTAATAACATTTCACGGTCATTCCTGTGGCGAAACAGATTGAAGTACGCTGTTCATCGGAAGTCGCAACCCTGATCATCGCGGCGCTGGAGTGGTTCGTGGCGCGTACTTATCCGCGCGCATCAGATGAGTGCAGCGCAGCCGCGCGCGAAGCGCTGCTCGATCTGGCTGATCGCTTTAAACGCGAACTGCTCATGGAGGGTCGTGCCCTGTACAGCAGCCGCATCCGCGCCTTTCTCTGTGAAGCCGTAAAGGGTTACCTGGCCGAGCAGGAAGCCCTCAGTGGACGAAGCTACACGCACCGTTGTCGGATTCTTATCGATGTATGCCGGGGTGATTCCGATGATGCCGGCTTCGCGGAGGCTGAGCGGCTGGATGGCTGATGGATAAGGGTGCTGAGCCGAATGGCACATACTTAGGCGATATATATCCGATGTAGGTTGGGCTAGGTGCGTTTTTTGCGCCGTAGCCCAACAAGCGTGCCGTCAGGCACACATTTAAAGAAGGTCTTGTGTTGCTTCGCAACGCTTGTTGGGTTACGTAACACCGCTCTTGTGCCCTTCAGGGTAAACCCAACCTACATTGAAGCTTAAGTAAGTGCCATTCGAGGCTAAGCCCCTTTAATTGGCGCAGATATCCCGAACGTGACCGCGCAACCAGCGATGCGCTAGATCGGCATCCATACGCGGGTGCCAGAGCAATGCAACCGTGAACTCCGGCATGGAGATCGGAAGGGGGAAACTATGCATTCCGGCACGCAGGATTCCGGTGTGTCGTTCTGGAACACTGGCGATCAGGTCGGAGGCCCGAGCGAGAGCCAGCGCGGTCGAAAAACCGCCGACGATCGTGACGATCTCCCGTTTCAGCCCGAGCGGTTCCAAGGCTTCATCAATCGGTCCCCTGTCGAGACTCTGCCGCGAGACGGAGATGTGCTTGGCCGAAGCATAACGGGCGGGCGTGATCTTGCCCTTACTCAGCGGATGCCCCGTTCGCACGACACCGATGTAACGGTCGCGGAACAATGCCTGCGCACGCAACTCCGCTCCAGTCGTTTTCTCCACAACGCCAGTTTCCAGATCGACGGTCCCGTCACGAAGCGGCCCGCTGTCTTTGTCTGGCTTCTGCATGAAGCGCAGTCGCACGCCGGGCGCTTCCTTGCCGACGCGCGCAATGAGGTCCGCTCCGAAGTTCTCCACAAAGCCTTCGCTGGTTCGCAGCGTGAACGTTCGGACGAGTTGTTTGAGGTTGAGCTTTTCGGCAGGGCGTAGAACCGCTTCACTGTCCTGCACGAGTTGACTGACCCGTTCGCGGAGTTCGAGCGCTCGGGGTGTGGGAACGAGACCGCGTCCGGCCCTGACCAACAGCGGATCGCCCGTCGTCTCACGCAATCGCGCCAGCGCCCGGCTCATCGCCGACGGGCTAAGCCGCAACCGTCGGGCTGCGCGCGCAACGCTGCCTTCCGCGAGCAACACATCCAGGGTGAAAAGTAGGTTGAGATCGGGTTTCGCCATGCAGCGACCATAGCACAGCTTGACTGTGATGTGGCGTCAGACGCACGTATAAAGTGCAAATGCTGCGCCTTCCGCCATGTCAGGCAGGGAACTATGATTCTGACAGCGCCGTTTCCGGAGCCACCAGAGAGGGAGTCCATGTTGAAACCGATCATTGCAGAACGAGCTGAGACAACCGAGGGACGTGCGGAACGGACACCCTCGGTTCGATGGGCGCTCGCCGGTCTATCGCTAGCCATGTTGTTGTCCTCGCTCGGCACCAGCATCGCCAATGTCGCCTTGCCGACGTTGGCACACGCGTTCAATGCCACCTTTCAGGACGTCCAATGGATCGTCCTCGCGTATCTCCTCGCCATCACCACCCTGATCGTCAGCGCCGGGCGGCTCGGTGACATCACCGGTCGTCGACGGCTGCTACTGGCTGGCATCTTCCTGTTCACCTTGGCCTCGGTCCTGTGCGGCATCGCGTCCACGTTCTGGATGCTGATTGCGGCGCGGGGGCTGCAGGGCATAGGTGCGGCCATCATGATGGCCCACACCCTGGCATTTGTCGGTGAGACGGTTGCGAAGGAAAGAACCGGTAGCGCCATAGGGCTGCTCGGAACGATGTCCGCGATGGGTACCGCGCTCGGTCCATCGCTCGGCGGCGTTCTGATCGCCGGACTCGGTTGGCCGGCAATCTTTCTTATCAACGTACCGCTGGGCGTCCTGGCGTTCCTTCTCGCGCATCGCTACCTGCCCGTTGACCGCCCCATCGATCACTTGGCGCCGAAGACCGATCGTGCCGGCTTCGACACCGTGGGCACACTGCTGCTGGCGCTGACGCTTGCGGCTTATGCACTCGCCATGACGATGGGGCGCGGCAGCTTCGGTCCGCTCAACATGGCGCTGCTGGCGGCGGCTGTGTTCGGCGTCGGCCTCTTCGTGCGCGTCGAGGCGAGAGCCGCATCACCTCTGATCCGCTTGGCGATGTTCAGCGATCCGGTGCTGAGTGCGAGTCTCGCCATGAGCGCGCTGGTCTCGACGGTGATGATGGCGACGCTGGTGGTGGGACCGTTCTATCTTTCTCGCACGCTCGGGCTCGACGCGGCGCTTGTCGGACTCGCCTTGTCGGCCGGTCCGCTGGTCGCCGCATTGACCGCCGTGCCGGCAGGTCGCATTGCGGACCGTTTTGGCGCACAACGCATGACCTTCATCGGGCTCATCGGGATAGCGGCCGGTTCCTTCATGCTATCCCTGTTGCCGGAGACGCTCGGCATCGCCGGCTACATCGCCCCCATCGTCGTCATCACCGTCGGCTATGCGTTGTTCCAGACGGCCAACATCACCGCCGTCATGACCGATATCCGCCCGGATCAGCGGGGCGTCATATCCGGTATGCTCAACTTGTCGCGCAATCTCGGACTCATCACCGGTGCATCCGTTATGGGCGCTGTGTTCGCGCTCGCATCGGCGACGAACAGCATCACAACGGCGCGTCCCGAGGCCGTCGCCACCGGTATGCGGATCACGTTCACAGTCGCGGCGATTCTGATCGTCGTCGCGCTCGTCATCGCGATCGGGACTTATCGCAACACATCGCGCGATCGGGCGCTTGCAGTGGAAGCGAAATAGATGTTTTGGGTCACAGAGTGACGGTTGGTGCAGCTGTTTTTACTCTGACGCCAAATATCTAATTATTGTGATGTGTACGGCGTGTGGTTGAACGTGTATTCGCCCAGCGTATGTTCACCCTGGTTGTCGACGGCGAGCAGGCGCATGTGGAGGGTGGAAACCGGCAGGGCGCGCAGCACGTCGACGCGGGTGGAGAACGCTACGCCGCCGCTTGCGGCGATGAACGGTATATCCTCTAATCGCATCATGTTCTTGCCGTCGCTCCCGAGGGTGACCATATCGAGTCGTTTGACCGCGTCGAGCGGTGTCTCCAGACGCGCCACCACGAAATCATCATCCGGCGTGACCGTGCAGTTCACCGAGCCGTTGAGCGGCACGCGATACTTCCGCACCCGCAGGCCGTTTTCCGACAACCTGTGCACGAACTGATCGTTGACGATCATGCTCACGCCGCTGCTCTGTGTCACTGCGCGCACCTCACGCGCCAGCGTCGCAATCTGCTCCAGCCGGCGACTGCACAGCTCGCAGCCGAGGTAGTGTTCCTCGATCTGCGCGGCGCTGTTGGGATCGTGTTCCCCGAGCCAGTAGGCGAGCAGGCTGTCCCAGGCCAAGGGTGATGCACAGTTCACTTGGATTCTCCCGTGACGCATGCGCGCAGACGCTCGAGGCCGCGGTGCCGGATAACGCGCACATTCGCCGGGCTCAGGTCCAGTTCGCGGGCCAGCGCATCGGCCGGCATATCGTCATAGAAGGTCAGCATCAACACGCTCCGCTCCCGTTCCGGTAAGCGCTCGAGGCAATGCGTCAGGCGTTCGCGATCGAGATCCGGCGCCGGCGTTTCCGGTGGCAACAACGCTTCGCCATAGGTTTCCAGCAGGCGTTCGCGTCGCGCATGCCCGCGGCGCAGGTCGAGTACCGTCATCCGGCAGATGCCGAACACGAACGACGCCAGCCGTTCCGGCTCGCGCAAGGCGCCGGCACGCAGACGCTCTATCAGCATAACCATCACCTGCTGCATGAGATCGGCGGCGGCCGCTTCGTCGCGCAGGTGCCGCAACCCGTAGAGGCGCACGCGCGGCGCGAGCCGTCGGCAGAGTTCGGTCTCCGCCTCGGCATCGATGGCGGGCGCCGCCACATCCACGCGTTGCGCCAGCGTGGCGTCATCCGGCAGGGTGTCGGGGTCTGGCGAGTGCATTCGAAAAGCATATTCCGGCCTCCTTGTCATTGGAAGTGTAACGATCCGGCGTTTCGTTACACACCCAGGCACATCCACCCCAACCGAGGAGTCTGCCATGATCACTAACGAACAATCCGGCACCAACATCCACGAGATCGCCGACGGCATCTATCGCATCAACACTCCCGTCGAACTGCCCGGCGGGGGCGCTTTCAGCTTCAACCAGTATCTGATCGTCGACGACAAACCCATGCTGTTCCATACCGGCCCGCGCCGCCTGTTTCCGTTGGTGAAAGAGGCGATCGCCGGCGTATTGCCGCCGGAACGTTTGAGCTACATCGGCTTCTCGCATTTCGAGGCCGACGAATGCGGCTCGCTCAACGCGTTTCTGGCGTTGGCGCCCGAATCCGTACCGGTCTGCGGCCGAATCGCGGCGATGGTTTCGATAAACGATGTTGCCGATCGCGCACCGCGCGCGTTGGGTGATGGGGAAACGCTGAATCTCGGACGGCACGCGCTGCGCTGGTTCGACACGCCGCATCTGCCGCATGCCTGGGAGTGCGGCTTCATGTTCGACGACAACACGCGCACCTTGCTGTGCGGCGACCTGTTCACCCAGGGCGGGACCGGAAAAACGCCACTCGTCGAGACCGACATCCTGGGACCGAGCGAGGCCTTCCGTGGCGCAATGGATTACTACTCGCACTGCCCGGATACCGGCGCGATGCTCGAACGCTTGGCCGGTGAATCGCCAACTACGCTCGCCTGCATGCACGGCAGCGCCTGGCGTGGCGATGGCGCCGCGCTGCTGCGCGCACTGGCGAGGTCGGTCGAACAGCGTAAATCGAAGGCGGCATGACGCGTGGCGATCCAGGGTCACGGGCGTTCCAGGTTCAGGCCTGACGGGGAAGACGGTATCTGACCCCAGTTATCCAGTTATCCAAAATTGACACAGCGGCCGGAACTGCGGTTGAATCCGGCCCAGCGATACAAAAAACCGGCCGGGAAGGACTGGAATTTTGTATCCACAATCACAATGATATGGAGGTCGATCTTATGTCGGACATGATTCTGCTCGGTACGCGCAAGGGTACCGTGATCTTCGAGCGTTCGAATTCCACCTGGCGCCCGCGACCCATCGAGCATGCGGGTATTCCCGTGTGTTACGCGGCGCGTGATCCGCGCGACGGTACGTTGTGGGCATCCCTGGATCATGGACACTGGGGGCCGAAGCTCTCGCGTTCGCGTGACGGCGGTGCGACCTGGGAAGATGTGCTGTCGTTGAAGTACCCGGAGGGCGCGCGCTACATCGTCAAATACCTGCCGACTCCGGATTTCGATCCGGAGGCGCCGGTCGGCCAGCCGGAGTACAAGGACGCCACCGTGTTCAAGATCTGGAATCTCGCCTTCGGCAATGCCGATCAACCCGGCAGAGTGTATGCCGGCACGATCCCCGGCGGCTTGTTCGTCAGCGACGATGGCGGCGACAGCTGGGAACTCAACCGACCGCTGTGGAATCACGACAGTCGCGGCGGCGATCTGTTCGCCGGCGAGGCGACCAGCGAGAACCGCTGGGGCGGTACGCCGGCGAGTATCGATTATGGTGTGTTCGAACCCGGCATTCATTCGATCATCGTCGACCCGCGCGATTCGCAGCATATGCACATCGCGGTGTCCTCCGCCGGGGTGCTGGAGACCACCGACGGCGGCGAGACCTGGGAAGGCCGCAATCGCGGGGTGACCAACGACTATCTGCCGAATCCGGAAGCCGAGTGGGGGCACGATCCGCATTTCGTCGCCGCCTGCCCGGCGCAGCCGGATCATCTCTGGCAGCAGAACCATTGCGGTGTGTTCTATAGCGATGACGGCGCGCAGAACTGGAAAAAGGTCAGCATGCCCGATGCCGGCGTGCATTTCGGTTTCCCCGATCGCGGTCGACGCGCGGGACGGACGTACCGCGTGGGTCGTGCCCGCGCGCGCGGATTCGGCGCGCATGGCGATCGACGGCGGTCTGTGCGTTGCGCGCACCACGGACGGCGGGCAATCCTGGCAAGCGTTCCGCAGCGGCCTCCCGCAGGAGAATGCCTACGACATCGTGCTGCGGCATGGTCTCGATGTGGCGGGCGATCGTCTGTGCTTCGGCAGCACCACAGGCAACCTGTACGTGTCGGAAGATCGCGGCGAAACCTGGCAATGCCTGGGCAACAATTTCCCGCCGATCTATTCGGTGCGATTCGGCTGAGCCGACATGCCCACGGTGGAAATGACCAGTCATCTGTTCCGGTTCTTCCCGGCACTCGAGAACCGCACGATCAGCGTGCCGGCGGGCTCGGTCGCCGAGGTGCTGCGCGCGGTCAACGCGATCGCGCCCGGATTCACCGATTACGTGCTCGACGAGCGCGGCGCGCTGCGTCGGCATGTCAAACTCAGTATCAATGACACCCTGGTGATCGATCGACAAGCGCTCTCGGATCGCGTCCCGGATGACGGGACCGTGTACATTTTCCAGGCGCTGAGCGGGGGGTAGGTGCTGGAGTGATTTGTAGGCGTGGGGCATAACGTGAGACATTTAGGAAGATCGGGGTTGCCTCACTTCGCCCCCTTTAATCATGCTTTCACTCTGCTTCAAACATCTTCACAAGGAGTCCATATACATGAAACTCAAGTCACGATTCAATTCGCAAATGCTGGCTGGTGCGTTGCTTGCTATGCCATTGACCGCTTCCGCCGAGTGGGAGGGCAGTGCGAATGTCGCCTTGACCAGCGATTATGTGTTTCGCGGCGTCAGTCAGACCGACGAAGATCCGGCCATCCAAGGTGGTCTCGATGTCAGTCACGATTCCGGGTTGTACATCGGCACCTGGGCCTCGAATGTCGATTTCAACGAGGAAGACAGCACCGATCCCGCGGCCGACGATGCCGCCGACATGGAGCTGGATGTGTATCTCGGCTATGCGAGCGAGATCGGCGACATCAGTTACGATGTCAGTTTCCTGCGCTATTTCTATCCTGGCGCCGACGCCGATCTTGAATACAACGAGCTGATCGCCAAGCTCGGCTACAGCGACTTCACCGGCACGCTCGGCTATTCGAACGATGTGTTCAATAGTGACGAGACCGGCATCTATTACAACCTGTCCTATGCACACGAGTTCATGGAAGCCTTCACGGTCACGGCCGGCGCCGGTTACTACGACTTCGACGAGAATGTGAACGGAGCAGGCGCCCCCGACAGCTATGTCGACTACCATGTGGGCGTGGCCAAACCCTTTGCCGGCTTCGACTTCGACCTGTCCTGGTACGACACAGACAGCGACGGCGCCGATCTTTATGGTGATATCGCCGACAGTCGGGTGGTGCTGACGATCTCGAAAGAGATGTAGAACCGCAAAAGGGGTCAGAGTCGAATGGCACTTACTTAGGCAGTCCGCCATCAAATGTAGGGTGGGTTTACCCTAAAGGGCACAAGAGGCACGCCGTTTGTGCCGTAACCCACCAAGCGTGCCGTCAGGCACTCATTAAAAAGGCGTTGTGTTGCTATGCAACGATTGGTGGGTTATGCAAAAAACGCTTACCTACCCTACATTTGAGTTTAAGTAAGTGCCATTCGGCTCTGCCCGCTTTATGGTGAATATCAGAATGACCACTAATACAGACTTCTCTGTCATTTCTGTGGTGCTGAATGATCGCACTCATTTCAAGCGTACCGCTGATTCACTGCTCCGCCAGTCGGGTGCCAACTTCGAATGGATCGTCATAGACGGCGGTTCAACCGATGGCACGCGCGAGTTATGCGAGGAATACGCAGAACACATCGCAGTCTATACGTCGGAACCCGACAACGGAATTTTCGACGCGATGAATAAAGGACTGGCTCACGCCAGTGGCAACTACGTCCTGTTTCTCAACGCGGGGGACCGGCTTTGCGAGAACGCCCTCGAACATGTGTCGGCGAGTCTCGCCACTCTCAGCGGCGAGGAGTCCATGCTTTTCGCCGCGGCCCTGTTCGAATATCCGAGCGGCCATCAGTACATCCAACGACCGCGTGAGATCGGTGACTATATCTGGCACCATGCACCCGCCTCGCACCAAGCCACATTCTTTCGCCGCGATCTGCATCAGAAGTTTCTGCACGACCCTTGGTACCGGGTCTGCGCCGACTACCATAGCGTGTGCTCCATTTATGTCGCCGAACCTCAGTGCGGCTACCTGGACGAAGTAGTGGTGCACTGTAAACACGGTGGTGGTTCCCATTCACACCGACATCCACTCAGACTCATGCGGGAAGCGATACGAACGCAGCGGGAGGTACTGGGGATTGGCGGCGGCAGGATCGCGATCAGCGCGTTACGGCGTATGGTCTCATTTACCGCGGAAAGTCTACTGTCTTACAGACCACTGGCTCGTGTCGCCGGGCCAGTGGTGAAACGTCTGAGACCGGGCGGCATACCGGGTAGATGCGATTTGCCCCGTAAAAACCGAAGGTCACAATGAGGTGCCCCTGTACCAAACGATATCGGGGATGGCTCAAGTAAGGTTAGGGGGCGTATGTGTTGGGAAATCGTGGTTTGTCCTCTAGTATAGGAAATTCCTGGTCTGTTCCCCTTCATATGCAACCATGACATCCGACCAACGTTTCGACCATGACGACGCCTTCGGTTTTCTGAACCGCAATGCGCCGTTGCGTGAAAAGCTGATTGCAGCGCATCAGGCCGTCCAGAAAATCCTGCCCTTCGTGGCGCGCATCGCGCTGACGCTTTACGATCCTGAGACACGTGTTCTGAAATCCTATCTGCACAGCAGTGCCACCCATGAACCGATGGAGCACTATCAGGCGATCATCGACAGTGCGCCCTCATTGGTGGAGATGCTCAAACGCGGTCGTCCGCGCGTCATTAACAACATGCTGACGACAGAGCAGGACGTGCACGAGCATTCCAGACGCATCGGCCGCGAGGGTTATGCGGCGAGTTATACCCTGCCGATGTTCAATAACGGCGACTTCATGGGTTTCCTGTTCTTCAATTCCTTCGAGAAGGATGTGTTCAGCGAGTCAGTCCTGGGGCAACTCGACCTATACGGTCACATGATATCGCTGATGGTCGTCAATGAACTGTCCAACATCAGCACCCTGAGCGCGGCCCTCAAGACCACCGGCCATATCACCCACCATCGCGATCCCGAGACCGGCAGCCACTTGGACCGCATGTCACGCTATAGCCGTCTCATCGCGCGCGCACTGGCCGATCGTTATCAGCTCGATGATGACTATATAGAACACATCTTCATGTTTTCGCCCCTGCACGACATCGGGAAGATCGCGATCCCGGATCGCATCCTGCTGAAGCCCGATACGCTCACCGAGGATGAACTGCGCGTGATGCGCACCCACCCGCTGCGTGGTCAGGAGATGATCGTGGATCTGCTGGCGAACTTCGGCCTCGAAAATACCGAGCATGTGGATATGTTGCGGAATATAGCCGTCTACCATCACGAAGCGATCAATGGTGGCGGTTATCCCGAAGGGCGGTCCGGCGCAGACATCCCGCTGGAGGCGCGTATTGTCGCGGTCGCCGATGTGTTCGACGCGCTGACCAGCCGCCGACCCTACAAGGAAGCCTGGGACAACGACCGCGCCTTCGACATGCTGAGAAGCATGGCCGGTGAGCAACTGGACCGGGATTGCGTCGATGCGATGCTGTCCCAGCGCGAGGAGATCGAGGCGATACAGAAGCAGTTCCGGGAGAATGTTTACGGGTAGCAGCTTTCGGCTGGGTATGAAAGCCCGTGAAAAACCGGGTCAGGACTGAACAGGGGACTTTAACTTTTAACTTTAATTCTGACTGTCGATCCACCGCTGTGCCGCTACCCGGGCTTGGCTCAGAGCCTCGCCAATCACGTCGGTCGCGGGAAAGATGTCCTGCTCCGGAATGATGTCTGTGACCTCGGTACGGCGCAGTTGTTCCAGCACCAGCGGCGTTGCGCCGCTCAGCATCAACTTGTTGCCGCTCTGCGCCAGGCGCCGCGCATAATGCTTGAGCATGCGCACGAAGCTGCTACCGATGTTGCTGCGGTTGCGCAAACGCAAAATCACCACCGCGCCGACGGCAGTGCCGGGGTGGGGCAGCATCGCTTCGAGTGAATCGATGCTCGCGTAGAAGATACTGCCATGCACGTCCAGTAAGGTGACCGCGCCATGCGTCAGACCTGCCGGAGTGGGTTGCTCTTTCAGCAGTCCATTGGCCTGCGCCACGACTTCCACCACCCGCAAATCGGTGGAGGCGTGATAGAGGTGGAGCAGCGTGGACAAGACCATGCCCATGAGCACGGCCTGGGTGACGGGCAGCGTCAGGGTAGCGATAAAGGTGATGAGCATGATCAGGCGCGCGCCCCAACTCACATCCCACACATCAGCGATGCGCACCGGATCGATCGCCTGCACCGCCGCCACGATGAGTAACGCGGCAATCGAGGTGAGCATGACCTGCTCGACCCATTTGCCAAACAAAAGCACCGCAACGATGATAAAAACGCCGGAGAACACGATCGCCCAGCGGGTTTGCGCGCCTGCGCTGAGATTGACCGCCGTTTCCGACATGGTGCCGCCGATAGGCACCCCTTTGAACAAACCCGCCGCGATGTTGGCTGCGCCCTGGGCCGCGAAATCCCGTGCCACGTTAGGATAATTGCCATCCGGATTGGGAATGGTGCGGCTCACCGCCGCCCCCTGCACGAGGCCGATCGCGCCGACCGCCAGCGCACCGAGCACGATGTCTGTGGTCCACATCATTTGCGAGAGATCGGGCATGGGCAAAGAACTCGGAATACTGGCGATGTCGCCGACCTTGGGCACGTCGTGCCAGCCTAGCAGCGCTTGCGCAATCAGCGCCCCGATCAAGCCGGCGATCATCGCGAGATTCTTGGCGCGCGTGCGCTCGACCAGCACGATGCACGCAATCGTGATGAGCCCGAGCCACGTCGCATGCATATGCCAATGACCGGGGTTGCTCAGCACTTGCCAGGCGCGGTTCAGCACGTTTCCGCTCGCCTCATGGTAGGCCGTGAGTTCCGGTAACTGACTCAAGATGATGCGCAGCGCGATGCCGGTAAGAAACCCGGTCAGCACCGCGTTCGATACGTAGCGCAAAATGGCACCGGCGCGCAGCAAACCCAAAAGCAATTGAAACACGCCAACGAGCAGGGTCAAGGTGATCAGCGCAGACACCCGTGCATCCCCGCTCAAATCGCCGAGCACGCTGCCGGTCGCCACCGCTATGGCCCCGGTGTTGGCGACGTACATGAAATGTGAACTGGCGAACAAAGCGGCGATCGGCGTACCGACCATCAATGCGTACAGTCCATGCACTGGATTGAGACCCGCCAGCAGCGCCGATGCCATGCCATCCGGAATCGTCACGAGTGCGGTGGTCAGGCCGGCGCTCACATCGCGACGCCATCGTTTAAAGTTTGCTACGACTACCATTATTAGCCTTGGCATCTAGGAAAAATTCTACCCAACAAATGGGCAGTACAGCCGGATCAGTGCTTTGAAATAACCGAACCATAGACAATATAAATGCTGGGCTGTTATTGCACTCTCCAGTGGCGGGCTCAAGAATAATCGCCCTTTTCCTCAATGGTCAACTGATCATTCAGCCAACTGAAACGGCCTAATAAATCTGTCGCTCTGACGCGGTCGCTACCCTGCGGTGCTGGGTTGAGCGGCTGGCGTCCGAGTAACGGAAAGAGACGCGGAATAGCACCACCTCTGCGTGGGCACGGAAATACTTGACCACTACACGGCGCCGTGGCCAGGCATTTCCACGCATTACGCTGCGCTGCATGCGGGCTACGTGTTGCTCGCCGGAAAGATTGTCAGGCCTTGCCGTCCAGGATGAATTGCCCTAAAAAGAACTGTCCCCTATGTCACCTATGTCTCCGCAGGAAAAACCCGCAGATAAAGCGCGAAGCTGGCATAGGCCATGACCGGCAGCGCCAACGTCAGCAATGGCAGCAGCAGGATCGAGAGCAGAATGCTGCCGGCCAACAGCAAGCCCCAGGCGATCGCGATAAAGAAGTTGCGCACGATCACGCCTACACTGGCAGACACGGCGTGGGTCAGCGTGGCCCTACGTTGATACAACAACGGCACCGAAAACGCCGACAGCGCGAAAACAGAAAAAGCCAGCACCGAGCCGATCAGCATACTCGACAAAGTGAACCCGACTGCGTCATCCTCGAACTGTCTGAGCCACAGCGACTGATGCGCGGAGTCGAACTGGCCGATCATGAAACTGTAGAGAATCCCCGCGTCGGTGATCCAGATCATGAACAGGAAAGCACACAGCAGAGCCACCACCCACAAGCCCACAGGTGCCTGCCGGAAGCCGGCCAGGGCATCGCGGATACCGGGCCGACGGCCCGCCGCATGCGTCTCCGCAAGACGAAAAAACCCAGCCAGGAGGATCGGCCCGAGTAACATGAAGCCTGCGGCGAAAGGCAAGGCCATTGCCGACAGGCCGATACGATACACACTCATCAACACAACCAACCCAAGTATTGCCGCCACAGCACCGAGCGTCAGGCTGACTCCCGGCAAGGCACGAAACGTCGTCCAACCACTGCGCAAAGACAGCATGATGTCGCAGAAATGAAAGCGTCGCGCAACGGGCTTGGTCGTTTCGGGCACGGCACTGCTCCAGCTTGAGCCATGACGTCATTTTAGCAGGGGCGTGCGTATGCACCTACAGCGGTGCGGCAGATCGGCAGTAAAAACTTCAAGTAATCGGATACTGCTTTGGTTATCTCGTTTTGAATCCGCGGCGAAAAGGGGACGAGGGCGAGGGCGAAAAGGGGACGGAGGGAATAAAGTTTATTCCCTCCGTCCCCTTTAATTAACCGAATTCCGAATAAAAACGGCGGCCCATGGCCGCCGTTCCATTTCAAGATTTGACTGGTGCGGTCAAACCGAAGGCCTCTTACGACGAACGATACCGAATAATCCCGCCAGTCCCGAAGCGAACAACCAGGCGGCGGCCGGTACCGGGACAACTTGGGCAGGTGCGACGAATCCGCCACTGATGGCGTTCCCGAATCCCACCGGCGTCAGTGATCCGAACGCGGCGAGAAGCTCGACTTCGGCATAGGGATCGGACGTATCGCCCGGCTCGTAGGCATAAAAGCAATTCCAGGTAGGATGATTGGTGAAGCATACGCTGTCGGCATTGTTCGCGGCGGTTCCGGTGTTGGGCGTGACCGTCAATTGCAATGTGTCATCCCAAGTACCGCCACTTCCCTGGACAACATCGTATCCAAGGTAGGGTCCTCCGACCGTCTGTTCGAGCAGCCCGGCTGAGATAGAGAAATCAAGCTGCGGCCCGCTGAACCACTGCCCGTTAACGTAGCGCAACCTCGCAACCACAGTCGTGTCGCCGATCTGGATATTTTGTCCCGAGTTGATTCCATCAACGTAGTCGACTCCAGTCAGCGTCAGCGAGTTGGGTGGGCGCTGGGTCGGAGTGGCGTAGATATCAGTGAGGCTGAAATCCACGGTTTGAACCGGGTTCCCGGTGTCGGTTATTGGATCGTAGAACACCACCGTGGCGATGCCCGTATCTGGGCCGCAACCCGCGTCCGGGCATACCGAGTTGCCATTGATCGTAGAGGTGAATTGACCTCCGGTGCTAAGAACGCCTACGAAATTGTAGAAAGCCGCGTCCGAATAAACGACGTCGGCCCGAGCAGGCAGGCTGAAGAGACAGACGATAGATCCGAGGACAAGAGAAACAGGAATTCTGCGATGCTGATGAATTTTCATGGAACACCTCCTGTGCGCCGATTGATCAGTTGTTGGCGGCCTTTATTCGCGCGACATTTTGTCTAAATGGTCTTGTGTCTTTGATGCCATTGCACATTCTCCACCTCGCCCCCCCTCTGTCAAGCAGCAGGATTGATGCTTGGATATTTGGGCTCAATGTAGAAACTCCAGTTTTGAGATACGGTAGCGGAGCGTTGCACAGAGTCTTCACTTTGACCCAAAATATCGAAAATATCATGGGTTGGCGGCGTTTGCTTGAGTGGGTGCCGGAGTTCGGCGAATCATTTATGAACAGCGCTCGCATGTAATTGCACACCCAGCGCGCGCACCAGTTTGAGCACCGTGTCATAACGCGGTTTCGCGCCGGGCGCCAAGGCCTTGTAAAGGCTTTCGCGACCAAGACCGGTGTCCTTTGCCAGTTGTGACATGCCGCGTGCCTTGGCGACATCGGCAATGGCGATTAGGAAGACATCGGGGTTCGGATCTTCAAGTGCCGCATTCAGATATTCGGCGATGACTTCATCGTTGTCGAGATAATCGGCGGCATCGAAAGGCGCAGTCTTTTTCATGCTTCAACGCTCCAACTTCTTGAACAATGCAATCGCCTGCTTGATGTCGCGCCGTTGCGTGGACTTGTTCCCGGCACAGAGCAACAAATACACGCACTCACCTGTGCGTCCGTAATACACCCGATAGCCTGGGCCGGCGTGAATCCGCATTTCGAAGACGCCTTCACCGACAGGTGCGCAATCGCCGAAGTTTCCTTGTTCGGCCGAGCGGACGCGGGCAAGGATGCGGGCTTTCCCGATAGGGTCGCGTAAATCCTTTAACCACGCATCGAACTCAACGGTGCGTATGAATCCATTCATGGCCTGATCGTATCCGAACGGATACAGTAATGTCAAGGCGTCTCCTTTGAACTATGAGATATGTAGCCCGGATGGAGCGCAGCGCAATCCGGGAATCGGCGCCGTGGCCGGGCATTTCCCCGCATTCCGCTGCGCTGCATACGGGCTACGTGTTGCTCGTCGGAAAGATGGTCAGACCTTGCCGTCCAGGATGAATTGCCCTAAAAAGAGCCCTGACCCATACGCGGCAAGGATGCTGCACAATGAAAATGACCAGATATTTTCGGGCCACGCGTTCTCGTCCGGACCGCGTTATCATCAGAGACGAGTGGATTCGTTACGTTATCGAATCGCCGGAAGGCGAGCATGTTCAGGCCGATGGCGTGTCCGTCGGTGGGCGAGAATCGACGCAATGCAGGGTCGAATCTGCGCGTGGTCCTGCTGCCGGATCGAGAGACGGTACACAACGCATTTTTTGATCGTGGATTCAGGCCATGAAAGTACAGTACTTCGAGGACACCGACACCCTGTACATCGAGTTCCGCGCTCATGACATTGCTGAATCCAGGAATCTCGACGAGAACACCGTGATGGATGTGGATGCAGAGGGCAATGTGTGCGCCATCACGTTCGAGCATGCGAGCCGTCGTACCGACGTGCGGCACCTGACGGTTGAGGGGATCGCGGCGTAGGCTGGGGGAAACGGTGGTCTGAGGTACCCTGGGTTTCCCGGACACGTGGCAAGTCCACTGATTTCTTGATTTGTGTCTTGATTTGAAGGAGCGATGAATCATGCCTAAGGATTATGGATACGGGTTTGAGTTTGAGGAAAGCGGTGGCCGCAAGATTATCCGTTATCGGCAGGATAAATTGTGGTTCGCGACCGGCTTCGCCTGGTACATCTTCTTGCAGCTGATTGCATATTTCTTTCTTGGTGGTGAGGATGGATCCTATACATATGTCTTGCCGTTCGTAGCGCTCGGGGTGCTGGCCTACCGACGATCGCGCATGCGCGAGATTTCTGTGGGTGAGAGTGACGTCACCATCAAGGGAAAGCGCTACGATCGCGCAAAGATCACGAAGATTTTCGTCGAGACTAATGGAGTTCAGCAGACGTTTTCAAGCCAGCCGCAAAACTATGACCAAATAGCAAGAGACGCCGAGCTCAATCCTCTCGGCGGCGATCCCGTGTTGGCCAAGGCGGGAGCGATGATGGGGGATCTCACGAAGAGTTTCGCCATGATAGTTGCCGCGGGGATCGATGCCACAGGGAAAAAGGCGCAGATGATCTACGATGGGAAGAATATCGTCGTGGCTAGGTGGTTAAGCATTCAACGCGCGATGATGTTGAGCAATGCACTTGGTAGCCATCTTGGTTTCAAGATGGATGAAGAAACTCCTTAACACGAGGAGAACGCCATGACACACAAACTCGGAACGGTTTCCTGAGTATGGTGGTTTTGGTCATTGCCATCATTCCTCATGTACGGCAAGTGCGGTCGAGGTGGGCAGCCTCGCCGGGCTTAAAGATATTTTCGGCCATTATGCGCCGGGCGGCGACTGCAAGCGCCAGCCGCAGATTCTCGTTGAACTCAGCGGACTGAGCTTCGAGATAACAGGTGTCACCGAGAAAGTGACCAAACTCGAGTACGCCGTCAGTTACGCCGCCTACGATTATGATGGCATCAGCAAGTGGATTTTTCCCTTCCGCCTCGCAGATGGTTACGCGATCCTGATAACGTTCAACGCCAACGAGCAGAAAAGTGCGCAACTTATTGACGCTCAGTAAATTTGTGGCCAGAGTAGAAACCCAAGTTTTGAGATACGGTAGCGGATCGTTGCGCAGGAGTTTTTCTGACCCCAAATATCCAGCCGGCAGGCAGGAACTGCACACAGGCAAATAATTCTTGGCTGGATATGGTCGTCAGGCGCAGGCCGAATACCCGGCCACATAGGTCACGTAAGGATGAATCAGCTCACGGTTGTGCACGATAACCAAGCGCAGACCGAGTTGCAGGAGGGTGTTATGCTCAAACAAGGCGGGATATAAATCGAGCAGCGCTTGGTGATGATCAGGGTTGATAAAAACCACGTTTGGTTGTTCGCCATGCTCACGCTCAAACGCCTGTGTACAAGCCAGAATATTGTCCAACATGGCTAGGCTCCTCATTACCAATCGACACGGTATTGACTGCTGACTCAGGCTGACTGGATTGGCTTGTGTCTTCTTTGGGGTATATGTATTTGTAATTGTGATTCGCGGCCGGTAGATGAAAAGAAAAGGGAACGAGAAGGAAGAGAAGGAAACCGTGGGAAGACCACGGTTTCTTTAGAACGGCCACGCGTATGAAGTAAAAAAAGTGGCCGATTTATTTGCCAAAAATCCAAGGTGTTGTGACCGAATCGATTGCCCACTAAACAATCTAGGCCACCCGCCGTTTTATCTCCGCACGTATAGCCGCACCAGACTCAAGTTCTGCTTTCTTAAGATCGTAGTCCTGCTGCAAGTTCATCCACACATCCGCGCCGGTGCCGAAGTAGGTGGCGAGTCGCAGGGCGGTGTCTGCGGTGATGGAACGTTCGCCACGCAGAATCGCGGCGATGCGGTTATGCGGGACGGCAATCGCTTCGGCCAGCGCACGCGCAGAGAGGTCGAGCTCCTCCATGTCTTCGCGCAGCAGCTCGCCAGGATGTATAGGACGCATTTTGTTTGTGGGTCTGGCCATGTCGGTCTCCAGTTCAGTGATAATCCACAATCTCGATATCTTCTGGGCCTTGGGACGTCCAGCGAAAGCACAGGCGCCATTGGTCATTGATGCGAATGCTGCATTGGTCTTTCGGTTTCCCAGTAGCCGTTCAAAACGGTTTGAGGGCCGTGAAGCCAAATCTGCAAGCGTTGTGGCGGCGTCGAGATATTGCAGACGGTTTTGCACCTGCCTCTCTATGGCGCGATAGCGACGCACGCTCTTACCCTCGAATAGGGCCAAGGCATCCTTGTCCTTGAAGCTCCGTATCATGGGATTATCCTAGGCGGAGCTAGGTGTGACGTCAAGCGTCCCGGCAGAGCGCCCGCCAAGTCTGGTGACTTAGCGGGTCTTGCAATGGAAGGTGATTGTTCTTGCTGGGGGGCGGGGTGTGACTGTTACATCGCGGCGATTTTTCCGCGCTGCTCCTTCAAACTGCGAGCGCACTCTTCGCATCCGCAATCTTCGCCCGTTCCTTCTCCACGACTTCCGCCGGTGCCTTGTCCACGAAGCCGCTGTTGGCGAGTTTGGCTTCGGTGCGTTCGACTTCCTGTTCGCGTTTGGCGATCTCTTTGTCCAGGCGGGCGAGTTCGGCGGCTTTGTCGATCAGGCCGGCCATGGGGATGAGGAGTTTCATGGTGCCGACCAGGGCGGTGGCGGATTCGGGCGGGGTGCTGTCGGCTTCGAGTACGTCGATGCTCGCGGTGCGGGCGAGGAACTTGATGTACTGCGCGTTGGTGGTCAGGCGTTCGCGGTCTTGTGCTGAGGCATTTTCCAGCAGCACGGGCAGCGGTTGTCCGGGTTTGATGTCGTAGCCGGAGCGGATCTTGCGCACGCCGAGGATGAACTGCATCACCCAGTCCATATCGCTGCTCGCTTGTGCGTCGATGCGTGAAGCGTCCGATGCAGGATAGGGTTGCAGCATGATGGTGTCGCCGCTAACTCCAGCCAACGGGGCGACGCGCTGCCAGATCTCTTCGGTGATGAACGGCATCAGCGGGTGGGCGAGGCGCAGCAGGGTTTCGAGCACGTGTATTAAGGTGTAGCGCGTGCCGCGTTTGGCGGCGTCGGAACTCTCGGGGTTGTTCAACACCGGTTTGGACAGTTCCAGATACCAGTCGCAGTATTCGTTCCAGGTGAATTCGTAGATCGCTTGCGCGGCGTTGTCCAAGCGATAGTTGGCGAAGCCTTCATGCACTTGGGCGATGGCGTTTTCCAGCTTCGACAGAATCCAACGATCGGCGGCGCTGTATTCGAGTTGCGGGCTGTTCGCGGGCAAGCCGGTTCCGCAATCCTGATCTTCGGTGTTCATCAACACGAAGCGCGCGGCGTTCCACAGTTTGTTGCAGAAGTTGCGGTAGCCGTCGATGCGGTTCAGATCGAAGTTGATGTCGCGGCCGGTGGAGGCCATGGCGGCGAAGGTGAAGCGCAGCGCGTCGGTGCCGAAGGCGGGGATGCCGTCGGGGAATTCCTTGCGCGTGGCCTTGGCGATCTTCTCGGCCATCTGCGGTTGCATCATGCCGGTGGTGCGTTTGGCGACCAGCGCTTCGAGTTCGATGCCGTCGATCAGATCAATCGGGTCGAGCACGTTGCCCTTGGACTTGGACATCTTCTGGCCGTGCGAATCGCGCACCAGGCCGTGGATGTAGATGTCCTTGAACGGCACGTCGTCCATGAACTTCAGGCCCATCATCACCATGCGCGCGACCCAGAAGAAGATGATGTCGAAGCCGGTGACCAGCACGCTGGTGGGATAAAACGTTTTCAGGCGTTCGGTGTCTGCCGGCCAGCCGAGCGTGGAGAACGGCCACAGCGCCGACGAGAACCAGGTGTCGAGCACGTCTTCGTCTTGATGCAGCACGATGTTCACGGGGATGTTGTGCTTGGTGCGCACTTCGTCTTCGGAGCGGCCCACATAGATGTTGCCGGTGGCGTCGTACCAGGCCGGGATGCGATGGCCCCACCAGATCTGCCGCGAAATGCACCAGTCCTGAATGTTGCGCATCCAATCGTAATAGGTGTTCTTCCAGTTGTCCGGCACGAAGCGGATGCGGCCGCTCTCGACCGCCTCGATGGCGGGCTTGGCCAGCGGCTCGGCTTTGACGAACCATTGATCGGTGAGCAAGGGCTCGATCACGGCGCCGGTGCGGTCGCCGCGCGGGACCATCAGTTTGTGGTCGTCGATCTTTTCCAGCAGGCCGAGTTCCTGCAGGTCGTGCACGATCACGTCGCGCGCTTCGTAACGGTCGAGGCCGCGGTATTCTTTCGGCACGTCGTCGTTGAGCGCGGCGTCTTTGGTGAAGATGTTGATCAGCGGCAGGTTGTGACGTTGGCCGACTTGGTAGTCGTTGAAGTCATGCGCGGGCGTGATCTTCACGCAGCCGGTGCCGAATTCCACATCGACATAGTCGTCGGCGATGATCGGAATCTCGCGCTCGGTGAGCGGCAGTTTGATCATCTTGCCGACGAGGTGCTCGTAACGCTCGTCTTCCGGGTTCACGGCGACCGCGCTGTCGCCGAGCATGGTCTCGGGACGCGTGGTCGCGACCACCAGATGCCCGGAGCCGTCGGCGAGCGGATAACGGATAGTGCCACATGTGGCCGGTCTCTTCGGCGGACACCACTTCGAGATCGGACACGGCGGTGTGCAGCACCGGGTCCCAGTTCACCAGGCGTTTGCCGCGGTAGATCAGACCTTCTTCATGCAGGCGCACGAAGACTTCGTTCACGGCGTCGGACAGGCCGTCGTCCATGGTGAAGCGTTCGTGTTGCCAATCGAGCGACGCGCCCATGCGCCGCAACTGGCGGGTGATGGTGCCGCCGGACTCGGCCTTCCAGTCCCACACTTGTTTGATGAATTGGTCGCGGCCGAGATCGTGGCGCGTCTTGCCTTCGGCATTGAGCTGGCGTTCGACCACCATCTGCGTGGCGATGCCGGCGTGATCGGTGCCCGCCTGCCACAGCGTGTTGTCGCCGCGCATGCGGTGATAGCGGGTCAGCGCGTCCATCAGCGTGTCTTGGAAGGCGTGACCCATGTGCAGACTGCCGGTGACGTTCGGCGGCGGAATCATGATGCAGTAGGGCGGGCGGCCCTCGGTGGATTCGGCGCCGCCGGCTTGCGGCGCGAAGTAGCCGTTGTCTTCCCAGGTCTGATACCAGCGCTGTTCGAGGGCGTGGGGGTCGTAGGTCTTTTCCATCTGGTGTTCCGATCTGCCGAGGGCTGCCGCAAAAGAGCCGGCATTATAGCCCAGGGGCGGGGGATTCGGGATTACATCCAAATGTAGGGTGGGCCCTAAAGGGCACGAGAGGTACGTGGTTTGTGCCGTAACCCACCATGGGTGCGGCCGGCACTCCTTAAAAAACGCGTTGTGTTGCTGCGCAACGCTCGGTGGGTTACGCAAAAGACGCTAACCCACCCTACATTTCTGCGTCCGGGCTAGCTGTCCGGATTGCCCAGCTGCTCCAGCAGCACCCGCTGAACCTCGGCGTGGATCGAGCCCATGGCGGCGTTCAGGGTCTCATCCAGGCAGGCCGCCATGTGCTGTTGCAGTTTCATGCGCAGGTGCGGGACCAGATCGGCGGCGATGCGTTCGGCGAGTTGGGCCAGGTCGAGCGGGACGATGACCTGCTGGCCGTTGCGGCCGATGCGGATTTCAACGATGTCTTGCAGGACCGGGATCGGCACCGGCCCGGACACGGGTCGGGCTTCGTTCATTGGCAGGCCTACAGGTTGTGTGACTTCAGTTCATAACCGCGTTCGCGGTAGTAGCGGAAACGTTCGCGCGATTGCGTCAGCAATTCCGTGCGCTGATCGACAAGTTCGGCAACGCGTTCGAAGCGGGCGAAGAAACGTCGGGATGTCGGTACCAAGATTGATGAGCACATCGGTGTGGCCGGTCGGTTCGTGATCGTGGCCGAGCAGGATCGGCGGCGGCTCGCCGTTCACGGCCGAGTGGATCGCATGCGGCAGGAAGCTGCCGTCGCGGAAGGTCCACAGCAACTCATCCAGCTGCTGTGTGTCGCTTGCCGAGGCGGTGTGGATGTAGACCTTCAAGCCTTGACCGTAGGCCTTCTCCGCCAGCTTGCAGGCGAGCAGCGGCCGCTGTGCTGGATCGGCGTTGGGCAGGACGTAGAAGTCGACTCTGGTCATGGGTTTGCTGCTGCGATTTTAGGTGCCGGGGATGTTTTTTGAACCGCCAAGACGCGAAGAAGGCTTTTCTGAACCGCCAAGGCGCCAAGAAAACCGTAAAACGAATGTAAAGGCAAACCCGCAGTCTGCTTTTTCATTCATTTCCCTTGGCGTCTTGGCGCCTTGGCGCTTCCAAATGCTCTTGGCGTTCTTCGCGCCATGGCGGTTTAACTAAAACTCATCCCGCTTATTTCTTGCAGCGATCCAACAAGAACTGTGTCAGCAACGGCACCGGGCGGCCGGTCGCGCCTTTGTCTTTGCCCTGATTCCAGGCGACGCCGGCGATATCCAGATGCGCCCAGTGATAGTTCTTGGTGAAGCGCGACAGGAAACATGCGGCGGTGATGGTGCCGGCTTCGCGGCCGCCGATATTGGCCATGTCGGCGAAGTTGGAATCGAGTTGTGCTTGATAGTCGTCCCACAACGGCATTTCCCAGCAGCGGTCGCCGCTGGCTTTGCCGCAGTCGAGCAGGTCGAGCGCCAGCGGCGCGTGATTGCTCAACAGGCCGGCCGCATGTTTGCCCAGCGCGATGACGCAGGCGCCGGTCAGGGTGGCGATGTCGATGACCACGGCGGGTTTGAATTTTTCCGCGTAGGTGAGCGCATCGCACAAAATCAAACGGCCTTCCGCATCGGTGTTCAACACTTCAATGGTTTGACCGGACATGCTGGTGACGATGTCGCCCGGTTTGGTGGCCAGACCGTCCGGCATATTCTCGGTGGCGGGCACGATGCCGACGACGTTCAGCGGCAGTTCCATATCCATGCAGGCCTTCAGCGCGCCGAACACGCTGGCCGCACCGCACATGTCGAACTTCATTTCATCCATGGACGCGCCGGGCTTCAGCGAGATGCCGCCGGAATCGAAGGTCACGCCTTTGCCGACCAGTACGATGGGCTTTGCGCTTTTGGCGCCGCCGCGATAATCCATGACGATGAGTTTCGCCGGTTGCCGGCTGCCGCGCGCGACCGACAGCAACGAACCCATGCCGAGTTTTTCCATCGCCGCTTCATCGAGCACGGTCACGTGCATTTTGGTCGACTGCTTCTTGAGCGTCTTGGCCTGATTGGCCAGATAGGTCGGCGTGCAGACATTGCCGGGCAGATTGCCGAGGTCTTTGGCCAGGCGCATGCCGGCGGCGATGGCCTTGCCGTCGGTGATGGCGGCCTCGCCCTCGGGCAGATCGTGACGGCTGGCGACCATCAGGGTGATTTTTTTCAGGGCGCGATGCGGTTTGTCTTTCTTGCTCTTGAGCTGATCGAACACATAGAACCCATCGGCAATGGACTGCACGCAGTCGCGCACCTTCCAGTAATTGTCGCGGCCCTTCAGCGGCAGCTCGCTGAGATAGACATGGGCATCGCTGGCGCCGGTGTCTTTCAGGGTAATGGTGGCGCTGGCGACGGCCTTGCGGTAGGCGGCGTCGTTGAACTCGCTTTCCTTGCCGCAGCCGACCAGCAACACCCGTTCGGATTGCAGCTTGGGGACGTTGTGCACCAGCAAGGTCTGGCCGCTGCGGCCGTCCATGTCGCCGTGGCGCAGCAGGGCGGTGAGGTGGCCGCCGCTGGCCTTGTCCAGCGCCTGTCCGGCACCCGACAATTTACGCGACTCGAAAACACCGACCACCAGGCAGCCGCTGCGCTGCTTTTCCGGGCTGTTGCATTTAACGGAAAATTCCATGAAAACTCCTCAGTGGTGGGCGACAAGGACCGGCGTGTTGCGGCCTGTGCCGGTCGACTCGTGTATGATTTGCGGGTGCGCGGTAGTTTACTGTAAACACCGCACGTTTTCATGCCACCCTCATTAATAACAAGGCATCCATGCTGCGGGTCATCGATCGTTACCTGTTGAAGGAAGTCGCGCTGCATTGGCTGGCGGTGACGCTGGTGCTGTGGGTGATCGTGCTCAGCAACAAGCTGGCCGGCTTTCTCGGCGAGGCGGCCGCCGGCAAATTGCCTGGCGCGGTGATCTTCACCTTGTTGGGTCTGAAATCCATCGACTATCTGGTGGTGCTGCTGCCGTTGACGCTGTATCTCGGCGTGTTGCTGGCGTTGGGCCGTTTGTACAAAGACAGCGAGATGGCCGCGTTCGGCGCCTGCGGCGTCGGACCCGCGCAGATCTACCGGCCGCTGCTCGGTTTGGCCGTGGTCGTTGCGCTGGGCATCGCCGCACTGTCGCTGTACGTTGCGCCGCGCACCGCGGCCTTGGGTTACGAAGTGCGCGCCCGCGCCGAAACCACCTCCGATCTGTCCGCGGTCAGCGCCGGACGTTTCCAGGAATCGAGCAGTGGCAATATGGTGTTCTACGCGGAACGGGTGTCGCCCGATCACGAGTATCTCGAACGCGTGTTCGTGCGCTCCGAACAGAATGGCGTGCCGACCCTGTTGACGGCGCAGCGCGCGCATACTGCCCGCGATGCCAGGACGGGTGACCGCTTTCTGGTTATGGAAGATGGCTACCGCTATCAGGGCCATCCGGGCGATGCGGCCTATCGGGTGCTGAAATTCAACCGCCACGGTGTGCGCCTCGAATCGGTGGAGGTGCTCAACCCGCGCATGAAAAATAATGCACTGCCGACGGAACAGTTGTGGGGTTCGGCCGAACCGCGGGATGTCGCCGAACTGCAATGGCGCCTGTCGCTGCCGCTGGCGGCCGTGAGTCTGGTGCTGCTGGCGGTGCCCTTGAGCCGCACCACGCCGCGGCAGGGGCGTTTCGGTCGGCTGTTCGGCGCGGTGCTGATTTTCATTGTCTATTACAACCTGCTCGGCACTTCGCAAGTGTGGGTGGAAAAGGGTGTGCTGGGGGCATTGCCGGGATTGTGGTGGGTACACGCGTTGCCGGTACTGGCGACACTGGTGTTGTTCTATGCCGCGCGGATGCCCGCACCGCGAAGACATAAAATCCGGGGGCCCGCATGAGGATTCTCGACCGTTACATCGGTCGTACCGTCATCGCGGGTATGCTGCTGGCGTTGTTCATCCTGCTGGCCGTGGATGTGTTCTTCTCCTTTGCCAATGAAATTCAGGATCTCGGTAAGGGGCGCTACACGCTCGGCGATGTCTTTACCTTTGTCGGGCTGACGATTCCGCGGCGTGTGTATGAAATGTTCCCGATGGCGGCGTTGATCGGCAGTCTGCTGAGTCTGGGTACGCTGGCGTCGAGCAGTGAGTTGGTCGCGATCCGCGCCGCGGGTGTCTCGGTCACGCGCATTTCCCTGAGCGTGCTCAAGGCCGGTGGGATTTTGCTGGTCATCGCCGCGGCGATCGGCGAATGGGTAGCGCCGTGGACCGAGCAGATCGCGCAACAGCGGCGCGCCATCTGCGCAATCGGAAGCCATCACCTTCCGCAGCGATCATGGTTTATGGGCGCGCGACGGCAATCGCTTCATCAACATCAAATGGATACTGCCGGATGGGCACCTGTCCGGCATTGAGATCTACGAATTTTCCGAGGACGGCAGCCTCAAAAGTTCGATCAGCGCCAAGACCGCGGAGCATGTCGAAAGCGGTTGGCGCCTACACGGCGCGCGGCAGGGGACGTTGAAAGACAATGTGCTCACATTGAACAAAGCCAAACGTCTGGACATACCGACGCTGTTGAGTCCGAAGTTGCTCAACGTGGTGACGCTTGCGCCTGAGGATCTGTCGGCGCGCGATCTCCATCAATATGCAAACTACATGCGTGACAATGGTCTGGATGCGAGCCGTTATGATCTGGCCTTCTGGCAGCGCGTGTTTTCACCTGTTTCTGGCTTGGTGATGCTGTTCCTGTCCATCCCCTTCGTGTTCGGTCCACTGCGCAGTGCCGGTACCGGCCAACGCCTGTTATGGGGCGTCATGACCGGTGTCGCCTTCTATCTCGTCAATCAGACCATGACGCATGCCGGTCAGGTGTATGGTCTGCCCGCGCCATTGAGTGCGTTGCTGCCCGCGCTGCTGTTCTTCGGCGGTGGTCTGTGGGTGATGCGGCAGGTGCGGTGAGGCTGTTGGTCTAACCGCGATCGATATCGTGCTTGCAACACGTTGCTTGTCGCAGGCTCAGCGCGTTCATGGTCGTACCCACTCCGGCAATGCAATCGTCACCTGATCGGCGAGATCGGGTTCGCCGCAGTGGGCGAGGATTTCGGCGCGGGCGCGGTCGCGCAAGGCGATCAGGCCGGGCCAACTGTTGTCATTGCTCGGAATCGGCGCGCCGACCCACACGGTCACGCGTCCCGGGTGCGGGCGGCGCGATTCGCCGCGCAGGATGGCGCGACTGCCACGCACGGCGATCGGCACCACCGGCGCACCGCTGGCGGCGGCGACCTTGAAGGCGCCCAAGCGAAACGGGCGCAGACCGGGCGAGGCGGTGAAGGTCGCTTCGGGGAAGAACACCACGCCGTCACCTTGATGCACACGCGCCAGTAAGCGCTCAGCATCGTCGACGCTCTGGCGCACATCGTTGCGCGCAACGAATTCAGTTCCCAGGCGTTGCAGCACGGGGCCGAAATAGCGCGTCTTCAAGCTGCGTTTGGCGACGAAGTGCAAGGGCACATCCAAGGTCGCGGCGAGAATGATCACATCCATATAGCTCGCATGATTGGACACCAGCACCAGCGGGCGGTCGTGCGGCAGGCGCGTGTTGTCAGCGCGGCGTACGCGGATGCCGGCGAGCGACAGCGCGATGCGCGCGGCGACCCGTGCGATTACTTGCACCAGGCGTCGATTGGGCAACAGCAGGATGAGCAGCGTGGCGGGTATGCCGCAGAGGATGAAGCACGCCCACGCATACCCCACATACAGATGTTCCGTCGCCGCAATCAGTCCGCGGCGCAAGGTGGTGCCGAGCCCGTGCCGCACTAAGCGCAGGCGTTCATGCCAGTAACGGCGTCGTTGTACGCCGGCATCGGTAAACGCGCCTTGTTCGTACAGCTGCCGACATTCGACGCGCCGGATCTTGCCGCTGGAGGTCTTGAGTACGCTGCGCGGTGGCGCGAGTAATACGCGATCGGGACGGCTGCCGGTGAGTTGCAGGGCGAGCATGTCGATCTGCGCGCGCAATTCTTCGCGGCGCACGCTGTCGCGTTCGCGGGTCTCGGCGAGCACAACCAATTCCTCGGCCGGTCCTTTGCCGCGGCTGGCGAACACCGCCACGGCATTTTTGCGCACGCCGGCCAGCTCGCCGACCGCTTGTTCGAGTTCGTACGGGTAGATATTGCGGCCGGCGCGGATGATCAGATCTTTCGCGCGGCCGGTGATGAAGGCCTCGCCATCGGCGAGGTAGGCGAAATCGCCCGAGTCGCGCCAGTCGCCGTGCATGAGCGTCGCGGTGGCCTCGGCATTGCGGAAGTAACCTTGTGTCGCCGACGGCCCACGGAATTGCAAACGTCCCTGACGACGTTCGGGCAGTTCGCGTCCGGCGTCATCGACGATGCGGATGTAATGCAAGGGCAGTGCACGTCCGCCGCTGACGAAATGCAGCGCGTCCGCGGCCGTGCTGGGCAGCGCCTCGCCAGTCCGGGCGAAGCGTTCACGATCGACCGTGTCCACACGGGCACCGCGGTGCAGAGGCGGAAACGCCAGCCCGACCGCGTTTTCCGCCAGACCATACACCGGCGTCATCGCGCTGCGCGCAAAGCCATAGGCCTCGAAGCGGTGGCAGAATTGTTCCAGCGTTTCCGGATGCACCGGCTCGGCACCGTTGAAGGCCAGCCGCCAACGGCTGAGATCGACGCCGGCGAGTTCGGCATCGTCCAAACGCGCCGCGCACAACTGATAAGCGAAATTGGGTGCGGCCGACAGCGTGCCGCCGTGGCGATGAATGGCATGCAGCCAACGGATCGGGCGCGCGATGAAACTCAGCGGCGACATGAGGATCAACTGCATGCCGTAATACAGGCTGCCAAGACACGCGCCGATCAGGCCCATGTCGTGATACAGCGGCAACCAACTGACGAACACATCGTCGCTGGTCGCCGCCGCGGCTTCGCCCATGGCGCGCACATTGGCGAGCAGATTGGCGTGGGTGAGCATCACGCCTTTGGGCTGGCCGGTGCTGCCGGAGGTGTATTGAATCAGGCCGAGCGCATCGGCGCTGAGCGGCGTCGGCGACGCGGATTCACCGGCGCGCAGTTCGGCGACGGTGCAGATGTCGCGCAGCGTCGAACACTGGCTGCGCAACACGCGGGTGTAATCGCGCGCCTCGTCGACGCTGATCAGCAGCGGCGCCTGGGCGTTGTCGAGAATGCCGATCTGGCGGCGCAGATGATCTTCGAGTTGTGCGCGGCTGGCGGGTGGATACAGCGGCGCCGGCACCGCACCGGCGAGCAGGATGCCGTAGAAGGCGAAGAAGAATTCCAGGCCGCTCGGCAGCATCAGTGCGATCACCTGGCCGGGTTGCACATCGCGTTCGATCAGGCCGCCGGCGACCTGTGTTGCGCCCGCATAAAGTTCGCCGAAGTTCAGTGTCTCGCTGCGGTCGTCACCGGCGTAGAAGGTGAGGTAAGGCCGGGTGTGCATTGCGTTCGGCGTGCCAGCGCAGGACGTCGCTCAAGGTCTTCGCGGTATGGGGCAATTCGATGGCGACGGACTCGCCCTCGGGCTGCGTGCGCGCGGCGGCGGTGAGGGCGGTTTTTACGCCGAGCAGATGCAACAGTTCGATCGCCGTCTGCGCGCCCAGCGCGGCGTCTTCGGCGGCGGTCAGACCGAGTTCGCGCTCGATGCGCAACAACAATTCCACCCGCGCCAGGCTGTCCAGACCGAGGTCTTGTTCCAGGCGACTGGCGAGCGTCACCACCGGCGCGGCGCGGCCCGGGTGCAGTTCCTGCACCAGGTTGGCAAGCAGCGTCAGCAGGGCGGTCGCCTGTGATGTGGAGTCGGTGGTTTCCATCAGGTCCAGCGGGCTGGTAACGTGGGCTACTGTAACATCGGCGCGTGAGCAGGTCTTGTGCGTGACCACCGAGTGAGACTCGGTCATCAAGAGAGCGAAAGGTGAGCGACGAAACTCCAGTAGAAATCCATGCCACCGACCTGATCGAGATCGAACGTTTCCTCGATGCGATCTGGATGGAGAGCGGCCTCAGTGAGCACACCCTGGCGGCGTATCGCAACGATCTGCGGGGCTTCGCGCTGTGGCTCGCGGCCGGCGTCGACGTGCGCCTGACGGCGGCGTCGCGCGAGCATCTATCCGCGTATCTGGCGCATCGTCACAGTACCGGCAACAAGGCGCGCAGTGCGGCGCGATTGTTGTCCAGCCTGCGGCGGTTTTACCGCTATCTGGTGCGCGAGAACCGGCTCCAGGACGATCCCAGTGCGCGCATCGATTCACCCAAACTCGGTCGGCCGTTGCCCAAGTCCTTGAGTGAGGCGCAGGTCGACGCCTTACTGGCCGCCCCCGATCCGAAACAGCCCTTGGGCCTGCGCGACCGCGCCATGCTGGAGGTGTTGTATGCCTGCGGCTTGCGCGTCTCCGAACTGATCGATCTGACGGTCGAGCAACTCAATCTGCGCCAGGGTGTGGTGCGCGTGTTGGGCAAGGGCAGCAAGGAGCGTCTGGTGCCGCTTGGGCGAGGAGGCGATGAACTGGCTGCAGACCTATATCAGCGAGGCGCGGCCTGCGCTGTTGCATAGTCAGGTCAGTGATTTTGTCTTTCCCGGGCGCGGCGGTGAGGCGATGACGCGGCAGGCCTTCTGGTATCGCATCAAAGACTATGCGCGCAAGGCCGAGATTCGCACCTCGTTGTCGCCACACACGCTGCGCCATGCCTTCGCCACCCATCTGGTCAATCATGGCGCCGATCTGCGGGTGGTGCAGCTGCTGCTCGGTCACAGCGACTTGTCCACCACGCAAATCTATACCCACGTCGCCCGTGAACGGCTGCGTGAGCTGCATGCTCAGCATCATCCGCGCGGGTAGGATGTTGGCAGGAATCCTGGGTATATCTCTGTAGGAACAGACAACATTTACCACGCATTGCGGACTCCGGTCGCGAATAAATCCAGCAGCTTATGGAACTTCCGTGAACAGGTATGCTCCTATCAGGGCGGGGCTTATATGACCGTTTGCCGTCGTCCCGACAATCCGGGACAATGGCGCCCACTCATGATCTTGATCTCAATGGACAACGCGGATTTTTTATGACCTATTTGAAACGTATCGCAGTACTCTGGATTTGTCTGGTTTCCACTTCGATCGCTGGCGTGGCCTTCGCCGCCGACGATCACCCGGCCATCCGCAACGCTTTGAACGGCATCATGCCGGGCAGCGCACCGGACAAAATCCAGGCCAGCCCGATCCCCGGTTTGTTCGAGGTCACCTTCGGACCGCAGGTGTTTTATATGAGCGAAGATGGCCGCTTCATGGTGCAAGGTCATGTCTTCGATATCACCACGCGCAAGGATCTCACCGAGACGCGCCAGGGCGAATTGCGTAATACGGCGATCAACAAGATCGGCGAGGAGAACATGCTGATCTTCCCGGCGAAGAATCCGAAACATACGGTCACCGTGTTCACCGATATCGATTGCGGCTACTGTCGCAAGCTGCACAGTGAAATTAAAGAGACCAATGACCTCGGTATCACCGTGCGCTATTTGTTCTTCCCGCGCTCGGGTCCGAACACCGAGTCGTATTACAAGGCGGAAACAGTGTGGTGCTCGGACAATCGCCAACAGGCGCTGACCGATGCCAAGAGCGGCAAGGATCTGCCGCGCAAGACCTGCAAGAATCCTATCGATCAGCATATGGCGTTGGTGCAAGCGCTCGGCTTGCAAGGCACGCCGGCGATTGTCATGGAAGACGGACGGATGGTGCCCGGCTATATGCCGGCCAAGCAGCTCGAAGCGGTTCTGGAAGGTAAGATGCAGCCGTAGGTCAGGGTGAAAATACATTTGTAGGAGCGGCCTGTAGCCTGGGTTGAGCAGGTACGCGCAAATCCGGGTTTCACTCCGTTCAACCGCACGCTACGAGGTGCGACAGATGTTCAGTGCAACAGCGTGAACATCAGCGAGCGATAGCGATTCACCAGCGCCCCGCTGTTGCCCAGTAATTCAAACACCGCCAATAAACCCTTGCGTCCGGCGTCGTCGCCATAACGTCGGTCACGGCGCAGGATTTCCAGATACTGTTCCAACGCAGCTTCCACATCGCCGGCCAGAGCCAGCTCCGCGGCGAGCTGTTCGCGCGCCTGCAGGTCGTCGCCGTTCTGCGCGATGCGCTGTTCCAATGTCGCCCTATCGGGCGCGTCGCCGAGGCGCTTGGAAAACTCCAGCAACGCGGCGTAGCGGCGCAGCTCGGCACTCTCGCGGATATCGCGCGGCATAGCCGTGAAGGCCTGCTCCGCTTCATCGGTCAATCCCGCTTCCATGGCCGTGCGCACATAATCGAGTTGCGCACGCGGATTGTCCGGGTCGTTTTGCGCGGCCTCGCGCAGCAGGGTCAACGCGGCGCTCGATATCGCCGCTGGCGGCGAGCTGTGCCGCCTGTTCGCGCACGGTATCCGATTCACGCGCGACATATTTATCCAAGAGCGTGCGCAGGGTGGATTCGGTCTGCGCGGCAAGAATCTCTTCGACGACTTCGCCATCACGGAACAGCTTCATGGTCGGGATGCTGCGGATGTTGTGCAGCTTGGTCAGCTCACGTTCGCTATCGGTGTTGATCTTGGCGAGCAGGAATTTCCCCTGATACTCGGCGGCCAGCTTCAATAAAATTGGCAACTGCATCTTGCACGGCCCACACCAGTCCGCCCAGAAATCCACCAGTACCGGCACCTGTCGGGAGTTCTCGATCACGAGCTGTGCGTAGTTGGCCTGGGTGACTTCAACAACGTTGGGTGCAGCGGTCATGGTTATTCCTGTGCGTTTTGTTTAGGGCTAATGCATGGAGGTGTCGGGGTCACACGGTGCGTGTAATTTTCGCGCCGACCAACTTTACCATCTCACGCATTACGGTACACTCCTGCCACGACAACTCTACGGGAATAGGACGATGCGCAAGGAAACCTGGCTGCAACGGGAAATGCTCGACTGGCAGGCCGAAAATCTGCTCAGCGAACAGCAGGCGCAGGCGATCCTGGCGCGCTACGCCACGCGTGGCAGTCATCTCGCGCGCACGCTCTTTTCGGTGATCGGCGCGGTGGTATTCGGTTTGGGCGTGATCCTGTTCTTCGCCTGGAACTGGGCCTCGATGGGGCATCTCAGCAAGCTCGGTGTGATCTTCACTGCGTTGCTCACCGCGCATTTCGCCGGCGCGTATTACCGTCAGCGCGGCCAGCTCGCGCTCGGCGAAGGGCCTGTCGGCGCTGGGCACCTTGCTGTTCGGCAGCGGCATTTTTCTCATTTCGCAGATCTATCACATCGACGAGCATTATCCGAATGCATTCCTGGTGTGGGGCAGTGGTGCGCTGCTGTTGGCGTGGGCATTACCGTCGGTGGTGCAGGGCGTGATCGCCTGTATCCTCTATGCGCTGTGGCTGTCGTTCGAGCTGCTGCATTTTCAGACCTCGTTCGAATGGGCCGCGCCGCTGCTCGCCGTTACGCTGCTGCCGCTGGCCTGGCTGCAACGCTCGCGTCTGTTGTTCCGTCTGGCGTTGCTCACGGCCGTGTATGCACTGCTGGTGGCGCTGCTGCACCGACCCGATCACCGCGTGTTCGTCGATTGCATGCTGATCGCGTTCACGCTGGTGGCGGTCAGTCCGATGATCCGCCGCAGCGCCTTCCCGGCGGTGGCGGATATCCCGCGCGACATTGGCTATGCCGGTTATCTGGTGCTGCTGGTGGTGTTGGCCTTCCGCGAAGGTGCCCGTCTGCTGCACTGGGCGTCGGCGCAGAGTTCCACCCACGACGCTATCCATAGCGTCTATTTTTACGTGTTGGCAGGCATGGCGCTGTTGGCGGCGTTCGGTGCGATCCGCACGGTTGCGCAGGCGCGCCCCGTGGCGCGGGTGAATTTCGCGATCCTGCTGCTCACAACGCTTCTCGTGGTGCTGGCCAGTGAAGGTGTGTGGATGACCGACTATGCGTTGTGGGTGTGGGCCAATGTCGCAGCACTCGCGCATGCGGTGTTGTGGATCATCGATGGCGCGCATACCCAGCAGAGCCGTAAGGTCACGCTGGCCTGCCTGCTGTTCGCGGCGATCGCGATCCCGCGTTTCCTGGATTTGTTCGACAGCCTGCTGATGCGTTCGCTGATGTTCCTGGCGCTCGGTGCCGGCTTATTCCTGGTGGGTAATTTTTATCAGCGCCAGAAAACCCCGGTGGCAGCTTCCACGGAGGTGCCGGCATGAGAACGCTGGCGATTATTCTCGCGATTGTGGCGCAGGCCGCGGCGTTGGGTTGGGTGGTGCTGGAACGCGAAACCGTGTTGCGCAGTGGCAGCGTGGTGTATCTGCGCACGGCACCGGTCGACCCGCGCGATGTGTTCCGCGGCGATTACGTGCGACTGTCGTACGACATCAACCGTATTCCGCTGGCATTGGCCGATGCGACGCTGCGTGAGCAGAAGGACCGCGAGGCGGTTCGTGTCTATGCCAGTCTGGCCGTGGATGCGAACGGTATCGCCAGTGTCACGGCGCTGCACACGCAGCCGCCGGCCGAGGGTTTGTACCTGCGCGGTTACACCACCCACGATTGGCAGTTGCAGGCCAGCGATCAGGAGATTGCCGTGAAGTTCGGCATCGAAAAATTGTTTGTCGAGCAAGGCGCCGGTCTGGCCATCGAAGAGCGACGCGGTACGCGCGATGGCTGGCAGACGCCGATGGAAGTTGCAGTCACCGTCGGCGACAACGGCATTGGCGTGATTCGTGAGCATCGCTGGGCGCAAATCGCCACGCGTCTGGAGGTGCTCAATCCACCGCAGGACGCTGATCGCAACAACCCGCCCAGCCCGCGGCTGCGCTTCTCCATCCGCAACGACGCCAACACACCCTTAGTCCTGGTCAATCCCGGCAATGATTGCGGCTTGGAGTTGCTGCCTGTCGATGGCCAGGCGTTTGCGATGCTCACGGATGAATGCAGCGACGTGGTTGCCAATGCGGCTGATGTGGTGACGCTCGCGCCGGGCGAAATCTATGTCCGCGAGATCGATACGGCCGATCCGCGCTGGCATATCCGCATGACCGACGCTACTAAGCAAACCTTCAGCGGCGAACTCGGCAAGCTCAATGGTTGGCAGCGCTTCCGCTTGGTTTACCGCTCGCCGGAAAACGCCGAAGCACTGTCCAGTGCGGCAGCGCCGGTTGGATCGGCACACTCAGCAGCGCGGCCTTCAGCAATCGTGGTCGCGTGGATTGATTCAACCAAGCCGTGCGCAGCGTGGCAATCTCCCAAGCCCGGTGCCATCGTTTAAAGATTGCCGCGTCGCTGCGCTTCTCGCAATGACGGCTTAGTCAGGCCTTCTACACTATAGTCGCCGCCGCGAAATGATTATGCCTTGCTGCCGCCCGTCATACTCAACGCCACCGCCTCGGCGACCTTGATGCCATCCACCGCCGAGGACAGGATGCCGCCCGCATAACCCGCGCCTTCGCCGGTCGGATACAGCCCGCGTGTATTCAAGCTCTGAAAATCGTCATTGCGTTTGATGCGGATCGGCGACGAGGTGCGCGTTTCGACGCCGGTCAGCACCGCATCGTGCATGGCAAAGCCTTTGATCTTTTTGTCGAAGGCGGGCAGCGCCTCGCGGATGGCCGCGATCGCGTAGTCCGGCAGTGCGGTGCTGAGATCGCACAGATGCACGCCGGGTGTGTAGGACGGTGTGACCGAGCCCAATTTTGTCGAGGGACGGCCGGCCAGAAAATCACCGACCAATTGCCCGGGCGCCTGGTAATTGCCGCCGCCCAGCTCGAACGCGCGTTCCTCCCAATGACGTTGGAAGTCGATGCCCGCCAGCGGACCGCCCGGATAATCTTCCGGCGTGATGCCGACCACGATGCCGCTGTTGGCGTTGCGCTCGTTGCGCGAATATTGGCTCATGCCATTGGTGACGACACGCCCCGGTTCCGAGGCGGCCGCCACCACCGTGCCGCCGGGACACATGCAGAAACTGTACACCGAACGGCCATTGCTGCAGTGATGCACCAGCTTGTAATCGGCGGCGCCGAGCAGCGGATCGCCGGCGTGCTTGCCAAAGCGGCAGCGTGTCGATCAGCGATTGCGGGTGTTCGATGCGAAAGCCGATGGAAAACGGTTTGGCTTCGATATAGACGCCGCGCTCATGGAGCATCTTGAAGGTGTCGCGCGCGCTGTGACCGATGGCCAGCACGACATGATCGGTGGCAATGCGTTCGCCGCTGGCAAGCATCACGCCGCGCACTTGCCCATCGTTCGATATCGAAATCATCCACCCGCGATTCAAAGCGAATCTCACCGCCGAGTGCCTCGATGGTCGCGCGCATGTTTTCCACCATGCCCACCAGCCGGAAGGTGCCGATGTGCGGCTTGCTGACATAGAGAATTTCCGGCGGCGCGCCGGCCTTGACGAATTCCGTGAGCACCTTGCGGCCGTGATGTTGCGGATCCTTGATCTGACTGTACAGCTTGCCGTCGGAGAACGTGCCCGCGCCGCCTTCGCCGAACTGCACGTTGGATTCCGGATTGAGCACGCCTTGCCGCCACAGGCGCGAAGGTATCCTTGGTGCGTTCGCGCACTGCTTTGCCGCGTTCCAGCACAATCGGGCGAAATCCCAACTGCGCCAGGATCAACGCGGCAAACAAGCCCGCCGGCCCCAGGCCGATCACCACCGGGCGCGAAGTCAGATTGGCAGGCGCCTGCGCGACGAAATGATATTCAGTGTCCGGCGTGAGCGAGCAATGCGGGTTGTTCGCCTGCCGCTTGAGCACGGCCGCCTCATTGTTGACCTCAACGTCCAGCGTATACACGGCAATGATCGCCTTCGGCTTGCGCGCATCATGCCCGCTGCGGGCGATGCTATAGCCAAGCAAATCCTCCGGCGGAATCCCCAACTGTTCGAGGATCGCGAGCTTGAGCGCGCCTTCGCTGTGGTTGAGGGGGGAGACGGATTTCGGTCAAACGCAGCATGTACGGAGGGTCCGGTGGGTGTGCTCGGTTCCGCGAGGTGCAGTCGGGGTATTTTAGCGCAAGTTGGGGTGATTGCCGGTGTGGGCATGAATTCCGTTCCTTAGGCGCGCCAGGGTATTGTCGTTCTCTGCTTGCCCCCTAACCCAATCTAATCACGTCAACACTCGGGCAGCGCCCATTTCCGTGCCTATCAGCCCCGCAGCGCTTGGTTGCGCGTCGAGCGTTCTCTTCGGTGCCGGATGGCGATGTCGTTGAGCTGTTTGAGCCGGTCAGCGGTCGCCTTGGGGCAGGTTCATGTGGATGAGCCACTCGGCGTTCAGGCTTTCGATGTTGGCGAGCACCAGCAGTTGTTCGAGGGTGGCGTGTTCGCGCATGTTGCCTTCCAACGTGGGGTTGGCGTCGCGCCACTGTTTGGCGGTCAGGCCGAAGAGGGCGACGTTGAGTACGTCGGCCTCGCTGGCATAGGTGACGGCGGCCTGCGCGGGTGTGACGGCGGTCGGTATCAGGTGCGTTTTGATGGCGTCGGTGTGGATGCGGTAGTTGAGCTTGGACAGGGTGCGATTCAGATCCAGGCGAGCGACAGGCGGCGGTTCTCGTCTTCCTTGGGGAGGCGCTGGAATTCCTTGATGAGATAGAGCTTAAACTCGACCGATATCCAGGAAGGCGAATTCGAAGGCAATGTCCCGGTGGGCGTAGGTGCCGCCGTAACGGCCAGCCTTGGGAAATGGCCAGGCCGATGGCGTTTGTCTTCTCGATCCACTGTTTAGGGGTGAGCGCGAAGCTGTTCAGTCCAAGCCTGCATTTTAATCCCGTCGAATTCGACGGGATTAAAATCGGGGTTGTTGAGCTGCTCCCAGATGCCCAGGAAATCTTGACGGTGTTGCGGTTCCTGAGCCAGTTGCGCATCCAGATCGTTGGTGCGGTCGGGCATTCTTGACGCGGGCGATGTCGGTTAGACAGATGTAGTCCTTTTCCTTCTCCGACAGCACGGTGATAGCAGTTCCCTGTACATCGATAATGGTCTTCTTGGCAGTCATGGTTTTCATCCTTGAAAAGTCAGACGGTAGTGGGTCGTGTAACCCGTAGCCATTGTAGTCTCCAGGCAAATCCTCCTTCAACCGTATTACCTTCACCAACACTCGACACTGTGTGAATAAAATACTGGCGCGTACACGGCGCGTCGGCCAAAGCTTGCGCACGCCGTCGGCATAGAGATTCAATTGTTCACGATAGGCCAGCGCAGTGGCTTTGGCCTGGGCGGCGTCGATGTTGTGAGTTTTGTAATCGATGATGTGGGCGGTGTCGGCACTGAGCAGCAAGCGGTCGATGATGCCGTCGACCAAGGCGGCGCCGGCGAAATATTGCAGCGGCACTTCGGCGTAGACGGCTTCATACGCGTTGGCATCGAACAGCGCGGCGAGTTGCGGGTCTTGAATGACGGCCTCGGCTTCTTGCAACCAGTCGGCGAGTTCGGCGTCGTTGCTATCGCGTTGCATTTCGCGGGCGAGGCCTGCGAGTAATTGCGTGCGGGTGCGTGTCGGTGATGTGGTCAGCCATTCCAACAGGCGATGAATGCCGACGCCGCGACGGCGGCCATCGGGATCGGTGACGTTGTGGATGTCATGCTCGATGAGGCTGCGGCTGGGCGCGATGCGGATCAGTCGCGGTGTTGGTGGTATCGGTAGACTCAAACGCGGGTCGATGTCTGGGCTTTGCGGTGCACTATGAACCACGTTCTCGACCGCGACGGCGTGCGTCGGTGCGGTGCCGCTTCGATGTATCCACGCGGCACCGGTGGCGAGTTGATTGTCCGTATCCCATTGCGCACGCAGCATCCCGTACCAGCCTTGTCCAGCCTTGTCCGGCGTGACGGCGGCGGAGACGATCAACAGTTGCCGCGCGCGGGTGAGGGCGACGTACAGCAGATTGGCCTCTTCGCGGCTTTCGGCGTGTTTCTGGCGTTCCAGCAGTGCTGTCGTGACACGGTCGCGACTGTCTTTGCGACCGACCAGCAAAAATGTCTCGGGGCGATCCTGTTCGGCGGGCCAGTCGGTGAGTGCCTGCCAGGCGCTGCGGTCGCGCGGTTTGCCGGCGCAGTCGGCGAGAAACACCACCGGCGCTTCCAAACCCTTGGCGCCGTGCACGGTGAGAAAACGCACACGGTCGCCGGCGCCGGATTCGGGTGGCGCATCGTCGGGTGCATCGGTCGCGCGTTGGCGCAGATCGCTGAGTCGAGTGAGAAAATGCGGCAGGCTGGGATAACGGCCGCTGTCGATTTCCAAGGCGAGTTCGATGAAGCGGATCAGGTTGGCGCGCACGCGTGGCTTCAATACCGTTGTCGCGGCGGCTTCGAAGCGTTTGAGGATGTCGCCCTGGTGATAGATGCGATCCAAGAGATCGTGTACCGGTAGTTGCCCGACCCAGGTTTGCCACAGTGGCAACAGGCGTGCGGCACGCGCCAGCGGCGTATCGTTCGCGTGCGTGGGGCCACACACGAGCAGGCGTTCCATCCAGGAGGCGCCGGTGGTCTGCGCCAGCGTGATGAGGTCTTCATCGCGTGCGGCGAACAATGGTGAACGCAACACCTGCGCGAGGGCGAGGTTGTTGTGCGGTGCGATCAGTGTGTTGAGCAGGGCCTCCAGGTCGCGCACTTCGAGGCTGTCGAGCAAGGTGCCGCGTGCGGCGCCGAGATAGGGGATACCGGCATTGCGCAAGGCGGTTTCGTAGGTGCTGGCGTGGGTGCGCGTGCGCAAGAGGATGAGGATGTCGCTATAGCGTAGTGGCCGCGCGTCAGCGGCCGCGCCAATCAGTGTGCCGGCATCGATCAGCTCGCGGATGCGTTGCGCGATGCGGCCAGCCTCGCAGGTGTGCAGATCGTCAGCCGGTTGCGGACGTGGTTCCAGCAAGGGATTACGCAGTCCAACGCGCGGCGGTGTTTCAGCCGGCGGTTCCGGTTCCTCCAGGGGTGGCAGCAATTCCACCTGTCCCCAGAGTTCTTGATGATGTGTGCTGTGGAGAGGAAAGTCCGGCAGGATCTCGGCGAGCGGGCCGGCGCTGAAGGCGCGGTTGACGGCGTCGATGATGGCCGGGGCGGAACGTCGCGAGGCCTCCAGGCTGAAACGTTCGGCATTCAAGTGTTCTTCGAGGTAGGCGCTGGCGGCGGTGAGCAAACGCGCATCGGCACGGCGAAAACGGTAGATGGATTGTTTGGCATCGCCGACCAGAAATACGCTGCGCGGCCGCTCGGCGACGCTGGCGGCGAGTTCATCAAACAGCGGCAGCAATAAGCGCCATTGCGTCGGGTTGGTGTCCTGGAATTCGTCGATCAGAAAATGATCGATGCGCGCATCGAGTTTGTATTGCACCCAATGCGCCTGCTCACTGCCGTTGAGCAGGCGATAGGCGTGCCATTCCAGGTCGGCGAAATCCAAGACGCGTTGTTCGCGTTTGATGCGTTGATAGTGTTCGAGCAGACGCTGACCGGCGCGGTGCCAGGCGAGGTTCAACGAAAGTGCGGCGAGGCGTGCGAGTTGATCGTGGGTGTCCTGCAGTTCGTTGCAGAGTGTCTCGTGGAGTTCCAGAAAACGCGCAGCGCCGGCACTGCCGAGGGCTGTTTCCAGCGCCTTGCTGGGCTTGCGTGCGCGCGGCTCGCCGGCGGCGGTGAGCAGGGCGCGGCTAACGCGTTTCAGACGTTCCTCGACAGGCGCGGTTGTCTCGAGTCCTGCCAATAGACTGGCCTGATGTTCCAGATTGGTTTTATTGACGTGCTTGCCCAGCAGTGCGGCGAATTCGCTGAGCCGTTCGGTGCGCAGGGGGCTGAAGAATTGCGTGGCCGGATCGCAATCCGGTGCGATGCCGAACAAGCCGCGGCAACGCGCCTCGGCATGGGCCAGGGTATCGGTATGACCCGCGGTATAGGCCCACCAGTCGATGCGCTGTTGTAGAAAACTGTTCAGGGCCTGACGGGTGTTGCCAAGGCCGTTGCAGCCGTCGAACAGCGTTTCCAGGGCGCGTGCGGTTTTACCGTCGGGTTTCAACGTGGCCTCGGCATACAGCGCATCCCAGGCCTCTTCGATCAGCTCAGATTCGGCTTCCAGCAGTTCGAATCCCGGGGGTACCTCGGCCTCGACCGGAAAGCGTTGCAGGATCTCCTGACAGAAGGCATGAAAGGTGGTTGCGCGCAGTGCGTGCGGCGCGAACAGCAGGTTTTCATAGAGCCGCCGGGCGCGCTCGCGCAGCGCGTCAGCGGGTGTCTCGCCCATCGCACGCAGTGCCGCATCGACTTCGTCATCAGCTGCCGCTGGCGAGTTGCGCCAAACGTTCGTTGAGGCGCTGCAGCATTTCGGCGGCGGCCTTGCGCGTGAAGGTGACAGCGAGGATGTTTTCAGGCGCTGCGCCCGCCAATAGCAAGCGCAACATGCGCGTGACTAACAGCCATGTCTTGCCGGTGCCGGCGGAGGCGTGGACGCTGGCGTGGCGATCGGGTGCGGTGGCCTGTAATGGATTGTTCATGCGCGCACAGCATATCAGTCGGCGCACACGCTGCGTAATTGGCGCGTGATCGCGCACGCTGTGCCAAACAAAAATTCTGCGCCTGTACGAATATGCTGAAGTTCGCGTAGGGCATCGCGAGGCAACTCTCTGTGCAGCAGTGCATGCTGTGACGGGTGATGCCATCAAACGACTGAATATTAAGTGAGATACCTGGGCAGAATTTGTGAAAGTCTGAAATTGCCACGAGCAGGCGTCGTCGATTTGACGCAGGGTGGGGTTTAACTTATGGAAATAATGAGAAAAGATGAGCGCCAGATCGATAGGGAAGGAGGCAGGGATTGCGCCAACGGAGGGTCGACTCGAAGGGAATTTGAGGTGGGCAGGAACGCCCGTAAGGGACCAAAAGGCGGCCATACGGCCGCCTTTTTTTACATCGAGCCTTCGGTGAAATCGTAGTTCAGGCCTTCGGTCGGCTCAGCCAGGAAGTAGCCCTGAATGTACTGGATGCCGTATTGGAACAGCACGGTGAGGCTGCTGGCATCCTCGACGAACTCGGCGATGCAGATCTTGTTCATGGAACGCGCCATTTCCACGATGGACTTCACGACCGCCTGATTGTCGGTGTCGCGCATCAGGTTGTGGATGAATTTGCCGTCGATCTTCAGGTAGTCGACCGGCAGATGCTTCAGCAGTTGGAAGGAATTCGGGCTGCTGCCGAAATGCTCCAGCGAGGTTTTACAGTGCAGGCTGCTGATCGAGGCGACAAAGGCCTTCGCGCCCTTGAGGTGTTCGCTGGCGTCATTTTCGGCGATCTCAAACACAATGGCGTCGGTCGCCAAGCGCGCTTCCTTGAGTACTTGGCTGATCCAGATGGGCAGTTCGTGATCGTCCAGTGTCGGCCCCGAGAGTTTGATGAAGAACACCGTGTTGGCCCCATTGCGGCGGCGTTCGGCCAGAACTTCCGCGGCCTTGCGGATAACCCAGCGGTCGATCTCGACGATCTGTCCGGTCTGCATGGCGACCGGCAGGAATTGTCCGGGGCGGATATCCTCACCCTCGCTGTCGCGCATGCGCAGCAAGACTTCATACTTCTCGTCGATTTCACCTTGCAGGCTGACGATGGGCTGATAGACGAGATGGAAGCGGTCTTCGCTCAGCGCTTCCTGAATGAGGTGATTCCACTGTTGCTCGCGTTCACGCCCGACCTGTTCGTCGGCCACTGGATTGTGCAGGTGAACGCGATTGCCGCCGGATGAGCGCGCGACTTCGCAGGCCAGATCGGCGCGCGAGAGGATTTCCTGCGCATCCGGCGAACTTTCGGTGACCAGGCTGATGCCAATGCTGGTGGTCAGGGTGAGTGAGCGGCCTTCGATATCGAGAATGTGTTCCTCGACGGCGCGGCGCAGTTCATCTGCCAAGGTTTGGCTTGCAGCGGCGTCTTTGCCTTTGATCAGTACGGTGAAGGAACTGTCGCCGAAACGCGCGGGCAGGCCGAGCGCGCCGACCTTGTCCTTGATCAGATTTGCGATATCGCTGACCACCAAGTCGCTGGCGCCCAGTCCTACGGATTCCTTCACGGCCTTGAAGTTGTCGATCAGGATATACAGCAAGCCACTGTTGCCGGAACCCGCCCGGGCGTTATTCACGGCGAGTTCGAGTTCTTCCATGAAGTATTGACGGTTGTACAATCCGGTCAGCACGTCCTGCTTGCTCAGGTATTTCAGCTTCTGTTCAAGTTCCTTGTCGCCGATCGCCTGATCGCGAATGAGGATCTGGGTGCAGGGTTCGCCGTCGATGGTGGCCGGCGTGAATTCCATCTTGGCATTGAAGCTGCCTTTGGCGCTGACGCATTTGACGTCGAGGCTGGCCTCCATGCCGCTCTCGTCTTTGCCATAGTTGCGCAGAAATTCTTTGAAGCTGCCTTGATCGTCGCCAGCGACCATGTCCATGATCGGCGTGCCTTCGATCTCGTCCAGATTGCCGAAGCCGAACATTTCAAGATACGAACTGTTGGCATAGATGTGCATGCCGTCGTGCACATAGGCGATGGAGTCACGCGAACTGTCCAGCAGTGAACGACAGCGGCGTTCGCTTTCTTTGTGTCCGGCGCGGTAGTAATTCAGACTGCTCTGCATTTCCAGGTTGCGCTGTTCGCGGACCAGGACCAGGAGTAGATGCTCCGGTGCGTCGAACGACACCAGATCGGTGGCGCCGGCACGCAGTGCCTCGATGACATTGGGTTCGTCAGCGGTTGCGCCGATGGCGATCAGCGGGACGTTCAGCGAGCGGGCGTGCAGCAGTTCGACCACCTGCTCCAGACGCAGCGCGTCCAGTTCTTGCGCGCATAGAATCAGGTCGGGCAATTGTTGTTCCAGTGCCTGTTCCAGTTCCGCTTGATCTTTGGCGTACATGAAGCGCACGGCATAGCCCGCGCCACGCAGGATGTTGGCGATGGCCTCGGCGTCGTTCTGGGTTTCTTCGATGATGATCAGACGCAGTGTCTGTTGTTCCTTGCGCACTACTTCCTCCACTGCCCTGTAGGGTTCCCTGATCGGGGTATCTTACCGCTGCTGATTCCCTGGCTGTATCGGCATTCTGGAATGGATCTGAACCAGGGGAGCGGTGTATGGCGAGGTGTGTTGTACCGCAATCGACGCCGGTTTTCCATGTCCCGGAATCCTGTTAGCATCGCAGTTGAAAGTCATGCTGTGAGGATGGGCTGCGGCTGATTCGGTCCACGCTGTCATCCTGACCCGTGCAAACGGGCCGCAACAACCTGGAGTAACGTATGCAAGAGGTCATTGTCAGGGCGGAAGTTCCCGAGGACGTCAGGGCGATCGACGTGGTCAATCTCAGTGCGTTTCAGGGCGAGGCCGAGGCGCGCTTGGTCAGTGCGATTCGTGGCTCGGCGGAATTCATCCCGGATCTGTCGCTGGTCGCCGAACTCAACGGTCGTATCGTCGGTCACTTGCTGCTGTCCAAGGTCAAGCTGCAGCATGGCAACGACGGCAAGACGGTGTTGGCGCTGGGGCCGATGTCGGTGGTGCCGTCGCAATCGCATCGCGGGATCGGCTCGGCGCTGATTCAAGCCGCCATCGGCCGGGCGAAGGATATGCGCTACGTGGCGATTATTGTCGCTGGCCAACCGGACTACTACGGGCGTTTTGCGTTTCAGCCAGCGGCGACCTGGGGGCTCACGTCCAATTTGCGCCTGCCGGCCGATGCGCTCACCGCCATGGAATTAGTGGCGGGCGCGCTCAAGGATGGCGGGCAGGTGATCTACCCGGCACCATTCGCCGAAATATTCTGAGCGGGCCGGGGCGTTAAAGCTGAGTCCACAGCGCTGAAAAGTCGTCCGCCTTGTCGGCGTTGTCGCTCGGCTCGGGGGCGGCTTCGGACTGGCTATCCAGCGGCTGGAACTGATACTGGGCGAACGAGCCGGTGTTTTCCATGATTTTGGTAAGCTCGACCCGCGCCTCTTTGCCGTGACTGCTGACCATGAGGATGTCGCCAGTGTGGTAGGGCAATGCCGGCGTCAGCAGGGTGGCCGGCTGACCGAGTGCCTTGATGGCCGGCAAAAGCAGACTGCGCAGGTACTCATTGTCGCCATTGATCTTGTGAATTTTGGTGCCAACCGCGACCGCGCCAGGCGCCAGCATTTCCACGCCCAGTTCCAAACCCAACTCGGTTTCACACTTCATCCAGCGGACAACGCCCAGGCTCAGGTGGAAACTGTCGAGTTCATTGTTTTCGCGCAACCCCAGTAATTCACCGACCTGCGCCTGCGAATTCTCACGGTTGTCCCACAGCAGGCGATAGCCGCCGGCGCTGACGTTGATCATTTTCCAGAGATGCGTTTGGTAGGCCGGCGTTTGTTGCGCCGGGGCCGCGGGTGTTTTCAGCTGCGACTTGACGGCGAACGGGTCGTGGCCGGGCGTGAATTCGATGTACTGACTATCCTTTGCCTGAGGCTGCGCGCCGCGTGCGAGGTGAACGTCGGTCAGTTCCCACAGATCCGGCATTGTTCCCGCCTGCTCGGCGGTATTACTGGCCGTGAAATTGGCGGGTTTGTTGAACAGCCGGGGGGCGCTGCTATCACCCTCGACAATCTCATTCTCACCGCTGATGAAATAGTGCGCCGTGCTCAGGCCCATCGCGACCACGGCGGTGGAGTGTTTCTGCGTGCGCGAGAAGCGGCGCTGGGGCATGACGCCCCAGGCGAGCATCAGGCGACGTAGCGTATGGTCGTTGATGTGCTGGGCCTTGTTACCTTGTTCGCGGCGCTGGCGTCCCAGGGTTTCACGGATCGAGTCGGCCAGTCGCGCGGCATTCAACAGCCGACAGGATTCCGGATTGTATTTGGTCGAGCGCAGTACCAGATAAGTCGGCGGATCGTCGGCATCGAAATTGGTCACGAACATCCCGTTGGGGCTGCGGGCCTCGGTGATGCGGGTGAGTGTCGCATGCTGAGCCCATTCGCATAACCAGGTGTCGATGCGTTCGACTTCACCTTGGCGCAGGCGGTACGGGCAGGCCAATGCCAATAGCAGGATGTGTTTATAGACATTCTCGATGGATCGATCGCATTCGCTGTCGGTGATGTTTTCTTTGATGGAGGTCTGCGCATAACCCTGCGCATCGGCCTGCTGATAGAGGCCGTGGATTGCAAGCCAGACACCGTCCGGATAAGGGGCGTAGACCTGATAGGCGCGTAACAGCATTTGACCGAGATAGGACAACGCACGCTGTGTGGCTAACGCGCTGTGTTTGCCCTGAGTGCCAAGCGATTTATGGTAACCCCGCGCCATCTGTCGCATGAGCGCCTGTGACAACGCGACCGTCTGGCGGCCTTTTATCGGCGAGTGGAAACGCCTTGCCGACGTAATGAATTTTCATTGCCTCGAGAACCGCGTTGATGGGTGCGCGCAGTTGTTCAAGTAGGCGGAAACGCTGATCCGCCGGGAGGTCGAGTTCTTCGGTTCCGTGCAAGGCTTCGTACAACAGCCGACTGCTTTCGCCTATGTTGGCGAGCGGAAGATCCCTGATCCACTGTTCGACCTGAGTCGGTCGCGGGTCGAAGGCGGTACTGTTAGTTGGCCGGTGGCCGAGTGCTTGCTTATCCATGGCGGTTCCGTCATAGCGTTGTCCGAGTCTCCACTATTACGGCAATTGGGCCGATTTCTATAATGGAGAGCCGGCGAGGACGGGGCGCGGTGAGGACTGTGGGGATTAGAGCGGGGTTTTGGCGGGTTCGCCGGCCTGTTCACGAACCAGTCGCGGGACCAGATAGCCGGGCAGGCGTGCCCGGAGCGCGCGGATCAAGGCACGTGCCCGCGTATCGTCTACCGCGAAGTGCGCAGCCCCGCGGACTCGATCCAGTTGGTGCAGGTAATAGGGCAGTACACCGGCTTCGAAGAGAGTCTCGGACAGTGTGCTCAGGGTGTCGGCGTGATCGTTGACGCCGCGCAGCAGGACCGACTGATTCAGCACCGGGATGCCCGCACTACCCAGGCGGCGCAGGCCTGAATGCACATCCGCGTCGATTTCGTTGGGATGGTTGGCATGGACTACCAGCACCGGCCGCAATCGCGAGGCGGTCAGCCAAGACAGAAAGGCGTCGGTTATGCGCTCGGGGAGCACCACGGGCAGTCGGCTGTGGATGCGTAGCCGCCGCAGGTGGGGAATGGCCGCGAGTTCGGCGACCAGATCGGCGAGGCGCGCGTCGGGCAGCGACAGTGGGTCGCCGCCGCTGAGGATGATTTCGTGGATGCTCGGATCGGCGGCGAGATAGGCGATGGCCTGTGCCCAATGCTGACCGGTCGGGTTGGCCTCGGCGTAGGGATAATGGCGGCGGAAGCAATAGCGGCAGTGGATGCCGCAGGCGCCGGTCAGCGTCAGCAACGCCCGGCCACGGTATTTGTGCAGCAGCCCCGGTGCGGCCATCGCCGCCGCCTCGCCGAGCGGGTCGGTCAGATAGCCCTCGGCCGACTGGCATTCCACCGAGTCGGGCAGAACCTGCAATAACAAGGGATCCTGGCGGTCACCGGGGCGCATGCGGGCGATGAATCCACGCGGTACGCGCAGCCCGAATTCTCGTGCTGCCGCTGCACCCGCGGGTTCCTCCGGCAATCCCAGCAGTGCCAACAACTCGGCTGGCTGAGTCACGGCGTCGGCCAAGGCGCGTCGCCACGCGGGCGCATGTTCGGCGTCGGAATATAGAGGTATGATGGGCGCCGTTTTGTTCATGTCGGAAATCGTGTCGATCAATCGGGCGACCGGCAGGTCCGGAACGCGGGCGTGCAGTGTACACGCGAGTCAGCGCGCATTTCGAGCGCTGGCACCCATAAATGCAGGCATCTATTCCATTACCCCATTACCGCGGAAACAGTCGATGGCAACTTATAATACCAGTGAATTCAAGAGCGGGCTCAAAGTCATGTTGGACGGCGATCCCTGCGCGATTATCGAAAACGAGTTTGTGAAGCCGGGCAAGGGCCAGGCCTTCAGCCGCGTCAGACTGCGCAACCTCAAAAGTGGTCGCGTCATCGAGCGTACCTTCAAATCCGGCGAAAACCTGGAAGGCGCCGACGTGATGGATACCGATATGCAGTATCTATATAACGACGGCGAATTCTGGCATTTCATGGTGCCGGAGACCTTCGAGCAATTCGCCGCCGATGCCACCGCGGTCGGCGACAGCGCCAAATGGCTCAAGGAACAGGATATCTGCGTCATGACCCTGTACAACGGTGTGCCGTTGGCCGTGGTTCCGCCCAATCATGTGATCCTGGCCGTCACTGAGACCGATCCCGGCGTGCGCGGCGATACCTCCGGCGGCGGTGGCAAGCCAGCGATACTGGAAACCGGCGCGGTGGTGCGCGTGCCGCTGTTCATCAATGTTGGCGACCTGCTCAAGGTCGATACCCGCAGCGGCGAATACGTCTCGCGCGCCAAAGAATAGGGCCGTAAGGTTCTTGAGCCACGCTCGCCCGACTCATGCCCTCTCTCCCGGCGGGAGAGGGGTAGGGTGAGGGGAACGCCATAGCCCGTATGTCTTCCGATTGGCAGCCCACGGCCACACTTGAAACCTTGCGTCTACGCGCGCAGTTGCTGGCGCGTGTGCGGCGCTTTTTCGCCCAACGTGCCGTGCTCGAGGTCGAGACGCCCATGTTGTCCGCCGCGGCCACGCCCGCGCCGCATCTCGACAGTTTCAGCGTCGACTATCGCGGTCCGCGCGCACCCGCCTCGGGGCGGCTGTATCTGCATACCTCGCCCGAATTTCCCATGAAGCGGTTGCTTGCTGCAGGCAGCGGCAGCATCTATCAAATTTGCCGGGTATTCCGCGATGGCGAGGCGGGTGCGCGTCACAACCCCGAGTTCACGTTGCTGGAATGGTACCGCCTCGGCTTCGATCTGCCCGCGTTGATCGACGAAGTCGAACAGCTGTTGCGCAGTGCCTTGGCCGGTGTGCGTGAGCTACCCGTGGCCGTGCACTACCGCTATCGTGATTTGTTTATGCAGTTCGCCGGCGTGGACGGATTGACGGCGCCCGCACACGAATTACGTGCCTGTCTGGAAGACCATGGCCATCAACCGCCAGTGAGCATGAGCGATGAAGATGTCGATGCCTGGCGCGATCTGGTGTTGACGCACATGATCGAACCGCGGCTCACCGGCCTGGTGTTTGTCTCAGAGTATCCCGCCAGTCAGGCGGCCCTTGCGCGCGTGATCGCGGCTACGCCACCGGTCGCGGCGCGCTTCGAGTGCTATCTCGATGGCGTGGAACTTGCAAACGGTTTTCACGAACTTGGTGATGCCGTCGAGCAACGTCGCCGCTTCGAGCAGGAAAATGCGCTGCGCGCAGTCGCCGGCCGGCCGCCGATGCCGCTTGATGAGCGTCTGTTGAGTGCGTTGGATGCGGGTTTGCCGGAGTGCAGCGGTGTCGCCCTCGGCTTCGATCGTCTGATGTTGTGCGCGAGTGCCGTCGAGCGCATCGATGCTGTGATCGCCTTCGGCTTCGAGCGGGCCTAGCCGATTTTTTCATCGCGCTGAGACTGTGCCGCAGCAAGGCTTCGTTATTCGCTTGATGTAACGAACAGATGCAAAATTGCGTGGCGCATCGATACATGAATTAATGTTGATTACCGCTTGAATGTTATCGCGATATGCTGGAAACTAATCCTCCATGCACAGGACGTGCACGGGTAGCTACGCTGGCTGGATAAGGACGGTCTTCTCCGACGGGTTCGGCCCAGTCGACACCACAAGCTGCAGGGTGTACTCATGCGACTGATCGATACATTGCTACATAAAATTTTCTTGGGCTGCGCACTCATCGCGCTCGCCGCTCCGGGTTACGCGGCTAAGCCACACGCTGACGCCGAGCCCAACCTGATCGCCAGTGTCTCTGTTACGGAAATCCTGCAAGATCCCGCGTATCAGCGCCGGCTCGATCTGAAATCAGCGAAGGCCCTGGTAATCGATGAAAGCACCGGCGCGCGCCTGTACAGCAAGCATGCCACCGAACGCGCACCGATAGCCTCACTGACCAAACTGATGACAGCGATGGTGGTGCTCGACGCCAAACTGCCGATGGATACCCGCATCACCATCACCAAAGATGATCTCGACCGTCTGCGCGGCACGAGTTCACGTTTGCAAGTGGGCGTGACACTGACGCGCCGTGAGTTGCTGCATCTGGCGCTGATGTCTTCCGAAAATCGTGCCTCGTCCGCCTTGGCGCGGACCTATCCGGGCGGTCGCAGTGCCTGTATCGCGGCAATGAACCGCAAGGCGCGGTCCTTGGGCCTGCGCAATACCAGCTATGCCGATTCGACCGGACTGGATGGCCACAATGTGTCCACCGCGGAAGATCTGGCCAAGATCGTGCGCGCGGCAAACGGGTATGCACTCATCAAGGAGTACACCACCTGCCCCTCGCGCCTGCAAAAGACGGCACGCAATTCCCATCCGCTCGAATACAAGAATACCAATCCACTGGTGCGGAAATCCGAGTGGGACATCGCGGTCAGCAAGACCGGCTATATCAACGAGGCCGGCCGTTGCCTGGTGATGAAGGCACGGATTGCCGGGCGTTCGGTGATCATCGTACTGCTCAATTCGCAGGGTAAATACTCGGGGGTCGGCGATGCGGCCCGGATCAAGAAGTGGATCGAAGACGCCACGCACAAGCCCACCTGATTTCGTTGTCAGGCAGCGCGCCTGACATTCCCATCCACGGCTGCCTTGAAAACAGCCGTCCTATGCCGGAGACTCCCCGGCTATGAAGCAAGCTTCCGATATCGCACAGCTCGACTGGGACGCGGAGCGTATCCATTGTCGTGGCCGCTGGACTGTGGATGCGCTTGGCGCAGTCGCGCACAAAATCGAATCGTGGACGGGGCCAACAGGTGCGACGGTGACCTTGGACGCGGGCGCGGTAACGGCCTTGGATACGGCTGGCGCGTGGGTTTTGCGGCGTCTGCAACTGCGAGCAGCAGGGCAAAACGAAGTCTCGAACATTGAAGGTCTGAGCGCGCCGTTCGCCGACCTGTTTGCGCGCGTCAGTGAAATGGGCGAGGCGCAACTGCCGCAGCCGTCACAGCTCAGCGGCTTGGCGCAGGTCGGACGTCAGGCCTGGACCGGTCTTGAAAATCTGTATTGCTTCATGTCTTTTTTTGGCGCGGTCATGGCGCGCGGGGGTGTGCTGTTGCTGCAACCCTGGCGCATTCGCTGGCGCGCCCTGTGGGTGGATGTGTTCGAATCCGGCGTGATGGCGCTGGGCATCGTTGGCATGCTGTCGTTTTTGATGGGCGTGGTATTCGCCTACCAGGGCGCGGTGCAGTTGAAGGCCTTCGGCGCCAACATCTACATCGCAGACCTGATCGGCCTCTCAATGACGCGTGAATTGGGTCCGATTCTGGCGGCGATCATCGTTGCCGGCCGCACTGGCTCGGCGTATACCGCGCAGATCGGTACCATGCAGATTACCGAGGAGATCGCCGCGCTGCGCACCATCGGCATCGACCCCATGGACCTGTTGGTGATCCCGCGTGTGCTATCACTGTGTATCGCGCTGCCGCTGCTGACTGTGTTCGCCGATGTGGCCGGCATCGTCGGTGGCATGTTGCTGGCGAAGTTGCAGATGGGTCTGGGTTTCGCACCGTTTATCGATCGCTTGCAGGAAGCGGTGTCCGCGCGTTCATTCCTGCTGGGTATTTGCAAGACGCCGGTGTTTGCGCTGATCATCGCTATGATCGGCTGCTATCAGGGCTTCCGCGTGTCCGGCAGTGCGGCCAGCGTTGGCCGGCACACGACATTGTCGGTGGTGCAGTCCATCTTTCTGGTGATCGTTGCCGATGCGCAGTTCTCGGTGCTGTTCAGCTGGTTGGGTATATGACATGACGGACGCTGCAACACCCGCCATTGAAATGCGTGGTATATGCACACGCTTCGGCAAGACGGTGATCCATGAAAATCTGGATCTGGACGTGCAGCGCGGCGAGGTGCTGGCGCTGGTCGGCGGCAGCGGCAGCGGCAAGACCACTTTGCTGCAAGAGATGATCATGCTGCGCGAGCCGAACGCGGGTTCGATTCGCTTGTTCGGCGAGGAGACTGTGAACGCGCCGACGCCGGTACAGGAGCGGTTGCGCCAGCGTTTCGGGGTGTTGTTCCAGCAGGGCGCGTTGTTCAGCGCGCTGACGGTATTGCAGAACGTCGGCGTGCCGTTGCGAGAACACACTCAACTGGAAAATTCTCTGATTGATCAGATAGCCTTGCTGAAGATTCAGCAGGCCGGTCTGCCGGCCGAGTCGGCGCTGAAATATCCCAGCGAACTCAGCGGTGGCATGATCAAACGCGCGGCCTTGGCGCGGGCCATGGCCTTGGATCCGCAACTGCTGTTTCTCGACGAGCCCACTGCCGGGCTCGATCCGGCCAGCGCCTCGGCCTTTGACGAACTGGTGCTGCGGCTGAAACAATGGCTGGGCCTGACCGTGGTGATGGTGACGCACGATTTGGATTCGTTGTGGCTGGTCGCCGATCGGGTCGCTGTTTTGGCTGAACGGCGGGTGATCGCGGTGGCGCCGATGGCTGAGCTGGCGAAACTGGATCATCCGGCGGTCCGCGTGTATTTCGAAGGCCCGCGTGCGCGTGCGGCACAACCTAAATCTGCATTGACCTGAGATTATTTTTGTATGGAACCTCGCGTTCATTACGTTATCGTCGGCTTGTTCGTCATGATCCTGGGTACGATCACGGTGGGCGCGAGCCTGTGGTTGGCCTACGGCGATATCTCGCGTGAGTCCCGCACTTACCGTGTGTACATGAACGAATCCGTATCCGGACTGTTTATCGATGCGCCGGTCAAATACCGCGGCGTGCAGGTCGGTAATGTGAAGGCGCTGAGTTTGGTGATGGACGGTCCCGAGCAGGTTCAGGTGACCATGGAAATCGATGCGGCGGTGAAGATCAAGGAAGACACCGTCGCCAAACTGGATGTGCAGGGAGTGACCGGCATCGCGTCCATTGAACTGTCCGGCGGTAGCCGCGATGCGCCAGAGCTTACGGCAAAACCGGGCGAGCCCTACCCGGTGATCCGGCCCGGCCAGTCGCTGTTCACGCGTGTCGACTCGGCGATGTCGGAATTGGTCGGAAATCTGAACATGGTCACGCACGACTTGCATGAGATGCTCACACCGCAGGCGCGTGAGAGTGTTATGAATATTCTGAAGAACGCCGATCTGTTGTCCGCAGCATTGGCCGAGCAGCGCCAGTCCTTGGGCGACAGCATGGTCAATTTTTCAACCTTCTCGCACAATCTGGCCGGCGCCAGCGAGCGCATGCCGGATCTGCTGGCGCGTGTCGATACGGCGGTGTCCAGTATCGAAACGCTGTCAAAGGAAATGACGGCGGCGACGCGTGACGCGCGTGCAAAACTCAACACCGGTGGTGACACGCTACAGACGTTGGGTGGCAGCACCCTCCCGGAAGTCGATGCATTGGTTATTGAGCTGCGCCAGTTGACCGCGAATTTTCAGCGTCTGAGTGAACGTTTGGAGGAAGACCCGCGTGCGGTCTTGTACGGGCCGCAACTGGATGCGCCGGGACCGGGAGAATGAGCGTGCTTATGAAAAAAACTGTTGGCCGCAGTGCTGTCATTATCCTGTTCGGCTTGCTTCAAGCCTGCTCAGTGTTGCCGCGGCCCGAGGTCGTGGCCGTCGAATATTTCACGCTCGAGTCGCCAACGGTGCCAGCGGCGTCAACTGTCCAGTCTGACCCGGCCGGCCCGGTGCTATTGATTGCGCGGCCGCAGGTGCGGCCGGACCTGGATACGCCGCGTATGGCCTATCGACAACAGGATTACACCTTGCAGCTATTACGCGCGCAGTCGCTGGTCCGATGTGCCCACACAATTATTGTTGCCGGGGCTGATCGAATCCTTCGAGTCCAGCGGGCATTTCGCGGCGGTGCTACGCACCGGTTCGCCGGCGACGCCGCAGTTGCGCTTGGATACCGAGATACTCGAATTCAGCCTGGATTTTCGCGCGCAACCGAGTCGTTTCCAGCTGCGCTTGCGTGCGCAGTTGGTCGATCTGAGCACGCGCCGCGTCTTGGCCAGTCATACCTTTGCGGTAGAAAAGCCGCTCGATGCACAAACTCCGTATGGCGGTGCGCAAGCGGCCAATGCCGCGTGGCAGGCCCTGCTGCCTGAGTTGGTGACGTTCTGCACCGCGGCCTTGCCGCCCGCCGCAGCCTTGAAAGCGAGCTAGGCGCATGTTGAGCAATGTTCGCATTGTGCTGGTGCAGACCAGCCATCCTGGCAATATCGGCGCGGTGGCGCGGGCGATGAAAAACATGTGCCTGGATCAGCTGGTGCTGGTGCGCCCGGCCCAATTTCCCAGCGCCGACGCAACCGCGCGCGCCTCGGGCGCTGACGATCTGCTCGCGCGGGCGCGTTGTTGCGATACCTTGGAAGAGGCGGTGGCCGAGTGCGGGCTGGTCATCGGTGCGAGCGCGCGGCTGCGCAGTCTGCCTTGGCCGGAATACGATCCCCGCGCCTGTGCGCAACATGTGCACGAAGCGAGTTCGCATACGCCGGTCGCGCTGGTGTTCGGGCGCGAGCAGTCAGGACTGACCAACGAAGAACTCGAACGCTGTCATGCACTCGTGCATATTCCCTCGAATCCGGAATATTCCTCGCTGAATCTGGCGCAGGCCGTTCAGGTCATCGCCTATGAAGTCTATATGGCGCAGCAAGACGGTGAATGGCAGGGCTCGCCGCCGGAATCACCGCCGTGTAGCGCGGCGGAGATGGAGCGTTTCTTTGCCCATCTCGAACAGACCGTCACCGAGCTGGGTTTTTACGATCCCGCGAATCCGCGCCAGCTGTTGCGTCGGTTGCGACGGCTGTTTCAGCGTGTTCATCCCGACAACAATGAGATGAATATTCTGCGCGGGATACTCAGCGCCGCACAGGATAAGGCGCGTATCGCCAACACCCGTTCTTGAGCTATGTCATATCTGGATAATGCTCTGAATCTCGCCATGACTCAGAGGGTTAATCTATCCAGAGTGATAGCAAGTCGTTACAATACTTGAGTCATCGAGTTGGTTTTTCCGAGTCCCTTAGCCTGGTGCTTGTCACCGGGCGGTTCACACACATCGGGTTCTTATCGACATGTTCGAACGCTTGCGAGAAGACGTGCGTTGCGTATTCGACCGCGATCCAGCGGCGCGCACCACATTCGAAGTGCTGACGACCTATCCGGGCTTGCACGCCGTACTGGGCCATCGGCTGGCGCATGGTCTCTGGAATGCCGACCTGAAATGGCTGGCGCGTTTTATATCGATGTTGATGCGCTGGCTGACCGGTATTGAAATTCATCCTGGCGCGCGCATTGGGCGGCGTCTTTTCATCGATCATGGCATGGGTGTGGTGATCGGCGAAACGGCTGAAATTGGCGATGACTGCACGCTCTATCACGGCGTTACGCTGGGCGGCACCAGCTGGGAGAAGGGTAAACGCCACCCAACGCTCGGTACCGATGTGGTCATTGGCGCGGGCGCCAAGGTGCTGGGGCCCGATCACCATCGGTGACAGCGTGCGCATCGGCTCGAACGCCGTGGTTCTCAAGGATGTACAGGCCGGTTCCACGGTCGTTGGCATCCCCGGACGTGTTGTTGCGGTGCGCCAGGATGAGGCGAATGAGCATCGCGAGGCCATCGCCCGCAAGATGGGTTTCGATGCCTACGGCACCACCAAAGACATGCCCGATCCGGTCGCAAACGCGATCAATTGCATGCTCGATCACATGCACGTCATGGACCAGCGGCTGGAAGAAATGTGCAAAGGCATGAAGGCGTTGGGTGCGGAACTTGGGGAGTTGGATCTGCCTTCGTTGGGGGCATGTCAGTTAGGCGGTACGCCACCGGCAACGGAGGAGCGCCTGGAGCCTGAGGCTGAGCAAAAACCGGGCAGTTCGAATAGTTGACTAAAATACTAAGGTATGGCACCTTAGCCACCCGTCGGAAGCGGCAGCGAAGTCTAACAGCTCGGGTTGAATCATGAAACTGACGACAAAAGGCCGGTATGCAGTGACGGCGATGCTCGATCTCGCAATGCATTGCGGGCATGGTCCGGTCAAGCTCGCCGAAATCTCGGAGCGCCAGGGCATATCGCTCTCCTATTTAGAGCAGTTATTCACGCGGTTACGTAAAGAAGGCCTGGTGGAGAGCACCCGCGGGCCGGGCGGTGGGTATTCCTTGAGCCGCCCGTCGCTGCAAATCGCCATCGCCGACGTGATCACGGCCGTTGATGAAGGGGTTGATGCGACGCGTTGCGGTGGCATGTCCAATTGCCACAACGATCAGCGCTGCCTGACACATGATTTGTGGACCGATCTGAGCGATCAGATCCGTAATTTCCTCAGCGGGATCACGCTGGGGCATTTAATGGAGCGTGGCGGGGTGCGTGAAATCGCCGACCGCCAGGACAGAGCAGCGCTCAACCAGGATCGGGCAGCGCTCAAACAGGATGTTGTGGAAGTACCGGTGGCGTTCAATTCAGCACGCGCCTGATATGCGCCCGGTAAGGGCAATGCATACCCGGTTGTTTACTCAAGCAGGCAAGAGATAACAGGAACGGACATGACAGTTAAGACGCCGATTTATCTGGATTACAGTGCGACGAACCCGGTTGACGAGCGGGTAGCGGAGTTGATGTGTCGCTATCTGACCCGTGAGGGTGGCTTTGGCAACGCGGCTTCGCGCAGCCATCAGTTCGGTTGGGACGCCGAGGCGGCGATCGAACGCGCCCGTGAACAGGTCGCGGCGCTGGTCGGCGCGGACCCCAAGGAAATCGTCTTCACCAGCGGTGCCACCGAGTCGAATAATCTGGCGATCAAAGGCGCGGCCCATTTCTATCAGAAGAAGGGTAAGCATCTGATCACGGTGAAGACTGAACACAAGGCGGTGCTCGATAGCTGTCGGCAGTTGGAACGTGAAGGTTTCGAAGTCACTTATCTGGAGCCGCTGCCCAATGGCCTGCTCGACCTGGACAAGTTCACGGCGGCATTGCGCGCGGATACGTTGCTGGTGTCGGTGATGCACGTGAACAATGAAATCGGCGTGATTCAGGATATCGCCAAGCTCGGCGAGATCTGCCGCGCACGTGGCGTGCTGCTGCATGTCGATGCCGCACAGAGCGCCGGCAAGGTGGCGATCGATCTGGAAAACCTGCCGGTTGATCTGATGAGCTTCTCGGCGCATAAAATCTACGGCCCCAAGGGCATTGGCGCACTGTATGTGCAGCGCAAACCCCGTGTCCGCCTGGAAGCGCAGATGCACGGCGGCGGTCATGAGCGCGGCCTGCGCTCGGGCACGCTGGCGACGCATCAGATCGTCGGTATGGGCGAGGCGTTCCGCATCGCCAAGGAAGAAATGGCCGCCGAGTCCGCGCGTATTCTCGGTTTGCGCAACCGTTTATGGAACGGTCTGAAGGGCATGGACGAGGTGTATGTGAACGGCGACCTCGACCAGCGCGTGGCCGGCAATCTGAATGTGAGTTTCAACTTCGTCGAAGGCGAAAGCCTGATCATGGCCCTTAAAGATCTGGCTGTGTCTTCCGGCAGCGCCTGCACCAGCGCCTCCTTGGAGCCGTCTTATGTGCTGCGTGCCCTCGGCCGCAATGACGAACTCGCACACAGTTCTATCCGCTTTACGATAGGTCGCTACACCACCGAAGCCGAGATCGATTACACCATCGAATTGGTCAAAGGCAAGGTGGCGAAGCTGCGCGAACTCTCACCGTTGTGGGAGATGCATCAGGATGGCATCGATCTCAGTTCGGTGCAGTGGGCGGCGCATTGAGCGGCTACCAAGAACAAGCAACAGAGAGGTAATTACCATGGCCTACAGCGAAAAAGTACTCGATCATTACGAAAATCCGCGTAACGTCGGCAGCATGAACAAGGACGACAGCAGTGTCGGCACCGGTATGGTCGGCGCTCCGGCTTGCGGCGACGTGATGAAGTTGCAGATCAAGGTGAATGCGCAAGGCGTGATCGAAGACGCCAAGTTCAAAACCTATGGCTGTGGCAGCGCGATTGCCTCGAGCAGTCTGTTGACCGAATGGGTCAAGGGCAAGACCTTGGACGAGGCGCAGCAGATCAAGAATTCGCAGATCGCCGAAGAACTGGCGTTGCCGCCGGTGAAAATCCACTGTTCAGTGCTGGCCGAAGACGCCATCAAGGCGGCTATTTCAGATTACCAGGCCAAGCAAGGTAAAGAATCGGCGAGTAAGAGCGCCTGAGGCGCGGGGCGATAAACAATGGCAATTACGTTGACCGAATCCGCTGCCGAGCGGGTGCAGAAATTCCTGAGTAACCGTGGCAAAGGCGTGGGCCTGCGCCTGGGCGTGAAGACCACGGGCTGCTCGGGTATGGCTTATGTGCTGGAATTCGTCGATGCCGTGGAGCCCGAAGATCAGGTGTTCGAGAGCTACGGTGTGCAGGTCATCGTCAATCCGAAAAGCCTGGTCTATCTGGATGGCACCGAACTCGACTACGGCAAGGAAGGCCTGAACGAGGGCTTCAAGTTCAATAACCCGAACGTGAAGGATAGCTGCGGCTGCGGTGAAAGCTTCAACGTCTGAGTCTGAATCAACCGCGTCCCATTCAGGGGCGCGATTTTAATCCCGCTTTCCGATCCGCTACTTACCCAGCCGATGTCCCTCGATCTCAAACAGAACTATTTCACACTGTTCGGCTTGCCGGTAAGCTACGCCGTCGATCGTGCGACGTTGGATCAACGCTATCGCGACTTGCAGCGCTTGGTGCATCCGGATCGCTTTGCCAGTGCCGGCGACCAGGAACGTCGCATCGCCATGCAGCAGGCGACACGGATCAATGAAGGTTATCGGGTGCTGAAGGATGCCCTGGCGCGTGGGCGTTATCTGTTGGAATTACGCGGTCATCACTTCGACGATGAGCGCAACACGCATCAGGATTCCGCTTTCCTCATGGAGCAGATCGAGCTGCGCGAGGCCTTGGCCGACGCGCGCGACAGTCAGGATCCCTTCGCCGCACTGGGCGCCATCGTGGAACGCATTGGTGTTCGACTGGGGGCGCTGGATACCGAACTCGGCGCCGCGCTGACCCAGGACGGCATTCCCGCACCGGCATTGACAGCGATTCAACGCATGCAATTTTTCCGCAAACTCGCCCACGAGGCCGAGGAACTGGAAGCGGATTTGGAAGACGGTAACTGATAAAAAATGGCACTCCTGCAAATCTCTGAACCCGGACAAGCGACCGCGCCGCACCAGCACCGGCTGGCGGTGGGCATCGATCTGGGCACCACCAATTCACTGGTCGCGACGGTGCGCAGCGGCCTGGCGGATACGCTGCCGGATGCTGCCGGCCGCCATTTGCTGCCGTCGGTGGTGCGCTATCTGCCGGACGGCGCGCGCGTGGTCGGTTTCGAGGCCAAGTCCGCCGCCGCGCAAGACCCGCTCAATACCATCGCTTCGGCGAAGCGGTTGATGGGGCGCGGTGTCGAAGACGTCAAGGCGCTCGGGACGCAACTGCCGTACGCGTTTGTACCCGGCGTATCCGGCATGCCGCGCATTCACACCGCCGGCGGCGATGTCAGTCCGGTCGAGGTCTCCGCGGAGATTCTCAAAGTTCTGCGCGCACGTGCAGAGCAATCGTTGGGTGGCGAACTGGCCGGTGTGGTCATCACCGTGCCGGCGTATTTCGACGATGCCCAACGCCAAGCGACGAAAGATGCCGCGACGCTGGCCGGTCTGAATGTATTGCGCTTGTTGAACGAACCCACCGCCGCGGCCGTCGCCTACGGTCTGGATCGCAACAGCGATGGCGTGATCGTGGTCTACGATCTCGGTGGCGGTACCTTCGATGTTTCGGTTTTACGCCTGAATAAAGGTGTGTTCGAGGTGTTGGCCACCGCCGGCGACACCGCGCTCGGTGGCGACGATATGGATCGTGCCATTGCCGCCTGGATCATGCAGCAGGCCGGTATCGGTGACGATGCCGATCACAAACAGATGCGCCGCTTGCTGCGCGATGCCTGCGCCGCCAAAGAGGCGCTGACCGATAGCGACACGTGCAACGTTGCATATCGAACTCATGGACGGCAGTCACTGGGACGGCGAATTGACCCGCGCACAACTCGATGAGTTGATCGACCCGCTGATCAGCCAGACACTCAGTCCCTGTCGGCGTACCTTGCGCGATGCCGGCATCAAGGCCGACGAGATCGCCGAAGTCGTCATGGTCGGCGGTTCCACGCGCGTGCCGCGGGTGCGCGAACGCGTCGGCGAATTTTTCAAGCGCACACCGCGCGTCGACATCGATCCCGACAAGGTGGTCGCTATCGGCGCCGCCATCCAGGCCGATATCCTCGCCGGCAACAAGCCCGAAGATGAAATGTTGTTGCTGGATGTGATTCCGCTGTCACTGGGCATCGAGACCATGGGCGGACTGGTCGAGAAAATCATCCCGCGCAATACCACGATCCCGGTCGCGCGCGCGCAGGAATTCACCACCTTCAAGGACGGCCAGACCGCTATCGCGCTGCATGTTTTGCAGGGTGAGCGTGAATTGGTGACGGATTGCCGCTCACTGGCGCGCTTTGAGCTGCGGGGCATTCCGCCGATGGTGGCCGGTGCGGCGCACATCCGCGTAAGTTTTCAGGTCGATGCCGATGGTCTGCTCAGTGTCAGCGCGCGCGAAGCGACCAGCGGTGCCGCCGCGAGCATCGCCGTCAAGCCGTCCTATGGTCTGGCGGATAATGAGATTGAATCCATGTTGCGCGATTCCATGACCCACGCGCGCGACGACATGGAAGCGCGTAAACTGCGCGAGCAGCAGGTCGAGGCCGATCGTGTGATCGAGGCGTTGAATGCAGCGCTGGCGGTTGACGGCGCGGCGTTTCTGCAGGCCGCCGAGCGTGCCCGCATCGATGCGGCGGCGGCTGAACTGAAACGGCTGCGTGGTAGCGATGATCCGCGCGCGATCAAGCTGGCCATCGAGGCGGTGGAGAAGGCCAGTGCCGACTATGTCGCGCGGCGCATGGATGCCAATATCCGCAAGGCCATGGCCGGCCATGCGGTCGACGATTTCAAATAGGCGAGACAACCATGCCCCAAATCATTTTCTTACCCCATGAAGAGATCTGCCCGGACGGCGCGGTCATCCAGGTCGAACCGGGGGTGACTATCTGCGATGCCGCGCTGGCCAATGGCATCGAGATCGAACATGCCTGTGAGAAGTCCTGCGCCTGCACGACGTGCCATGTCTATATCCGTGAGGGCGAAACCTCGCTCAATGCCCCGGAAGAAGGCGAGGAAGATCTGCTCGACAAGGCCTGGGGTCTGGAGCCCGATTCCCGGTTGAGCTGCCAGGCCATGGTCGGAAACGTCGACCTGGTCGTGGAGATTCCCAAATACACCATCAACATGGTCAGCGAACATCGCTGATTCAGGATCTGAGCCTATGCACTGGACCGACACCCTGGATATCGCCATCGCCCTGGATGAGGCCCATCCGGACATCGATCCGACGCGGGTCAACTTCGTGGATCTGCGCAACTGGACACTGGCCCTGGAGGATTTCCAGGATGACCCTGCCCATTCCGGCGAGAAGATCCTGGAGGCCATTCAGATGGCCTGGATCGAGGAACGTTCCTGAGTCCGCTGTTACCCCCGACAATTGCCCGGGATTGCCGCTGGCGGTACACTAGCGCACTGAGTTTCATACCCTAAACCCGCGGCTTGTCGCGGGTTTAGGGTATTTTGATTCAGGAAATGCATGAACTAGGCGTGTGCCACGGAGAAACCCGTACCTCACGGACAAATCCGATGGTCACGGAATCCGTGAGATGATGCGCCAGGGCAAGCCCTGGCTTCGGGTTTCAGTCAGTGGGTATTCCCCGTATTTTCCGTGACTAACCCGGGCTTTGATGGTTTTATATTGAGATGATGGTAAGCGACAAGATCAATCTGTTGGATTTCGATCGCCAGGGGCTGGAGAACTTTTTCGCCGATATCGGCGAGAAGCCGTTCCGTGCGCGGCAGATTCTGCAATGGATCTATCAGCGCAGCGTCGATGACTTCGACGCCATGAGCGATCTCAGCAAGGCGCTGCGCGCGCGCCTGCTCGATACTGCCGAGGTGCGTCTGCCGGAAATCGCGTTGGATCAGAAGTCCGACGACGGTTCGCGCAAATGGCTGCTGCAATTAGCCGACGGCAACTGTATCGAGGCGGTCTACATCCCCGCCGGTGAGCGCGGAACCCTGTGCGTTTCTTCGCAGGTCGGTTGCGGCCTGAATTGCAGTTTCTGTTCTACCGCCCAGCAGGGTTTCAACCGCAATCTGACTACCGGCGAGATCATCGGTCAGGTCTTGGTGGCCAGCCGCCAACTCACCGCGGACGGCATCAGCTGCAACGAGAACGGTCGCGCCATCAGCAATGTGGTGATGATGGGCATGGGCGAGCCGCTGTTGAATTTCGACAATGCCACCGCCGCCATGCGCCTGATGCTGGACGATCTGGTTTTCGGGCTGTCCAAGCGGCGGGTGACGTTGAGCACCTCGGGCCTGGTGCCGGAGATCGACCGCTTGCGCGAGGCCTGCGACGTGGCGTTGGCCGTGTCGCTGCACGCGCCGGAGGATGCGCTGCGTGATGAGTTGGTGCCGATCAACCGCAAATACCCGATCAAGGAATTGATGGATGCGTGTCGCCGTTATATCGGCGAGGATACGCGGCGCCGCGTGACCTTCGAGTATGTGATGCTGGACGGCGTCAATGACAGTGATGCGCATGCACACGCGCTGGCCAGACTGCTGCGCAACGTGCCGGCCAAGGTCAATTTGATTCCGTTCAATCCGTTCCCGAACACCCGCTACCAGCGCAGCTCGGCGGAACGCATCGAACGTTTCCAGCAGATCATCGTCGATGCCGGACTGGTGACCATCACCCGCAAGACCCGCGGTGACGACATCGACGCCGCCTGTGGTCAATTGGCGGGACAATTTCAGGATCGCACGCGGCGTCGCCTGCGCAACATCGGTGTGGACGTACAGGATGTGGCCTCATGATGAAACAAAACGGTTGGTGGGTGATCGCCAGTCTGGTCCTGGCGCTGGTGCTGGCGCTGAGCGGGTGCAATCAGAGCAATGTCAAGCCGGGGAACGATAAGACGAGTCCGGCGGCCGCGAATGTTGAGCTCGGCGTTTTGTATATGCGCGAAGGCAAGAAAAACGTCGCCATGGATGTTCTGCAAAAGGCCTTGAAGCAGGATCCGAACTCGGCGGACGCACACAATGCCATCGCGGTGCTGTACGAAAGCCTGGGCGAGACCGAAAAGGCGGATACTCACTTCAAGCGCGCACTGTCGTTGAATTCCAAGGATTCGCAGGCGCACAACAACTACGGCAGTTTCCTGTGCCGGAATCAGCGTGCAGACGAAGCCGAGAAACATTATCTGGCCGCAGCGGCCAATCCGCTCTATGAAACGCCCGAGCTCTCGTATACCAACGCGGGCTCGTGTGCCTACAACGCCAAGGACACCGCCAAGGCCGAGCAGTATTGGCGCAAGGCGCTGGAGCTCAATGCGCAATTCTCGCCTGCGCTGCTGCAAATGGCACGCTTGAACGTAAACCAGAAAAATTACATGGGCGCGCGCGCCTATCTTCAACGCTACCATGCGGTCGCCAGGCCGAGCCCTGAGAGTCTCTGGTTGGGTATTCAGACCGAACGCGTGTTGGGCGACAAGAACGCCGAGGCGAGTTACAGCATGCTGTTGAAAAACGGCTTCCCGGATTCGCCGCAGGCGAAACAATTGTCAGGACAATGACCGGATGAGCGAAACGCCGGACACCCAGCCGCAGTCCATGGCGCCGGGACAGATTCTCAAGCGCGCACGCGAGGGCAAAAATCTCACGCTTGCCGCCATTGCTACGTTGATGAATCTGGATCTGCGCACCGTCGAGGCGCTTGAACGCGGTAACCAGAGCGAACTGCCGGCGCCGATATTCGTGCGCGGTTATTTGCGGGGCTATGCGCGGCTGGTGGGCGTAGACGAGGCGACGGTACTCGAGGCCTATCAGGCACAAGCCCCGCAGGAGCCGAGGCCACGCCCGGTGGGCATGTCGCGGGTGCCGGTGCGTCCAGCGTTCCGTGCCCCGGCGATCTCCTTGAAGACAGTATTTTCTGTGATCCTCCTGCTGGTGTTTGCCTGGGTCGGTGTTGAATGGGGACCGGATCTGATCGCGCGGGTGAGCGGCGACGCTGCCCAGGAAACAGCCGCTGTGGTCGACTCGGCGCTTGTGCCCACTGCGGAGCAGGCTACATCAGATGCGGAACAGGTTGCACCAGACGCCGCTGATGATGGGCCCCGCCAGCACGGTATTGAACATGGTATTGCCGGAATCGTCCGAGCAACCCGTCGTGCAAACAGAGTCGAACGGAACCGCATCGCTGTCGCTCGCCTTACCAACACCGCAACCCGCCCCGGCAGCCGAGGCACCACCCCCGGTGGCCCAGCCCGAACCTGAATTGCCGGCCGAGAGTGATTTCGCCACGCCTGCCGTCATTACGCCAGAGGAAACACCCGTTCAAGCAGTAGCCGGGGTGGGTGAACTTCGCCTGGAGTTGCGGTTCAACGATGACAGCTGGGTCGAGATCAAAAGCGCGGATGGCAAAAATCTGCTATTGGGTCTGTTGCGCAAAGGTGATACGCGCAGCGTCACGGGCAAGCCACCGCTGACGGTCGTGTTGGGCAACGCCGCCGGTGTGGAAGTGCAGGTGGATGGCAAGCTTTTCGAGCACAGTCGCTACACGCGCGACAACATCGCCCGTTTTGAGATCAATCCCTGACTTGGTGACGAGTCTGGGTTATTGCACGTTCAACGCCTTTATTCCGCAGCGTTCGTTATAGGTCGTTATGTCGCCGTCATCGAAGAGTGTGCAAGCCATCCGCGGCATGAACGATATTCTGCCTGAGCAGAGTGGCGTCTGGCAGCAGGTCGAAGCCACGTTGCGGACACTGCTGGCGTCCTATGGTTACAGCGAAATTCGTATGCCGGTGCTGGAGAAGACCGAGCTGTTCAAGCGTTCCATCGGTGAAGTGACCGATATCGTCGAAAAAGAAATGTATACCTTCGACGACCGTAACGGTGACAGCCTCACGCTGCGCCCGGAGGGCACCGCCGGCTGCGTGCGCGCCTGCATCGAACACGGTCTGCTGCACAACCAGATCCAGCGGCTCTGGTATACCGGACCGATGTTCCGCCATGAGCGTCCGCAGAAGGGCCGTTATCGTCAGTTCCATCAGATCGGCGTCGAGGCCTTCGGCATGGCCGGCCCCGACATCGATGCCGAGCAGATTCTGCTGACCGCGCGACTGTGGAAACAATTTGGTCTGCGCGATGTGCAACTGGAACTCAACTCACTGGGCACCAGTGACGCGCGTGCGGTCTACCGCGAGATTCTGGTGGAGTATTTCAGTGCCCATCGTGCGCAGCTCGACGAAGACAGTCAGCGCCGTCTCGCCAGCAATCCGCTGCGCATCCTCGACAGCAAGAATCCGGAGATGCAGGCGCTGATCGAGGCCGCACCGAAACTGGCCGAGCATTTGGATGCTGAATCGCAGGAGCATTTCGCCACACTGTGTGCCACGCTGGATGCCGCCGGGGTCGCCTATCGCGTCAATCCGCGGCTGGTGCGCGGCCTCGATTACTACGGTCGCACCGTGTTCGAGTGGGTGACCGATCGACTCGGCTCGCAGGGCACGGTGTGCGCCGGCGGTCGTTACGACGGTCTGGTCGAATACCTGGGTGGACGCGCCACGCCGGCCTTTGGTTTTGCCATCGGGCTGGAACGCTTGATCGCGCTATTGATCGATCTGGGCCTGCATCCGCAACCCGAAACGGCGCATGCCTACCTGGTGCTGGTCGGTGCGGCCGCAGAACGTCAGGGCCCGGTGCTCGGCGAACGCCTGCGCGATGCTGTGCCTGGCCTGCGCCTGCAGGTAAACTGTGGCGGCGGCAGCTTCAAGAGCCAGTTCAAGCGCGCCGACCGCAGCGGTGCGGCCTGGGCGCTGGTCCTCGGCGAAGACGAACTGGCCAACGGCAGCCTGAGTATAAAACCGCTGCGCGGTGAAGCGCCGCAGGAAACCTTGAGTGAAGCTGCGGCCATTGCACGGTTGCAGGAACTGGTCGTTGCTTGACGCTCTATAGGCGCGGGCTTGCCCGCGAAATGTTTTCCTACAACTACCTTTCCGTGTGCGGGCAAGCCCGCGACTACGGCGCATGCTTACACATGAAGTGCGAGCGTCAACGCATGGGTAAGGTCTTAACACTTAGAATCTGAACAACGGAGTAAGCCCGTGGACGTCTACAAGACCGACGAAGAACAAGCCGAGATGCTCAAGCGCTGGTTGCGCGACAACGGCCTATCCCTGGTGACCGGCATCATGCTGGGTCTGGCGGTGTTGTATGGCATCAAGAGTTGGAGCGAATACGGTGTGCGTAAGGCCGAGACGGCCTCCAATCTATACCTGCAATTCCTGGGCGACAGCAACAAGGGGTTGGATGCGGCGGTCAAGCAGTACGATGTGCTGGTGAAGGATTTCTCTGACTCGGAATATACCGTGCTTGCCTCGCTGTACATGGCCAAACTGCAAGCGGGTAAAAATGATCTGACGGCGGCCCGGGCGCATCTGCAATGGGCGCTGGATCATGCGCGTGACGACGGCACCAAGCATATTGCGCGGCTGCGCCTGGCGCGGATGCAGATGGCGGACGGTGATGTCGATGCGGCAGATAAGCTGATTGCCGGTATCGCCGATCCCAGTTTCACGACGCTGTATGAAGAGTTGCGCGGTGACATCGCGATGGCCCGCGGCAAAATGGACGAGGCGCATGCCGCTTACGAGCGTGCCTTGGCAGCGATGCCGGAGAATTTGCCCGGTCGCGCGCTGGTCGAGGCCAAGCGAGATGACACCCTGCGCAATGCCGCAGCCGAGAAAACGTCATGAACCGGTTTGTTCAAATTACCGTAGTGCTGTTGGCCGCCGTGTGGATGAGCGGTTGCAGCTGGCTGCGCGGTGAGGACAATGCCACGCCGCCGACCGAGTTGACCGACATCCAGGCGCGCGCAACGCTCAATAAAGTGTGGGAGCGCGATGTCGGCGCCGGCATCGATGACCAATTTCTGCGGATACGCCCCGCCGTGGCGGGTGGCAGCGTGTTTGCCGCGGAGCGCAAGGGCAAGGTGCGCGCATTCGACGCCGCCACGGGCAAAGAACTGTGGGTGACCGATACTCAAACTGAAATATCCAGTGGTGTAGGTGTCGGCGAAAGCCTGGTGCTGGTGGGCAATAGCGATGCCGAGGTGGTGGCGCTCGATTGGCGCGACGGCCATGAAGTGTGGCGCAGCCAGGTGTCCAGCGAAGTGTTATCGGTGCCTGGCGCGGATCAGGGTACGGTGGTCATCCAGACCGTGGATGGCAAGCTGACCGGACTCAAAGCCAGTGACGGCTCACGGCTGTGGGTTTTCGATCGCACTGTCCCGGTCTTGTCGCTGCGCGGCACGGCTTCGCCCTTGGTGACGCAGGGCGTAGTGATCGCCGGCGCGGACAACGGCAAACTGGCCGTGTTGGATATAACCAAGGGATTGCCGGCCTGGGAGACCAGCGTGGCGGTGCCGCACGGCCGCTCCGAGTTGGAGCGCATGGTGGATATCGATGCGCAGCCGCAGGTCTGGGGCAAGACTATCTACACCGTCTCTTATCAAGGTCGTGCTGTCGCACTCGACGGTGAGAGTGGCCGTATTCTCTGGTCGCGTGATCTGTCCTCCGCCGCTGGGCTGGGTGTGGATTTAAGCAACGTCTATGTGACCGACGACATGAGCCATGTATGGGCGCTGGATCGCGACAATGGCACGTCACTGTGGAAGCAGGACAAGCTGGCGAATCGCACGCTGACCGCGCCGGTCGCCATTGGCGACTATGTGGCGGTGGCCGATTTCGAAGGCTACGTGCATCTGCTGGCGCGCAGCGACGGCGAACTGGTGGGGCGTGCGCGTGCCGACGGTAAAGGCGTACTCGCGCCGCTGGTTGTCGATGGCGAAGTGTTGTATGTCTATGGCAACGGCGGCACGCTGACAGCCTACCGCGTCGCGGGCAATTAGCGCCATCGATGCGCGATCACACACGTAGCCTGGGTGGAGCGACAGCGAAACCCGGGTTTGAAGAACACCGTGACGGGTCACGGTGTTCTTACGGTAAGGCGTGAACTATATGTGATAGCTTTTGCCGCCATTGTCATGGCGTCAAAAGCGGTCGTTCACTTCGTTCAACCCAGGCTACATCTTCTCGTCACTAGGCCCGATTCATGCTCCCCGTCATCGCTTTGGTCGGACGACCCAACGTCGGTAAATCCACGTTGTTCAATTTTCTCACCCGCACCCGCGACGCCTTGGTCGCGGACGTGCCGGGGCTGACGCGCGACCGTAAATACGGCGAGGGCAAACTCGGCGGGCGCCCGTATCTGGTCGTCGATACCGGCGGACTATCCGGCGACGAGACCGGTATCGACGCACTCATGGCCAAACAGTCCTGGCTGGCGGTGGAAGAGGCCGATGTGGTGCTGTTCATGGTCGACGCGCGGGAAGGTCTGGTGTCGACCGATGAGGCCATTGCCAGCCAATTACGCCGCGCCGGCAAGAAGGTCATGCTGGTCGTGAACAAGGTCGATGGCCTCGACAGCGTGGTCGTGACCGCGGATTTCCACCGCCTCGGATTGGGCGAACCCGTCGCCATCGCGGCGGCGCACGGTCAGGGTGTGCAGGATCTTGCCATGCGCGTCCTCGCGAGCATGCCGGCGGAACCGCTCGTCGAAGACGCCTTCCCGGAACAAGACAACACGATTCGCATCGCGCTGATCGGCCGTCCCAACGTGGGCAAATCCACCTTGCTCAATCGCATCCTCGGCGAAGAGCGCGTGGTCGCCTTCGATCAGCCGGGCACGACCCGCGACAGCATCTTCGTGCCCTTCGAGCGCGACGGTCAACGCTACACCTTTATCGATACCGCCGGGGTGCGCAAACGCGCGCGCGTCAGCGAGGCCATTGAGAAATTCAGCGTCATCAAAGCGCTTCAGGCTATGGAAGCGGCGCATGTCGTCATCCTGATTTTGGACGCGCACGAAGGCTTGAGCGAGCAAGACTCCACGCTGGCCGGCTATGCCGCCGATTCCGGGCGCGCCTTGGTGGTGGCGATCAACAAGTGGGACGGACTGGGATCCGATGAGCGCGATTGGATCCGCCAGGAAATCGATCGCCGTCTGCCGTTCATCGACTTCGCCGAGTTCTTTTACATCTCCGCCTTGCACGGTTCGGGCGTCGGCGATCTGTTCGGCGCGGTGCAGCGCTGTTACCGCGCGGCGACCACCAAGTTCTCCACCCCGGAACTCACGCGCATCATGGAAAAACTCATCTTCGCGCATCAGCCGCCGCTGGTGCATGGCCGGCGCATCAAGCTGCGTTACGCGCATCAGGGTGGTCAAAACCCGCCGACGATCATCATCCACGGCAACCAGACCGATAAAGTGCCCGAGTCCTACCAGCGTTATCTGATCAACGCCTTTCGCAAGGAGTTGGATCTTGTCGGTACGCCGCTACGCGTCGAATTCCGTACCGGCGATAATCCCTACAAGGATCGCCGCAACAAACTTTCACCGCGGCAGCAGCAGAAGCGCAAGCGCCTGGTGAGGCATATCAAGAAGGGTTGAGTGGCGCTTTTCTTGCGCGCGGGTTGCGTGATTGTTGGTATTTCTTGCAGTGGCCGGACAGGCTGATTTTTCCCGCGTTAGCTAGGTGGGTTACTTTCTCTTATTTGCCTTGGCCGTTTTTTCGCCCCTGCTGGGGCGAGGTACTTTTCTTTGCTCCGCCAAAGAAAAGTACCCAAAGAGAAAGGCGGCCCGGAGGTTTGGTCGCCTATCGGCGACTTCCCTGCGCTTCTCGCGCACAGCGGTCGCTCGCAAAACTCGCCGCCCGATAGAACTGGGCGGCTCAAACAGTTGCTCGCTTTCCCCGCTGTGCGCTGCGATGCTCGGCTGCACCTACGGGGGTTAACGTCAAAACCCAAACACTGCACCTGTAGGGGCGGCCTGAAGGTGAGGCGCTTGCGCCGAGAAGCTGCCCCTGGGGCATTGGCCGCGAACGCCATTCTGCAAACCGTTCGCGGCCGAAGGCCGCTCCTACAAAAACAAAGGCGCCCGGTTTTGACTTTCCGGGCCCCGTCGGCGCTGCCGAGCACCGCAGCCCGTTTGCGATCAAGCGCGCCTCGTGTTTGAGCGATTGCGCTGTTTGCAATCGCGAGTTAGGCGCGCGCGCAAATGGGCGAGGAGCGCAGGGGAGTCGCGTAGCGACCAAGCCGTCGGGGTGCCCTTCTCTTTGGTTACTTTCTCTTGGGCAAACAAGAGAAAGTAACCCGCCCAGCGAGGGCGGAAAAAAGGCCAATTGCGGAGCAAAAAAAAAGTACCTCGCCCCAGCAGGGGAGCAAAAATACGGCCAAAGGTGGAGATTGATAAAAATGCCTCACCACAGCATGCGCAAAAGCACGGCCGATCTTGCAATAGAAACAAATCCGCCCGCGGCAAAAAACAGAGACGTGCGAAACAAAATCCCGGCCCCATCTTGACGTCCAACACATCTCCCGCTAGCGTTTGCGCAAAATCAACCACCGGCTAAAGGCAAAGGCGCACGCATGCTGATCGTACCGACCTATCTCGAAAAAAGTGACATCCAAGGCTTTGGCGTATTCGCCAAGGAGCACATCCCCAAAGGCACCAAGGTCTGGGCATTCCACCCGGTGTTCGATATCCGCATCTCGGCGGAGGAGTTCGCCAAGCTGCCGCCTTCGAGCCAGCAGGAGATCGAGGTGCATATGTACGAACCCGAACTGGGCGGCGATCTCTATTACGAGACCACCATGGGCAAGTACATGAATCACTCGCGCGAGCCCAACGTCGATTTTTCGGTGGTCTATGAAGGCTGGGCGACGCGCGACATTCAGCCCGGCGAGGAACTTACCTGCGACTACCGGCATTTTATGGCCGATGTGTCGGAGATCGCGTACATCTGACTAAAGTCATAACGTCGGCCACGGGTCTGCACGGAGGAAACACCTTGTGCTACCGTGGCCTTTGATCCTTTGGTAACGCATCTATCATGCCGCCGTTTCACTTGGCCTTTCCGATTCTCGATATCGCAGCAACCCGTGCCTTCTACAGCGGCGTGCTGGGCTGCGCGATAGGGCGTGAAGATACGCGCTGGATCGACTTCGACTTTTTCGGTCATCAGTTGTCCGCGCATCTTGTCGACACGCCACCCGCGCCGGAGCCGACCAATCAAGTCGATGGGAAAGCGGTGCCGGTGCGGCATTTCGGTGTGGTGTTGGACTGGGATGACTGGCAGCAATTGGCGCAGCGGTTGCGGGATGCGCGTACCGAATTCCTGATCGAACCGCATATCCGTTTCGCGGGCAGGTTGGCGAGCAGGCGACACTGTTTATTACCGACCCATCCGGCAACGGACTGGAATTCAAATCGTTCAAAGATCCACAACGGTTGTTTGCGCGTTGAGTGGAGATGACCATGCAAAACGAGCGCAAGACGCATTGGGAGCGGGTTTACCGCGACAAGTCGCCGTTAGAGGTGAGTTGGTATCAGGTGGCGTCCACGCTGTCGCGTGAGTTGATTCAGGCGAGTGGTGTTGAGCGCAGCGCGCCACTGATCGATATCGGCGGTGGTGCTTCGACCTTGGTCGATCATTTGCTCGATGACGGTTACAGCGCGGTCAGCGTGTGGATATTCCGCGCAGGCCCTGGCTCACGCGCAACACCGGTTGGGTGAACGCGCGCAGCAGGTACGCTGGATCGAGGCCGATATCACGTGCTTTGAACCACTCGAGTCGTATCGTTTATGGCACGATCGCGCCGTATTTCATTTCCTCACGGAGCCGGTTGACCGTATGCGTTACCACGCCGTGCTGGAGAGTGCCCTCGAACCCGGCGGACAACTCATCATCGGCACCTTCGCGCCTGGTGGTCCGGAACAGTGTAGCGGTCTGCCTATCGTCCAGTACGATGCCGTGCGCATGCAGGCTGAACTCGGCAGCGGTTTCACCTTGCTGGAAACGCGTGCCGAGACGCATCGCACGCCTTCAGGTAAAGACCAGCTCTTCAATTATTTTCGCTGGGTACGTCGAGTTCACGCGTAGGGGTTACGGCGGGTGTTATCGACTCGCTCGGTGGTGCGACAGGTCCAATAGGATTTGGATCGAGTGGCGGTTCCGGTGAGGGTTCTCGAGCGAGTTCTTGATTGAGCTCTTGAATGAGATCTTGATCAGTCACTTGAACAGGCGCTTGAACAGGCGCGCGGGGCCGTGTCCACGGCTGTGTTCCCCATAGTGGGTTTCGTTACGCTCGGCAGCAGGCCGCCGGTTGCGGCATCGAGATTTTCACGCAGGCTGGTCTCGTGTGCACCCAGAACTTTAAACATGCCATCGATGGTCTGTTCGGTTACGTATTCATCCAGTTCCGACGGCGCCAGCTGTGGCGGCGCGGCGGGGTCGGCCACAACGGCAGCAGCCGTTGCTGCTGTGTTGCGATCTGTTCACCGTAGACATCTTGATAGATATCCAGCGCGCCATTACCAGCGAGCTTTTCCACAATCTGGGGTGCGAGCGTTTCGCGCAGGTTGGCGCTGGTCTTTGCCTTGAGGTAGTCGGTACCCGCCGTGCCGCCGCCATCCAGCAGCCTATACGCCTCGCTGGGTGTGATCTGGGACAGTGCCTTTTGCAGAATCGGCGCAGCACCTGGGACCACCTGTTCAGCGGCGCGGTTCATCAGTGTTGTCAAAACGGCAGCCTGAGGGTCGGCTTGCAAGTCGCGGGCGACACCGAGGGCAATCCCGAGTGGTGGTGGGAGCAGAATGCGCACCAGCGGGTTGTCGAGATAGCCGCCCGGCTGCGCCAGACCCGTCACCACAGTACCGATGCCGTTACCAAATTCGCGGGTGTAATGACCGGCGAGCGTTCTTTTCAATCGTTCCTGCGCGGCGAGGGTGATGTCCTGTTGCAGATTGGTGATGCCACCCGGACCGCAGGACGTCAGCAGCGTGACGGCCAAGAGACCGCTGATCAGTCGTTGCGAAAGAGGACGTGCACGGATGGATAACATAAGAGTGTTTATCGATGGCAGAAGTGATGCCTGCTATTCTAACAGGCGCCCATCCGTGCCGAAACGATGGATGGCGGCGGTATGTCGTGTACAGACCGGATATATGGGGTGTTTCAGCCAATGCGTGAGTTGGCGCGACGAGTTTATGACAAGGCCCGGTCTGGCCCGGACACCGTGCAGGTGAAGACGGCGCTGCCTGGCGCGTATGTGCGCCATTGCGCATTTTATGGACAAATCTGGCCCAACCGGCCCACCTTAAGGTTCTGTTAAGTTTGCACGCCTAGTATCCCATTCCAACCTGTTGTGGAGGTTGGAGGGAAGCATGTCTAGCCAAGTTGCCGTCGTGACAATACCGTCTGATGAGAGCGTTCATTCACGCAGTATCGTCGAACCCAGTTCATTTCTGAATATCGAACAGTATCAACGCGATCAAATCGGTCGTGATCGCCTCGAAGCCTTTGTGCAGCAGGTGTTTCGTCAAGCCTATGCTGCCAATATCAGCACCTTTTACCCGCAGCTCATCGGCATAACCCGGCCCGATAATTCGTTCGCCGCCGTGGCGGGTATTCGCTCGGCCGGTCATGAGGCCTTGTTCGCCGAATATTATCTGGATACGCCCATCGAGGCGCAGATCACGCGCCATGCCGGTCAGATAGTCGGCCGTGCTGAAATTGCCGAAGTCGGTAATCTTGCCCCGGCCAGTGCCGGTCAGGCGCGTTGGTTGATCGCGGCGTTGACCGCCTATCTGCACGCGGCCGGTTATACCTGGGTTGTGTTCACGGCGGTCTCCACGTTGTTCAATGCGTTTACCCGCATGGGACTGCGTCCGCTCGAACTGGCGGCGGCCGATGTGTCGCGCCTCGATCCTGCCCTGCAAGATGACTGGGGTAGTTACTACGATGCCAAGCCGGTGGTGTATGCCGGCGAGATCAGTCAGGGTTTCCACGCACTCGACCGTGTGATCGATCCGCATTCACCGCATCTCTGGGCGCTCTGGCACGAGGCCCTGAAGCTGGGCGCAATGAGCGCGAGCAATTTCGACTGCATGCCGGCACGAGCGTGTGTGAACAGTTTGATTCTCGACGCGCTCGATCGTCACGCACTGCGCGCAGCCGGCGGCCTGTGCGGTGCAAGGCGTGACGTCGTCACTGAGTTATGCCGAACTGAAGTCGGCGGTAGACACACTGGCGGCGTCGCTGGGGGCGCGCTGTGTCGGGCTGTTGATGGACAATGGCCCGGCGTGGGTGGTCGCCGATCTGGCCGCGTTGCGTGCCGGCGTAACCTGCGTGCCGCTGCCGGGATTTTTTTCCACCAGTCAATTGCAGCATGTCGTCACCGATGCCGGCATTGATTGGCTGTTGACCGATCAGCCGGAGCGGGTGCAGGCGTTGTGTGGGCAGGCGCCCGATAAACAGCTGCAGATTGCCGATGCATCACTGACGCTGTTTCGCTTACCCACCAAACCCGCGGCCGGTCTTTCTGCCATCGCGAAAGTGACCTACACCTCCGGCACCACCGGTACGCCCAAAGGCGTGCGCCTGCACAGCGCGACGATTGATCGCGTGGTCGAATCTTTGTGCGCAGTCACCGAGACCACGACGGAAGATTGCAGTCTCGCGTTGCTGCCGCTGGCAACGCTGCTGGAAAACATCGCCAGCGTGTATGTCATGCTGCTGGCCGGTGCGCGTTGCGTGGTAGCGCCGCTGGCGTCGCTGGGGATGATCGGCGCCGCGCGTCTGCAACCTGTCGAATTGTTGCGCGCGCTGCAACGCTACCGACCCAGCGGCATCGTGTTGATTCCGCAGTTGCTACAGGCATTGGTCGAGATCGCAACCGCCGGCGGCGTATTGCCAGACAGTCTGCGTTTCATTGCCGTCGGCGGTGCGCCGGTGTCGACGCGCTTGCTGGAGCGGGCGCAGGCATTGGGATTGCCGGTGTACGAAGGCTATGGCTTATCCGAGGCCGCCTCGGTGGTGGCGCTCAATACACCGCAGGCGCGACTGATCGGTTCGGTGGGCAGACCCTTGCCGCATGTGCGTCTGCGTATTGCGGACGATGGCGAAATTCACGTCGCCGGTGCCGTGTGCGCCGGCTATCTGGGCGAGTCGGATAATCCAGCCGATGGCTATTGGCCGACCGGTGACATCGGTCATGTGGACGCGCAAGGCTTTCTCCACCTCACCGGACGCAAGAAGCATATTTTCATCACCGCCTTCGGCCGCAATGTCGCGCCCGAGTGGGTGGAACGCGAAATGTTGTTGGATCCGGCCATCGCACAAATCGTGGTGTTCGGTGAGGCGCGACCGTTCAATGTCGCGATCATCGTGCCGCGTGCAGGCGCGACGGCCGAGTCCATCCAAGCCGCCATCGATGCGGCCAATCAACGCCTGCCCGATTACGCGCGCATTGCTCGCTTTGTCTTGGCCGAGGAGGCCTTCACGGTCGAGAACGGTTTGCTGACCGGCACCGTACGTCCACGTCGCGCGCAGATCGCCGCGCGCTATGCCGCATCCCTTCAATCACTCTATAACGAGGTTGCCTGATGTCTGAGTTTTACGACGCCTTGCTCGCCGCCACACAGCCGGCACGCGCAGCGTTCATGGAAACGGCGCAATTACAGCGTGGCGCGCGTGGCACGATCTCGCGCGATACTTATGTGGCCTTTCTCACCCAGGCCTATCACCACGTCAAGCATACCGTGCCCTTGCTGATGGCTTGCGGCAGTCGCTTGGATGAATCTCTGGAATGGTTGCGCGTCGGGTTAGGCGAGTACATCGAAGAAGAGATGGGTCATCAGGAATGGATACTCAACGATATTAAGGCCTGCGGTGCCGATGCAGAAGCGGTGCGCCGGGGCATGCCCAATGCCGCGACTGAGCTGATGGTCGCCTACGCCTACGACACCGTGCAGCGCAACAACCCGGTCGGATTTTTCGGCATGGTGCTGGTGTTGGAAGGCACCAGTGTGCAACTGGCGACCCATGCTGCGGGCGCCATCCAATCCGCATTGGGATTGCCCGATCAAGCCTTCAGTTATCTGCGCTCGCACGGTTCGTTGGATGAGAAGCACATCCAATCCTACCGCACGCTGATGAACCGTTTGTCACGACCTGCCGACCAACAGGCCGTGATCCATTGCGCGCAACTGTTCTATCAGTTGTACGGTGATGTTTTCCGCAGTCTGCCATTAGATGCATGACAACCTACAAAACGACGACTCCTTCGGAGGCAAATTATGAAATACCTACACAATTACATCGCGGTCATGGCCTTGATGCAGGCGGGGTGGGCCGCGGCCGATCCGAATCTGGATGCATCCATTCAGGAGTTGCAGCAGGAATGGGCCGTTGTCAAATACCAGACTGCCAAGGACCAGCAGGATGCCGCATTCACTCTCCTCGAGGCCAAGGCGGAATCGGCGGTACAGGCCTATCCGCAGGCCGCTGAGCCGCTGGTCTGGGAGGCGATTATTCTTAGCACGCATGCCGGGGTGAGCGGCGGTCTGGGTGCGCTGAGTAAGGTCAAACAGGCGCGTGTGCTGTTGGAGAAGGCCGCCAGCATCGAGCCGAATGCGCTGCACGGTTCCATCTATACATCACTGGGCAGTCTGTATTACCAGGTGCCCGGCTGGCCGATCGGCTTCGGTGATGACAAGAAGGCTGAGCAGTATCTGAAGCAGGCGCTGACGCAAAATCCCGATGGCATCGACCAGAATTATTTCTACGGTGATTTCCTGCGCGATCAGGGACGTTATCAGGAAGCGATCACGTATCTCACCAAGGCGATCAACGCCGCGCCACGTCCGAACCGTGAACTTGCCGATCAGGGGCGTCGCGAGGAGGCCAAGCATGTACTGGCCATGGTCGAAGCCAAACTGGCCAAGTAGCGGAGCAGGACTGAAATGCAGATTCACAACGCGCGCATCGTTCTGACCGGTGCCAGTGGCGGTATCGGCGCGGCACTGGCTGCGGAACTGGCAAAACGCGGCGCGCGCCTGGGTCTGGTCGGGCGTGATTTGGCCAAGTTGAATGCGCTGGCGCAGCCGCTGGCGTCGCAAGGGATCGAGGTGGAATGCATCGCCACCGATCTGACCCAGGCAGAGGGCAGTGCGGTGGTGCGGGCGCGCATGCAGGCGCGCTTCGGCGGTGTGGATATCGTCATCAACAACGCCGGCATTACCGACTTCACGCAATTCAGCCAGGCGGACCCGCAGCTGATTGAACAGGTGCTGCGCACCAATGTGTTGGCGCCGATGCAGTTGTCGCGCGCGTTGCTGCCGGATATGCTGACCCAGGGACGCGGTCAGATCGTCAATGTCGGATCGATATTCGGTTCCATTGCCTTTGCCTGTTTCGCCAGTTATTCGGCCAGCAAGTTCGCACTGCGGGGATTTTCCGAGGCGTTACGCCGCGAACTGGCCGGCAGTGGCGTGGGCGTGACGTATGTTGCGCCGCGCGCGGTGCGCACGCCGCTCAATACGGCGGCCGTGCAGCGTATGGCGGAACGGGTCAAGATGGCCATGGATGAACCCGAACAGGTCGCCAAGCAGATCGTCCGTGCCATCGAACAGGATCGCAAAGATGTCTACCTGGGATTTCCCGAATCACTGTTCGTGCGCATCAATGCGCTGTGGCCGCGCCTGGTGGATGCGGCGCTCGGCAAACAGAATAAGATCATGCGGGAGTTCACCCGCGAAGGCTGAAACACGGTGAGGATCCTGCTGGTCGAAGACGACACCCTGCTCGGTGAAGGCATCCGTGTCGGACTGCGTCAGGACGGCTATGCGGTTGATTGGGTGACCCAGGGTGAAGCGGCGGAACAGGCGCTGGCCACGGACGCATTCGATTTGGTGGTGTTGGATCTTGGCTTGCCGGGCCGGGATGGGCTGAGTGTTCTGCAACAACTGCGTCGGGTCGGCAACGACACGCCGGTGATCATTCTTACCGCGCGTGACACCGTTGCCGACCGCATTCAGGGCCTCGACGGCGGCGCGGATGATTATCTGATCAAGCCGTTCGATCTTGATGAACTGGCGGCACGCGCCCGGGCGTTGATCCGGCGCAGCAAGGGACGGACGACGCCGCTGTTACAGCATGGCAGCCTGACGCTCGACCCGGCCAGCCATCAGGTGATCTATAAAGACCAGCCCGTCGAGATGTCACCGCGCGAATTCGCCCTGTTGCGCATCCTCATGGAAAATGCCGACAAACTGGTGTCCAAGACGCGCCTGCAGGAAACCCTGTACGGCTGGGACCAGGATGTCGAGAGCAACGCCGTGGAAGTTCACATTCATCACCTGCGCAAAAAACTCGATGCCGGATTGATCGAGACGGTACGTGGCGTCGGCTATCGTTTGGCTAAAGACCCTAAGCCATGATCTCTATCCGTCAACGTCTGTTGCGCAATATCATACTGCTGTTCCTGGTGTCCTGGCTGGGCGTGACGGCGGTGACGTATCTCGAATCCCGTCACGAAATCGAAGAGATTTTCGATGCGCAACTTGCGCAGGCGGCCGGTATCATCAGTGATCTGACCCTGGAACATCTGGATCAGGGTGAGGTGGCGAACATCAAGTTGCCCAAAGCCGTCTTTGGCCATCACTACGAACGCAATATCAGCTTTCAAATCTGGCGTGGTGATGCGCTGGTGCTGCGCTCGCAGAGCGCACCGGAGACGCGCTTGTCGACTACGTCTGGATTCAGCGATGTTGAGATTTTCGGTTTTCCTTGGCGGGTCTTTATGCTGCATACGCCGGATGGGCGCTATACCTTGTACGCCGCCGAGCGCTATGTAGTACGCAATGAACTCATCACTGAAATCACGCGCGGTGCACTGTATCCGCTGCTGTTGGCGTTGCCGCTGGTGGCCTTGTTCATTTGGATGAGCATCGGGCGTGGGCTGGAACCGCTCAAGCAGTTAGCCAGTGAAGTCGCGCAGCGTACGCCACAGACACTCAAGCCGCTGGATGCCGGTGCGGTACCCAAAGAGGTATTCGCCTTGACCACGGCCTTGAATGCGCTGTTGCAGCGACTCCAAGAGGCATTCGAGCGTGAGACGCGTTTTACCGCCGATGCCGCCCACGAATTGCGCACGCCTCTGGCGGGCATCAAGACGCATGCGCAGGTGGCCATGCGCTCGACATAACGACGACGAACGTCGGGCGGCCTTGAATAATATTCTGGTGGGTGTGGATCGCAGCACGCGGCTCATCGAACAGATGCTGACGCTGGCGCGGCTGGAGCCGGAATCGTTCACGCAGGGATTTGCACCCGTCGAGCTGAGTCGAATCGTTGCGGACACGCTGGCCGACTTTTCTGCGCAGGCGACGCGTAAGGGCATACAGCTTGGTTTTGTCGATGATTGCCCACAGGCGCAGGCATGTCAGATCAGCGGTTATGCGCCGGGACTCGCTATTATGCTGCGCAATCTCATCGATAATGCGTTGCGCTACACGCCCGAGTGCTGGATCGATCGAAGTCCGACTGACACCCACACCAGAGCAGGTTGAACTGACGGTGACGGACAGCGGGCCGGGCATTCCTGCCGAGGCGCGCGCGCGGGTGTTCGATCGCTTCTATCGTCGCAGCAGTGGCGATGGACAAGGTTGCGGGCTGGGGCTGTCCATCGTGCAGCGCATCGCCCAATTGCATCAGGCCGAACTGCGTGTTGAGGATGCACCCAGCGGTCAAGGTTTGCGCGTGTGCGTGGCGTTTACCAGGGTCAAATAATCGGGATCAGCGTAGTCTGTCCCCAACGCAACTTCAATCCGACAACGCTGGATAATCCGTGTAGCCCTTGGCGTCGCCGCCATAGAACGTAGCTGGATCGGCGTTGTTCAGTGGCGCATCCTGCGCAAAGCGCTCGGGCAGGTCGGGATTGGCGATATACGGTACGCCAAACGCGACCAAATCGGCATCACCGGCGGCGAGCACCGCGTTGGCGCGTGCCTTGTCGTAGCCCGCGTTGACCATGTATGTCCCTTTGAAAAGCGCGCGCAGCTTGCGCAGATCGAAGGCCGGACCGGCAGCGCCCGGTGTTTCGGCGCCCATCGCCGTGATGTGCAGGTAGGCCAAGCCAAAGCGATTCAGCTGCTCGACAACATAACCGAACGTAGCTTCCGGATTGGAATCGCGAATGTCGTTGAAGGGGTTCAGTGGCGACAAGCGAATGCCGACACGATCGGCGCCCCAGACGCTGCACACTGCGTCGGTAATTTCCAACATCAAACGCGCGCGGTTGGCGATAGAGCCGCCATATTCATCGTTGCGCTGGTTGGTCCCGTCGCGCAGGAACTGATCGGGCAGATAACCATTCGCGCCGTGAATCTCGACGCCATCGAATCCGGCGTTCAGGGCGTTGCGCGCGCCGTTGCGGAACTGTTCGATGACCAGCGGTATTTCACTCAGTTCCAAGGCGCGCGGCGTCACGAAATCTTTAAGGCCCTCGAAGGTGTACACCTGTCCCTCAGGTTTGAGTGCCGAAGGCGCCACGGGTGGCGCGCCACTTAGGTTGGAAGCAGGGATGCGAGATACGCCCTACGTGCCACAGTTGCAGAAAGATGCGTCCACCCTTGGCATGCACGGCAGCGGTGATGCGTCGCCAGCCGGAGACTTGTTCTGCGCTATGGATGCCGGGTGTGAAGGGATAGCCCTGTCCCTCCGGCGCGACTTGCGAGCCTTCGGTAATAATCAGCCCAGCGCTCGCGCGCTGGCAGTAGTGTTCAAGCGCAAGCGCGCTGGGAATGTTGCCCGCCTCGGCACGGTTGCGCGTCATGGGCGCCATCACGATGCGATTGGGGAGTCGATGCGGCCCGAGCTGCAGCGGTGAAAAGAGGTCGATCGTTGTCGTGTTCATGACGGGTATCCTATCGGGTGAACGTGACTAGATCCATACAATCTATACGCCTCTGAAATTAAAAGACCCCGCCGTGGCGGGGTCCGGTTCTCTGGCCGTGTTGTCCGATGCGGACAAAGCCTGCGATATGGCAGTTACTGGGCCACCGGTGCAGCCGGAATATCGAAGGTCACCAGTGAGCTGCCGTTCGAGGTGACATCACTGCCATCGGCTGTGGTTACCGTATTGGCCACGGCCAAGGCGCCAGCGTAAGCGCTGGCACTCCAGTCGCCATTCAGCGTGATCGCATAAACACCGGCGTCACCGGCGCTGAAGCAGACCGCGCCGCAGTAGTCCGCGCCGGCGAGCGGGAAGGCGTTGCTGTAGCTGAAGTTGTCCGCTGTCAGACCGGTAACGGCCTGACCATTCTGCGTGACGTGTACAAATACGGTGACGGGCGCATCGTTGTCGGCGTTACGATCGGCGGAGGACGCGACATTCACCTGCACATCCAACGTGTTCTTCAGCGCGGCGACATCGCTGGCAAGGGCGTTGATGTCTTCGCCGATGAGACCTATTTCATCGTGAATGAGATCGCCGTCGCCCGACACGCTGTCAAGCTTGGCGTCGATATCTGCGATCATCTGTTTAACAGTCAGAAAGTCCATCTTCATCGCCTGCCAGGGGCGACCGTTCGGATACCCCTTGCTGGCCGGGTGGGCATTGCTCGCAACGGGTTTTGCCGCCAAGGCAGGTTCGGCGGCGACAGCCATGCCAAGGGCGAGGGTGAGGGCAGTGAAGAGCGCGGTGCGATTTGAATTCATTTTGGTCTCCTTAGAGTGCCTATCGGTCTGAAATATTTGGGCGATCAGTACCACGAATCCGACTAAACGTATGTAAGAAATTGGCTCTACGTGCGGGCCCCGGTGTATATCGAGCAGCATGTCGGGGTGCATATCCGAACGCGGATCGATACAACAAACGTTCGCTGAGTCTAGGCCGTTGCAAAGATAAAAATGTTTATCAGTCGACATTTCCGAAACTGGGGGGCGAAGATTTTACCCCTCACGCAACAATACCGCTGGCGGCCGCGACAGCACCGTCCGCGTGCCCCACAGACCGGCCAAGGCGATGCCCAGCGCGGCGCACAGCGGCGCAGCTAACCACACCGGCCAATGCCAGGCGTAATCCAAATAGAAGATGCGCGTGTACAGCAACCACGCAATCAGTTCCGTGCCGGCCGCGGCGAGCAGGCCGGAGAGCAGACCGAGCAGGACAAATTCGGCGAGGTGGCCGCTGCGGACTTGGCGGCGGCTGGCGCCGAGCGCGCGCAGCAGTGCGCCTTCCTGGATACGTTCGTCGTGGCTGGCAGCGAGCACCGCGAACAACACCGCGAGACTGGCCAGCAGCACGAATACCAGGATGTATTCCACGGCCAGTGTGACTTGCTGGAAAATGCGCCGCACCTCGCCGAGCAGCGCGCCGACATCGAGTACCGTCACGGCGGGGAACTGCGCGACCAGGCGCTGCAAGACGGGCTGCTGTCCCGGCGCCAGATAAAAACTGGTCATCGCCGAACCCGGGTAATGTTCCAACACGCCCGGTGGAAACACCACATAGAAATTCGGCCGGAACGAATCCCACTCCACGCTGCGCAGGCTGGTGATGTGCGCGTCGAGTAATTGTCCGGCGATGAGGAATTCCAATTTATCACCGAGTTTCAGGCCGAGATTCTCCGCGAGTTTGTTCTCGACCGACACGGGTATGCCGGCGTCGGTCGCCGCGCTCATCCAGGTGCCGGCGATGAGCCGGTTGCCTTCCGGCAGTGTCTCGCTCCAGGTGAGATTCAGATCGCGGTGCAGGGCGTTGTTGTCCTGCGCCTCTTTGGTGACGGCCTGACGTACCGGCATGCCGTTGATGGCGGCGAGACGACCGCGCACCACCGGGTACACCGGCGCGCTGAGGATGTTTTCCTGCTTGAGGAAGGCGGCGAAGTTCGCGCGCTGTTCGGGAAGAATATTAATGGCGAATTGATTCGGCGCATCGTCGGGCAATTGCGTCTGCCAGCTTTCGAGCAGATCGACGCGCAGCAAGGCGGTCAGACTCATGGCCATGATGACCAGACCGAAGGCCGCGATCTGGCCGATGCTGGCCGCGCCGCGTCGCCACAGACTGTTAATGCCGAAGCGCCAGGTTGTGCCTGCGCCTTGGCGTAACCAGCGTGTGCCGCGCAACAACAGCAGTGCAATGCCGAGTAGCAGCAGCACCGTCATGGCCACGCCCACGGCAATCAACAACGTGAGACGCGCATCACCGGTGTAACGCCACATCAACACGAACAGCGTGAGTAACGCCAGGCCATACACCAACCACGCGCGCGGTGGCAGCGGTTCGAGATCGCGGCGCAACACGCGCAGTGGCGGGACCTGGCGCAGTCGCAACACCGGCGGCAAGGCGAAGCCGGCGAGGGTGACAAAGCCCGTTGCGATGCCGAGCAACACCGGCAACGGGCCGGCTTGCGGCGGTGTCACCGGCAATAGATCCGACAACAGTTGCACCAATCCGAGTTGTGCCATCCAGCCGAACGCCGCACCGACGATACTGCCACTCAATCCCAACAGCAGCATCTGCCACAGATACAGCGTCACGATGTCGCGTTGCACCGCGCCGAAGCAACGCAGCATGGCGCTGGTGTCGTAATGGCGCAGGCTGTAGCGACGCGCGGCCATGGCCACCGCCACGCCGGCCAGGCCGATGGCGATCAGCGAGGCCAATCCCAGATAGCGTTCCGCTTTGTCCAAGGCGTTGCCGATGGCGGGGCGACTGGTGCGCGCATCGATCAGACGGTCTTGTTCGACCAGCTGCGGTTCCAGCCAGTGACGATAGGCATCGATGTTTTCAGTCGCGCCGGTGAACAGCGCGCGATAACTCACGCGACTGCCCGGTTGAATGACGCGCGTGCGCGGCAGGTCGTCGAGATGCATGAGCACGCGCGGCGAGAGGTTGAGAATATCGCCGCCACGGCTGGGTTCAAAGCCGAGGATCTGCGCGATACGGAAATCGGCTTCGCCGATGCGCAGCGTGTCGCCGAGCTTGAGCTTGAGCTGCGCGAACAAGCGTGACTCTATCCACAGCGTGCCGGGTTCCGGCATCTGCGTCGCGGCGGTTTCGACGCCGAAGGGTTCGGCCATGACCCGCACGGCACCGCGCAGCGGATAGTCGTTATCGACGGCCTTGACGGCGACTAATTGCAGGCCGCTGTCGGCCACCGCCATGCTGGCGAATTCGACGGCGCCGGTACGCCGCAGTCCGCGTTGATCGGCTTGCTTGAGCCAGGTCGCGGGAAGGGTGCGCGAACTCTCCACCACCAGATCCGCGCCGAGCAGTTCGCTGGTCTGTTCGCCGAAGACGCCTTGGAGACGTTCTGAAAACGCCGTGATCGCCGTGGTGCTGGCGGCGGCGATGGCCAGCGCGAACAACAGCGCTTGAATCTCACCGGCGCGCCAATCGCGTTTGAGCAAACGGCTCGCCAGGCGCAGCGTCTGTATCATGTCGCGTTCTCCACGCAACGTCCCGCGTCGAGGCGCAGATGACGCGTGCAGCGTTGCGCCAGTTCGGCATCGTGCGTGACCAACACTAAGGTCGTGTGCTGCGCCTGATTCAATTCAAACAACAGATCGATAATCCGCGCACCCGTGCTGCTGTCGAGATTGCCGGTGGGTTCGTCGGCGAACAGCAGGGCGGGGCGGGTGACGAAGGCGCGCGCGATGGCGACACGTTGTTGTTCGCCGCCCGACAGTTGCCGCGGCGTAGTGCTCCAGGCGCGGTCCGAGGCCGACACGTTCCAGCCAGTCGCGTGCCTGCGCCTGCGCATCGCGCCGGCCCGCGAGTTCCAGCGGCAGCATGACGTTTTCCAAGGCCGTCAGGCTGGGCAGCAATTGAAACGACTGAAAGACGAAACCCATGTGCGTGGCGCGCAGGCGGGCGCGACCATCCTCGTCGAGTGTGTTCAAGCAGGTCTGTTCCAGCCACACCTCGCCACTGCTCGGAATATCCAGGCCCGCGAGCAGCCCCAGCAGCGTGGATTTGCCCGATCCCGAGGCACCGACAATGGCCAGACTGTCGCCACGGTTGATCTCGACGTCGACATTGTCCAGGATCGTCAGCGAGCCGGCCTGTGTCGGGACGGTCTTGCCAAGGTGTTGCGCACGCATGAGCGGATTCTGCTGTCGATTCATTCTCTGCACTCTGTTGGGATGGCTGTCGTGTGCGGCCCTGGCTGATAATAATGGCGCTGATAAAGGTGAAGGCGCGCCGCGCATTCTGGTGTTCGGCGACAGTATCAGTGCCGCCTATGGTATCGAACTCGATGCCGGTTGGGTCGCGCTGCTGCAACAACGGCTGCGTGCGCAGGATCTGCCGCATGCCGTCGTCAACGCCAGTATCAGCGGCGAGACCACGGCCGGTGGTCGCGCACGCCTGCCGGCACTGCTTGCGCAAGATCGGTATGCGCTGGTGCTGCTCGAACTCGGCGGCAACGACGGTCTGCGTGGTTTGAGTCTCGCACAGACCGAGGCCAACCTGCGCGCGATGATCGAAGTCGCACAGGCCGCCGGCGCCAAAGTGCTGCTGCTCGGCATGCGGCTGCCACCCAATTACGGACCGACCTATACCAACGCCTTCGCCGCGATCTACCCGAACACTCGCGCGGGAGACGGGTGCCGCGCTGGTGCCGTTTCTGCTCGACGGCGTGGCCACCGATCCCGCGCTGATGCTGCCCGACCGTATCCATCCGCGTGCCGAGGCCCAGCCCCGTTTACTGGACCTGGTGTGGCCGGTATTGGTTCCGTTGCTGTAGCGATCCGCGCAAGGTGGTCCCGAGTTCCGACGCGGTGTAGAATCGCGGCCCCGCCCGCAGAGCCTGGCGGTCAGATCCCGGCGCTGACAAGGAGACCGCCATGCCCCAGACTACGGAACAGGCCCACACCCCGGTGAAAATGAACGCCGCCGCTGCATCGTGCCACGACCAAATCCGCCAGTCCCATGCGCCCGCTGCTGAGTCTGCCGGTGCCGCAGGCCGCCGCCATCATCGCCTCGATGCAGCTCGACAAGGCGCATGAGGCCTTTGTGCGCATGACACGCAATCCCGACGACGAGGCGCTGCACGATTTCCGCGTCGGTCTGCGCCAGCTGCGCAGTACCTTCAGCGCCTACCCCGAGGCGTTCCCGTCACTGCCTAAGCGCCTGCGCAAAACTATGCGTCAGCTCGGCCGTGATACCAACCACGCCCGCGATGCCGAGGTGCAGCTCGATTGGCTGATGCGCAATGAACGTCAGATCACCGGCGACGCGCGTTTGGGCCTGCGTTGGCTGCTGCGTCAACTGGAGCTGCGCAAGGCCGAGGCCTACCGCGTGCTGCGCGTTGACGTGCTGGACGAATACGCCGAATTGGAACAGCGCGCACGCGCTGTCCTTGCGCACAACGAGACGCTCGATGAACTGGACGACACTGGTAGAGTCCATCGGCCATTTGTGCGGCGCACACCTGGAAGAACTGGTCACTGATCTGACTTTTCACCTGCGCCACATCGAGACCCGCGAAGACGAAGATCAGCTGCATGCGGCGCGCATCTGCGGCAAGCGCATCCGCTATCTGCTGTCGCCGTTTCGCGCCGAACTCAAGGGTACCGAATCCGTCGTGCGGCGTCTGCAACGTCTGCAAGATCTGCTCGGCGAGTATCACGACGCTCAAGTACTCAGCGGTCTGCTGCGCAAGTACACCCGCAAGGCCACGCGTGAGCAATCGGAGCGCTGGTTGGAAATCATGCTCAATCAGGCGCCCGATGCACGTACCATCGCCCGCGAACGCAAACAGGATGTGCTCACCGGATTCCTCGCCATTGCCCGCCTCGTCGCCAAGCGCAAAGAAAAATTGTTGGTGCAGCTAAGCCAGTTGCAATCGAAGGGTGCACAAGAACAATTGCTGCACGACATCGCCATGCTGGCGGCGCGCATGCAGGGACATTCGGAGCGTGCGGCGGAGTAGGGCTGGCCGTCGCTCGGCTTGCGGCTGAAAATATTCAGCGTGCGCAGCCTGGGTAATGGAGCCGGGTTGATTGCCAGCGCCAAGCCGGAGCGATGACATGCGTGATTCATCTCCTTCATCCCAGCGACCGGAACCGGGTCGTATCCCGCGCCCGCTGAATGCCGATCAGATCGGCTGGATACGCTGGCTGCCTGGGCTACAGACTTTGCGTCGCGTATGAGGCAGCCTGGTTGCGTCACGACATCGTCGCCGGACTGGTGCTGACGACGATGCTGGTGCCCGTGGGCATCGCCTACGCGGTGGCCTCGGGTGTGCCGGGCATCTATGGCCTCTACGCGACCATCGTTCCACTGCTCGCTTATGCACTGTTCGGCCCCAGTCGCATTCTGGTGTTGGGGCCCGATTCATCGCTGGCGGCGGTCATCCTCGCGGTCATCCTGCCGCTGTCTGGCGGCGACCCGCTGCGTGCCGTTGCCCTGGCCGGCATGATGGCGGTCGTGTCGGGGATGGTGTGTATCGTGGCCGGCATCGCGCGCCTCGGCTTCGTCACCGAACTGCTGTCCAAGCCGATCCGCTACGGCTACATGAACGGCATTGCGCTGACGGTACTGATCAGTCAACTGCCCAAGCTGTTCGGTTTTTCGATCGAGAGGACCGGACCACTGCAGAGACGTATGGGCCATCGCCCTGGCGGTGTTCGACGGCCGAACCAACTGGGCTGCGTTCCTGGTCGGCGCAGGCACGCTGGCGGTGATCCTGCTGCTCAAGGGCAGCAAGCGCTGGCCGGGTATTCTGATCGCCGTGGTTGCAGCGACCGTCGTCGTGGGTGTGCTGGACCTGTCGGCGCGCGCCCATGTCGCGGTGCTCGGTTCTCTACCGCAAGGTCTGCCGGCGTTCGCCATCCCGTGGATCACCTACACCGATATCGTCCCCGTCCTGATCGGCGGTTGCGCCGTCGCGCTGGTGTCGTTCGCCGACACCAGCGTGCTCTCGCGTGTCTATGCCGCGCGCACCCGCAGCTATGTCGATCCGAACCAGGAGATGGTGGGTCTCGGCGTCGCCAACCTGGCCGCCGGATTTTTTCAGGGCTTTCCGATCAGCAGCAGTTCGTCGCGCACGCCCGTGGCCGAGGCCGCGGGTGCCAGAACCCAACTGACCGGCGTCGTCGGCGCGCTGGCGGTTGCCCTGCTGCTGGTGGTGGCACCGGATCTGCTGAAGCATTTGCCCACCAGTGCATTGGCGGCGGTCGTGATCGCGTCGGCCATCGGTCTGATCGAGGTGACCGACCTGCGTCGGATCTATCGCATCCAGCGTTGGGAGTTCTGGCTATCGATCGTCTGCACCGTCGGCGTGGCTGTGCTGGGCGCGATTCCAGGCATCGGCCTGGCGATCGTGATTGCCGTCATCGAGTTTCTGTGGGACGGCTGGCGTCCGCATTCCGCAGTCCTGGGTCGCGCCGATGGTGTCAAAGGCTATCACGACATCAAACGTTATCCCGACGCGCGCCTGATCCCCGGCCTGGTTCTGTTTCGCTGGGATGCGCCCTTGTTCTTCGCCAACGCCGAGTTGTTCCATGACCGCGTGCTGGACGCGGTGGCAGCATCGCCTACGCCCGTGCGCTGGCTGGTGGTGGCGGCGGAACCGGTCACCAGTGTGGACGTCACCGCCGCCGACATGCTCGGCGAGTTAGAAGAGACCTTGCGCGCGGCTGACATCCAACTGTGCTTTGCCGAGATGAAGGATCCCGTTAAGGACAAGCTGAAACGCTTCGGACTGTTCGCGCGGCTGGGTGAACAGACCTTCTTTCCGACCGTGGGTGCGGCCGTCAGCCGCTATCTCAAGACTCACGCGGTGGAGTGGGATGACTGGGAGGACCGGAGTCCATGAGGCAAGGTCGCGCTGAACAATATGGGTGGGTGAATGACACTTATTTAATCTAAGCGAATTTCTATCCGATGTAGGGTGGGTGAGGCGCGTCGTTTGCGCCGTAACCCACCAAGCGTGCCGTAGGCACACATTAACAAACGCATCGTGTAGCTGCGCAATGCTTGGTGGGTTACGCAAAAACCGCATACCCACCCTACATTTGAGCCTAAGTATGTGCCATTCGGGTTACGGGTTACAATTTCCGAGATAGACCGTGAGCAGACCACCAATATCCGATCAGACCATGGTTAACGACAGCTTTGACCTTGCTCGGTGTTGTTCAAGGCGTATTGCAGCGGTCTTCACTCCACTGACTTCAAAACCACCACCCCGCCATTCAACCACGTCGCCCATTGCGCATGCACCGAGACATCGACGCCGTCGGCACGGGCCTTGGCTTGCAGATGGCGTTGCAGGTCGTGCATGAGTTGCGAATCCATCAGATCGATCTCATCCTGCAAATGGCTGTGCAGCAGGCGGTAGATCAGCTGGAGTTCGGCGAGGTCGTATTCAGTCAGGGTTTTCATGAGCGTGTGTCGTGGATCTGCATGGGATGAGGATGACTGCCGGGGAGTGTATATCAGTTTCCGGGCAGGTCCCACCGAGTGTTTGTAGTGGATTATGCGCACAAAAACCCAGTCGCCTTGTGTATCTATGGCTATGAACGGATTTGTCGCTGGATATCAGCGCGAATATGCGCATAATCGGTGCCACTCGCCACGACCTACGGGAACACCGCCCATGCATGACGACGACACTGAGATGCCCCAGAGCGTACGTAATTATGAAAAGCGACTGTATCGGCACCGGCAGTTGTATTGGCGGGCGTTACTGCCTTCGGTGTTGGTGATCGGTGCTGGGTATGCCTTGGGATATTTAACGGAGGCGCTGCTGCTGGCTTTGCTGGGCGTGACGATCGTGATGCTGGTCATGCTGCGCGAGATGATCGATGTCCTCGGTTATCTGGGCGTCCAGCAACGCGAGGCGGCGCTCAGTCGCGAGGCCTTGCGACGTGAACTCGTCGATTCCCATGCTGAATCCAGGATCAAATCCTAGATCTAATCCCAAATCGGATTGGATAACGGCGATTCAGTTGGGTAGGGCAATGAACCGGTCGCGCCGGCCACAGCGCGATAGTTCCCGTCTCGGCACGTGGTTGAGCAAACGTAGCTGGACCACGTGGTATTGATCCCCGTCAACTGAAGCCGGCTTTCCGCTGGTGACTTCGCCTGCCGTCTGGCTATGCTGTCCGTGCTACCACACGTGGTTGTGGACGGAGATACTCCTATGACGGCCGGACCCTGGCTGACCATCGACGGCAATGAAGCCGCTGCGATCATCGCGCACCGTCTGAGCGAAGTGTGTGCCATCTATCCCATCACACCGGCCTCGCCGATGGGCGAGTCTGCCGATGCCTGGTCGGCGGAAGGCCGCAGGAATCTGTGGGGCACGGTGCCGCACGTCATCGAGATGCAAAGCGAGGCGGGTGCCGCCGGTGCGGTACACGGCGCTTTGCAGACCGGCAGCCTGGCGACGACGTTCACGGCCTCGCAGGGCCTGCTGCTGATGATCCCCAATATGTACAAGATCGCCGGCGAACTTACGCCGACGGTGCTGCATGTCGCGGCGCGTTCACTGGCGTGTCAGGCGCTGTCGATTTTCGGCGATCACAGCGATGTGATGGCGGTGCGCCAGACCGGCTATGCCATGCTGTGTGCAGGTTCGGTACAGGAGGTGATGGACTTCGCCACGATTGCGCATGCCGCGACCTTGGAAGGGCGTGTGCCGGTGCTGCATTTCTTCGATGGCTTCCGCACCTCGCACGAGGTGGCGAAGATTCAGGCCGTCGACGACAGCGTGTTACGCGCGATGATTTCCGCCACGCAGGTGCAGGCACACCGTGCACGCGCCTTGTCGCCGGAGCATCCGGTGTTGCGCGGCAGCTCGCAGAATCCCGATGTGTATTTCCAGGGGCGCGAGCGCGTCAACCCGTTCTACAGTGCCTTTCCCGGCATTGTGCAGACGCTGATGGATCGCTTCGCCGAACTCACCGGGCGCGCGTATAAGCTGTTCGACTACCACGGTGCGGCGGATGCCGAGCGCGTCATCGTCATCATGGGCTCGGGCGCCGAGGCAGTGCACGAGACGGTCGATCATCTGACGGCGCAGGGCGAGAAGGTCGGCCTGCTGCGCGTGCGTTTGTATCGGCCCTTCGATGCCGATGCATTGATTGCGGCGTTGCCCGCGACGGTGCGCGCGCTGGCCGTGCTCGATCGCACCAAAGAGCCGGGTTCTGATGGCGAACCGCTGTACAAAGATGTCATGACAGCGCTGGCGCAGGCCCATATGCAGGGCGATTCTAAATTCAAGCACCTGCCGCGCGTGATCGGTGGGCGTTACGGCTTGTCGTCCAAGGAATTCACGCCGGGCATGATCAAGGCGATGTTCGACGAACTCGGGCGCGAGCGGCCGAAGAATGGCTTCACCATCGGCATCCACGATGATGTCAGTCATACCAGTCTCGAATGGGATGCGGCTTACCGCACCGATGCACATGCCGGTTGCGTGCAGGCCTTGTTCTACGGCCTGGGTTCCGACGGCACCGTGAGCGCCAATAAGAATTCCATCAAGATCATCGGCGAGGATACCGACCTGCACGCGCAGGGCTATTTCGTTTACGACTCCAAGAAATCCGGCGCGGTGACGGTGTCGCATCTGCGCTTCGGTCCGCAGCCGATCCGTTCGACCTATCTGATCGGCGACAACGAGGCGCAGTTCATCGCCTGTCATCAGCCGGTGTTCCTGCAACGCTACGACATGCTCGACAAGGCCGCCGAGGGCGCGGTGTTTCTGCTCAACTCAACGGAGTCACCGGACACGGTGTGGGACAGCCTGCCGCGGCGCATGCAGCAGCAGATGTTGGATAAACACATCCGCTTCTACACCATCGATGCCTACCAGGTCGCGCAAGACGCGCAGATGGGCAAGCGCATCAACACCATTATGCAGACCTGCTTCTTCGCCATCTCCGGTGTGTTGCCGCGCGAGCAGGCCATCGCCGCGATCAAGCACGCGGTGGAGAAGACCTACGGACGCAAAGGACAACGCATCGTCGAGTTCAACTTCCGCGCCATCGACGCTGCACTTGCCAGTCTCCATGAGGTGAAGCTGCCAGTGGGCGTGACCAGTGTCTTCGAGCGGCCCGATTTACTCACCGATGCGGCGCCCGATTTCGTGCGCCGCTTTACCGCCGAACTCATCGCCGGGCGTGGCGATGAAATCCCCGTCAGTCTGATGCCGGTGGACGGCAGCTTCCCGCTGGGTACGGCGGCGTATGAGAAACGCAATCTTGCTCTGGAGATTCCGGTCTGGGATGCGGATCTGTGTACGCAATGCGGCAAGTGTCCGCTGGTGTGTCCGCACGGCGTGATCCGCAGCAAACTGGTGCCGGCGAGCTTGATGCAGAACGCACCGGAAGGTTTCAAATATCACAAGGTGCTGGGCAAGGATTATCCGCAGGACCATGTGATGATGTACCAGGTCGCGCCGGAGGATTGCACCGGCTGCGGTCTGTGCGTGGATATCTGCCCGATCCGCGACAAATCCAACGCCTCGCACAAGGCGCTCAATATGGCGCCCATCGAACCGCTGCGCGAGGCGGAGAAGGCCAACTGGGCGTTCTTCCTCGGCTTGCCCGAATACGATCGCCGTGAGGTGAAGTTCACCACCATCAAGGGCTCGATGTTGTTGCAGCCGCTGTTCGAATTCTCCGGCGCCTGCGTCGGTTGCGGCGAGACGCCGTATGTCAAACTCGCCAGCCAGTTGTTCGGCGATCGCATGCTGGTCGCCAACGCCACCGGCTGTTCGTCGATTTACGGCGGCAATCTGCCGACCACGCCGTGGACCACCAATGCCGAGGGGCGCGGGCCGGCCTGGAACAATTCGCTGTTCGAGGACAACGCGGAATTCGGGCTGGGCATGCGCGTCGCCATCGACAAACAGATCGAATATGCGCGCGAGTTGGTCTGCGATCTGAAAGAATTCATTGGCGAAGAACTGGCCGCTGCACTGCGTGCGTCGGCGCGGCCGGGTGAGCAGGGCGATGAGGCTGCCATTGCGCAGCAGCGCGCGCGCGTCGTGCAGTTGCGTGAGCAGCTCAAAGGCATCGACGATCCGCGTGCCCGCGAACTGGAAACGGTCGCCGAGAATCTGGTGCGCAAGAGCGTGTGGATCATCGGCGGCGACGGTTGGGCCTACGACATCGGCTACGGCGGTCTGGATCACGTGCTCGCCTCGGGGCGCAATGTGAACATTCTGGTGTTGGATACCGAGGTGTATTCCAATACCGGCGGGCAGATGTCGAAGGCGACACCGCTGGGCGCGGTGGCGAAATTCGCCGCCGGCGGCAAGTCGACCGGCAAGAAGGATCTGGCCTTGCTGGCGATGGGTTACGAGAACGTCTATGTCGCGCATATCGCCTACGGCGCGAAGGACATGCAGACGCTGCGCACCTTCATCGATGCCGAGGCGCACGACGGTCCGTCGTTGATCATCGCCTATGCGCCGTGCATCGCCCACGGCGTGGATCTGTCCTTCAATCACCGCCAGCAGGATCTCGCGGTGAAGAGCGGGCACTGGCCGTTGTTCCGCTACGAACCGGCGCGCGCCGCGGCGGGTAAGAATCCGCTGCATCTGGATTCGCCCGAGCCGTCGATTCCGTACAAGGATTTCATCAGCACCGAGACACGCTTCAATATGCTCTGGCGCAGTCATCCGGATGCGGCGGAAGGCTTCCTGGCGCGTTCGCAGCAGGACGTTCGCGCCCGTTACCATCACTATAAGCAACTGGCGGATTTGCCCTTCGATCTACCGGGGACTGGCGAGGCCGATGAAACAACGACAGAATCGGCGGCGACGCCGGCGACCAAGGAGGAATGAGCATGATCGATCTCAGTACCGAATATCTGGGTCTCACGCTCGCCAATCCGTTGGTGCCGTCGGCCTCGCCGTTTTCACGGGATCTGGATATGGCGCGGCGCTTGGAAGATGCGGGTGCATCGGCGTTGGTGATGTATTCGTTGTTCGAGGAGGCGATCCAGGCTTCAGAAGAGGCCGCCGCACGCTTTTTCCACGAACAGGCGATCGGTTTCGGCGAGGCGGATTCGTTTCTGCCGGTGCCCGCGCACGATGCCTATCTCAGCGAACTCGATGAATACCTGGAGCAGGTGGCGACGCTCAAGCGCGCGCTGCATATCCCCGTGATCGCCAGTCTCAACGGCATCACGCCCGGCGGCTGGGTGCATTACGGCCGGCAATTGCAGGAGGCGGGCGCCGATGCGCTGGAGCTGAACGTCTATTACGTCGCCAGCAACCTGCGCGAATCGGCGGCCGAGGTTGAGGGTCGCTATGTCGAGTTGCTCTATGAACTGGAGCAGCATGTGACTATTCCGATCACGATGAAGCTGTCGTCACAGTTCAGTTCGCCGGGGCATTTTATTCACAATCTTGAAGCGGCCGGCGCGCGCGGTGTGGCGTTGTTCAATCGTTTCTATCAGCCGGACATTGACCTGGTGACGCGTGAAGTCGTGCCGACGCTGACCTTGTCATCGCCCTATGAATCGCTGCTGCGTATTCATTGGGTGGCGGCCCTGTACGGGCAGGTGGGCCTGTCGCTGGCCGTCACCGGCGGCATTCATTCCGCAACGGATGCACTGAAGGCGCTGATGGCCGGCGCCGATGTGACGCATCTGTGCAGTGTGTTGCTGAAAGAAGGTCCGGAGTTTCTTGGCAGCATCCGCGCTGACATGATCCGCTGGATGGAAGAGCACGAATACAGTTCGGTCAAACAACTCAAGGGCAGCGTCAGTCGCAAGCACGCCATCGATCCGGGTGCCTACGATCGTGCGAACTATGTGAAGGTGATGGACAGCCACCGCACCCCGGGCGGGGTGCGGCGCTGAGTTTGCCGATGTCTGTGTAACAGTCGTCTCAGGCGGCAGCGGTTTGCTGTTTCAGACGGCCTGCCCCACAGGATCAGCGTCGCCAGCATCAACAGGCCACCCTGGACGGCGAGACCTTGCAGGTTCGGGTAGATGCCGAGCAGATCGATGCGCGGGAAGCTGATCGGGTCGAGCGGCAGTTTGCCGGCCTCTTGCAGCGCGGCGATGCCCTTGCCGGCGAAGACCACGGCCAGCGCGAACATGAAGATGCCGGTGGCCGAGAAGAACTGGCGCAGCGGCAGACGCGTGCTGTAGCGCAGGATCAGCCAGGACAATACTGCGAGCACGACCATGCCTGCGCCCAGGCCGGAGACCAGCATGCCTTGGGCCGGTGCGTCGGCCTGCACCCACAAGGCTTGATAGAACAGAATGGTCTCGAAGACTTCGCGGTAAACGGCGATGAATGACAGCGCCGTCAAACCCCACAATGTGCCTGTACCCAACGCCTTTTTTACCGAGCCGTCGATGAAGCGTTGCCATTGCACAGCGTTGGTTTTGCTGTGCATCCAGAAGCCCACATAGAACAGCACGGCCATCGCCACCAGCGCGGCCACGCCTTCGGTGATTTCGCGATTGGCGCCGCTGAAGTCGAACAGATACAGCGAGGCGATCCAGGTCGCCACGCCCAACACCAGCGCACCCACCCAACCGTAATGCAGATAGGGCATGGCATCGCGACGTTCGGTCTTGATCAGAAATGCGGCCAGCGCAGCGATGACCAGAATCGCTTCCAAACCTTCGCGCAGCAGAATGATGAATGCGCTGGCGAAGGCCGCGCCGGTCGACAATGTGCCTTCGCTGAGACGTTCGCCGACTTGTACGAGGAGTTGCTGCACCTGTGTGGCCTGCGCTTCGACAACAGCTCAGCGGATTGTCGCTGCGCAGTAGGTTGCGATAGGCGGTCATGGCGGTTTCGACTTGGCCGCGCAGTTCGCTATCGACGGTATCCAAACGGTGTTCGACCAGTTCGAAGCCTTCCAGATAGGCCGCGACAGCCAGTTTGTACGCGGTCTCGCGTTGACCGCTGCGGTAGGCATCCAGGCTCGCGTTGAGGGTGTCGCGGGCGTAATCCAACGGCGAGGCGTTGGCGAACAGGGTTTCCGGTTGCGCGCGCAGATAGGCCATCAGTTCGGCACCCTCCGCACCGAATTCGGCGCGGGCTTCATCAGGCGTGGTGACGGTGAAGCGTTGCAGGTCGTTAAGTGCTGTGGCGGGCGACTGGCTGGCGAGGATTGTTTTACCCGCAGCGCGGGCTTCTGTCGTGGTGGCCATTTGACCGACCAGGAAGGCGAGACTCCAGCGGTCGGCTTCACTCAGTTCCGTGAAGCCGCGCATGCCGGTGTCGCCGACGCCGGCGCTGATGGTGCTGTACAAACCGTAGACGGTGCGTTGGCCGTAGCGTTCGGCATCGGTAAAGTCAGTCGGCGCCGGTTCCATGCCGCGTGCCTGCACGCCGTCGCCTTGGCCGTTCAGACCATGACACGCTGCGCAGTTGTCACTGAACAGTTGGCGGGCGCGCTGAATGTCGGGTGCCATACGCGGTACGACGATGATGTTGAACGTGCCGATCAGGCTATGACGCAGTTCCGTGGCCGCGGCGGCGACGTCGTCGGGGGCTTGGCGTTGTTCGACCATCTGCGTGAGCTGACGGGCGCTGGTCTGAATGGCCGTGGTGTTTGCGGGTTGTGGGCAGTTGACGCGCCTGGTCCTCGATGGCGCGGGTGAAGTCGCGCATCTCATCGTACTCGGCCGGATTGATAACCTGGCCTTCATGGACCGCACCGCGATAATCGACGCCGACGTAATCGACCAACTGCACCAGTTTTGCCAGATCGACCTGCGACTGGCGGTAGTGGCCAGCGACAGGCCGGGCAGGGCGAGTAACAAAACGACACGGATGAACAGGCGGTACATGGTGTGGTCCTCGGCATGGGATGCTTGATGTGGAGTGCAAAATACAATGATTCGCATTCACTGTAAAGTCCATAGCCAGCTAATGGGTGAACAAAAAGCCTTATCCACTTGTATTTACGTCAAATGTGTAAGTTCGAGTGATACGTGAGGTTCGGTGGTTGCTGGCGAGTCGGAGGTGATTTCTCTGGTTGGCTCAGCGGCCAACAGGAGATACAACGGGTCTACATCCCTGCGGCGGGTGCTGAGGCGGAAGGTGATGAGGCCGGTGCGGCGGGCAGAAATAGGGCCGGATCGACGCGCGCATTATTCAGGCTGACACCCCAATGCAGGTGCGGTCCGGTGACCCGGCCGGTCATGCCGACGGCGCCGATGCGATCGCCGGCCTTAACGTGGTCGCCGGGCTTCACGTCAATCCGACTCAGGTGGCAGTACATCGTAATCAGTCCCTGGCCATGGTCGATGAACACGGTGTTGCCGTTGAAAAAGAAATCGCCGCTGTCGATCACGACAGCCGGCCGCCGGCGCGACGATCGGCGTACCTTCGGCGGCGGCGATGTCCATGCCGCTGTGCGGCTTGCGCGGTTGATCATTGAAGATGCGCCGCGAACCAAACGAACTGCTGCGCACACCGGCGGTCGGCGGCAGGAAATCGGTCACGACGCTGGCGTGCTCGCTGAAGCGTGTCAGGGCCTTGCCGATGCGCGCGGTTTCTTTGGCGATGCGTTGCAGATCCGCCGCATTCGGTTCGACCTTGCGTTTGTCCTTGATGGTCAGGCGCTGCGTGTCATAGGCCTTGTCGGTGACGGTGAACGCCAGTTGTACGCGCTGGCCGTTGCCGCGCTCGACGTCCAGCCGGTGCTGGCCGGGTTTGGCGTCCAACGATAAACCCACGATGGCATACCACTGTCCCTGGTCGGGCGTGATCAATACGCGGCTGCCGTTGTAGCGCGCGCGCGGCGGCTGGGACGATTCGCCGAGGGCGATCACGGCGACACCGCCGGGCACCGGCTCGGCGCGTGGCAGTGCCTGCGCGAGACCAGGGAGCAGAAAAAAAACCAACAGCAATATTCGACGCATAAGAGCCCTAATCTTCCGCAGGTGGTTCGAGCGCATCCACGACACAGTGAAGACGGCCGCGCGCCAGGCGTGCCTCGATGCGATCACCACGTTGTACATGCTGCGTAGTCTGCAGCACATGGCCATCGGCTGTGGTGACGATGGCATAGCCGCGATCCAGGGTGGCCAGCGGACTGACAGTATTCAAGCCATGGGCAAGTGCCGAAAGATGCTGACGCAAGTGTTTGAGTTGAGTGTGCACGCCAACGTGCAGGCGCCGCACCAAGGCGCTCTGCAGATCGCGCAGGTGTTGCAGTCGCGGGCCGGGATGATGGCGTTGCAGTTGCGCCTGCAGGGTTGCCAGCCGTGACGCGCGGCCCTGCAGCGCACTGCGCAGGCCACGTTGTAATCGTTGTTCCAGTTCGTCGAGACGCTGCGCGCGTTGCCGCAAACGCTGTCCGGGATGCTGCTGTTGCAGGCGCTTGCCGATCCACGTCAAACGTTCGCCGAGGCGCTGCATCTGCCGGGTCAGACGTTTGTACAGTTCGCTGTCGAGCGCGCGTAATTGATTCAACCAGTCATGCTGATCCGGGCTGACCATTTCCGCGGCGACCGACGGTGTCGGCGCACGTTGGTCGGCGACGAAATCGGCGATGGTGAAATCGACTTCGTGGCCGACGCCGCTCACCGTCGGGATACTGCAATCGAAAATCGCGCGGGCGACGATTTCTTCATTGAACGCCCACAGGTCTTCCAGCGAACCGCCACCGCGCGCAATGATCAGTACATCGCACTCACGACGCGCATCCGCACGGCGAATCATCGCCGCAATCTCCGCGCCGGCCGCCTGACCTTGCACCGCGACCGGATAGATCAGCACCGGGATCGCCGGGAAGCGCCGTTTGAGCACGCTCAAAATGTCACGGATGGCCGCACCGGTCGGTGAAGTGATCACGCCGATGCGTTTCGGCAGCGTCGGCAGGGCGCGTTTGTGCGCGGCCTCGAACAGACCTTCGGCGGCAAGCTTCTGCTTGAGCGCCTCGAAGGCGCGTTGCAGGGCGCCGTCGCCGGCTTCTTCCATGCTTTGCACAATGAGTTGGTAGTCGCCGCGCGCCTCGTACAGCGACAGGCTGGCGCGCACGACTACTTGGGCGCCATCCGCCGGCCGGAATTTCAGGAACCGGTTATTGCCGCGGAACATGGCGCAGCGGATCTGGGCGTTGGCGTCCTTGAGGGTGAAATACACATGCCCGGAGGAGGGGCGTGAGACATTGGATAACTCGCCCTGAACCCAAATCAGCGGAAACGCGCCCTCCAGCAGGCCACGCGCCTCGGCATTGAGGCGGCCAACGCTGTAGACATCACGGTCATCGGGGCTCGGAATCGACATGGCGGCATCTTAGCGTGGATTCCGCCCTGCTCGAACAAGTTCTGCGCGGTGCTGACCGCCAACGGGGAGTCATTCCGCTGCTCCCCCGTGCAATACCCATCGGTGACAAGCCCAAGCGGATTGCCTGGAATAATGTCCGGTTACGCGGCACCCACCCGACTTGCAGCGGGTGCGGTTTACCCTAAGGCCCCCAGAACCTATAATCGCCGGTCTCACCTCAAGCCTTTAGGTATGGACTCACCCCTTATGCTGCGCATTGCCGAAGAAGCCCTCACCTTTGATGACGTCCTGCTCCTGCCCGATCATTCGACCATCCTGCCCAAGGATGTCGACCTCAGAACCCAGTTGACCCGCGACATCACCCTGAACATCCCGCTGCTGTCGGCGGCCATGGACACGGTCAGCGAGGCGCGTCTGGCCATCGCCCTGGCGCAGGAAGGCGGCATCGGCATCATTCACAAGAATATGACGTTGGAGCAGCAAGCCAACCAAGTGCGTGCGGTGAAAAAATTCGAGAGCGGCGTCATCAAAGACCCGATCACGGTGGGACCGACCACCAGTATTCGCGAAGTGCTCGACCTGACCCGCGCGCATAACATCTCCGGCGTGCCGGTGGTCGACGGCAATGAGTTGGTCGGCATCGTCACCAACCGCGATTTGCGTTTCGAATCGCGCTTCGATTCGCCGGTGTCGGAGGTGATGACGCCGAAGGATCGCCTGGTCACGGTGAAAGAGGGCGCCGACAAGGATGAGATCGTGCGACTGCTGCACGCGCATCGCATCGAGAAGGTGTTGGTGATCGACAATAATTTCTCCTTGCGCGGCCTGATCACCGTCAAGGACATTCAGAAGGCCACCGACAAACCCAATGCCTGCAAAGACGATCAGGCGCAGCTGCGGGTTGGCGCTGCCGTGGGTGTGGGCGCCGGCACGGATGAACGCGTCGCCGCGCTGGTCGCCGCCGGTGTCGATGTCATCGTCGTCGATACCGCGCACGGTCATTCCAAGGGCGTGCTCGATCGCGTCGCCTGGGTGAAAAAACATTTTCCGGAAGTGCAGGTCATCGGCGGCAATATCGCCACCGCCGAGGCGGCGTTGGCGCTGGTCAAGGCCGGTGCGGATGGCGTCAAGGTCGGTATCGGTCCGGGTTCGATCTGCACCACGCGCATCGTCGCCGGTGTCGGCGTGCCGCAGATCAGCGCGGTGTCGAATGTCGCGGCGGCGTTGTTCAAGAGCGGCGTGCCGTTGATCGCCGACGGCGGTATCCGCTATTCGGGCGACATGGCCAAGGCGATTGCGGCCGGTGCGTATTCGATCATGATCGGCAGCATGTTCGCCGGTACCGAAGAGGCGCCCGGTGAAGTCGAACTGTTCCAGGGCCGTTCGTATAAATCCTATCGCGGCATGGGTTCGCTCGGCGCGATGGCCGGTCAGCAGGGTTCTTCGGACCGTTATTTCCAGGAAGGCAATTCCGCGGAGAAACTGGTGCCCGAAGGCATCGAAGGCCGCGTGCCGTTCAAGGGCCCGTTGGGCCCGGTGATTCATCAGCTGCTCGGCGGTCTGCGTTCCAGCATGGGTTACACCGGCTGCAAGACCATCGAAGAGATGCGCACCAAGCCGAAGTTCGTGCGCGTCACCAGCGCCGGCATGGCCGAGAGCCATGTGCACGATGTGCAGATCACCAAGGAAGCACCGAACTATCGCGTG
>CAVTTB010000002.1:0-412939 GCA_963737555.1 uncultured Gammaproteobacteria bacterium
ATGCAGCAGTTTCTGCGCATCAAGGCCGAGCATCCGGACATTCTGCTGTTTTACCGCATGGGCGATTTCTACGAGCTGTTTTACAGCGATGCACAGCGCGCGGCGAAGTTGCTCGATATCACGCTGACGGCACGCGGACAGTCGGCCGGCGAACCGATTCCGATGTGCGGCGTGCCGGTGCACGCGGTCGATCAATACCTGGCCAAGCTGGTGCGACTCGGCGAGTCGGTGGCGATCTGCGAACAGATCGGCGATCCGGCGACCAGCAAGGGCCCGGTGGATCGGCAAGTGGTGCGCATCGTCACGCCGGGCACGGTCACCGAAGACGCGCTGCTCGACGAACGCCGCGACAACCTGCTCGCCGCCTGCACCGGGTTTAAAGATCGCTACGGTCTGGCGGTGCTCGATCTCAGTTGCGGACGCTTCAGCGTGCAGGAACTCGACGGTGTCGAGGCGCTGCACAGCGAACTCGAACGGCTGCGCCCGAGTGAACTGCTGTTCAACGAAGACACCAGCTTTCCCGCCATGATCACGGAACGCGGCGGCAGCAAACGTCGTCCGCCCTGGCATTACGAGGCCGACAGTGGCCTGCGCCTGTTGTGCGCGCAATTCGGCACGCGCGATCTCACCGGCTTCGGTTGTCAGAATCTGCCGCTGGCGATCGGTGCCGCCGCCGCATTGCTGCAATACGTCAAAGACACGCAGCGCGCAGCCCTCCCGCATCTGCGCGGCCTGCGCGTGGAACTGCGCGAAGACAGCATCATTCTCGACGCGGCCAGCCGGCGCAATCTCGAACTCGATCAGTCGCAATCGGGGCGCGTCGAACACAGCCTCGCCGGCGTGCTCGATTCCACCGCCACGGCGATGGGTGGACGTCTGTTGCGGCGCTGGTTGAACCGTCCGCTGCGTAGCCACGCACGCTTACGCAAACGTCATCAGTGCGTGGAGGCCTTACAGAATGATCGCGGCTTCGAGGCCGTGCATGAAGTACTGCGCGGCTTGTGCGATCTGGAACGCGTGATGACGCGCGTGGCATTGAAATCGGCACGGCCACGCGATCTATCCGGGTTGCGCGACAGTCTGGCGCGGCTGCCCGATTTGCAGCGCGTATTAACGGCGTATGACGACCCACTGCTGCGCGAAGTCGCGACGTACATCGGCGAACATCCACAGCCGCAGGCGCTGTTGCAGCGCGCGCTGGTGGAACAGCCACCGGTGTTGATCCGCGATGGCGGCATGATCGCCAGCGGCTATGACGCGGAACTCGATGAGCTGCGTGGCTTGAGTGAAAACGCCGATCAGTACCTGGTCGATCTGGAGACACGCGAACGCCAGCGTTCCGGTATCGCCACGCTCAAGGTCGGCTACAACCGCGTACACGGTTTCTATATCGAAGTCGGCAAGGCGCAGGCTGAACGCGTGCCGGATTATTTTCAGCGTCGTCAAACCTTGAAAGGTGCAGAGCGTTACATCACTCCGGAACTGAAAAGCTTCGAAGACAAAGTGCTGTCCGCGCGCGAACGTTCACTGGCGCGCGAAAAAATGTTGTATGACGCGTTGCTGGAGCAGTTGCTGGCCTATCTCGAACCGTTACAGACTGCCGCCGAAGCGGTGGCCGAACTCGACGTGCTGGCCGGTTTCGCCGAACGCGCCGACACGCTCGATTGGCGGCGCCCGGAATTGAATGACACGCCAGGTCTGTTGATCGAGGCCGGTCGGCATCCGGTCGTCGAACACGTTTTGGACACACCGTTCGTGCCCAATGATGTGCGCTTCGATGAGGCGCGCCGCATGCTCATCATCACCGGCCCGAACATGGGCGGTAAGTCCACGTATATGCGCCAGACCGCGTTGATCGTCTTGCTCGCGCACATCGGCAGTTTCGTGCCGGCGACGCGCGCCGTGATGGGGCCGATCGATCGCATCTTCACGCGCATCGGCGCCTCGGATGATCTCGCCACCGGGCGTTCGACCTTCATGGTGGAGATGACCGAGACCGCCAACATCCTGCACAACGCGACCGAATACAGCCTGGTGTTGATGGACGAGATCGGCCGCGGCACCAGCACCTACGATGGCCTGTCATTGGCCTGGGCGGTGGCCGCCGATCTGGCCGGGCGCCTGCAGGCGTTCACGCTGTTCGCGACGCATTACTTCGAGCTGACCGAACTGCCGCAGCAATATCCGTCCATTGCCAACGTGCATCTGGATGCCATGGAACACGGCGACCGCATCGTGTTCCTGCATGCGGTCAAAGAAGGTCCGGCCGACCGCAGCTACGGCCTGCATGTCGCCGCACTCGCCGGCATCCCCAAGGACGTGCTCAATCAGGCCCGGCTGCGGCTGCGCGAGTTGGAAACGCAATCGGCGGCCAGTTCCCCCGGCAACAGCAGCGGTCAGCTCGGCCTGTTCGCGCCGCCCCCCGATCACCCCATCCTCGATGCCCTCGAAGGCATCGAACCCGCCGACCTCAGCCCCCGCCAGGCCCTGGATATCTTGTTCAAGCTCAAAGACATCCTCAACGCCAGTTAATCCATACCGCCACGCCAATAACTCGGCGACCGACCCCTACCGCTGCTCCTTGCAAAGCATCTACTCCATATAAAACAACACCCTTCATCGTCCAGCTGGCCATGGCACTGAATTTGCTGTTTTGGTAATCCAGGACGCCGCGCCAGGGTATTGCTTGGCTGCGGCGGATGGACTGACCCCGCTGCCCGGACTGGATCGACAATGAAAATCGAAAAATTTTCCCTCAAGGCACTGACCGTCGGCGTATTGCTGCTGCTTGGTCTCTCCTCGATCGCGCTCACCTTGTTCTCGGGGATGCGCTACCAGGAGGCCGCACTGAATGCTCAGGCCCGGACCCTGTCGCGGGTTATAGACGTAGCCAATCAGGACGCGTTACGCGCGCTGGACACTCACCTCATCGAACTGGGACAACGGCTGCAGCAACGCACGAACATGCGGGTAGCCTTCGAAGCCGCTCTACAAGACCCTGGCCGCTGGGCCGATTTCGTCACCCTGCTGAATGACAGCTTCCAGCAGGACGACACCACACTGGACATCACCAAAGTGCGCACCTACGACCTGGAATATCGCCTCGTCGCGGAAAGCAGCCAAGGTGTCAGCGATCTGGTGGCGGAACTGCCCGAGGCATTGCTGCAATTGTCGCGCAAGGACGGCAACAATCCCCAGCCGCACGCCGTACTTTGGTCTTCCGGTAAGGCGGCGTACTACTCCATGCTGATGCCCATCGGCGTGCCGGCCCAGGTCGGATATCTCGAAATTATCGTTTCACCGATCGCGCATCTGCGCACGATCCAGGACACCCTCAAGCTGCCGTTCCGGGCTCGCGCCGCACATGATGGCGCGAGCATCTACCAATCGCAGGATTGGCATGAACCGGGGGCCACCGAATTGCTGGTCCACCACCCGCTGCACGACAGCAATGGCATCGAGGTCGCAGAACTGGAAGTCATCGAGAATGTCTCCGGCTTGTACGAGGACGTCGCCAAGGTACGCAGCGTAACGGCCGTGGCGTTTCTGATTCTTACCGGCGGCAGCCTGATACTGGCCATCGGCCTGTTCAACGTGCTGCTGTTCCGGCCGGTCTCCAATCTCATGCTGGATATGCAGCGTGCCGCCGAAGGCGATTTGACTGTCGCCGTGCGCTCGCGTGCCGTGAAGGAATTCAGCACGCTGGCCATCGCCTTCAACCGTATGACCGGCAAGGTCCGCGAATTCGTCGAGCGTGAACGGCAGCACGCCGAGGACGTCACCGGCAAGGTGGAATTGATCCGCGAAGTGGTCGAGGGCGCCGCACACGGCAATCTCACCGGTCAGCTCATGGTCTATCGCGACAACGATGTGATCTCGGATCTGGCCGCCGGCATCCAGGGCATGCTCGACAGCCTGAACAATCTGGTCGCGCGCATTCAGCAGTCCGGCATTCAAGTGACCTCGTCGGCCACCGAAATTGCCGCGACGGCAAAACAGCAGGAGGCCACGGTCAGTGAGCAGGCTGCGACCACCAACGAGATCCGCGCGACGGTGACGCAGATCTCCGCGACCTCGCGCGAACTCGTCAACACCATGCATGAGGTCACCGACGTCGCCTTCAAGACCGCCGAGAGCGCCAATCAAGGCCGCACTTCGCTGGTACGCATGGAAGAGACCATGCGCAACATGATGGAAGCCACCACGGCGATCGGTTCCAAACTGGCGGTGTTGTCCGAGAAGGCCGGCAACATCAACACTGTCGTCACCACCATCAACAAAGTCTCCGACCAGACCAACCTGTTGTCGTTGAACGCCGCCATCGAGGCGGAAAAGGCCGGCGAATACGGCGTTGGCTTCGCCGTGGTCGCCACCGAGATTCGCCGTCTGGCCGATCAGACCGCGGTCGCCACCTGGGACATCGAACAGATGGTCAAGGAAATGCAATCGGCAGTGTCGGCCGGCGTCATGGGTATGGAGAAATTTTCCACCGAGGTAAAACAGGGCGTGGACGACGTGCGCCGCGTCGGCGCGCAGCTCGCGCACATCATCGAGCAGGTTGAAAACCTCATGCCGCGCTTCGAAGAAGTGCATGAAGGCATGCAATCGCAGTCCAAGGGCGCGCACCAGATCAGCGAGGCGATGGTCCAGTTGTCGGAATCCTCGCAGCAGACCGCCGAGTCGCTGCGCCAGTCCAACGGTGCCATCGGTCAGCTCAATGAGGCCGCGCGCCGGCTCCAGGAAGGCGTTTCACACTTCAAGGTCAACGGCTAGGATCGACGCATCATGCTGTATCTGCTGCTGCGCATGGGAACCGAGCGTTACGCGCTGGAGGCGCGGCGTATCGTCGAGGTCGTGCCACTGGTTCTCCTCAAGCCCTTGCCGCACACACCACCCTATGTCGCGGGCCTGTTCGATTATCGCGGCGACTGGGTGCCGGTGATCGATCTATGTCAGCTCACCAATAAGCAACCCTGCGTCGCCCATCAGACCACGCGCATCATCCTGGTCGATTACCCCGGTGCCGATGGGCACAGCCACATTCTTGGGCTGCTCGCCGAACAAGTCACCGAGACCATCAAGTTCAAGGACAGCGATTTCCATCCGGCGGGCATTCAGGTTCCCGCAGCGCCCTATCTCGGTGAACTGGTCAAATCTTCGGGCAGCCTTGGTGCAGCAATTGGAGATTGAACACATCCTGCCCGGAAGACTTGCGCGAGACGCTCTTTTCGGAGTGCGCCTGATGTCGCTGGCGACGATTGAAAAGCTGCTCAAGGAAACGATGGGCTTGAACTCGGCCTCGATCGGCAGTTCCGCGATCAACCGCGCCGTGCAGCAGCGCATGCGTGAACGGCAGATCGAGCACGAGGAAGATTATCTCGCTGCGTCTGCGTGCCAGCGCCGTCGAACTGCAACAATTGATCGACCAGGTGATCATTCCGGAGACCTGGTTTTTCCGCGACCGCCATCCCTTCGTGGCCCTGGCCCGCTACGCACAAGAGCATTGGCGTCGTCTCGATCGGACCGGGCCGTCTGCGCATCCTGAGCGCCCCGAGTTCCACGGGCGAAGAACCCTACAGCATCGCCATGACACTGCTGGATGCAGGCTTGAAGGCCTGGCGATTTTCAAATTGATGCCATCGACATCAGCGAGCCGAATCTGCATCGCGCCCGTGCCGGCGTGTATCGTGAACACTCTTTTCGCGGTGATGAACTCGACTTCCGTGACCGTTATTTTCTGCCCAGCGAACAAGGCTATCTGCTGCGGCCCGAGATCCGCAATCAAGTCACATTTCCAGCACGCCAATCTGCTTGCCCCTGGCTTCTGCGTCGACTGCGCGCTCTACGATGTGGTGTTCTGCCGCAATCTGCTGATCTACTTCGACCGCGCGACCCAGGCCCAGGCCCTGCAGGTATTGGAGCGTCTGCTGCATCCGAAAGGGATACTGTTCCTGGGACATGCCGAGGCCGGCGTCATGGCCGGGCGTGACTTCTCGCCGCTGGAACATCCGCGCAGTTTTGCCTTCGTGCGTGGCCGCAAGAAAGCCGCTACAGAATATTCAAACGCCGACACGCATAACACTGCGCCGGCACGTCGCCGCGCGATCACCACGCCGCAGAACAGCGCGCCCAAATCCAAACCCTTTGCGACGGTTGCACCCCCGCCTGTGGTGGTGGCGACGCCTACTCGCATCAGACCACCGTGTCGTTCTCGATACAGCCACCCGCCTCGCCGACGAAGGTCATATGGTAGAGGCTGCCACCGTGTGTGCGACGTATCTGCAACAGCACGGACCGGATGCGCAGGCCTTTTACCTGTTGGCCGTCGTGCGCGAAGCCGTCGGTGAACCCGCAGAGGCCGAAGCCCTGCTGCGCAAGGCACTGTATCTCGACCCCAATCATTACGAGGCGCTGACGCACTTGGCGCGTGCTGCTGGAGCAGCGCGGCGACACCGCCAATGCGGAACTGATGCGCCAACGCGCCCAGCGCAGTCACGGGCGCGCAGCAGAACGAGGCGGCACAACGCGCCGATAACTCATGAGCGACGCCGCCAGCGTGACGATCACCATCGACGACTGCTGGAACCGCATCGGCGTCTGGCGCCGTGGCAAAGAGGTCTGCCCGCAACTGCAGCGGGTCATCCACTGCCGCAACTGCGAGCACTATTCCGCCGCAGGACGCCAAATACTGCAACGCGAATTGCCGCCAGGCTATCGCGAGGAATGGACGCAGGTACTGGCGGCGCGCAAAGCGCACGGACAGGCGAATACCGAGTCCATCGTCATCTTCCGGCTGGGCGACGAATGGCTGGCCATACCCAGCCGCATCGTGCGCGAAATCACCTCGGCAAAACCGGTTCGCCGCCTTCCACATACGCGCAAGAACATCGTCAAGGGTTTGGTCAATATGCGCGGTGAATTGCAGATCTGTGTTTCGCTGGGCGGCCTCTTGGACGTTGAAAAAGGCGCCCAGGAACGGCGCTTCGGCAGCGTCGGCATTTCCGACCGCATGATTCTGATCGCACATGAAAACAACCAATACGTGTTTCCCGTTACCGAGGTGCATGGTCTACATCGTCATCAGCTGAGTGAGTTGCAACCGACACCGGCCACGATCGCGAAATCCAAAGCGACCTACACCAAGGGCGTGCTCAACTGGGGAGATCACCACGTTGCCAGCCTGGATGCGGAGTTGCTGTTTCACACCTTGAACAAGAGTCTGACATGAACGGCGAATTCTCCATGTTGGATCTGTTCCGCTCGGAGATCGAGACGCAGACCGCGCGTCTGAGCGAACACCTGCTGGCGTTGGATGCACAACCGGGCGATGCCAGCGCGCTGGAGGCATTGATGCGTGCCGCGCACTCGATCAAGGGTGCCGGTCGCATGGTCAGTGTGGAGTCCGCAGTACGCGTCGCGCATGTGATGGAAGATGTGTTCGTCGGCGCGCAACAAGGGCGTCTGAGATGGGCGCCGGAATGTATCGATACCCTGCTCGCCGCCGTCGACATGCTCAAGCGTATCGCCCAGGAGGCGGACCAGGCCGACTGGGAGCAGGCGCATGCGCAGGAGCTCGACACCCTGTTGCAGGCACTGCACGCCGCGTCCAGCGAAATTGTGGTCACTACGCCTGCGGCACCTGCGCAGCCTGCGCGTCTCGCCGCGGCGAAGGTCGACCGCGACGTCACCATGTTGGATCTGTTCCGCGTCGAGGTCGACAGCCAGACCCGTTTATTGTCGGATGGATTGTTGGATCTCGAACAATATCCGAACGATGCGACACGCCTCGAAGCCATGATGCGCGCCGCGCATTCCATCAAGGGCGCGGCACGCATGGTGGATATCCCCGCCGGCGTGCGCATCGCCCATGTCATGGAAGACGGCCTGGTCGCGGCGCAACACGGCAAACTGCTGATTGAAGCAGCGCATGTTGATCTACTGCTGCGCGGTGTAGACATGCTCGGCCGTATTGCTGCGGCAACCGATATCGATGCCTGGGCCAGCGAACACGCCGCCGAGGTGGACACCCTGGAGGCGGCGCTGGCCACGCTGCCCAGCAACGCAACACCACCGGTGCTGCCGGCACTCGCGGCAGCACCTGAATCAGCACCGACACCGGCTGAGGCAACCACCACGGCAACGACCACCGCGAAACAGCCCGTGGACACAGCGATCCGCGTGTCGGCGGAAAGCCTCAATCGGCTGATGGGTCTGGCCGGCGAAGTGCAAGTCGAAGCGCGCTGGCTACGCCCCTATGCCGATGCGCTGGTGCAATTCAAACATCGACACACCGAACTGATCAGTCTGCTGGACAAGTTACGCGATGCCGTCGAGCTCACCCATCTCGACGAATATGCACGCAATCTGCTGGGCGAGGCGCAGCACAAAGCCACGCACTGCCGGCAATTGCTGGGTGAGCGATTAAATGAACTCGACGAATTCGACCGCCGCAGCCACAACCTGGCCAGCCGCCTCAATCGTGAAGTCATCGCCAGTCGCATGCGCCCCTTCGCCGACGGGGTACACGGCTTCCAACGCATGCTGCGCGATATGGCGCGCTCGTTGGATAAGAAAGTCCATCTCGATATCCGCGGTCTTACCACCCAGGTCGATCGCGACATACTGGAAAAGATCGAGGCGCCGCTCAATCACCTGCTGCGCAACGCCGTCGACCACGGCATCGAAACGCCCGCCGAACGGCTCGCCGCCGGCAAACCGGAGCAGGCCACCGTGCGCCTTGAGGCGATGCACAGCGCCGGCATGCTCTCGATCGTCGTCGAGGACGATGGGCGCGGCATGGATATCAATCGACTGCGTACGAAGATCGTCGATAAGAAATTAGTCACCCGCGAGATGGCCGCCGACCTCAGTGAGGCGGAGCTGATGGACTTCCTGTTCCTGCCCGGCTTTTCCACCCGTGAACAGGTCACCGAGATCTCCGGGCGCGGCGTCGGTCTGGATGTGGTGCACAGCGTGATGCAGGAAATGCACGGCATCGTCCACGCCAGCGCGCACCCCGGCAAGGGCATGCGCTTCCATTTGCAACTGCCACTGACACTGTCGGTGATACGTTCCTTGATGGTCGACATCGCCGGCGAACCGTATGCCTTCCCGCTGGCGCATATATATCGCACGCTGAAATTGCCGCGGCACGCCATCGAAATCATGGAAGGTCGCCAATATTTCACGCTGGGCAATCAGCATATCGGCCTGATCGCGGGCAACCAGGTGCTCAGTCTGGACGGCGCGCCGCCCGAGGACGAAGAAGTCTGCATCGTGGTCCTGGGCGAACGTCTCGATCGTTACGGTCTGGTCGTCGACCGCTTCTGCGGCGAACGCAGTCTGGTGGTGCAAACCCTCGACCCGCGACTCGGCAAGGTCAAGGACGTCAACTCGTCGGCCATTCTGGAAAACGGTGATCCCTGTTTGATCATCGACGTCGACGATCTGCTACGTTCGATCAACATCCTCATCGCCGGCGGACGTCTCGACAAGATCCGTCGCGACAGCGAAGCACCCAAAAAGCGAATCGCCAAGCGCATTCTGGTGGTGGATGACTCCATCACCGTGCGCGAGGTGGAACGCAATATGCTCGTCAATCGCGGCTACGACGTCGAGGTCGCGGTGGACGGCATGGATGGCTGGAATGCCGTGCGCACCGGCGAATACGATCTGGTCATCAGCGATGTCGATATGCCGCGCATGAACGGCTTCGAGTTCGTCGGCATGATCAAGAAGGACGCGCGCTTGAAAGCACTGCCGGTGATGATTGTTTCGTACAAAGATCGTGAGGAAGACCGCAGGCGCGGATTGGAAGTCGGCGCTGATTATTATCTGACCAAGGGCAGCTTTCACGATGAAACCCTGCTCGACGCCGTCGCCGATTTGATTGGTCAGGCATAACAACGACAAGTAATAGGCTAACCATGCGCGTTGCAATTGTTAACGATTCCAAACTGGCGGCTGAAAGTCTGCGGCGCGTGGTCGCCGGCAGCGGCCAGCATCAATTCGCGTGGATTGCGGAGGACGGCGCCGAGGCGGTACGCCGCTGCGTTGAAGACCGCCCGGATCTGATCTTGATGGATCTGATCATGCCGGTCATGGACGGCGTGGAGGCAACCCGCCAGATCATGTCCAAAGCGCCCTGCGCCATCGTCGTGGTGACGGCCAGCGTCGCCGGCAACGCCGCCAAGGTCTTCGAGGCCATGGGCGCGGGTGCGTTGGATGCCATCAACACGCCCATCCTCGGCATGGACGGCAGCGGTGCCGGCAACGCCGCCTTGCTGCACAAAATCGACATTGTCGCGCGTCTGATTCAAGCGCCGAAGAGCCGCACCGAGCCCGCGGTGATGCCGAAACCGCAGAGTCCCTGCCTGGTCCCCGGTCGCTGTCCGCCGTTGATCGGCATCGGCGCGTCCACCGGCGGTCCGGCGGCACTGCAGAAACTGCTGACACAGTTGCCGGCCGACCTGCCGGCGGCCATCGTCATCATCCAGCACGTGGATGAAGAATTCGCCCGCAGTTTCTCCGAATGGCTGGACGAATTGACCCCGTTGTCGGTGCGACTCGCCCAGCCGGGCGACCGCCCCAGCATGGGTCAGGTGCTGGTCGCCGGCCGTGAAGACCACTTGGTCCTCACGCAAGATGGCAGTTTGAATTACACCCCGGAACCGTCTGACTATGCCTATCGCCCGTCGGTGAACGTCTTCTTCGAGAGCATGGCGCGCCACTGGCGCGGTCAATCCATCGGCGTCCTGCTCACCGGCATGGGTCGAGACGGCGGGGCCGGCCTGCTCAGCTTACGCAGTGCCGGCGCCCATACCATCGCCCAGGATCGGGCCAGCAGCGCCATCTATGGCATGCCCAAGGCGGCTGCAGAACTGGACGCCGCGGTCGATATCCTGGGACTCGAGGCCATCGGACCGGCCCTCTTGAAATCCCTGCGTCGGCCGCTAACAGCCTAGTTATCCGGATTTTGCAGATGAACGAGACACGCAAAGACACACCGACAGACACCGCAATGCCCAGGCGCCGCGCCGTGGTGCTGTTGGTCGACGACCAGGCCATGGTCGCCGAGGGTATTCGGCGCATGCTCGTCGACGAAACGGATATCGATTTCCATTATTGCGCCGATCCGCGCGAGGCCATCCAGACCGCCATCGCCATCAAGGCGACCATCATCCTGCAAGATCTGGTGATGCCGGAAGTCGACGGCATGATGCTGGTGCGTTTCTATCGCACCAATCCGTCGACCCGCGATGTGCCGATCGTAGTGCTGTCGACCAAGGACGATCCGGCCATCAAGAGCGAGGCCTTCCACAACGGCGCCAACGATTATCTGGTCAAACTGCCCGATAAGGTCGAACTGGTCGCGCGCATCCGCGCGCATTCCCGCAGTCATCTCGCGCAACTGGAACGCGATGCCGCCTACCAGGCATTGCGCGATCTGCAGAACGCGCTGGAATCCAGCAATGCCCAGTTGGAAGAGAGCAACCGCGAATTGCAGCGGCTGTCATCGCTGGACGGCCTCACTGGTATCGCCAACCGCCGGCAGTTCGACAAGACACTCGAACTGGAGTGGCAACGCGCCCTGCGCAATTGCGCCGAGTTGTCACTGATCATGATCGACATCGATTACTTCAAGCTGTTCAACGATACCTACGGCCATCAGGCCGGCGATGATTGCCTCAAAAACGTGGCGCTGGCGCTGGCGCGCATCGTGCACCGGCCGTCGGACATCGTCGCGCGTTACGGCGGTGAAGAATTCGCGGTGATCTTGCCAGAGACCGACAGCGAAGGTACGCAGCGTGTCGCCGAGAAAATGCGCGAGGCCGTGTCGCGACTCAACGTGCGCCACGATGCCTCCAAAGTATCCGAAAAAATCACCCTGAGCATCGGCGTCGCCAGCATGAGTCCACGCGGCGGCGACAACCCCGACATCCTGCTCGCGGCAGCCGATGACGCGCTGTATCGCGCCAAGCATGCGGGACGCAACCGCGTCGAAATCGCCACGGGCGAGCTCAGCGAAACCCCCATGGTCAATCAAAACTATTCCTGAGCGCCGACCAAGCGCCTCTAGACTGCCCCGACCGCAACAAGCACTCGCCAAACGCGCGGCCAGTCCCTATCATTACGGCTGCCAACTGCGACCGGTCTCGTGACCGGTACTTCCATTCATCGCAGATCGTCGCGGGAGCCCGCCATGACTTTTGTCGTTGTTGAAAACTGCATCAAATGCAAATACACCGATTGCGTCGAGGTGTGTCCAGTCGATTGCTTCCATGAAGGCCCGAATTTTCTGGTGATCGATCCGGAAGAATGCATCGATTGCACACTGTGCGAGCCGGAATGCCCGGCCGAGGCGATTTTCCCGGAGGACGACATCCCCGCCGGACAGGAACACTTCCTGGAACTGAACGCCGAACTGTCCCAGTCGTGGCCGGTCATCACCCAGCAAAAGGCCGCCCCACCCGACGCGGACGAATGGAACGGCAAGCCGGGCAAACTCGATCTCCTGGAACGCTGAGTCCACGCACCCCGAGCGCGGCGGCACAGCACCGACCCGCATGAGCCTGCTGATCTATCCCTACGGCGAGGATCTGCTGGCGCACGCCGCCGAACGCTGCCTACACCAGGCGGCGGCGCAGTTGCCGGATCTGTCCCGCGTCGTTCTGTTGGTCAGCGCTGGACAGGTGACCACCGCGCTGCAAACTCAAATCAGCGCCCGCGCCCAAACGCTAGGCCATTGCGCACTGCTGGGTCTGCACATCGCCACCCTGCCGGACTGGATCCAGAGCGGCAGCGCCGAATCGCATCCACCACTGAGTAATCCCGCACGACACCTGGTCTTGGTCGAGGCCTTACGCCAACACAGCGGACTGTTCGGCGAAGACGATCCCTGGCGCGTCGCCGACAGCCTGCTGGAATTATTCGACGAACTCACACTGCACAATGTGCATATCCCCGCGACCGAACAGGCGCTCGCCGCGCGGCTGGCGAAGGGCTACGGCATTCAAGGCGCGTCCCCGGCCACCCTCAGCCGCGAAGCGCATATCGTGCATCGTCTGTGGATGGCTTGGCAGGAGCAGACCGCCGCGCTGCAGCGCCCCGATCCCTGGGCACATTATCGGGACAAACTGCAGCAGCAACTGGCACCCCGCGATGACGAGCCTTATTACATCCTGGTCGGCCTGCAGGCACAGACACCGGCGGAGCATGCGTGGGTCAGCGCGCGCCTGCACACAGGCCGCGCCGAATGGCTGGTGCATGGCAGTCCCGCTGCAGAACGCACACTCGCGGATCGCGCCCTCGACGAACTGCTCAGCGCTGTCACGCCGCAAGACATGCCGGGTGACCGCTCGCGCTGCGCATTTCTCGATAGCGTGTATCCCCGCGACGCGGCCGATCTGCGCACGCGGGCCAAAGAGTTGGCTGACTCCGCCAGCACTCACCCGGCCGCAGGACAGCTCAGTAGCGTGGCGGCGGATTCCGCCGAACAGGAGGCGCGCGTTATTGAGTTGCAGGTGCGGCGTTGGCTGCTGGATGGCAAGCAACGCATCGGCATCGTCACCGAAGACCGCCGACTGGCACGCCGCGTACGCGCGCTCTTGGAACGCGCCGACATCGTCTTGCAGGACGCCGGCGGTTGGGCGCTGTCCACCACCAGCGCGGCCGCCTGCGTGGAACGCTGGCTGCAAAGCGTGGAAGAGGATTTCGCGCATCAACCGCTGTTGGATTTCCTCAAGTCCGCACTCGCCTGCCCGGAGGCCGAGCGCAGCGCGCATCTGGCCAGCGTCTATCGCCTGGAACACGACATCATTCAGCACGAGAACATCGCCCGCGGCCTGGAGCGCTACCGGCGGCAGATCGAATACCGGCGTGCGCGCCTGAAGTGGCCGCCACAATTCGTCGAACCCCTGCATGCCCTGCTCGATCGACTCGCCACGGCGGCACGTCCGCTGCAACGCCTGTTGGACAGATCACATCCGGCACGTGCGTATCTCGCCGCCTTGCGCGACAGCCTGACTCATCTCGGTGTATGGACGACGCTGGATACCGATGCCGCCGGCCAACGCATCCTGGCGCTCTGGGAAGAGCTGGACGCCGCCGCGCAGGGCACACCGCTGCCCTTGAGCTGGCGGGAGTTCCGCATCTGGTTCGGCCGCGCCTTGGAAGACAACACCTTTCGTCCCAGTCTGGCCCCAGGGCCGGTGCAGCTGCTGACGCTGGAGCAAAGTCAGTCGCTGCACTTCGATGCGCTGGTGTGCGGCGCCTGCGATCGCGAACATCTGCCCGGCAAGGATCGCGTCAGCGCCTTCTTCAATGCCGGTGTGCGCCGCGAACTCGGTCTGCCGACCTGGGAACAGCATCTCGATCAGCGCCGTTATCAGTTTCGCCATCTGCTCGAAAGCGCACCGCAGGTCTTGCTGACCTGGCGCCGCGAAGAACAGGGCGAACCGATCCTGCCAAGCCCGTGGCTGGAGGCGTTGGAGACGCTCCACCTGCTCGCCTACGGGCACTCGCTGGAAGACGCCGAACTCAAGACATTAGTCATCTCGGAACAGTGTTCGGTCAATCCGGCCGACGCCGCGCCGTTGCCGGTTCCGCCGATACTGCCGCGCCCACGCCTGCCCGCCGATCTGCTGCCGATGACGATCAGCGCGAGCAGCCATCAGCATCTGATCGATTGCCCGTACCGCTATTTCGCGGCGGATGGTCTACAGCTTTCGCCGGCCGATGAGGTGCGCGAACGTTTACAGAAATCCGATTACGGCGAACGCGTACACCGCTGTCTGGAGGCCTTTCATGGCGATGTCGAGCGTCTGCCGGGGCCGTTCACACACCCCTTTTCGACCGCCACCCGCGCCGCGGCAATCGAATTGCTGCAACACATTGCACAGGCCGTGTTCGCCCGCGACCTGGAGGACAATTTCCAGCATCGCGGCTGGCTCAAGCGCTGGTTGGCATTGATTCCGGACTATATCGACTGGCAGATCGAGCGCGCGGCGAGTTGGGCCGTGCACCAGGTGGAAGTACAGAAAGAACGTAAATTGGCGGGTGCATTGACACTGAAAGGCCGCCTGGACCGCATCGACAGCAATGGCCCGGACACTGCCATTATCGACTACAAGACCGGCTACTATACCCACGCAAGCCGACATCGATGCCGGCGAAGCCGTGCAGTTGCCGATCTACGCCCTGCTCAGCGAGGTCACCGTCGCACAGGTCGAATATTTGCAGCTCGACAAACAGCCGATACGCAGCGCCGGGGGTTTGAGTGGCGAAGGCCTCAGCGAGTTACGCGACGCTGTCGCTAACCGTCTCGACACACTGCAACAGGGGCTCGCTTCAGGTCAGCCATTGCCCGCCTGGGGCGATCCCGATAGCTGTCGCTATTGTCCCATGGAAGGTGTGTGCCGACGTGCGGCATGGGAAAATGACATTCATCGACACGCAGTGTGAAAATCATCACAACATTTTGAGCGCGAGCTAAGTATGGAACAACTCCTGCCGATAGATTAGTATTCGGGGCAGACCGATCAAGCCAATTGCGCATTAACCGGAACAGCACCAAAAGAGAGGGGCTCACCTTGGACGATATCCGGAACATCTGCACAAGGGCGATCGGCGGGGCGATACTCGCCGCGATGGTGTCGTTCCTGCCGTGCACAGCATCAGCCACGCCATCTCACACAGAACACTTCGCATCAGGCCAATACCTCCAACCCGTTCCCGCTGCCTGCAGGCCTCGAACCGGCGGTCGATTTCTGGACCAAGGTGTTCGCCGTGTGGTCTCGCGAACAGCTCGCATTGCATGATAATGAACACCTCGGCGTCATTTATCGCGTCGTCAAAATCCCTGGCCCGGTCGCCGAAGGCCTGACCAGCCAGCAGCGCGAGTGGATGCGCGCGCAGGAATTCCGCCTGATCGCCGAACTCTCCCGCCTGTCGCACAAACATGCCAGTGGCCAGCCGCTCACCAAAGAGGAGCAACGTCTGGCCAAAGCCATCACCGCGGGCGGCGGCAAGATCAAGGGCGCCAGCGAGCGTGTGCGCACCCAGCGCGGCACACGCGAACGCTTTCTACGCGGTCTGGAAATCAGCGGCCGCTATGACAGCGCCTTCCGCGCAAGCTTCCGCGCCCGTGGTCTGCCGGAAGATCTGGCCTACTTGCCGCATGTTGAATCCTCATTTCAGATCGGCGCGCGTTCTTCCGTCGGCGCGGCCGGCATGTGGCAATTCATGCCATCCACCGCGCGGTCTTACATGACCGTCACGTCCACTGTCGATGAACGCCTTAATCCGGTAACGGCTGCACAAGCCGCCGCAGAATATCTCTCCGGCGCCCATCGTTCACTGGGTAGTTGGCCGCTCGCTATTACCTCCTACAATCACGGCATCGGCAGCATGAACCGCGCCCGTGCGCGCTTTGGCACTGACTTCGGCCGGATTGTGCGTGAATACGACGCGCCCTCCTTTGGCTTCTCGTCGCGCAATTTCTATCCGGAATTTCTCGCCGTGCGGCGCATCGCCAAGTCACCCACTAAATATTTCCCTGAGGGTGTGCGCTACCAAGCACCGCTCGCGGCCAAGCCCGTCACGTTGAAACATGCACAGTACGCGCATGATCTCCGCCGGCAGATGGGTGCGGATATGCAGACGCTGGCCGACCTCAATCCGGGCTGGTCGGATCACGCGATGAAAGGCCAACGCAAACTCCCAGCCGGCATTACGGTCTGGGTCCCGGCCAAGAATTACGTCCCCGACTTCAGCGCACCGCCTGCATCCGCACTGGCACGCGCCGAACCGTCACGCGGCAATTCCAAGACAGTCAGCGGTGGCAGCCATAAGGTCGCACAAGGCGAGAGTCTGTGGACCATCGCCCGCCGTTACGGAACAACTGTAGCTGCACTGAGTGCGCAAAATGACCTGAACATGGACAGCCCACGTCTGCGGGTTGGCCAACGCTTGGAGTTGCCCGGCAAGCAGGTCGCAACGACGGAACGCAGCAAGACCACGCAAGGCAAGCACGACTCACCGCGTCACCGCAGGTGACACTCCATTCGGCATAGCCACCAGTTACCGCATACGCTTACACGATCTACTGGCCGCGAACAATATGCACGCTCGCTCGGTGATCCGCCCAGGTCAGCAGCTGCAAATTCCAGTCGTGGATTGAAGCGCGTGGATCGAAGCCTGGCAGCAGGCACAAAAAAGGGGCCTTTCGGCCCCTTTTCGTTTAACCACCCGGCAAGGCAAATTAGGCCTCTTCGGTCACCGCCTTCATGCTCAGGCGGATACGGCCTTGCTTATCGACTTCCAACACTTTGACCTTGACGATATCGCCTTCGGACAACTTGTCGCTGACGTTCTGCACGCGCTCCTCACAGATCTGCGAGATGTGCACCAGTCCGTCCTTGCCCGGCAGGATGGTCACGAACGCACCGAAGTCCATCAGCTTGGCGACCTTGCCTTCGTAGATGTTGCCAACGGTCACGTCGGCGGTCAGTTGTTCGATGCGACGCTTGGCCTCTTCACCGGCGCTGGCGTCGACTGACGCGATCTTGACCGAGCCATCATCGGTGATGTCGATGCTGGTGCCGGTTTCTTCGGTAATGGCGCGGATGGTCGCACCACCCTTGCCGATCACGTCGCGGATACGATCCGGATTGATCTTCATGGTGATGTAACGCGGCGCGAACTTGGACATCTCGGTACGTGGCGTCGAAATCGCCGCACTCATCTTGTCGAGGATATGCAGACGCGCATCGAGGGCCTGGGCCAGCGCGGTCTGCATGATCTCCCGGGTGATGCCGTCGATCTTGATGTCCATCTGCAACGCGGTCACGCCATTGGTCGTGCCGGCCACTTTGAAGTCCATGTCGCCGAGGTGATCTTCGTCGCCCATGATGTCGGTGAGCACCGCGAACTTGTCGCCTTCCTTGATCAGGCCCATGGCCACACCGGCGACCGGCGCCTTCAACGGCACACCGGCATCCATCAGCGCCAGCGAGCTACCGCACACGGAGGCCATCGAGCTGGAGCCGTTGGACTCGGTGATTTCAGACACGACGCGGGTGCTGTAGGGGAAGTCCGCCACCGCCGGCATCACGGCAATCACACCGCGCTTGGCCAGACGTCCGTGGCCGATCTCACGGCGTTTCGGGCTGCCGACGCGACCGGTCTCACCGACGCTGTACGGAGGGAAGTTGTAGTGGAACATGAAGTGGTCTCTACGCTCACCCTGCAGCGCATCGATGATCTGCGCGTCGCGGGCGGTGCCCAGCGTGCACACGACCAGCGCCTGGGTCTCGCCGCGGGTGAACAGCGCCGAACCATGTACGCGCGGCAGCACGCCGGTGCGCACGGTGATCGGACGCACAGTCTTGGTGTCGCGACCGTCGATGCGCTTCTCGCCGGCGATGATGCGACCACGCACGACGGCGGCTTCGAGCGTTTCGATCGCCGCATTCACGGCATCCTTGTTGAAACAAGGCGTCGCACCTTCAGCGGTCAGTGCGGTGACGATGCCACTGCGGATTTCGTCGAGTTTGGCATAACGCTGCTGCTTGTCGGCGACTTGATAGGCTTCGGTGAAGGCAGCCTTGCCGGCGCTGGCAACGGCATTGGCCAGGCTGGTGTCGACGGCCGGTGCCTGCCAGTTCCAGGATGGCGTGCCGACTTCGGCGGCCAATTCGCGGATCGCTTTGATCGCGGCCTGCATCTGTTCGTGACCGAACATCACCGAACCCAGCATCACGGCTTCGGACAATTCTTTCGCTTCGGATTCCACCATCAGCACGGCGTGTTCGGTGCCGGCGACAACCAGATCAAGCTGCGATTCGGCCAACTGCGTGGCGCTCGGATTCAGCACGTAGTTGCCATCGATATAACCCACGCGGGCGGCACCGATCGGACCTTGGAACGGCATGCCGGACACGGCCAGCGCCGCGGACGCACCGATCAGCGAAGCGATATCCGGGTTGATCTCGGCATCCAGCGACATCACCGTGGCGATGACCTGCACTTCATTGGTGAAACCTTCCGGGAACAGCGGCCGCAGCGGGCGATCGATCAGACGCGAGACCAATGTCTCGTTTTCGCTCGGACGGCCTTCGCGACGGAAGAAACCGCCGGGGATCTTGCCGGCTGCGTAAGTACGTTCCTGATAGTCGACGGTCAGCGGGAAGAAGTCGCGACCTTCCGCGCCTCGCTTCAAGCCCACCGCCGTCACCAATACCACGGTGTCGCCCATGCTGACCATCACGGCACCGCTGGCCTGACGGGCAATCTCTCCGGTTTCCAGGGTGACCGTTTGAGCGCCGTACTGGAACGTCTTCTTGATTGAATTCACGCTACTGTCCTTACACTAGGAAATGGAGAGGCGATCGCTACCGCGCGCCGTGTGCACGGCGCGCGGAAAAAGCTGTTTAGCGACGCAGACCGAGACGACCGATGAGATCCTGATAACGCTGACCATCTTTGCGTTTCAGATAGTCGAGCAACTGGCGGCGTTGATTCACTAAGCGCAACAGACCCTGGCGGGAATGATGGTCCTGCTTGTGAGTCGAGAAATGGCCGGTCAGATGGGTGATGCGCGCGGACAGCAGCGCAACCTGAACCTCTGGCGAACCGGTATCACCCGGGGCGCGCTGATAATCGCTCACAATCTGGCCTTTCTGTTCGGCGGTAATAGCTGACATAACTCGAAGTACTCCCAAAAAACGCAAAATCGCGAAGCCCGGCTTCAGAAGCCGCGTATTGTAGCCGTGCTCAGTTATCTGAACAAGGCTGGTGGTCGTCTAGCCGCCGATCATCATCCGGCCCCAATCATCATTCGTTTGGGCGCTACCCGGCCATCGTCAAGAATCTGGCCCATACCCAGAAAGCACTGATCGGGGGCATACAGCCGCACCCAGCCGCTGGTCGGGGCGTGCGGCACGACCACCGCCTGGCCCTGCTTGAGATAAAAGGCCGCGTCCGGCGACAGGCGCACCTCCGGCCACTGCAGCAGGGCGCTCTCGGTGGGGCAGATATGGGCGTCCAACGCGGCAAAATCCGCGGCCTCGGCCAACTCTTTGAGGCTATCCAGGGTGACCATGCCGGTCGCGTCATAGGGGCCGACGCCCAGACGCCGCAACTGGGTGACATGCGCACCGCAGCCCAGCACCTCGCCGATATCCTCGGCCAGGGTCCGGACATAGGTGCCCTTGGTACAGCGCACGTCGATGTCGAAATAGGGCAGTTCCAGGCCCGTCAAGGTCAGCGAATGGATGACGATCCGGCGCGGTTCGCGCGCGACTTCGACACCTTGCCGCGCCAGGGCGTACAAACGCTGGCCCTGATGCTTGACCGCTGAGTACATGGGTGGGATCTGCTCGATCTCACCGCGGAAGCGTTCGAACACCGCTTCCAGACGTTCCGCATCGATGCCTTCCACCGGCCGATGCTCGATGACCTCGCCTTCGGCATCGCCGGTGGTGGTCTTCTCGCCGAGTTTGCAGCGCACCTGATAATGCTTGTCGGCGTCCAGCAAAAAGCCCGAGGCCTTGGTCGCCTCGCCGAAACAGATCGGCAATAAACCCGTGGCCAGTGGATCGAGGCTGCCGGTGTGCCCCGCCTTGTTGGCATTGAACAGGCGTTTGACGATTTGCAGCGCCAGATTGGAACTCATCTCGAGTGGCTTATCCAACAGCAGCACACCGTTGACGTTTCTACCTTTGGGACGACGTCGTGACATCTTTGACAGGAAACCTATAACGCAAAGCGCACTCGGCGCGTGAAGGGGAACTCGGAAAGTCTACGTCTCAATCGTCGTCGTGGTGGTCGGAGGCAACTGCCGCATCGATGAGCGCGCTCAAACGCGTGCCGTGCTCGATGGATTCATCGTAAACAAAACGCAATTGCGGGACGGTGCGCGTGAGCATGCGTTGACCCAATCCGTGCCGCAGAAAACCGGCGGCACTGGCCAAGGCGGTCATCGTATCGCGGCGCGCCTTCTCGTCACCCAACACAGTCACGAACACCTTGGCATGCGCCAGATCGCGAGTAACCTCAACAGCGGAGACCGTCACCATGCCCACGCGCGGATCCTTGACACCATCGCGGATCAGGGCGGCCAACTCACGCTGCATCTGTTCACCGATGCGGCGGGTACGGGGGAAATCACGGGGCATGCGTATAAACCTCGGTTGCCGCTACCGCAGAATGCTGCGGCGGTAGCGGCACACTGACGGCGCGATCAGACAGTGCGCGCCACTTCGGTACGTTGGAAGACTTCGATCTGGTCACGCGGTTGAATGTCATTGTAGTTCTTCACACCAATACCGCACTCGGTACCGGCGCGCACTTCGTTGACATCATCTTTGTGGCGACGCAGGGATTCGAGTTCACCCTCGAACACCACCACGTTGTTGCGCAGCACGCGGATCGGTGCGCTGCGGCGCACAGAGCCATCGACGACCATACAGCCAGCGATGGCACCGAACTTGGAAGAACGGAATACATCGCGCACCTCGGCCAGACCGATGATTTCTTCTCTGATCTCCGGCGACAACATGCCGTTGATGGCCTTTTTGACCTCGTCGATGACGTCGTAGATCACACTGTAATAGTGCAGATCGACGCCTTGATCTTCGACCAAGCGGCGTGCAGTGGCATCCGCGCGCACGTTAAAGCCAACCATAATGGCCTTAGACGCCACGGCCAGATTGACGTCGGATTCGTTGATACCACCGACACCGCCGGCGATCACACGCACGCGCACATCGTCGCTGGACAGCTTGGTCAAGGAGTCGCGTAGCGCTTCAAGACTGCCTTGCACATCGGCCTTGATCACCAGGTTAAGATCGGCGGTCACACCACCACCTTCGCCCAAGTGAGCAAACACATCTTCCAGGCGTACCTGCGATTGTTTAGCCAGCTTCACATCGCGGAACTTGCCTTGGCGGAACAGCGCCACTTCGCGCGCTTTGCGCTCGTCGGTCACCACCACCACGTCGTCACCGGCATTCGGCGTGCCCGACAGCCCCAGCACCACGACTGGCATGACCGGCCCGGCTTCCTGAATCGGCTTGCCGGCCTCGTCAAACATGGCGCGCACACGGCCCCATTCCTGGCCGCTCAAAATCACGTCGCCCTTCTTGAGCACGCCGTTGCGCACCAGCACCGTCGCCACCGGACCGCGACCGCGATCCAAGCTGGATTCGATAATCACGCCGTTGGCCGGGCAATCCATGACTGCCGTCAACTCCAACACCTCGGCCTGCAACAGAATGGACTCCAGCAGATCGTCGATGCCCGCGCCGGTCTTGGCCGACACCGGAACAAACTGGGTATCACCGCCCCAGTCTTCGGGAATCACTGCATGCTTGACCAATTCATTCTTGACCCGATCGATATCCGCTTCAGGCTTGTCGATTTTGTTGATCGCCACGACGATGGGCACGCCGGCCGCTTTGGCATGCACGAATCGCCTCTTCGGTCTGCGGCATCACACCGTCGTCGGCCGCCACCACCAAGATCACGATGTCGGTGGTCTGCGCGCCGCGGGCACGCATGGCGGTAAACGCCGCATGTCCGGGCGTATCCAGGAAGGTGATCATGCCGCGCGGTGTTTCGACGTGGTACGCGCCGATATGTTGCGTGATGCCACCCGCTTCGCCCGCGGCGACCTTGGCGCGCCGAATGTAATCCAGCAACGAAGTCTTACCATGATCGACGTGACCCATGATGGTGACCACCGGCGGGCGCGTCACCCGTTCGCCTTGATGGGCCTCATCGGCCAAAGCCACCTGGTCTTCGAGTTCGTTCTCTTTGAGCAATTTGACCTTGTGGCCCATGTCCTCGACCAGAATCGAGGCGGTTTCCTGATCCAGCATCTGATTGATGGTGACCATGGTCCCGGCCTTCATCAGCGCCTTGATCAGATCAACGGCCTTGATGGACATCTTCTGTGCCAGCTCGGCGATAGAGATTGTTTCCGGAATCGCAACTTCGCGCACCATTGGCGCGGTGGGCCTTTCAAACCCATGTTTGTCCGAAGGAGAAACACTGACACTGCGCCCATGCGAAGTTTTTTTCTTCTTGCGCTTACCAGCCATGTCGGCGGAAACATGCAGTTCCTCACGGCCGTAACGGCCACGACGATCATCTGCTGTCTCAGCGGCGCCACGACGGCCTTTACGCGCAGGCGCTGCCGCCTTCTCTTTCTCCGCCGCTTCTTTTTTGCGCGTTTCTTCCTCAGCCTTCAGACGCGCGGCTTCTTCAGCCAGGTGTTTTTCGATATTGGCAACGCGTGCCGCATCTTCATCGGCCTTCAACCGCGCAGCTTCTTCACGCGAACGCTGTTCTTCCAAATCGCGCTCGGCTTTAGTGGCCTCATCGACACTGCGGCGCGCGTCTTCGGCTTCGCGCAGGCTCGCCTCGGCCTGATCGCGCACGGCACGCTCGGCGGCCTCTTCTTCAATACGCTTCTGCTCATCGGTAACCACCGAGCTGCGTTTCACGTAAGTACGCTTGCGCCGCACCTCGACCGCGACGGTCTTGGTCCCGGCAGTACGCCCGGTACCGGTCTGAACTTTGATCTCGCTGTGAGTCTTGCGCTTGAGCGTGATCTTCTTCGGCTCGGCAACGGTCAGCACCGCATCATCCTGCTGCTTGCCGTGGCTTTTACGCAAAAAAGACAGCAATTCCAGCTTTTCTTCGTCATTGATGGTTTCATCCGCGTGCGATTTACTCAGCCCGGCATCACCCAGCTGCGCCATCAGGCGATCAACCGGAATACCGACTACATCCGCGAATTGTTTAACCGTAACTTCCGACATTATTTCTCAGCTCCTGAAGGAATCAGCCCTGCTGTTCCTCGGCAAACCAAGGTGCGCGCGCAGCCATAATCAACGCTGCGGCACGTCCCTCGTCCATACCTTCGATATCCATCAATTCATCGACGGCCAGTTCGGCAAGATCTTCTTGTGTGACTACACCACGCCCAGTCAGCGTGAAGGCCAGCTCACGATCCATGCCTTCGAGATTGAGCAGATCTTCGGCCGGCTCGTTCTCACCCATGGCCTCTTCACTGACGATGGCGCGGGTCAATAACACATCGCGGGCACGACCACGCAATTCCTCGACCATGTCCTCGTCGAATTCCTCAACCTGCAAGAGTTCGGCGGACGGCACGTAGGCGATTTCTTCGATGCTGGAGAAACCTTCCTGCACCAGAATCACCGCGATCTCCTCGTCGACATCGAGTTGATCCATGAACATCTGCTGCGACGTCTGCGTCTCGGCCTCGCTCTTCTGCTCGGCCTCTTTCTCGGTCATGACGTTGAGATTCCAACCGGTCAGCTGACTGGCCAGACGCACGTTCTGACCGCCGCGGCCGATCGCCTGCGAGAGCAGTTCCTCGGATATCGCCAGATCCATGCTGTGCTCGTCCTCGTCAACGACGATGGACATCACCTCGGCCGGCGACATGGCATTGATGACGAACTGCGCGGGATTGTCGTCCCACAGAATGATATCGATGCGCTCACCCGCCAATTCATTGGACACGGCCTGCACGCGCGAGCCGCGCATGCCGACGCAGGCGCCGACCGGGTCGATACGCTGGTCGTGGGATTTCACGGCAATCTTGGCGCGCATGCCCGGATCGCGGGCGGCACCCAGAATCGAGATCAAACCCTGGCCAATCTCCGGCACCTCGATCTTGAACAACTCGATCAGGAATTCCGGCGCGACGCGGCTGACGAACAGCTGCGGACCGCGCGGTTCCGAGCGCACTTCTTTCAGATAGCCACGCAGGCGATCGCCCGCACGCACCGACTCGCGCGGGATCATGTCCTCGCGGGCAACCAGCGCCTCGGCATTGCCGCCCAGATCCAGATAGACATTGCCGCGCTCGACACGCTTGACCATGCCGGTCACCAATTCGCCCTTGCGCTCGCGGTAGGCCTCGACGACCTGCTCACGCTCGGCCTCGCGCACCTTCTGCACAATGACCTGCTTGGCGGTCTGCGCGGCGATGCGACCGAAGACTTCCGATTCCATCGGCTCTTCGATGTACTCACCGATTGCGACACCGGGCTGTAATTGCTGGGCACGGGCGTACAACACCTGGCGCTCCGGCGATTCGAAGTTCTCGTCCTCGTCGTCGACGACCTGCCAGCGGCGGAACGTTTCGTAATCGCCCGTCTGGCGATTGATGTTCACGCGCGTGTCGATCTCGCCACCATGGCGCTTTTTGGTCGCCGAGGCCAAAGCCGCCTCGATAGCCTGGAAGATGACTTCCTTATCGACGCCCTTCTCGTTGGATACGGCGTCTACCACCAAAAGAATTTCTTTATTCATAACCACCCGTCCCCGCGCTCGGAAGCGTTAGATATCCGGTACCAGTCGAGCCTGCTCGATCTGTTCCAGCGGCAAGCTGACCTGCTTCCCGTCCCGCTCCTGAATGACCACCTGTTGTTCCTGCAATCCTTGCAGCAAACCCCGAAAATTTCGTTGTCCCGCAATGGGGAAACGCATGCGCACCTTAACTTCATGACCGGCATAGCGCTCAAAGTCATGCGCCTGGAACAGCGGCCGATCCAAACCCGGCGAAGACACCTCCAGGGTGTAATGCCCGGGGACGGGATCTTCCACGTCCAGCAAGCCACTGACCTGATAGCTGACAGCCGAGCAGTCGTCCACCGTTACGCCATCAGGCCTGTCGATATATACCCGCAGCAAACTTTGTGCGCCGTTGGGACGGTATTCGATACCCACCAACTCGCACCCGAGTGCGGTAACCGCCGGTTCCAACAAGTCCCGCAGATTGAAGGGATCCTGGCGCATCTACCCGCTCCGGAAACAAAAAATGGGCCCGAGGCCCACTTCGCGTCCTGCACAACCATCCGACCTGCGCGTAGGGAGTATAGACCGCTCCCCATGAGCTTCCAACACAGAGTCAAGACGTTGCACGCAACTGATGCCCCGCCACCAACAAAAAACCCCGCTACCGGGGTTTGCTCGCGAGGCACCTCGCAACCACCACACGATCTGAGAGCATCCACCAGTCGCTGGGCCACGCATTATAGGTGGCGAACCGTCCGCTCGCAACCTTACCTATTGGCAGCGGACCCATAATCACCCCTTGTGGGCCACGGCGTTTTCACGGACTATGCCCACCACGCGCAGTATCCCGATGCGCCTAACACGCTTTGGTAGCCATGCAGCCTGTACTAATCGATCGCCCGAACACCCCTGATTTTTGCACCCAGCCCTACCCACACCTGACTGGCCCGGGCTGGGTCCGGACCGCCTTTTTAATCCTGCTGCTACTTTCCACGCTGTTCACCGCCCACCCGTCATGGGGCGATGGCGGCGAAGAAGAGGATATCTGGCTGCAGATCGACACCCAAGCACTGACCTTGCGGGTCATGCGCGGACAGCAAACGATCAAAACCTACGAGGACATTGCCATCGGGCGCTTCGGCACCACGGCGGACAAACGCCATCTGGATGGTAAAACCCAGCTCGGTGAATTCCGTATCAGCCTGATCAAAGATCCTTCGTCGTCAGCTTACCGGCGCTTCTTCGGCTTCGATTACCCACAACTGGACCAGGCCGAGCGCGCACTAAAAAAAGGCGATTTGTCATTGGATGAGTTCAAGGCTATCCACAGCGCCGTGCGCGCGCACCGTACACCGCCGCAAAACACCGCACTCGGCGGACACCTCGGTATTCACGGTATTGGTGCGGGCGATCCTAAGGTCCATGAATCCTATAATTGGACCAAAGGCTGCATCGCCCTGACCAATGCCCAGATCGACGAATTGGCCCAGTGGGCACACTTAGGTGTCCGTGTGGTTATTTATTGACGCCAGCCACTTGCGTTTTTATCAAGAGACGAGGAAAATTCACCTCGTTTTCAAGGCACAACGGGATTTGCCTTCCCAGTTTCATCCAATCAAGAATCGAGGACTCACCATGAATATCAAAACTGTTGCCGCGAGCGCTGCCCTAATCGCCCTTTTCGGTCTGACCGGTTGCGCCAGCACCTCTGACGTCCAGAGCCTGAAAGACCAGGTTGCCCAAGCCCAGAGCACCGCCGACAGCGCCGCTAAGGATGCTGCCGATGCCAAAGCTGCGGCCGCTGCTGCTCAGATGACCGCCGACGAAGCCAAGGCCCAGGCCATGGAAACCGACGACAAGCTGAACCGCATGTTCAAGAAGTCGATGTACAAGTAAGATCTCACGATCTGCTGTAATGCAAACGGGGCCGCAAAAGCGGCCCCGTTTTTTTATGCCTGTTGTTCCGTGCCGGTTGTTGCAACCCGATAGAATTATTGATGCACAACCGTCGTGCCGTTCGATGTTGATTCAACTGCCGCCGCATCCGCTTCCAGAATAGCGTTACGCGATATCGCCACCGGCATACCCGTTTGCTGCTGCACCGCTTCACTGATCGCGCGACCACTCACCGGCGTGCGACGTTTCATCAATTCTTTATCCAGCACATCCAGCGCAATATTCATCAGCGTATTTTTTCGTGCAAGATCTTCTTCCAGCGGCGGATGCACTTCCATGTAGAGCACACCTCCAACCCAACCCACTTTCACCGGTTGATTAACGATGTGCACGGGCGTGCCGACGGCGACTTCGTGGAAGACCGTTTCACTGTCTTCCGGGTACAGGCGCAGGCAACCGTGCGTCACGCGCATACCGATGCCCCAAGGCTTATCGGTGCCATGGATCAAATAGCCTGGAACGCTCAGACGCAATGCAAATTGACCCAGCGGGTTTTTCGGCCCCGGCGGCACCACTTCAGGCAGTATCTCACCGCGCGCAGCCGCTTCCGCACGAATCGATTTCGGCGGGCGCCAAGCCGGATCTTTAATCTTGGAGGCCACATGCGCCTTGCCCATGGGCGTCGACCAATCCATGCGTCCCACACTGACCGGGTAAGTTTTTAGAACCGGTGGCTGACCGCGCTTGGTGGCTGGGAAATAATAGATGCGCATCTCCGGCACATTGAGCACCAGCCCGGTACGCTCGGCATCCGGAAGAATGTAGCGCGTGGGCAAGATAACCGGCTTACCGGCGCCCGGCAGCCATTTGTCTACCGTTGGGTTGGCGATCATGATCTCGTCATGACCCAGATGAGAGCGGCGTGCGATGTCGAGCAGCGTATCTTCGTACAGCGCATTGATGACCCGTGCCTGACCGACCAGGTCCACATCAGCAGGAGGCAGGGGCAGCGTCTCTGCCAAAGACGAACGCCCGACGAAACAGGCCAAGAAAGCCAAGGTCGGCACAAGCGTGGAACGGCGGGACAGGAACAAACAGGACATCATGAGTCGGGATCTCGGAAAGTTACTACCGGCTATGCCACCGGCATAGCCACGGCCACCATTCTACGGCATCGGCGCACGGGATAAAAACTATACCCCCTGGCAGTCTGCGGATTTCTTCGGGGAGTAATCTCATCTATTATCGTGCGCAATGACCAATCTCATCACTCCAGCCAGCCCGACAGCCAGCCCCAGCGCGCAGACTTCAACTATCGCCACATCGGTGCAGGTGGCGCCAGGCTCCAGACGTTTTAAATTGATCGGCCTGGAATTGATCGGCCTGGTCGTATTCCTGAGCGTATTCATGCTCGGCAAACATCTATTCCCGCTCGATGAACACGCGCTTCATTGGTGGGCCGACATGTTCTGGACGGCTGCCGCCGGGTTCACGGCCCTCCGCTGCTTCAAAACCGCACGCCGCCAGATCGGCAGCGAAGCGCAGGCCTGGCGTCTGTTCGGCCTGGGTTGCCTGGCCTGGTTCGGCGGCATGCTGGCATGGGATTATCAGGAATTGGTGCTTGGCATATACACGCCATTTCCTTCATTGTCGGATCTGGGCTACTACCTGTTCGCCGTGTTGTTCGGTATGGGCTTCGTCCACTACTACCACGGCAGCGGCCCACGCGCGCGCCTCAGCCTGCTCGAGCTCAGTCAATTCGGCATCTTCATCTGCTGCATTGTCTTGAGCCATCTCGCCATCTTCGCCGTGCCGTTACAGACACAGGAAACCACGACGCTGTATTTGGCGGGCGTACTGGCATACCCAGCGCTGTATATGGCCCTGCTGATCCACAGCGTCACCACACTCTGGCTGCGCGTACGTGGCCCAACCCGGCACGCACTAGGCCTCGTGGTAGCCGGCATCAGCGTCCATGCGCTGACCAATTCCCTGTATGCCTACAGCCTACTCGGACGCTCCTACCAAGCGGGAAATTATCTGGACGTAGCCTGGCTGGTCGGCTTCGCCCTGATCTACTGGGGAGCGACCGCTTATCCCTGTAAAACCGCTGGCGAGAACACGGCTACAAACGAGGATAGCGCACCCACGCTCTCGCGCCTGATCCCAATCATATCCATTGGCATTACGATGCTGGTGATTCTTGCGTTCAACCACAACTTTCAGCCAACAACCTATGAGCAGATGTTCCCAGCAATGATCCTGCTGATGTTGTTCGTTGCCCTGCGCGAATGGGCCAGCAGCACACTGGAGGCACACCAGGCCGCCGCAATCCGCCGATCCGAGGCGCAGTTACGGCAAATTTTCAGCATCAGCCCAGTCATGACGGCCATCACCCGCCGCAGTGACGGTATGTTTCTCGACGTCAACGATACCTATACGGAAACCACCGGTTATCGCCGCGATGAATTGATCGGCAAGAGTTCGCTGCAGCTCGGCGTGTGGAAACAACCACAGGATCGTCAGCGCATGATCGAACAGGTTACAGGCGGAGGGTTTCGTGCGCGGCATGGACCAGCAGATCCGCACCAAGTCCGGTGAGATCATCGCGAGGTCTTGGCATCCTTCACGCCGATCATGATTGAGGACGAAGAATATCTGCTTGGCACCGCACTCGACATCACCGAGCGGGAACACACCGCGACGGAAATGCGCAAGCTCGCACACGCGCTGGAACAGACAGCGGATATCGTGATGATCACTGACCGCGCTGGCGTCATAGAGTATGTCAATCCAGCCTTCACGGCGGTCACCGGCTACAGCAACGCCGAAGCGATCGGCCAGCGGCCGAGTCTGCTGCATTCCGACAAACAGGGCCCGGATTTCTATAACGCACTCTGGAGCATCATCCTCAGCGGCGAAGTGTTCAGTGACGTGTTCGTCAACAAGACCAAAGACGGCACGCTGTACTACGAACAGAAAACCATCACGCCGCTTCGCGATGCCCACGGCGAAATCACCCATTTCGTCGCCACCGGGCGTGACATCTCCAGCCGTATCGAAATCGAGGAGCAACTGCGCTTCCTCGCCCAGCACGACACCCTGACGGCCCTCCCCAACCGGGTGAAACTGCTCGACCATCTGATGAAAACGCTGGCCAGCGCCCGCGCCCACACACGCATGGTCGCGGTGCTGTTCCTCGACATCGACCGCTTCAAGAACATCAACGACACCTTGGGGCATGACGCCGGCGACACCATGCTGCGGGAAATGGGGGAGCGCCTGCACCAACGCCTGCGCACCCATGACAGCATCGCCCGCTTCGGCGGCGACGAATTCGTTATTGTTATGGACGAGGTCGCCTCCGCCACTGACGCCTCCACCCTGGCCCTGCGTATCCTGGAGGCACTGACCCAGCCGTTCCACATCAGTGACACGACCCTGCACATCACCATCAGCATCGGTATCAGCCTGTTTCCCAACGATGGCGAAGACTCGAGCACGCTCCTCAAGAATGCCGATGCCGCCATGTACCGCGCCAAGGAGCGCGGCGGCAACAACTATCAGTTTTACTCGGCGGACATGGGCGCACATGCCGAACGGCGTCTCACCCTGGAGAACGACCTGCGCCTGGCGCTGGAACGTGGCGAATTCGTGCTGCACTACCAGCCGCAGATCGCCGCCGACAGCGGCAAGATCATCGGCTGTGAGGCCTTGCTGCGCTGGCAGCATCCACAACAGGGTCTGATCCCGCCGCTCGAATTCATCGGCATCCTCGAGGAGACCGGACTGATCGTCCCGGTGGGCCGCTGGGTACTCGAAACCGCCTGCGCCCAACTCGCCGCCTGGCGGCAGCGCGGCCAGACCCAATTCACCATGGCGGTCAACATTGCCAGCCGTCAGTTTCAGGAACCCGGTCTGACCGAACTCGTCACTGAGTTGCTGCAGAAACACACGTTGGAACCGCAGTTCCTGGAACTCGAGATCACCGAAAGCACCTTGATGCAGCACATACCGACCACCGCCGACACCCTGGCCGCCCTGGCGAAGCTCGGCGTACGCATCGCCCTTGATGACTTCGGTACCGGGTATTCGTCGCTCAGTTATCTGCGTCGCTTCCCGATCGACACCCTGAAGATCGACCGCGAGTTCGTGCGCGATATCCCCGGCGATGCGGATGACACCGCCATCACCCGCGCCATCATCGCCCTGGCGCAGAGCCTGCACCTGCGCATCGTCGCCGAAGGCGTGGAAACCGAAGAGCAGCGCCGCTTCCTCAGCGGTTTCGGCTGCGAGTCCATGCAGGGTTATCTGTTCAGCAAACCGGTGCCGGCGGCGGACTTCGATAAATTACTCTAATCAGCGGCATGCGCGCGCCGCTCTAACGCGTGCTCGGCGATCGCCTCCAGAAACGCCGCGCCGTATTTCTCCAGCTTGTGCCGCCCCACACCCACAATCGCCAGCAGACTGTCATCGTCCAGAGGCTGTTCACGTGCCATCTGCAGCAGGCTCGCGTCGCCGAAAATAATATACGGCGGTACGCCCTGCGCATCCGCCAAGCGCTTACGCACCGCGCGCAGGTGATCAAACAACATCTCGTCGTAGGCACCCGCCGCCGATTCCGGCTTGGGACGTTTCTTGCGCGTCTGCTCGCGCACGCGCGGCCGGGCGAGTTGCAAGGGCAGTTCACCGCGCAACAACGGGCGCGCCGCTTCGGTGAGCTTCAGCACCGAATACTCGGCGATATCCTGAATCAAATAGCCATGATGGATAAGCTGGCGGATGAGAGACATCCAGTCATGCTCGCTGCGATCACTGCCGATGCCATAGGTTGAAAGCTGCTGATGATTGAGCGTGCGGATGCGCTCGTTGTCGGCGCCGCGCAGGACCGCCACGACATGACCGACGCCAAAGCGTTGCCCGACGCGGTAGACGCAGGACAAGGCCTTGCGCGCGTCATCGGTGGCATCGAAGCGTTCCGGCGGATCCAGGCACACATCGCAATTGCCGCAGTCTTCCTCCAAACGCTCACCAAAATAATTCAGCAACACGCGCCGTCGACAGGTCAGGCTTTCGGCCAGACCGACCATGGCATTGAGCTTGTGCAGTTCGATACGCCGTTGCTCGGCGTTGTCGTTGTTTTCGACCAGCTGTCGCGCCACGCTGATGTCCTGCGCGCCATACAACAGCAGCGCATCGGCGGGCAGACCGTCGCGGCCGGCGCGTCCGGTCTCCTGATAAAAACCTTCGATGTGTTTGGGCAGATCGTAATGCACCACGAAGCGCACATTGGGTTTGTCGATACCCATGCCGAAGGCCACGGTGGCGACGACGATCTGCGTTTCATCGCGCAGAAACGCCTCCTGCACGGCCTGCCGCTGCGCCCCGGGAAGACCGGCGTGATAGGCGGCGGCGCGCAAACCTTGCGCGCACAATTTCTCGGCCACTTCATCGACGCGTTTACGGCTCAGCGCGTAGACGATGCCGGACTGCTCACGGCGCAGCTCCAAGAAACGCATGAGCTGATCAAACGGCTTGTGTTTATCGAGCACGCTGTAGCGGATATTCGGCCGATCAAACCCGGTGACATAGTGGCGCGCCGCGCCCAAACCCAATACACGCACGATATCGGCACGCGTCTGCGTGTCGGCTGTGGCCGTCAACGCCACCAAAGGTATCTGTGGGAAATGCGTTCGCAGCGCGCCGAGCTGCTGATACTCGGGACGGAAATCGTGCCCCCATTGCGATACGCAATGCGCCTCGTCGATGGCGAACAAGGCGATATCGATATCCGCGAGGCGATCGATAAAGCCACTGCTCATCAACCGCTCGGGACTGATGTAAAGCAAATCCAGTTCGTGCGCGTGCAACTTGGCGAGCACCTGACGCGCCGCGTCCGAACCGAGACTGGAATTATAAAAGGCCGCGGCGACACCGTTGGCCTGCAAGGCATCCACCTGATCTTTCATCAACGAGATCAACGGCGAGACGACAATGCCTACGCCGGACCGGTGCAAGGCGGGAATCTGATAACACAGCGACTTGCCGCCGCCGGTAGGCATGAGGACAAAGGCATCGTCACCGGCAACCAGGCCGTCGATAATCTCGCGCTGCCAGGGTCGAAAAGCGGGATAACCGAACACGCGCCGCAGGGTGGCATCGACGTTCGTAGCTGAATTTTCGTTAACAGTGGTCATGCCGGCATTCTAACAGCCTGAAGGAGGTCACGCCCACGCAGTGAATAACCGAAATTGACTGCAGCATCGCAGGTTGGCATGGCTCTAATGAGGAACATCGATCGCATTGTCGCTGCGAAGCGCATCGCTACGTTGCATTCTGCCAACGCATGGATGAATAACTTCGCCGCGCTTACAACGGGTCGATTGAATTAATCGGAGAACCGTCAGTTCGATTGCGATTGAGACGATCGCTTATGAAGTCTCAGAGGACAGCGCGCAGCGCCTCCAGGAACGCGGCATTTTCGGCCGGCGTGCCCACGGTCACACGCAGGCAATCGGCGAGTGCACCGCCCGCGGGACTGAGGTTCTTGATGAGGATGCGGCGTTCGCGCAGTGCGGTGAAGATCGCCGTGGCACGTCCGCTCGGCGTACGGAACAGAATGAAGTTGGCCTCGCTGGGATAGACCGTCACTCCCGGCAAGCTCTGCAGCGCCGCCAGCAGGAGCGCGCGGTCGACGCAGATTTGCGCCGTCTGCGCAGTCAACACATCGCGGTGTTCGAGCGCGAATTCCGCACTCAACTGAGTGAGCACATTGATGTTGTACGGCAGCCGCGTCTTGTCGATTTCATTCAGCCACGCCGCCGGACCCGCCAGCATCCCGAGGCGCAGGCCGGCAAGCCCCATTTTGGAGACCGTGCGCAACACCAGCAGATTCGGGTATTCGCCCAGCACGCCCATGAAGCTGTCGGCGGCAAACGCCGCATAGGCCTCGTCGACGACCACCAGTCCCGGCGCCGCGGCAATGATGCGACGCACGGCGGCGGCATCGAACAGATTGCCGGTGGGATTGTTCGGGTAGGACAGGAACACCACCGCCGGTTGATGTACGTCGATGGCCTCCAGCATGGCATCGACATTCAGCGCGAAGTCGTCGGTCAGCGGCACACCGGCGAAGTTGAGCCCGAACACCTGCGCAATGATGCGGTACATGACGAAGGTCGGCTCCGGCGCCAGGATCACCCGTCCGGGCGCGGCCACCGTCTGCACGATCATCTGTATGAGTTCATCCGAACCGTTGCCGAGCAGCACCGCCATGTCTTGCGGCACTTGCATGGCCTCGCGCAGACGTGCTCTGCAAGCGTCGCGCGGACGGATCGGGATAGCGATTGAGCGGCGCAGTACGCAGCCGTTCCAACCAGGCATTCACCAGATCGTCCGGCCAGCGATAAGGATTTTCCATCGCATCGAGTTTGATGCAATCGCCCGGATCGGGCACGTGATACGCCGACAGCGCGCGAATCTCGGGGCGCACCCAGTGCCGATGTCGTTCCGATATCGTGTTTGCTGTCGCGCGTCATCGTATTGCCAAGCGCCATTTTGAACCGCCAAAACACCAAGATAAATGGAACCGCCAAGGCGCCAAGACGCCAAGAGAACTTGATGGAAAAGCAGGTTGGATTTTTCATTCGTCAGTCTTGGCGTCTTGGCGCCTTGGCGGTTCAAAAATCTTTTCTTGGCGTCTTCGCGGTTCAAAATCATCTGCGCCGATTCAATTCTTGCGGATGCGGTATTCCGCCGAACACGCATGCGCGGTCAGCCCTTCGCCGCGCGCCAGCACCGAGGCGGTCTTGCCGAGTTCCGAGGCGCCTTCGGGCGAACACATGATCAGGCTGGTGCGCTTCTGGAAATCGTACACGCCCAATGGCGACGAGAAACGCGCGGTACGTGAGGTCGGCAACACATGATTAGGACCGGCGCAGTAATCGCCCAATGCCTCGGCCGTATAGCGACCCATGAAAATCGCGCCGGCGTGTTTGATTTTCTGCGCCAGCGCCTGCGGTTCGGCCACCGACAATTCCAAATGTTCCGGCGCAACATAGTTGGCGACTTCGGCGGCCTCGCTCAGATCACGGACCTGAATCAGCGCCGCGCGGCGCGTGATCGAGGCCTCGATGATGTCCTTGCGTTCCATGGTCGGCAGCAGGCGCTCGATGCTCTCGCGCACCCGTTGCAGATACATGCCATCCGGACAGACCAGAATCGGCTGCGCGTCTTCATCGTGTTCGGCCTGAGAAAACAGATCCATCGCGATCCAATCGGGATCGGTCAGGCCGTCGCAGATCACCAGGATTTCCGACGGACCGGCGATCATGTCGATGCCGACCGTGCCGAACACCATGCCTTTGGCGGTGGCCACGTAGATATTGCCGGGGCCGACGATCTTGTCGACCTGCGGGATCGTCTCGGTGCCGTAGGCCAGGGCCGCCACGGCCTGCGCACCACCGATCGTGAATACGCGGTCCACACCGGCAATCGCCGCCGCGGCGAGCACCAGTTCGTTCACTTCACCGCCCGGCGTCGGCACGACCATGATGAGTTCCGGAACACCGGCCACCTTGGCGGGAATCGCGTTCATCAACACCGACGAGGGATAAGCGGCCTTGCCGCCCGGCACATATAAACCGACGCGTTCCAACGGCGTGACCTGCTGACCGAGCAAGGTGCCATCGCTTTCGGTATAACTCCAGGACTCCAATTTCTGCCGGCCGGCGTACACACGCAGACGTTGCGCCGCCATCTCCAACGCGCTGCGCTGTTCGGGTCGGATATTGGCGAGGGCCTGTTGCAGACGCGCAGCGGGGATTTCGAGATCGGCCAGCGTGTCGGCCTGCGTACGGTCGAAACGGTTGGTGAACTCGACCACCGCGGCATCGCCGCGCAAGCGCACCTCTTGCAGGATGGCGCGCACGGTCGTCGTCACGCGCTCATCGGCAGCCGCATCCCAGGCCAACAGGCTTTCCAGCTGCGACCAGAAATCCGCATCGGTGCTGGCAAATTGTCGAATCTGCAACATAGGAATCTCCGATCACAGTCCTGCGAGAGCCATCCAACGCACGCTATCCCGACGCTCCTACCTCAGCGGCGAGATAAACCACCATCAATTGCCACGTTCCTGCACGGCGACGCGCATCTGTTCGATAAAGCGCTGCAGCTGCGCGTGTTTCATTTTCATCGACGCCTTGTTGACGATCAAGCGCGAACTGATATCGGCGATATGCGTCAAGGGCACCAGACCATTGGCCTTGAGGGTGTTGCCGGTATCGACCACATCGACGATCAGGTCGGCCAGCCCGACCAGCGGCGCCAGTTCCATCGAACCATACAGCTTGATGATTTCCACTTGCTTGCCCTGCGCGGCGAAATAGCGGCGCGTGGTCTCGACGTATTTGGTGGCAATGCGCAAGCGGCCGGTTCCCGTCGCCGCACCCGGCTTGCCGGCGACCATCAGCTTGCAGCGCGCAATACCCAGATCCAGCGGCTCGTAGAGTCCGGCGCCGCCATGTTCCATCAGCACGTCCTTGCCGGTCACGCCCAGATCGGCAGCGCCATACTGAACATAGGTAGGCACATCGGTGGCGCGAATCAAAACGATCTTCACCTGCTCCTGATTGGTGTCGAGAATCAGTTTGCGGCTGGTGTCCGGATCGTCGCGCAATTCGATGCCGGCGCGCGCCAGCAGCGGCAGCGTATCTTTGAAGATGCGGCCTTTGGAAATGGCGATGGTGAGTGTGTCGTTCATAGTCAGTCGTCTGTTAACCGCGCTAGCCGCGACCCACGCGACGAATTTTCGCGCCGAGCTGGGTCAATTTTTCTTCGATGCATTCGTAGCCGCGATCGATATGATAGATGCGGTCTACCAGCGTATCGCCCTCGGCCACCAGTCCGGCAATCACGAGACTGGCCGAGGCGCGCAGATCGGTCGCCATCACCGGCGCGGCCGTCAGCCGATCCACGCCACGGGTAATCGCCGTGTTGCCTTCGACGCGGATATCCGCGCCCATGCGCTGCATTTCCTGCACATGCATGAAACGATTCTCGAACACCGTTTCGGTGAGCGTGCCGACGCCATCGGCCACCGCGTTGAGCGCGGTGAACTGCGCCTGCATGTCGGTCGGAAAGGCCGGGTACGGCGCGGTGCGGACATTCACCGCCTGCGGGCGCCGACCCTCCATGTCCAGCTCGATCCAATCCTCGCCCACCGTGATCTTGGCCCCCGCTTCGCGCAAGGATTGCAGCACCGCATCCATGATGTCGGCGCGGGTGTTCTTGAGTTTGATATGCCCGCGGGTGATGGCCGCCGCCACCAGATAGGTGCCGGCCTCGATGCGGTCCGGCATCACGCGATAGTCGGTGCCGGTGAGATTATCGACGCCTTGCACATGAATGGTGTCCGTACCCGCGCCTTCGATCTTGCCGCCCATCTTGTTGATGAAGTTTGCCAGATCGACGACCTCGGGTTCACGCGCGGCGTTCTCGATCACGCTCTCGCCTGCGGCGAGTGCGGCCGCCATCAACAGATTCTCGGTGCCGGTCACCGTCACCATGTCCATCACCAGACGCGCGCCCGTGAGCCGTTTGGCGCGTGCCTTGATATAACCATTCTCGACGCTGATGTCGGCACCTAAGGCCTGCAAACCCTTAACGTGCAGATTCACCGGCCGCGAACCGATGGCGCAGCCGCCGGGCAGAGACACGTCGGCAGCACCGTAACGCGCCACCAGCGGACCGAGCACCAGGATCGATGCGCGCATGGTCTTCACCAGATCATACGGCGCGACGAAGGTCTTGATGCTGCGCGGGTCGACTTCGATGTTCATGCGTTCATCGATGCCCAGATCAACGCCCATACGTCCCAACAGCTCCATGGTCGTGGTGACATCGTGGAGATGCGGCACATTGGAGAGCGTCACCGTCGAGTCGGCCAACAGGGTCGCCGCCAGAATCGGCAGCACGGCGTTCTTCGCGCCGGAAATGCGAATCTCGCCGCGCAACGGCGCGCCGCCCGTGATGATGAGTTTATCCACGCAGACTCCGGATTACTGCAGGCGTGACTGAAGTCGCCACTGGTCCGGCGTATAAGTCTGCATGGACAGGGCGTGAATCTCCTTGTGCATGAGGTTGCCCAGCGTGCCATAGACCAGCTGATGCTGTTTCACCTGCCCCTGGCCTTCGAAGGCCGCGCTGACGACAATCGCTTCGAAATGATCGCCGTCGCCCTTGACGATCGCCTGACAGCCGGGGATTCCCGCTTCAATTAATGCTTTGATCTGTTCTGCTTGCATACCGAATCTGGTTCTCTCTGAGGGGTTGGGGTGCGGCGTGGTATAACGCCAGAACGCGCCCGAAGGGACGCCATGATATAGAAAAACCCCGGCGCTTGGCCAACCGGCCCCCATCGGCAACAGAATTAACCGCCGAAGTGACGCAGCGGCTGCTCAGCCGCGGCTGAGAGGCAGCACCTGGTCGAGGCTGCTGACGCGGGCGATGTCGAGCATCTGCGGGGGAATATTCAGGAACTGAATGGTTTTGCCGAGACGTTGCGCGGTGCGCATCCATTCGATCAGCAAGGCCAGACCGGCACTGTCGGACCGGGTGATGCCCTGCAGGTCGATGCGCACATCCGACCCCGCATCGAGCAGCGGCTGCGCATCGCCCAGCAGACCGACGACCGTGGTGAAGTCCAATTCGCCCTCGACCACGAGACGGTTATCCGCAGCGCGTCGAATGGCCGCCCCGCTCAAGTATTGCCGCCCTTGGCGTTGCGTTCGACCAGGCGCTGTATCAACTTGTCCATCCCCTGGTCCTTGATCTCGGTGGAAAAACTGGAGCGATAATTGGAAACCAGGCTGATGCCGTCGATAGCGACGTCGTAGACCTTCCAGCCATCCGCGCGGTGAAACATGCTGTAGCTGATGGGGATGGGCACCCCGCCCGGCTTCACCACTTCGGTACGCACGGTGACATCCTCGCTGCCTTCGGCCATGCGCAGCGGCAGGAATTTGATCTGCTGGTCTCTGTATTCCAATAACGCGGTGCCATAGGTACGCACCAACAGCGTACGGAATTCATTCACGAAGCGCTGCTGTTGATCCGGCGAGGCGCGCTTCCAATGTTTGCCGAGCACCCACCGTGCCATGCGTTCGAAATCGAAATGCGGCAGGACAATGTCGTCGACCAGACCATACAAACGCTCCGGCTCAGCCTGAATGAGATCGTGCTGCTCCTTGAGCACCACCAGCATGCGGTCCGAGGTTTGACGCACCAGCGACTCGGGATCGAGATCACCCGCGACGGCCACGGCTGAATTCAGTGCCAGACCCAACAGCAAGGGTAAGAACACCCGTTTCATTTATCGCTTCCTTGTATCGCTTCCTTCAGACGCCTTACTGAATAGGAATTGCCCGATGATCTGCTCCAGCACCAGCGCCGACTGGGTCAACCGGATCTGATCGCCGCCCTTTAAGACCTCTTCCGCCCCGCCCGGTTCCAAGGCGATGTACTGCTCACCCAGCAGACCGGCGGTAAAAATACGCGCCGAGGTATCGGTTGGGAAGGCGGCATACTGGTTGCCGATGTTCATGCGCACCACCGCCTCGAAGGTCTCGTTGTCGAAGTCGATGGCCGACACCCGGCCCACGCGCACGCCGCTGACCGACACCGGCGAACGCACCTTGAGGCCACCGACGTTCTCGAACCGCGCAACGACTTCATAACCTTGATCGTTGGACATGGCGCTCAGATTGCTCACCTGCATGGCCAGCACAAACAGGGCCGCCAGACCCGCCGCCACGAACAAGCCCACACCGACCTCGATAGCTCTGACCCGATCCATACTTATACGTCCCCGAACATCAGTGCAGTTAAGACAAAATCCAATGCCAACACCGCCAGCGCCGTGTGCACCACGGTGCGGGTGGTGGCGCGGCTCACGCCTTCCGCGGTCGGCACCGCGTCGTGACCCTCGAACACGGCGATCCAGGTCGCGACAAAACCGAACACAATGCTCTTGATGACGCCATTGTAAATGTCTTCGTGCAAGTCCACCTTGTCCTGCATCTGCGACCAGTAGGCGCCACTGTCCACACCGAGCAGGCCGACGCCGACGAAATAGCCGCCCATCACGCCGACCGCGCTGAAAATCGCCGCCAGCAGCGGCATCGACACAAAACCGGCCAGAAAGCGCGGCGCGATCACGCGCTTGATCGGGTCGACGGCCATCATTTCCATGCCCGACAGCTGTTCGGTAGCCTTCATCAGACCGATTTCCGCAGTCAGCGCCGAACCGGCCCGGCCGGCGAACAGCAAGGCCGCCACCACCGGGCCGAGTTCACGCACCAGTGACAGCGCCACGACCACGCCCAGCGATTCCTCGGCGCCAAAATCGACCAGGGTATTGTAACCCTGCAGCCCCAGCACCATACCGACGAACAGGCCCGACACCAGAATAATCACCAGCGACAGCACGCCGACCGAATGCACCTGCACGATCACCAGGCGCGGGCGTGCCAGCAGACTCGGCAGGCTGGCGAGGACTTGCGCCAGAAACAGGTGCCCTCGCCCCAAGCGTTCGAAAACGCCCAGCCCGGCCCGCCCCAGTTGCTGCAACCAGCCGATCACGTCCACGCCTTAACACTCACAGTCTTGCGCATTCTAAGTCTCGGCCAGTAGATCGTCACGGTAGGCCGGCGGCCTTGTAATGGAACGGTACCGGCCCGTCCGGGAGACCGTGCATAAATTGACTGACCCACGGCGAAGTCGAATGATTGAGCACATCGGGCGTGCCGTGCTCGACCACCTTGCCGTCGGAGAGCAGATAGATGTAATCCGCAATCGCCGCCGCCTCCTGCACATCGTGCGAGACGATGATGCTGGTCAGCCCCAGCGCATCGTTGAGCAGGCGGATCAACTGCACCAGCGCGCCCATGGAAATCGGATCCTGTCCGGCGAACGGCTCGTCGTACATGATCATATTCGGATCAAGCGCGATCGCCCGCGCCAACGCCACGCGCCGCGCCATGCCGCCCGATAGCTGACTGGGCATCAGGTCGCGCGCACCGCGCAGACCCGACGGCCTGCAACTTCATCAGCACCAGATCACGGATCATGGGCTCCGGCAGTGTGGTGTGCTCGCGCAGCGGGAAGGCAACATTCTCGAACACACTCAGATCGGTGAGCAACGCGCCGCTCTGGAACAACATGCCCATGCGTTTACGCAGGCGATACAACTGCTCGTGGTTGAGCTTCGGCACCTCTTCGCCGTCCACCCAGATTTGTCCGGTATGCGGCTTCAACTGCCCGCCGATCAGCCGCAGCAGCGTGGTCTTACCGGTGCCGCTCGGCCCCATGATGACGGTGACCTTGCCGCGGCGAATCTCCAGATCGACGCCGTCGAAAATCTTCCGCGACCCGCGCGCAAAACGCAGATCACGCACCCTCACCAGGATGTCGTCGGTGGATTGCGCAGATTCGGGCATCAGATTTTGCTTCGGGCAGGCATTGGCGCGCGATTATCCCATCGCTGCCCCACCCTGACCAGTCCCGTCGGCTGTAGGCGCGCGCGGCAAGCACGCGGCCGGTGTATTATGCCCATAACCCCTGTTTCGGTTCCCGAATCATGTCCAACGTCATCCCCTTCAAACGCCCACGCGCCGCGGAAAAACATCAGGGCAATACCCTCTGCAAGCGAGGTTTTCACAAATGGGTGGCGGAGCCCTCCACGCCCTTCGATGTCAAAACCGGTCGCTTGGTCACCCGCTACCGCTGCAGCCGCTGTGGCGCGACCAAGGTCGAATCGCGCTGACCTTGGTATACTCCGGCCCCTCAGCGAGGCCCGGGCAGGTGCAAACATGCAGGAACACTTCAGTGTCAAGAACGTCAAATGCGGCGGCTGCGTCAAGGCCATCCAGGAAGGGCTGCAGGCATTGACGGGCGTCACGTCGGTCGCCGTGGTCATCGAGGGCGGCCAGGTCACGGTCGAAGGCGACACACTCGACCGTACGCAACTGTCCAGCAAATTATCTGAACTGGGCTATCCCGAGGCCGGATGAACGAACAGAAACTCCAAGCGCTCGGCCGCGCCGTGATCGAGACCGAGGCGCGCGCGGTCAGCGCGCTCGCCTCCCGCATCGATGCGCACTTCGCCCAGGCCTGCGGCCACATGCTCGCCTGCACCGGCCGCGTCGTCGTCATCGGCATGGGCAAATCCGGCCATATCGGCGGCAAGATCGCCGCCACGCTGGCCAGCACCGGTACACCGGCGTTCTTCGTCCATCCCGGCGAGGCCAGTCATGGCGATCTCGGCATGATTACGTCCAAAGATGTCGTGCTGGCCTTGTCCAACTCCGGCGAGACCGGCGAGTTGCTCACCATCCTGCCGCTGATCAAACGTCTCGGCGTGCCACTCATCACCCTGACCGGCAACGTCAACTCGACACTGGCGCGCGCCGCCAATGCGAACCTCGACGTCAGCGTGGAGAAAGAGGCTTGCCCGCTAGGACTCGCGCCGACCGCCAGCACCACCGCCGCGCTGGTGATGGGCGACGCGCTGGCCGTCGCGCTGTTGGAATCGCGCGGCTTTACCGCCGAAGATTTCGCCCGCGCCCATCCCGGCGGCAGCCTCGGTCGGCGCCTGTTGTTGCTGGTTGATGACATCATGCACACCGGCGACACCATCCCGCAGGTCGGCCTCGACGCGCCGCTCACCGGAGCGTTGCATGAGATGACGCGCAAAGGCCTCGGCATGACCGCCGTTCTGGATAGCGAGGGTAAAGTCGCGGGCGTGTTCACCGACGGCGATCTGCGCCGCGCCGTCGACCGTGAGATCAATCTGCACAAAACCGCCGTGGGCGGTCTGATGACGGCCAACTGCAAAACCATACTGCCCGGCATACTCGCCGCCGAGGCACTGGCGATCATGGAGGCCAGCAAGATCAACGGTCTCTTGGTTGTCGATCGCGACGGCAAACTCGTCGGCGCGCTCGGTATGCACGACCTGCTGCGTGCCGGCGTGGTTTGAGAATGAATGATTTGCCACGGAAACACGGAAAACCGACATATGCACGAACCACGAAAACCATGCAGGAAAACACAAGGTTTTCCTGACATAGTTTTTGAGACTCAAATAGCATTTGTCGGTGTTTTCCGTGTGTTCCGTGGCCAAGAATTTTGACAACCATAAAGACAGGCATATGAAAGATATCCTCGCAAAAGCCGCTCTGATAAAACTGGTCATCTTCGACGTCGACGGTGTGCTCACCGACGGCTCCTTGTTCTTCGGCGACGATGGTCAGGAATACAAGGCCTTCAATTCGCGCGACGGCCACGGCATGAAAATGCTGATGAAATATGGCGTGGAGATCGCCATCATTACCGGACGTACTTCACGCGTGGTCGATCATCGCGTCGCCAACCTCGGTATCAAACACGTTTATCAGGGCGCGCACGACAAGCGCGCCTGTTTTACCGATCTCATCGCCAGGCTCGGCATCGACCCGCAGGAAACGGCGTATGTGGGCGACGACGTCGTGGACCTGCCGGTGATGACCCAAGTCGGTCTCGCCATCGCCGTGCAGGATGCCCATCCGTTCGTCAAACAACATGCACACTGGCAGACACCGAGTTGCGGTGGCCACGGCGCCGGACGCGATGTCTGCGAATTACTGATCGAGGCACGCGGCCAACTCAAAACCGAGTTGGAAAGCTACCTTTGATTTCGTCGCGCGGCCTACTGCCACTGTTCGTAATTGCTGCGTTGGCGGCCCTGAGCGGTTGGTTATATCAGCAGGTACAGCAGCAGCACCTGCCGACCGACGGCAGCCAACGCCACGACCCGGATGCCTTCGCCGAAGATTTTGATCTCAGCACCTTCGACGCCGAAGGCCGCCTCGCTCACCGGCTCTGGGCCAAGCGCATGGATCACTATCCGGACGATGACAGTACCGTACTGGCAGAGCCCTATCTGGAACTGTATCGCCCCGACAGCCAGCCCTGGCAAGTCCGCGCGTTGCGAGGTTGGGTGAGCGCCGGCGGTGCCGAGGTGTTACTTGAGAACCAGGTTAAAATCCATCGCCCTGCCAGTGCCCAACAAGCGGTTGCCGATATTCACACCAACAAACTGCGAATCTTTCCCGACCGCGATTTTGCCGAAACCGACATCGCCATCAACTACCGCAGCACCGGCCTGAAGGTTGACGCGATCGGCATGCGTGCCTATCTGGATCAAGGCCGGGTAGAATTGCTCAACCGTGTACGTGCCGTTCAACAACCACAAGGGACACCTTAAGTCATGCGCAACGCCCTCGTTGTAATGCTGACCCTGATCGGCAGCGGATTACCCGCGCTGGCGGCGGCTTTGAGCGACGATCGCAATCAACCCATGTATGTCGAGGCCGACCGCGCCGATATCGACGACAAGCGCGGCGTGAGCGTATATCGCGGCAATGTGAAAATCACACAAGGCACACTCCAACTGACTGCGGCGGAACTGACGGTACACAGCAAGGGCGGCGATATCATCAAGGCTATCGCAGTGGGTCAACCCGCCACCTACCGGCAGCGCCCGGACGGCAAGGATCAGGATGTCGAGGCCGAGGCGCTGCGCATGGAGTATTTCGCCGTGGAGCAGAAAATCATCCTGCTCGACAAGGCCCAAGTACGTCAGTCCGGCGACACCTTCAGCAGCGACAAGATCGATTACGATATCGGCAAGGATACCGTCAAGGCCGGTGCCGGTTCGCCCAGCGATCGGGTGCGCATCACGATTCAACCCAAAGCCAAGACCGCGCCCCCGGCCCCGAAGGCTGAGTCCGCGCCGGAGCCGAAGGTTGCGCCAGCACCAGCACTAAACGCTGTACCTGCACTAGCACCGAAGCCCCCAGCGACTCCGGCCGAGGGCGCGCCGTGATCGAATGCCTCTCAGCCACTGATGCGCTGCGCCCGACCCGGCCAGCCTCATGACCCAACTCATCGCGGACAATCTGGTCAAACGCTTTCAGTCGCGCACGGTCGTCAACAACGTCTCGGTCCATGTCGACAGCGGCGAAGTCGTCGGCCTGCTCGGCCCCAATGGCGCTGGCAAGACCACCTGCTTCTACATGATCGTCGGCCTGATCGGCTGCGACGACGGCAACATTCGTCTCGACGACCACGACCTGACACGGCTGCCCATGCATGCGCGCGCACGGGCCGGGCTCGGTTACCTGCCGCAGGAACCCTCGGTATTCCGCAAGCTGAGCGTGCGCGACAATCTCATGGCCATTCTGGAAACCCGCGCCGACCTGAATCGCCAGAGCCGTCAACGGCTGCTTGACGAATTGCTGCACGAACTCCATGTCGGTCACTTGGCCAATCAGATCGGCATCAGCCTGTCGGGCGGTGAACGCCGCCGCGTGGAAATCGCTCGTGCCTTGGCCACCGCGCCGCAGTTCATGTTGCTCGACGAACCGTTCGCGGGTGTAGATCCCATCTCCGTGGTCGATATCCAACGTATCGTCGCGCACTTGACCGAACGGGGAATTGGAGTGCTGATCACTGACCACAACGTGCGCGAGACCCTGGGGATCTGCCAGCGCGCCTATATACTCAATGAAGGCCAGGTCATCGCCGCGGGGTCGCCCGCTGAACTCCTTGAAAATCAACAAGTCCGCCAGGTGTACCTGGGTCAGGATTTTCGCTTGTGATCTGCGCCCGGAAGTACTGGCACAAATCATGCTTAGTGGGTTAAATTAGTCACAGAGCACACCTCCCGTGTCCGTGAAGCCATAGATGAAGCAATCCATACAACTTCGCATCGGTCAGTCGCTGACCATGACCCCGCAACTGCAACAGGCTATTCGCCTGCTGCAGCTTTCCACGGTCGAACTGCAACTCGAAATTCAGCAGGTGTTGGATTCCAACCTGATGCTGGAGCCCGAAGAAGGCGACGCCGCCTCCGAGCCTCAGGTCAGCAAGGACAGCGAACGCAATGAATCGGCGACCGAGAGCGAACTCAGCGCCACGCAAGAATCCGAGGCGGACTTCTCCAGCCCGGAGCAGATTCCCGAAGAACTGGCCGTCGACAGCGACTGGGATACTATCTACGACTCCGGCGCGACCGCCCTGAGCGCACCGGGCGGTGACGACAACCGGGACTTCTTCGAGACCCACAACGCCGACAACGAATCCCTCTATGAGCATTTGATGTGGCAGATGGAGATGTCGCCGTTCAGCCCCATCGACCAGGCCATCGCCGCCACCCTCATTGATTCCATCACCGACGATGGCTACCTGAACGTCCCATTGGAAGAATTGCTCGAGGGCCTGCAGAAAGACCATCCCGACATCGAACTCGACGAAGTCGAAGCGGTACTGCACCGCATTCAGCATTTCGATCCGATCGGCGTCGGCGCGCGCAATCTCAGCGAGTGCCTGGAAATCCAGCTCAAACAGCTACCGCCCGAAACGCCCTGGCTGGATGTCACCATGAAGCTGGTTACACAGCATCTGGACCTGCTCGGCGCACGTGATTACAACCAGATCATGCGGCGCATGAAAATCGAGGAGAGCGATCTCCAGGCCATCATCGGCCTGATCCAATCGCTCAATCCGCGCCCCGGTTCGCAGATCGCCGGCCCACCACCGCAGTACGTGGTCCCGGACGTCTTCGTCAGCAAGCGCAACGGCATCTGGCGCGTCGATCTCAATCCGGAGGCCGCACCTAAACTGCGCATCAATGCCCAATACGCCAACATGGTGAAACGCGCCGACAATAGTGACGACAATAATTACCTGCGCAATCACCTGCAGGAAGCGCGCTGGTTCCTCAAGAGCCTGCAGAGCCGCAATGAAACGCTGCTCAAGGTCGCCAACTGTATCGTCGAACGCCAGCGTGGCTTCTTCGAGTACGGCGATGAGGCCATGAAGCCACTGGTGCTGCGCGACGTCGCCGAGATCGTGGAGATGCACGAATCGACCATTTCGCGCGTCACCACGCAGAAATACATGCACACGCCCCGCGGCATCTACGAATTCAAATATTTCTTCTCCAGCCACGTCGGCACCGCCGATGGCGGCGAATGTTCGGCCACCGCAATCCGCGCTATGATCAAGAAGCTGGTCGCCGATGAAACGCCGAACAAGCCGCTCAGCGATAGCAAGATCGCCGACCTGCTGGAGAAAGAAGGTATCAATGTCGCGCGCCGCACCATCGCCAAATACCGCGAGGCGCTGTCCATCCCCCCATCCAGTGAACGCAAACGCCTGGTCTAAGCAGGCTTCCATGAAGGAGTAGCACCATGAAAATCATTCTCACCGGGCATCATGTAGAAATCACCGACGCGCTGCGTCAGTACGTAAATTCAAAAATGGAAAAACTCGAGCGGCACTTCGACAGCGTGACCGACATCCATGTTGTATTGAGCGTAGAAAAACTGCGCCAGAAGGCCGAAGCGACGCTGCATTTGTCCGGCAACAATCTCCACGCCGATTCCACCGACGAAGACATGTACGCAGCCATCGACGCACTGGTCGACAAGCTCGACCGGCAGCTGAAAAAACACAAAGAAAAAGTTACCGACCATCATCGCAGCGAAGGCTCGATCAAGAATATCGAGGCCTGAGCGCGCTCCGCCGGCATTTCGAGCTGCATGCCGATATAGAAGCCCTGTAATGCAAATTATCGATCTCATCACGCCAGAACGGGTCGCTTGCTGCCAGGAATCGACCAGCAAAGAACGCACGCTGGAACAGATCAGTCAGTTGCTGGCCCAGAGCATGCCGCAGATCACGACCAACGAGGTTTTCGACAGTCTCGTTGGTCGCGAGCGTCTCGGCAGCACGGGCATGGGTCGCGGCGTGGCGATTCCGCACGGCCGTATCGATGGCTTGCAAGCGCCTGCCGGGGCGTTTATGCGCCTCAAAAACGGCGTCGATTTCGACGCCCTGGATCGTAAGCCTGTCGATCTGTTGTTCGCCCTATTGGTACCGCAGGAGGCAGCCGACGCGCATTTGCAATTGCTTGCCCAGCTGGCCCGCATGTTCAGTGACAGCAGCTTCACTCAACGCCTGCGTGCCACCCGTAACAACCAGGAACTCTATGCGTTGTTGCAGCTTTGGGAACCCGATCGCGCCAACGCATGAGCACACCGCTTACCGTCGATGCCCTGTTTGAAACGCTGCAAACCCAACTGGCGTTGACCTGGGTGGCGGGTCTCGCGGGCAAACGTCGTACACTCCGTTATCTTCCCGGAGACGACAGCAACGACATTTCACTGGTCGGACACCTCAACTTCATTCACCCGCATCGTATTCAATTGATCGGGCAAACCGAGTTGAGTTACCTGGACAATCTACGCAAGAACTCACGCAAAGATACTATCACTCAGCTGTTCAGCGACCACTCCGACTTGGTCATAGTGTGCGAAGACCAACCCGTACCGGAAGATATACGCCAGCGTGCCGACGCCACCCCACTGCCGGTACTCACCTCATCGCTGCCCAGCCAGGAGATCATCAATCACCTGCAACATTATTATGGTCATCAGTTCGCGCAGCGCATCACCCTGCATGGTGTCTTTATGGAAGTCATCGGCAGTGGCGTACTCATCACCGGCGACCCGAGTGTCGGCAAGAGCGAGCTGGCCCTGGAGCTGGTCAGCCGCGGTCATCGCTTGATTGCTGACGACAGCCCTGAATTCTCGCGCGTTGCACCCGATGAGATCATCGGTACCTGCCCGGAATTGCTGCGCGACTTCCTCGAAGTGCGCGGTCTCGGCATCCTCAATATCCGCGCCATGTTCGGTGACAGCGCCATCAAGCAGAGTAAATACTTGCGCCTTGTCATCCATCTGGAGAAGATGGGCGAGGAACAGATCAAGGACATTGACCGCCTGCGTGGCAGCCGCCGAACCCGGGAGATCCTCGGTGTACAGGTCCCCGAGATCACCCTCCCGGTGGCGCCCGGTCGCAATTTGGCGGTGATGGTCGAAGCGGCGTCGCGTACGCATATCCTGGCACGGAAAGGGTATGATGCCTGCCAAGTGTTCATTGAGCGGCAACAAAGACAAATCGAAAAGAACGCATGATTCAATTCCACCTGCTCGGACAGAGTCCTGCGCGGGCTAACCGCCAAGGGGGAGCGTTCCGGCGCTCCCCCTTGGCAATCCCCCATCGGTAAGGAAATGCAGGCACGTTAACGCAATGAAACTGGTTATCGTCAGCGGACTATCGGGTTCCGGAAAAAGCGTGGCTTTGCACACGCTCGAAGACCTCGATTATTACTGCATCGACAATCTGCCTCTCGGCCTGCTGGAGCCTTTCGCCCAACAGCTGCTGGATAATCCGCGGACCAGTCATGACAACGTTGCGGTCGGCATCGATGCGCGCAGTCTGTCCGATGAGCTGCAACACTTCCCACGAATACTCAAACAGCTGCGCGACCGCGGCATTCACACCGAAATTCTTTATCTGCAGGCCGACGATGGCACGCTGCTCAAACGCTTCAGTGAGACGCGTCGCAAGCATCCGCTCGGCAAGGGCAACGTACCGCTGGCCGATGCGATTCGTCAGGAACGCACCCTGCTGCAGCCGATCTCGACCGATGCCTCGTTGCATATCGATACCACCCACACCAATGTGCATCAACTGCGCGATCTGGTGCAGGAACGGGTTGGCGCCAAAACCGCAGGTACGCTGTCACTGCTGTTCAAATCATTCGGCTTCAAACACGGTGTACCCGAAGATGCCGACTTCGTCTTCGACGTGCGCTGTCTGCCGAATCCGCATTGGGAGCCGCGCCTACGCCCGCAGACGGGACTCGATGCGGATGTCGCGGAATATCTCAGCGCGCAACCGCTGGTCGACGAGATGTTTGACGAACTTCAGCAGTTTCTCACCACCTGGATACCGCGCTTCGAAAGCGAAAACCGCAGCTATCTGACAGTGGCTCTCGGCTGTACCGGCGGCCAACATCGCTCCGTGTACCTCGCCCAACGCCTCGGTGAACATTTCAAGGCCCGCTATCCCTCCGTGCTGGTACGGCATCGGGAGCTGTCATGAGCGTCGGTCTTCTCATCGTCAGCCACGGCAAACTCGGCGACTATCTACTCGAAACCGCCAGCCGCATGCTGGGTGTCTGCCCGTTGGCCAGCGCCACGCTCTCGATGTCGTTCGACTGCGACACCGAGTCGATGACGACACGCGCCGCCGAATTGATCGAACAACTCGACAGCGGTGGCGGGGTACTGATCCTTACCGACATGTACGGCTCCACCCCAAGCAACATCGTCAGCCGCTTGCAGGGACGATATAAGGTGCAGATCGTCTCCGGCGTGAGCCTGCCCATGTTGATCCGCGTCCTGAACTACCCACGCCTGAGCTTGGATGAGCTGGCCCATAAGGCACACAGCGGCGGACGCGACGGCGTCGTGTTATACCAAACTCCACCGGAAAAATGAGATGCAGCAGAAAGACATCACCATTATCAATAAACTCGGATTACATGCGCGCGCGGCCGCTAAATTCGTCACCCTGGCCTCGCAGTTCGAGAGCAGCATCGAGGTGGCGCGCAATACGCAGAAGGTCAATGGCAAAAGCATCATGGGGGTGATGATGCTGGCTGCCTCGAAGGGCACCAGCCTGACCATCAGCGCCGATGGTCCCGATGAAGATGTCGCTTTGGCGCAGATCGAGGCGTTGATTCAGGATCGTTTCCAAGAGGCGGAGTAAGGCGTAGTATCTGTAGCCTGGATGGAGCAACGCGACAAAAGCGCGAAGCGCGTTGAACGCCCGCAGGGCGGCCCGAAGGGCGAGCGAAGCGAGTAAATCCGGGGAGTGACGGATTCATCCACCCGGATTCCGGCCCCCAGCAGACAAGGGGGCCTGCATCCGGGCTACGCAACTTGTTCGAGACGCCGCACAGGAGGCTCGGAAGACCACCATGACTGTCCAGCTCACCGGCATCGGCGTCTCGCGAGGCATTGCCATTGGCAAGGCCCATCTGCTCCAGCGCGGCGAAATCGAGGTGCTGGAATACACCATTCCCGCGCACCTGCTCGACGACGAGATCAGCCGCTTCCGCCGCGCACTGGAAGTTGCGCGCGGCCAGTTGAACGCCATTCGTGGTCGCATCCCGCCCAATACCCGCGCCGACATCGTCGACTTCATCGACACGCACATCCTGATGCTCGAAGATTCGACGCTGACCATCGCCCCCGAGCACCTCATCCTGTCCCGCCGCTGCAACGCCGAGTGGGCCTTGAAACTGCAGCGCGATGCGCTGGTGCAGGTGTTCGAGGCCATGGACGATGCCTACCTGCGCATGCGCAAGGACGACGTCGATCATGTCGTCACCCGCATTCTGCGCATCCTGCTCAGCCGCCAGCACGAGGCGGAGGAACACAATGAGGTTCGCCTCACCGGCAGTATTCTACTCGCGGATGATCTGACGCCCGCCGACGCGGTACTCATGCAGCATCAGGGCATCGCCGCCTTCGTTACCGAATACGGCGGCCCGCTCTCGCACACTGCCATCATTGCACGCAGCCTGCGCCTCCCGGCCGTGGTCGGCGTGCGCAACATCCGACGCTTTATTCGCGACGACGAACTCATCATCGTCGATGGCCAACGCGGCGTGATCATCGCCGGCGCCGACGAACGCACGCTCGATTATTACCGCGGCTTGCAGGAGGATGAACTGCGTCAGCAACGTGCGCTGCAACAACTGCGCGGCGCACCCGCCATCACCCGCGACGGTCTGCACATCGACCTGCAGGCGAATATCGAAATGCTCGACGACGTTGCCGACGTCGTCGCCGCCGGCGCGGATGGCGTCGGCCTGTATCGCACCGAATTTCTCTACATGAATCGCGAGGACACACCCGGCGAAGCGGAACAGCTGGAGCGGTACGCGGAAGTGGTCCGCGCCCTCGATGGTCTGCCGCTGACCATCCGCACCCTGGACCTTGGCGCCGACAAGCAAGTCGACAGCGGCCACACCAGTCGCCAATGCACCAACCCGGCCTTGGGCCTGCGTGCCGTGCGATTGTGCCTGCGCAACCTGAATCTGTTCCGCCCGCAGTTACGCGCCATCCTGCGCGCCTCGGCGCTCGGCCCGACCCGGCTGATGGTGCCGATGCTGTCCAACAGTCAGGAACTGATGCAGGTGCTGGAGCTGATCGCCGAGACTCGCCGCGATTTGGATCGTGAGGGCCTGGCCTACGATGCCGAGATGCCTATCGGCGGCATGATCGAAGTCCCCGCCGCCGCGCTGACGGCAGATTTTTTCGCCGCGCACCTGGATTTTCTGTCCATCGGCACCAACGACCTGATTCAGTACACGCTGGCCATCGACCGTATCGACGATGAGGTGAACTACCTCTACGACCCGCTGCATCCCGCCGTACTGGCGCTGATCCATCGCGTCATCGAGGCCGGCGCCAACGCCGGCATCCCGGTATCGATGTGCGGCGAAATGGCCGGCGATCCGCAATACACCCGCTTGCTGCTCGGGCTGGGCCTGCGTGACTTCAGCATGCTGCCGTCAACGCTGCTGGAAGTGAAAAGCATCATCACCGGCAGCGACTCCCGGCAGTTGCGCCCGCTCACCGAAGAATTGCTGCTGGAATTCGAACCCGGGCGCATCCGCGCACTGCTCGCGAAGATCGCGGAAATCTAATGCGCAGCTGCCGCTTGTAGGAGCGGCCAGAAGGCGAGACGCTTGCGTCGAGAGGCCGCCCTAGGATATGGCCGCGATGGTTCCCGGAAATCCATCACGGGCGCAGCCCGCTGCTACGACCCGGTTTTCGCTCTCGTTCACCTGCGTCACGCATTTGTAACCAATCCCCGCTTTCGAGCGCCCCTGCCGTCCTGATACACTGAGTCCGTTCAGCGCCGCGTGTTGCAACGCCACACCGAGGACGGCTCATGGCCGACATCAACACCGAACAGCCCAGCACCCAAAACCGCCTGGAGATGCTCTCCGAGGCGTTGGCTTCGGGTGCGGCCGGCCGGGTGCGGCGTCTGGTGCACAACCTGCACCCGGCGGAAATCGGCGACCTGCTGGAATCGTTGCCGCAGGGTCCGCGCGTCATCCTCTGGGAACTGGTCGACCCGGAAGACCGCGGCGAAGTGCTGCTGCACGTGAACGATGCGGTACGCGCCGGCCTGATCAAAGAGATGGAGCCCGGTGAATTGGTCGCCATGACCGAAGGTCTGGACACCGACGACCTCGCCGATCTGCTCGCCGACCTGCCGGGCGCGGTGATTCACGAAGTCCTGCGCGCCACCGACCTGCAGAACCGGCATCGCCTCGAATCGGTACTGTCATTCCCCGAGGATACCGCCGGCGGCATGATGAATGTCGACGCCATCACGGTGCGCGCCGACGTGTCGCTGGACGTGGTCTTGCGCTACCTGCGCCTGCGCGGGGAAATCCCGGACCTCACCGACAGCCTGGTGGTGGTCAATCGCTACGATAAATATCTCGGCATGCTGCCGCTCACCACCTTGCTCACCAGCGACCCGGACATCACCGTGGCCGAGGTGATGGATCGTGAGATCGAAGGCATCCGCGCCGACCTCATCGACGTCGAGGTCGCCAAGATCTTCCAGGACCGCGACTTGATCTCTGCGCCGGTGGTCGACACCAACGGCAAACTGCTCGGCCGCATCACCATCGACGACGTCGTCGACGTTATCCGCGACGATGCCGACCACTCGCTGATGAGCATGGCCGGTCTGGACGAAGAAGACGACATCTTCGCGCCGGTCATACCCAGCGCCGCGCGTCGCGCGGTGTGGTTGGGCATCAATCTGATCACGGCGTTCCTCGCCTCCTGGGTCATCAGCCTGTTCGATGCCACACTGGAAAAAGTCGTCGCACTCGCCGTGCTCATGCCCATCGTCGCCAGCATGGGCGGCATCGCCGGCAGTCAGACACTCACCTTGGTTATCCGCGGTATGGCGCTCGGCAAGATCGGCAAAACCAACGCGCGCTGGTTGATGTTCAAGGAACTCGCCGTGGGCGGGCTGAATGGCGTGTTGTGGTCGCTCGTTGTCGCGTTGATCGCCATGGCCTGGTTCCAGAACACCGAGATCGGCCTCATCATCGGCGCCGCACTGATCATCAACCTGGTCTGCGCCGCGCTCGCAGGATTCACCATCCCACTGATGCTGAATCGCTTCGGCATCGACCCGGCGCTGGCTGGCTCAGTGCTCATGACCACGGTCACCGATGTGGTCGGCTTCATGGCGTTTCTGGGCTTGGGAACTTTGTTCCTGCTATAACACTCTTCTAAATGCGAGTTACGTCGCACACACGATCGACCTGCCGCTTGTATTCGCCCTGCGCTTACCGCACCCTTGCCGTAGAAAATTATCTTAGCCGTAGTGGATGGCCATCATGCTCATATCCCGTCTTACCCTTGTTTGTATGCTGTTCTTCGTTGGCGCAACCGCGCATGCTGCACCCCCTATGAATACGGCCGCGCTCGCAACCATCGACCGCGCCACCCTGGATGCCACACAGCGTGGTGACATACTTGGCCTTGAACCCTATCTGGCCCCGAACTTCCAGGCATCTATCAAAGTACCAACCGACCAGGGACGCTTTGAAACGCTGTTGTTCAATCGCGAGGAATTTTTGCTGTATGCCTGGCATGCCCTCAGCGTCGCGCAAGATTACCAAGCGCGTACGCAGACAGCGGATTATAAAATCGCACAGGACGGGCGCACCGCCGTCGGCCAGAGCACCCTCGATGAAAGCGTGCGCTGGCAAAACCAGTCGCTACGTTATACGACGCAGCGCACGACACACTATCGCCCAGGTCAGAACCAGATACAGATTACGCTGCTGGAAGTGCAGGTCTTGAAGTGGGATCAACCCTGACTTCCAGCTCCACCGATAGCACGGCCATCAGCAGGCATATGCGGAGGAAAACACCATGTCGTTACGCCACATCCTGGTTGTTATTGCCTGCGGAATTTTCATTCCCGCACAGGCGGCAGAACCCACAGCACCGGCCGACACACGGCTCCTGGCCGAAATGCCCGCCGCCGCACAAGCCCTCATGCGTCAGGACATGCTGAGTCATCTGGCCGCACTGAATGCCATCGTCGCCGCACTCGGCAGTGGCGATCTGAACGCCGCCGCTGATACGGCAGAACAACAACTCGGACGTGCCACGATGGGTCGACATCAAGGAACCGGTATGGGTCCGGGACGGTTTATGCCCATGGAAATGCGCGATATCGGCTGGCGCCTGCACGATGCCGCCGATGCCTTCGCCGCGGTCGCGCGCAAGGGCGATGCACAGAAGGCGTTTGCCGCACTGGAGCCGATCACGTCGAGTTGCGTGGCCTGCCACGCGGTCTATCGAACGCGCTGATCCAGAATCCGTTACGGACTCTCTGGGGAACTCGGATTTTCTGAGGAACTCGGACCTTCTGGAGAAATCGGGCCTTCTGTGGAACTCGGACTTTCCGTGGGATTCACGTTTTCGAGCGTGGTTTAGCAAATGGCGGCGTTTTGACAACCGCTAGCTTAGTAATAGGCAAACATGACGACCACGACAGCCAGCGCGATCCTGGACGATGCAGCACAGGTATTCATCACGACGAATTGACTAGCCTGCCACGCGGTCTATCGCACGCGCTGATCCAAAATCCGTTACGGACTTTCTGAGGAACTCGGACTTTCCGGGGAATTCACATTTTCGAGCGTATAGATAATCTTGCTTTTGAAGTTATCCAACTCTTGACGAAATTGCAGCAGATTATTCCGGAAAGTGTCGTAATCCGGTTCCGGCGCAGACCCGGTCGCCTTGATTTTCTGACAGACTTCCCGTGCGCTGTCGTGCATAGCCTTGTGCAACTCGCCGATTTTTTTGAAGGCCGGCAATACGCCGACATAAGCATCGCCCATGCCATAGAACCAGACGCCGAAGGCGCAGTGATGGCATGCGTCCTTGGCCATGACAGAGTCAGGCAACGGTAACCGGCACAGCAGCCTGCGCACCAAATCGTCGTACCATTTGGTGTGATTCAACAAGGCCTCTTCGACGATGCTTAATATTTTCTCAAATTCCTTGGCCGAAACATTCTGCAAGACTTTTCTCCTTTGGAAACTCAGCACGAATCCTGGGCAAAGAGTAATTTTCGTGGATATTTAGCGTCAATCAGTCGCTGGCCCGAATGCATGCAGAACATACACGCTGTCAGCAAACTTGGCGATAGCCTTCACGCCATCGGCAACGCCGGATCCACATAATCCCAGGGTTGCCCGCTGCCACCGAACACGACCTTCTGCGGCTTGAACAGCGCCGGTTCATCGAGACTGCCGGCGGCGATGATCAGGACATCCGTATGACCTGTCGACTCGCCCAACAGCGGGCTGCCGCAATGCGGGCAAAATCCACGACTGATGGTCGCGCCATCATCGGCGGTCTGGGCATAGAACTTCACCTCGCCTTCGACGGACACCGAATTCTTGGGTACGACGAACAGGGAAGCATGCCCCGTGCCGCTCGCGCGCTGACATTGGCGGCATTGGCAGTGGAAGGAAAAACCCGGTTCAGCCGTGATGCGGTAACGCACCGCGCCGCAGGCGCAACCGCCGGTCAGTAGTGGACATATCGAACTCCTTGCGTCAGTCGATGCGGACAATTCTCGACAACGCCCATCATTCTGCAAAAAGTAATCGCGGAAACCGCCTCAGTCCAGACTCAACTGTTCTCTGGCCAACAGACTAGAACCTATCTCAGAATCGAAAAAACCTTCGCAGGTTGATTTGCCGTCATTCGAAATTCCCCCGGCAGGTGTTCAACCCGGCTTTAGAGATGCCTCGAACTGCTCAATCGGCACCGGCCTACCGAACAAATATCCTTGGTAATTATGGCAGCCACTCAAATCGAGAAACTCACGTTGTGCATCAGTCTCAACCCCTTCCGCGATTACATCCAGGCCTAACGACTTGGTCATTGCGATGATCGTCTGCACGATGGCGGCATCGTTAGGGTCAGTGACTATGTCGCGCACAAAAGATTGATCGATCTTGATTTGATCCAGAGGTAGCAGTTTGAGGTATTGCAAGGAAGAATAGCCCGTTCCAAAGTCATCCAGCGACAATTGAATACCGATCGCTTTCAATCCTTCCATGGTACTTACGGTGTCTTGAGTGTTTTCCAGCAGCAGACTTTCAGTAGGCTCGAGCTTCATTAAATGTGGCTGGATCGCATAGCGTTGCACTATAGCGCGCACCTGATCCACGAAATCAGCTTGATGGAACTGTCTGGCGCTGATGTTCACGGCCAATACAAGGTTCCGTGTCTGTTCATCACGCTCCCATGCTTTGATCTGCGCGCAAGCGGTCTCCAACACCCATTTACCGATAGGCAAGATTAACCCGGTTTCCTCCGCCAGCGGAATGAATTGGGCGGGAGATACCAAGCCATGCTCAGGGTGAATCCATCGAATCAATGCCTCGGCACCCACAGGCCGGCGTGAGCTGTCCACCTGGATCTGGTAATACAGATGGAACTGCTTTTGCTCAAGCGCCTTGTATAACTCGCTTTCAAGGGCAGCGCGAGCGTTGATAGCGTGTTGCATTTGCGGGTCAAAGAAGCGCAGGGCATTGCGTCCGGCCTTTTTGGCCTGATACATGGCGATGTCCGCCTGTTTCAGGAGCTCCTCTACCTCGTGCTGCTCTCCGCTGAATAAAGTCGCGCCGATACTGGAAGAACTGCGAAATGCTCGTTCGTTTAGCAGATAAGGTTGGCTGAGGGCAGCAAGAATCTTCTCGCCAACCGCTTCGGTTTGCGCCGCCACCTCTCTCGGATGTTCGCTCAGGCCTTCCAGCAACACGACGAATTCGTCACCCCCTAGACGTGCCACCGTGTCGCTTTCACGCACGCAGGAGGTCAACCGTTCAGCGACTTGTTGCAACAGCATGTCGCCCGTGGCATGACCCAAGGTGTCGTTGATGGCCTTGAAATTGTCCATATCAATGAACATCAACGCGCCCTTCCGTCCACTACGGGCACTCGATGCCATTGCACGTTGTATCCGATCCAGCAGCAACTGCCTGTTGGGCAGTTGCGTAAGTGGGTCATAGAAAGCCAGTTGCAGTATTTTTTCTTCTGCCGCCTTGCGACCCGTAATGTCCTGGTGTGCGCTTACATAATGGGTGACGATCCCATCATCTCCCTTGACGGCGGAAATAGTGAGCCATTCAGGATGAATCTCACCACTCTTGCACTGATTCCATATTTCGCCTTGCCACGCGCCAGTCTGGGAGAGGGATTCCCACATCGCGCGATAAAAATCATCGTCATGGCGGTCCGATTTGAGGATGGATGGTGTCTGGCCTACAACGTCCTCGGCCGTATAGCCTGTCGTATTGGCAAATGCTTGGTTTACCCGCAGGATCACACCATTAGCATCGGTGATCATCAAGCCTTCTTGTGCCTCGAAGGCGCGGGCTGCGATGCGAAGGTCAGCTTTGACTGCTTTCTTGCCCTCATTAATAGAGTAAGACACCAGCAGGTAAAGTCCGGCTGATCCGAATCCGAGGTTCAATAGGTAGAAAATTCTGATCGCCAGATCAGGCAGAGTGGGAATAGCGGCTGCGACATAGTCGTCGATCAGCACCGATATCAGGATCAACACGAAATACATGAAGAACCACATCAAGGCGAATCGTTTCTCAAGAAATATCACCGCTGCAATAGGCGCGAAGATGGCCCAAATCATTACCATGCTACCGGCGGAAAATCCGCCAAGCGACCACATCAGCAAGAATGGCAACAACAGCACCAGGGTCAGCTGGCTGTACTGAATAAACTGGGTATGCTTTGTCTTGAAGAAATAGGCGAGACTGAGCACCGAGATGATCGAGTAGGACATCGGTATAGAGGCAGAGAGGGGATGTCCCAACAGAAAATAAATCGATCCCCATGCAAAGGCGAACGGCCCAATGATCAGTGGGACCAGGGTCAAAGCGACTTTTTTTAGTCGCAAATCGGCATCGTCCGTTGGAAGGACCCCAAACTCGACGAGTTTAACCAGCCAGCTTTTGGGTGCAGGCATTAACTTCCCCAGAAAACTCAACGTTTAAGCAGCGACAAATAACCCTCCCAACCCGGTATTCAGAGTTGCATTTCGAATTTGAACTCGCGTGGTAATAAAATTTGTCGCAACTCACACGACAGAAAATATCGAGGACATGAGAAATATAGGACTATTTTCGACCGTGCGCTTGCCTGTATGACGATTGACCGTTGGTGCTTGTAGGTTTCTGCTATTAGCGCCAACCGATCACCCCATCCCCCACCCAATACCCCGCCACCGCCGCCACCAACACCGCGATCGCTGCCGACGTGACCACGGATCTGTACTGCTGTCGTAGCCGTGCCACGCGCAGACTCAGGACATTGAAATCGGTGCGCATCAACTCCGCCGCAGCATGCCGCGCCGCTTGACGTGCAGGGCGTTGCGCGGCCTCGGTCGCGGTGGTGCTGGCGATGTGCGCCACCTGAGTACGCTGCAAAGGGCCAAGACTGCCATTCTCGATGCGTTCGTTCAGGGACTTTTGCAGGGCATCCATACGCCCTTGCAGACGCTGCCCCAGAATATCCAGCAATCGTGGTACGCGCTGCTCCAGCAATTGCTCTTGAAATCGGCTTTGCGCCTGTCGCACACCGTCCAGCGACTGCCGCCAGTGCGTTTCGCGCTCTTCTATCTGTGCGCGAACCTCGTTCTCCAGCAGTTCGCCGATCGTCTGTTCGATCGCCAACTGCGTTGCGGCTTTGATTTCCTGAGTCAGCCGCGCACGCTCTGCCGCCATCTCTGCGGCCACTGCCTCGGCCACGCACTGCGACAATTCGACGGGTATCTGCTCGGTGGGTTGCGCGACTCGCTTGGTCACGGAGGGAGACACGACAGGCACCTCAGACGTGGCTGCCGGCTCGCGCGTCAGCCGCGCCGTAACCGGTGGCGGCGCAACGGTACCGCCCAACTTGGCGAGTAAGGCATCGACATCCTGCGGGGCGAACGGTTTGCTGAGCACGCCGACCACACCGCACCGTTGCGGGAGCGGCGCATCCGCGGCGAAATAGCGGCCGGTGTACATGATGATGGGGATGCTGGCAGTGGCTGGATTAGACGCCAACCGATCGATGGCCTCCTGCCCTTCCATGCCGGGCATCATATCGTCCATGAACACCACATCCGGGCGATACTCGCTCAGATAAGACAGTGCCTCATGGGCAGAACCGACCCCATCGACATGAATGTGCTGGCGCTCCAGCACCCGTTGCAGGATATAGCGCGCTGAACGTGAGTCATCGACTACCAGCGCAGTCTGAATGGCCATACTGATCTCCCCCACCGGAAATCCGTGTTCCCGGACGTTGTTTTTATTTCTGACTGGGCTCTGTTATAGGCCAGAATCAGGGGGTATGTCCAGTATAGAGGGAACGCCTGTCTGTCAGATAAAGGCGCGTGATGCCACGGGCGGTGTCCTACTCTCCCGCCACCGTCATGCGTTCGATCAGCACCGATCCACAGCGAATGTTACCGCGCCGCTCGATGTCGTTACCGATGGCGACGATGGCCATGAACATGTCCTTGAGATTGCCGGCGATGGTGATCTCCTCGACCGGATATTGGATCACACCGTTCTCGACCCAAAAACCAGCCGCACCGCGCGAATAGTCGCCGGTCACCATGTTCACGCCCTGACCCATGAGTTCGGTCACCAGCAGACCCGTATTCATCTCGCGCAAGAGGGCTTCGAAATCCAGCGCACCGGAATCGACACTGAGGTTGTGTACGCCACCGGCATTACCGGTGGTCTGCATGCCGAGTTTGCGCGCTGAATAACTGTCCAGCACATAACCTTGCAATACACCGTCCGCCACCAGATCACGCGCGCGGGTCGCTACACCTTCGCTATCGAAGGGCGCGCTGCCAAGCGCACCGCGCAGATGCGGCTGTTCATGGATATGGACGAAATCGGGAAAGACTTGCTTGCCGAGATGATCGAGCAGGAAGCTGGATTTGCGATACAAGCTGCCGCCGCGAATCGCACCGGTGAAACTGCGGAACAGGCCGGTGGCGAGTTCCGCCGCGAACATAATGGGCACTTGACGTGTACCGAACTTGCGACCATCCAAGCGTCGCAGGGTACGCTCCGCTGCGATACGTCCTACCTGTTCGGCGTCTTCCATATCTTCATGTCGCCGCGCCACGGTATACCAGTAGTCGCGCTGCATCTGCTCGTCCTGCCCGGCGATCACCGAGCAACTGAGACTGTGTCGCGAGCTCGGATAACCGCCGACGAAACCGTGACTGTTGCCGTACACGCGCAAGCCCTGATGACTGGATAACGTAGCGCCTTCGGAATTGCTGATGCGTTCATCGGCTGTGCGTGCCGCCGCCTCGCAGCGCTGGGCGATTTCGATGGCGCGTGTCGCGTCCACATCCCAGGGATGACACAGATCGAGATCGGGGATATCGCGCGCCATCAACGCGGCATCGGCGAGTCCGGCGCAATCGTCTTCGCTGGTGTAACGCGCGATATCGCAGGCTGCACGCACGGTTTCGCGCACGGCCTGCGGCGTGAAATCGGAGGTGCTGGCGGAGGCCTTGCGCTGACCGAAATACACGGTCACGCCGACGCCGCGGTCACGATGGTATTCGAGCGTTTCGACCTCACCCAGGCGCACGGTGACGGACAACCCCGCCTCCAGACTCACGCCCGCTTCACTGGCGCTCGCGCCCAGACGCTTGGCCTCGTCGAGTATCTGCTGCACCAGGCTTTCCAATTCCGCCGGCTGCGGCAGATCCGCCCCACGTGCTTCGACTACTTGGTTTGTCATCAACAACCTCGCTTACAACCGAAATTTATTAGCCACGGACTACACGGAAAACACAGACGTTACAAGATTTCGTGGGAGCGGGCTCTGCCCGTGATTGCCGAGCCGTTCGCGGGCAGTGCCCGCTCCTACAGGCGGCGGCATTTATGTATCCCGTAATAAACAATGTCCGTGTTTTCCGTGTAGTCCGTGGCTAAAACATTTTTCCTTCGTGCGCCACCGGCGCCTTCGTGTTTAAATCTGCTCCATGAACTCAAGACGACTTCGACATCGATGGCGACGATCGCCCCAGCCGCTCGCAACTCAAGCGCGACGCCGAGGCCTTGCAGGATCTCGGCCTCGCGTTGGTCGAACTACCGCAGGCCAAGCTCGACCGCATCGAACTGCCGGACAAACTGCGCGAGGCCATCGATCTGGCCCGCCGCATCACCGCACACGGCGGCAAACGTCGCCAGCTGCAATACATCGGCAAGCTCATGCGCGGCTTCGATGCCGAAACGGTGCGCGCGCAATTGGAGGCCTTTCAACAGGCCGACCGCCGCGCGGCACAGCGCTTCCACCTGTTCGAGACCTTACGCGATCGACTGCTCGCCGAGGGCGACGACGCACTGGGCTCGATCCTGGAACGCTATCCGCATGCGGATCGCCAACACCTGCGCCAGTTGGTCCGCCAGGCGCAACAAGAACGCGATAAGAACAAACCACCGGCCGCCGCGCGCGTTCTGTTCAAGTACCTGCGCGAGTTGGATGAAACAACTTCTTGAACCGCCAAGGCGCGAAGTCCACCAAGTTTTTTGAACCGCCAAGACGCCAAGGCGCCAAGAGAATTAATTAGAAAAGCAGTTTGGCTCTTCGATTCACCACTCTTGGCGCCTTGGCGTCTTGGCGGTTCAAATCATCTTTTCTCGACGCCTTGGCGGTTCAAAAAAACTAACCCGCGCTCGTACCACCCACCGTTAATCCATCTATACGCAGGGTCGGCTGACCCACACCGACCGGCACGCTCTGACCTTCCTTACCGCACGTGCCGACACCCTGATCGAGTTTCAAATCATTGCCCACCATGGATACGCGCGTGAGCACGTCGGGACCATTACCCACCAGCGTCGCGCCTTTCACCGGACGGGTGATCTTGCCGTTCTCGATGAGGTAGGCCTCGCTCGCGGAGAAAACGAATTTACCCGAGGTGATGTCCACTTGGCCGCCGCCGAAATTCACCGCGTACAGGCCTTTTTCCACGGAACGGATAATCTCTTCGGGATCGGACTCGCCGGCGAGCATGTAGGTGTTGGTCATGCGCGGCATCGGCAGATGCGCATAGGATTCACGCCGGCCATTGCCGGTCGGCGCCACACCCATCAAGCCGGCGTTCATCTTGTCCTGCATATAACCCTTGAGCACGCCGTTCTCGATCAGCGTCGTGCACTGCGTCGGCGTGCCTTCATCATCGATGTTGAGCGAACCGCGGCGACCGGCGAGCGTGCCGTCATCAACCACGGTACACAGCGGCGAGGCCACCTTCTGACCGACGCGACCGGCGAACGCCGACGTACCCTTGCGATTGAAATCGCCTTCCAGTCCATGACCGATCGCCTCGTGCAGCAACACACCGGGCCAGCCGGGGCCGAGGACGACGGTCATGTTACCGGCCGGGTGCATCGACGGCGTCGAGATTGACCAGCGCCTGACGCACCGCTTCACGCGCATGCTCGAAGGCGCGATCGCCTTCGAGGAACATTTCATAACCGCTACGACCGCCACCGCCGCAACTGCCTTGTTCGCGACGGCCTTTGTCTTCGACGATCACCGACACATTCAAACGCACCAGCGGGCGCACGTCGCCGGCCAAGGTGCCATCGCTGGCCGCGATCAGAATCACCTCATGCACACCGGCGAGACTCACAATCACCTGCTGCACGCGCGGGTCCATGCGCCGCGCCTCGGCGTCGATGCGCTTGAGCAAATCGACTTTGTCATCGGCGCTCATGGAATCCAGCGGATCGACCCGGCGATACAGTCCGGCATCGCCGCTCGCCCGCCAGGCCTTGAGCGTGGCCGTGTTGCCGCTGCGGGCAATCGCACGCGCCGCCTGGGCCGCCTTCAACAGCGCCGGCATGACGATCTCATCCGAGTAGGCAAAACCGGTTTTCTCGCCACTGACGGCGCGCACACCGGCGCCCTGCTCGATACTGTGGCTGCCCTCTTTGACGATGCCGTCTTCCAGCACCCAGGACTCGAAGCGGGTGGACTGAAAATACAGGTCACCGCTGTCGATGGCGTGCCCAAACAGGCAATCGAGCACCGTAGTGAGGTCGTTATCGCCGATTCCGGCGGGGGCGAGCAGGCGCTCGCGGGCAAATTCAAGACTGGAAGCAATCATGCGTCGGCATTCATCACGGCAAAGGGAGTCAAAGGTACGCGAATCGGGGCCGTGGACTCAACCCTTCATTGAACATTACATCATCAATCTGCATTTCGCGGGGCGGTCTGAAGGTGAGGCGCTTGCGCCGAGAAGCTGCCAGGGGCATGTGGCCGCGAACCGCCAGCGGCAAACCTGCTCGCGGGCACCCAGGCAGAAGCCTGACGGCTGGTCCGCAAGCCCGTAACCCAGACCATCTACACAGACACCCGGATTCCGCGACAGTCGACCGGCACGACCCTGGATTTGTGACCCAATACGCATTTTTTCCATCGATGGCTGCGGCGTCCCGGCCCGCCAGTCGCTACCATTGCCACCAGCCGTTTCCCCTATCATTTCAATCTAAGGATTCATGCATGAGAACCCTATCCGTCGGAATCATCTGTCTGGGCCTGATATTGGGTAGCACCGCCGCCAGCGCGGTGGACACCGATGCCGTCATCGGCGGCGCGCTCGGTGGCGGCGTCGGTGCCGCCGTCGGCTCCGAACTCGGCGGCCGTAACGGCGCCATTGCCGGCAGCGCCGTCGGTGCCGCCCTGGGCACTGCCATCGCCACCGATGGTGATGACCAGGAAGAACACAGCCATGGCGAACGCGTGTATTACGAAGATGACGACCACGATCACCGCGGCCCGCCGGCACATGCCTACCAGGCGCCGCCGGGTCATGTGAAACACAAGAAATGGAAAGACTGAACGTCTGCTCTTTCTCAAAAAGAAACCCCGCCTGGCGGGGTTTCTTTTTCATGGCGCCTACAAAACCGTAAACGGAGTTGTGGTTACGCACAACGCATGGGGCGCCAGCCGCTGTCGCTCACGGCATCGGGAACGGCATGCGCCCCTTGAGGCCACGCAGCATTTTGCTCATGCCGCCTTTGGACATTTGCTTCATCATCTTCTGCATTTGCATGAACTGTTTGAGCAGGCGATTGACGTCTTGCACCTCGGTGCCGGAACCCAGCGCGATACGCCGGCGCCGCGAACCTTTGATGACATCGGGATGACTGCGTTCGCCGGGGGTCATGGAATTGATGATGGCGACCATGCGCACCAGTTCGCGATCGTTGACCTGACTGCGCACATCCTTGGGGATGCTGCCCATGCCCGGCAATTTATCCATCAGCCCGGACAAGCCACCCATGCCCATCATCTGCTGCAACTGATCGCGGAAATCTTCCAGATCGAAGCGCTGCACCGGTTTTGAGCTTGCCGGCCAGCTTCTCGACCTTGGCGCGGTCGACTTTGCGTTCGGCCTCCTCGACCAGACTCAGCACGTCGCCCATGCCGAGCATGCGCGAGGCGACACGATCGGGATGGAACGGTTCCAGCGCCGCGGTCTTTTCGCCGACGCCGAGGAACTTGATGGGTTTGCCGGTCAGCGTGCGAATCGACAGCGCCGCACCGCCGCGCGCATCACCGTCGGTCTTGGTGAGGATCACGCCGGTCAGCGGCAAGGCATCGTTGAAGGCCTTGGCGGTGTTGGCCGCGTCCTGGCCGGTCATGCTGTCGACGACGAACAAAGTCTCGATGGGATTGAGCGCGGCGTGCACACGCTTGATCTCGTCCATCATCTCGCTGTCGATGTGCAAACGACCGGCGGTGTCGATGATGACCACATCGATGACGCGCTTACGCGCCTGCTCGACAGCGGCTAGCGCAATCGCGACCGGATCTTGATCGGATACTGCTGGGGAAAAATTCCGCGCCGACTTCGCGCGCGAGCGTCTGCAATTGTTCGATGGCCGCCGGGCGATAGATGTCGCAGCTCGCCACCAACACGGATTTTTTCTGCCGTTCTTTGAGCCAGCGCGCCAGTTTGGCGGTGCTGGTGGTCTTGCCGGAGCCTTGCAGGCCGGCCATCAGAATCACCGCCGGCGGCTGCATGCGCAGATTCAGCTCATCATTGGCCTCGCCCATGATGGCGATCAATTCGCCGTGGACGATCTTCACCAACGCCTGGCCAGGCGTGAGACTGGTCAGCACTTCCTGACCGACGGCGCGGGCGCGCACACGGTCGATGAACTCGCGCACCACCGGCAGCGCGACATCCGCTTCCAGCAACGCCATACGCACTTCGCGCAGGGTTTCCTGAATATTTTCTTCGGATAGCCGCCCCTGGCCGCGCAGGCGCTTGAGGGTATGAGTAAGGCGATCGGTCAGATTTTCAAACATGGTTCGGGGGCACCGCGGCAGCTGGAAAGAAACGTGATTGCGCGGTCGATTATAGCTGGATCAGGTCGCCACCGAACAGGCGGCGCAGTTCGAGGCCCTGAATGAGTTCGCGGCATTCGCGCTCGATCTGGGCTTCCGCGCCGGGTTTTAGGTGGGTCAGATACACTTGCGGGTGGTGCCGCAGCTTGGCGAGATCGGCGGCCAGCAGGCCTGGGCAGTAATGGCGCGCCTTGAGACACAGCTCGTGTTCCTGGTTGGCGAACGCGCATTCGGCGATCAGCACGTCGATGTTGGCGTATTGGTTGAGCGCCGCCCAGAAGGTATCGTTGGTCGTGGTATCGCCGGTAAACGCCAGCACACGTCCCGCGGATTCGATGCAGTAACCGACGCCGGGAACGATATGAAACACCGGCACCATGCGTATTTGCCGGCTTCCCAGCGTATACACACTGCCCGGCTCCATGACTTCATAGCGCAACACGCCCGACTGCCGCGGTCGGCAATACCGTGAAATCCGGCCAGATGGTCCAATTGAAGATGTGATTGCGCAATGCGGCGATGGTCGCGGCGCTGGCGTGAATAACCACCGGCTCGCTGATCTGACTGAAGATCGAATCCACCATCAGCGGGATGCCGGCGATGTGATCGAGATGCGAGTGCGTGACAAAGATGTGGCGAATACCCGCCATCTCGGCCAGCGTCATATCGCCCACGCCGGTGCCGGCATCGATGAGAATGTCGTCATCCACCAGCAGGCTGGTGGTCCGCAGTTCCCCGCTGATACCCCCGCTACAGCCCAGTATCCTTATCTGCATAATCCGGCGTCCAAACACCCTGAAAGGTGCATTCCTGGAAATCGCGCCATGCTGCCAGCGCCCGTGGGCTCGTACTACCGCCCGGTTCACATTACCGACTAAACGTGCACCTGCCCGCGCGCTACATCATCCATTCGCCCTTTCAATGCAGAATATAGATATGCCATCATGCTCAGCGGTTTGCGCTGATAATAGAACACCTGCGCGGCGGGAGGAACATGCACACGCACCTAATCGGCATCTTGGCGATACTCCTTTATCTGGCGACCAGCCTGTTGCTGGCCGTGCGCCTGGTGCGCCGCGATCTGCCACTGGGCCACACCACGGCCATCGTCCTGGGCCTGTGCGCTGTGCTGCTGCACGCCGCGGCGCTGTTTCCGTTGCTGATGACGGCAACCGGTCTGAACCTGGGCTTCTTCAACGCTGCGTCCCTGGTGGGCTGGCTGACGGCGTTGCTGTTGCTGCTCTCGTCGCTGCGTCGTCCGCTGGAAAACCTGGGCATTATTCTGCTGCCCATGGCCGCCCTGACCCTCGCGCTGGCCTTCGCCTATCCCTCTCAGCATGTCCTCAGCGCCAACGGCAACTGGCAGCTCGACTTGCATATCCTGCTGTCGATCATGGCCTATAGCCTGCTGGTCATCGCCACGCTCCAGGCACTGGTGCTGGCCGTCCAGGATCACCAGATACGCAACCGCCATCCGGGCGGACTGATTCGCGCCCTGCCGCCGCTGCAAGTCATGGAGTCACTGCTGATTCAGCTGATCGGCGTGGGTTTCGCCCTGCTCAGCCTGGCCCTGCTGACGGGTTTCTTCTTTCTGGAAGACATCTTCGCCCAGCACCTGGTGCATAAAACGGTGCTGTCACTGGCGGCCTGGACGGTATTCGCCACGCTGCTGTGGGGCCGCTGGAAATTCGGCTGGCGCGGCCTGACCATCATCCGCTGGACCCTCGGCGGCTTCATGTTCCTGATGCTGGCCTATTTCGGCAGCAAGCTGGTGCTGGAATTGCTGCTGGCCCGTTGAACCGGCCGGCAGTGCTAGAATGCCGCCATCCCTGGCTGCTGAGACCCCCTGACCCTTGGAAGACATCCCCCTTAGTTTATTGATCGTGGCGCTGCTCGTGATGGTCTTCTTCTCGGGTTTCTTCGGCGCCTCCGAGACCGCCATGATGACGCTCAACCGCTATCGACTGCGGCATCTGGCCACGCGCCAAACATCCGGCCGCCGTCCGCGCCCAACGCCTGCTGGAACGGCCGGACCAGTTGATCGGCCTGCTGATGTTGTGGATCAATTTCATGAACTCACTGGCCTCGGGCCTGGCGACCTTCGTCGCGCTGAAGCTGTTCGGCGACAGTGGTATCGCCGTCGCCACCGGCATCATGACCTTTCTGCTGCTGGTGTTCACCGACATCGCGCCCAAGACACTGGCGGCCCTGCATCCGGAGCGCGTGGCCTTTCCGGCCGCCTTTATACTCACCCCGCTGCTGTGGATTTCCCGCCCCCTCGTGCACGTCGTCAACGGCCTGGCCAATGCTGTACTCAGACTGTTCGGCGTGCGCGCCGAAGAGGCCGCGGTGCACTCGCTCAGCGCCGAGGAACTGCGCACCGTGGTCAATGAGGCCGGCGCCCTGCTGCCGCGCCGGCATAAAAGAATGCTGCTGAGCATCCTCGACCTGGAGAAGGCCACCGTCGAGGACATCATGGTCCCACGCAACGAGATCGTCGGCATCGACCTCGGCGAAGACATCGAACAGATCATCGACCTCATCACCCACACCCAGTACACACGGCTGCCGGTGTACGAGGATTCGATCGACAATGTCGTCGGCATTGTGCACCTGCGCAACGTCGTCTCGCTGCTCAAGCGCGGCACGCTCACGCATGCAGAACTGCGCAGCGTGGCCCGCGAGCCCTATTTCATTCCTGAGGGCACCTCGCTCAACCGGCAATTGCTGAATTTCCAGCGTGAGAGCCGCCGCACCGGGCTGGTCGTCGACGAGTATGGCGACATTCAGGGGCTGGTCGCGCTGGAAGACATCTTGGAAGAAATCGTCGGCGAATTCACCACCGATCCGGCGGCCGTCAGCAAAGACATCACCCTGCAGGACGACGGCAGTTATCTGATCGATTGCGCCGCCTACATCCGCGATTTGAATCGTGCCCTGCACACCGAACTGCCCACCGACGGACCGAAGACCCTCAACGGCCTGATCCTGGAACACATGCAAGACATCCCCGAGGCCGGCACCAGCCTGTTGCTGGCGGGTTATCCGATCGAGATCGTGCAGACCAAGGACAATGCGGTGAAGATCGCGCGCATCCACCCCAAGAAGCGCCGACCGCAATCAGGCCAATGAATCAGGCCGCGCTTCGATTTCCGCCACGCGCGCACTGACAAACAACACCGGCACATTCAACCACAGCTTGCCATCCTCGAACGCGGCGCCGACCTGTTCGAGATGCTGTTGTTGAAAGCGCTCTAACGTCGCCGCGTCGAAGTCGGTGAGATAGCCGCGAAAACCTGTATTCCAGACGATCTCCCACCATTCCTGCGGCGCTTGCAGGTGATAGCCGAATTGATCGGTCGCACACTCGATCTGTTCAAAGCCGGCCTCCTCAAGCAGTGCCGTTACCGATGCCGCTGTCGACACACGCTGCCAGGCGAAATCCGCCGGGCGGATCGTCGGCCCGCCGCAGGCTTGCAGGCACTCGCAATACAAATCCGCCATCGGTTGGAAGGCATCGCTACCAAACACCGTCAGCAACACACGCCCGCCTGGACGCAATACGCGCCGCCACTCGCGTAGCGCCGCGGCCATGTCCGGCATGAAGAACAGCCCGAAGGAACAGGTCAGCGCGTCGAAATAGTCGGCGCGGAATTCCAGCGCCATCGCATCCATGGGATGTATATCGACGTTGTGCAGCGCCATGCGCCGGACATTGGCATAGGCGCGATCCAGCATGCGTTCGGAGATGTCCACCGCCATCACCCGGCCGCCACCCGTGAGCCGTTGCCCGACCGCCACCGCCACCGCCCCGGTTCCGGTGGCGACATCCAGGATCTTCTCGCCCGGTCGCGGCGCCAGTCGCTGCGCCAAGCGATCCGCCGCAAACGGAAAGAAGCGCAGCGCGGCCCGATCGTAGCCGTCCACCAACTGATCGAACAGCTGCGCCACCGGCGCCTGTGGTTCTCTAGATACGGTCACGGTTTTACATCACCCAGCGTGTTTTATTACGGGTCAACAGCATAGCAGCCCGCAGTGTATTTTCTGCGGATCGCCCATTCGCTCAATGATCGCCCGCCTGCCGCCGCTATATCCCCTGATAGCGGAAGCTGATCGGGTCTTGCGCCGTCCGCAATGCACGAAATGATATTTAATACTATGCCTGATCAGTGGGTTAAAGACATAAGCACACCGAAGGACCGGCATAAACGGACAACATCATGGCAAAACTGACTCTGGCGTTCAAAGACAAAAAGCTGAAAATCTTTCCGATCGTGAGCGCGGAAGTGGTCGTCGGCCGTGATCCTGCCTGCGCCATCCACATCGACAGTTTGGCCGTGCAGCCGCTGCACGCGCGCATCTTTGCGGACGGCAGTTACTACTGCGTGGAAGGCATGCAGGCCGAAGAGCCCGTGCTCGTCAATCAGAAGCCCATCTCGGAGCCCGCCACGCTGAGAGATGGCGATCAGATACAAGTCGGTAAGCACACCCTCAGCTTCAGCAGTGAACCGGCCCGTGAAGGCTTGCAGGTCAACCATGCGCCCACTACCCGGCCGCAGGTAGGTTGGCTACAGATCATGAGCGGCTCGCACCTCGGCCGCACCATCCGCTTGGACCGCTCCATGATTCGGCTCGGCAAGACGGGTATGGACTGCGCGATCATCTCCCGCCGCGACGACGGCTATCACATCGCGCACCTGGAAGGCGCCACATCACCACGCGTGAACGACGAATCCATCGGCGACCGCAGTTATACCTTGCACGATGGTGATCGCATATGGATTGGAAATCTGGAGCTACACTTCTACACGGATGGCGGCACACCGACCGCTGCTGAGACAGAGACCATGCAACAGGAACAACGCCGCTTCACACGGATCGCCTTCGATGCGGCTGCGGTGCTGAGCGGAGATGGGCGTGAGTGGACGTGCGAGCTCATCGATCTTTCGCTGAAAGGCGCGCTGGTCAGTCAACCGGAAGATTGGAACGGGCGGGCCGACGCAGATTATCAACTGACCTTGACGCTCGACGATGATGTGCGCATCCAGATGGATGTCAGCGTCGCGCACACCGAAAATCAGCATATCGGTCTGTACTGCAAAGACATCGACCTCGACAGCATCACCCACCTGCGCCGTTTGGTGGAACTCAACATCGGTGATGCGGCGTTGCTGGAACGCGAGTTGATGGCGTTGGGCTGATAACACCGTCATTCCGGAATTCGCCGGAATAACGAGAAACCTAAGCGTTCTCCAACGCCTCACCCAAACGCTTCACGCCAATGACTTCCATGCCGTCGACGCCGCCCTTGGGTACGTTGGCCATCGGCACAATGGCGCGTTTGAAACCGTGTTTGGCCGCTTCACGCAAGCGATCCTGACCGTTCGGCACCGGACGGATTTCACCGGCCAGCCCCACTTCACCGAACACCACCAGATCGGTGGACAAAGGCCGATCGCGAAAACTCGACAACACCGCGAGTACCACGGCGAGATCGACCGCCGTCTCGCTCACCCGCACACCGCCGACGACATTGACGAACACATCCTGATCGCTCAGTGCAATGCCACCGTGACGGTGCAACACCGCGAGCAGCATGGACAGGCGATTCTGTTCCAGACCCGAGCGTGACGCGGCGCGGATTGGATAAATGACTTTCGGCGACCAGCGCCTGCACTTCGACCAGCAACGGTCGCGTGCCTTCGCGCGTGACCATGATGACGCTGCCGGGCACCGGTTCTTCGTGACGTGAAAGAAAAATCGCGGAGGGATTGCTGACTTCGCGCAGCCCCTTGTCGGTCATGGCGAACACACCAAGTTCGTTGACCGCGCCGAAGCGATTCTTGATGGCGCGGATGACGCGATAGCGCCCGCCCGGATCACCCTCGAAATACAGCACCGTGTCGACCATGTGCTCCAACACGCGCGGACCGGCAATCGTACCTTCCTTGGTGACATGGCCGACCAGAAACAGCGCCGTGCCGGTCTGCTTGGCGAAACGCACCAGTTGCGCCGCGCCCTCGCGCACCTGCGCCACCGAGCCGGGCGCCGATTGCAGCAGACTGGTATACAGCGTCTGCACCGAATCGATGACCATCACCTGCGGCTGTTCCAGGCGCGCGAGTTCCAGAATCCGCTCGACCGAGGTTTCCGCAACCAGACGCGTATCGCCGGCCGCAAGATCCAAGCGAAACGCGCGCAGCGCAACTTGCTCAGGCGATTCTTCGCCGGTGACATACAAGGCACGCATGCGATGACCGAGCGCACTCAAGGTCTGCAACAACAGTGTGGATTTACCGATACCGGGATCACCGCCGATCAACACCACCGAACCCGGCACCAGGCCACCGCCGAGTACGCGATCGAGTTCGGAAAGTCCGGTGGCGGTGCGCGATTCGGCGCTCGGCGTGATGTCGGCGAGCGCGCGCACCTCGACAGTGACATCACCGGCATAACCGGCGAAACGCGGATTAGCACTCACCGGCGCGGCCGCGATCGTTTCGATCAGCGTATTCCAGGCGCCGCAATCGGCGCATTGGCCGTTCCACTTGGGCGCCTGCGCGCCGCATTCGCTGCAACTGTAGAGGGTTTTAGCTTTGGCCACGCCGGTGCTCCGTGCAGATTCAGTCCAGGAAAACGATTTCAGCCACGGAAGCACACGGAATGACACGGAGACGATCTTAATGGCATGGTTTCATTCGCGTGCTTTCCGTGTGCTTCCGTGGCGAGGGCCGTTTTCGGTTCAGTAAACGTAGCCCGGATGAAATCCGGGATAACCCGCATGAATTCCACCAGCCCCGGATTTCATCCGGGCTACGTACTAACGCCATTTTTGGTTCAGTCCAGCAGATGCGACACCAACCCATCGGCGAGCTTGGGTTCGAACCAGGTGGACTTCGGCGGCATGACTTCACCGGCATCGGCCACGGCCATCAGATCCTGCATCGGTGTCGCATACAGCGCGAAGGCAACGCTGCATCTCGCCGCTGTTGACGCGCTTCTCCAATCCACCCAAACCGCGAATGCCGCCGACGAAGTCGATGCGCGAATCGCGACGCGGATCGGTGATACCCAACAGTGGCTCCAGCAGATTGCTCTGCAACAGACTCACGTCCAGGCGCGCGACCGGATCGGTCGGCACGCGCTCGGCATTGATGCGCAGGCGATACCATTGGCCATCGAGATACATGCCGAACTCGCCGCGTTGCGTGGGTTTGGCCTGGCCGGCGCTCGGTTCGACCGTGAACGCCTGCTTGATCGCATGCGATAAACGCATCCTTAGTGTGCCCGTGCAGATCTTTCACCACCCGGTTGTAATCGAAGATGCGCATCTGTTCATGCGGAAACATCACGGCGAGGAAATAGTTGTAGGCCTCATCACCGGTGTGGTTCGGATTGGCGGCGCGGCGCGCCGCGGCGATGCGCGAGGCCGACGCGGAACGGTGATGACCGTCGGCGATGTACAGCGCCGGCATGGCATCGAAACGTTGCGTGATGTCGGCGATGATCGCCGTATCGCGGATCACCCAGAGGCGGTGCGCAATGCCATCGTCAGCGGTGATATCGACGTCGGGTTTGGCGGCGGCGACGTTGGCGAGAATGCCATCGACTGTCGCATCGGAGCGATACGCCAATAACACCGGGCCGGTCTGCGCGTTCAGCGCGTCGATCTGGCGCACGCGGTCGTCTTCCTTGTCCGGACGGGTGAACTCGTGTTTGCGGATGCGGTTGGTGTCGTAATCGGCGACCGAGGCCGCGGCGACCAGACCGGTCTGCACATGCGCGCCCATCTGCAATTGATAGACGTAGTAGCAGGGCTGATCGTCCTGCACCAACACACCCTCGGCGCGCAGCTTGGCCAGATTCTCGGCCGCCTTGGCGTACACCGCCGCATCGTAGGGATTGATATCGGCCGGCAGATCGATCTCCGGCTTGGAGATGTGCAGAAAACTGTACGGCTTGCCCTGGGCGCGTTCGCGCGCCTCGGCGCTGTTCAGCACGTCATAGGGCGGCGCGGCGACATCGGCGGCGCGACCGGCGACCGGGCGCAGGCCGGCAAAGGGGCGGATCAGTGTGGGCATGGCATCGACTCGATGGCTGGATCGTAAAAGCGGGCCATTCTAACCGCTTGCCCTGATCCAGGCGACCCACGGACACGTAGGTTGGGATAAGCGCAGATCGTAGGATGGGTGGAGGCGTTTTTGCCGCAACCCATCAATGCCCTTCCGCTATTGCGATGGGTTGCGCTTCGCTCCACCCATCCTACCGGCTGCGGAACCAGCGTTCTTACCCACCACTACGCAGCACCGCAATGCGTTCCTCCAGCGGCGGGTGACTCATGAACAGTCTTCTTCAAGCCATGGCCGATACCACCGGAGATACCGAACGCGGCCATCTGATCCGGCAGATGCGGCTGGCCGGCGCTCTGCTGCAGACGTTCCAGCGCGGCGATCATCTTCTGCCGACCGGCCAGATGCGCGCCGCCGGCGTCGGCGCGGAATTCACGCTGGCGCGAGAACCACATGACAATCGTGCTGGCGAGAATGCCCAGCACCAGTTCGGCGACGATGGTGGTGATCCAGAACGCCGGGCCGTGGCCGCGCTCGGTCTTGAACACCACGCGGTCGACGAAATGACCGATCACGCGCGACAGGAAGATCACGAAGGTGTTCACCACACCCTGGATCAGCGCCAGCGTCACCATGTCGCCGTTGGCCACATGGCTGATCTCGTGGGCCAGCACCGCCTCGACCTCGTCGCGCTGCATGCGGTTGAGCAGGCCGGTGCTGACCGCGACCAGGGCGTTATTGCGCGAGGCACCGGTGGCAAAGGCGTTCACGTCGGGGGCGTCATAGATGGCCACCTCCGGCATGCCGATGCCGGCCTGTTCCGCCTGGCGGCGCACCGTTGCCACCAGCCACTGCTCATCCGGCGTGCGCGGGGTCTCGATGACCTGGGCACCGACCATGCGCTTGGCGCTCCATTTGGAGATGGCCAGCGAGATCAGCGAGCCGCCGAAGCCGATCACGGCGGCAAAAATCAACAAGGCGTTCAGATTCAGCCCCGTCCCCTGCTCATCGAGGATGCGCTCCACGCCCAGCAGGCGCAGGGTGATGCTCAGCACCACGACGATCGCCAAGTTGGTGACCAGGAACAGAAATATGCGTTTCATGTGCTTACCTTTTTGCGTTATCTCTTGAAATTGTTGGCGCAACACCGCATATGCCGGGGGTTGGACCTAGACCCGTTTACTGGGGTCCCCCGCCGTTGTTTTCAATCCCGATAGGGTATGATTAGTGCATAAGATCGCCTACGGTCCCACCCTGTAGGCCGTCGTTTGAGGACGTGTTTATGAACGATACCGACCCGCAACTGCATACCCTGACACGCCTGGGCCCGGATTCGGATACCAACCCCGACGTCAATGCGGACGCAGCGCCGGAACAGGCCGCCCTGTTCCCACCGCCGGGCCGCTGGCAGCGGCTGTACTCACGCCTGGGCGCGCGCCTGCAGCGCTTCGCACCCAGCCACATCCCCATCGTTTACAAGATCACGCTATCGATCTCGGTACTGATGGTCGCCTGCATCGGCCTGTTGGCGACGGTGATTGTGCAGAACCAGAACCAAGTCGTGCGCGACCAGATCGACGACCTCGGCAATACGCTCGCCACGCAGATCGCGCGTTCCGCCGTCGAGCCGCTGCTCGCCGACGACCAGTTGGCGTTGGGTGTGCTCGCCACCAACCTGACGGCCGAGGGTAATGTGCTGGGCACGGCGATCCTCTCCAGCAAGGGCGAGATCCTCGCCGAGGCCGGACTGACACCCTTTCAGGAAAACGCACCCTATGCCGGCGAACAGACCGGCATTGACGCGCGCAGCCTGCGCGGTCTGGAATGGTCGGTCACATCCAAGCGCAACCGCGTGCGCAACCTGGTCGCCTACACCAGCAGCGTGCGTTTCCAGGATGTCATTGCCGGGCATGTGGTGGTGACACTGAGCCGCTCCGCGCTGAATCAGTCGATGCGCGGCGCCACCCAGAGCATCCTGTTCGCCAGTCTGCTGGTCGTCGTGGTCGGCGGCATTCTCACCGTGTTCCTCAGCCGCCGCTTGTCCAAACCCATTCATGATCTGATGGACGCCAGCCGCGCGCTGGAAGCGGGCCACTATCATTTCCGCTTCGACGAACGCCGCAACGACGAGATCGGCAATCTGATGACCTCGTTCAACCGCTATGCCGAGGGCATGGAACGCAGCACCCAGATGGAATCCACGCTGTCGCGCTATCTCTCGCCGAGCGTGGCGCGCGAAATCACCACCAGCGGAAGTGCCCAGCAACTGGGCGGCCAGTGCGTCGAGGCCACGGTCCTGTTCGCCGATATCGTCGGCTTCACCGGTATGGCCGAAGGCATGAATCCCGAAGATGTCGTCAATCTGCTCAACCGCTACTTCGCCCACATCGTGCGCGCCTGCGAGATGAACGACGGCATGGTCGACAAATACATCGGCGATTGCGCCATGCTGGTGTTCGGCGTGCCGCAGGCCGATCCGGAACACAGCTTTCACGGCATCATGTGTGCGCTCACCATCCAACGCCTGGTCGCCATGGAGAATCAGGCGCGCGAACGTCAGGGGCAGGCACCGGTACGCTTCCGGCTCGGCCTCAACAGCGGTGAAATGCTCGCCGGCAACATGGGTGCGCAGGAACGCATGGAATACACTGTCGTCGGCGACACCGTGAATCTCGCCTCGCGGCTGGGTTCCGCCGCCGAGGCCGGCCAGATCATCGTCACCGAACAGATCTACACCCGACCGGAGATTGCCGAACGTTTCGTCGCACGCGCGCATCGCTCCATCCGCCTGCGCGGCATTCAACATCCGGTCACTACATACGTCATCGAAGGTGTGATGCCGGCCTACAACGAAGGCTTCGAGCGCCAGATCGAACAACTCTGGTGGCAAGGCCGCCGCCGCAGCGCCTAATGAACCTATCGCGCACTCTGCTTCCCCTGCTGTTGTTGGTCGCCGGCGCGCTGCACGGTTGCGCCCGGCTGCCGCAACCGACACCCACCGATGATGCGCGCCTGAGCACCGCATTGGAGGAATACACCAGCGCGAAGACCACCGGCACGCACGAGGCCGACAGCCCGGCACGCGAACAACTCGCGCGCGCGCGCCTGAGTTACATCAACGCCGCGCTGGATGCCGCCGGCCAACAGCAGCGCGCCGGCGAATGGTTTAAAGCCCAACAACTGCTGGACGAGGCACTGAAACAGGCCCCCGACAGTCAGCAGTTAAGCGCCGCGCGCGCGCAGATCGAAACCGAAATCGTCGCACGCCTGCGTATCAACGATTGCCAACTCGGTGCCGCGCGCGCGCGTTACTTGTCCGACAAGTTCGGACTGTTGGAGCAGCGCGCGCCACTCGAGTTCCAAGGACTATCTGCAGGATTGGAAGAGCAAACGCGAACGCGAGGAACTCGAACAACTGGCCGTGCAACTGCGCGACTGCGCCGGCGCCGCACTGGACGACTATCAACTCAACGTGGCCGAGGAAACCATCGCCGCCGCCGAGCGGATCAACGGCGCGGAATTCATCGCCACCGAACGCCAGCGTCTTGAGCAGTTACGCAAACCGGCACCCGTCACCAAACCCGTAAAGGTGCAAGCACCACCCAAACGCCCCGCAGTGGAGACTCCCCAACAACATATCCGCAAGGCCCGCATCGCCCTGCAAAGCGCCATCACCCGCGGCGATCTGCGTCAGGCCAAAGCGCGCATCGTCGAACTGCGTCAGCTCGAAGGTGATACACCGCAACTGCTGGAACTCGACCAGTCCGTCAGCGAAGCCATCGCGGCCTTCATCACCGAAACCCATGAACGCGCCAACGCGCTCTACCGCGAGCAACAGATCGAGCAAGCCCGCGATCTGTGGCAGAAGATCCTCGAACTCGACCCCGAGGACACCCAGGCGCGCGCCAATCTAGAGCGCGCCGAGCGTGTATTGAAGAAGTTGGATGAATTGCAGGGACTCACGCCAGAGGTCACTCCGGTCACTCCGGTCACTCCGGTCACTCCGGTCACTCCGGTCACTCCGGTCACTCCGGTCACTCCGGTCACTCCGGTCACTCCGGTTACTCCGGTTACTCCAGTTACTCCGACCAGTTACCCAGTCCGTAAAGCCAAGCAGAATGCCTGCATAGAGCGGCGACGGCGGATACAGTGGATGGGTTGGCTCGTGTTCTGCAAGTCGCATAGTCGACACCCGCGTCAGCTATCCTTCAGCCGCCGCAGCAGTGCCGGCCCGGCCGTGGATTCGCGCGCGGGGCTGAGCATCAGCCGATTTCGTCCCTGCCGTTTGGCCTGATACAGCGCCGCATCGGCGCGGGCAATGAACTGCTCGGGGGTTTCGCCCGACGCCCATTGCGCCAAGCCAATCGACAGCGTCACACCCGGCAGCGCCGTCCCTTCGCTGCTGAATATCGCCGTCTGCTGGACGGCGTAACGCAGACGCTCACCCATCGGACGCGCGTCACGCACAGCCGTATCGGGCAGCACGATGAGAAATTCCTCGCCGCCGAAACGCACGGCGCGATCATCATCGCGGATTTGTGATTTCAGGGTGCTGGCCACGGCGATCAGCGCCTGATCACCAGCAAGATGGCCGACGCTGTCGTTGTAACGCTTGAAATGATCGATATCCATCATCAGCAGACATAAGCTGCGGCGTGCGTCACCGTGCTGTTCGAGTATGTCGGGAAGGTTCTCATCCAACCAGCGGCGGTTATGCAACCCGGTCAACGGGTCACTGCGGGCATGCCGCTCGGATTGCGCCTGCAGTTCCAGGCTCTGGCGTACCAGGAGATTGTCATACCGCAACCGGCGCGACAGCAGCCGCAGCAGATTGCGCGGCACGACCTGGGAATGATCCAGCAAGGTGCGAAACGCGGCGCCTTCAATCGCGATGAGTGTACAGGTTACGCTCACCACCACCTTCGCCGAGGGCGGCACGCCTTCGATCACCGACATCTCACCCAAACACTGACCATCACTCAGCGTGGCGATGCATTGACTGCCATGCCGCCCCACCCGCACCTCGACCTCACCGTGCAGAATGAGAAACACCTGATCGGCAGGTTGCTTGGGATTGAGCAGCACCGTACCGACGGGCACATGCTGCAACTGACAATGCGCCAGCAACCATTCGAGCAGCTCAATACGCTCGCCCTCGAATAGAAATTGTTGCGCAAGGGTGTGGACGTTCAATACGGTCGGTCTGACGGCGCGCATGACTGCTCATAACTCCTGACTGATTCATCCAATGTGCACACATGCGGGTGTACTGCATTATCGGATAATTATAGGCCGTGAATTGTGAACAGGTTCTGAATCTGCCTCATAGCCGAGAATGCAGCCGTACCGCGATACCCAACGCACGGGCCGTCACTCGTGCCGCAAGGCTTCAATGGGATCCAGCCGCGCCGCCTTGCGCGCCGGGAAATAACCGAAGATCACGCCAACCGCCGCAGAAAACAGGAAGGCCAGAACAACGATGCCCGGGTTGAACACGAACGGTATGCCCATCAGGTCGGCGAGTAACACCGAAGTCCCCAAAGCCAGCGCAATGCCGGTCACACCGCCGAATGCCGCCAACACCACCGCCTCGACCAGGAACTGCAGCAGCACCTCGCGCTCTAGCGCGCCGATGGCCAGACGAATGCCGATTTCACGGGTGCGTTCTGTGACCGAAACCAACATGATGTTCATGATGCCGATGCCCCCGACCAGCAGACTCACGGCGGCGACCGCACCGAGCAAGCCCGTGAGCACCTTGGTGGTGCCGGCGAGCATTTGGGTGATTTCCTTCATGTCCAAGACCTGAAAATCGTCATCCTCGCTGAGGCCGATGTGCCGACGCTGGCGCAGTAACTGCTCGATGTCCTGCTGCACCTTTTCCGTCGCGACACCCTCCTGCACCGCCACTTGAATCACGCCGATGTCCTGGTTGCCGGCGATGCGACGCTGAAAGGTGCGCAACGGCATCAGCACCAGATCGTCCTGGTCCGAACCCATCGTCGATTGACCCTTGGCCTGCAGCAGGCCGATCACCTCGCAGGAGAGTTTCTGCAAGCGCAGGCGACTGCCGAGCGGGTCTTGTCCGCCGTACAATTCTTTGCGCACGGTTGCGCCGATAATGCACGCCGACGATCCGGCGCGCAGTTCACTGTCGGTGAACTCGCGTCCCTGCGCCAGCGTCCAGTTGCGCACGCTGAAGTAGCGGTTGTCGACGCCACTCACACTGGTCGACCAATTGCTATTACCGAACACCGCCGTCGTCGGCGCGGTCGACGCGGGCGATACCGCGCGTACGCCACGAATCCCGCCAATAGCGACGATGTCGGCAGTGTCGAACGGCGCCGCCGCGGACATCTGACCAAAGCCGGTGCGTTGACCGGGACGCACCATGAGCAGATTGGTGCCGAGACTGGCGATCTGCGCGGTGACTTGCGCGGTCGCACCGCCGCCGAGCGTCACCATGATAATGACGGCGGCCACGCCGATGACCACACCGAGGATCGTCAGGAACGAACGCAGCACGTTGCGACGGATCTCGCGCAACGCCAGCAGCAGCGCATTCATCAACATCAGCCCGCCTCCCCGGTACGCACATCGGAATCGACCCCACCATCGATGAAATGGACGATGCGTTTGGCGAACGCCGCCATATCCGCTTCGTGCGTGACCATGACGATGGTAAGACCGCGGTCGCGATTGAACGTGGTCAGTAATTCCATAATCTCGCGGCTGCGTGCGGTATCGAGATTTCCGGTCGGCTCGTCGGCAAACAGCACGGTCGGCTCGGTGACGATCGCCCGCGCGATGGCGACGCGCTGCTGCTGTCCACCGGACAACTCGCCGGGGGTATGCGTCTCCCAACCCGCCAAGCCGACGGACGCCAGCGCCTGACGCGCCAAACGATGCCGCTCGGCAACCGGCGTGCCGCGATACAGCAACGGCAGCTCGACGTTCTCCAGCGCCGTGGTGCGATTCAGCAGATTGAAGCCTTGAAACACAAAACCCAGATAATGCCTGCGCAATTCCGCGCGCTGATCGCGCGACAGCGTGCCGACCTCGACACCGCCGAAGTGGTAACGACCGGCGGTCGGCGTATCCAGGCAGGCGAGGATATTCAGACAGGTGGATTTACCCGAACCGCTCGGCCCCATCACCGCCACGAACTCGCCGGCGGCAATGCGCAAATCCACGCCGCGCAGCGCCTGCATCGCCGCCTCACCACGACCGTAGACTTTGGTCACGCCCTGCAATTCGATCAGGACGCGCGCGTCGGATTGCGTACCGCTCATGGCGCTTCAGGTTGATTCAGTACATCGGTGATCAGCGCCATGCCGGGCTCGATGTCGCCGGACAACACTTGCGTCAAAACACCGTTGGTGGCGCCGACAGTGACGGCAATCTCCTGCGGCTGACCGGCGCGCAACACCCAGACACGTTGCTGGGAGGCCTGTGCGTTTTCATTCGGGCGTGACTTCGGTGCAAGGCGCGGCGGACGCGGCAGCAGCTTACTGAGAACGCTGCCTGCAGCTTCGGTCTGCTCGGATTGTTGCGGCGGCGTGAAGCGCAAGGCCGCGTTGGGAATCAGCAGCGCATCGCTGACCTCTTGCACGCTGATATCCGCCGTGGCGGTCATCCCCGGGCGCAACACCAGATCGGTATTGTCGACATTCAACACGGTCTTATAGGTGATCACACCATCGACTTCCTGCGCGCCGAAGCGCACCTGCGTGACCTGCGCCGGGAAACGCCGTTCGGGATAGGCATCGACCGTGAAGCTGGCCGGCTGACCTTGTCTGACTTGGCCGACGTCGGCCTCATCGACATCCACATGCAATTCCATCTGCGCCAGATTCTCCGCCAGCGTGAACAGTATCGGTGACTGAAACGACGCGGCGAGGGTCTGCCCGGGCTCGACCGCGCGCACCAGCACAACGCCGTTGATGGGCGAACGGATCACCGCCTTATCGAGATCGGTTTGATTGAGCTTGAGCGTGGCCTGAGCCTCGGCGACCGCGGCCTGGTTGCTCGCAACTTCCGTCTGCGCGCGTTTGAAGGTCGCCTCGGCGGTATCGAGGTCCTGTGCGAGGGCACCCTGCCGCTGGTTTTCTGGTGCAGCGCGCGCAGGCGTTTGAGGTTGCTGCCGGTCTCGGTCTGCGTCGCCTGCGCCTGTGCGACCCGCGCCCGTGCCGCCTGCAGACTCGCCTCGGATTTGCGCAGCTGCGCCTCCAGCCGACTGGTATCCAACCGCGCCAGCACCTGCCCGACCTGCACACTGTCGTTGTAGTCGACTTCGACACTGGCGACGGTGCCGGAGACTTCCACACCCACGTCCACCTGATTGGTGGGCTGAAGATTGCCGGTGGCCGTCACCTTCACGCTCAGATCGCCGCGCTGCACCGCCTCGGTCTGGTAATGCGCAGCCTGACCACCGTCCCCACCCGCCCACAACAACGCACCGGCAACGACGACCAATGCAAGCGCAAGCACGACGCCCCAACGGCGCAGGGCGTGCGTGCGGTGTGTGGACGTGGTAAGTCCGAGAGTCTTGTCGATGTCGCGCGGATTTACAATCGGTGCATTCATGATGTGTGCAACTATACCAAGGCCGGGCTGCGGATGGACATAAACGCGATCGATGCGGATACAGCCAACCTGTGAAGGTCTTGATCCTGGACAAGTAGTCGCCCGGTTGTCCTTGTGTAGACTCTGGTTCCATACTGAAATTCCCCCAGGGCAGATTCCCCACCGCGGAATGCCTGCCCCCCGATATCTTTCTCGGAGACCGACGATGAAACGCATACAAGCACTTCACCTGCTGTGCTGTGCCGCATTCGCTTCCGCCGCCGCGGCAGAGGCCCCCGACCAGGTACGCATCGACCAGAGCAAGGCCGTGATCCAGGAATTCGCGGGCAAACTGAAAGGCGAGTTGGAAACGGCCATGAAGGCCGGCGGCCCGATCAATGCCATTCAGGTCTGCAACGAGGTCGCACCCGGCATCGCCAAGGACCTGTCGGAAAAACACGCCATGCACGTCGCGCGCACCTCGCTCAAGACACGCAACCCCAGCAATGCCCCGGATGCCTGGGAAACCGAGGTGCTGAAGAAGTTCGAGGAGCGCAAGGCCGCCGGCGAAGACCCGGACACGCTGGCCTTCAGCGCCATTGTCGAACAGGACGGCAAACGGGAATTCCGCTTCATGAAGGCGATCATCATGCCGCCCGAGGCGAAAATGCCCTGCCTGAAATGCCACGGCGAAAATCTCGACCCGAAGGTTGCCGCCAAACTGGATGCGCTGTATCCGGACGACCAGGCGCGCGGTTACAAGGCCGGCGATGTGCGCGGGGCGTTTACGCTGCGGCAGCCGATGTAGTCATACACTGGCTTGAAAAGTGGCGGGGTGCAGCCAATTTTCCTCCATGTGCCCCTCCTATGCTCATATGAGGTGATTCATGGGCAGACTCCGACTCAGCGCAGGGTTCCTGGCCGTATTGACGCTCCTCGCGGCGCCATCGTTCATGCTTGCGGAAACGCCCCTGGCGGCGGCAGACCTGGATACCGCAGCCACAGTGGATATGGCGGGGCGCCAGCGCATGCTCTCGCAACGCATGGTGAAGACGTACCTCTTGCTGGGACAAGGCATCGCGGCCGATGATGCCCGAACCATCCTGCATGGCTCGCTCGATCAGTTCGACTCTCAACTCGCGACACTGAAAACATTCCAACCGACCCCGTCGGTGCGGAATGCCATCGTCAAGCTGGATGCCGAATGGATGAAATGCAAGCCGCTGCTCACGGCGGCGTCCAACAAAGTCGGCGCCGTCGATCTCTACGACGCCGGCGAGGCACTGCAGAAAGCGGCGCACAGCGTGGCACTCGCTTACGAGGATGTCAGCGGTGCGCCGCTCGACCATCTGATCAATCTCGCGGGGCGCCAGCGCATGTTGTCGCAGCGCATGGCCAAGTTCTATCTCTACAGCACCTGGGATATCTACCGCGATCCGGCCGACATGGAACTGCACCTCAGCCGCGCGCATTTCACCGCCATGCTGAACCAGATCGAGGAATCGCCGCTCGCAACCGCGCAGATCAAGGCGCGCGTGGTACAACTCCGGCGCGAGTGGGAACCGTATCAGCAGACGCTGTTCGCGAGCCGCGAGCCTGCGGAGATGCGCAGGAATGCCCCACTGATGGCCGAGTTGAGCGAACGCGTGCTCGCAAGCACAGAGGAACTGGTCGCAGTGATTGTGGAGCGGGCGCGAGGGGCGGCGCGGTAGGGCTGCCAGGCTTAAATCTTCTCGCCATCTCTGGTCTCCTGTGCGTTCGTCCTAACCGGAACAAATGTGGAATTCACAACAGCGCCGACCGGCGCACGATGTCATGGCGATTTTTTCGGGACTGCTCTCGCCGCCTTGCGCAGAATCCGCACGATCTCCGCCACGCCTTTCCATTCGGCGGGCAGCTCGGTCCACCAACGGCAACTTATGGAACACGTCGGGGAATACACGATAGCCAGGTCGTGATCCGATCCGTCGCAGCCCATCGCCGGTTCCGCGACATAGCCGATCTGCACGCGGCGCAGCGCGTTGAACAGTTTGCGCCGATCAGCGGCGCTGAGCTGCGCGGTGATGTCGCGGCCTTGCAGATCCGGCGCGAACGCTTCGTGCGGTTCGATGCAATCTTTCCCCAGATAGAGATCGGTGAGGTTCACCCAGACATCCAGGGAACTGTCGTAGCTGTCCCAGGTCTGTTCGACATAATGGATCGAGCACTCGGCCATGCGTCACGCTCCGTTGTTTAGACATTCGACCCGCCATCCAGCGGATGAATTGCACCAGCCAGTTGGTAGCCCGGATGCAGACCCCCGTATCTGTTCGGGGGTCGGAATCCGGGACATATCCGCCGTTTTCCCGGATTATGCTTCGCTCCATCCGGGCTACGCAGTGTCATGTAATGATGTAACCATCAACAGTCGAAACAGGCTCACACCGTCGCGTAACGCTTACCGTCCTGACGCACTTGGCCGAGCGCCGCCAAAGTTTCCAACAACTCTTCGACCTTTTTGGTCTGTGCGCGCGCGAAGACGCGGGCGAGTTGGTCGCTGGTCTGTGGCGCGGACGCGGTGGCGAGTGCGGCGCGCAGGGCTTGGACTTGTTCGGGAATCGTCTTGGGCCAGACATGTTTCTTTGCCGGCACGACCGCGATTTCGATTTCCTCGCCGGTGTCCATTTCGCCTTGCGCGGATTGGACGCCACCGACGTTTTGGAATTCGGGGCGCAGCCAACGCACCAGGCCGCGCGCTTCTTCGGCGGCGCGTTCGGTGTTGAGCGCGACCAGGCGCGACAGCAGTTCCTCTTCGGCCTCGGCCTGGGCGGCGGGTTTGTCGGGATACGGCGTGGTGCCGCCGGGTTTGCCGATCAGCGCGGGCGCGAGGTCGGACCAGCCGTAGGCGTCGAACACAGCGGCGTCGAGTTCGTCGTGCAGTTGCGCGAGCACCGACACCAGGCCGTGTTCGTGAATCGTCTTGTCCTTCGCCGTCAGCGTTTCGCCCAGGCGCAGTTTTTCCAGGACGTTGTACATACCGGTCAAGGTCAGATCGGGATGCAGCGCCTGCTGGCGTTTGCGGTGGGCGTCGAGTTGTTCGGCCAGTGCGCGGATGCGGGCTTGCTGGGCGTCGGTGGTGTTGGGGAAGGCAAACGCATCGAAGCATGGACTTTTGTTGTAAACGGGGTCATTCCCGACACCTAATCTCGCCCCTGTTGCCAAAGCCCACAAAACATGGCCTCGTGATGATAGAACACCGAATTCATAGGGATCATCTAATGCGATGGATATCAACTTATCATCAGGAATAATCGTCGAATCTAAAAACACAAACAGCCTATGCTTGCTTGTTTGTATCGTAACAATATAGCGAGGTAGCCCAGAAAGCGCGCGGCGCATAACCTTTCTTGGTTCAGCAAATATCCACCAGCGATCTCGATATTCCGGCACGCTTGTTCTGATCACGTTCCGGCTTTACCCGCTCCAACACCCATTGATAAACTTCTGGGTAGCTACGTCTAACCTCGTCGACTCCTAAACCAAATAGATCAATCACCATCACATGGCGCGGAGATCTGGCGTAGATCTCTGCCATTTCGGTATTCACGAATATGCCTCTCAAGCCGCGAAATCCTCCCTAACCCCAAAAGAGTCGCTTCTTCATGAGTGACTAGCAAACCTGCCCCATGAGGTATAACCCCTCGGTTCGCTATATCTTTGGTAAATACCAGCGATTTTATGCTAGCGACAGTCAGCGCCCGATTTTAAGATCTGAATGCAACTTACCACGCCTAGTGACCAGCACGATTTCACTAGAGCCATCTTCATCCATCATCGTTCATCAATGACAGTTTGAAGAATTCCATTTTTCAGCCCATTCTCACCAACTGTCATTGCGATTCGTAACGTCAGCACCATCCGCACTATCTACCCAGGGATGGTCTGGTATAGCGAACATCAATGATAGAGGCTCTTTGTGCTCTAGATAATGCTCGACAATACGACGATTAAATGTCTGAGTTAGACTATTCGTTGTGATAAATCCAAAACGAGAATGCTTTTTCTCATGAACTATTTCGGCTGCACGATGCCACCAGTACATAACGTAATCTGCCGAACTCAGGAACTTCTGGATACGTGTCTCGCAGCGCCTCCGACATAACCATCACCCAACGCCAACCGCATCCGCTTATTCCCGATGAACGGCGGATTCCCCACAACGAAATCCGCCGCCGGCCATTCCGCCTTACGCGGATTCACGTACTTCTCCAACAGCACGCGCGCAGTCTCGTCAGGCACTTGCTCGCCGGTGACGGGGTGCGTCTTCATGGTTCGGCCGTCCCAGCGCGTGACCGGTTTGCCGTGTTCGTCGACGACGTGCTCGATGCGGTCCCAGGCGAGCACGGCGTCGCGGCATTCGATGTTGTGGAAATCCTTCAGCACCGGCTCGGGCGGGTTGACCTTGCCGCGGGTGCGGAAGTGCCATTGCAGGTAGCCGATCCAGAGCACGGCCTCGGCGACGCGCGCGGCGCGCGGATTGGTCTCCAGTCCCATCATCTGATGCGGGTCGACGGTGACACCGGCCATTTCCAACAGGCCTTGCGTGTCGCCGAGCGCATCCAATGCATTGAGCACTTCACCTTCGAGACGCTTCAGGTGTTCGAGCGTTACATACAAAAAGTTTCCGCGAGCCGCAGGCGGGATCGAGCACGCGCACATGACACAGGCGCTGGTGAAAGGCGCGCAGTTCGGCCAGCGCCTTGTCGCGTTTGCCGTCGCGGTCGTGTTGCAGCGCAGTGGCCTGAGCGATGGCCCATTCCTCGCGCAGCGGTTCGATGACGGTGGGCAGCACTAAGCGTTCGACATAGGCGCGCGGCGTGTAGTGCGCGCCGAGCTGGTGACGTTCGAGCGGATCGAGGGCGCGTTCCAGCAGCGTGCCGAAGATGGCCGGTTCTACATGACGCCAGTCGGCGCGGGCGGCGGCGATGAGCAGATCAATTTGCGTCTTGTCGAGCGGCAGCGCGGTGGGATCGGCGAACAGGCCGCCGTTGAAGCGCAACACGTCGGTGCGGATTTCGGCGGAGAAGCCGCCGCTGTTCATCGCTTGCCACAGACCGGGCATGAGGCGCGAAAACAGTTCCGGTTGCTTGCGGGTCTCTTCGAGCAGACCGGTGAAGCTGCGCGCGGGCAACAGCTCCACGTCTTCGGCGAACATGGTGAACAGGCAGCGCATGAGAAATGCGGCGACGCTGTCCGCGCCGTGGCCGGCGATTTCCAATGATTTGGCGAGCGTCGCCAGTTGCGTGGCGATTTCGCGCGTGACCTTGGCGGAACGCCGCGCGGGATCGAGCGACAACGGTTCGTTCCAGATCGCGCGCAAAGTCTCCTGCACCTCGGGCTTGCGCAGGTCTTCGAGACGCAGGCGGTGCGAACGCGGATCGGGGTACGGCACGTAGGTCGCGCCGGAACGGGTGAACTCGGCATAGAGTTCGATGTTGCGGCCGACGTCGACGAGGATAAGAAACGGCGGGCGACCTTCGGCGGCGGGCAAGGCGCGCGCATATTGCTGCGCCTGTGCGTGCGCACGCAGCATGGCGTTGTCCCAACCCTTGGAATCGAGTGCCTTGTTGGTCTGCTTGGCCTCGCAGACGAAACTGCCGCGCCGGTAGAGGTCAATGAATCCGTGAGTACTGCTGCCGTCGGCGTGGCGGAAGGTGACTTTGCGTTCGAAGACGTAGGCGTTGTCTTCGGTGTCTTCGCTGGCGGGATCGGGGCGGTCGAGGCCGATCAGCGCGCACAGCTCGGTGAGAAAGAGCTGGTAGTTGGCGCGTTCGCTGCCGTTGGCGTTGGATTGCCAGCGCTGGATGAAGCCGTCGACGTTGTCGGACATGATTGTTCTTTGCTGGCCGGTCCGCCGATTGTGTGGGATGCGGCCGGCCAGGGCAAGGCAGAAACGCCGTAGGAGCGGCCTTTGACCACAAACGAAGTAGCCTCGCCCGCGAACAACTGCGGCTGAGGCGTTACCCCTCCACCCCCAACCCCGTCACCGTCTGGAACCCGCGCGGCAGCTTGTTGCCGCGTTCGCCGCGGGCGCTGCGGTATTCGTCCAGTTCGCCGCCCTTGAGTTTCAGATAGCGCTTGCCGCACTGCACCATCAGTGTAGTACCGGCACTCACCACGGCTACACCAAGCACGAACTCCTCGCGCGCGGCGACCTTCTTGCCGGGGATGGACAAGAATTTATCGCCCTTGCCGCGCGCCATCTGCGTCAGCTCGTTCATGCGAACACACCAGCAGACGGCCGGTATTGGTGACGGCGGCGAGCACATCTTTCTGCGCGTCGGCGATGCGCTGTGGCGCAAGCACCTTCGCGCCCGCAGACAGATTGAGCACCGCCTTGCCGTTTTTGTTTTTCGCGTACAGGTCTTCGAGCTTGGCGATAAAACCATAACCTGCATCGCTGGCGACCAGATACAGATCGCTGGGATTGCCCAGCAACAGACCAACGAACAACGCGCCGTCCGGCGGACTCAAGCGCCCGGTGAGCGGTTCGCCATGACCACGAGCGGACGGCAGCAAATGCGCGGGCAGTGAATAGCTGCGGCCACTGGAATCCAGGAACACCACGGTCTGATTGCTGCGCCCGGTGGCGCTGGCGAGGAAGCCGTCGCCGGCCTTGTAGGCCAGCGCGCCCGCATCGACCTCATGGCCTTTGCCGGCGCGTACCCAACCCTTTTCGGACAACACGATGGTCACGGCCTCGCTCGGCACCAGCGCAGTCTCGTCCATGGCTTGTGCCGCGACACGTTCGACCAGTTTGGAACGGCGCGCATCGCCGTATTTTTCGGCGTCCTCGCTGATCTCTTTGCGGATCAGCTGTTTTAAACGGCGACTCGATTCCAGCGTCTTCTGCAAATCGTCACGCTCTTCGGCCAGCGCCTGCTGTTCACCGCGAATCTTCATCTCTTCCAAACGCGCCAGTTGCCGCAGACGGGTATCCAGGATGTAGTCGGTCTGTTCTTCGCTGAGCGTGAAGCGCTGCATCAGCTTGACCTTGGGTTCGTCCTCGGTGCGGATGATGTGGATCACTTCATCCAGATTGAGGAAGGCGATCAGCAAACCGTCGAGCAGATGCAGGCGGCGGATAATCTTTTCCAGACGGTATTCCAGGCGGCGGCGCACGGTGCTGGTGCGGAACTCCAGCCATTCGGCGAGGATGCTGCGCAGATCTTTGACTTGCGGGCGACCGTTGATGCCGATGATATTCAGATTGATGCGATAGCTGCGTTCCAGATCGGTGCTGGCGAACAGATGCGACATCAACGCCTCGACATCGACGCGGTTGGAGCGCGGCACGATCACCAGGCGGGTGGGATTCTCGTGATTGGATTCATCACGCAGGTCCTCGACCATCGGCAGTTTTTTATTGTTCATCTGCGCGGCGATCTGTTCCAGCACCTTACCGCCGGAAACCTGATACGGCAGCGCCGTGATCACGATGTCGCCCTGCTCCAGTTCGTAACGCGCGCGTAGACGCACCGAGCCGTTGCCGGTCGCGTACATCTGCCGGATGTCGGCCCGCGAGGTGATGAGCTCGGCATCGGTCGGAAAGTCCGGCGCCTGGATGTGTTCGCACAACTGATCCAGCGTTGTCTTCGGGTCTTCCAGCAGGCGAATCGTTGCAGCGGCGACTTCGCGCAAATTGTGTGGCGGGATGTCGGTGGCCATGCCCACCGCGATGCCGGTCGCGCCATTCAGCAACACGTTCGGCAGACGCGCCGGCAGCAGCGACGGTTCATCCAGCGTGCCGTCGAAGTTCGGCACCCAATCGACCGTGCCCTGCCCCAATTCCTGCAACAACAATTCGGCATACGGCGTTAGACGCGATTCGGTGTAACGCATCGCGGCGAACGATTTCGGATCGTCCGACGAGCCCCAGTTGCCTTGGCCGTCGATCAGCGGATAACGATAGGAGAATGGCTGCGCCATCAACACCATCGCCTCATAACAGGCCGAATCACCGTGCGGATGGAACTTACCGAGCACGTCACCGACAGTGCGCGCGGATTTCTTGTATTTGGCGGTCGCCGCCAGGCCCAGCTCGGACATGGCGTAGATGATGCGTCGCTGCACCGGCTTGAGGCCGTCGCCGATGTTCGGCAGTGCGCGGTCGAGGATGACGTACATGGAATAGTCCAAGTACGCCTTTTCGGTGAAGGTGCGCAGCGGCAGGCGCTCGATGCCTTCGAAGTTCAATTCGCTATCTTGCATGGCAGACTCGGCAGTTCAATACGGACTAGAGACATGCCGGCGCAGGCGCGCCGGGGCCGGGCGCTCATGATACACGGTGACGGCGTGGGCAGGGAGTTGTCAGAAAATGGCTGCAGCGGCGACACCATTGTCGCAGCGGTTCACTGATTGCCGCAGCCGGTACTTAATTCGGCCCTGAGGCCGTCACTCCTGCCCGGCCAGTGCGCGGATACGCAGATGTTGTGCGGTAATGTCGATGATCTCGCCGTAGCCGATCACGGCACTGATCTGCTCGTAGAGCTTTCCGGCCCGATGCCGTGATTGACTGCGGAGGGTCTCGAGGGCGGCATCCAGGTCCGCCTTATTGAACTCCAGCGTATAGGTCGCCATGAGCTTGAAGATGCGGCATTCAGGCGCCGCCAGCGCCTTGCTCAGAAAGACTTCGCGCTGTGCATCGTCGGTAAATTCCAGTTCGGTCGCGATCTTCAGGTCCGCACCGTTGCGATAGGCATAGACCTCCATTTCGATCGGAGCCGGACGCTGCTGTTGGTGGCTGGCCTCGCGGCTCATCCGGCCGATCTGCTGATACAGGGCCAGCACCAGCTTCGACTCCGACAGCCAGGCGAAATCGTACTGCCCGTGCGCATCGCGAAAATATTCCGCCAGTTCATTCCTGCCATCAGGCACCGCGACTGCCTGCAATCGACCGCCACCTGCTTCCTGGCGGGCAATGAAGAACGGCAGCGTTCCGGCATTTTCCGCGGCGGTGCCTTCATAGATGCGTGAGAGCGTAGCACCGCGGGTATCGTTCATATCCACCACGAGCTTGTGTCGGTTCTTGGTAATGAGCTCGACGAAGAAATCATCAATCTCATGCTCAAGCTTATTGCGCAGGCGCTCCATCATGAGTGTTATAACACCATCCCGCCGGTCAACTTTGACGACTCGATAGGGGACCTTGGAGAGATCGAGACTGGGCCGCTTGGATTGCAGACTGATCAAAGCCACTTTGAGCTCTTCATTCAGACCGACTTCCAACGGCTGTTCGAGACGAACGGCCAAGCCACGTTTGGAAATATCCCGGGTGCGACCTTTGACCTTACCTGAGCGGCAATGAAGCTCCACCGAGGTTTCCGCAAGATAGCGGTCCTCGCAGCGCCGCTCGACATAGCCGAAGCGGATCAACTCCGGCGCCGATATGACCGGCAACTGCTCCACGGTCCTTATACAGCGGGCAATTGCATGCGCGTAGCGCCCAGCCAGCAATGCAAACCATCGACGACAATCTGACCGAGATTGGCACGCATATCCAGGTTGAATGCGGACTGTATCTGCTCGGTCACGTCGACCGCCGTCGCGGAGAAGTACAACACGGAAACCCGTTCGCGCAGCGCCATGACCTCATCCGTGGATTTCTCCATGAGCCGCCCCGTCAGCATATCGAATTTATTTGCGCTGAGAGGCTGCATCGGAACATTCGATGCAACAATCTTGACGATGCGGTGTTCTTCATGCGCCAGGGTGAAACGCAGCATATTCTGCAGGGCATGTGCATCATTCAATTCGAAGTCGGCCACAGAATGCAGGCGGTACTCATTGCCGACACTTTCGCGATAAAGCAACAGCAGAAATTCTTTATGCTCGCTCAGATACTGCAAGCGGCTTGGCAGGCACAGCGATGAGAAATCGTAGTTATCAACGTCGTTACGGAAAAAATGCGCGAACGGCTGATTGCCATCGGTGACAGCCACGGCCTGAGTCGTCAGATGCCCTTCCTGATTGCGACTGACGAAAAACGCCAACTGCATCGAGCTTTCGGAATACAGTCGCTCATAGAGCCAGGAGCACACCGACCAGTAATCGTCTTCGATATCCAGCTTGTATTTGTGCTTGTAGCGCGCGATCAATTCGTTGACGTAATTCGTAAAACCTTCCGGCGCGCTGTTGCTCTGCAGTTCTACGCGCAATTGGCATTCGACGTCATGCTGTTCGCAGGACACGACGCGGTAACGCAGATTCGAGAGATCCAGCCGCGGCTCCTGCTCTTGTAGCGAAATCAATCCAACCTGGATTTCCGACCCCGTGGTGAACCGGTAGATACCCTTCAGAACGATCTGCAAACCACCCACCGATATGTCACGTGTGGTGCCATTGCAGACTTTTCCATTATGCTGGATCTGTACAGTGGTCACATACTGTAAGCGATCCCCGCGGCGGCGCTTGAAGTAACCCAGCGGTATCAAATCGGGTTGATACAATTCGGCACTGATCTCACGAGCGGTGGCGTCTTGCGCTGTGTTGACACCCACGCCGGCACGGCTGGCTGTGGACGCTGTGCGGGCCTGCTGGGCCTGGCGCTGAGCCGCCAGCTCACGCGCATTCTGTTCCTCGCGGACGGATCGATTGGTGTGTTTACCGTTGACGATAGACTCGTAGGTGCCTACCGTGAACGTGCCGTTGCAGGCATTGAGGCCATCCTGATACAGACCGTATGAGACGTCGTCCAGATAAAATTCGCGGTTGTTCAGCATGTAGCGCTGACACTCACCGGGAACCTTGCCGCGCATGTCGATGGTTTCAAAACAGGGCTTGCGGATGCGCATCTCTTCCATCTTGTTGAGGAAGCGCCCAGTCTCCGAGCCCTCGGTGACCTTCTCGACGATGAGTTCTTTTTCGCGCGCGCCGGCATAGGCGCTGCGATAATGTTTGACGGTGATTTCTGCCATTTGACCGGCGCCCCCACGCCGCTTGTACAGGCCGCCAAACCACCTTCAACTCATTGAATTCTATGTGGTCGGACGGCGATACCCATGGTTGTGCGCTAGCCCATAACCCACTGGAACGAGCCGCACATCCTCAGATATCGGCCAGATCCCCACGTTTCTCCAGCCAGGCGCGGCGATCGACCACACGCTTTTTGGCCAGCAGCATATCCATGACTTGATGGGTGTCGTCGCCGGCCTCGAGGGTGAGTTGCACCAGCCGGCGGGTGTCGGGATTGATGGTGGTCTCGCGCAGTTGCAGCGGGTTCATTTCGCCGAGGCCTTTGAAACGCTGCACGCCGATCTTGCCCTTGATCTTCTCGGCGGCGATGCGATCGAGCACGCCCTGTTTCTCGGCATCGTCGAGCGCGTAGAACACCTGTTTGCCGACATCGATGCGATACAACGGCGGCATGGCGACATAGACATGGCCGGCGTCGACCAGCGGCTGGAAGTGGCGCAGGAACAGCGCGCACAGCAGGGTCGCGATATGCGCACCGTCGGAATCGGCATCGGCGAGGATGCACACCTTGCCGTAACGCAGGCCTTTCAAATCATCCGAGCCGGGATCGACGCCGATGGCCACGGAAATGTCATGCACTTCCTGGGACGCCAGCACCTCGGCGGAATCGACTTCCCAGGTGTTCAGTATCTTGCCGCGCAACGGCATGATCGCCTGGAATTCGCGATCACGCGCCTGCTTGGCGGAACCGCCAGCGGAATCGCCTTCGACCAGAAACAATTCGGTACGCGTCGAATCGCCGGAGCTGCAATCGGCGAGTTTGCCCGGCAGCGCCGGACCGGATGTCACCTTCTTGCGGATGACTTTTTTGCCGGCACGCAGTCGTGTCTGGGCATTGCTGATCGCCAGCTGCGCGATGCGCTCGCCGACTTCGGTGTGTTGATTGAGCCATAGACTGAAAGCGTCTTTGACCACGCCGGACACGAAGGCCGCACATTCACGCGATGACAAACGCTCTTTGGTCTGCCCGGAAAACTGCGGATCCTGAAGCTTCACCGACAGGATGTAGCAACAACGGTCCCAGACATCTTCCGGTGTGATACGCACGCCGCGCGGCAACAGATTGCGGAATTCGCAGAATTCGCGAATCGCCTCGGTGAGACCCGTGCGCAGGCCGTTCACATGCGTGCCGCCTTGCGCGGTCGGGATCAGATTGACGTAGCTCTCGCCGACCAGTTCGCCACCGTCCGGCAACCACACCAGGGCCCATTCGGCGGCCTCACGGTTGCCGGCAAGATTGCCGACGAAGGGTTCTTCGGGCAGATGCTCGGCACCGCCCAGCGCATCGACCAGGTAGTCGCGCAGGCCGTCTTCGTAATACCACTCTTCACGCTCACCGCTGGTCTCATCGAAAAATTTCACGCGCAGACCGGGACACAGCACCGCCTTGGCGCGCAGTACATGCTTGAGGCGCGGGATGGAAAATTTCGGCGAGTCGAAATATTTCTCGTCCGGCCAGAAGCGCACGGTCGTGCCGGTGTTCTGCTTGCCGACCGTGCCGACCTCTTTGAGATCAGAGGTCTTATCGCCGCCGGCAAATGCGATGTGGTATTCCTTGCCGCCGCGCCGCACCCATACGTCCAACTGTTTGGATAACGCATTCACCACCGACACGCCGACGCCGTGCAGACCGCCGGAGAATTGGTAATTCTTGTTGGAGAACTTGCCGCCTGCGTGCAGGCGCGTGAGGATCACCTCGACACCGGGTACACCCTCTTCCGGGTGCATATCCACGGGCATGCCGCGACCGTCGTCGCGCACCTCCAGCGAACCGTCCTTGAACACCGTCAGCTCGATGAGCTTGGCGTGCTTGGCAATGGCCTCGTCGACGCTGTTGTCGATCACCTCCTGGGCAAGATGATTCGGCCGCGTGGTGTCGGTGTACATACCCGGGCGCTTGCGCACCGGATCGAGTCCGCTCAGGACTTCAATGGAAGAGGCGTCGTAGGTGGAGCTCATGGCACTCGATATCGAAATTCGAAAGAAATGTATGAGAACCAGTAGGCGCATCTACTCAGGCGCAGAAGGACCGTTCAATCATCGTGCGGCACACCATAGCGCATGCGTTGCAGCATTTCCTGGCGCGGCAGTATCCCCTTCCTCGGCGTGGCAAAGATAATACTGGTACAGCTGTTCACGATAGCGCCCGACCCCCAGACCTGACAGTGGCGCCCAGGCCGTATCGACCGACTGCCACGCCGAGCGGCTGGTGCCGTAGGCATAACTGCGCAGTTCGCGTGTCGCACAACGTATCCCCTCAAAAAAGACATTTTCGGCACCGCTTTGCGCGCTCAACACCAGCACATAGCGGACGACACCGTCTGCACCGACCGACAGACTGCGTTCGTCGATGAACATGTCCAAACTGGAGCCCGCAATCTCGATAGGCACGTTGATCAGATGGTTCTTATCGGGATATTCCGGCAGCGCAACGGCCTTGCTCCGCCCAGGGCGTCTCCGCATCGTCGTGACTGCGCGCAGGGCCATCGGCATCCCAGACCGATTTGGCGGCATGGGTCACGGAGGCACATGACATCAACAGTGCGAACGGCAGCACCAGTCGCAAACCGGTTATTGGTGGAAATAAAAATGGCGCGCATCCCCCTGGAAATCCAGACGGCATTCTAGAAGGGTTTTGCGGTGGCGACCAGCGCGCCGTGCCCGGACGGGACGGCGCGACTCAGGCGAGATCGGTAATCAGCGAGGCGCGCACCGCCTCCGCGACCGGGGTGATGACCTCGCGGTACTCGGGGTGATCGATACCCATATTGATCGGCGCACCTTGTTTGGCAGCGGCGACCATCGCGGGCGTCAGCTCGAAGCGCAGAAAATGCACCGCAGAAGTCTTGTCCGCCGTTTCCCGCTCCATGTCCTCGTCGGCGATAGCGAACACCTGCTCGGCGTCACCGACCTGCACCCAGACCCGATCTTCGATGCCGACCAATTTTGCCAGCACCACGCGTCGCTCGTCGGGATCGGGCACTTCGATCATGAAGGTCGCCTTCCAATTGCCGCCGTCCGGGATCAGCGGATTGTAGGCGTCCAATTCATCCTGAATACCGGCCGATTCGAAGATGCGCTCGATGCGCAGCATTTCCTGAATCTGATACTGCATCGTCAGGCGGTCTTCAAAATACAAGGTCGCCCACGGACCGATGCACACCAGGCGATTCTGCTTGTGCGCGAGTACGCGTGAACGGAACTCGCTGCGCAGCTCGGCGTATTTTTCCAGGGGGTACAGATCATCCCGGCTCAGTTTAACGGCGTTCATGACAATCTCCATGGGCTGGTTCAGTCCTGATGCTTGTGTTCCAGATCGACGATCGGCTTGTCGGTGAACAGATAATCGCGCAGTTCCTTGTCGAACTTGGGATCGTGACGGCGGATCCATTCCAGCACCATCGCCGCGTGTTCTTTTTCCTCATCGCGGTTATGCGCCAGGATCGCCTTCAGATCCGGATCGGCACAGGCATCGACGCGCTGCTGATACCAATCGACTGCCTCCAACTCTTCCATCAGCGAGACGATGGCACGATGCATGTCGCGAGTTTCCGTGGTCAGTTCTGCAATGGGTTCGTGATAGCCTTCGTTCGACATTACTGTCTCCTTTTCTTGATATCTAGATCATCAACTTGCAGGGGCGCACCGTAACTTCGTGCGTCAAATCCCGTAGGCGTGACGCAACAGCGTCATCGGATGTTCGGGTATACGGCCATCGCGCAGACCGTTCTCGATCTGATGACCGGCCATGGGACAGTCGCTGCTGTAATGATCGGCGTTGGCCTGGGTGACGCGATTGACCACCGGCTTGCAGATTTTCATCGAGGTCTCGTGGAACTCGCTCTTGACCGCATAGGTGCCGTCGTGACCGGAACAACGTTCGATGGCCTGCACCTCGGTATTCGGCACCAGTTGCAGCATTTCCTTGGTCTTGAGACCGATGTTCTGCACCCGCAGGTGACACGGCACATGGTAGGCGATCGTGCCGAGCGACTGCTTGAAATCGGTTTTCAGTTTGTCGTGCTTGTGGCGCAGCATCAGGTATTCGAACGGATCGAAAATCGCATCGCGCACCTTGGCGACTTGCGCATCATTCGGAAACATCAGCGGCAGTTCCTGCTTGAACATCAACACGCAGGACGGCACCGGCGCGACGATATCCCAACCGTCGTCGATCAGCGCCAGCAACTGCGGGATATTGGCATCCTTGGCGGCGGCCACCGCATCGAGATCGCCGAGTTCCAGCTTGGGCATGCCGCAGCAGCGTTCTTTTTCCACCAGTCGCACGGGGATGCCGTTGTGCTCGAACACCGCCACCAGATCGGCACCGATCTGCGGTTCGTTGTAATTGCCGTAGCAGGTCGTGAACAGCGCGACCTTGCCACGCGTCGGTCCGGCCGCTTCTATGGCCGTGGATTTCGGCTGATGACTGCCCATGCGCTTGCGCAAGGTCGCACTGTGATATTCGGGGAGTATCGCTTCCGGATGCACGCCCAACGCCTTGTCCAGCAGCGCGCGCACCGGTTTGAGTTTATTGGCGGCATTGACCACCTGCGCCACCACCGGAATACCGGCGAGGCTGCCGACCATATCGGTGGAGGTGAGTAATTTGTCGCGTCCACGCACATCACCCTTGCGGAATTTCACCGCCTTGGCGCGCAGCATCAGATGCGGGAAATCCAGATTCCATTCGTGCGGCGGCACGTACGGACATTTGGTCATGAAACACATATCGCAGAGATAGCAGTGATCGACGACGTCCCAATAGACTTTCTTGGGCACACCGTCGAGTTCCAGCGTATCCGAGGCGTCGATGGCATCGAACAGTGTCGGAAACGAGTTGCACAGATTGAAACAACGCCGGCAACCGTGACAGATGTCGAACACGCGCTCCAATTCGTGGAACAGATTCTGTTCGTCGTAAAACTGTGGGTTCTGCCAGTCGAGCGCATGTCGCAACGGCGCTTCGAGACTGCCTTCGCGTCTTGATTCAGTCGGTGCGGACATCGCGGGACTCCCTACGGGGTTGATGCAGCGGGTCTTCGAAATAAATCCGGTCGGATCCCAGCTAGGATCCGACCGGGATCCGACCGGTTGACAGCACTTACTTGTCGAGCTGATCCAGCGCCTTCTGGAAGCGGTTGGCGTGGGAACGCTCGGCCTTGGCCAGGGTCTCGAACCAATCGGCGATTTCGTCGAAGCCTTCGTCGCGCGCGCTCTTGGCCATACCCGGGTACATGTCGGTGTACTCATGGGTCTCGCCGGCGATGGCCGCCTTCAGGTTGGAGGCGGTCGGACCGATCGGCAGGCCGGTGGCCGGATCGCCGACGGCTTCCAGGTATTCCAGGTGGCCGTGTGCATGCCCGGTCTCGCCTTCGGCGGTGGAACGGAACACGACAGCGACGTCGTTGTAGCCTTCCACGTCAGCCTTGGCTGCGAAATATAAATAACGGCGATTCGCCTGGGACTCGCCCGCAAATGCGTCTTTCAGGTTCCCTTCCGTTTTACTGCCTTTCAGATTTGCCATTGTGACGTCTCCATTGTGACTTCAAATCCAGGTTCCATAACACGCCGGAACCTACGCTACTGAACATATTTAGACTTGGTCTAAACTGTGGTCAACTCTAAACAAGCCACCTACGCGTGTCAACCGCCGAGCCTCACACCTTACCCCGCTGACTTTAGACCCCGTGGCACGTTCATAATAGGCGACTTAGGCGATATGCGACTCGCTGACATGCCTCAAGTCCAGTTACGAAAATGCGCATGCGTTGACCGTCGCCAATCTGCGGGGTACCGTTACGCGCCTGACGCAACCCGCGGAGTCTATCTTGGCCAAGAAACGCAGCGAAACCACCGACTTTGAAACCGCCTTGAAAGAGTTGGAAGGCTTGGTGGAAAAACTGGAACAGGGTGATCTCAACCTGGAGGCCTCGCTGGCCGCCTTCGAACGCGGCGTTCAGCTCACCCGCACCTGCCAGGAGGCGCTGAGCACAGCCGAACAAAAGGTCGAACAGCTGGTGAACCAGAGCGGACAGGAGCAGCTCGCACCGTTCGACAGCGACGAGACCTGAGCGGTCATGGCCACGCCCGACAGCGCGCTGAACACCTTTTTGGCGGAATGCCGCACACGCATCGAAGACGCGCTGGAACACCAGCTGCCCAGCGCCGAGACGCACCCCTCACGTCTGCACCAGTCCATGCGCTATGCGGTGCTCGGTGGCGGCAAGCGTGTGCGCCCGCTCCTGGTATACGCCGCCGGCGCGGCCGTCGGCGCGCCGCCGGGGCGTCTCGATATCGCGGCCTGCGCGGTGGAATTCATCCACGCCTACTCGCTGGTGCATGACGATCTGCCGGCCATGGACGATGACGACCTGCGCCGCGGCCGCCCCACCTGCCACCGCGCCTTCGACGAGGCCACCGCCATTCTCGCCGGCGATGCCCTGCAAACCCAGGCCTTCTATGTGCTCGCGCACGCCCCGGAACTGGATCTCCCGGCCACGCTACGCCTGCGTATGATCGAAACCCTGGCCTTGGCCTCCGGCTCGCGCGGCATGGTCGGCGGGCAGGCCATCGACCTCGCCGCGGTCGGGCAGACCCTGGATATCGCCCAACTGGAGGATATGCACATCCACAAGACCGGCGCGCTGATCCGCGCCAGCGTGCTGCTCGGCGCCCTGTGCGCAGACACGCCAGGACGAAGCGCGACTGAAACACCTCGACCATTACGCCAAATGCATCGGCCTGGCCTTCCAGATTCAGGACGACATCCTCGATGTGGTCGGCGACACCGCCACGCTGGGCAAGACCGCCGGTGCCGACACCGCCCGCGACAAGCCCACCTACCCGGCCCTGCTCGGCCTGGGCGGGGCCCGGGAACGCGCCGCGGAACTGCTGGCCGCGGCCCAGGAATCACTGACCGGGTTCGGCACCGAGGCCGATCCACTGCGCGGTCTGGCCGACTATATCGTGCAGCGCCAAGCGTGATTAAGCCCTGATTCCCCCACCGTGGGGAAGTTTGCTTGAATGTGCCTCCCCCTGCCCGGATAATGCCCGGTCTCCAGTGGCGCACGCAGCTCATGACCGTCCCCAAGTCCTTTCCCCTGCTCGAACAGATCGACACCCCCGACCAGTTGCGGCATCTCTCCGAGGCGCAACTGCCGGTGCTGGCGCGCGAGTTGCGCGAATTTCTGATTCAGAGCGTCAGCCGCACCGGCGGACATCTGGCCGCGGGTCTGGGCACGGTGGAGCTGACCATCGCGCTGCATTACGTCTACAACACGCCGGACGATCGCTTGGTCTGGGACGTCGGCCATCAGAGTTATCCGCACAAGATCCTCACCGGTCGCCGCGCGCGCATGAGCACCTTGCGTCAGCAGGGCGGGCTCGCCGGTTTTCCCAAGCGCGATGAATCGCCCTACGACAGTTTCGGTGTCGGTCATTCCAGCACCTCGATCAGTGCCGCGCTGGGCATGGCCATCGCCGCCGCGCGCAGCGGCAGCGCGCGCAAGTCGGTCGCCATCATCGGCGATGGCGCGATGACCGCGGGCATGGCCTTCGAGGCGCTCAATCACGCCGGCGATCTCGACGCCAATCTGTTGGTGATCCTCAACGACAACGACATGTCGATCTCGCCGAACGTGGGCGCGCTGTCGAACTATCTCGCGCGCGTATTGTCGGGCCGCACCTATTCGTCGATGCGCGAACACGGCAAGAAAGTATTGGAGAGTCTGCCGCCGGTGTGGGAACTGGCGCGCCGCGCCGAGGAACACGTCAAAGGCATGGTCGTGCCCGGCACACTGTTCGAGGAAATGGGCTTTAATTATCTCGGCCCGGTCGATGGCCATGATCTGCCGGGACTGGTAAAAACACTGCGCAATGTGCGCGCGCTGCATGGCCCGCAATTGCTGCATGTGGTCACGCGCAAAGGCAAAGGCTATGCGCCGGCCGAGGCCAATCCGTGCGCGTATCACGGCGTCAACAAATTCGATCTACACACCGGTGATGCAGCACCGACCGCGCCGGCGGGGCCCACCTACACGGAAGTCTTCAGCGAGTGGGTGTGCGACATGGCCGAGCAGGACGCGACGCTGGTCGCGATCACGCCGGCGATGCGCGAAGGCTCCGGACTGGTGAAATTTTCCGAGCATTTCCCGCAGCGTTATTTCGATGTCGGCATCGCCGAGCAGCACAGCGTCACGCTCGCGGCGGGACTCGCCTGTGAAGGCCTGCATCCGGTGGTCGCGATCTACTCGACATTTTTACAGCGCGCCTACGATCAATTGATCCACGATGTCGCCTTGCAGAATCTGCCGGTGACCTTCGCCATCGACCGCGCCGGCTTGGTCGGCCCCGACGGTCCGACGCACGCCGGCAGTTTCGATCTGTCGTATCTGCGCTGCGTGCCCAATCTGATCGTGATGGCACCGGCCGACGAAAACGAATGCCGGCAGATGCTGTGCACGGCACAACGCCATCCCGGTCCGGCGGCGGTGCGTTATCCACGCGGTCGCGGACCGGGGGTTGCCGTGAACAAATCGTTGGAGACACTGCCGGTGGGACGCGCCGAAGTGCGTCGCCAGGGGCGCAAGGTCGCGCTGCTCGCTTTCGGCAGTCTGGTCGCGCCGGCCACGCAGGTCGCTGACGCACTCGATGCCACGCTGGTGAACATGCGCTTCGTCAAACCGCTGGATACAGACCTGCTTGCGCGAGTTGGCAAGCACCCATGATTTGCTGGTAACGCTTGAGGAAAATGCGCTGGCCGGCGGCGCGGGCAGCGCCGTGAATGAATACCTCGCGCAGCAAGGCATCGTCAGCAACATCTTGAATATCGGCCTGCCGGATGCGTTTATCGAACACGGCAGCCGCGAACAACTGCTCGCCGATTGTGGTTTGGATGCCGCCGGTATCGAGGCCAATATCCGCGCACGGCTCGGTGCATTTCATTGTGCCGCCCCCGTCAGTCGCTTAATATCTTAGTCCGTTCGTCAGGAATTATCCCCGTGGCCGGTGTGTATACCCTCAAAGTGCTGACCGAGTTCGCCTCCGCGCATACGCTGCGCGAGTATCCGGGCGCCGTGTGCGCGCATGCACGGCCACAACTGGAAGGTCGAAGTCGAAGTGATCGCGCGCAGTCTCGACGACACCGGCATGGGCGTGGATTTCAAAGTCATCAAGACTGCCGCGCGCGCCATCGGCGACCGTCTCGATCACCGTTATCTGAACGAACTGGAACCGTTCACCGAGATCAACCCGACGGCTGAAAACATCGCCGCCTATTTTTACCGCGAACTGGTGCAGACCCTGAACAACGAACGTATCCGGGTCAGCTCGGTCACCTTGTGGGAAACCGACCGCGCCTGTGTCCGCTATGCAGAGGAATCCGCAGCATGAGCCAGCCCACACCCATCAACTGCCCCACCACCACGATGGAAGACGTGCAAGGCCGCGCCGACACCCGCCGCATCGCCATCGACAAAGTCGGCATCAAGGACATCCGCCATCCGGTGCGCGTCTCCGACCGTTCCGGCGGCGAGCAGCACACCATCGCCACTTTCAACATGTACGTGAACCTGCCGCACAATTTCAAGGGCACGCACATGTCGCGCTTCGTCGAGATTCTCAATCGCCATGAGCGTGAGATCACCGTCGAATCTTTTAAAGTCATGCTCACCGAAATGACCGAACTGCTCGAAGCCGAGGCCGGTCACATCGAAATGCGCTTCCCGTATTTCGTCAACAAGGCCGCGCCGGTGTCCGGCGTGCAGAGCCTGATGGATTACGACGTCACTTTCGCCGGCGAGATCCGTGACGGCAAACCACAACTGAACATCAAGGTCGTGGTGCCGGTCACCAGCCTGTGTCCGTGTTCGAAAAAAATCTCCGATCGCGGCGCGCACAATCAGCGTTCGCACGTCACCGTCGATGTGCGTACCCACGATTTCATCTGGATCGAGGAGATCATCGACGTGGTCGAGCAGGAGGCCTCCTGCGAACTCTACGGCCTGCTCAAGCGCCCCGATGAAAAGCATGTCACCGAACGCGCCTACGACAATCCAAAATTTGTCGAAGACATGGTGCGCGACGTCGCCGCGCGCTTCAATCAGGATGAGCGGGTACGCGCGTACGTGGTGGAATCAGAGAATTTCGAGTCCATCCACAATCACTCGGCATATGCGATGATCGTGAAGGACAAAGACAAGAAGTAGGAATTCAGCCGCCGGTTGTTAGGCTAGCATGTTCCGCCGCTGCCGTCGGCTGCGCCGCCTCCGAGCTGCGCAAGTCGGCATCGCAGCCAACGGCAGCGGCGGAGCGTGGGATGCCACGCATCAGAAACATGAATCCGGGCGTAAACCCACTGTCTCCGGCTGCATGCTGGTTGTTGCCTGAGGCCGACTTGCGCAGCTCGGAGGCAGCAGGCAACAACCAGCATGCAGCCCACCACCACTCACCGGGACTCAAAAACGCATGAAGTAAAATTCGACTGTGGACGAACCGCTCACTCCGCGCTCTGCTTCTGCAACTGCTCGTAGACAAAACCGTGCAGGAAAATATTGTCCATCTCCTCCAATAGCTGAAATTCCACGCCATGCAGATGAGCACCATCGTTGTTCACGCGTAGCGAGCGGATCATTGCTGACAACTTCAGATATTTCTGCACACCCGCCACGGGAACGCGCAGCGTCAAGGTCAGAATATCCCCCACCTGCCCCAGCGGCATATCTGCCAGCAACATGGCGCCGGAGGTGCTGACATCGACGATCACGCCTTTCGCGACCACACTCCCCTTCGGATCATCGACGGTCACGCGGGTGACATTGGTCTCCAACTCGGCAGAGACCCGCAGCGACTTACGCACCACGATGCACTCGATTTCGGCCGGATAGGTGAGGTGTAAATAAGCGTAGGGTTTCAGGCTGGTCGCCAGTATCTGCGTATTGAACGCATAGACGCTGTTACCCGACAGCATCCGCACCACCACCGGCTGGCCTTCACGCACCATCATGACTTTGCCGTCGATGCGCGGCGTGGTGACGAGCAGACTCTTGCCGGGCAGGTAACCGATCACTTTGGTGGCGTGTTTGCGTTGGTTGTCATCGGCGGCGAATACCAGCTGCAACATCTCGCCCACACTCAGCTGCATATCTTTAGCGGCGCTTGCCATGGCTATCCTTCTATCAGTATTTTTTGCGCAGTGTCAGGCGCTGGCCATCGTTTTGCATTTCCAGACGACCGAGAAATGACATGCCTAGCAGCGTCTGTTGCGGCTGCGGGCCATCGAGCACCACCGCCTCGATGTTACGCAACTCGATTGTACCAACCCGCACCACATCCAGCGTCACCCGATAAACAGGTTCGGCCCGCGACGCGGTCATCACCGCGCCACGTTCCCCTTCAACCCGGAAATCGATACCCAAGCGGCGCGCCTGCGCGGCGTTCATGGCAATCGAACTGGCGCCGGTATCGACCAGAAATTCGACCGGCAGACCGTTGATGGCACCCACCGTACTGAACATGCCATCGCGATCGCGAAACACCTGCACGGCATCGCTGGTGGTCTGCCGATAGCCGGTGCGCAGCTTCGCGCCCAGGGGATAATGGCGTGAGCCACCCTCAATCTCCAATACGGCACCCGTGCCATCCGTACTCACCAGACGCACACCTTCAGGCGTGGATTCACCCGATTTGAGCGTGTAGCGCTGACCATCCACACGGATAGCCGCTTGGTCGCGAAACAAACCCAGCACTTCGATATCCGCTGCGACCGCCAAGAAAGAAATCAAAGCGCCGCATGACAGCGCCGCGCGCATCACGCACACAGACCACAGCAGGCCGCGCGCCACTCCACGCAGACGATTCAAAGCTCGGTTATTTGGGTTCGATGGAAATGTCACTCACACACCTGCAAACACATTAGTCCGGTGCAGAATTTCCACAACCAGTGCCGCCCCCAGTCCCGCCAGCACATCGTCGATCATGATGCCGAACCCACCATGCACGGAGCGATCGAGTACGCGAATCGGCCACGGCTTGAGGATATCGAAGATGCGGAAACAGATGAAACCCAGTACCACCCACAGCCAGCCCGACGGCGCCCAGGCCATGGTCAGCAGATAACCGACCACCTCGTCCCAGACGATGCCGGGATGATCATGCACGCCGAGCGCGCGGGCGGTGCGACCGCACAGGTACACGCCAAGGACAAAGGCCGCGGCGACAACCAGCAGAGTAAAGCATTTGCGGAAGTTGCGCACAGAGCAGATACACCGGGATGGCGACCAGCGTGCCGAAGGTTCCGGGCGCGCGCGGCGCCAAGCCACTGCCGAAGCCCAATGCCAGCAAATGTCCGGGGTCGCGCAACAGGGTCGGGGAAATCGGCGGCGGCGTGGCTTTCATCATATTTCCTGATCAGTCGAAATGTTCATAACCTTGCCGCTGCGGCTGATAGGCGCGCCCGTCATCCAGGCAACAGCGCAGACCCGGTTCGACTGTGATCATACCGATGTCCGTGATCTGCACCGCGAGTTCGCGCGCGCAGGCATGCAACGCCTCGACCTGCTGCGATGCGACGGTGAAGCACAGCTCGTAATCGTCGCCCGCGGACAACGGTAACGCATACCATTCGGTGTCCTGTGGCGGTACGCAAGACTGAAATGCCGTCGAGCGTGGCAGACGATCGACCCACACGTTCGCACCGACGCAGCTGCTGTCCAGAATATGCCCGAGGTCGGCCAGCAGACCGTCTGACACGTCAATCGCGGCACTGGCGATATTGCGCAGATGCTCGCCCAACAGCACCCGCGGCTCGGGACGGTGCAGACGTACATCCACTGCGGCGCGACTATCGCTGCTGACACATGGGCGCGCTGTTTGCAGCATGCGCAAAGCCAGGCCCGCATCACCGAGGCAACCGGAGACAAAAATACGATCGCCAACCTGTGCGCCGCTGCGCAGCAAGGCCTGACCACGCGGCACGCCGCCATGAATCTGCACAGACACGCACAACGGGCCACGCGTGGTGTCGCCACCGATGAGTTCGACCTGATAACGCGCAGCCAACGCAAAGAAGCCGCGGGCGAATTCGTCAACCCAGGCCTCATCGGCCTGCGGCAGCGTCAACGCGAGTGTCGCCCAATACGGGCGCGCGCCCATCGCGGCGAGATCACTGAGATTCACGGCCAGCGCCTTGTGCCCGATGTCCGCTGGCGTGGCGCTAGATGGAAAATGCACACCCGCCACCAGCGTATCCACCGCGACGACCAACTGCTCCCCGGCGGGCACATCGACAACGGCGGCATCGTCGCCAATGCCGGTCGCCACATCAGCGCGTGTGCGCGCCTGTGCCGCAAAATATTTTTCGATCAGGGAAAATTCGGTGAGCGACATGGTGATATGGGGTCAGACCCGAATGGCACTTAAGTCAAAATGTAGGGTGGATTAGCGAATTATGCGTAACCCACCAAGCGTTGCGCAGCAACACGACGCGTTTATTAATGAAAGCCTACGGCACGTTGTGTTACTGCACAAACAACGTGCCTTGCGTCGGATAAATTTCGCTGCGTTTCAGAAACATCTTGTGCGACCTAAAGTGCTCTTGGCCCTAGGGCCACTACGTTCTACATCTCCACCGCGCGCAGCGTGCGGGCGAGCTTGTCCAACGCCGCGTTGACAAACGTATGGCCTTGCTCGGCACCGAACTTCTTGGTCAGCGCCACTGCTTCATTCAACACCACGCGATACGGCACATCCAAGCACTGCTGCAATTCGAAGGCCGCCACACGCAGCACTGCCCGCTCCACTGGATCGACTTCGTCGAGCGGCCGCGCGAGCGTCGGTGCGAGCAGATTCATCCAATACCACATGTCCGTGCACAACACCGCGCAGCAGTGTGCCGAAATATTCGGCATCGGCGTTGCGATTGTCTTCGTCGGCAAGATACTGCGCGATGAGATCCGCAGCATCCAGTGCGTTCATCTGCCATTGATACACGGCCTGCATAGCCAAACGTCGCGCCTTGCTGCGCGCAGCATTGGAAAATCGACCGGAACTGCTGGCTGCCCTATCGGACATCAGGCGCCCAGCTTCTTGATCAGATCGATCATCTCAATCGCCGACATCGCCGCCTCAACGCCTTTATTGCCGGCCTTGGTGCCGGCGCGTTCGATGGCCTGCTCGATGCTGTCGACCGTCAACACACCAAAGGCGATCGGCAGATTGAATTCCATACCGACGCTCGCCAGCCCTTTGGTGCACTCACCGGCGACATATTCGAAATGCGGCGTACCACCACGAATCACCGCGCCGAGCGCGATAATCGCATCGTATTTTTTCGACGCCGCCAGTTGCTTGGCAATCAGCGGCATCTCGAATGCACCTGGCACGCGGATGATCGTCATATCTTTTTCTTCGGCACCGTGCCGCTTGAGACAATCCACCGCACCCGCCAGCAGACTCTCCACTACAAAGCTGTTGAAGCGCGCCACCAACAGCGCGACTCGCGCACCACGCACCTGTAACTGGCCTTCGATCTCGGTCATTTTGCTCATCGTTTGAGTTCCTGAGTATGTAACACTGGATTCGGTTTATGTTACTGCATTAATCGCAAGGCACGTATTCGACGACTTCCAAACCGAAGCCGGTGATGCCGTGCATCTTCTTCGGCGCCGACAGCACGCGCATGCGCGTGATGCCGAGTTCCGCCAGGATCTGCGCACCGATACCATAGGTGCGCAATTCCTCGCGTCCGCCACGGCGCGGCGGCTCCGAGTGCGGATCGTCCTCGGAATAATGGCGGATACGGCGCACCAGCGAGACCGGATCTTCCGGCTTGCCGAGCACGATCACCACACCATTACCCTCGCGCGCCACCCGTTCCAGGGCATGCCGCAGCGGCCAACCGCAATCGCCGGTCTTGGCGCCGAGCAGATCGCACAACATACCCTGCACATGCACGCGCACCAACACCGGCTGCTGCACATCCAGTTCGCCGTAAATCAAGGCCAGATGCACATCCTTGTCGATGGAATCCTCGAACGCAATCAGTTGGAAATTACCGAACTCGGTCGGCAGATCGCACGCAGCCACACGTTCGAGCGTCTTCTCGTTCTCGATACGATAGTGGATCAGATCGGCAATCGTGCCGATTTTTAGCGCGTGTTCCTGAGCGAACTTCTCCAGATCCGGACGCCGCGCCATGGTGCCATCTTCGTTGAGAATCTCGACGATGGCGGCGGCCGGTTCGAAACCGGCCAAGCGCGCCAGATCACAACCGGCCTCGGTGTGACCGGCGCGCGTCAGCACGCCACCGGGCTGCGCCATCAGCGGGAAGATGTGTCCGGGCATGACGATATCGCTCGGCTTGGCCGCGGCGGCCACGGCGGCTTGAATCGTCACGGCACGATCCTGCGCCGAAATACCCGTGGTCACGCCCTCCGCCGCTTCGATGGACGCGGTGAAGTTGGTCGTGTGCGGCGAATTGTTGTCGTTGACCATCAGCGGCAGTTTCAACTGCCGGCAGCGTTCGCGCGTCAGCGTCAGACACACCAGACCACGGCCGTATTTGGCCATGAAGTTGATGTCTTCCGGGCGCACCTTGGACGCGGCCATCACCAGATCGCCTTCGTTCTCGCGATCCTCGTCATCCATCAGAATAATCATCTTGCCCTGACGCAGGTCTTCGATGAGTTCTTCAACTGTGTTCAATGCCATGTCTGATTCGACCTCAATCAACTCAACTGCAAAACGAATTTGCCACGGAAGACACCGAAAAAACGGACAAATCCATATCGACAATGCCGGCTTTCATATTGTCATCTCGATTGCAGCGCAGCAAACAGCCGCACCATCGCCATCAACATTCGTATCGTCCGTAATTTCCGTGTCTTCCGTGGCTAACGCTTTATTCCCGCGAAAAGCCATGTGCACGCAGAAAATCCAGGGTGATACTCTGTCCACTCGCGGCGGCATCGCCAAGCAGCAGGCGCTCCAGATAGCGCGCGATCAGATCCACTTCCAAATTCACTTTGCACCCTGGGCGATACGCATCGAGCGTCGTCTCCGCCAGGGTATGCGGCACGATGTTCAAATCGAACACGCTGCCTTCAACGGCGTTCACGGTAAGACTCACGCCATCGACGCAGATCGAACCCTTCTGCGCGATATAGCGCGCCAGTTCATCGGGCGCGCGGATGCGAAAACGCTCAGAGCGCGCATCCGACCTGCGTTCGATGACCTCACCGACGCCATCGACATGACCACTGACCAGATGCCCGCCCAGGCGTGTGGTCGGCGTCAGCGCCTTTTCCAGATTCACGCGCGCGCCGATTTTGAGTGTACCGATAATGGTATGCGCCAGCGTCTCGCCCGAGACATCGGCCCAGAAACCATCGCCCGGCAATTCAACGGCGGTCAGGCACACGCCACTCACGGCAATGCTGTCGCCCAGTTGCACATCGCCGAGATCCAATTTGCCGGTGCGCACGCGCAGACGCAGATCACCGCCTTGCGGTTGCCAGGCCGCAATCTCGCCGACTGCTTGAATGATGCCTGTGAACATAATCTTCAGTCGTCCGTTTCCAATGCGACATGTAGAGACGTAGTACGTAGGATGGGTGGAGGCGCGTGCGCCGCAACCCATCGAGCCAGGCCCTGATGGGTTACGCTGCGCTCCACCCATCCTACTTGTCTACGCTCCATCCGGGCTACCAGGCACTGCCGTGATACGCCAGTCGCTACCGATTTTACGGATGTCGCGAATATCCACGGCGCGCTTCTGCGCCATGTGTTCCAGACCCGGCAGATGGAACAAACCGCGCGCGCCATCGCCCAGCAGTTGCGGCGCCATATAAATCACCAACTCATCGACCAGCCCCGCCGCCAACAGCGCGCCGCTCAAGGTCGCGCCGGCTTCGACCAACACCTCGTTGATCTCGCGCGACGCCAGCACTGCCAACACATCGGCGAGTCGCATGCGGCCGTCGTGCGCTTTAAGCAATACAACCTCGGCGCCCGCTGCCTGCAATGCCTCACGTGGCGCTGCGGTCTCACTGACGGCACAGATCAAGGTCGCGCCGGGCAGACTCAACATGCGCGCACCCGGTGGCATACGCAGCTGATGATCCAGCACCACCCGCAGTGGCTGGCGTGTATTTTCAATCGTGTCGAGCCGCACGTTCAGCGACGGATCATCGGCCAACACCGTGCCGATACCGGTCAATATAGCTGAACTGCGCGCGCGTAAGCGCTGCACATCGGCGCGTGCGGGCGCGCCGGTAATCCATTTGGATTCGCCCGACGCCATGGCCGTGCGGCCGTCCAGACTCATCGCCAATTTGCAGCGCACAAAGGGTCGACCACGGCGCATACGACTGACGAAGCCCGGATTGAGCGCTTCCGCGTCTGCCGCGAGCAGACCACACGCCGTTTCGATACCAGCCGCCTGCAACTGTGCCAGGCCGCCACCCGCCACGCGCGGATTCGGATCTTTCAGGGCAACCACCACGCGGGCCACACCGGCGGCAATCAATGCCTCGCTGCACGGTGGTGTACGCCCGTGATGGCAGCACGGCTCCAAGGTTACATAGGCAGTCGCGCCGCGGGCGCGATCGCCGGCTGCGATCAAGGCGTGAATTTCGGCATGTGCCTCACCGGCGCGTTCATGCCAACCCTCACCGACAATCTCACCCGCGCGCACCAACACACATCCCACCCGCGGATTCGGATCGGTGCTGTACAGACCGCGCTCGGCGAGTTGCAGCGCGCGGGCCATGTAACAGTGATCGTCGCTGGTAAACATAACTCAATCCCATCATCCACGGTAGGATGGGTGGAGCGCAGCGCAACCCATCGCGTTTACGCAGACCGATGGGTTACGGCAAACAACGCCTCCACCCATCCTACTCACTCAATCCCATCATCCATGCCCATGATCCATGCAGCGCATGAGGTTGCGGCGGGTCATGGCGGGTTACGGCACACAGCGCCTGCACCGATCCTACGTACTACTTCCCATCTTCCAACAACGGAATCTGATCGCGCTCTTCTTCCGGTGTCGGTTCCTTTTCCAGCCGTTCGATTTCCTCGCGGAAGGCGTTCACGTCCTGGAAGCTGCGGTACACCGAGGCGAAGCGCACATAGGCGACTTGATCGAGCTTGCGCAACTCTTCCATCACCCACTCGCCCAGCTGCCGCGACGCGATTTCACGTTCGCCGCTGCCGCGCATGCGCTGCTGAATATGCGTGATCGCATCTTCGATACGCTCGGTAGATACCGGCCGTTTTTCCAATGCGCGCACGATACCGCCACGCAGTTTGGACTCGTTGAACGGATCGCGCGTGCCGTCGCGTTTGACGATGCGCGGCATCACCAGTTCAGCGATTTCAAACGTGGTGAAGCGTTCGCCGCAACTGAGACACTCGCGGCGCCGACGCACCTGCACGCCCTCGCCGGTCAGACGTGAATCGATGACCTTGGTGTCTTCAGCAGCGCAAAAGGGGCAGTGCATAAATCGGGAACTAGCGCTCGTAGACCGGGAAGCGGCGACACACTTCCAACACCTGAGCGCGTACCCGCTCCTGTGTATCAGTGTCTTCGACGTTATCCAGGATGTCGCAGATCCATCCGGCCAAGGCCTTGGCTTCAGCGTCTTTGAAGCCGCGCGTGGTCATCGCCGGCGTGCCGATGCGGATACCGCTGGTGACGAACGGCGATTGCGGATCGTTGGGCACGGCATTCTTGTTCACCGTGATATAGGCATTGCCGAGCGCGGCATCGGCGGCCTTGCCGGTAATGCCCTTGTCGATCAGATCGACCAGGAACAAATGGTCGTCGGTGCCACCGGAAACAATCTTGTAGCCGCGCTCGATCATCACCGCGGCCATGGCGCGGGCATTGGCCAGCACCTGTTTCTGATAGTCCTTGAATTCCGGTGCGAGCGCCTCTTTGAAGGCCACCGCCTTGGCGGCGATGACATGCATCAGCGGACCACCCTGCGTACCGGGGAACACCATCGAGTTGAGCTTCTTCTCGATGTCGGGATTGGCCTTGGCGAGAATCAAACCGCCGCGCGGGCCGCGCAAGGTCTTATGCGTGGTGGTGGTCGTGATGTCGGCGATCTGCACCGGGTTCGGGTAGATGCCGGCAGCGACCAGACCCGGCGACATGCGCCATGTCGACGAACAGCAAGGCACCGACCGAGTCGGCAATCTCACGGAACTTGTTCCAGTCCAGCGTGCGCGAATACGCGGAGAAGCCGCCAACGATCATCTTCGGCTTGTGCTCGTTGGCCAGCCGCTGGATCTCGTCGTAGTCGACCAGACCCGTCTCGGGATTCAAACCATACTGCACAGCGTTGAACAGCTTGCCGGAGAAATTCACCTTGGCGCCGTGGGTCAGGTGACCGCCATGGGCGAGGCTCATGCCGAGGATGTGATCGCCAGGATTGAGCAGCGCAAGATAGACCGCGGCATTGGCCTGCGAACCGGAATGCGGCTGCACATTGGCGTAATCGGCGCCGAACAGTTGCTTGGCGCGGTCGATGGCGAGCTGTTCAGCCACATCGACGAACTCGCAGCCACCGTAATAGCGTTTGGCCGGATAACCCTCGGCGTATTTATTGGTCAGCACCGAACCCTGCGCCTGCATCACCCGCGGGCTGGCGTAGTTTTCCGAGGCAATCAGTTCGATGTGGTCTTCCTGGCGCTGCTGCTCGCCGAGGACGGCGGCCCACAACTCCGGATCGAAATCGGCAATGGCCATGTCTTTGCTGAACATCCCAAACCCCTGTAAGCGGCCCGATTGAAGTGGGCCGGTGGCAAATGGAGCCCCCGCGCCCAACAGACTCCACGGGCGGGGTGCGAAAGGCGGCCATAATAGCCGATCCGGGACCTGCATGCAGGTCCGGTCTGGTCTCAATTGCACAATTGGAGCAGCGGCGGCGACGCCAGCCTTGCCGTGGAGCGGGGAATCAGGCCGGAAGGGAAATGGACCAGTCGGCCACCGCCAGCCGGTTGCGGCCGCCGCGCTTGGCGGCGTAGACGGCGATGTCGGCCTGTTTGAACAACTGCTCGAAATCCGTCTGCTGGCCGGGCGGTAGCGTCGCCACGCCGATACTGGTGGTGATCTTGTGGCCGGCCGGCACCGCCGCCTCGATCTCGGCGCGCAGCCGCTCGGCCTTGATCCGGGCATCGGCCAACGGGCATTTCACCAGTAGCAGCACGAATTCCTCGCCCCCAAAACGGGCCGCGATATCGCCATCGCGGCAGCCCTTGACGCAACAAGGCCCCGACCTCCCGCAGCACCGCATCGCCCGCATCGTGTCCGTGGCGGTCGTTGATGAGCTTGAAGTGATCCAAGTCGAGCAACAAAAGGCTGAGCGGGTACTGATGGCGGTTGGCATTGGCGACCGCCTGCTGCGCCGCTTCATGCAGAAAGTGGCGGTTATACAGCCCGGTCAGTTGATCGGTGACGGCAAACTCTTCCAGCTTCTTCTGCTGTTCCCGCACCGTGTCGAACAAATGTTTCGCCGTGAGCAGATTGGTCACGCGGGCGCGCAGCTCCTCCTCGATCACCGGCTTGGCGATGTAGTCATTCGCGCCCTGGCGCAGGATCTCGATGCGCCGTGCGATATCGTCCAGCCCGGAAATCGCCAGCACAGGAATACGGTTGCGCTCGTCCTCCAAGCCACGGATCTGCCGCAGCAATCCGACACCGCTCAGCGGACCTTCGACCAGAATATCGGTGATGACCAGATCGTAATCCTTGACCTGGAACTGTTCCCAAGCCAGATCGGCACTGATGAAGTGATCGATCAGCAGACCCATTTTCTTCAGCAGTTGCATCGTGACTTTGGGCAGCCATCTGGCTGTCTTCCACGTACAGCACGCGCCCCTTAGCCTGGGTGCGCATGCCACCGATCAATTGCTTGAACGCGCGACTCAGCTCCTCAAAGCTGGACTTGCGCAGAATCTCGGTGATACCCGCTTCCAGGCTTTCTTTGAGCGTGGTTTCTTTGTCATCGCAGGTCAGCAGGACAATCGGCAACAAGGCCGTGCTCGACTCGGCGCGCAGCTGCCGGCAGACATCCAGACCACTCATATCCGGCAGGTGCAATTCCAGACACAGAAGATCGTAGCTATGCTGCCGGAGTGCGTGCAGGGCCGACTGGCCATCGGCGACATACTCGGCCTGAATCTGCAGATCACTCAGCACCGCCTGGATGAGCTGCTGGTATAGCTGAGTGTCAACGACGACCAGAATTCGCATGCGCTGTTTCCTATGCAGTCATTATCCGGATAAACGCGCTCAAGATAGGCTGCACGGCTACGTACGGCAAGGAGAAATGTCGCGCCCCGTCATCCAAACACGCGACATAACCATCCACCCACCCGGCAGCACGCGTCGTCAGTCACCACCACGGGACTGCGTGATGCCTGCTGCAACGCCTCGATCCAACAGGTTCGGAGTCGAGAGCTTGCAATCGTGCACGAATATCCGCCCCACCCGCGGTTCATCCTCATGGCCTAAATGCACGACTTCTGTGCACCCACAATGACTGCTGCCACCAGAAAAGAATTCAAGCCACCTTTGGCACAACGCGAACCTGCCTCTATAATCGGCGCCCCTTTTCAAGGCTCACCCGCCGCTAGAGAGAACCATGGCTCAATACGTATATACCATGAATCGCGTGGGCAAGGTCGTCCCGCCCAAACGCTGGATTCTGCAGGACATCTCGCTGTCGTTTTTTCCCGGCGCCAAGATCGGCGTGCTGGGTCTGAACGGTTCGGGTAAATCCACGCTGCTGCGGATCATGGCCGGCGTCGATACCGAGATCGAAGGCGAGGCGCGTCCGCAGCCGGGCATCAAGATCGGCTTTCTGTCGCAGGAACCGCAGCTCGATCCGAACAAGGATGTGCGCGGCAATGTCGAAGAAGGCCTCGGCGAGATCAAGCAGGCGCAGCAACGCTTGGACGAAGTCTATGCCGCCTACGCCGAACCCGATGCCGATTTCGATGCGTTGGCCGCCGAACAGGCGCGTCTGGAAAATATTATCCAAGCCGCCGATGCACACAATCTGGAACGCACGCTGGAAGTCGCGGCCGATGCGCTGCGTCTGCCACCGTGGGATGCCGATGTCACCAAGCTCTCCGGTGGCGAAAAACGTCGTGTCGCGCTGTGCAAACTGCTGCTGTCGGCCCCCGATATGCTGCTGCTCGACGAGCCGACCAACCATCTGGACGCCGAATCGGTCGCCTGGCTGGAACGCTTTCTCCACGAATATCCCGGCACCGTCGTCGCCGTGACCCACGACCGTTACTTCCTCGACAACGTCGCCGGCTGGATTCTGGAACTCGACCGCGGCCGCGGCATTCCCTACGAGGGCAATTATTCAAACTGGCTGGAACAGAAAGAAAAGCGCCTGGCGCAGGAACAAAAAGGCCAGGCCGCACGCGAGCGCGCGATCAAAGAAGAATTGGAATGGGTGCGCGCCAATCCCAAAGGCCGCCAAGCCAAGAGCAAGGCACGTCTGGCGCGCTTCGAGGAATTGCAGTCGCAGGAATATCAGGCCCGCAACGAGACGCGCGAGATTTATATTCCACCGGGTCCACGCCTGGGCGAATTGGTAATCGAGGCCAAAGATCTAAAGAAGAGCTTCGGTGACCGTGTGCTGTTCGACAACCTGTCGTTCAATATCCCGCGCGGCGCCATCGTCGGCATCATCGGCCCCAACGGCGCGGGTAAGACCACGCTGTTCCGCCTGCTGAATGGACAAGAACGGCCGGATGGCGGTGAACTGCGCATCGGCGAAACCGTGCAGCTCGCCTATGTCGATCAGAGTCGCGATGCCCTGGATGGCAACAAGACCGTGTGGGAAGAAATTTCCGACGGCCAGGACATCATTCAGATCGGCCGTTACGAGACACCGTCACGCGGCTATGTATCGCGTTTCAACTTCGCCGGCAGCGATCAGCAAAAGCGCGTCGGCGATCTGTCCGGCGGCGAACGCAACCGCGTGCATCTGGCCAAGCTATTGCGCAGCGGCGGCAATGTGCTGATGCTCGACGAGCCGACCAACGACCTCGACGTGGAAACCCTGCGCGCACTGGAAGAGGCACTGCTGGAATTCCCCGGCTGCGTGCTGGTCACCTCGCATGATCGCTGGTTCCTCGACCGACTGGCGACGCATATCCTCGCCTTCGAGGGCGACAGTCATGTGGAATGGTTCGAGGGAAATTACGCCGAATACGAGGCCGATCGGAAGCGGCGTCTGGGCGTCGAGGCGGATCAACCGCATCGCATCAAATACAAACGGCTGACGGGGTAGGCGTTACGCCAATACAACGTTTGGCGCTGCGAACAGGCGGTTCAGGCGGTAACGCTCAGTACCATGCCTTTGGTTTTTTCACTCATCTCTTCATACGGGATGGTTCGAACCAGCGTGCCCTTTTCGGCATCGTATATCTCGATGATGACTTGTTTGCCGTCATCGCCACCCAGGGAAAAGCGCATCGTGCTCGCGGCGCGGGTCGGTGCCGGCGATGGCTTCTGCTCTTGCGCGACAACATCGGGCTTTCCCGCGCCGGCTTCTGCGATCACACTCTCCGCTACGTCGGTCTGAGACGCAGCCGTTTTCCCCGTTGTTGGGGCCGACTGCCCAGTCGAAGTTGTTACCGAATTTACCGCTAGAATGCTCATAGTCACCTCTTTGCACCCCACGCCCAATAGAACGGCATAACAGGCGAACCGCAAAAAATTACTCGCGCGGCGATTCGGCGAGAGTGGGGCCAAACATATTTATTAACCTATCGATCCAATCTGCCGACACCTAACTAAGTTTCTGGTAAGTATCTGGCAATTACCGGGTACGAGTTCAGCCCTGCCAAATGGGGTAGCGGCCCCTGATGTGAAAGCTTGAGCCACCACCCAAGCAGTCACGCCCAGGTATCGGACAGGCATCACATATTCAGGTTTAGTTTGGGGATGACAGCGCCCCGCGAAGCTATGACCTGCATGCCGCTTAAATTATCTGAAGGGAAGAATGTGCAGGCGCTTATGCTGACGGATCGTGTCTGGCTCGACGGCGTTGCCGCAGCCGCCACAGCGTAAACACCGGGCCCGACAGCGCATAGATCAGGAAGCCCGCGAACAACACCTTGGCTGGGTCGATCGAGGCGAACACCAGCACCAGCACCGCCAACAACAAGACGATGAATGGCACTTTGTTTTTGAAGTCGAGTTCCTTGAAGCTGTAGTAACGGAAATTGCTGACCATCAACAACCCTGACATCAGCGTCAGCAGCATCCCGACCCAAATAAAACTGGAACCGTCGATGCCCATGTCCGCGCCCATCCACACCAACCCGGCCACCACCGCCGCTGCCGACGGACTGGGCAGCCCCTGGAAATAGCGTTTGTCGGCCACATCCACTTGCGCGTTGAAACGCGCCAGTCGCAAGGCACCCGCCGCGGTGTATATGAAGGCCGTCAGCCAGCCCACCTTGGCCCAGAACCAACCAAACGCCGCCAAATCACGCAGCGCCCATTGATAAATGATCAGGCCTGGCGCCAGGCCGAAGCACACCATATCGGTGAGGCTGTCGTACTGGACGCCGAACTCGCTGGTGGTATTGGTCAGGCGCGCAACACGACCATCGATGCCGTCCATGATCATGGCGATGAAAATCGCGATCGCCGCAACCACGAAATTTCCGTTGATCGCCGCCACAATGCCATAGAAGCCAGAAAATAAGCCGGCAGTGGTAAACAGGTTCGGTAGCAGATAGATACCGCGGCGAGGGATTTTGGGGGACGTCGGTTCGACTTCCATCACAGCTGTCCTAGGATTCGAAAGAAATACTTGCGCGGAAATCCGCGATGAAAAAAGAGTGCGCGCAGCGGCGGCAACTTGCAAGGCAGGAATAGATTACGCAATCGATCACCAAGGGTCCGGGGCGCGGCAAATCCACGCCCCGGGATTGCGCGCTTAGTTGCGGCTCTTATCGACGATTTTGTTGGCCTTGATCCAAGGCATCATGCTGCGCAGACGCTCGCCGACTTCCTCGATCTGGTGTTCGCGACCGATACGGCGCTTGGCCTTGAGGGTGGCGGCACCGGCCTGGTTTTCCAGAATGAATTCGCGGGCGAATTCGCCGTTCTGGATTTCGGTGAGGATCTTCTTCATCTCCAGCTTGGTCTGATCGGTGACGATGCGCGGTCCGCGGGTCAGGTCGCCGTATTCAGCCGTGTTGGAAATCGAGTAACGCATATTGGCGATACCGCCTTCATACATCAGATCGACAATCAGCTTGAGCTCATGCAAGCACTCGAAGTAGGCCATCTCCGGCGCATAACCGGCTTCAACCAGCGTTTCAAAACCGGCCTGCACCAGCGCGGTGGCACCGCCACACAACACCGCCTGCTCACCGAACAGATCGGTCTCGGTCTCTTCCTTGAAGCTGGTTTCGATGATGCCGGCGCGACCGCCGCCGTTGGCCGACGCATACGACAGCGCGATCTTCTTGGCCTTGCCGGAGGCATCCTGGAACACCGCGATCAGACTCGGCACACCGCCACCCTGAGTGTAGGTCGCGCGCACCAGATGGCCCGGACCCTTCGGCGCGATCATGATCACGTCGAGGTCGGCACGCGGCACGATCTGTTCGAAATGAATGTTGAAGCCGTGCGCGAAGGCCAGCGCGGCACCCTTCTTGATGTTCGGCTCGATGACTTCGTCGTAGATTTTGCGCTGATGTTCATCGGGCGCCAGGATCATCACCACATCGGCGCCCTTCACGGCTTCCGGAATATCCTTGACCTTGAGCTTGGCCTTCTTGGCCTTGGCCTCGGAAGCGGAACCGGGACGCAGTGCAACCGTCACATCAACGCCGGATTCCTGCAGATTATTGGCATGCGCATGGCCCTGCGAGCCATAACCGACGATCGTCACCTTGCGCTTCTTGATCAGGGACAGGTCGCAGTCTTTGTCGTAATAGATGTTCATCATGTCAGTCACTCCAGAAGATTGTAGGATTCAAAATAATTCAGATGTGCGGGCCACGCTTAACCGCAACTAGAGACGCAAGGCCTTATCGCCGCGCGCAATGCCGGAAACACCGGAGCGCACGACTTCGAGTATCGAGGCCGGGTCGACGGCCTGAATAAAGGCATCGATCTTCTCGCCGGTACCGGTCAGCTCGATGATGTAGCTGGCGTCGGTCACGTCGATGATGCGCCCGCGGAAAATATCCGTGATGCGCTTCAATTCTTCACGCGCGCTGTCCTTGGCCTGCACCTTCATCAGCAGCATCTCGCGCTCGATGTGCGGGCCTTCGGTCATGTCCATCAGCTTGACCACATCGATCAGCTTGTTGAGCTGCTTGGTGATCTGCTCGATGACCGAATCGGTGCCGCGTGTCACGATGGTCATGCGCGACAACGAGGGATCCTCGGTCGGCGCCACGGTGAGCGATTCGATGTTGTAGCCACGCGCGGAGAACAGCCCGGCCACGCGCGACAGGGCGCCCGCCTCGTTCTCCAACAGTAATGAAATGATATGTCGCATTGCGATCTCTTTTGCTAACCGCCAAGACGCCAAGGACGCCAAGAATAATTTGTCAAAAACACCTCGTCATCCACCAAGACCGGAATTCAGGCCACACTCCAGATACACCGATAACAACAACAGAAAACTTGGTGTTCTTGGCTCTTGACGGTTCAACTCATCAAATCAAAATCATCTCGTTCTGACCGCCGCCGGCCGGAATCATCGGATAGACGTTCTCATGCTGGTCGGTGATGAAATCCAGGAACACCGTGCGATCGCGGATTTTCATCGCCTCTTTCAGCGCGCCTTCGACGTCGCCCGGCTTTTCGATCTTCATACCGACATGACCGTAGCTTTCGGCCAGCTTGACGAAGTCCGGCAGCGATTCCATGTAGGACATGGCATAGCGCTTCTGATAGAAGAACTCCTGCCACTGCCGCACCATGCCGAGATAACGGTTGTTCAGATTGATGATCTTCACCGGCAGCGAATACTGACGACAGGTGGACAGTTCCTGAATGCACATCTGGATACTGCCTTCGCCGGTGATGCAGCACACGGTTTCGTCCGGATAAGCCAACTGCACGCCCATGGCGGCGGGAAAACCAAAGCCCATGGTGCCGAGACCGCCGGAGTTGATCCAACGCCGCGGCTTGTCGAACTTGTAGAACTGCGCCGCCCACATCTGATGCTGACCGACGTCCGAGGTCACGTAGGCATCGCCCTTGGTCACTTTGTAGAGCGTCTCGACCACATACTGCGGCTTGATGATCTCACTGGTGCGATCGAACTTCAGGCAGTCGATGGCACGCCATTCGTTGATCTGCTTCCACCATTCTTTCAGTGCCGCCGCGTCGGGCTTTTCGCCGCTCTCTTTGATCAGTTTGATCATGTGCTTGAGCACATTGTCGACGCCGCCGACGATGGGCACGTCCACTTTTACGTTCTTGGAGATCGAGGCCGGGTCGACATCGATGTGCACGATCTTGGCGGTCGGGCAGAACTTGTCGATATTGCCCGTCACACGGTCATCGAAGCGCGCGCCGATGGCGACCAGCACATCGCAGCTGTGCATGCCCATATTGGCTTCATAGGTGCCGTGCATGCCGAGCATGCCGACGAACTGCTTATCGGTGGCCGGATACGCGCCCAGACCCATCAGCGTGTTGGTGATCGGGAATCCCAGCAGGCGGGTGAATTCGGTGAGCGCCTTGGACGCATTGTCCAGGATCACGCCACCGCCGGTGTAGAGCATCGGCCGTTTGGCGGTCATGATCAGATCGACGGCCTTCTTGATCTGGCCGCTGTGCCCCTTCACCACCGGATTGTAGGAACGCATGGTGACGCGTTTCGGATAGCTGTATTCACAGCGCTGCGCGGTAATGTCCTTCGGAATATCCACCACCACCGGACCGGGGCGGCCGGTGGTCGCGACATAGAAGGCTTTCTTGATGGTCTCCGCCAGCAGACGCACATCCTTGACCAGGAAGTTGTGCTTCACGCAGGGGCGGGTGATGCCGATGTTGTCGACTTCCTGGAAGGCGTCGTTGCCGATCAGCGCCGTTGGCACCTGACCGGTGAACACCACCAGCGGAATGGAATCCATATACGCGGTGGCAATGCCGGTGACCGCATTGGTCGCGCCGGGGCCTGAGGTCACCAGCACGCAGCCGGGGCGGCCGGTGGCGCGCGCATAACCGTCGGCGGCATGCGTCGCGGCCTGTTCGTGGCGCACCAGAATATGTTGCAGCTTGTCCTGCTGATAGAGGGCGTCGTAGATGTGCAGGACTGCACCGCCGGGGTAGCCGAAAATGATATCCACGCCTTCATCCTGCAAGCAGCGGACAAAGATTTCGGCACCGGTCAATTCCACGAGCACATTCTCCTACGAGGTTTGCAGTCGGACTGCAATATAGCGTTCATACCAGCGACCCGGTGGCCGCGCCCGAAACGGACGCCGAAACCGCGAAACCGTTGTGGATAAACAAAAAGACCCGTCGAGCGGGCCACCCGCACCGATCCGGGCGGAACGTTGAAAGCTACGTATATTAGCCGCCGCGGTCAAGCCATACCAGAGAGTTAATTCCGCCCTGCTCGGACAAGTCCTGCGCGGGCTGACCGCAAGGGGGAGAATCCTTTCTCCCCCTTGCACCCCCCATCAGTCATGAAACAGATCACACCGCCCCACACCCGCGCTTGTCGGCCATGGCTCCGGACACGTAAGCTAGCCCGTAGCGAATTTGCGGCTCGGGCCTATCAAAGAGGGAAGACCATGTCGAAAGCTAATCGGGGTTGGTGGATCATCGCAGGGTGGCTGGTCGCCATGGGCCTGGCCCAGGCCGCGATGTACAAATGGGTCGACGAAAACGGCGTGACCCAATACACCCAGTACCCGCCGCCGAACCGCAAAGTCGAGGTCGTGGCCCCGCCGCCACCGCCCGCCGAGGATCCGGAAGAGGCCCAGAAGAAACTGGAGGCCACCCTGCAGAAACAAAACGAGCAGCGCGAGGCCGCCACGACCGCCGAGGGAGAACAAGCGAAGACCGCCGAACAGGCCAAGCTACGCGAGCAGAACTGCCAGACCGCGCGCAGCAATCTGGAAAAACTCACGACCGGCGGCCGCAAGCGCGTCATCGGAGCAGACGGTGTGGCCACCTACCTGACTGAGGAAGACCAGCAGGCGCGGATCGACACGGCAAAAAAACAGATCGAAGAATTTTGCGATTGAAGTTCGGGATTCGTGATTCGGGATTCCGAATCACGAATCCTTGCTAGCCCCCACCCCCCCGCCCCTATAAAATCCGCCGCTCCAATTTTAAATAAAGAAGCAACCCGCCCATGCGCACCTCCCGCTTTCCGCTCTCCACCCTGAAAGAAGTCCCTGCCGACGCCGAAGTCATCAGCCACCAGTTGATGCTGCGTGCCGGCATGATCCGCAAGGTTGCCGCCGGCGTGTACACCTGGCTGCCGCTTGGGACTCAAGGTACTGCGCAAGGTCGAAGCCATCGTACGCGAGGAAATGAACAGCGCCGGCGCCCTTGAGATATTGATGCCCTCGGTACAACCGGCCGAGTTGTGGCAGGAATCCGGACGCTGGGCGCAATACGGCCCCGAGCTACTGCGCATGAAGGACCGCCACGACCGCGAGTTCTGTTACGGGCCGACCCACGAAGAAATCATCACCGATCTGGCCCGTCGCGAACTGAAGAGCTACAAACAGCTGCCGGTGAGTTTTTACCAGATCCAGACCAAGTTCCGCGACGAGGTACGCCCGCGCTTCGGTGTCATGCGCGCGCGCGAGTTTCTGATGAAGGATGCCTATTCCTTCCACAACAATCAGGCCTCGCTGGACGAAACCTATCAGATCATGTTCGATACCTACACGCGCATCTTCACGCGGCTGGGTTTGAAATTTCGTCCGGTGCAGGCCGACACCGGCGCCATCGGCGGCGCTGTGTCGCATGAATTCCATGTGCTGGCCGATTCCGGCGAAGATGCCATCGCGTTTTCAGACAGCAGCGATTACGCCGCCAACGTCGAACTCGCCGAGGCCGTTGCACCGGCAGACGCGCGCGCCGCCGCAACCCAGCCGATGACCCGCGTCGCCACGCCCGGCGCGCACAGCATCGAGGACGTCAGCGCGTTATTGAAAGTATCGGCGGCGCAGTGCGCAAAAACGCTGCTGGTGCAAGGCACTGAAGAAGGCAGCGTAGTCGCGCTCGTCGTGCGCGGCGACCATGAGCTGAACAAGATCAAGGCCGAGAAACACCCTGCCGTGGCCAGTCCGCTCACCTTCGCGACCGATGCCCAAGTGAAAGACGCCACCGGCGCCGCACCCGGATCGATCGGTCCGGTCGGCCTCAAGATCCCCGTCATCGTTGACCGCGCCGCCGCGCAGCTCGCCGATTTCATCTGCGGTGCCAATGCAGACGGTCATCACCTCACCGGCGTGAACTGGGGCCGCGACCTACCCGAGGCCGAAATCGCCGATCTGCGCAATGTGCAGGCCGGCGATCCCAGCCCGGATGGTAAAGGCACACTGGCCATCGCGCGCGGCATCGAGGTTGGGCACATTTTCCAACTCGGCACCAAATACAGCGAGGCATTGAGCGCCACGGTGCTCGATGAAAATGGTCGCGAGTCGGTGATGGTCATGGGCTGTTATGGCATCGGCGTATCGCGCGTGGTCGCCGCGGCCATCGAACAGAACCATGACGACAAAGGCATCTCCTGGCCGGACCCCATTGCACCTTTCCGCGTTGCCCTGCTGCCCATGGCCATGAAAAAATCCTACCGCGTTGCCGAGGCCTGCGAAAAGCTCTATGCGGAATTCCAGGCCGCCGGTATCGAGGTATTGTTCGATGACCGCGACGTGCGCCCCGGCGTGATGTTCGCCGACATGGAATTGATCGGCATCCCGCATCGGGTCATCGTCGGCGAGAAAAATATCGACGCCGGCATGGTCGAATACAAAGGCGGCCGCGCCACCGAGGCCGAGTTGGTGCCGATAGACCAGATCGTCGCGCGGCTCAAGTAGCCCCATCGCGGGGCCGACTACAGTCCGTGGGGCGCGATAGCGCTGCGCTTTAAGGGAAAAAACCCTAGCCACGGAAAACACGGAAGGCACGGATGTGATAAATACGCTCAAGAACAGTGCTACGACCACTCAACCGAGGATACTCGCAAGTGTCCGTGAGCCCGCCACAAATCACAGTAATAATGTCGGTGCTTTCCGTGTTTTCCGTGGCTAGGATTTTGATGCGCGCAAGTCTCGCCGCCGCGCTGCTGCTGTTCGCCACGGCGGCACCCGCCGCCATCCAGGAACGCCCGGACGCCGAGGAGCGCGCCCAACTTACCCAGGCCATCGTCAACGCGCAGAGTTTCCAGGATCGCTTCGACGCCGAAGTGTGGCTGACCGATATGGCCACCCGCCTCAAGTCCTGGGACGACATCCCGGTCACGGAACGTATGCAGATACTCAAGATCGTGCATCAGGAAGCGATGCACGTCGGCATCACACCTGAACTGGTCCTGTCGCTCATTCAAGTGGAGAGCAATTTCGACCGCTTCGCCCTGTCATCGGCCGGCGCCCGCGGCCTGATGCAGGTGATGCCGTTCTGGCTCGACGAACTCGACCGCCCCAACGACGATTTGTTCGACATCCGCACCAACATCCGCTTCGGCTGCATCATCCTCAAACACTACATGGATCGCGAGCGCGGCAACCATGCGCGCGCGCTGGCTCGCTACAATGGCAGCACCGGCAAACTCTGGTATCCCACGCGCGTATTCAACGCGATGCGCACGCGCTGGTATTTGCAGTAAACGAATTGGAATAATCTTTGCCCGGAAGTCATGCAGTGAAGCCATGACAAGCAAACCGCCGCCGCGTCGAAGAAACCGGCAAACCCACTTTGTGGAAATCCCAACGACCGCGGCTTATCGCCGGGAGTCACTTCTTCTCGAACAGCGCAATCGACTCGACATGCGCGGTATGCGGGAACATGTCCATTACACCGACCTTCACCAGTCGATAGCCGTGCTCATGCACCAACAGCCCGGCGTCGCGCGCCAGGGAACTCGGATTGCAGGACACGTACACAATCCGCTTAAATCCCAGCTTGGCGATGACGGGAATCATATCCATGGCACCGCTGCGCGGCGGGTCGAGCAGCAGCTTATCGAAGCCCTGCTTCAGCCAGGGATAGATGGACACATCCTCGGCGAGGTTGGCGACATGGAATTCCACGTTGGCAATGCTATTACGTGCGGCATTTTCGCGGGCACGCTGCACCAGACTCGGCTCGCCTTCCACACCCACCACATGCGCACAGCGGCGTGCCAACGGCAGCGTGAAATTGCCCAGCCCGCAGAATAGATCCAGCACGCGGTCTGTCGCCTGCGGATCCATCAACTCCAAGGCCAGATCGATCATCGCGCCATTGATCTCACGATTGACCTGGGTGAAATCGGTCGGCAAAAACGCCAGCCGCAGATCATAGCGCGGCAGCGCATAGTCCAGCTGCGAATGTTTTGGCCACAGCAGATGGGCGCTGGCCGGCCCCGCCGGTTGCAGATAGATATGCAGGCCGGTACGTTCACCAAAGGCACGGAGCTGTTCGGTATCCGCATCATTCAATGCATCGAGATTGCGGAACACCAACGCAGTTGCCTCATCACCGACAGCGATCTCGATCTGCGGGATGCGCTCGCGCGCCTCCAGAGCCCCGAGCATATCCGCCAGTTCGGTGATGCGTTCGCCGACGCTGGGATGCAACACCTCGCAGCGCCTAAGGTCGGCAAGACTCGGCGCATGCTTCGCGCGAAAACCCACCAGCATCTGACCCCTTTTGCGCACGTAATGCGTACCCAGCCGCGCCTTGGTGCGATAACCCCAATGTGGTCCGCGTAACGGCGGCAAAACCTCTTGAGGCACCACCTTACCGATGTGCATCAGGTTACCGAGCAGCACCTGTTGCTTGGCGTCGATCTGCGCCTCGGGCGCCATATGCTGCAAGCTGCAGCCACCGCATACACCGGCATGCGCGCAGCGCGGCTCGACGCGCTGCGGCGAGGCCTGCAGCACGACTTCGACAAAACCCTCGTCATATTTTTTATGCGTCTCTACCAGCCGACAACGCACGCGCTCGTCCGGCAATGCGCCGGCGACGAATACCGTCTTGCCCTCGACATGACCAACCCCGCGCCCGTCGTGGGACAGCGACTCGATCAACACTTCGATGGATTCAGCGGCAGACGCTGCTTGCGTGAACGTCTCACGGTGAAACCACCACAGCCTTATAAACCGCCAAGACGCCAAGGTCGGCAAGAAAGAAATTTTGGAACCGCCAAGGCGCCAAGAACGCCAAGAACGTTTGGGTGAAATACCAATAAAATATTCTCAATAATCTTGCTTGGCGTTCTTGGCGCCTTGGCGGTTCAATCCGGGTTTGCTTGGCGAACTTGACGTCTTGGCGGTTCAAACAGTCACCCCCAGGCCGCCAGGAACTCGTTGAAGTGCGCCTTGTTCTCCGCCTGGAGGTAAGTGCGCAACTGCTGGCACTCGGCGTCATATTCGGCTTGCGACAGCTTGCCGCGCATCAGTTCGAATCGCAGGAACACCAGATAGGTATTGAGCACATCGGTCTCGCAGTAATTGCGGATGTCCTCGATACCGCCGTCGAGATACGTATCCCATACCTTGGCGCCGCTCATGCCCATCTTGCCCGGGAAACCGAGCATGCTGGCGATTTCATCGAGCGGTGCCACGGCGCGCGGCTGATAAGCGGACAGCACATCCATGAGATCGGTATGGCGGGCGTGATAGCGGCTCAGGTAATTATTCCATTTGAACTCGCGATCATCGTCACCGTTATCCCAGTAACGTGGCGCGGCGATACCGTGCAGCAGCGCGCGGTAATGCAACACCGGCAAATCAAATCCACCGCCGTTCCAGGACACCAGCGTCGGCGTGAACTTGTCGATGCCATCGAAGAAACGCTGCACGATCTCCTTCTCATCGGCACCCGAATCGCCCAGCGACCAGACCTTCAAGCCGTCCCGCGAACGCAGCACCGCCGAGATGGCGACGATGCGATGCATATGCAGTTTCAGGAAATCGCTGCCGCCGGTTTCCTGCCGGCGCAGATGAAACATCGCCTTGGCGCTGTCCTCGTCACTCAGACCGTCCAGGCCATGTAAACGCCGCCCGGTGGCGACATCCGGGATGGTTTCAATATCGAATACCAGTATGTTCATCCCACACGATCCAATTGCATAAATGATTGATTACGAGAATCGCGAGAAACCTTGGTGCGCACCCTGCCCCACCGGGACAGCGATGCGCACTGGACAACAACAGTTATTTTCTTGGCGTCCATGCCGAGCAGATTCTCTCAAGCCTTATTTCCGCTTCCAACTACCCGCGGCATCCTGATACCACCAACCGCCCGGGGCGTTGTCCACCCAGCGGCGCGCGAAGGTCGCGCGGATTTCGCTTTCCCATTCGGGATGGCCGTTGGCACGCGCGATCTCGGCATAGAGCGCATTGCGATCACGATTCTCCTCGGCCACCAGTTGCTGCACGCGACTGCGGTCACGCAACGCTACGGCATTGAGATCGTGCACAGCGATCCGGCCATCGCCGGTCATGCCCACGGCACCGCTGGCGTAATGCGGCGCCAGACTGGCATGACGCTGCTCCATGCCCGCCGTGATGCTCTGAATCGCCGGCGATTTGATGTTGATGTCGGCAGCGGCCTCGGCTGGGCTGATCAACCAATCGAGCGTGCCCGCCAGGGCGACAACCACCATGCTTTCACGCTGGAATTGGGATTGCGGTTGCGGAGCGGTTCGGTTGCGACTCAGGTTTCGGTGCTGGCGCTGATTCGCCACCTTCGCCTTCGCTGCCATAGACCTTATTGATAATGCGATCCGCGGCCTCCTGGGCCGCCGCCGCGGGAAAATACACATTGATGGTGACGCAGGCGACCAACAGGGCGAGCATGGCCAGCAGTACGGGCGTTCGCAGCTTGAGCATCGTCTTTCTCCCATTCATTGCAAAATGACAGCCGGTGTTTAGCGTACTTCGGGCGGCTGATCCAAGGTGACCGACTTCAAGCGGTCAATCAGTGTGTGCCAGTCTACCCGATCCGAGTAGCCGACGACATCGATGCGCGGCGGGATGAAACGGGACTTCACAATGTAATAACCGTTTTCCGCCGCTTCGACACCGCTCATGTGGCAGACACCGTCACGCAAGGTGCAGCTCACGCCAAGTTTCTCATACGGGAATTCTTCGAACATCCCCAAAAAACTGCGCGACAGCACACCACCCACGCCGCCGCCACCGATGTTGGACAGATTTTCCACCGCCTTCTGACTGATGCGGTGTCGCGAGTCATCATTCTCCGGCGTCGCAAAACGCGCTTCGAAGGCCACCGGCTGCCAGGATTCCAGATACAACTGATGGATATGACCACTCAGTCGCCCTTCGATCTTGCCGAACTCGAAGGTGCTGGTGAGCGCGTCCAGATCCAGATTATCGAACGTCAGATCGGCGTTCAGGCGCGGCACGCGGCCGAAGGGTTGTTCGAGACGCAGATTACGCACGGCCAGATCACCCTCGAAGGCTTGCACCTGCAGTTCACCGCCGACTTCGAGTATTCCATCCGCATAGTGTGCCGCCGGCAGACGACCCGCCAATTGGCCGCCGAATTTCGGCCAATCCAAGGCCGCGCACACGGCCTCCATGGACACCGGTGTCAACTCGCCATCGAAACGAAAACGCATAGTTTCATCGCCCGGATCGCTGAGAGCCAATTCGTTGAGCAGCAATACGCCATCCAATACCGGAATACGCGCCGGTTCACGCAACTCGTATTGCGCGCCGTGACTGAGCACCGACACTTGCGCCGCACCCAAGGCGAGTCGGTAGACACTGCCGCCGGCCCAACGCAGCGTCGTCGTGCGCGTCGCGGCATCGCTGCCCCAGTCGATCGTGCCATTGAGTTTGTTGAACGAAAAACGCTCGCCGGCATCCTCGATTTCCATCTCATGCAACTGCAATTGCAACGTGCTTTCGCCCTCCATGCGATACGAGTAGCGCCCGGAAAACTGCCCGGCGGTTTTCAGTGCGTCGCCAACCTGGCCGTGCAGCCAGGGCTGGATATAGTTCAGGTAGGCGCCCGGAAGTCGCGCCTCACGCACCTGCAGATCCACGGACTCCAGTGCCGTGGTTTCGCCGATTCGCAGTTGCACTTCGGCCTGTGCCTGCGCGACTTGCGCATGATCGAGTTTCACGTCAGACAAGCGCAGACGCTGCGCTGCGCCAGACCAGTGTATTTGCGACGCCAGTTGCAATGCTGTGGCGGGCGTAATTTCCAGATAGAGCGGATCAACAAATAAATTTCCATCTTTGAAGGTAAGCTGTGCATCGCCCTGCCAGTCGACACCACGCTGCTTGGCATGGCCGCTTATCTCCATACGCAGCTTCTCGCCAGCCTGCGTGCCACTGGCATTGGCGAATTCGACTTGATCCGTGTCGAGATTGAATTGCAGATCGTTAACACCGGCGGCTGTACCATGCACCTCTGCACTCAGATTCAGCGTTCCACTGAGCGTGTAGTCGACGTCTGGACTAAATTTTCGCAACAGCACCAAGGCGGCGGCCGCGTTGACCCGTTGCGCTTGCACACTCAGTGTCCAGACATCAGATTGCTGTTGGAAATCGAGCTGCCAACGCCCACCGGCGAGTGCCACATCGCGCAAGCGTATCCGCAGGTTGCCCGTGACGGCATCCTGATCGAGCTGCACCTGCGCGTTGATTTTTTCGCCGAGCAACTGCGCAATCTGTACTTGGCCGGTACAGCGCAGACCCGCGTCGTCATAGGTCAACGTGGCACAACGCATCTGCACGGTGTCGACACGATCGAATGGCGCCGGCAGTTGCAGCGTAGCGATACTGAGATCGCCCGTCATTTCCGCACCCAGGGGCAAATCAATCTTGAGTTGAATGTTCTGTGCCTGCCAACCATCGCCTTGAAGATCGCCGAGGGCGATACCGAGCTGATCAAACGCGACCGCGGCACTGCCGAGCAATTGCGTCGCCAGGAACAGTGCCGATAGCACCGCGAGTCGCATGGAAGAGTTGTGATGGGTATTCACGTTGGAAACTATAACCGCAAAGTGCATGGTTGCGTTTATTTTGCGGGATAGATAGCCGTGTATTGCGAAGACCGTGCCGATACGGCTCACGGCATCCAGCACACGCTGCGCTGAATTGCAGGCGCGCGCGACGCTGACATGATGTTGCGATCAGTTCAGGCCGGGAAAATACCCGTCGACAGATAGCGGTCACCGCGGTCGCAGATGATGGCGACGATCACGGCATTTTCAACGTGCGCGGAAAGTTTCATCGCGGCGGCCACCGCGCCGCCGGAAGATATGCCGCAGAAGATACCCTCACGTGCCGCGAGTGCGCGGGTGGTGTCCTCGGCGGTCTGCTGATCGATATCGATAACGCTGTCGACACGCGAGGCATCGAAGATACTCGGCAGGTATTCCTTCGGCCAGCGACGGATGCCGGGGATCGACGCGCCCTCGGTCGGTTGCACGCCGACGATCTGCACCTGGGGATTCTGTTCCTTGAGATAACGCGAAGTGCCCATGATGGTGCCGGTGGTGCCCATGGCGCTGACGAAATGGGTGATGCGTCCGCCGGTGTCGCGCCAGATTTCCGGACCGGTACCTTCGTAATGCGCCTGCGGATTATCCAGGTTGGAGAACTGATCCAACACCTTGCCCTTGCCCTCGGCCTCCATCTGTTTGGCCAGGTCGCGCGCGCCTTCCATGCTCTGCGCACGCGTCACCAGGACGATCTCGGCGCCGAAGGCGCGCATCACCTGCACCCGTTCCACGCTCATGTTGTCCGGCATGATCAGCACCATGCGATAGCCTTTGATGGCCGCGGCCATGGCCAGCGCGATGCCGGTGTTGCCGCTGGTGGCCTCGATGAGGGTATCGCCGGGCTTGATCTCGCCGCGCTGTTCGGCGTGCTGGATCATGGACAGGGCGGGCCGATCCTTGACCGAACCGGCGGGGTTATTGCCTTCCAGCTTGACCAGAATGTGGTTGGAGGTGTTGCCCGGGCAGGCGCTGCAGGCGCACCAGCGGCGTGTTGCCGACGAAATCTTCAAGCGTAGGGAAGTCCATAGCGGCACAGTGTACTGCATGGCCCCGCGCGGGTAGAAGCCGCTTTTGACGACACCCCGTGAAGACGGCACCATACACTCGGCGGCACACCCGGGACGGACGGCACACCCGGACGGCGTGCCCGCCAGCGACGGCTTCGCTGAACTGACGCACACCGGTCAATGGAAGTTCCGGTGCCCATATGGCGCGATATCGGCCGCGATATCGGCCGCGATACCGAATGATAATCGGTATCGGATAATCACTAAGTCGCGCAATCGCCCGGCATTCATGACACGAACGAATACGCTCTGCAGGCTGAGCTCCACATACGGGACGCACCGCAATCATGAAGACACAGGGCATCCACAGTCGCATTCTGCTGACCACGCTGTTACCGACCATCGCCATCGCCTTGGTGCTCGGCGGCTATTTCATCAAGACCCGCATCGACGATATGGGAGCCGCCCTGATCGAACGCGGTCGTGCGATCGCCAACCAGCTTGCGCCGGCCAGCGGATATGGCGTGCTCGCCGACAATCACTGACATCCTGCAAGCACTCGCCGAAGCGACGCTACGCGAAGCCGACGTGGTGCGCGTCACTATCCTCGACCACAACCACCACCCCCTGACTCAGGTCCGCACTGGCGATAGATCGCGCGCTTGATCTCCGCAATCTGCTGGAATTCGAGGCACCCATTCAAGGCGGCGGCCTGGCAGTCGGCGATTTTGCCAGTGGCCGAAACGATATCCGGGACGGGCGCGAGATCGAGCCCCTCGGCTGGGTGCGCGTCGAACTGTCGCGCGCCGCGACTCGCGAACGCCAACAGCAAGTGCTTCTCACCAGCGCACTCATCACATTGTCGCTGCTGTTCGCCAGCATGATTTTCGCGTTGCGCGTCAGTCGCAGCGTCGCCAACCCGATCCTCGCCCTGACCGCCGCCGTGCAACGCCTCGGCACCGGCGATCTGCACACGCGGATCGAGGAACGCTCGCTGGGCGAACTCGGGATGCTCGAACGCGGCATCAATAACATGGCCCTCACATTGGAAACGGCCCGGGCGGAATTGCAGGCCCAGGTCGACGAGGCCACCGCCGAACTGCGCGAAACCCTGGAGGCGGTCGAGATTCAGAACGTTGAACTCGATCTCGCCCGCAAGCGCGCACTCGCCGCCAGCCGCGAGAAATCCGAATTCCTGGCCAATATGAGCCACGAGATCCGTACGCCCATGAACGGACTGCTGGGCTTCATCGACCTGCTGCTGCGCACGCCGCTCAACGCCGAGCAGCGCGACTACACCAGCACCATCCGCAAATCGGCCACCAACCTGCTGGTGATCGTCAACGATATCCTGGATTTCTCCAAGATCGAGTCGGGCAAACTCACTGTCGAGACCAGCCCCTTCGATCTGCGCGAGGCGCTGGAAGACTCGGTCGATCTGATGGCCCCGGTGGCGCACAGCAAAGGCCTGGAGTTGATTCTGCTGCTCTACTCCGACGTGCCGTTGGAGTTGTACGGCGACTCCAATCGCATCCGCCAAGTGTTGCTGAACCTGCTCGGCAACGCGCTCAAGTTCACCAACCAGGGCAGTGTCGTGGTACGTGTGATGCTCGAGGAAGAGGATGCGGACGACGCTGCCGACCCCATACAGACCGCCATCCGCATCAGTGTCACCGACACCGGTATCGGCCTGAACGAGGAACAGCAGAGCCGGTTGTTCCTCGCCTTCAGCCAGGCCGACAGTTCTGCCACCCGCCGCTTCAGCGGCACCGGACTGGGTTTGTTCATCAGCAAGAAACTGGTGGAAATGATGGGCGGTCGCATCGGCGTCGAGAGCACGCCCGGCGCGGGTTCGACGTTCTGGTTTACGCTGCATTGCGCGCGTCTGAACGAGACTTCGGAGGAAAACAGCGGCCACATGCTGGCTCTGCGCCGCCATGCGTTGGTCTACGATGCGCACCCGCTGGCGCGTCTGGCGTATCGCCATGCGCTCGAATCCTGGGGCTTGCAGGTCACCGAAATCGGCGACTGCGACAGCCTGCGCGCGGCCGCGTGCCACACCGCCGAATACGATCTATTGGTGCTCGGCATGAATACCACGCCCGACGAAGAGCCCAAGTTACACACCTGCATACGCGATCTCAAGCGGGAACGCGGTCAACCGTTGCTGGTCCTGCTCAACAGCATCGAACGCGAACGACTCACGCGTGTCTGCAGCCTGGGTGCCGATGCCTGCCTGAGCAAACCGCCGCGCCGCGACGCGCTGCGGCGCACGGTGTTCGACCTGCTCGACATCGGTATCGATGACAGCGAAACCTTTACCGAACGGCGCAAACACCCGCGTCCACGTATGCCCGATCTGCGCGGCGCGCGCATCCTGCTCGCCGACGATAACGAGATCAACCGCAAGCTGGTCTGCGTGCAATTGGAATCCCTGGGCGTTCACGTCAGCAACGCGGTCAATGGCCAGGCGGCGCTGACACTGGCCAACCAACAGCCGTTCGACCTGATCCTGATGGATGTGCATATGCCGGAGTTGAGCGGCGAACAAGCGGCCCAACAGATCCGCGCCGGCGGTGGACTCAACCAACGCACGCCGATCATCGCGCTGACTGCCAATGCCTTCACCAATGAACCACAACGACTGGCCCGCAGCGGCATCAATGAATGCTTGATCAAACCGATTTCGGAATATCAGTTGTGGCAGGCGATCAAACGCTGGACCGGCAACAAGATCGAGGCGCCGGCGCCCGATTCGGCCGCAGACACACAGCGTGAAACACTCGCGCGGGAACTGTTCGCCATGCTGCTGGCGGAACTGCCGCTCCAGCGCGAACAACTGGTCAACGCCTTCCGCGCCGCGGACTGGACCTCACTGCGCGAACTCGCCCACAAGATCCGCGGTTCGGCAGCGTATTGTCGGGTGCTGGATCTGGAGCAGGCCGCGGCCGCGCTGGAATCGGCCAGCCCGACCGCAAGCCACAGCGCCATCGAAACCGCGCAGCAGCGCTGCCTGGATGTCATCGACGATCTGCTGCTGACGGCGGCGGGTTTGGAGAATTGAGCTGGGTATTGTCTTGAATTACCACGATGCGGAAACCGCCAAGAAAACTATATCTGAACCGCCAAGACGCCAAGTACGCCAAGATAATTACGTGTAGGTGGTGGGGTTGGCATGTGATATTTAGTTACCAGGATTTCACTGGGGTGTCATCTCCCACAAAAACATTAAATAGATTTTCTTGGCGTACTTGGCGCCTTGGCGGTTCGCTCTAAGATCTTGGCGGTTCCGCGTCCGCGGTTCAATCAGCTCATCCCCGCAGCAAGGTCACGAACGCCACCGCGTAATCGTGCTCGTCGGCGATGCTGACATGACTGCTGGCGACTTCCAGCTGCGCGCACAATTCCTCGGCACGCGCATAGAACTTCAAACTCGGTTTGCCCAGCGCATCGTGCTGCACGCCGATATGGCGCAGACTCAGGCCGTCGCGAAAGCCCGTGCCGAAGGCCTTGGCGACGGCCTCTTTCACGGCGAAGCGTTTGGCGAGAAAGCGCGCCGGACGCGCGACGCTGGCGTACTCGATCAGTTCATCGGCGCTGAGAATGCGTTCCGCCACACGCGGGCCGTGGCGTTCGAGCATGGTCTCGAAGCGGGCGATGCGGACGATATCGGTGCCGATGCCGACGATCATCGCCTCAGCCCGTCAGCCCGCGCGCCTGCAACATCAGCGCCTTCATTTCGCGCACCGCTGCCTGCAAGCCGGTGAACAGCGCGCGCGCGATAATGGCGTGACCGATATTGAGTTCGCGAATCGGCGCCAGCGCAGCGATGGGTTGCACGTTCTGATAATTGAGGCCGTGCCCGGCATGCACGGTCAGACCGCAACGCACACCGATCTCGACCGCCTGCACGATGCGTTTATATTCCGCCTCACGCTGCGGACCGGCCGGCAGATCGGCATAGTGGCCGGTATGAATTTCAATGCACGGCGCGCCGCAGGCGGCGGCCGCTTCGATCTGTGCGGGATCGGCGTCGATGAACAACGACACGCGGCTGCCGACCGCGGCCAGACGCGCACAAGCGTCTTTGATGCGCGCGCGCTGCGCGACCACATCCAGTCCGCCTTCGGTGGTCAGTTCCTCGCGCCGCTCCGGCACCAGGCAGCAGTCGGCTGGTTGAATGCGTTCGGCGATGGCGAGCATGGCGTCCGTCACGGCCATTTCCAGATTCATGCGCGTGAGCAGGATGTCTTTCAACATCTCCACGTCGCGCTCCTGGATGTGACGACGGTCCTCGCGCAAATGCAGCGTGACACTGTCGGCACCGGCCTGCTCGACCTCGATGGCCGCCTGCACCGGATCGGGATAGCGCGTGCCGCGCGCCTGGCGCAGCGTGGCGACGTGGTCGATGTTGACGCCCAGATGTATGTCGTTGTGCATTGTCATTCCTGGAAATTACAGATTCACCGCAAAGGACACAAAGCATAATCCGAAATATAGCCACGGAAAACACGGAGGGCACGGATAAAGCTTTGGTATTAAAACCTTCGAAAGCCGTTAGGACAGCGCCCCTTGCATGTTGTTGCGTGGTTTGCGCGGCAAATATTATCGGTGTTTTCCGTGTATTCCGTGGCTATCTCTTTTTTTCTTTGCGTCTTTCGTCAAACACCTCAACGCGCGGTCATGGCCGCGAACACCTCGCGCGTCTTCAATTCGCGACCACCCAGATACAAACCCAGCGCGGCACGCATCAGGCGTTTGCTGTCGGCCAGACTCTGCGCATCGGACAGATCCTCGGCGGCGAGCGACAGCAGACTGCGTCCGGACAACTGCAAGCCACGCGCGTTCACACCCTGGCTGCGCACGGGACCGGATTCCAAGGCGTAGACATAATCGGCCTCGGCCAACACCGGCACGCCGCTATCCGCTTCGTGATCCAGCAACAGTCCGTAGCCCAACGACTCCAGCAACTGCTTTTCGAACAAGCGCAACGGTCGCTGCGCCGCCTGCGGCAAGCCGCGCAAGGCCTCGGCATAGGCAACAAAAAGTTCAGGATGCGGATCGTGTCGCTGCAACAGACGCATCAGCAGTTCATTCAAATAAAACCCCGAATACAAGGTGGCGCCCAACAGGCGCGGCGGCACACCCCTCGCATCGATAGCGGGCTCGACGCCCGCGAGCGTACCCAGTTCGCCACGACCGGACCACGACAGCAGCACGGGTTGGAACGGCTGCAACAGACCGCGGATGCGCGAACGTGGCGCACGCGCGCCGCGCGCCACCAGACCGAGGCGGCCGTGATCGCGCGTGAATACTTCAAGCAATAAACTGGTATCGCGGTAGGCCCGCTGATGCAGGATGTAGCCGGACTGCAATTGCGTGGCTTGATGCATTCCCGTCGCCGCCTACTGATCGTCGCCGTAACCTAAGCTGCGCAACGCACGCTCGTCGTCCGCCCAGCCTTCCTTGACCTTGACCCACAGTTGCAGGAACACCTTGCCGTCGAACAGCGTTTCCAGTTCGCGACGCGCCTCACTGCCGACTTCTTTCAAGCGACTGCCACCCTTGCCGATGACCATGGCCTTGTGCGAATCGCGCTCCACCCAGATCAGCGCATGGATCGTGCGCAGATTGCCTTCCTGCTTGAACTGTTCGATCTCGACGGTGAGTCCGTAGGGCACTTCCTGTCCGAGTTTGCGGAACAGTTTTTCGCGCACGCGCTCGGCGGCCAGAAAGCGTTCGCTGCGATCGGTGATCTGATCCTCTGGGTAGAGCGGCGGTTGCTCCGGCAAATGTTCGATGACGCACGCTTCGAAGCGATCGAGGTTGTCGCGTTTCAACGCGGACAGCGGCACGATGTCGGCGAATTCATACAGCGCGGCGAGGGTCTGCATATGCGGCAACAGGGCCGCCTTGTCCTCCAGCAGATCGACCTTGTTCACCACCAGGATCACCGGCACTTCGACATCTTTGAGCAAATCCAGCACCCAGCGGTCTTCGTCGCTCCAGCGCACGCCCTCGACGAGGAAGGCCACCACATCCACCGCATGCAGGGTATCGGCGGCGGTGCGGTTGATGGCGCGGTTCAGCGCCTTGCGATTGCCCTGATGCAGGCCGGGCGTGTCCACGTAGACGATCTGCGCCTGTTCCAGCGTATTGATGCCGAGGATGCGATGGCGGGTGGTCTGCGGACGGTGCGAGGTGATGCTGATCTTCTGCCCGAGCAGGCTGTTGAGCAGCGTCGACTTGCCCACATTGGGCCGCCCCACCAGGGCCACATAACCGCATCGGAACGCATCACTCACAAGCACTTGCCTCATTGATAAACGGGTACGGAAAAATTCGCTGTGTAAGCGCGTTCATGTTACGACCTCCACGCCTAATTGTTCGAGCATTTGCTGTGCGGCCTGTTGTTCGGCGCGCCGCCGACTGCTGCCCTGCGCCCGCGTGCTCTGCGTCAGCGCGACGATCTGGCACTCGACTTCGAAGATCTGATCGTGGGCCTCGCCGCGCACGGAAACAACCTCGTAGTCGGGTAAATTCAAATGTCGGCCTTGCAGATATTCCTGCAACTGCGTCTTCGGATCTTTGATCGCCAGGGGCTTGCTCGGCAGACTTTCCAGGCGTTCGGCGTACAACGTCTGGATCAATGCTGCGCTGGCGGCGAACCCGCCGTCCAGATACGCGGCACCGAGGATCGCTTCAAGGGCGTCGGCGAGAATGGAATCGCGGCGGTAACCACCGCTTTTGAGTTCGCCGGAACCCAAACGCAGAAACTCGCCCAAATTCAAATCACGCGCCAATTCAGCCAGGGTTTGCTTACGCACCAGGCTGGCGCGCAAGCGGCTGAGTTCGCCTTCGCTGGCCTGCGGATAGCGCCGATAGAGATCTTCAGCGATCACCAGACCGAGCACCGCGTCGCCCAGGTATTCCAGGCGCTCGTTGTTGACACCGCCCGCGCTGCGGTGCGTGAGCGCGCTCTCCAGCAGCATGGGGTCATGAAACGTATAACCCAAGCTGTTGAGCAGCGCGCCCGCGTCCGCGCTCAATTGCGCGCCACCTCAACTTCTTTGGCGAAGGTCATTACCACGTCGACATTGCCGAACACAGGCATACGCACCTCGTAATCGACACTGACCAGGAAAGCATTGCCTAGATTCTCGACATCGACGTCCTTGGCTGTGATGCTCTTGACGTCGTTGATGTCGAAACGCTTGCCCATCATCTTGCGGATATCCTGCGGGGTGTTGTTGGCCATCCCCGGCTCTTCCTGCAAGGACTCCATGGCCGAGTAGATGGTAAAAGACTTCCAGATAGCTCGGCGTCATGCGCAGCGCCAGCAGCACGAAGAAGCCGATCAGTCCCAGTACGATCAACCAACCGATCGCGGTCATTCCCCGCTGCGATTTCAGCGTCTGCATAATCGTTCCCCTCTCTTAGTGAATGGATTGTCCGAGCCGTTTCACATCGACGCCGCCGCCGGCGCCATCCCAACTCATCCAGATCATAAATGCCTTGCCGACCAGATTGGCCTCCGGGATCGGGCCGATATAGCGGCTGTCTTTACTGTTATCGCGATTATCGCCCATCATAAAATAATGCCCCGGCGGCACTTGCAGGTCGCCCTCGGCACCGCCGGCACCCGGCCGAACCAGGATCTGATGTTGTACACCATCGAGATTCTCCTCGCGCAGATCGGCACCCGAACTCGACACCCCGGAACCGACCCCGACATAACTGCCGATCGGCGTCTGCGGCATCACCTTGTCATTGATATAGAGGATTTTGTCGCGGTAGGCAACACGGTCGCCGGGAACGGCGACCACGCGCTTGATGTAATCGACGGCGGGATCTTCCGGATTGCGGAACACCACGATATCGCCGCGCTGCGGCTCGCCGATCTCCAATATCTTTTTGTTCAGCACCGGCAGGCGCAGACCGTAGGCGAACTTATTGACCAGAATGAAATCGCCAACCAGCAAGGTCGGCATCATCGAGCCGGAGGGAATGCGGAACGGCTCGACCAGGAACGAGCGCAGCAACAGGACGATGAAGATCACCGGGAAGAACGCCTTGGCGTATTCGACCAACACCGGTTCTTTGGCCGCGGATTTGCGTTTGGGCGCCCACAGCAGGGCATCCAAGGCCCAGATCACGCCAGTGATGAAACTTGCCAAAACCAGTATCAGGGGGAAATCGAAATTCATGGGTTGTCCTTGTTATTTCTTGCCGACCTGCAACACCGCCAGAAAGGCCGATTGCGGGATCTCGACCTTGCCGAACTGCTTCATGCGCTTCTTGCCTTCCTTTTGCTTCTCCAGCAGCTTGCGCTTACGCGAGACGTCGCCGCCGTAGCACTTCGCCGTCACGTTCTTGCGCAGCGCTTTGACCGTGGTGCGGGCGATGATATTCGCGCCGATGGTGGCCTGAATCGCCACATCGTACATCTGCCGCGGGATCAGTTCCTTCATCTTATCGGCCACTTCGCGACCACGATACTCGGCCTGATCGCGATGCACGATAATCGCCAGCGCATCGACCCTCTCGCCGTTGATCATAATATCCAGCTTCACCAGCGGCGCCTCCTGGAAGCGCAGAAAATGGTATTCGAACGAGGCATAGCCACGGCTGACGGATTTGAGTCGATCGAAGAAATCCAACACCACTTCGGCGAGCGGCATTTCGAAACTCACCGACACCTGATTGCCCAGGAATTGCAGATTCTTCTGCACGCCGCGTTTTTCGATGCACAGCGTCATCACGGCGCCGAGATAATCCTGCGGCACTAAGATATTGGCGAGGATGATCGGCTCGCGAATCTCGTCGACATAATTCAGCGGCGGCAGACTGGACGGGTTGTCGATGTCGATGACCTCGCCCTTGGTCGTCAACACCTGATACACCACCGTCGGCGCGGTGGTGATGAGATCCATGTCGTACTCGCGTTCCAGGCGTTCCTGCACAATCTCCATGTGCAGCATACCGAGGAAGCCGCAGCGAAAACCGAAGCCCAAGGCGGTGGAGGATTCCGGTTCGAAATGCAGCGAGGCATCGTTCAGACGCAGCTTCTGCAAGGCCTCGCGCAAATCTTCGTAGGCATCGGACTCCACCGGGAACAGCCCGGCGAACACGCGTGGCTGCACCTTCTGAAAACCCGGCAAGGGCGCGGCCGCCGGTTTGTCCGCCAGCGTTAAGGTGTCGCCAACCGGCGCGCCGTCGATCTCTTTGATGCCGGCAATCACATAGCCGACATCACCGGCCTGCAGCAATTTAGTGTCCAGTCGTTTGGGCGTGAAGATACCGACGTGGTCGACCAGATAGGCGCGCCCCGAAGACATCACCTGCATCTTCTGACCGGGCTTGAGCGTGCCTTCCATGACCCGCACCAGCGAGATCACACCGACATAGTTATCGAACCAGGAATCGATGATCAGCGCCTGCAACGGCCCGCTGCGATCGCCCTGCGGTGCCGGCACGCGCGCGATCAGCGCTTCTAATACTTCATCGATGCCGATGCCGGTCTTGGCGCTGGCACGCACGGCGTCTTCGGCCTCGATGCCGATGATCTCTTCGATTTCTTTGATGACGCGCTCGGGATCGGCCGAGGGCAGGTCGATCTTGTTCAACACCGGCACCACTTCCAGACCCTGTTCCATGGCGGTGTAGCAGTTGGCCACGCTCTGCGCCTCGACACCCTGCGCGGCATCGACGATCAGCAGCGCGCCTTCACAGGCGGCCAGCGAGCGCGACACTTCGTAGGAGAAATCGACGTGGCCGGGCGTGTCGATGAAATTCAAACGATAGACCTGGCCGTCGCTCGCCGTGTAGTCCAAGGACACGCTCTGCGCCTTGATGGTGATACCGCGCTCGCGCTCCAGATCCATGGAATCCAGCACCTGCGCCTCCATCTCGCGCTCGGACAAGCCGCCGCAACGCTGGATGAACCGATCGGCCATGGTCGATTTACCGTGGTCGATGTGGGCGATGATGGAAAAATTACGGATATGGCTGAGATCGGTCACTGCGGGTACTCAATGAAAACACAAGGGCTCCGCGCGGCCGTCTGGACCGCCTGTCGCCGGGGACGTTTGGAGATGTTTGAAAGCGCAGAAAATGCCGTCATAAAGGCGGCAGATTATACATGTTCAGGCACAACCCAGATACCGCCTAAGGCGCTCCAGATCGAGAAAATAACGGGAAATTTCCTCACTGCCGGCCAGCAGCAGGGGCACCAGGTCGTTGTAGGCCGCTCGCCACTCCGGGCGCGCGTCGACATCACGGATCTCGACAGCGAAAGGACGTTTCCGCTTGCAAGCGCCGCAGTTCCTGCTCGAAGTCCTCGCACAGGTGGCAACCGTGGCGGGTGTAGAGGATCAGGGATCTGTTGGCAGGTATTGCATCCGTCATTGCGAGCGCAGCGAAGCAATCTTGTTGGTCATGCGAATCAACCCGTTACGTTACGAGATTGCTTCGACGCTGCGCGTCTCGCAATGACGGAGCAGGGGACAGATTCGAATTCCGCCCCCGCTCCATCACACGACTACGCGCGCCTCAGCCCTTACCCGGTATCTTGATCGCCAGGAAGGTCGGGCCGCCTTCGCGCTGGACCAGCACCGGGACCACCGCGTCGGCCTGGGCCTTGTCGACCAGTTCGCCGAACTGTTTGCCGTTCTCCACGCGCTGACGCCGCCGAACATCACGATGACATCACCCTTGCGGATACCGGCCTTGGACGCGGCGCCGCTGTCCAATGCGCTGACAATGACCCCGCCGTCCTTGATCTCCAAGGCATCGCGTATTTCCTTGGGTACTTCGCTGGTACCAAGACCCAAACGGCTGTTGGTGGTGGATTTCGAATCCGCCTTGGCCAGCACCTTCTTGTCTTCGTCCTTCAATTCACCCAGCGTCAGGGTCAGCGTCTGCGGCTTGCCGTTGCGCAACACCTTGACCTCGATCTCCTTGCCGACCGGCGTGCTGCCGACGATGGGCGGCAGATTCGAGGAATTGACCACCTCGCGCCCGTTGAACGACAGGATCACATCGCCGACCTGAATGCCGCCCTTGGCGCCCGGGCTGTCCGGCAACACCTTGGACACCAGCGCGCCCATCGGCTTCTTCATGCCGAAGGATTGCGCCAATTCGCGGGTGACGTCCTGGATCAGCACACCCAACCAACCGCGCGTCACATGGCCCTTGCTCTTGAGCTGTTCGGCGACATCCATCGCGACTTCGATGGGAATCGCAAACGACAGCCCCATGTAGCCACCGGTGCGGCTGAAGATCTGCGAGTTGATGCCTACCACCTCGCCATCCATGTTGAACAGCGGGCCGCCCGAGTTACCGGGATTGATGGCCACGTCGGTCTGGATGAACGGGACGTAATTCTCGCTCGGCAGGGCGCGGCCCTTGGCGCTGACAATGCCGGTAGGTCGCGGTGCTGTCGAAGCCGAACGGCGAACCGATCGCCAACACCCATTCACCGACTTTCAGACTCTCCGCTTTGCCCAGGTGCGCGACCGGCAGATCGTCCGCTTCGATCTTCAACAGCGCCACGTCGCTGCGTTCGTCGGTACCGATGACCTTGGCCACCAGTTCGCGGCGATCGGACAGGCGCACGATGATCTCTTCGGCGTCTTTCACCACATGATTATTGGTCAGCACATAACCGTCGGCGCTGATGATGAAACCCGAGCCCAGCGATTTGGCATCGAACTCTTCCGGCATGCCCTCACCGCCTTCGCCGAAGAAATGCTTGAACAGATCGTTGAACGGGCTGTCTTCGGGCAGATCGGGCATTTCCATGCCCGGCGGCAGACCGCCGATAGCATTCTGCTTGGCCTTCTGCGTGGTGCTGATGTTCACGACCACCGGACTGTTGGCCTCCACCAGCTCACTGAAATCCGGCAATGCGCGCGCAGCCAACTGCGTCGACGCCAACAGACCCGCCACCAACATCATCCATACACCGCCAAACCGACGGTCAGACATACGTTTCATGACATCTCCCAAGTTAACCTGCCTCGATGCACAGCAATCTTCTGCCAACAACCTGTAGACAGCTCTCGTCGGCGAACGGTGTGCATTCCTGCTGTTCACGACCAAGGACGTTCCTAAAAAACCTTTATCGCAACTGCCGCCGCAGCACCACCGGCTGATAGCGACTGTCGTCTTGGATGCGTCGACTGAAACCCTTCAGCCACAGCAGACCGCCGATCAGACCCGCAACACCCAAACCCAGCGTCAATGATTCACCCTCCAGCGCCCAGCGTTCCGACAACCAGGCGCCGATCAATGCCACCGGCGAACAAGGTCAGCAAGGGCATGGCGTACACCGCCAATGAACCGCGGATCAACGCGGTCTCGTCGAGCCCGATGACGACGGTATCGCCGACTTGCGCACCATCGTGATTACAGCGCGCGTACCCGCGTACGCCGTCTGCCGAGCACCTTGGCCAGTGTCGCCGTGCCGCAGGCCTGATTGGCCGCGCAACCGCCGCAGGTCGACTGACGCTGGGTCTCGACCCAAACGAACTCGCCTTCTGTGGCGATGACCTGGGCGGATTCTTCAATCATAGGGGCGCCATGTTAACAGACTCAGCGGCGCTGCACTGATTGGCCGATGCGCTCCACCGTCAGCCGCGGAACCTCGCCGACCACGGTAACCTGATAGTCGCCGACCTGGACACCCAAGGCGTTGACCGCACCCATATTGGAATGCCCGGACAATCCTTGCGCGTCTGCTTGCCGCGGTTCGATATAGACCGACACGGTGGCCAGGCCGTCACTGAATACCATGTGTTCGACCGGGCACGGTAGCCGAGGGCATCACATGCCGGTTGTGATGCGTACGCATGAAGCCAGCCGGCAGTCCGGTCACCGACCAGACACTCTCGCCCACCGCGGCATGATCATCCGCCGCGGCCCGTTCCTTCTGCTCGTGCCAGGTGTAACCGTCGCCGCGCAATGACGGCGTCAACGCGGCGTCAGACACGGCATCGAGGATTTCCACATCGGTAAACATCATTTGCTCGACCGCGCGCCCATCGCTGTCGATCAGATCCGACTTGAGCAGCAGGTGGCTGTCGCGCTCCAGCCATAATCGATAACCATAACGGAAGGCGTCCAACGAACGAATGGCGACGATGCGCGCCGGCCGGCCGGACACGCGATCTTCGCCGAGAACCTGAAATTCGTAGGTGTCAGTGAGCGCCTCCAAGATCACGCGGCAGTGCCGCCGGAAACGGCTGCCGCGGGATGCTCTTGTCGACCATCACCGCTTTGCTGTTCGGCAGGATGCACGTCACCTTGTCCTTGTCGCGCAGCACCTCGCGGGCCTCGCCGGTCAGCGCGATCAAACGCTCCTGCTCACCCTCTTTGGCGGCGCGATGCACAACCTGCATCGCCTCCAACTGGCCGTTGTGCAGATAGACGAATGTGCCGCGGTAATTCAGACCCATGCTGGCCTCGGACATCTGCCGCAGCAGATCGCGCGCATCATCGGTTGCCGCACCGGCGACCGCGGCCGACAGCCCAGAGATCAGGACCAGCCCTGCCCCCAGGGTCAACTGCGTCGGCTTATTCCTGGTCATAACCCACGACACGGACATACGGCAGCATACCCGGCATGCCGCCACTGGCGGCGTATTCACTGTGATTGACGAGATATTCGTTGAGACGATTGTCGACTTGCGGCGCTTGAACATTTCCCGGCTGGGCCTGCCAGCGCGTTCCCTGCACCCGCACATAGGTCTGCGACTGATGCCGGTTGGCTTGGTCGCCACCTGCGCTGTGCCGGGTGTGGGTGCGCGTGCTTGCTGCACCGCCAGCACGGCGACGACGGCAACCGAGGCGGCCACCGCCAGTCCGGCCAACGGTTTCAAGACACGCCGCACGACCGACGACTTGCCGGCAGGTTGCGCGGGCAAGTCGTCAATCGCGCGCATGACCCGATCGGCCAAATCGAGATCGATCTGCGCCGGCAGGCCCTTACGCAAGCCATCGCCGATCAGCTGATAATTCGACCAGTGCGACCGCAACGCCGGATCGCGCGCGAGTCGCGCCAGCAGTAAGGTCCTGTTCCTGCGCCGGCAACTCACCGTCGAGCAGGGCCGATAGCTGTTCTCTGATCTGTTCGCTCATACATTCAACCTCGCAACTGCCGACCCCATTGCCATCAACTCAGCAAAGGGGCTAATCGTGTTTCAATGGCCTCGCGGGCGCGGAAGATCCGTGACCGCACCGTGCCGATGGGGCAATCCATGGCCTGGGCAATATCCTCGTAACTCAATCCTTCCAGCTCCCGCAAGGTGATCGCGGTGCGTAACTCATCCGGCAACGCCTCGATCGCATCGGTAATGGTCTGCTCGATCTCGTCGCGTAGTAGCAGATGCTCAGGCGTGGCGTATTCCTTCAGACCCGTGTCACCGCTGAATTGTTCCGCATCTTGCGCATCGATATCGTCGGTGGGCGGCCGGCGGTTCTGCGCCACCAGATAATTCTTGGCGGTATTGGTCGCGATACGGTACAGCCAGGTGTAGAAGGCGCTATCCCCACGGAATGACGGCAACGCGCGGTAGGCCTTGATAAAGGTCTCCTGCGCAACGTCCTGTGCCTCACTGGGGTCGCGCAGATAACGGGTCGCCAGCTGCACGATCTTGTTTTGATATTTCCGCACCAGGAGTTCGAAGGCGCGCGCATCCCCTTGCTGGACGCGCTCGACCAACGCCTGATCGGTGCTGTGTTCATTCATCCGCTTCCCCAAGCGTCATACTGGGCTGCTGATACTGGACTGCATCCCGCCCCCGCACCCTAGACAAGCACTCCGGCAAACAGTTCGCCAGACCGGTGACTTTAGGGTAACTTATGGAAATTCAAGGCCCGTACGTACTCGGCCCGCAGACTCCCGCGCAACCTTAGACGCATTCCCCAGCCCTCACAAGCCATGACGCAGACAACAGACAGCGACGTATTGGTCATCGGCAGCGGCGCCGCCGGGCTGCGTCTGGCGCTGGAACTGGCCGATCATTGCCGCGTCACGGTGCTGGCCAAGGGTCCGATCACCGAAGGCAGCAGTCTGTATGCCCAAGGCGGCGTCTCAGCGGTGCTCGACCCCGAAGACAGCATCGACTCGCATGTCGCCGACACCCTCGATGCCGGCGCCGGCCTGTGTCATCCGGATGCCGTGCGCTTCACCGTCGAACGCGGCCCGGATGCGGTGCACTGGCTGATCGACCATGGCGTGCCCTTCACCCGCGAACACGCGGCGATGGCGTCGGCGATGGCGAGCACTTCCATCTCACCCGCGAGGGCGGCCACAGTCACCGCCGCGTCATCCATGCCGCCGACGCCACCGGCGCGGCCATCGAGACCTCGCTGGTCGCCTGCGCGCGCGCGCATCCCAACATCACGCTGTTCGAACAGTCATATCGCCGTCGATCTGATCACCAGCGCCAAGCTCGGCCTGTCCGGCCCGAACCGCTGCGTCGGCGCCTATGTGCTGGATCGCGGCCACGGCGACGTGGACCTGTTCCGCGCGCGCTTCGTGGTGCTGGCCACCGGCGGCGCCAGCAAGGTGTATCTCTACACCAGCAACCCGGACATCGCCAGCGGCGACGGCATCGCCATGGCCTGGCGCGCCGGCTGCCGCATCGCCAACATGGAGTTCAATCAGTTCCATCCGACCTGCCTGTATCACCCGCACGCCAAATCGTTCCTGATCACCGAAGCGGTGCGCGGCGAAGGCGGCGCTGCTGAAACTGCCCGAACGGCGAACGCTTCATGCACAAGCTTCGACGCGCGCGCCGAACTCGCACCGCGCGACATCGTGGCGCGCGCCATCGACCACGAGATGAAACGCCTCGGTGCCGAGTGCGTGTATCTGGACATCAGCCATAAGCCGGCCGACGTTCATCCAGGAACACTTCCCGACCATCTACGCGCGCTGCCTGGAATTCGGTATCGACATGACCAAGCAGCCGATCCCGGTGGTGCCGGCCGCGCATTACACCTGCGGCGGCGTGATGATCGATCTGCACGGCCGCACCGACATCGCCGGTCTCTATGCCATCGGCGAGACCGCCTACACCGGCCTGCACGGCGCCAACCGCATGGCCAGCAATTCGCTGCTGGAATGTCTGGTGTTCGGCAAGCTCGCCGGCGCAGGACATCGTCGCCAAACTGACCGACGTCGCCGCCGCCGCCGGCACTGCCCGCCTGGGACGAATCGCGCGTCACCGATTCGGACGAGGAAGTCGTCGTCAGCCACAACTGGGACGAACTGCGCCGCTTCATGTGGGACTACGTCGGCATCGTGCGCACCAACAAGCGCCTGCGAACGCGCCCTGCGCCGCGTGCGACTGCTGCAGCAGGAGATCCACGAGTACTACAGCAATTTCCGCGTCACCAACGACCTGATCGAGTTGCGCAACCTGGTGCAGGTCGCCGAACTCATCATCCGCTCGCGCGCAGCAGCCGCAAGGAAAGCCGCGGCCTGCATTACACGCTGGATTATCCGGACACCGACACCTCACATCCGCCGCAGGACACCGTGCTCACACCGCCGACACCCGAAGCGCGTCGCAGCATGGCGTGGGCGGGGAATCACTGACGCTGAAGGTGGGGCATTGTAGGAGCGGGCTTGCCCGCGAACCGGCCAATCTCTGAACCGTTCGCGGGCAAGCCCGCTCCTACAATAGCATTGGCAGGCGCAGCTGGATCGTCTATCCGGTCGTGAAATCGTCGTAACCGACCAGCGCGACGGATTGGCATTCGACACTGGACACTTCCGCCGCGTCCGGACCGTCCCACAACCAATCGCACAGTGCCGCGACGGCGGCAGCATCGCCTTCGGCGTGTACTTCGACACGACCGTCGGATAGGTTTTTCGCATAACCAAACACGCCGAGTTCCAGCGCCACGTTGCGGGTCGAGACGCGAAAGAACACGCCTTGCACACGGCCACTGACGCGGCAACGACGCGCGCTGTTCATGGCAGTTCCAGCACCGCAGCCTGGCCGGCGCGCAGCTGCGTATCGGCCGGCACCTTGAATTCGACTTCGACGGGATATTGCGGCGGCCGTTGGCTGCCGATCGGTTCCAGACCGATCTGCACAATGCGTGCATCGAAGCGCTGCTCGCCGACGCGTACGGCAACGGCCGCATCCGCTTTGAGCGCGGCCGCCTGCGCGGCATCGACGTTGGCGCGCGCACGCATAAGGTCACGCGCGGCCAGCGTCACCAGCGGCGTCGCTTGTTGCGTATTGACGATGGCCTGACCCGGCGCGACCGGCACGGCCAGCACCCAGGCCGCGAACGGCGCCTTGAGACTGTGACATTCCAACGCCACCTCGGCGGCGATCCGCTCGGCCTGCGCGGCCTGGTAAGCGGCATCGGCATCATTGAGACCGATCTCGGCGAGTTGCAATTCACGCTCCGACAACACCGTCCGATCGAACAGTTCCTGGGCGCGCTCCCACTCGCGTTCGGCCTCGGCGCGGTGCAACACGAGTTTCTTCACCGCGCTGTTGGCATGGGCGACACGCGCCTGCACCTCGCGCGCATCCAAGCTCAGCAAGGATTGTCCCGCCGCAACCGCCTCGCCCGGGCGCACCGATACCGTGGCGACGATACCCGACACCGGCACACTCAGCGTGACGCGATTGGCCCAGTCCAATTCGCCGTTCACGTCGACTGCACTGACCAGCGCACTGAGACAGCTCAATACAAGGGCACTGCACATCCTGATCTTCATGGTGCGTCATCCTCCTGTTCGCGACTGGCCGCCGCGAACAACGGACGCCCACGCAATGCGTTCAATCGCGCCCAGTTCAGCAGCAGACGATACTCGATTTCGGCCTGGCGCAAGCGCGCCTGCGACGACACCACCATGGCATCGCCCAGATCCGAGCTCACTTCCATCTCGTACAGCGTGCGACTGCGGTCGAGATACAGCTCGCGGTAATCGATGCGCGTCTGCGCCTCTTCGCGACTGGCGCGCAGCACCTCGATTTCCTCCCACAGCGTTGCGCGCCCTGGCGCAGCTCCAGTTCCGCGCGCGCCAGCTCCGCCTCGCTGCGGGTAAGTTCGGCGCGCGCCTGGGCGCGCTCGGCGCTGCTGCGGCCGCCGGTGTACAACGGAATATCCACTTGCACGCCGACCGCCCAGGGATCGTCCGAGCTGGTCGTACGTTGATATTCGTTGGCCTCGGCGCGGCCGGTGATCACCGGGCGATCCAGCGGCACGCGCCGCTTGCATGCGTTCACGCGCGGCCTCGGTCTCGGCACGCAATGCGCGCAGACGGGTATTGTTGCGCAACACCTCGGCGATCAGCTCTTCCAGGGCCGGCGGCTCGGCGGTAATGCCGTCCAGCGCCGGTTCCTCCAAGCGTGCTCGACAACTGGCCCGGACGATTGAGCACCTCGGCCAGCGCCACACGACTGATGCGTTGCTGCGCCTGCGCGGCATAACGCGCCGAACGCGTCTCTTGATACTGTCGTTTCCGCCGCCAGCAGCGCGATCTCGGAGATCTGTCCCAGTTCATGCTGATCGCGGGCACGATCCACCCGCACGTAGGCGATCGCCATGGCCTCGTCCTCCACACGGAAACGCAGATCGGCCAGCAGCACGTTGAGATAGCGTTCGAGGATCGACAGGCGGTGTTGCGTGCGGGTGGCGGTATAGCGCAACTGTTGACCGCTGAGCGCCGCATCGGCGGCGGCGATATTGGCGCGGGTGCGACCGAAATCGTACAGCGGTTTGCTTACAAACAGGCTGGCCTGTGAATCGTTGTGCGATTGATCCAAGGCGATTGGGAAGGTTCGATCCAGTTGGCCTCGGCATTCACGCCGGCATTGATTCCGTAGTCCGCGCGGGCACGATCAAGTTGTGCCTGGGCGATGTCGGTCTCGGCCGCCGCGACCTGCAAGTCGGGATGCGGCTCATTCGCCAGGGAGAGTGCGTGGTCGAGGCTGAGCGGTTCAGGTAATGCGTCGGTGATCGTGGCAGCTGCCGCTTCGCCTCCGGCGCGGGTTCCGTGGCGACCACCGACCACGGCAGACTGAATCCGACGGCGATACAGCATGCGTGGAATGTATGTATTGGGCGCACCATGCGCTAGCGTTCTGCCTGCCGGCGTTCACGCTTGTATTGCGTGAACGACTGGGTCTGGTAGATACCGTCGACCACATATTCGCCGAGCCAGCGGAATTCACGCGCATCCGCCGTCGGCCCGGTATGGCGTGCCACCGCTTTGCCGTCGAGATCGAAGAACATCAGCACCGGTGTTGCGCGCACACGGTGCTCGCGGAAGGCGAAGTCTTTTTCCGTGACACTGTTGCCGTGGAAATCCGTGATGCCGATGTCGCCCTCGATGTCGACGGTGAAATTCAGGAAGTGCGCCTTGTAGTAATCCTGCACGTCGGGTTGATTGAGCACGGTCTCGCGCATGCGATGGCAAAACGGACATTCATCCATTTCGAAGAAGATGAAAATCCCCTGCTTGCCCTGCTCGCGCGCGGTGGCGAGTTCCTCGCGGAAATCGCCCAGCGTTTGGTCGAAGAAATAGCTATCGGCATCGCGCGGCGTGGCGGCGAACACGCTGCTGCTCAGCCACAGCATATCGCGAGCAACAACGCCGACTCACGGCTTTGGCCTCCGGCGGCGCGACGCGTCTGTTTGCTCGCCGCACGCGCGAGTTTCTTTTTCTCGATAAAGGCTTCGAGTTCATCGGCGGTGATCGAACCGGTCATGCCGCGCCACCACTTCGCCCTCCGGTGAGACGATGTAGGTCATCGGCAGCGCTCCACGGACAGACGTTCATGCGCTGGGTGTGCCTCGCTATTCAGTAACACTGGGTAGGTCATCTCGTACCTGTCGACAAAGGCGCGTATCTGCTCGATGGGCAAGTCCTCGTAGTTGAGACCAAGCACCATGGCATCCTGATTTTGGTGCCGTTCGTGGAACAACACCAGATCGGGGATTTCCTCCAGGCAGGGCGGACACCAGGTGGCCCAGTAGTTCACCACCACCCACTTGCCGCGAAACTCGGACAGGCTGCGCTGTTTGCCCTGCGTATCCTGCAGCGAAAAATCCACCGGTTCGGCCCACACCCCGGCATTCAGCGCCAGCGCCAACAGCATCCCGACCCACGACCTTCACCACACTGTTCTCCTCACCGCCGCCGCGATCCGCCGTTACCCTGCCATCCACCCGCCGGCACGCAAGCGGGGGTATAGGTTCCACGCGGCCGGCACAGACCGCTACAATGACACAAGACGCGCCAGCCCGCGAAATGGTTCCCACCCCAACCGGACATTGTGCATGACCCGCATTCGGCAGGACGATTTCATCACCAGCATCGCCGACGCGCTGCAATATATATCCATCTATCACCCGTTGGATTTCATCCAGGCGATGCACCAGGCCTATCTGCGCGAGGAATCGCCCGGCCGCGCGCGACGCCATCGCCCAGATCCTGGTGAATTCGCGCATGTGCGCCGAGGGCAAACGCCCGGTCTGTCAGGACACCGGCATCGTGGTGGTGTTCCTCAAGATCGGTATGGATGTCCAATGGGATGCCACGCTGAGCCTGGAAGAGATGGTCAACGCCGGCGTGCATCGCGCCTACACCGATGCCGACAATCCGCTGCGCGCCTCCATCGTCAGCGATCCCGACGGCGCGCGCCGCAACACCGGCGACAACACGCCCGCGGTCATTCACACCGAACTGGTCCCCGGCGACCGCGTCGAGGTCACCGTCGCGGCCAAGGGCGGCGGCTCGGAGAACAAGGCCCGCTTCGCCATCCTCAATCCCAGCGAAGACCTCGTCGAGTGGGTGCTCCAGCAAGTGCCGACCATGGGCGCGGGCTGGTGTCCGCCCGGCATCCTCGGCATCGGCATCGGCGGCACGGCAGAGAAGGCCATGCTGCTGGCCAAAGAAGCCTTGATGGAGCCCATCGACATCCAGGCACTGCGCGCCCGCGGACCGGCCAACCGCGCCGAGACGCTGCGGCTGGAACTGTATGACAAGGTCAACGCGCTGGGCATCGGCGCGCAGGGTCTGGGCGGTCTGACCACGGTGCTGGATGTGAAGGTGAAGGATTACCCGACCCATGCCGCGTCCAAGCCGGTCGCGATCATCCCCAACTGCGCGGCCACCCGGCATGTGCATTTCACGCTCGACGGTTCCGGTCCGGCGCGGCTCGATCCGCCCCCGCTGGACAGCTGGCCGCAGATCGCCTGGGAAGCCGGCGCGAATTCGCGGCGGGTGCAGCTCGACGACGCTGACCAAGGCGGACATCGCCACGCTGGCAGCCCGGCGAAACGCTGCTGCTGAACGGCCGGATACTGACCGGCCGCGACGCCGCCCACAAACGCATCGCCGACCTGCTGGGGCGCGGCGAGCCGCTGCCGGCACGGCTTGGATTTCCACGGCCGCTTCATCTACTACGTCGGCCCGGTCGACCCGGTGCATGGCGAAGTGGTCGGCCCGGCCGGCCCGACCACCGCCACGCGCATGGACAAGTTCACCGACATGATGCTGGAGCAGACCGGCCTGTTCGGCATGATCGGCAAGGCCGAGCGCGGCCCGGCCACCATCGAGTCCATCCGCAAGCATGGCGCGGCCTATCTGATCGCCACCGGCGGCGCGGCCTATCTGGTGTCCAAGGCCATCCGCGCCGCGCGCGTGGTCGCCTTCCCGGAGCTGGGCATGGAGGCGGTCTATGAATTCGAAGTCGTCGATATGCCGGTGACGGTGGCGGTGGATGCGCGCGGTCAATCCGTACACCAGACCGGTCCGGCCCTCTGGCGTGCGCGCATCGCCGGTATTCCAGTCGTGTCCGCTTAGCCCCACCGCGCTCACGCCGTGCGAGCATGCCGTTGCCGGCAATGCGTGGCATCGCTATCAGCAACGCACAGTCGAGCCCGCGCAACGGGTAGGCGATAGCGCGCGACACCCGCACCGATAATGCGCTACTCTGCGCGAGCGATACGGCACGGCGGCTTGCAAGCCCTACCGTATAAGCTATGTTCAAGGACGTTACGCAGTACGATCATGGGAGGATCGGAATGAACAAAACTGTCGCTCTTTGCAGCCTCGGCCTCGTTGCGGTGTTGACAGGATGGGGCCTATCTCCCCACGCGACCGCCACCCTTCCCGATGCCACCCGCGTCACCCAGACAGACGCCGCGCCACTGCCCGATGCAGCAGCGACGTATACAGATACCGATTTCCATGCAGTCGAAGCCGGGCTTTCGCCTTCCGCGCGTGCCGGACGCGAAATCTGGTTCAAGGCCACCGCCGGCAACGCGCGCTTCCACACCTACACCTTCCAGCAGCGCATCACCGCATTGATCGACTGGTACGGTGTGTTGCGCGGCGACGCGCGCGATTCCCGTTTCAAGACCTGGGGCCTCATCAACGATCCAGGTTGCTGCACGCCGGGTTCCGCGGGCTGTCCGGCCAAAAGTTACGAGGAAACCTACGGCTTCGACTGGTGCCCGGGCGACGAGACCCTGCTGAAGTTCGTCGGCAAGCCGGACTACCGCGACCCGGCGTGCGACTTCAAGGACGCCAGCGTCGATACGAACGATCCCGAGGGCCATCAACAAGGCCGCGAGGACAGTTGCAACCTCGCCTTCGGCACCTCCACCGGCGCGCTCGGCTTCCGCAAGTTTCCCAATCCACGCTTCGACGCGGCGGCGTGGCAACAACTCAACGGCCGCCTCGGCAGTTGGGAAGGCTACAACCGCAAACTGTCGAACGATCCCGCCCGTGCCGATTTCAAAATGCGCAAGCTGGCCGACGCCTCGATCGAACCGCCGTTCCTGATCGGCACCGCGTGCGCCTCCTGCCATGTCGCCTTCGACCCGGCCAAACCGCCGCTCGATCCCGAACATCCGAAGTGGGAAAATCTCTCCGGCCTGGTCGGCAACCAGTACATCCGCGTTTCCGAACTTCTCATTTCCGGCATGCCGCACGACGACCTGTTGTGGCAGATCTTCGCCCATGCACGCCCCGGCACCTCCGACACCTCGGCGATCCCCAACGACCAAGTGAACAACGCCGGCACCATCAACGCACTCATCAACATCGCACAGCGGCCCACCTTTGCGGGCGAACAGGTCAACCGCTGGCGCAAGGCCACCGCCTGCCCGGCGGGTGCCGCGGAATCCACCTGCTGGTGTGAACCCGGCAAGCCCGGCAAGTGCTGGGAAAAAAGCCTGCAGACCGAAACCGTCCATCACATTCTGAAAGATGGCAGCGACTCGATCGGCGCGCTGGGCGCGATCCAGCGCGTGTACTTCAACATCGGTTCGTGCGCCGAACAGTGTTGGACGAACCATCTCACCGACCTGCGCCAACTCGACCCGCAGGCGCGCAACTTCGGCCAGACGCCGTTCGACATCGGCCAGTGTCGGCGCGACTGTCCCAACTTCCGCGCGGTGGAAGATCGGCTGCAGAACATTCTCGATTTCTTCCTGACCGCGCCCGAAGGCCATGCCAAGGATTTGCGCGAAGCGCGCGCCAACGAGCACCAGGCACCCTATGCCGAGTCCGACCTGGTGCGGGATCTCGAAGGCAAAGTTTCGGCAAGGATGCGGTCACGCGCGGTCAACAGGTGTTCGTCGACAACTGCGCGCGCTGCCATTCCAGTAATAAACCGCCGTTCGAGGCCGTCGACTTCCGCGCCCTCGACAGCAAAACCGGTCTGCGTGCCGACTGGCTGGGCAACGACGTGCCGACGCCGGTCACCGAAATCGGCACCTACCGTTGCCGTTCGCTGCATTCCAACCATCTGCGCGGTCATGTCTGGGAACAATTCGCCGACGAGGACTACCACGCGCGCAAAACCATCTCCGGCATCCTCGAACCACACGACGGCGGGCGCGGCTATTACCGCAATGTGTCGCTGGTGAATCTGTGGGCACACGCGCCGTTCCTGCACAACAACTCGGTCGGCCCGGAACTGTGCGGCTGGGGCGGCGATACATCGAATCCCTACGAGCTGTATCGCTCCAGCTACGTCGACACCAGCAAACCCGGCAATCCGCCGCTGGCGCAAGACCTGCAACCGGCGTGCTGGAAGTACGATCCCTCGGTCGAAGGCCGCTTCGATCTCTATGTCGCATCGATGAACGATCTACTCAATCCAGCCAAGCGCATCCCCAAGGCGACCAAGCTCGACCAGGATATCGTGCTCGACATCGGCCCGCGCATCTTCGATGGCAAGGAGGAAAAACGCGTGGTCGGTTTCACCGTGCGGGTACCGGCCGGCGCCACCGCAGGTAACGTCGGCAACTTCCGCCACAAGGATTTCATCGTCGATCTGGTACGCGCCAAGCTGAAACCCGCCGAACTCGAAGCGCGTCTCGCTACCGTGCTGCCGCCTGCGGAAGCAAAACAACTCGCCGCCGAAATGCAGAGCATCGGCCGCGCCATCGTGTCCGACCCGGGCCGGCTGGTCGAGGTGGTGAAGGAGGCGCGCGCCCGCACGCCCGCGCTGTGGCAGGTCTATTCCTCATGCAGCGCGGAAATCGAAAACGACGGTCATCGCTTCGGCGAAGATCTGTCGGACGCCGACAAGAACGCGCTGATCGCATTTCTCGCCACCCTCTGAGGACGGACACCATGATCGCACGCAGCCTCATCCTCGCCGCGCTCGCCCTGTCGCTCAGCGGTTGCGACCAGATCGAAACTTGGTTCGAGAAAACGCCAGACATCGCCTACGCACCTTATGGAGACGGCTACGCAAGCAAACCCGATCTGGCGCAGGTCGAATACGAGCACCCGATTCCGCTGCAGGAACTCGCCAAGGTCACGCCCAAATATCTGGCCGAGCTGCAACAGGAACAACTCGACCAGCTGTACGCGCGGCTGTCCTCGGGGCCGATGCCCGATGGCGCGTTCGACGGCGAGATCGTGTTCACACGCGGCGGCTCGGGCAAACTGCGCGCCGCTGAAATCATCGGCGGCTTGGTCGGCCTGGGCGTCAACTTCAAGGGCAAGCTGCTCGAAACAGCCGGCGAGGCGCTGTGGAAGGGCAAGGTGTTTTACCGCGACGAGAAGATTCTGCGCAATCGCATCGAGGATCTCGCCGTGCTGCGCCCCATCATCGGCGCGGGCGAGATCCCGAAAATCGACGTCGATGGCAAGGACGCGTGGCTGCTGTTCCCCGCCAAGCTGTATTGCGGACAAAGTCTGATCGACTCGCGCCGCGAATCGATCATCATCGATTACGCCTTCACCGACGAAATCAAAGGCTACCGCGAAAATCCGGATTTCCTGGCCGGTCGGCGCGGCCTCAAAGTGCGCGACGAAATCCGCATGGTTCGTCCCGGTTTGTATCTCGGCCGCGCCTACATGGATCACGCCTTCGTCCTCAATTTCGTGCTCTACAGCAAGGCGCTGGATAAAGCCGGTCGCGCCGAATTCGAGGCCGGCAAAGTTGGCGACGAATGCTGGAGCGGCACCCAGAAACGGATGTTGGTGCAAGGCTGACGCGCGTGCCCTGGACGAGGAGCGCACGCGTGTTCATCACCTTGCTCAGCCTAGCCCACCCGGTCTTCGCAACGGATGACCTGCCGCCGGTCGGGCACTCGCGTTTCGATGCACTCATCGGCAACGCGCCCGTGCCATTTCCGTTCGCGCAGTTACACCAAAAAATCGAGGCGCAGATGCAAGCCGATCCGGGCGGTTTGCCCAGCTTGAAAACCACGCTGATACCACTCGGGCGTTCCTTGCAGCGCAATGCGGGCGCGCCGGATTTTTTCCGTTTTCCGCGGGTGGTCGCCGCCGCCGACGGCGTGAACAAGCCCGGCGTTGCGCCACTGAAAGACCGCCTGTTTCTCGGCTACCACGAGATCGGCGAGGTACTCGAAGTCATCAGCTACAACGACGCCGCCGGCCGCTTCGAATTCCAGGTCGTGCGCGATTACGCGCCGGGCAAAACGCCGCAGGTTTTTTACGCGCGACGCAGTCTGTGCCTCGCCTGCCACCAGAACGCCGCGCCGATCTTCGCCCGCCCGCTGTGGGACGAAACCCCCGCCAACCCCGAGATCGCACGTCGGCTCAAGGCAACACAGCGCGATTTTTACGGGGTCAAACTGACCGGCACCGACATCGCCTACTTCATCGACGCCGCGGCCGACCGCGCTAATCTCTTTTCGGTGTGGCAGACCCTGTGGCGCGACGGCTGCGGCACGAGCGCGGCGGGCGATGCCTGTCGCCACGACGCCTTCGCCGCCGCGCTCGACTATGCGCTGAGTGGCACGCTGCCCAGTGCCGATGCGCTGCCGCAATTGGCCAGTCGCTGGGCACAACAATGGCCACGCGGACTCGCGATCCCGAGCGCCGATTTGCCCAATCGCGATCCGTTCTTTCCGCTGCCTGACCCGGACCACGATCCGCTGAAGCTGCGCCCGTCACAGACGCTGTGGACCGCGCCGGACGTTACTGCCTTCGTCGTCGGCCTGTCAGGGATGTTCGATAGCGCTGTCGTCGAGCGCGTGCGCAAAACCGATCCTGCGGAGCGCGCGGCAGCGCTTGATCGACTGCAGGTACGCGGTGAGTTCAACCGACAAACCTTCGATGCCGCGCCCCTGCGCGCGCTCGCCGCTGAACTCGGTGACGTTCAAACAACCCAAACCGACCAGCTGCCCACAGCGCGCATCGAAGCGATGTCCATGCCGCCCGATTCCGCCGCGCGTCAGGTCTACGCCCGCCGCTGTGCTGCCTGCCACGACACCACGCTGCCTCACCCGCCGAATTTTCTGCACGGCGACGCGGCCGCCGTGGACATCCAGATCGACCGCTGCGCCGAACGCATGTACACCCGCGTGAGTCAGGCGACGCTGCCGGAGTCCGCGCGTCGCGTCGCACCGATGCCACCGCCGGCGACGCTAGACATGGACGTACACGTTTGGCTCGACTCGGCGGACTTCAAAGCGATTCGCAGCGACCTCGCCACGCGCCTGCAGCGGCAGGACCGCGATCCGCAAGCCGTCCTGCGCCGGCCTTACACGCAGCTCGCCCCCTGTCTGCCTGCTGCGCCCTACCCGGAGGTACACCCATGAGCAGCGAACGCCGTTCAACCCGTGCGTTTTTTTCTGTGGCCACTTAAGCCATGCCCAACGAAAACTCCAACGCCAGCCGTCCGGTCCCGCGTGCCGACACCGGTTCGGTTTTGCTCGACTGGCTCGCCGATACGTCTACCTTCCTGCTGCAAATGGAACGGCGCATCGATCCCTGGCTCCGTCCGCCGTTCGATGCGCTGCTGCGCGATCCGCTGGCGCGCCTGGTCACGGCGCTGATCAACTGGCAGCGCCGCGACGAAGGTCTGCGACTTGCCGAGGAAAAACCGCTGCCGGATGAAGCCGCGCATCTCGACGCGATCATCTCGACATTCAGTCAGCAGATGCAGAAGCTGTGGAAGCCCGGCGGGATGGAGCGCGGCGGAAATACGAAGACGCACGGCATCGTGCGCGGCGAGTTCATCGTTCACGACAATCTGCCGCCGCAATTTCGCCACGGCATCTACGCCCGGCCGCAAACCTTTCCGCGCCTGGGTGCGTTTTTCCGGACCCGGTCCTTACATCACGCCGGACATCGACGATGTCGGCTTCATGAGCATCAGCATCAAACTGATGGGCGTGCCCGGCGCGAAGCTGATGGATGAAGAGCAGCACACGCTGGACATGTTCGGCGTCTCCACGCCGACCTTCGTCACGCCGGATACGCGCGCCAACGCACACTTGCAGACCTGGAGCCTGAAGAACGCGTCGATTTTTCACTTCGTCAATTTCAAGCGTCCGCATGTTCTCGACCTGATCATGCAGGCGCTGTTCATCAAGACGCAGAGCAGTCCGTTCGAGGCGCCCTACTTCAGTTGCGTGCCGTACCTGCTGGGCGAAGGTCAGGCGATGCAATACTCGGTGTGGCCGAAGACGAAACAGCGCACGCCGATCCCGCGCCTGCCACGCCGCCCGCCCGACGATTATCTGCGCGACGCCATGGTCGCCGCGCTGGCCGAGGGCGACGTTGAATTCGACATCCGCCTGCAACTGCAAACCGATCCGCATTCTGATGCCGATCGAGAACAACGGCGTGCTGTGGCCGGAGAAGCTTTCGCCGCGCGTGACGGTCGCCACGCTGCGCCTGCCCAAACAGAAGTTCGACTCGCCGGCGCAGATGGAATTCGCCAAGAAGCTTTCCTACAACCCGTGGCACACCATCGCCGAGCATCGCCCGCTGGGCAACCAGAGCCGCGCCCGGCAGCGCATGTATTTCGAGTTGTCCAAGCTGCGGCATACGTTGAACGCGGTGCCGCATTACGAGCCGCCGCGGCGACGAGATCTTCGATGCGTAACGCGCCATGACGCCGCAGACCAACTTCATGATCGTGGCGGCGATCGTGCCCGAACACGAGGCGACGCTGCGCCAGTTGCTGGCCTCGATGAACGACGCGCCGGGACGCGTCAACGCGAACAATGCGTTGATTCCGTTTGCGCAGTTCGACACGCTGCATGTCGCGCGGCTGCTGATCCTCGACGACCAGACCACCGCCGACATCCGCATCCATGGCGAACCTGTCACCACCTACCCGTTGTATTTCGCCCTGCTCGGCGACATCGACGGCACGGAAGACGCGTTTCTTGACCGCGCTGGCGCAGCGTGCGCCGGAGGGCTTGCGCGCACTGTTTGCCTGCTGCGAAGGCTTCACGCCCGATACCGATCTGCTTGCGCTGGATGCGGCAGCATCGCAGTCCTGCCATCGCCAATTACGTGAACAGTCGCGGGCGCACCGTGGTGCAGATACGCGAAGAGGCGGCGCTGCGCGCGGCGCTCGAAGACCACCTCGCGGTGTATGCGCCTGTGCTCGAAGCGCGGTCCGCGCAGGAGATTCACGCACAGCTTCGGCGCTTCGTCGATGCCGAGCAAGCCGCCGGCCGTCTCGACTCTGTCCGACGAACGCGCCACGCCGGTTGGCTGGTGGATCGCCAACACGCTGCATCTGATCGGCATGCCCTTGCTGCTGTTGCTGGCATCGCCGCTGCTCATCGTCATCGCGCCGTTTTATCTGCATGCGCCTGCGCCAGCTGGAAAAAACCGATCCGGAATTTTGTCCCACCGTCGATCAGGCCTACTCCGAGGCGCTTGGCGCTCGGCGAAGATCACGATGTCACCAATCAGTTCAGCGCGATGGGCAGCCTGAAGCCCGGCCTGATGCGACTGTTGACGACCATCGGCGTGCTCAGCACGGTTGACTATGCAGCGCGGCATCTGGTCAGACCCGGCCGCCTCGGGCGCATCCGCACGATTCACTTCGCGCGCTGGGTGTTTATCGGCGGCACCCGGCGCATGGCGTTTTTCAGCAACTACGACGGCAGCGTCGAAAGTTATATGGACGATTTCATCAACAAGACCGGCTTCGGTCTGAACGCTTCGTTCAGCAACGGCGTCGGCTATCCGCGAACCCACTGGCTGGTGCTGGACGGCTGCGCCGACGAACGCAAGTACAAGGAATTCCTCCGCCGCCACACGATGCCGACGCAGGTCTGGTACAAGGCGTATCCCGGCTTGACGGCGATCGATCTGGAGCGGAACACGCGCATCCGCCGCGGCTTGGCAGCCGCGTCGCTCAGTGATGAGGAGGCCCGCGAGTGGCTCGCCCTGCTATGAACGAAGTCGATTACACGCGACGTGCAAGGCCTGCTGCGCTTTGGCTACAGGCGCATGACGCGCGCCTCGTACGCGCTGCTGCGGGTGAAGAACGCGGCCGCCGCGCGCGCCTGGCTGCGCACGGCACCGATCACCAACGCGGTGACGCTGAACCCGCCGCCGGACAACGGCGCTGCAGGTCGCGTTCACCGCGCCCGGCCTGCGCGCGCTCGGCGTGCCCGAGTCGGTGATCGCCGGCTTCTCCCACGAGTTTCGCGCCGGCATGACCCAGGACAGCCGCGCACGCCAGCTGGGCGATGTGGCGAGCAACGCTCCCGAGATTGGCACTGGGGCGGCCCCGCGAACGAGCGTGCATCTCGTGGTGATGTTCTTCGCCGAGCCCGATTGCTTCGACGCGTTTGTGCAGGGCATCACACCGGCGACACCTGGGGCGAAGCGTTCAGCGAACCGCACTGGCTCGACACCGAAAATCTCGACGGCGTCGAACCCTTCGGCTTCGCCGACGGCATCAGCCAGCCGCAGATCGACTGGGCGCAGCAACGGCAACCGACCGCGCATACGAGTTCGACTACAGCAACGTGGTCGCGCTCGGCGAATTCGTGCTGGGCTATCGCAATGAATACGGCAAGTATCACCGACCGGCCGTTGCTCGATCCCGATGCGCGCGAGCGCGGACCTGCTGCCGGCGCTGGATGCGCCGGAGAAGAAAGACCTCGGCCGCAACGGCACCTATCTCGTGATGCGGCAACTGGAGCAGGATGTCCGCGGCGTTCTGGCAGTTCGTCCACCAGCAGGCGGCGGCGATGACGCGGCGACGCGCAAACGCTGGCGGCGGCGATGGTGGGCCGGACGCGCGCGGGCGATCCGCTGGTGCCGATCCAGACGCAGCCCATTCCGGGCATCGGACCGGCATGCCGGAACAGATTCGGCAGAACCAGTTCACCTTCGACCAGGATCCGGCCGGCGCGCGCTGCCCGTTCGGCGCGCATGTGCGCCGCGCCAATCCACGCAATACCGACTTCCCCGGCGCGCCCGACCAGCCTGCTGAAAAAGCTCCTCACCATGCTCGGGCTTCGGCCCCAGGGTTTTCGCGACGACCTGATGTCGTCGGTGCGCTTTCACCGCATCCTGCGCCGCGGCCGCGAATACGGCCGCGAACTTGAAACCGCGAGGCATGCGCTCGCGCCCGCCCCGCCGGACGACCCGGACGATCCAGCGCGGGCTGCACTTCATCTGCCTCAACGCCAACATCTCGCGCCAGTTCGAATTCGTGCAGAACGCGTGGATGGCGAGCACCAAGTTCTCCGGCCTGACCGGCGAGAGCGATCCGCTGCTCGGCAATCGCCAGCCGATCCCGGGCTGCCCGGTGACCCACCATTTCACCCTGCAGCGCGACGGCGGCTTGCGCCGGCGCGTGACGGGGCTGCCGCAGTTCGTCACGGTGCGCGGCGGCGCGTATTTCTTTCTGCCCAGCCTGCGCGCGTTGCGTTATTTCGCCGGGGCAGCGCCTGCGCATAAGGATTCCACAGGGCGAGTAACCGCCGACAACTGAAATCTCCGCAGCAAAAAATTGCTGGCTGACCCACCGGCACGGGTGCCGCTGCTCACTGCACTGACGGGGCTCGTCCGCACCACAGGACCAGGGCATGGTAATCTGCGCAACAGCGACTGCGCCCGTAAACGCAGCGGGGCACTGACGTGGTGAGCGCAATCGTGGCTCGTCATCCGATCGTGCCCGGTTAGCCCCTCAGAACCCGGGCATCCAGCCGCCATAAGCAAAACACCGTCCGAGGGAAACCCGTGCATTTGAGTGTTCCACCGCAACAAGCGCTACCCGGCGTAGACACCCGACCGGCCCCACTGCGCCTCTGGTTGACTTCGCTGCCCTACGTGGACGCGGAAAACACCGCCGTCGCCGTGTTGGAACGCCTCCGCCATATCAATCATCAACACCTTCCTGCCGCGCACCGATTGGAACTGCTGGCCGCGTTCCGTCACAGCTACGAACGTCTGCATGATGCGCTGCGCGACAACGCCCGCTTGCACGATCCGCAAACCTTGCCGCGCGCACTGACCTTGCTGAGCGAACTTACCGAGGCGATGTCGTTCGGCTACAAATACGCCCTGCGCGATAGCAGCACAGAGCAACAGCGTTGGGGCAAGAACAAACAATTGCCCGAGGCGATCAATTACACCCTGCATTTTTTGGCGCTGTTGCTGCTGTGCCGCTATCAAGCCTACCAGCCGGTATCTGACCAACACTGGCGCGAAGCTGGCGATGTGGTGCGCTTCGCCGAAGCCGAATCGATCGGGGGCACACATGACGTCGAATTTCCCTACAGCGCCGGCGAACTGCATGCCGTGTCCGGCTACCGGCAACTGGCCTTGCTGCGTTTGGCCGATCCCTACCGTTTCCCCAGCGGCCTGATCTGGGAGGCGTATGGCTACTTGGCCGGCAAAGCCGAGCAGATCGCTCTGCTGACGCACTTCGATGGTGACGTGGCCACGAGCGGCGTCTATGCCTTGTCGCTGGATCACGAACCCCATCAGTCACGCCCGGCACCGACCGTCGGCGTCGAACGCAGCAGTTGGCGCTGGCTGGATGCGCGCGAACTCATCCGCACAGCACAACTGGACCTGGATCGCATTCTGACCGGCACGGCACCACGGCGGGTGGGGTTCTCCAACAACTTGACCGCCAGCGACGCCGCTCAATTGCTCGGACGCATGCTCGGCCAATGGACGCACGTCCCACAACGCAACTCGCCGCGCTTCGCCAGCGCGGCCGAAATCGATCTCGCCCCGGGGCTGGATGCCGCCTATTACTTCCTGAACAACTGCACCGCCTTCGACCCACGGGAATACGCGGTCTCGGAGGACGACGACGATATCGACTATTCAATCAGCACGCGACGCGCAACGGGAAATCTGGCGCGCGAATTTCGCCTGGTGTCCTGCCCGACGCGCAACCGCAGCGGTGGTGGCCTGTCCTTGCATCTTGACCGGCTGCACGGCCTGGGGCTGCGGGTCGGACAGCTCGTCATCATCAACGCGCCCGGTACCGGCACGGGCGCAGGCCGTGACTGGCTGGTCGGCGTGGTGCGTTGGCTACAAAACCAGGAAGAAGCCGGTTCGGAAATTGGCGTGCAGTATGTGGCGCGCAACAGCGTGCCGGTCGTGATGCGCGCAACCACTGGCGCAGTACAGAATTATCATGCCGCGCTCAAGAGCGACCTGACGCTCGCCGACGGACAGCGGCTGCTGACATTGATCACGACCAAGGGCATGTTCCGCAGCAAGGCAATCTTACGAAATGCGTCAAGGTGGACAAACACTGCAGATCCGCTGCGAACATCTGCTGGAAAGTGGCGGCGGCTTCGATCGCTTCAGTTACGAAGCATTGGAGTAACGCCCTCCGATCTCAACTAAAAAAAAGGATCCCCAACGGCGACAGCGTGGAGATCCCTTTTTTGTCGTGCGCGACCGGTGTCGCGTGTAGCTCAGAGAGGACTGACGATGTCGTAGGCCTTCTTGCCTTCGGCATTGGCTACGGCCTGTGCCGCATCCTGTACCATTTTCTTCTGGGAATTACTCAGGTCCTTCTTGGCCTGCAAGGCGGCCACCAGCGGCTTGGCCTTTTCCAGGTAATATTGATTTACGGCGATATCGGCTTGAGCCTTGGCCGACTTCGCCAACTTCGCGGCCGTGGCATCGTCGCCCGCGGCGGCGGCGGTTTCGGCCTCTTTCAGCTTGTCTTCAGTATCGCGCCAGATCCATCCGAGATCGTTGGCGGTTTTGATCGAGGCACGCGCGGCCTCCAGCATCTGAGTGGTCGAAGCAGCGGTCTCGGCATGTGCCGCAAACGCGCCGCACAGCAAGATGGCATACGAAAGCGTCTTGAGAGGTAGCGTAATCTTCATACCATACATCTCCAATGTGGTGGTTATCGTCCGGGAAGGAATTGGAACGCAGGCACTGCGCACGCTTGTAGAGCGAGGCCCGACCCTAGCACCGCCTCAAACAGGCTGTCAATTCTCTGCATCAGGCCCTGCGGACCCACGCCAAAGGTAGACGCAGCATTCGGGAGAAAACATTCCCTGGCGAAGCGGGAATCGGAAACGTAGCGCGCCAAGTGATGTCAGGGTGATGGCGGTGCAGGCGGGGTGTTCGCCACGTCATCGGCGGCTTGGCGTGCCTGTATCGCCGCTTCTTTCGAGGCATTGGCGGTACGCCGAGCGGCGTTGTAATCACGTTCCGCCAACTCGATCTGCGCCTGTTCCAGCAAGGCCCGCGCATGATCGAGCGCACGCGGCGAACGCGCCGAGGCGCCGGCATCTTCGGCCGCCTGAATCGCCTGGCGGGCATCGCTCATCTCCTGCGCCGGTATCGTGGCACAGGCGGCGAGAGACACAACCAGAGACAACAACAGGAATAATTTGATGGGCTGCATGAATATCTATCACTTCGACCGCGGCGTACCCGGAGGGGTAATCCGATCATCAGCATTGGTTGGCAAACTAGCACCCGCCGCGCAAAGGCGTCAAGCAAGCCACGCATGGACCCGGACCTGTCGCATCTGGGAGAAGCGGGAGAATGGGCCGCATTGATGATCAACGACTTGCCAATGACGAGGATAGTTTAATGGCGGACATACTGGTGCTGTATTACAGCCGGCACGGCGCGACCGCCGAAATGGCGCGGCAGATCGCCCGTGGTATCGAAGAGGTATCCGGCATGGCGGCACGCGTGCGCACCGTGCCGGCGGTGTCCACCGTCTGCGAAGCCACCGCCGACAGCATTCCCGACACGGGCGCGCCCTACGCCAGCCTCGACGATCTGCGCGAATGCGTCGGGCTGGCCTTAGGCAGCCCGACCCGGTTCGGCAATATGGCCGCGCCGTTGAAATATTTCATCGACTCCACCAGCACGCTGTGGTTGGAAGGCGCACTGATCGGCAAACCCGCCGCGCTCTTCACCTCGACGTCGAGCCTGCACGGCGGCCAGGAGACCACGCTCACCTCCATGCTGTTGCCACTGATGCATCACGGCATGCTGATCCTCGGCATACCCTACAGCGCACCGGAACTGATGCGCACGCGTACGCGGCGGCACACCGTATGGCGCCAGTCATCACGCCGGCGCCGACAACAAACAGGCACTGAGCGATGATGAAAAAAGTTTGTGCCGCACCCTCGGCCGCCGCCTCGCTGAAACCGCGCACGCACTGCATAAGCCGCGCTGATCCGATGACTGCCATACACTGGAAAACCCTGGCCTTGATCGGCTACTTCGGCACCTTCGCGCTGATTGTCGCCTGGTATGGCTGGTTGTCGCCACCAACGTGTCTACGCCGATTTATGCGCTGCTCGCCTTGGGTACACCGTTGTTGCTGCCATTGCGCGGCTTGCTGCACGGCCGACCGTACACCTACGCTTGGAGCTTGTTCCTCGCGCTCGGCTATGCCACGCATGCGCTCATCGAGGCCGTCAGCACGCCGAGCGATCGCGTCTTGGCCGCATTGGAATTGCTGCTGGTGCTGTTGTGGTTTGTCGGCGCGGTCGGTTATGTGCGCAGCGTCAGTACGCGTAGGACCTAGATAATTCGAAACTGCGGTTATTCGCTGCCCAACACTTCGCGCACAAAGGGCACCGTCAGACGCCGTTGCGCCGTCAGCGCCGCCGCATCGAGACGTTCGAGCAAGGCCATCAACGCGGGCAGATCGCGTGGGCAACGGCGCAGCAGAAACTGCGCGGTGTCTTCGGGCAGTTCCAGACCGCGCTCATGCGCGCGCACGCGGAGAATCTGCATGCGCGCCGCATCGTCCACGGGTTGCAGCGCATACACGCCGCCCCAGCCGAGGCGTGAGCGTAAATCCGGCAAGCACAAGCCAAGCTGTTCCGGCGCCGCATGCGCCGCGCTCAGCCAGCGACCGCCCGCCTCGCGCACGCGGTTGAAGAGGTGAAACAGCGCCTCTTCCCAATCGCGGCGACCGGCGATGGCATCGAGATCGTCGAGGGCCAGCAGGGCGTAATGCTCCAGCCCTTCGAGCACGCCTAGATCCAGTTCGACCCATTCGGCCAAGGGCAGATAAACGGCACTTTCACCGCCGGCCACCGCCTGACGACAGGCCGCCTGCAGCAAATGCGTCTTGCCACTGCCCGCCGCGCCGGAGAGAAACAACACAGCCGTATGAGCTTCCGTCGCCAGTTGCCGCACAGCGGCAACGGCCTCGGCATTCGGCCCGGCGACAAAATTGTCGAAACGCGCCGCCGCCGGCAGACGCAACGCCAAGGGTAATTGTGCCGCCATCAGGGGAAGCGTCCGGAACCGTGCTTCTTGTTCCACGCCCGCCAACCCCAGGTCCAGACGTAATCGATGCCGCTCAACAGCGTCGTGGCGAAGACACCGTGAATCAACAGCTCCAACCAGCCGGTCGGCAACAGTTGCGCCCCGTAGTTGAACAACACGGCCACCACCAACACCAACTGGCTCAGCGTATTGATCTTGCTGATGACCGACGGCGCGGCCTCCAGACGTTCGACCAGCGCGTTGTAGAGAATGGCGCCGGCGAAGATCACCACGTCACGCCCCAGCACCACGGCCGTCAGCCACACGGGAATCAGGTCCTGCCAGGCCAGCGCGAGATAACAACTGACCAGCAACAGTTTGTCGGCGATAGGATCGAGCAGGCCACCGAGGCGACTGGTCCAATTGAAGGTCTTGGCGAGAAAACCGTCGAGCGCATCGGACAGGCCCGCCAGCACGAACAGCACCAGCGCCAAACCGTATTCAGCGGTCAACAGACAGAACACGATCGGCGGCACCAGCAACAGGCGCAGCACCGTGATCAGGTTGGGAATATCGCGGGCCTGCATGCGCTCCGCCGCTTAGGGCCGCAGCCGGTACACGGCGGTACCGCCGGCCGCCGATGCTGGTTCGGCAGCCGCGGGTTCCAGCACCCGGTCCAAGGCCACGACCTGATTCAGCCCGAGCACCCCGCCCTGCACATCGACGATAAATTCCAGCGTTTGACCGCTGACCGTCTCCAACTCGCTGCTGCGCACGGTCGGCAGACCGGCCAGGTAGGCGCTGACGCGCGCGTAATCGGCGAGACTCACGACCCCTTCGACCCGCACCGGCAGCCGCGACTGCCCCGGCGGCACCGCGGCAGTCGGCTTGGGCGTGCTCGCCACCAGGCGTGTATCGACCTGACCGAGGCCGGCATCCAACATCGCGGCCAAGCCTGCGCCGCTGGCCTGCCAGCGGGCATCGGCCCCGGCGTAATGCAGACCCCAATCACCACTCCAGTTGGCGCCGTCGGGCTTGAGGCTGCCGACCAACACCGCCTGTGGCTGATAGCGTTCGGAGGCCGGCAATAGCTGCTCCAAGGCGACGTCGTGAACCTGGGTGAAGGTGACTTTGGACTGATCCTCCAGGTCGAGCAGGGGCAGGATCAGCGTCAAGCCCTGGCGATGGGCGGCCGCCTGCACCTCGGCGAGCACCCGATCGGCATCCTCGGCCCCCAGTAGATAACGGCGCTGACCATCATCGACCGCCAGCCAGACCAGCACGGGCGGGCGATCCCGCCCCCACAGCGTCACGCCGCGTTGCTGCAGCGCGGCCTCCAGCGCAGCGGCATCGAAACCGGCGCGGAAATACAGGCCACCCTCAGCGCCACTCTCGTACTGATATTGCTGCAAATACTGATTCGGCTTGGCGAGAATGGCCTTGTTTGCCGGCTGATTGAGCGCCCCGGCATCGCCGCTCAGGCGTATCAGCACCTCACTGAGCGCCTGCTTGACCGCCGCCTCCTTCGCCGCTGGCGTGCGATCGGCAATCGGCACCGTGGCCTCATGGAGCGCGTCGCGCGCCCAGCCCGGCAGTGCGCCCCAGGCCAACAGCCCGCAGAAACAGACGGCAATGAAGCGTGTCCTGGTCATCGTATCCTCGTAATGTCCCTGGGTTATGTCCCTGGTCCTGGCCGCAAAATCCGCCTAAACAAAACCACAACAACGGCGCAGTCCGCGGTAAAATAACACAGACCTTGGGGCCCCGCCCCGCCCTGCATCTATCTGAATATCCGGAGTCCTTGTGAATTCGAAGCCGCCCGCCGCCCCCCGCACTTCCCTGAGCTACCGTGATGCCGGCGTCGACATCGACGCCGGTGCGGCCTTGGTCGAACGCATCAAGCCGGCGGTCGCACGCACCCAGCGCCCCGGCGTACTCGGCGGACTGGGCGGCTTCGGCGCGCTGTTCGAATTGCCGGTGGATCGCTACCAGCAGCCGGTGCTGGTGTCCGGCACCGACGGCGTCGGCACCAAGCTGCAAGCTCGCCATCGAACTCGAGCGCCACGACACCATCGGCATCGACCTGGTCGCCATGTGCGTCAACGACATCCTGGTGACCGGCGCCGAACCGCTGTTCTTTCTCGACTACTACGCCACCGGCAAGCTCGACGTCGAGGTCGGCGCCAGCGTCATCACCGGCATCGCCGCCGGCTGCGAACAGGCCGGCTGCGCCCTGGTCGGCGGCGAGACCGCCGAAATGCCCGGCATGTACGACGCAGGCGATTACGATCTGGCCGGTTTCTGCGTCGGCGTGGTGGAAAAGGCGCGCATCATCGACGGCAGCAAGGTCAGGTCGGCGATGCGCTGATCGGCATCGGCGCCAGCGGCCCGCATTCCAACGGCTATTCACTGGTGCGCAAGATTCTTACGGTCAGCGGCGCCGATCTGAATATGGCCTTCGACGGCGCGACGCTCGGCGAACGTCTGCTGGCGCCGACACGCATCTATGTCAAACCGCTGCTGGCGTTGCTAGCGCAGATCGACGTACACGCACTCGCCCACATCACCGGCGGCGGCCTGTTGGAAAACATCCCGCGCGTCATGCCCGATAACACCCGCGCGGTGATCTCCGCATCGTCCTGGCAGCGCCCGGCGGTGTTCGACTGGTTGCAAGAACACGGCAATGTCACCGATGCCGAAATGCACCGCACCTTCAATTGCGGCATCGGCATGGTGTTGGTGGTTGCGGCGAATGACGCCGACGCGGTCATGCAGCATTTGACGTCGGCCGGTGAAACCGTTTGGCGCATCGGCCGGATCGAAGCCGGCGACGGCGCGGCGCGGGTAGACATGGTCGAGTGAAAACGACGTTGTAGGAGCGGCCTGAAGGTGAGCGCTTGCGCCTCACAGGCCGCTCCTACAGCCCAGCAACTCGGCCACAACCTCACTTCGCGACAATGAACAAACTCCCCATCGTCATTCTGATCTCCGGTCGCGGCAGTAATATGCAGGCGATTCTGGATCGCGCGGCGCGCGGTGAACTCGCGGTCGACATCCGCGCCGTGATCAGCAACAAGGCCGACGCCTCCGGCCTGGACAGTGCCCGCGCCGCCGGCATTCACACCGAGGTGCTCGACCACCGGGATTTCGGCGGCCGCGAGCAATACGACAGCGCGCTGCAAAACCTCATCGATCGCTATCAACCCGCACTGGTTGTGCTCGCCGGATTCATGCGCATCCTCACACCGGCATTTGTGCGTCATTATCAGGGGCGACTCATCAACATTCATCCGTCGCTACTGCCGGCGTTCCGCGGCTTGGATACGCATCAGCGCGCACTCGATGCCGGCGCGACCGAACACGGCGCCAGCGTGCATTTCGTCACCGAAGAACTCGACGGCGGACCCGTCATCGTCCAGACACGCGTGCCGGTGCGCCCCGACGACACCGCCGACAGCCTCGCGACACGCGTGCTGCAAGCCGAACACGCGCTGTATCCCACGGCCATTGGCTGGTTCGCCGCCGGCCGCCTGCGTTTTCACGCTGGCGCGGTCACTCTGGATGATCAAGTCCTCGCACAACCTGTGCAATTAGACTGTACTGTCACAAAGACCTGATATGCTCGCGCGCATGCACTATGCCCTCGCCGTCCTGATCTGTTTCATGATCTCAACCGCCGCGCCTGCCGCCGGCGTGCCCGGGAATTTCCAGGCCGTCTACCAACTGCGCATCAACAGCTTCACGATCGGCGAGGCCCGCGTCGAACTCGCCGCGCAAGCCGATGGACGCTACTTGTACAGTTCGCGCACGCACTCCACCGGACTGACGCGCGTGTTCCGCAACGACAAAGTATCGGAGTCGAGTCTATTCAAACTACACAACCAACATCTGCGCCCACTGGAATACCGTTTCGATCACACCGGCAGCAAGAAAGAGCGTCACGCTTATCTCAAATTCGATTGGAACAAACGCGAAGTCGCCAACACCGTGGAAGGTCATACCTGGGAGATGGATATCCCGGAAAATGCACTGGATAAACTGATCGTGCAACTCGCCGTGATGATGGATCTCGACGCCGGCAAACAAGAACTCGTGTATGCCATCGCCGACGGCGGCAAGCTTAAAGAATATACATTCGCCATCGTCGGCAAGGAAAAGCTGCGCGTGCCCGCGGGCGAATACGAGACGGTCAAACTCGAACGTCTGCGCAAGGACAACGACCGCACCACCTATTTATGGTGCGCACCGTCGTTAGGTTATCTGCCGGTGCGTATCAAACAAATCGAACATGAGGATGGCGTGACGTACTTGAGTGAGTTGAAGCAGACCTCGCTCGACGCGCAACCGGCAGCGCAACCGCATACACCCTGAGCCCGGATCACGCCTGCGTCAGTCACTAACAGCCGCTCTTCCTCACCAACCCGTCAACCGCAGCAGATGTAGCGCTCCAACTGCTGAATCGTGAACTCACGATCATCGATGATGGCCCGCACCACATCACCGATCGAGATTACACCGAGCAGTTTTTCGCCATCGAGCACCGGCAGATGCCGGATACGTTTCTCCGTTATGATGCCCATGCATTCCTCGACCGGCGTATTGGGCTTCACGGCGATGAAATGCGCGCTCATGATCTCGCGCACGGCGGTGGTTTTCGAACTGCGTCCCTGCAATATTATCTTGCGCGCATAGTCGCGCTCGCTGAGCACGCCGACGAGGCGGCCCTTCTCGAGCACGAGCAGCGCACCGATATTGCGTTGGCTCATCAGCGCGAGCGCGTCATACACCGTGGCATCCGGATCGATGGTGACGATCTCGCCGCCTTTGTACCTGAGTATTTCATTAACCGTAGTCATGTTTCCCCTCCTTAACGTGAAAGAGGCGGCCGATTACCGTTGGGCGGCCGTGGGAAAATGAATTGCTATGGCGGAAGTATAGAACAGCGGTTTGACAGGATCGTCATTTCAGCGGTGCACGCTGGACGCATCTAAAGCGATACCCTTCGGTAACCGAAGCAATCTCTAGCACCGCAGATCAGTGACATGGAGATTGCTTCGCTACGCTTCGGCGTGACGCGGAGCGTTTTCTGCAGCCGGTCGCGTACAGGAACTCACGCCTTCGGCAGCGTCACGCCGCGTCTGCCCCTGATACTTCCCGGCGCGATCGCTGTAGGATGTTTCGCACACTTCATCGGACTCGAAAAACAGCACCTGCGCCACGCCTTCGTTGGCGTAGATGCGCGCCGGCAGCGGTGTGGTGTTGGAGAATTCCAACGTCACATGGCCTTCCCATTCGGGTTCCAGCGGCGTGACATTGACGATGATGCCGCAGCGGGCATAGGTCGATTTACCCAGACAGATGGTCAGCACGCTGCGCGGGATACGGAAATATTCCACGGTACGCGCCAGCGCAAAGGAATTCGGCGGGATGATGCAGACATCCGACTTCACATCGACAAAGCTGTTGTCGTCGAAATGCTTGGGATCGACGATGGCCGAATTGATGTTGGTGAAGATTTTGAATTCGTTGGCGCAACGGATATCGTAGCCGTAACTCGACGTTCCGTAGGAAATCACCCGCTTACCGTCAACGTCGCGCACCTGACCCGGCTCGAACGGCTCGATCATGCCGTGCTGCTCCGCCATCCGGCGAATCCATTTGTCTGCTTTGATGGTCATGCAATATCACCCGAAAAATGAGCGGCAAACGATACCGGTAAAAGCCGCTGATAAAACAAAGATGCCGGCGCGAGGCCGGCATGCTTTCGCTGAACCGTGTCCCCGTACCGCACCGGGCAGATCGTGCCACATCAGTTGTTCTGAATGACGATCTGCGGGAACTTGGCCGCGTAGTCCTTGGCCTGCAGCGACAGCTTGGCCGCGGTCGGCGGGCGATCTCGCGGTAGATCTGCGCGATGCGGCTACTCCGGCTCGGCGACCACGGTCGGCTTGCCGCTGTCGGTCTCCTCGCGGATGCGGATGTCCAGCGGCAGCGAGCCCAGGAAGTCGACGTCGTACTGCTCGGACATGCGCTGGCCGCCGCCCGAGCCGAAGATGTGCTCTTCGTGGCCGCACTTGGAGCAGATGTGGATGCTCATGTTCTCGACGATGCCCAGCACCGGCACCTCCACCTTCTGGAACATCTTGAGACCCTTGCGGGCGTCCAGCAGGGCGATGTCCTGCGGCGTGGTGACGATGATCGCGCCCGAGACCGGCACCTTCTGGGCCAGGGTCAACTGGGTGTCGCCGGTGCCCGGCGGCAGGTCGATGACCAGATAGTCCAGGTCGGCCCAGTTGGTGTCGTTCAGCAACTGCTCCAGGGCCTGGGTGACCATCGGGCCGCGCCAGATCATCGGCGTCTCCTCGTCGATCAGGAAGCCGATGGACATGGCCTGCAGGTGATAGCTGTTCATCGGCTCCAGGGTCTTGCCGTCCTTGGACTCGGGCTTGCCGTGATGCCGAGCATGCGCGGCTGGCAGGGACCGTAGATGTCGGCGTCCAGGATGCCGACGTTGGCGCCTTCGGCCGACAGCGCCAGCGCCAGGTTGACGGCGGTGGTGGACTTGCCGACGCCGCCCTTGCCGGAGGCCACGGCGATGATGTTCTTGACGCTCTCGATGGGCTTCAGGCCCTTCTGCACCGAGTGGGCGATGATCTCTGGTCCGACATCGACCGCGACCATCGGCGACACCGGCGACGGCGTCATGACCTGTCGCCTTGAGCTCGGCGGTCAGCTCTGCTGGTAACCCTTGGCCGGGAAGCCCAGCACCACCTCGACCTTGACCTGGCCGCCCTCGATCGGCGATGTCCTTGATGCTGCCGGCGCTGACCAGGTCCTTTTCCAGATAGGGGTCCACGTAGCCCTTGAGCGCGGTCTCCACCTGCAATTCGTGATACTTCTGCCATGATGTCTGCTCCTGTGTGCTAAGCCGATGCCGCTGAACGCGGCACGACAGGGGTCTGAACTGTGCGCGGATTGTACACAAGCCCCTAACGGGTGTCTGCCACGCGGCGGCGTGCGGAAATCAGGCCGCCGCGCGCCAACGGTTTACAGGGCGCTGCGGCATAATTCAGGCCTTCCGGCGGCTTATAACCGATCACGGCGCGGACCCGGACAAATCATTGACCTTTGGCAAGACCGACGCCCGGAGAACGCCCGTTCATGGCTGACCGCAAAATCCTCGTCACCAGCGCCCTGCCCTACGCCAACGGCCCGATCCATCTCGGCCATCTGGTGGAGTACATCCAGACCGACATCTGGGTGCGCTTCCAGAAGCTGCGCGGCCACGAGTGCCATTACGTCTGCGCCGACGACGCCCACGGCACGCCGATCATGCTGCGCGCGCCAGAGGAGGGCATCACCCCGGAGGAACTGATCGCCCGGGTCGGCGACGAGCATCGCGCCGATTTCGCCGACTTCCTGATCGACTTCGACAACTACCACACGCACCCACTCGGACGAGAACCGCGAACTTCGCCAGCCTGATCTACGACGCGCCTGCGCGACGCCGGCCACATCGCCACGCGCACCATCACCCAGGCCTACGACCCGGTGAAAGAGATGTTCCTGCCGGACCGCTTCATCAAGGGCGACTGCCCGCGCTGCGGCGCCGCCGACCAGTACGGCGACAACTGCGAGGCCTGCGGCGCGACCTACTCGCCCGACCGAGTTGAAGAACCCGCGTTCGGCGATCTCCGGCGCCACGCCGATCGAGCAAGGAATCGCTGCACTTCTTCTTCAAGCTCGCCGACTTCGAGCAGCTGCTGAAGCGACTGGACCGGCGCCGGCCATCTGCAGACGGAGGTCGCCAACAAACTCGGCGAGTGGTTCGACGCCGGCCTGCAGGAATGGGACATCTCCCGCGACGCGCCCTACTTCGGCTTCGAGATCCCGGACGCGCCCGGCAAGTATTTCTACGTCTGGCTGGACGCGCCGATCGGCTACATGGCGAGCTTCAAGAACCTCTGCGACCGCACCGGGCTCGACTTCGACGACCTTCTGGCGCAAGGACTCCGACGCCGAGCTGTATCACTTCATCGGCAAGGACATCATCTATTTCCACGCCCTGTTCTGGCCGGCGATGCTGCACGGCGCCGGCTTCCGCACGCCGACCGCCATCCACGCGCACGGCTTCCTGACCGTCAACGGCCAGAAGATGTCCAAGTCGCGCGGCACCTTCATCAAGGCCCGCACCTATCTGGATCATCTGAATCCGGAGTATCTGCGCTATTACTTCGCCGCCAAGCTCAGCGCCGGCATCGACGACCTCGATCTCAATCTCGAGGACTTCCAGCAGCGGGTGAACTGCCGATCTGGTCGGCAAGGTGGTCAACATCGCCAGCCGCTGCGCCGGTTTCATCAGCAAGCGTTTCAATGGGCAGTTGGCCGACAGACCTGCGCCGAGCCGGCTCTGTATGACGACCTTCGTCGCGCGCGGGCGAAGCCATCGCCGAGGCTGTACGAAGCGGCGCGAGTTCAGCCAGGCCATGCGCGAGATCATGGCGCTGGCCGACCGGGCCAACCAGTACATCGACGAGAAGAAACCCTGGGCGCTGGCCAAGCAGGCAGGGCAGGAACTCGACGTGCAGGCGGTCTGCAGCGTGGGCCTGAATCTGTTCCGGGTACTGATGACATTTCTCAAGCCGGTGCTGCCGCGGCATGGCCGAACAGACCGAACGCTTCCTCAATATCGAACCGCTGACCTGGGTCAATCTCGCACGCCCGCTCACCGACCATACTATTCACGACTTCAAACCGCTGATGCAGCGGGTCGACCCGCAATATGGTAGCCGCCATGCAAGATGCCTCCAAAGAAAGTCTCGCCCCGACCGCAACGGCCGCCGACGCCGGATGCCGCAGCGAGCGCTACGCCCGGCGCACTGACCAGCGCACCGCTGGCGCCGGAAATCAGCATCGACGACTTCGCCAAGATCGACTTGCGCATCGCGCGCATCGTCAAGGCCGAACACGTCGAAGGCGCCGACAAGCTGTTGCAGCTGACCCTGGATATCGGCGGCGAAACCCGCAACGTCTTCGCCGGCATCAAGTCGGCCTATGAACCGGAAGATTTGCAGGGCCGGCTGACCGTCATGGTCGCCAACCTCGCCCCGCGCAAAATGAAGTTCGGCATGTCCGAAGGCATGGTGCTGGCGGCCGGTCCGGGCGGAACAGACTTGTTCATCCTCAATCCGGATTCCGGCGCACAGCCGGGGATGCGGGTGAAATAGCGCGCGACAACACCGACATCAGCGCGCGGTGCGCGGCGAACACACCCACAAGACCTGATGTTGTGTTGCTCGAGTCCCGATCTGAGAGTATGTGTAACATCGATGATTGACCGTTTCCCAACCGCACGGCATACGGGCCCATGGTTTATGACTGAACTCGCCCTCATCCTCATCAGCACCATCCTGGTCAACAACTTCGTGCTGGTGAAGTTCCTCGGACTGTGTCCGTTCATGGGCGTGTCGCGCAAGCTCGAAACGGCCACCGGCATGGGCCTGGCGACCACCTTCGTGCTGACGCTGTCGTCGGTGTGCAGCTATCTGGTCGACACCTATATCCTGATACCGCTGGGCATCGAATACCTGCGCACGATTTCCTTCATTCTCACTATCGCCGTGGTCGTGCAGTTCACCGAAATGGTGGTGCACAAAACCAGCCCGGTGCTGTACCAAGTGCTGGGTATCTTCCTGCCGCTGATCACCACCAACTGCGCGGTACTCGGCGTGGCCTTGCTCAACGTCCAGGAGAAAAACGGCTTCCTCGAATCGGCTGTGTACGGTTTCGGCGCGGCGGTCGGTTTCTCGCTGGTGTTGTCGCTGTTCGCCGCGATCCGCGAACGGGTCGCCGTCGCCGATGTGCCGGTCGCCTTTCGTGGCCCGGCCATCGCGCTGGTCACCGCCGGCCTGATGTCGCTGGCGTTCATGGGCTTCGCCGGATTGATCAAGGGCTAACGGTGTGCTGACAGCCATCCTCGCGCTCGGCGTACTATCCGGCCTGTTCGGTCTGCTGCTCGGCTATAGCGCCATCCGCTTTCGCGTCGAGGGCGATCCGATCGCCGAACAGATCAACGCCATCCTGCCGCAGACGCAATGCGGCCAATGCGGCTTTGCCGGTTGCCGACCGTATTCCGAAGCCATCGCCGCCGGCGAGGCCGACATCAATCAGTGTCCGCCCGGCGGCGAGGCCGGTATCCGTGCGCTCGCCGATCTGCTCGGTCGCGATTTCGTCCCGCTGAACGCCGAACATGGCGCGCACAAAGAAAAGATGGTCGCGATCATCGACGAGCAGGTGTGCATCGGCTGCACGCTGTGCATCCAGGCCTGTCCGGTCGATGCCATCCTCGGCGCCGCCAAACACATGCACACCGTCATCGAAAAAGAATGCACCGGCTGCGAGTTGTGCGTCGAGCCCTGCCCGGTCGACTGCATCCACATGCAACCGATCAACCATGACATTGCCCACTGGAAATGGCCGTCGCCGGATGAACGGCTGGAAATCATGACGGCGACTCGACCATGAACAACACACGGCGACATCTGCACCGCTTCCATGGCGGCCTGCATCTGCCCGCCCACAAAGACTTGTCGAGCGGCAGCGCCGTGGTCTCCATGCCGTTACCGAAACGCTTGGTGCTGCCGCTTTCGCAGCACATCGGCGAGCCGGCCGAGGCGTTGGTAAAACCCGGCGAACGCGTACTCAAAGGCCAGATGATCGCGCAGGCGCGCGGCTATGTGAGCGTGCCGATCCACGCCTCCAGCTCCGGCACGGTGGTCGAGATTGCCGAACACGCGGTGCCGCATCCATCCGGCTTGCGCGCGCCCTGCGTGATCATCGAAACCGACGGGCTCGACGAGGCCGCGCCGGACACCCTCAGCGGTGATCCGTTGCAACTCGATCCGAACGAACTGCGCAATCGCGTGCGCAATGCCGGCATCGTCGGTCTGGGCGGCGCCGGTTTCCCGAGTTTCATCAAACTCAATCCCGGCCCCAATCGCACCATCCACACGCTGCTGATCAACGGTGCGGAATGCGAACCGTATATCACCTGCGATGATCGACTGATGCGCGAACATGCCGCCGACATCGTCGCCGGGGCGAAGATTCTGCAACACGCGCTGCACGCGACCGAATGCGTCATCGCCGTCGAAGACAATAAACCGGAAGCGGCCGCCGCCCTGCGTGCGGCGCTCGCCGCGACTGCCGCGGAGAACGATAGAAGTTGTCTTGATCCCGACTCTCTATCCGACCGGCGGCGAGAAGCAACTCATCAAAGTCATCACCGGCCGCGAGGTGCCCTCGCAAGGTCTGCCGGCCGATGTCGGCGTGGTCTGCCACAATCCGGGCACGGCTGTCGCTATCTACCGCGCACTGATGCACGGCGAGCCGCTGATCTCGCGCATCGTCACCGTGACTGGCGCCGGCGTTGCCCAGCCGGGTAATTTCGTGGTGCGCATCGGCACGCTGATGGCCGATATCATCGCCGCCGCCGGCGGCTACACCAGCGCTGCGCATCGCTTGTTGATGGGCGGGCCGATGATGGGCTTCGCCCTCGGCAGCGACGCGATTCCGATTGTGAAAACCACCAACTGCCTGTTGGTCGCCAGTCGCGACGAATTGCCGCTGCCACAAACGCCGGCGCCGTGCATCCGTTGCGGTGCTTGCGTGGATGCCTGTCCGGCCGATCTGTTGCCACAGCAATTGTACTGGTACGCGCACGCGCGCGATTTCGACAAGCTACAGGATCACAGCCTGTTCGATTGCATCGAGTGCGGCTGTTGCGCGCACGTCTGCCCCAGTCATCTGCCGTTGGTGCAGTATTACCGCTTCGCCAAGACCGAAATCTGGAATCAGGAACGCGAACGCGAGAAGGCCGACGTCGCACGTCAACGTCACGAATTCCGCCTGTTCCGCATGGAGCGCGAGAAAGACGAACGTGCTACGCGCCTGAAGCAAAAACAGAAGGCCTTGCAGACGCCAGCTGAAACCGGTGCCGACCCGAAAAAGGCCGCGATCCAAGCGGCGCTGGATCGCGTCAAGGCGAAAAAATCCGCCGCGGATATCGCGCCGAAGAACACCGACAATCTCAGTGCGGAGCAACAGCGGGCGATTGCGGATGCCGACGCGCGCCGTCATCAGGCAAAGCCTGCTACAGCCACGGCGCCTACAGCGAGACCCGCAGCGGGAGAAGACAGCTGATGCAATTCCCGACCTTCAGTTCGCCACATCTGCCGGGGCCGAACAGTGTTGCGCACGTCATGCGTGAAGTGATCCTGGCACTGCTACCGGGCATCGTCTGCGCGTGGTGGTTCTTCGGCTGGGGCGTGCATCGTCAATATCGTTATCGCCACACTCACCTGCGTACTCGCCGAGGCCGGCATGCTGGCGCTGCGCGGCCGACCGGTGGTCGCCACCGTGAGCGACAGCAGCGCCGTGCTTACCGGTGTGTTGCTGGCGCTGGCCTTGCCGCCGTTGGCACCGGCCTGGTTGCCCGTGGTGGGCGCGCTGTTCGCCATCGTCGTCGCCAAGCAGTTGTATGGCGGCCTCGGTTACAACCCGTTCAACCCGGCGATGGTCGGTTATGTCGTGCTGTTGATTTCATTCCCGCGCGAAATGACCCAATGGAGCGCACCGAACGGCTTGGACATTACGCAATTGGGATTCACTGAAACCCTCGCCTGGAGCCTGAACGGCGTGCTGCCCGCCGCGATCACTCTGGATGCAATCACGCTGGCCACGCCGCTCGACAGCGTGAAGACATCGCTGGGTCTGGGACAGATGCTCAGTGAGATCACGGCCACGCCGAAGTTCGGCGCGTTCGGCGGCCACGGTTGGGAATGGATCAACGTCGCCTATCTGCTCGGCGGTCTGTATCTGATCTATCGCCGGCTCATCGACTGGCGCATTCCCGTCGGCATGCTCAGCGCCCTGTTCATCATCGCCTTGGTATTTCATGGCAGCGACACCGACGCTTTCCCTGCACCGCTGTTTCACCTGTTCAGCGGCGCTGCCATGCTCGGTGCGTTCTTCATCGCCACCGATCCGGTCTCGGCCAGCACCACGCCGCGCGGACGCTTGCTGTTCGGCGCCGGCATCGGCGTCATTGTCTATGTCATCCGCACCTGGGGCGGTTACCCGGATGGCGTGGCCTTCGCCGTGCTGCTGATGAACATGGCCGCACCGACGCTGGACCACTACACCAAACCGCGGGTGTTCGGCCAAGATAGCAAGCGGAGTGGCGACAAGCCACGCGAACCATCGTAAGGGCGCCGAGCATGAACGTCCGTCAGATCCTCATCACCGCCCTGCTCCTGCTGCTGTTCGCCATGTTCAGCACTGGCATCGTCGCGTATACCTACAAGAACACCCGCAGCACCATCGTGGCCAATGAACGCGCCGCGCTGTTGCGCAACTTGAACGAACTGATTCCGGCGGAGCGTTACGACAACGCCCTGCTGCACGATGCCATCTCCGTGCGCAATCCCGAACTGCTCGGCACCGACGAGCGGGTAACGGTGTATCGCGCGCGTAAAGAGGGACAGCCGGTCGCGGCGATCCTCGCGCCGATCGCACCGGATGGTTACAGCGGCGACATCAAACTGCTGGTGGCGATCAATGTCGACGGCACGCTCGCCGGCGTACGCGTGACAGGGCATCGCGAGACCCCGGGACTGGGCGACGCCATCGAGGCCGCGCGCGGCGATTGGATTCTCGGCTTCACCGGCCGTTCGCTGACCAATCCCGACGAGAAACACTGGGCGGTGAAAAAGGACGGTGGCGCGTTCGATCAGTTCACCGGCGCGACCATCACCCCACGTGCCGTGGTGAAGGCGGTGAAAAAGTCTCTGATATACTATCAGCGTCACCAGCAAACCGTGTTCGCAGCGCAGCAAAAACCCGCCGCGGAGAAACCTTCGCCATGAACCAGCCAAGCTATGCCAGCATCGCCCGCGATGGCCTGTGGACCAACAATCCAGGCCTCGTGCAATTGCTCGGGCCTGTGTCCGCTCCTCGCCACCAGCAACAACCTCATCAATGGCCTCGGCCTTGGACTTGCCACCGCCCTGGCGCTGACCGCTTCCAATGTCTGCGTGTCGCTGATCCGTAACGTGGTGCGTCCCGAAATCCGCATCCCGGTGTTCGTGCTGGTGATCGCCGCCATCGTCACCGTGATCGAACTGGCGATGAACGCTTATCTGCATGACCTCTATCTGGTGCTGGGCATTTTCATCCCGCTGATCGTCACCAATTGCAATCTCATCGGCCGCGCCGAGGCGTTCGCCTCGAAGAACAGCCCGGGACGCGCGTTGATGGACGGCGTGATGATGGGTCTGGGCTTCGCTCTGGTGCTGGTGGTACTCGGCGGACTGCGCGAACTCATCGGCCAGGGCACCTTGCTCGCGCAGGCGCACATGATGTTCGGCGAGGGCGCGCGCGACTGGACATTGCATCTGCTCGGCGATTATCGCGGCTTCATGCTGGCCATTCTGCCGCCCGGCGCATTCATCGGACTGGGGCTGATCATCGCGCTGAAAAACGTCATCGATGCGCGCCTGCAGCGCCGCGCCCAACACATCGTCGTGGCAGAACCGGTGGCGGCGGCGGGGTGATCTCACTTTGAACCGCCAAGCCGCCAAGAAAATCAAAAGCCATGGAACCGCCAAGGCGCCAAGAAGCCAAGAAAGTCGAGTGCAACAACCAACGCGTTTTCCCAATGAATTTCCTTCGCGGTTAAATAATCTTTCTTGGCGTCTTGGCGCCTTGGCGGTTCAAAATTCTTTCTTGGCGTCTTGGCGCCTTGGCGGTTCAAAAAACAAATGAACCCCGAAAAACGCCGGCAAGATCTTCGAGCGCCTGCGCGCCGCCAATCCGCATCCGACCACCGAGTTGCATTATGGCAATGTGTTTCAATTGCTGGTCGCGGTGGTGCTGTCGGCGCAGGCGACCGACAAGGGCGTGAACAAGGCCACGGCAAAATTATTCAAGATCGCCAAAAAACCGCGCGACATTCTGGCCTCGGGTGAGGCGGGCTTGAAGGACTACATCAAGACCATCGGCCTGTTCAACAGCAAGGCCAAGAACATCCTGGCAGCGTGCGCGATGCTTGAGGAACTGCACGGCGGCAAGGTGCCGCACGACCGCGCCGCGCTCGAAGCGCTGCCCGGTGTCGGCCGCAAGACCGCCAACGTGATTCTCAACACGGCATTCGGCGAACCGACCATCGCCGTCGACACGCACATCTTCCGTGTCGCCAATCGCATCGGTCTGGCGCCGGGCAAGACGCCGCTCGAGGTCGAAAAGAAATTGCTCAAAGTCGTCGCCGATGAATTCAAACACGACGCCCATCATTGGTTGATCCTGCTCGGCCGTTATATCTGCATCGCGCGCAAACCCAAATGCGCCGAATGTCCGATCGTCGGATCTGTGCGAGTACCGCGCCAAAACCACACTGACCCATTGACCATTACGCATGATGTTCTCCTCTGACCGCGACCAACTCCGGCAATTCTATTGCGAAGTCTGGCGCAAACACGGCGCGGGACTCGCACTCGAACCTCTGGAAGTGCAGATCCGCGATGTGATTACGCTGCACCCCGAATACCACGCGCTGCTGGAACATCCGGACCGGGCATTGGGACGCGAGTATCTGCCCGAGTTCGGCGCAACCAATCCGTTCCTGCACATGGGACTGCATCTCGCCCTGTATGAACAACTCAGCACCGACCGTCCCGCCGGCATCCGCGCCCTGGTCGCCGGGTTGCGCTGCCATTGGCCCGACCCGCACCTGCTCGAACACCGGATGATGGAATGTCTCGCGGAAAGCCTGTGGCGCAGTCAGCGCGACGGCACGGCGCCCGATGAGGCAGCCTATCTGGACTGTCTGCGGCAGCAGTTGTCAGCCCCACACACCGGGCGTTGACACAGGCGAGTCTGCAACCGCCTGGAACTTTCCACCCGCGTCCACAGTCACACCTCGCGTTGACTGTACTCATCCATGCATTGGTGGCAGGCTTGGCAGGTCACCACACATCCACGACAACCAAACGCCATCAGGAGCTACACAATGTCCGAAAAATCCACCCTGAAACCCCTGGCCATCGCCCTGGGCGCCACCTTCGCCTCCGCTCTGGCCATCGGCGGCGCTAACGCCGCTGAGAACCCCTTCGGCCAAGCCGAACTCGCCGGTGGCTACATGGTTGCCGAAAACGCCGCCACAAAAACCCCGATGGAAGGCATGTGTGGCGGCATGAAAGCCGGCACTGCACCCCGCTGCGATATGAAGACGCTGGACGCCGATGGTGATGGCAAAGTCTCCAAAGAGGAATTCAACACCCGCCACGACGAAAACCTTCGCCGAGATGGACGCCAACGGTGATGGCATGCTGGACGCCACCGAACACAGCAAGATGCTGGAAGGCAAATGCGGCGGTAAGGCCATGAGCGGAAGGAAAATGTGGCGAAGGAAAATGCGGCGCCGGAATGAAAAAGTAATACGACGCGCATGAAGCACGACCGTTATCCCGTTCACGGTGCCGGTCTCGGTCTGCGGCGGACCCTCATGGGTCCGCTGGCGGATCAACCTTCGCTTCCCGTAGATTTTTTCGAGGTTGCCCCGGAGAACTGGATCGGCGTCGGCGGCCGCTACGGCAAACAGTTCCGCGCCTTCACCGAACGCTACCCCTTCGTCACGCACGGCCTGTCGCTGTCATTAGGCGGACCTGCACCGCTGGACGAAGTGTTTCTGCACCAACTCAAACGCTTTCTCGATACGCACCATATCGCCACCTACACCGAACATCTCAGCTATTGCAGCGACGATGGTCATCTCTACGATCTGATGCCGATCCCGTTCACCGCCGAGGCGGTCATGCATGTGTCTGCGCGGATCCGCCGCGTGCAGGACATTCTGCAACGGCGCATTGCCGTCGAAAACGTGTCCTACTACGCCGCGCCCGGCCAGGAGATGAGCGAGATCGATTTTCTCAACGCCGTGCTCGCCGAGGCCGACTGCGACCTGCTGCTCGATGTGAACAACATCTACGTCAACAGCGTGAACCACCGCTATGACGCCCACGAATTCCTGGCGGGCATCCCCGCCGAACGCATCACCTATATACATGTCGCTGGCCATTACCAGGAGGCCGAGGATCTGCTCGTCGATACCCATGGCGCGGCCGTGATCGATCCGGTGTGGGCGCTGCTCGAAGCGACCTATGCGCGCTTCGGCGTGATTCCGACTCTGCTGGAGCGCGATTTCAACCTGCCGCCACTGACGGAGCTGTTCGATGAACTGCGTCACATCGCCCTGCTGCAGGGCGCGGCGCAGACGAATACCGTCGAGCGCAAGCAGCATGTCTGAACGAAAAGGCTTACTGCAGCAGCAATACGCCTTCGCCGCGCACATCCGCGATCCGCAGCACGCCGCGCCACCGGCGGACATTGAAGACCGCCGCATGGGCATCTACCGCGAGCTGTTCTTCAACAACCTGGACAGTTCCCTCACCGATACGCTGCCGGTACTGCATCGTTGCTAACGACTGCGCATTGGCACTCACTGGTGCGCGATTTTATGGTCAAGCATCGCGCGCACTCGCCGTACTTCCTGGATATACCACGCGAGTTCCTCAACTATCTCGAACATGAACGCGGCGCGCATTCCCCCGATCATCACCTGGACCCGTCGTTCCTCTACGAACTGGCGCATTACGAGTGGGTCGAACTCGCGCTATCGGTGCACGATGCGCAGATCAATCCAATGGTCATCGAAACCGAGCGTGACCTGCTGGACGGCCACCCACTGCTGTCGCCATACGCCTGGCCGCTGCAATACCGTTTCGATGTGCAGCACATCCGCCCCGAGTATCAACCGACCGAGCCGCCCGCACAGCCAACCTACCTGCTGATCTATCGCGACGCCGAAGATGTTGTGCGTTTTCTGGAACTCAATCCGGTCAGCGCGCGACTATTTTCTCTGCTCGCCGAACACGCCGATGATCCCACCTACACCGGGCGCCTGGCCCTGGAGTCGGTTTGCCAGGAATTGCAGCACCCGCACCCCGAAACCGTCATGGCACACGGGGCGGAACAACTGCGGGACTGGCAAGCACGCGGCATCATCCTGGGAACGCCGGCGGCCGGCTGCCCGTAAGGCGTAGTCAGGTCGAAGGCCTGTAATACGCTGGATGTATTCGTTCAACCCATCCAGAGAGATACCTGCTGCGCTATTGCACCCTAGCGATTGAGCCCCCGCACCTAAAGCCCGCCCTCGCCGACGCCGCTATCCGGTAACACAAGTCCCCGTTCTTACGCCCGAATGGACACATCGTCATGCCCGATGGACACAATCTGGTTACCCTCGCCCTCGACATGATGGCCACACTGTTCGTCGTCGCCTTGGGTTTAGCGCTGTTCGCCGTGGTGGTGATGTACCTCATCGACATCACCCAGACCAAACAGGCGATCCGCCGCAACTATCCGGTCATCGGACGCTTCCGCTATTTCTTCGAGCATGTCGGCACCTTCTTCCGTCAGTATTTTTTCGCGATGGACCGCGAGGAGATGCCGTTCAATCGCGCCGAGCGTTCCTGGGTCTATCGCGCCGCGAAGAATGTCGATAGCACCGTGCCCTTCGGCTCGACCCGCGATCTGCGTCATCCCGGCACGGTGTTCTTCGTCAACTGCGCCTTTCCCACGCTCGGCGAAGACGCCATGCCGGCGCAGCCCATCACCTTCGGACCGCACTGCGCGCAGCCCTATACCAGCGCCTCCATCTTCAATATCTCCGGGATGAGTTATGGCGCGATTTCACGTCCGGCGGTGCTGGCGCTGTCGAACGGCGCGCGCATGGCCGGTTGTTGGATGAACACCGGCGAGGGCGGCTTGTCGCCCTATCATCTCGAAGGCGGTGGCGACATCGTGTTTCAGATCGGCACGGCGAAATATGGCGTGTGCGATGCACAGGGGAAACTCGACGATGACAAGTTGCGCGCGATCGCCGCGCACAGCCAGGTGCGCATGTTCGAGATCAAAATGAGTCAGGGCGCCAAGCCCGGCAAGGGCGGCATCCTGCCTGGCGCGAAGGTCACCCAGGAGATCGCGCAGATCCGCGGCATTCCCGTGCATGTCGATTCGATCAGCCCGAACCGGCACCCGGAGATCTGCAACGTCGGCGACCTGCTGGACATGATCGCACGCGTGCGCGGCGTCACCGGCAAACCCACCGGCTTCAAGATGGTGGTCGGCGATGAGCGTTTCTTCGACGATTTGTTTGCCGAGATTCTGCGCCGCGGCGTGCAGTCCGCGCCCGACTTCATCACCATCGACGGCGCCGAGGGCGGCACCGGCGCCGCGCCCATGAGCCTGCTCGACAATATGGGCATGCCGCTGCGCGAGGCATTACCCGTGGCGGTCGACAAGCTCTGCGAATACGGTCTGCGCGAACGCGTGAAGGTGATCGCCTCGGGCAAGCTGGTCAACCCGGCCGAGGTCGCCTGGGCGCTGTGTGTCGGCGCCGATGCCGCCGTGTCCGCGCGCGCCTTCATGTTCGCGCTCGGTTGCATACAAGCACTGCAATGCAACAAAGACACCTGTCCGACCGGCATCACCACGCACAACCCGCGTCTGCAGAAAGGCCTCGACCCGGAGAGCAAGGCGGTGCGGGTGATGAATCTCGCCAAGAACATGGTCCACGAAGTCGGCGTGATCGCCCACGCCTGCGGCGTCGCCGCGCCGCGCGAACTCAATCGCCGGCATGCCCGCATCGTCACGGCGAATGGCACGTCGACGCCGCTCGATCAGCTGTTTCCGGAACCCAAGCCGCAACCGCACGCCCTGCGCGATGAGGCCATTAGCCCGCTGATCGCGGAAAACCCGGGTCCGGAAAATCAGAGGTGGCTCAGAAAACAGTTTTCGAATTCAAAACGCTAGATCCCAGCTTTTAGCCGAACGATAGTCAATTCAGACTTATCCCGTCTCATCCACGTGATTCATAAACTATGCTTACAGAGGGCATAGGAGTGTCGAATCCATGGTTGGGAGGAGCTTATTTTCCCGCCTCTTTTTGTCGCTTCTGACGGCGTTGGCGCTGCTGGCCGGCGCTGCAACTGCGCTATCTGCAAACGCTGACCGAAATCGCCGGCGAACGCTCCAACACCATCGTCTTCCCGCTGCCGATGGATCTCATTGCACATCTGGTGGATAAACGACCCGATTGAAGACGCAAGAGATCAAGGAGGTAACAATGATGCATACAAGCTATTACGCGGGCGATCCGGAGATTCCGCCGACGAGCCCACCCGAAGCGCCGCCTGTGCAGGTGCCGCCTGGGATACCGCCGGGCAACCCTGTTGAAATTCCCGAACCACCACAGGAGTTGCCGCCCAGCGTGCCGCCGGAGATAACGCCTTATCCAGAATCAAAATCCAACTAAGTGTGAATCCCGGATTGCGCTGTGCTTCATCCGGGCTACATGAAATTATTTCCGGGGTGCCGTTCACTCCTCCTCCGCCTTCGGCTTCCACTGCGCGGCGAGTTCGCTCTGACGTTTGGCGGGCACGGGTTCGTAGTGGCTGAATTCGAGCGTGAACGCGCCGCGGCCGGCGGTCATGGATTTGAACTTGCCGGCGTAGTCGTTGAGTTCGGCGAGCGGGGCGCTGGCGTCGATGGCGAGGCGGCCGTCGCTCAACGCGCGCGTGCCGAGCACTTGGCCGCGGCGGCCGGTGAGATCACCGGTGATGCTGCCGACATCGTCATTGGGCACGGTCAGCACCAGTTTGATGATCGGTTCGAGCAATACCGGCCTGGCCGTGCGCGCGGCCTCGATGAAGGCCTTCTTGCCGGCGGTGACAAAGGCGACTTCCTTGGAATCCACGGTATGATGTTTGCCGTCATAGACGGTGACTTCGATATCCTGCAGCGGATAGCCGGCGACCACGCCCATCTGCAGCGCCTGGCGCACACCCTTTTCCACCGCGGGAATGAATTGTCCGGGAATCGTCGCGCCCTTCACGGCATCGACAAAGCGAAAACCCGCGCCACGTTCCAAGGGCGCGATGCGCAGATACACCTCGCCGAACTGGCCGGCGCCGCCGCTCTGCTTTTTATGCCGGTAATGGCCTTCCGCCGGCTGCGTGATGGTCTCGCGATACGGCACGCGCGGCGGCCGTGTCTGTGCGTCGATCTTGAAGCGTTCCTTCATCTGCTCCAAGGCCACGCGCAGATGCAGTTCGCCGAGACCGCGCAGCACCAATTCGTTTTGCTCGACATCCTGTTCCAGATGCAGACACGGGTCTTCCTCGACTAACCGATGCAGCGCGCCACTGAGTCGTTGCTCGTCGCCGCGGCTGCCCGCATCGATGGCCAGACCGAACACCGGCACCGGAAACGGCAGCGGTGTCATGTGCAGATAATCCTCTTCATGGGAATCGTGCAGCACGGCGTCGAAGTGCAGTTCTTCGATCTTTGCGATGGCGCAGATATCGCCGGGAATCCCGCTATCGACCTCGATCTGTTTATTGCCTTGCAGCTTGAACAGATGGCCGACCTTGAACGGCTTGCGACCGTCGCCGACGAACAGCTGGCTGTTCTTGGTCACGGTGCCTTGATGAATGCGGAACACGCCCAGCTTGCCGACGAAGGGATCGGCCATCACCTTGAAGACATGCGCGACAACATGTTTATCCGCGATCGGGCATGGCCGTGAACGGCTGCGCCGCTGCGCCCTCGCCCTTGAGAAACGGCCGCGGATTACCTTCCAGCGGGTTCGGCATCAGCCGCTCGAAGACATCCAACAACTCCGGCACGCCGGCGCCGCTGCGCGCCGAGACGAAACAGATCGGCACCAGATGCCCTTCACGCAAGGCCTGCTCGAAGGGCGCGTGCAATTGCTCGGGTTTGAGCGTCTGACCTTGTTCGAGATACAGCTCCATCAGCGCCGCGTCGACTTCCACCACCTGATCGAGGATGCGCGCGTGCGCTTCACTCACCGAGGAGAAATCCGCCGCGCCGTCGGGATTGAAAAAGCAGTCGACGACCTTACTGGCACCCGCGGCGGGCAGGTTCAGCGGCAGACACTCCGCGACCGAACTCTTCGCGCAAGCGCCGCGACCAGCGCTTCGAGGTGCGCGCCCGGCGCGTCGATGCGGTTGATGATGATCATGCGGCACAGCTTGCGCGCCGCCGCCCATTCCAGCATGCGCCGCGTGACCGGCTCGACACCGGCGACGGCGTCGATCACCACCGCCACGGTCTCCACCGCCGGCAGCGCCGCGATGGACTGGCCGATGAAGTCCGGCATGCCGGGCGTGTCGATGAGATTGAGATGCAGGCGCTCGTGATCGAAACTCACCACGCTGGACGACAGCGAATGTCCATAGGTCTTTTCCAGCGGCGAGTAGTCGCAGACGGTGTTGCCTTTGGCCACGTCGCCGGGCATGCCGATGACACCGGCGCGGTGCAGCAGGGCCTCGACCAGGGTGGTCTTGCCGCTGCCGCTCTGGCCGACCAGGGCGATATTGCGGATGGCGTCGACGGAATAGTTGGGCATGGGCGTGGCCTTGGTTGTGCGGTGTCAGCGGAGAGAGCTACCTAGAATAGTAGCGAATTTGATGGGCAGCTGCTCCTTTGATCCAGCGCAACACAATCGACATCTCGCTGAGAGGTCACCCGTCGCAGCACCCGTTCCAACGAGTACGTAGGATGGGTGAAGGCGCTTGCGCCGTAACCCATCGGCAGCGGCACCGACCCTGATGGGTTTCGCTACGCTCTACCCATCCTACGCGCTGGCAGGAACCATCTCCACCGGGGGCGGTCAACCTCCGCATCGACCGATGACCGGAGACAGCCCATGTTCAGCCTGTATACCTCGCTACAACGTCTGCTGGACTCGACGCGCGCCGTCGATTTTCTTGCCCCGCTCGCCTTGCGCTTGTATCTGGCACCGATCTTCTGGATGGCCGGCACCGGTAAACTCGCCGACATGGACAGCACCATCGCCTGGTTCGGCAATCCGGACTGGGGGCTCGGCCTGCCGTTCCCGATCGTGCTCGCCTGGGCCGCCGCGCTCACGGAGACGCTCGGCGCGGTGCTGCTGCTCATCGGCCTAGCGGTGCGTTGGGTCAGTCTGCCGTTGATGATCACCATGTTGGTGGCGATATTCACCGTGCATTGGCAGCAGGCTGGCAAGCCATCGCCGACACCAAATTCTGCCTGTTCAATTGCGCGGATGCGCAAGCCGCTGCCGAGCGCTTGCAACAGGCGCGCGCGCTGCTGGAAGAACACGGCAATTATGCGTGGCTGACCGAGCAAGGCAGCTTCGTCGTGCTGAACAATGGCATTGAATTCGCCACGACGTATTTCATTATGCTGCTGACATTGTTCTTCATCGGCGGCGGGCGCTGGGTGAGCGTCGACGATTGGCTCGCGCGACGCTGAGTCGTTCACACGCACGCCACCACCAGCGGGATATGCAGTTCCGCCGTGCTCAAACCGCTGTGCACACCGGCGAAGAAGAACGGCTTCTCGCCGGCGACATAATCTTTGATGACATGTTGTCCTTTGAGTAACAGCACATAATCACCACTGCGCGCCGCCAGTTCCGGATGCGCCGCGCCCAGGCCGAAGAAACCGCGCTCGATCAGTTCGGCGCTCGCCACGCATTCACAATACGGTTGCAGCACCTCGGCGACATAGCGCTCGAAGGCATTCGTGTGATCGGGACGTACATAGCAATAGGCCGCACGCGGTTCACCGCACAAGGGCAGGCGCAGACAGGCGGCGAGATCGGGATGCTCGGCGAGTTGCACATAGTGTTCCGGGCCGGTGTCGATGAAACCGTGATCGGCGGTGATCACCACGCAGGTATCGGTGCCGGCGATGCCCTCGAGAAATTCACCGATGGCGCGATCGAGCGCTGCAAAATGCTGTTGCGCCTCCACACCACTGACACCTTTTTGATGCGCCAGCGAATCGAAGTCCGGCCAGTACGCGTAGATGAATTCGGGACCGTCGGCGGCCGTCACCAAACCGGTAAGCCGCGCGAAAAACTCATCCTGGGTTTGATACCCGAGCCGCCGGGCCGGCGCCGTGGTGGCCTGGCTGTAGGCTGAATCGACAATGCGCGCCGGACTCAAGACTGCCGCGGTCTTGTGCATAGCGGCGAACAGCGACGGCGCACCGAGGATCGATTCGACCTTGAGATCCGGCCGCCGCCAGATCCAAACCGCCGGCACGACTGCGGAACGGCAGAATGCTGGTCACTATGCCGAATTCGCGCAGCCACATGAACCAGCCGGTGATGGCGTGCTGCTGCGGCGCGAGACCGGTGGTCAGCGTGGTGATGGCCGCCGCGGTCGTGGTGGGAAACACCGAATCCAACCGACCGCGCAAATGCCGGCGCAACACGCTGTCAGGCGGCTGTTGCAGTAGAAATTCGTAGCCTAAGCCGTCGATGAGCAGCAACACGATGCGCCGCGCTGAGCGTAACTCTGCAGCAGATAGCAGGCCGGTCTCGGGATAATCGGTCGGCGGCGCGGCCATGGCACCCCGTAGGCTGGACATGAGATTGACCAGCGAGCCGCCCGCATAATCTGGACTCGGGAAAGATGTCATGAACCATTGTGCCATTGGAATGCACTACGACTGAACCTGCGCGCGGCACAGTTCGAAATGTGAAATATTCTTTTACGATTCGCACCCACGATCAGCCCCGACGCGCCCGCAAAAAAAAGCCCCGCTGGGGGAGCGGGGCGAACCTGATAAGCCAGCGATGCGGATCGCAAAACCATCAGGTGGAGGAGTCGGAAACCGACTGCTGTTCCGTTAATTAATACATAGCTCAGGTTTTAGTCCTTATCAAGGTTTCATCGAATTTGTTTTTGAAACTTTGATCTGGTTCCTTGTCTGTCAAATATTTGCCGCCTCTCTATCAGGCCGCCGATGCCTTGCGGTCGCCTTTGCGAAAACTCAGGTGGTCGCCATCAAGCCCTACTTCGATGACATCTTCCGGGCCGAACTTGCCCGACAAAATGGCTTGCGCCAGCGGATTTTCCAGTTGCTGTTGGATCGCCCGCTTGAGCGGCCGCGCACCGTACACCGGATCGAAACCGGCCTCACCGAGTTTATCCAACGCCGCCTCGGACAGCGTGATATCCATATCGCGATCGGCCAAACGCTTGCGCAGGTAACCGATCTGAATGGTGCTGATGGCACGGATCTGCGCACGATCGAGCGGATGAAACACCACCGCCTCGTCGATGCGGTTGATGAACTCCGGCCGGAAATGCGTGCCGACCACCTCCATCACCGCCGCCTTCATGCGCGCATAATTCTCTTCGCCGGCCAACTCCTGAATCCGCTGCGAACCGAGGTTCGACGTCATGACGATGACTGTATTGCGGAAGTCCACGGTACGGCCCTGGCCGTCGGTGAGACGGCCATCGTCGAGCACTTGCAACAGCACGTTGAACACATCGGGATGCGCTTTTTCCACCTCATCGAGCAGGATCACCGAATAGGGTTTGCGGCGCACCGCCTCGGTCAGATAGCCGCCCTCTTCGTAACCGACATAGCCGGGCGGCGCACCGATCAGCCGCGCCACGGAATGCTTCTCCATGAACTCCGACATGTCGATCCGCACCATCGCCTCTTCGGTGTCGAACAGGAAATTCGCCAGCGCCTTGGTCAGTTCGGTCTTGCCGACGCCGGTCGGGCCCAAGAACAGGAACGAACCGCTCGGGCGGTTGGGATCGGACAGGCCGGCGCGGGCGCGGCGGATCGCATCGGAGACCGCTTTGACCGCCTCGTTCTGGCCGATCACGCGCTTGCCCAGTTCCTCTTCCATGCGCAACAGCTTGTCGCGTTCGCCTTCGAGCATCTTCGACACCGGGATGCCGGTCCACTTGGACACGACCTCGGCAATCTCCTCGTCGGTGACTTTATTGCGCAACAGTTTCATGTCCATCATCTCGACCTGCGAGGCCATGTCGAGTTGTTTCTCCAATTCGGGAATGCGGCCGTATTGCAACTCGGACATGCGCGTGAGATCGCCGGCGCGGCGTGCCGTTTCCAGTTCCAGGCGCGCGCGTTCCAGTTCCTCCTTCACATGCGTGGTGCCCTGCAGGGCAGCCTTCTCCGCCTTCCAGATCTCGTCCAGATCGGAGAATTCGCGTTCGAGTTTTTGAATCTCGTTTTCCAGCGCGTCGAGGCGCTTTCTGGAGGCCTCGTCGGTTTCTTTTTTCAGCGCCTCGCGCTCGATCTTGAACTGAATCAGGCGGCGTTCGAGCCTGTCCATCTCCTCCGGTTTGGAATCGATTTCCATGCGGATGCGTGAGCCGGCCTCATCGATCAGATCAATCGCCTTGTCCGGCAGCTGACGGTCGGCGATGTAGCGGTGCGACAGCACGGCGGCGGCGACGATCGCCGGGTCGGTGATATCGACGCCATGATGCACTTCATAGCGTTCTTTCAAACCGCGCAGGATGGCGATGGTGTCTTCCACACTCGGTTCGTCGACCAACACTTTTTGGAAGCGGCGCTCCAGCGCGGCGTCCTTCTCGATGTATTTGCGGTATTCGTCCAAGGTGGTCGCGCCGACGCAATGCAGCTCGCCGCGCGCCAGCGCCGGCTTCAACATATTGCCGGCATCCATCGCGCCCTCGGCCTTGCCCGCGCCGACCATGGTGTGCAATTCGTCGATGAACAGAATGATCTGACCTTCTTGTTTGGACAGATCATTGAGCACCGCTTTGAGACGCTCTTCGAATTCACCGCGGAATTTCGCCCCGGCGATCAGCGCGCCCATGTCCAGGGACAGCAGGCGTTTGCCTTTGAGGCCTTCCGGCACTTCGCCGTTGATGATGCGCTGCGCCAGACCTTCGACGATGGCGGTCTTGCCCACGCCCGGTTCGCCGATCAGCACCGGATTGTTCTTGGTGCGACGTTGCAGCACTTGAATGGTGCGGCGGATTTCGTCGTCGCGACCGATGACCGGATCGAGCTTGCCTTGTTCGGCGCGCTCGGTCAGATCGATGGTGTATTTCTCCAGTGCCTGGCGCTGTTCCTCGGCATTCGGATCGTCCATCTTCTGACCGCCGCGCAGTTTTTCGATGGATTTCTCGATCAGGCTCTTGGTGGCACCGGCCTTACGCAGCGCCTCACCCACTGCGCCTTTGTCTTCCAGCGCGGCGAGCACGAACAGCTCCGAAGAGATGTACTGATCCTTGCGCTGCTGGGCGAGCTTGTCGGTTTGATTGAGCACGCGATTGAGATCGTTGGAGACATGCACGTCGCCGCTGCCGCCCTGCACCGACGGCAGCTTCTCCATGGCCTCGCCCAACTGCGAACGCAGCAGGTTCACATTGACGTCGGCCTGCGTGAGCAGATGCCGCACACTGCCGCCCTGCTGATCGAGCAGCGCGATGAGCACATGCACCGGCTCGATGAATTGATGATCGCGACCCACGGCGAGGCTCTGGGCATCGGCGAGGGCGGTTTGAAACTTACTGGTCAATTTGTCCATGCGCATGGGGCGAAACTCCGGTCACGCTATCGTTGGGATTGTCTGACAGATGGGGGGATTGCCGGGCGTTTTCAAGGGGTATCGACTAAACGCCTGAGTCGGCACAATTATTCATTCAGCAGCTGGCACCTACAGCGGCTGCTGCTCGCAGCCGAGCAGACTCAGATAAACCGCGCGTTCGGCCTCGCCGGCCTTCTCCAGAAACACATCGCGCAACCGCGCCAGATGTTGCAGATGTTCGATACGGTCATACAAGGCCAGCTGGCGCTGCAAGGCCAGGATGGCGTTATCGAGTGTCCAATACGTGTCCTGATCGGTGATCAGATCGGGGTAGCGTGTATGCGCCTGGATGAACGCTTGTGCGGCATCCTGATCGCGCTCAATGAATCGAGTATAGGCCAGGGTGTACGGACTGCGCGCGGCCGGCCAACGCTGTTCGACCTCTCCCTGTAACTGCCGCATCGCGGTCTCGGCACGGTCGCGTGCCTGCTCCTGCCGGCCCGTGAGCTGCGTAATCTCCCGCTGCGCCTGTTTGCGCCGGAGATACAACGCGTCGCGTAGCGGTGAGGCAATATCGAGGTCGCGCTGCAATCCTTGGACGATCTCCGCATAAGGATTGTCGGCGCGCGGCGCGACCCGCAACAGCGGAAAATACCAGGGCGCCCAATCCAACAAATACTGTTCGCTGCTGGAACGCGGCACGTCGGTACTGCGCGCGGCGCGCAGTGTGTAGAGATGCGCCTCATACGGATCGACACGACCATCCTGATTGCGATCGGGCTCAATCGACAACGCAGCGCCAGTCCGCGCCTGCCCGGCTAATGCAGCGAAGAAATACGTACCGTAGCCACGGTACTCGGCGACATCCAGACTGGCCGTACAACCCTCGGCGAGTTGATCTTGTGCGACAGCATAGAAACCACAGCGTTGTGGCGCGCCGGCCGGTGGCAACAGCGCCGCATGAAAACCGCCGGCGAAACATTGCGTGAAAATGAATCGCAGCGTGGTAGCGCGCGGTTGCGCCGCGATGAGCGTGCGTAAATCATCCGCGTCGAATTGCTCATTGCCCCAGAGATCGAGCAGACTGCCGTGTTCTCCCGGACTGCCATGGCCGGCGTAGATCAGTAATCCCTGTTCGCCCGGCGCGAGACGCTCGATGGCCTGCGGCAGTTCATCCAGCAGTGTCTGCCGCGTCGCCGGCCCATCGACTGGCGTAATCGCGTGACTGCGTATCGTCTCGCCGTTCACATAATCGGCGTCGTAGACACGCGCCAACGGCTGCAGCGTTGCGGCAGTGTCCGCCGGCTTTTGCCACAAGGTCACATCCGGCGCGGGATCATCGCCATCGTTGAAATAGGTCTGAATGGAGCGTTCGCCCGGCAGGGCCCGCAACACGGAGCGCGCCCACAGCACGTTCTGCTCGATCTGTACCTGGGAGTTTTGCACATCGTAACCGCCACCGATCAACCAGACTTTATTTTCCGCCTGCACGTTGGTCATCAATACGCTGGCCAGTGCCACGACCGTCGCGGCACAGTGCTTATACGAGCGGGGCAAGTTCATTTGTAGGTTTTACGGCGGAACAGATCATTGCGTTTGCTGACCAGACGATCGAGGAACAACAGACCGTCGAGGTGGTCCATTTCATGCTGCACCGCGCGTGCCTCGAAGCCTTCCATATCGAATTCGCGACGCTCACCGGTGGGATCGAAGGCAATCAGATGGATACGTTCGGCGCGGATGACATTGCCCGTGTAGTCAGGCACCGACAGACAGCCTTCCGCGCCCCACCGCATAACCGTCCCAGGCGGTGATCTCGGGATTAACCAGCACCAAATGACCGTGATTGGCTACCGGACGTTTCAGCTTGGACACATCGATAATGACGATGCGCTGGAAATAGCCGACTTGCGGTGCAGCGATGCCGACCGCGCCGGGGCCGGCCAGGCGCGTTTCTTCAAGGTCAGCGACAAAGCGTTGCAGTTGTGCATCGAACGACGTAACCGGCACGGACTCTTGTTTCAGGCGCGCATCGGGATAGGCGAGGATTTCAAGCACAGCCATGGGATACAGCCTCAACCAATCAAGGTCTCGATGGGTTGCACATCGACCTCGATGCCATCGCGCGTCATAACGGCCAAGGCCGCCTCGACCGCCTCGATGCCGTCAATCGCCTGACCTTCCATGGCCATGATGTAGACCGGCTTGGCCTCGCTGCCGCCGACGTCGGATTGCAGATCGAGAATATTGAAGCCCGCCGTGGTCAACGCACCGGTCACCTGCGCAACAATGCCGGCGCGGTCGGCGCCATAGACCGTCACGCGCACATCGGGGATCAGGTGCCGATGCAGATGCGCTTCGATCAGATCCGCGTGCACCTGCAGTCCGAGTTCGTTGGCCACCGGATTGATGAGTGCCCGCAAGCCGTCCAGCGTACCGGCGTGCTGCACCATCAGCATGACCGTGAAATTGCCGCCCAGACGCGCCATTGTCGCCTCGCCCAGATTGCAGCCGGCTTGGAACAGCGTCGCGGTTATTTTGGCGACGATCCCGGGCCGGTCTTCACCAACCAATGTCAGCATGTACCAGTTCATGGCGGCAACTCCGCGTCAGTGTTTCGGGACATTAAAGCATAAAAACCATGCGGCCTCGTAATGCACCGCCGAGGTGGGGACAGATCTTTAGCTCTGTCCCCGACTGTGCGGACCACGCAGATCAACGAAGCCACAGAGAAGCGTGACGTTAGTCTGGTGGTTCCGCTCTGTTGAGTGGAACCACAACGGGGACAGAGCTAAAGATCTGTCCCCACAGCAGCGGTGTATCGGAGCTAATGCAAAGTCGAATGCGCAAAATAAATCGTCAACACACCGGCCACGATCAACACAATCTGTTGTACGGTCGCGCGCACCTCCAGACGTTTGTGCAAACCCGGGATGAGATCCGCGACCGCGATGTAAATAAAACTCGAGGCGGCGATGGCGAGGATGTACGGCAGCGCAGCCTCAGCCTCGCGCAAACCGTAATATGCGGCAGTCGCGCCGACCAGTGTGGTCAGACTGGCCAGGACGTTGTAGGCCAGCGCCCGCGCGCGGGAGAAACCGCTGTGCAGCAATACGGCGAAATCACCGACTTCCTGCGGGATTTCGTGCGCGGCGACGGCGAGACTGGTCACGACACCGAGATGGATGTCGGTCATAAACGCCGCCGCGATCAACACACCGTCGACCATATTGTGAATGCCGTCGCCGATCAGAATCAGTGTGCCGGCCGCGTGATTGACCTGCGGTGTATGCGGTGTGTGCACATGACTGTGATCATGACCTTCTTCTGGCGCATGCACCTCGCACACGGTGTGATGACAATGTCGCCACAGCACCATCTTCTCCAGCAGGAAGAAGCCCAGCACACCGAGCAGCACCGTGCCGGTGATGATGTGCAGATCCTCGACGCCCGGCCCCTCCAAGGCATGCGGCAACAGCGCCAGGAACGCCGCGCCCAACAGAGCGCCGATGGCGTAGCTGACGAAATGTGGCAACAGCCGTGTGCGCAGTTGCTCCGGGAACAACAGAAACACGGCGGCGGCCATCACGCTGAGCACACCGCCGAGCAGGGAAAACAGGAGAATCCAGGTTAACAAAGGCATGGGCTGCGCGACCGATCAAGGAAGGTCGCATGATAGCGCACCTGCGCGGGCCGTGGACACACAGGACACGCTACGCGACGGCGCCCTACGGATTCTCCGACCAGATCAACGTCGCCATACGCCCGGTGACGCCATCGCGTCGATAGGAATAGAAGCGCGCGGCATCGGTATACGTGCACAGTCCACCACCGTAAATCTCGGTGATACCCGCGGCGGCTAAACGCTGGTGCGCCAGTCGGTATAAATCCGCATGCCAGCGTTCGCCCTGCTCGGTGAACGCGTCAGCGGCGGCCGGGTTGTGTGCGACAAAGGCCGCGCGTACGTCTGCGCCGACCTCGAAGGCCTGCGGCCCGATGGCCGGTCCCAACCAGGCCAATACGCTGTTGCCAGGCACGCCCAGCGCGGCGACTGCCGCCTCGATCACGCCGTCGGCCAGACCGCGCCAACCGGCGTGCGCGGCGGCAACGCGTGTACCGGCACGGTCGCACAACAGTACCGGCAGGCAATCGGCGGTCATCACCACACAGACATGGCCAGGTGAACGACTCACCGCGCCATCACCTTCGGTCACCGGCGCAGCGGCATCCGCATCGACAATGCCGCAGCCGTGCACCTGTTGCAGCCAGACCGGCTCCGTCGGTAACGCCAATTGTTCACGCAGACGCCGGCGATTCTCGATAACCGCAAGCGGATCGTCGGCGACATGTTCGGCGAGATTCAAAGACGCGTACGCACCGGCACTGACGCCGCCGCTGCGCGTCGTGCTCACGGCCTTTACCCAGGAAGGTGCGGGCCAGTCGGGAATGATCCAGTCGTGTGTGTTCATAGTGAAACCAAACATCCACTGTGATAATCGCTCACACCAAAGAGCGCAAAGCACGCCAAGGAAATCCGAACAAGAAATACTTCGCGCTCTTTGCGCACTTTGGTGTGCAAAGATCCTGCTCTACTCCACCGCCTCCACATCATCCTCCAGCACCTGAATCAACTCCAGCATGTCTGCCGGCAATGGGGCGTGCCATTCCAGTACCTCGCCGCTGACCGGGTGGCGCAGACTCAAGCGTGTGGCATGCAAAGCCTGGCGTGCAAACCCTTGCACCGCGGCGCGTGCCGCAGTGGACATGACGGCCGGTGGGCGCTGCCGTCCGCCGTACACCGGATCGCCCAACAAGGGATGGCGGATATAGGTCATGTGCACGCGGATCTGGTGCGTGCGTCCGGTTTCCAGATTGACGCGCACCAGACTGTGGGCGCGGTAACGCGCCTCGATGCGGTAGTGCGTGATCGCCGGCTTGCCGAAGCTGCTCACCGCCATGCGCTTGCGATCGACACTGTGCCGGCCGATCGGCGCATCGACGGTGCCGCCGGCGATCAGCAGCCCCCACACCGCCGCCAGGTATTCGCGCTTGACGCTGCGTGCCTGCAATTGCGCGACCAGCGATTGGTGCGCAGTCAGGTTGCGCGCCACCACCAGCAAGCCGCTGGTGTCTTTATCGAGCCGATGGACGATGCCGGCGCGCGGCACCGTCGCCAGACTGGGATCGTAATGCAGCAAGGCGTTCTGCAGTGTGCCATCGGGATTGCCGGCGGCCGGGTGCACCACTAGACCGGCCGGCTTATTGATCACCAGAAGATCGTCGTCGGCATACACCATCGTCAGCGCGATGTCCTGCGCCTCCACCCCGGTGGTTTCTTCAAGCTCGGCTTCGATCACCACCTGCTCACCACCGAACACACGGTCTTTGCCCTTGCGCTGCGCGCCATCGACGCGCACCTCGCCGGCACGAATCCACTGCTGCAAGCGGCTGCGCGAAAAATCCGGGAACAGCTCGGCCAACACCTGATCCAGGCGCTGGCCAGCCGCCGTTGCGGGGATGGCCGCGGCAAGTTCGACGCGGCGGCTCATCGGCCTGGACACCGGATTGGGGTATACTGCCGACGCCCGCCCCGCCCGGGGGTGGTGTGTTCTTCGGTTATGGCACTGGAAGGTAACTGCATGCGTCTCGCTACAATTGTGTTGGTAGTGGTCAGTTGGTTGAGTGGCTGCGCGCTGCTGCCGGATCAGATCGACGAAACCAAGGACTGGTCGGCCCAGAAACTCTACTCCGAGGCGACCAGCAATATCAGCGAATCCGACTGGGAAGGTGCCATCGATCTGTTCGAGAAACTCGAGGCGCGCTATCCGTTTGGCCGTTACGCTCAGCAGGCGCTGCTGGAATCGGCGTATGCCTATTACAAGTTCAACGAGCCGGAGTCAGCGATCTCGACCATCGACCGGTTCATCAAAACCTATCCGCGTCACCCCAACCTGGATTATGCCTACTATCTGCGCGGTCTGGTGAATTTCAATCGCGGCGACAGCATCATCACCAGAGTACTGCCGCGTGATCCCGCAGAACGCGACGCCGGCGCGGCCCGCCAGGCTTACTTCGATTTCGCTGAAGTGGTGAAACGTTTCCCGCAAAGCCGTTATGCCAAGGATGCTGGCCAACGCATGGTCTTCCTGCGCAACAACCTGGCCCAGTACGAAATGCACGTTGCGGATTATTACATGCGCCGCGGCGCCTATGTCGCGGCCAGTAACCGCGCCAAGACGGTCGTCGAAAACTATCAGGGTGCACCCGCAGTGCCGGCGGCACTGGAAACACTGGTGCTGGCGTACCGCAAGCTCGGGCTGGATGATCTCGCCATTGATGCCGAACGGGTGCTGAAGCTGAATTATCCGGAACGAGCGGCGGCGCTTTAAGTAACTGTAGGATGGGTGGAGCGCAGCGCAACCCATCGATGATCCGCTGCTGTGATGGGTTTCGGCGAAAACGCCTCCACCCATCCTACGTCACTGGGTGACAAACGACGCTGAAGATCTGTCCCCACAGCGGCGGTACATTACGTGCCACCCACCCGATGAGGGGTTGCAAGGGGAGAGAGCGGAATCTCTCCCCTTGCAGTCAGCCCGCGCAGAACTTGTTCGAGCAGGGCGGAATCAAGTTACAGCCCGCGCAGGACTTGTCCGAGCAGGGCGTAATCAAATAGCGTCGTTGTCCTGCTCGCCGGTACGGATGCGGATGACTTTGATGACCTCGGTAACAAAAATTTTGCCATCGCCGATCTTGCCGGTGCGCGCGGCTTTGGTGATGACTTCGATGCAGCGCTCCACCTGATCGTCGCTGATGACGATCTCCAGCTTCACCTTGGGTAGAAAATCCACCACATACTCGGCACCGCGATACAGTTCGGTGTGCCCCTTCTGCCGCCCGAAACCTTTCACCTCGATGGCCGTCATGCCGGCAATCCCGATTTCCGACAGCGCCTCGCGCACATCGTCCAATTTGAACGGCTTGATCACGGCTTCGATTTTTTTCATGGTGCCTTCTCCAGGAGCCTCGGGGTGTTCATGGTGCGGTAAGATAGCGCAATTGCGAGCCTAAATGTAGGTTGGTTTCAGACTGCGGCCTAGGTTACGCGGCATCAATCCCGTTTTCTCGCCGCCGTTCAACCCGGCCGACACCGAGTAGAACGCAGCGCACAGCGGCTAGTTCTCGTCCGCAAACTGTGTCGCCAGATACCCTGAGGTGATCGGATAGCGGCGGTCACGGCCGAAGGCCCGCCGCGTGATGCGCACACCGGGCGGGGCCTGGCGGCGTTTGTATTCGTTACGCTCGACCATCCATACCACCTTGCGCACGGTTTCGGCGGGAAAGCCCGCGGCGATGATCTCTTCGGGCGAGCGGTCCTGCTCGACATAATGCTCAAGGATCGCGTCCAACACCGAATACGGCGGCAAGGAGTCCTGGTCTTTCTGATCGGGGCGCAGTTCAGCCGACGGCGCGCGCTCGAGCACGCGATGCGGAATCACCTCGCCCAGCGAATTTCTGTATTCCGCCAGTTTGTAGACCAGCGTCTTGGGGCAATCCTTGATCGGCGCGAAACCACCGGCCATGTCGCCATAGAGCGTCGCGTAACCGACCGCGACCTCGCTCTTGTTGCCGGTGGTGAGCAGTATTTTCCCCAGCTTGTTGGAAATCGCCATCAGGATCACGCCGCGTGAACGCGCCTGAATATTTTCCTCGGTGACATCCGCCGGCAGATCTTTGAACTCATCTTCCAGCGCATCGAGAAACGCCTTGAACGCGCCTTCGATGGGGATCACCCGATAGGTCACGCCCAGACTGCGCGCCTGTGTGCGGGCATCCTCGACACTCATGTCGGCGGTGTAACGCGACGGCATCATCACCGCCTCGACATGTTCGGCGCCGATGGCATCCACGGCCAGCGCCAGCGTCAACGCGGAATCGATGCCGCCGGACAAACCAATGACCGCGCCTTTGAAACCATTCTTGCGGATGTAATCGCGTACACCCAGCACCAGTACGGCGTAGATGCTGGCAATGTTATCCGCCCGCGCCGCGCACGCGCCGGGTATCGGCGTCAGGGTCGCGCCAATATCCAGATCGACTGGATACAAACCTTCGGCGCAGGCCGGCAGGCGCTGCGTCACGTCGCCTGCGGCATTCATCACGAACGATTCGCCATCGAATACCAGTTCATCCTGACCGCCGACCAGATTCAGATACAGCACCGGCAGTTGCACTTCGCGCACGCGATCACGCACCACCGCCTCGCGGTCATTGCCCTTGCCGGCATGAAACGGCGAGGCATTGATGTTGAGTATGCATTGCGCACCGGCGGCCTTGACCTGCTGCGCCGGCCCGGGACTCCAGATGTCTTCACAAATGGTGATGCCGAAACGCACGCCTTCGATGTCGACCACGCACGGCTCGGTGCCCGGCGTGAAGTAACGTTTCTCATCGAACACGCTGTAGTTCGGCAGATGCTGTTTGTGCGCCGTAGCGATAATCTGCCCGTCGCGAATCACCGAGGCGGCGTTGTACAAACCGCCGGTGGCATGCTGAGGATGACCGACGACCATGTGAATGCCGTGGACCTCGCGCTTGATCCGTTCCAATGCCGCCAGCACATAGACATGCATGCCGGGGCGCAACAGCAGGTCTTCGGGTGGATAGCCGGTGAGTGCCAGTTCGGGAAACACAATCAGCTGCGCATTGAATTCATCGCGGGCGCGTAGCGCCGCATCGATCACCTGTTGCGCGTTGCCGCGCACGTCGCCCACCAACAGGTTGATCTGGGCCATGACGATGCGGAGGCGGTTTGGCATATCGACGGTTCGCTCTGGCGTTATCTGTAACATTCAACCGCAAAAGATTAACTGCTTTGCCACGGAAAACACGGAAAGCACGGACAATCTAATAACTGTTAAGTAATGATGCGCACGCCAACAGCGTGGTCACTCTGAGGACAATGTATTATCCGACAACACGACCATTGATGACATCCGTACTTTCCGTGTTTTCCGTGGCAAAAAGGTGTTTTCCTTAGCGTGCTGAAAACACCCTAACCCAACCGCTCCGCCATGCGCGCGCCCATATCCGCAGGCGAACGCACGACACTGACACCGGCCGCTTCGAGCGCGGCGATCTTGGCGGTGGCCGTGCCCTGACCGCCGCTGATGATGGCGCCGGCGTGACCCATGCGTTTGCCCTTCGGTGCAGTGACACCGGCGATATACGCGACCACGGGCTTGGTCACCTTGGCACGAATGTAATCGGCGGCCTCTTCCTCGGCGCTGCCGCCGATTTCGCCGACCATGATAATGCCCTGCGTGGCCGCATCGTCCTGAAACAGTTCCAGACAATCGATAAAGCTCATGCCATGAATCGGATCGCCGCCGATGCCGACGCAGGTGGTCTGGCCCAAACCGGCATTCGTCGTCTGAAACACAGCTTCATAGGTCAACGTACCGGAGCGCGAAACGATACCGATCTTGCCGGGCCGATGAATTGCGCCGGGCATGATGCCGATCTTGCAGGCGCCGGGCGTGATGATGCCGGGACAGTTCGGCCCGATCAGGCGCGCATCCGAACCCGTGAGTGCCGCGCGCACCTTGAGCATGTCCAACACCGGAATGCCTTCGGTGATGCACACAATCACCTTGATGCCCGCATCGGCCGCTTCGAGAATCGCATCGGCCGCGAAAGCCGCCGGCACGTAGATCATGGTCGCATCCGCGCCGGTCTCGCGCACCGCCGCCGCGACGGTATCGAACACCGGCCGATCGAGATGCGTCAGTCCACCCTTGCCCGGCGTCACGCCGCCGACCAGCTGTGTTCCATAGGCAATCGCCTGCTCGGAATGAAATGTCCCCTGCTTGCCGGTGAAGCCCTGGCAGATGACCTTGGTGTGCTTGTCGACGAGAATACTCATCTCATGAACCTTGCAGTAGAAACCCGTTTTGAACCGCCAAGACGCCAAGGACGCCAAGAAAGAAATACTTGGAACCGCCAAGGCGCCAAGACGCCAAGGTAACTAATGAAAAGCTATGTCGCTTTTTCAATAATCATTCTTGGCGTCTTGGCGCCTTGGCGGTTCAAACGGTTTCTTGGCGTCCTTGGCGTCTTGGCGGTTCCCAGTAAATTATTCAGCCACGAACCGCCGCCACCGCCTTCTGCGCCGCATCGGTCAGCGCGTCCGCGGCGATGATGGACAGGCCCGAGTTGGCCAGCAATTCGCGACCACGTTCGACGTTGGTGCCTTCCAGGCGCACCACCACCGGCAGATGCACATCGACTTCGCGCACCGCTTGGATGATGCCTTCTGCGATCAAATCGCAGCGCACGATGCCGCCGAAAATATTCACCAGAATCGCGCGCACGTTTTTGTCCGAGAGAATCAGCTTGAACGCCTCGGCAACTTTATCCGCGGTCGCGCCACCGCCGACATCGAGAAAATTCGCCGGTTCGCCGCCGTGCAGTTTGATCAGATCCATGGTCGCCATGGCCAGTCCGGCGCCATTGACCATACAGGCGATATTGCCGTCGAGCGTGACGTAATTCAGACCGTGTTCGTGCGCGCTGCGTTCTTTGATCTCTTCCTGATTCGGATCACGCCAATCGGCGAGCAGCTTCTGTCGATACAACGCGTTGTCGTCGACATTGATCTTGCAGTCCAGCGCCAGCACGCGACCGTCTTCGGTCACCACCAGCGGATTGATCTCGATCAGACTCAGATCCTTGTCCTGAAACAGTTGCGCGAGTTTCAGCACGATGCGCGTGAATTGATTCACCAAATCACCCTGCAGACCGAGACCGAAGGCGAGCTTGCGGCATTGATACGGCTGCAGGCCGGCGGCCGGATCGGCGTATTCGGTGAGAATCGCTTGCGGATCGCGTGCGGCGACTTCTTCGATGTCCATGCCGCCGGAACTCGATGCCATCACCACCACGCGCCGCCGCACGCGATCGACCAGCGCACCGAGATACAGTTCGCGCGCGATCGCCAGCGGTTCTTCGATCAGCAGGGCCTCGATGGGTAGACCCTCGGCCGCGCTTTGGCCGGTGACCAACTTCGTCCCCAACAGCGCGCCGGCCTGCTGTTCGACGGCGGCGAGATCGTCCACCAATTTGATGCCGCCGGCCTTGCCGCGTCCGCCCGCATGCACCTGCGCCTTCAGCACCCAGCGCGCGCCGCCGAGTTCGCGCGCGGCGTTGGCCGCTTCGAGCGTGGTGCGCGCGACAGCGCCACGCGGCACCGGGATGCCGTAGTCGGTCAACAAGCGTTTGGCTTGGTATTCGTGGAGGTTCATGGATGTGCGGTTAAAGGGTTTAAGAGCCGTTTATCCTTCATGTGGCGGATGAATGATTCCAACGCAGGCTCGCGCTAAAGAGGCTACACATAATAGGCCGTGCATTTTGAAGCAATACCCGCCCGCAGGCAAAAGGACTTTGCTTGCGCGCCTTCCTGCGAACCCGGAAACTACACCGATGGGACTTATACGACTCATCTTGCTGGTTGTGCTCGGCGCAGTGTTGTATCGCCTGTGGAAACGCTGGCGCGAACGCCAAGCGGCCCAGCGCACGCCGGTTACCCACGACCAGGGTCACATGCTGGCCTGCGCGCACTGTGGCACCTTCGTACCCGAACACGATGCCGTGCGCGAGGGCACCCAGGTCTATTGCTGCGCGGCGCACCGGGACGCGCATCGCTCATCATGAGCTTCATAAACAACGACCGAGCCGACCTGGATGCCGACCGCCAGGAATCCCTGACCTGGCGACCCCTGCGCTTCCTCACACTGTACCGCCTGACACTCGCCGGCCTGCTGGTGACATTATTCTTCACCCTGCCCGGCAGCAAATCGCTGGGCAGCGAGTTCCCGTGGTTGTTCGCCGTCACCAGCCTGGGCTACCTGGCTTTCGCCCTGGTCGCCGGCTTTGCGGCGCGCCTGCGCCGTCCGCAATATGCGCGTGCAGGTTTTCGTGCAGGTGCTGGTGGATATCCTCGTCATTGTCCTGTTGATGCATGCCGGCAGCGGACTGGGGAGTGGACTGGGCATTCTGCTGGTGTTGGCGGTGGCGGTCGGTGGCATGCTGCTGCCGGGGCAAATGGCCTATTTCTTCGCCGCCGTGGCGACGCTCGCCGTATTCGGCGAGATCGGTCTGTCCGTGCTGGAGGCACCCGGAGGAAATAGCGAGGACTTCACCCGCGCCGGATTGCTGGGCGCGACCCTGTTCACCACCGCCGTCATCGCCCATCTGATCGCCCGGCATATCCGTGAGACCGAGGCGCTGGCAGAACAGCGCGGCGTCGATCTGGCCAATCTCTCGCGCCTCAACGAGCACGTCATCCAGCGCTTGCAGTCCGGCATTCTGGTGATCGATGAACACGACCAGGTACGCCTGGCGAACGACACCGCCTGGGTCATGCTGCAAGCCCCGCGCGAACGCGGCGGCGGTCACTTGCAGGCGCTCTCACCGGAACTTGCCAACCAACTCCGGCGTTGGCGCGGCGAACCGGGCTACAACCCGGAGATCTTCACGCCCGCGCAGTCGCAAGCCAGCCTGATGCCGCGCTTCACCGCGCTCGGCCGGCAGCGTGGCGGCGCCACCTTAATCTTTCTGGAAGACACCGCCGCGCTCGCCCAGCAGGCGCAGCAGATGAAACTCGCCGCGCTGGGCCGACTCACGGCCAGCATCGCCCACGAAATCCGCAACCCGCTCGGCGCCATCAGTCACGCCGGTCAACTGCTGGCGGAATCGGCGCATCTCGACAGTGGCGAACAACGCCTGACCGAGATCATCCGCGATCACAGTCAGCGCGTGAACACCATTATCGAAAACGTGCTGCAATTGTCGCGACGCGGCCAGACCAATCCGCAGACACTGGCCATCGCCGACTGGCTGCACGACTTCGTCGATGAACTAATCCGCTGCGAAAAACTCACGCCTGAACAACTGACGCTGACGATCGAACTCGACACCCTGAACGTGCACATCGACCCGGGTCAACTGCATCAAGTGCTGTGGAATCTGACCCACAACGCGCTGCAACACGGCGGCGGCGTATTGGAACTGCGGCTTGGTCTGAACGCCGCGCAGCAACCGTGTCTGGAAGTACTCGACCGCGGCGCCGGCATCGCCGCCAACGTGGAAGGAGAAATCTTCGAGCCGTTCTTTACCACTGCCGCCAGCGGCACCGGCCTGGGCCTGTATCTGGCACGTGAACTCTGCGAGCTGAACCGCGCGCGCCTCAGCTATGAACCGCGTCGCGGCGGCGGCAGTTGTTTCCGCATCACTTTCTTGCAGCACAGCCTGTAGGAAACCGGAAATCCGTCACTACGAACGTCCACCCGTCATTGCGAGCGCATCCGTCATTGCGAGGAGCGTAGCGACGAAGCAATCTCCAAACTGTTGACTCTGCCGTTGGAGATGCTTCGCTTTGCTGCAATGACGGTCTCCGGACGCAGATTGCTTCGTCGCAATGACGAATTAAATGTAAGATGTCCGCCATGACCCAATATACCGCTTTGGTCGTCGACGACGAGCCGGATATCCGCGAGCTCCTGGAGATCACGCTCGGCCGCATGGACATCGCCACCCGCGCCGCGGGCAATCTCGCCGAGGCGCGCGCGCAGCTGGCACAAACGAATTTCGATATTTGTCTGACCGACATGCGCCTGCCGGATGGCAATGGCATCGAGCTGGTGGAACTCATTCAAAGCCAGCGCCCCGACCTGCCCGTCGCGGTCATCACCGCGCACGGCAGCATGGAAGCCGCGGTGCAGGCACTGAAGGCCGGCGCCTTCGATTTCGTCTCCAAGCCGGTCGATCTGGCGATGTTGCGCAATCTGGTCAGCACCGCGCTGAGACTCTCCGACACCAAGTCCTTTCCGCAACGTGATCGCCGCTCGCGTGACGAACTCATCGGCGACGCACCGGCCATGCAGGCGATTCGCTCGACCATCGCCAAACTCGCGCGCAGTCAGGCACCGGTGTACATCGGCGGCGAATCCGGTACCGGCAAGGAACGCGTGGCGCGGCTGATCCACACAAAAGGTCCGCGCGGCGACCATCCGTTCATTGCCGTGAACTGCGGGGCGATCCCCGCCGACCTGATGGAAAGCGAATTCTTCGGCCATAAGAAGGGCAGCTTCACCGGCGCGATCAGCGATAAAGATGGGCTGTTCCAGGCCGCCGACGGCGGCACTTTATTCCTCGACGAGGTCGCCGAGCTGCCGCTGCACATGCAGGTGAAGCTGCTGCGCGTCATTCAGGAGAAGGCCGTCAAACCGATCGGCGCGCAGCGCGAAGTGTCCGTCGACGTGCGCGTGCTCTCGGCCACGCACAAGAACCTTGCCCAACTGGTGCAGGACGGCAGCTTCCGTCAGGATTTGTATTACCGCCTGAACGTCATCGAACTCCGCGTGCCGCCGTTGCGCGAACGCGGCAGCGGCGACATTGCCAAGCTCGCCGAGCACTTCCTGGCCGAACTCGCCCACCGCGCTGGCCGCACCGCCAGACTCGGCGACGACGCCCTCGCCGCGCTGAACGCGTATGCCTTCCCCGGCAATGTGCGCGAACTGGAGAACATCCTCGAACGCGCGCTGACCTTATGCGAAGCCGACACCCTGCACGCCGCCGATCTGCATTTGCCGCAGGCCGACATGACGCTGGCGACTGCACCTTCCATGTCCGCCACATCGGGTGCCGAAACACTCACCGCGTCCATCCCCGCGCCGGACGGACTACCGCTGGAAAGTTTCATGGACCAGGTCGAACGCGAGGCCATCCTCAAGGCGCTGGAGAAGACGCAGAACAACAAGACCGCCGCGGCGAAGCTGCTGGGGATTACGTTTCGCGCGCTGCGCTATCGGTTGAAGAGGTTGGGGTTGGAATAGGCCTGACTCAGGCCGCGAAAACCACGGCAACGCGACCGGCGGTGGCGCTTCGACGCGCCGGGCCAACGACAATTTGCACATCGCGACCGAGGCGCGTCAGGCAATCGAGCATTTTCGCTTCGCTGATGCCCCGAAACTGACCGCGCAGCATTTTCGACAATTTCGGCTGAGTCATGCCGAGCACTTCGGCGGCCTGCTGCTGGCTCCAGCGGCGGCCCTTGATGATCTCGCCGATCTTCGTCGCAAGCTGCGCCTTGACGAGCATTTCGTCGGCGTCGGCATGTACCCAAATCGGCGTAGACGTTGCCGCTGCCTTTTTCGATATCGATCATGTCTGTTCTCCCATAGCATGCGCTTGTGCCGCTTTCAGCCGTTCGCGGATCACGTCCATGTCCGGTTTGGGCGTTGCGATGCCATGCTTTGATTTCTTCTGGAAGCAATGCAAGACATAGACCGCATGACCGAACTTCACGGTGTAGACCGCGCGGTAAGTATTGCCATCGGTATCCTTCACCACTTCCAGAACACCCGCCGACCCGAAGCCCTTGAGCCGGTTTTGCCTGCTCATGCTTCTTACCGATCTGCGCCAAGTACAAGGCGAAAGCCGAACGTGTCTTGCACGGCATCCGGCATCGCCCTCAAGTCCTTCCTGGACGAGGCAATCCAATATAGAGGCTCCATTCGCCAAATTATGCCCACATAGGCATAACAGGCGCAAACCTGTTTAAAACTGACGCCCCACGTCACCCACTGACCCGCCGGATCACCTGGGCAGGTGACGCAACGCGTCACTTCATGCCGATTTCCGTGACGCGGGGCCACCTGCGACTCGACCCAGGTCACACATCACATCATCGCCACCTAAAGAAATCAGCCGCTTGGACGTAACCCTCCCTGTCCGGCGGCGAATGAGGACTCGGGCCACACCGATCTGGCACGACCCCTGCTACAGCTACCGACAAGATCGGTTACCCGGCCGGCGGTCCCAACACCGCCCACCAGGACTTCCCCGGTCGGCAGATTACTCATCCATTACAGGAGATACACCATGAATAAAGTACAGCAAGGTTTTACCCTGATCGAACTGATGATCGTGGTCGCGATCATCGGCATTCTGGCCGCCATCGCGCTGCCGGCGTATCAGGATTACACGATCCGCGCGCAAGCCACTGAAGCGCTGTCAGCCACTGCCGGTGTTCGTGCCGACATCGCTGTTTATCTCGCTGAGAACGATGCGCTACCCGCCGCTGGTGATGACGCCAACATCGACGCTGCGCTTGCCGCGCTTGCAGGTAAGTATTTCGGTGCCGGGGATGCCGCACTGAGTGCTGCAGGTACAATCCAAGTCAACTTCGCCGATGGCGTGCATGCCGGCAATAATATGACATTAGCAGCTGTTCAGACTGGTGGACAGGTTGAAAGTTGGACGTGCGACGGACTTGACGAGAAGTACCTGCCTTCCGCTTGCCGCCCGTAGCATCTGAAGTACGATGGGATCAGACTCGATCGATCCTGCTTAAGCTAGCCACACAAGAGACCGCTTCGGCGGTCTCTTTTTTTGCCTATACTCGCGCAGACTCTACTAAACCGGCGCGGTGTATCCGTTCTGTTAAAACAGCCCCACTTTCTGGAACACCCCGCAGTAAAGTTCCCCCCAAATCAGACGCCATATAGAGAGTTGCAGCCGGGACTTGCCCACAGCGGGCAGAACCCCGACAATCGTTCCCGGCCAAGCGCTTAAGTAACCCTGGACAACGCGTCATTCCGGGCGAAGCGTAGCGTAGACCCGGAATCCAGCGGCTTCTGGATTCCCGCTTGCGCGGGAATGACGGAACTTCAAGGTCAAGGCGGCTTAAACACTGGAAGACTTTCAGCCTGAGGGTAGTACATGGCATCCCCGAATCCCCGCATACAATTGACCGGCCTGACCCGGCGACTGGTCACCGATGGCATCCTCGACGAGGCCGCCGCACTCGGCGCCATCGAGGCCGCGCAGAAAAAGCGCCAGCCGCTGAACAGCTATCTGGTCGAACACAAGCTGGTCAACAGCGCGACCATCGCCAATCTGTCCGCCCAGGAATTCGGCATCCCGGTGTTCGATATCGCCGTCATGGACCTGGACGCGGCGCCGATCAAACTGGTCAACGAGAAACTGATCCGCCAGCACCGCGCCCTGCCGCTGTTCAAACGCGGCAACCGCTTATTCGTGGCGGTGTCCGACCCGACCAATCTGGCCGCGCTGGACGAGATCAAATTCCACACCGGCGTGACCACCGAACCGATCCTGGTCGAGGAAGACAAACTCAGCAAGATCATCGAGCAGGCCCTGGACAAGGCCGACACCAGCATGAGCGATGCCAGCCTGCTGGACGAGGATCTGGAAAACCTCGACATCGTCGCCGGCGGTGAAGACGACGCCAGAGACGCTGACACCTCCGAGATCGACGAGACGCCGGTGGTGCGCTTCGTCAACAAGATCCTGCTCGACGCCATCAACCGCGGCGCCTCGGATATTCACGTCGAGCCCTATGAGAAAACCTACCGGGTGCGTTACCGCCAGGACGGCGTGCTCTACGAAGTGGCCTCGCCGCCGTTGGCACTGGCGCCGCGCATCTCCGCGCGCCTGAAGGTGATGAGTCGCATGGATATCGCCGAACGGCGGTTGCCGCAGGACGGGCGCATCAAGATGCATTTGTCCAAGAGCCGCGCCATCGACTTCCGCGTCAACTCCTGCCCGACCTTGTTCGGTGAAAAAATCGTGCTGCGTATTCTGGACCCGAGCAGCGCCAAGCTGGGTATCGATGCGCTCGGCTACGAAGACGAACAGAAACAGATCTATCTCGCCAACCTGAACAAGCCCTATGGCATGATTCTGGTGACGGGACCGACCGGTTCCGGCAAGACCGTGTCGCTGTATACCGGGCTGAATATTCTCAACACGCCGGATCGCAATATCTCCACCTGCGAAGACCCGGTGGAAATCAACCTCGCCGGCATCAACCAGTGCAATATGAACCCCAAGGCCGGGTTCAATTTCGCCGACGCGCTGCGCGCCTTCCTGCGCCAGGACCCGGACATCATCATGGTCGGCGAAATTCGTGACCTGGAGACCGCCGAGATCGCCATCAAGGCGGCGCAGACCGGCCATATGGTGATGTCGACGCTGCACACCAACGATGCACCGCAGACCCTGGCGCGACTCGCCAATATGGGCGTGCCCGCGTATAACATCGCCTCGGCGGTGAATCTGATCATCGCCCAGCGCCTGGCGCGACGGCTGTGCAGTAATTGCAAACGCCCGGTCGACGATTCCGGCACATACCTTGCTGGAAGAAGGCTTCACCCAGGCGGACGTTGACAGCGGTATGAAAATTTACGCGCACAACCCCGACGGGTGTGACCAATGCACGGGCGGATACAAGGGCCGTGTGGGAATATACCAAGTAATGCCGATCTCCGAAGCGATGTCGCGCATCATTATGGACGGCGGCAACGCCATCCAACTGGCCGATCAGGCGAGGAAAGACGGGGTGGCCGATTTACGTCTCTCCGGCCTGCGTAAAGTGAAACAAGGCATGACCAGCCTTGAAGAAGTCAACCGCGTGACCAAGGACTAAACCATGGCGGAAAAAGCACTCAAACTCGACGTCTTTGCCTGGGAAGGCACCGATAAGAAGGGCAATCGCGTCAAAGGCGAGAGCCGCGGCAACAATGCCAATCTCATCAAGGCCGAACTGCGCCGGCAAGGCGTGGTCCCGCTCAAGGTGAAGAAGAAATCCGCGCTCGGCAATGTGGGCAAGGGCAAGGCGATCACGCCCAAGGATATCGCCATCTTCTCGCGCCAGCTCGCCACCATGATGTCCTCGGGCGTGCCCCTGGTGCAGGCCTTCGACATCATCGGCAAAGGCCATGAAAATCCCAACATGCAGACGCTGGTGATGACGGTGAAGGGTGATGTGGAAGGCGGCAGCAATCTGGCCGACTCGCTGCGCAAGCACCCGCTGTATTTCGACGATCTGGTCTGCAACCTGGTCGAAGCCGGCGAGGCCGCCGGCGTGCTCGACACCCTGCTGGACAAGATCGCCACCTACAAGGAAAAGACCGAGGCGCTGAAGTCCAAGATCAAGAAGGCCATGACCTACCCCGCCGCGGTGTTGGTGGTGGCCGTGATCGTAACCGCCATCCTGCTCATCTTCGTGGTGCCGCAATTCGAAAGCCTGTTCAAGAATTTCGGCGCCGACCTGCCGGCCTTCACCCAGATGGTCGTCAATATGTCGCGCTTCATGCAGGACTATTGGTACTTGGTATTCGGTGCCATCGGTGCGGGCGTGTATGCGATCATGCAGGCCAAGCAACGCTCGCGCAAATTCAATCATTTTCTGGACCGCATGGTGCTCAAGGCGCCGGTCATCGGTGAGATTATGCGAAAGGCCGCGATTGCCCGCTATGCGCGCACCTTGGCGACCATGTTCGCCGCCGGCGTGCCGTTGGTGGAGGCCTTGCAATCGGTGGCGGGCGCCACCGGCAACATCGTCTATTCCAATGCCGTGTTGCGCATGCGCGATCAGGTCTCTACGGGCCAGCAGTTGCAATTGGCTATGGCCCAGACCGGGCTGTTCCCGAATATGGTGGTACAGATGGTCGCCATCGGCGAGGAATCCGGCGCGTTGGACAAGATGCTCAGCAAGGTTGCGGACTTCTTCGAGGCGGAGGTCGACGATGCCGTCGACAGCCTGAGCAGCCTGTTGGAACCGATGATCATGGCCATCCTCGGTGTACTGGTCGGTGGCTTGGTCATCGCCATGTATCTGCCGATCTTCAAGATGGGTGCTGCCATCTAACTCCCACGGACTCGTCAGACGAGGATACCCACGCCCCCTCACGGGGGCGTGTCATTAGGACGCCATGGAACTGTTCACCCTGCTGGCCCAACATCCTCCCCTGCTCATGGCAGCGGTGTTTCTGCTCGGCTTGTTGATCGGCAGTTTTCTGAATGTGGTTGTCTACCGCCTGCCGGTGATGATGGAGCGCGAGTGGAAGCAGCAGTGCCTGGAGTACCTGCATCCGGATCAGCCCCCCGATCAACATGGCGAACCCACTGAACGTTTCAATCTGATCGTACCGCGTTCGCGTTGTCCGGCGTGCGGGCATGCGATCACTGCGTTGGAAAACATCCCGGTGCTGAGCTATGTGTTTCTGCGCGGCAAGTGTTCGGCCTGCGGCACGCGCTATCTCGGCACGTTATCCGATCGTCGAATTCGTCACCGCGCTGTTGTCGGCTGTCGTCGCCTTTAAACTCGGTTGGGGCTGGCCATTGGCCGCCGCGCTGGTATTCACCTGGGCCTTGATCGCGCTGACGCTGATCGATTTCGATCACAAATTATTGCCCGATTCCATCACCCTGCCCTTGCTCTGGCTGGGGCTGCTGTTGAGTCTGAACACCGTGTTCGTCGATATGCGCGCGAGCATCATCGGTGCCGCGGCCGGTTATCTGGCGCTGTGGTCGGTGTATCAGCTGTTCAAACTCGTCACCGGCAAAGAAGGTATGGGCTTCGGCGATTTCAAACTGCTCGCCGCCATCGGTGCCTGGCTGGGTTGGCAGGCCTTGCCGGTGACGATCATGCTGTCATCGCTGGTCGGCGCCGTGGTCGGCATCGGCCTGATCGTCATCCGCGGCCGCGACCGCAACATCCCCATCCCCTTCGGCCCTTACATCGCCGCCGCCGGTTGGCTGGCCATGCTGTGGGGTCAAGACATCACCGATGCCTATCTGCGCTTTGCAGGATTGGCGTGATTTTTTGTTCGAACCGCCACGGTGCAAAGTAAAAAATCTATTAACCGCCAAGACGCCAAGATTTCTTGGGTGTCCGCCTTAGGCTGTTCTATGTGCTGAAGCAGAACCACCTACTACAGCTGCTCATACCACCAAAAACATTCATTGGATTTTCTTGGCGTCTTGGCGCCTTGGCGGTTCAAACATTTTTCTTTGGCATTCTTAGCGTCATGGCGGTTCAACCCGCAGAGCATTCCGATTAAGCTACCCGCATGCTACGCATCGGTCTGACAGGCGGTATCGGTTCCGGAAAATCCACGGTCGCGGAATTGTTCGCGGCACGTGGCGTGCCGGTGATCGATGCCGATGTGATCGCGCGCGAATTAGTCGCGCCGGGACAACCCGCGCTCGCCGAGATCGTCGCAAGCTTCGGCACTGAATTGCGTGGACGCCGAAGGACAACTCGACCGCGCTCGTTTGCGCGAGCGCGTGTTCAACGATGCGGCACAACGTGAACGCCTTGAAGCGATTCTGCACCCGCGCATCCGTGCCGTGATGGCCGAATGGACTGCGGCACAGTCGACGGCCTATGTGCTGCTGGTGATTCCTTTGTTATTCGAGAGCGGGCAGCGCGATCTGGTCGATCGTGTGCTGGTGGTCGATGTACCGGTGGAATTGCAACGTGCGCGGGTATCCGCGCGCGATCACCTGAGCGATGCACAGATCGACGCAATACTCGCCGCGCAAGTGCCGCGGGACCAGCGCATCAATGGCGCCGACGATGTCATCGACAATAGCGGTGACGCGGCCGCGTTGGAGCGGCAGGTAGACGATTGCATCATCGCTATTTGCATTGGCCACTGCACAGACATTACCTTATTGATGTTTACGTAATCACATGACACTGCGTAGCCCGGATGGAGCGAAGCGGAGATCCAGGAAATCAGCGGCTTTACCTCGGATTCCGACCTTACGGTCTGCATCCTGGCTACGGGTAATCTGTCAGGCACATGTAACGCTCCTACAAAACGCACACTTCCCACGCCGATTTGCCAGCATCGCCGGCCGCATGGAACAATAGGCGCCCTAACTCTACGGACGTTTGCCCCTGGCCCTGCCCGTGTCTCAAAAAGCCATATACGAACAACCACTTAACGAACGAATCCGCGCCTTCCTCCGGCTCGAATTTCTGTTCCAGCAGGTCCAGCATCATCTGGCCGGCACCAGCCCGTGGGACAGCCGCGCCACGCTGGCGAGTCTGCTCGACATCATGAGCATCTTTGGCCGCAGCGATCTCAAGTCCGAAGTCATGAAGGAATTGGAGCGGCACACCGCCAATCTTTCCCGTCTGGAGAAGAATCCTGACGTCGACCGCACCCAGTTGGTCGGCCTGCTCGACGAGATGGATCTGCTCATCGACCAATTGCATGCGCACAACGGCCCGGTCGGCGCGCATCTGAAGAGCAATGAATTTCTCAGCGCCATCCAGCAGCGCAGCGCCATCCCCGGCGGCCTGTGCGATTTCGATCTCCCGGCGTTTCATTTCTGGCTGGAGCGCCCGCCCGAAGAACGTCTGCGTGATTTGAAACACTGGCTGAGCAGCTTCGAAGTCATGGGCCGTGGCATCACCCTGATTCTGCATCTGACGCGCGGCAGCACACTGTTCCGCGAGTTCACCGCCGAGACCGGTTTTTTTCAACGCGCGTTGGACCCGAATATTCCCTGTCAGATGGTGCGCGTGGCGTTGCCCTCAGGCAGTCCGTATTACGCCGAAATCAGCGGCGGCCGGCATCGCTTCAGTGTGCGCCTGATGCATCAACCCGTGACCAACGAACGTGCTGTGCAGGCGCCTATCGACGTCAAATTCGAGCTGGCCTGCTGCATCATCTGATCAAGTCCACCTGGCCGCTCGTCCTCCACACACGCTCAGGCTGCAACGTATGACCTCGCCAAAACCACTTCAAGTCGCCTGTCCAAACTGCGGTCGTAAGACGCCCTGGTCGACGGACAATCGCTGGCGGCCGTTCTGTTCGGAACGCTGTCGAATGATCGATCTTGGGGAATGGTTGAGCGAGGGCATGCGCATCACCGGCGATGAAATGCCGCCGGAGGATGACTCAGGGGAAAATGAAGACCCGAACGCACGTTAGGGAATCCTTGATTGAATGGCACTAAGTTAAGCGGATTATTATCGAATGTAGGGTGGGTTAGGCGCGTTTGTGCCGTAACCCACCACCGTGCCGTCAGGCACACCTTAATCAAACGCGTTGTGTTGCTGCGCAATGCTTGGTGGGTTACGCGAAAAACGCTCACCCACCCTACATTGAGCTTAACCAAGCGCCATTTAATCGGAGGTTCTTTAGCGCCTAATGCGATTCTGCCGTAAACGGCAATTCCGCGCGCCAGCGCTGTCCGGTTGCGGAAATTTCCACCTGGGCAATCCAATCGCTGCGCCCGGCACTGCACACCGGCAGTATTGCCTGACCGCGCCAGATACCCTCTGCATCCATAACTAAACGATAACGGTTAATTCCCATCTCCATATCACGCATTTGAAATTGCACCGTGACCTGCGCATCTGTATCGAGACTGCCACGCAGACGACGCAGAGAAATTTCGAAATTTTCCATCGTTCGTACCGGCGGACCCAGGCGCAACTCAAGTTCGAGTTCCGTGCCGAATATTCGGCAGGCGCGTTGCGCGCTGTCGCAATTTGACTCGGCCTGCAATAACACCGCCTCCGGCGAAGCAACATCCAGGCCTGGGCGCAGCGCCCATACACCGACCAAGCCTGCCGCAATCAACACAGCTGCACCCCATTGCAGCGCAGTCCGACTCAGCATACCGCCTCCGGCCACAGCCCGCGGATCGCAGCGATGCCTTGCGCGCCGGCACGCCATGCCGCATCGAGATCGCTGCTGCGCAATCCACCGAGCGCATACACCGGCACGCGGGTGACTTCACACAATGTTTGTAACCCTGACCAGTCCAGATGCGGCGCATCCGGATGACTGGCGGTCGGCTGCACCGGCCCGAGCACGACGAAATCGCAACCGATACGCACCGCCTGCTGCAATTCGTCGGCATTGTGACAGGACGCGGCAACCCAAAGGTGTGCCGGCAAGGGGCGTTGCGACAAGCGCATCAAGCGCTGCGTACTGAGATGCACACCGGCGGCACCGGTCTCGGCGACAAGTGCGGGATCGGCGCATTCAGCAACACCTGAGCGCCGTGCGCACTGCGCGCGCGCATACGCCGACGCGTGCGAGTTCGCGTATAAGCGCGATCATCCAAGGTCTTGCGCGCAGCTGCACCAAACGGATGCCGGCGTTGAAGACATGCTCCAAGCCGCTCCAGGAAATCCACACTCGGGCTCGGGCGTGATGAGATAACATTCCGGCAGACGTGCGGCAGTAACGATGGGATGATTGGCGGCGGGAAATTCGAAATCGGTCAATCGCTCTGGTGCCACCCATTGCATCGGTTGGCCTTCGCGGCCATGCGGCTCGCCGGAAAATTCCGTGACCCGCCAGACATCGAGCAATACCGCCTTATCGGGATAACGATGCGGAATGCGTATCAACGGCCGCGCCGCGATGACGTCCACACCGAGTTCTTCATGCAGCTCGCGACACAATGCGGCATACGCATCTTCACCCACTTCGACCTTGCCGCCCGGGAATTCCCACAGGCCACCCTGATGCGCGTGCGCGTGACGCAGACTGATGAGTACTTCGCCACGCGCGTTGCTGATGACGGCGGCGACGACATGGACGATGGCAGACATGGGCGTATTCACCTTCTGTAGCCCGGATGCAGCGCAGCGAAATCCGGGAGACCGGCTGCGAGTTCCCCGGATTACGGCCCGACAAGCCGGGCCTGCATCCGGGCTACAGGTTCAGCGCGGGCGCAACGATCAAGTCCGGTATTCGGCGTTGATCTTGACGTAGTCGTAGGAAAGATCCGTGGTCCAGATACGCTCGCTGGCGTCACCGCGACCGAGCAGCACGCGGATCAGGATCTCTTCGTGGTTCATCACCGCCTGCCCGGCGGCCTCGGTGTAAGCCGGATCGCGACCACCTTCACTGACGATGCAGACATCGCCGAGCTGTACGCGGATGCGCTCCAACACCATATCCTGCACGCCGGCGCGACCGACCGCCGCGAGGATGCGTCCCCAGTTCGGGTCACTGGCAAACAGCGCGGTCTTCACCAAGGGCGAATGCGCGATAGTGTAGGCGACGTTCAAGCATTCCTGCGCGTCGCGGCCTTCGGCGACCTCGATGGTGATGAATTTAGTGGCACCCTCGCCGTCGCGCACGATGGCTTGGGCCAGTTCGATACACAGCCCGGTCAATGCGGCTGCGAAAATGTCGAACTCCGCGCCTACGGCTTCGATGTTCACACGGGCTGCACCGGTCGCGACCAGCACGCAACTGTCGTTGGTGGAGGTGTCGCCATCGACGGTGATGCGATTGAACGAGGCATTCACCGCCTGCGCCAACGCGCGTTGCAACAGCGGCTGCGGCAACGCGGCATCGGTGGCGATGAAGCTCAACATGGTCGCCATGTCCGGGCGGATCATGCCCGCGCCCTTGGCGATGCCGGTCAGCGTGACGGTCACGCCGTCGATCACGATCTGCCGCGATGCGCCCTTGGCCAGCGTGTCGGTGGTCATGATGCCGTGCGCGGCATCGATCCAGGCGTCCGCGCGCAGCGCAGACAACGCGGCCGGCATAGCCGCTTCGAGCTTCTCCACCGGCAAAGGCTCACCAATGACGCCGGTCGAAAACGGCAGCACCTCACGCGCGGCGCAGCCGGCGTGTTGCGCCAGACTCGCGCAACTCCGCCGCGCATTTTCCAGACCGGATACACCGGTGCCGGCATTGGCATTGCCGGTGTTGATCAGCAGATAGCGCGGCGTATCGGTATCGAGATGCTCGCGCGCGATGACCACCGGCGCGGCACAAAAGGCATTACGTGTGAACACCGCCGCGCAGGTGGCACCGGCGGCAATTTCCATCACCACCAGATCGCGACGACCGGGTTTTTTGATGCCGGCACTGGCGATACCGAGGCGAATCCCGGCGACGGGCGACAATTCAACGGGGGCGGAAAGACCGACGGGCATAGACGTTCAGGCTTCCAGGAACCGCAAACAGTCAGTGACATTCTGATTAATACCGACATTGCGAGGATGGCTTGACCCGAGGGCTAAGCCACCCACAACGAAGCCCGTAGGGATTCTATGGGCCAGGTGACGAAGCAATCTGTAACTCGCAAGTAACATTGGCATGAGATTGCCTCGCTTCGCTCGCAATGACGGGCTGGGTGAACTTCCTCAGCTCAACTGTCCGTGACACTGCTTGTATTTCTTACCGGAACCGCACGGACAAGGGTCGTTGCGACCGATCTTGCGGCCACGCACCAGTGGAGTCTGGGGCGACTGCTTGTCATCCTGCGCCGCCTCATCGCCCGCTTCGCCCATGGCATTGGCCTCGGCATGCTGGAATTGCATCGGCGCGGTGGCCTGCCGACGCTGTTCATCGACGGCGGCGACATCGGATTCGGAACGCACCTGCACCTTGCAGACGATGCTGACGACTTCATGCTTGATACGATCGAGCATGGCCGAAAACATCTCAAAGGCCTCACGCTTGTATTCCTGCTTGGGGTTTTTCTGCGCATAACCGCGCAGATGAATACCCTGGCGCAGATAATCCATCGCGGCGAGATGCTCTTTCCAGGATTGATCCAGCACCTGCAGCATGATGGACTTCTCGAATTGCCGCAGCACCGCAGCGCCGGCCTGTTCTTCCTTGGCCTTATAGGTGGCCTCGATGGCCGCGTAGATGCGTTCGCGCAGCGGTTCTTCGTGCAGATCGGGTTCCGCCTCCAGCCACTGTTTGATTTCGAGGCGCTGACCGAATTCCTGTTCGATGGCGGCCTCCAGCCCGGCCACATCCCACTGCTCTTCCAGACTGTTGAGCGGTATATAGGTGGTGATCACCGCGCTGACCACATCGCGACGGATGCTGTTGATGGTCTCGGAAATATCATCCGCGGCCATCAACTCGGTGCGCTGGGTATAAACCACTTTGCGCTGATCGTTGGCGACGTCGTCGTATTCCAGCAGTTGTTTGCGGATATCGAAGTTGTGCGCCTCGACCTTGCGCTGCGCATTCTCGATGGCCTTGCTCACCCACGGATGCTCGATGGCCTCGCCTTCCTTCATGCCCAGCTTCTGCATCAACCCGGAGACGCGCTCCGAGGCGAAGATGCGCATGAGGTTGTCTTCCAGCGACAGATAGAACCGCGACGAACCGTTGTCGCCCTGACGACCGGAACGGCCGCGCAACTGATTATCGATGCGCCGCGATTCGTGGCGTTCGGTGCCAATGATGTGCAGACCGCCGGCCTCCAGCACTTGGTCATGCGTCTGCTGCCAGACTGCGCGCACCTTGGCGCGCGCGTCTTCGCTGGCATCCTCGCCCAAGGCGCGCAATTCCGCGTCGAGGCTGCCGCCGAGCATGATGTCGGTACCACGACCGGCCATATTGGTGGCGATGGTTACCACGCCCGGGCGACCTGCCTGTTCGACGATATGCGCCTCGCGCTCATGCTGTTTGGCATTCAGCACTTCGTGCTTGATATTGGCCTTTTGCAGGATGCCCGACAGGATATTCGGAGGTTTCCACCGAGGTCGTACCCACCAGCACCGGCTGGCCGCGCTTCTGGCAATCGCGAATGTCCTCGATGATGGCGTCGAATTTTTCCTGCTTGGTGAGGAACACCAGATCGCCATAATCCTTGCGCACCATCGGTCGATGCGTGGGGATGACGGTGACTTCCAGCCCGTAGATCTGCTGGAATTCGTAGGCCTCGGTGTCTGCCGTGCCGGTCATGCCGGACAATTTGGTGTAGAGACGGAAATAATTCTGGAAGGTGATCGAGGCGAGCGTCTGATTCTCGTTCTGGATGCGCACACCTTCCTTCGCCTCCACCGCCTGATGCAGACCTTCGGACCAGCGTCGGCCCGGCATGGTGCGGCCGGTGAACTCGTCGACGATAACGATCTCGCCGTCCTTGACGATGTATTCCACGTCGCGGTGATACAAGGCATTCGCGCGCAGTGCGGCGTTGAGATGATGCATCAAGGTCAGGTTGGAGGCGTCGTAGAGGCTCTCGCCTTCGCGCAGCAGTCCGGCGCCGGTCAGCAGTTCTTCGACACGCGCATGGCCATCTTCGGTGATCTGAACCTGCTTATTTTTTTCGTCGATGAAATAATCGCCGGGACCTTCTTCTTCCGGCTGGCGCGTCAGCTGCGGAATCAGTGTGTTGATTTGCGTATACAACGCACTGTTGTCGTCGGTGGGGCCAGAGATGATCAACGGCGTGCGCGCCTCGTCGATGAGGATGGAGTCCACCTCGTCGACCACGGCGTAATGCAGATCGCGCTGTACGCGGTCTTCCATACGGAAGGCCATATTGTCACGCAGATAATCGAAACCGTATTCGTTGTTGGTGCCGTAGGTGATGTCGCAGGCGTAGGCCGCGCGCTTCTCCTCCGAGGACATGCCCTGCACGACCACGCCCGTGCTCATACCCAGGAAGGTATACAAACGACCCATCCAGCCGGCATCGCGGCGCGCCAGATAGTCGTTGACGGTAATCACGTGTACGCCCTTGCCGGGCAGCGCATTGAGATACACGGCGAGCGTCGCTACCAGGGTCTTGCCTTCACCGGTGCGCATCTCGGCGATGCGTCCCTCGTTCAGCACCATGCCGCCAATCAACTGCACATCGAAGTGGCGCATGTTGAGAACGCGCTTGCCGGCCTCGCGTACAACGGCAAAGGCCTCGGGCAACAGATCATCGACTGTGGCACCGTCAGCAAGACGCTGCCGGAACTGGGCCGTGCGACCACAGAGTTCTGCATCGGTGAGTTTGGCGATGTCGGGTTCGTGCGCGTTGATCTGCGCCACGACCTTGAACATGCGTTTGACTTGGCGGTCGTTACGGCTGCCGAAGACCTTGCGTACCAGATTTCCTAACATGGATTTACGTCGTTATTAGCTGTGGGGCGTCGCGCGCGAAGGCTGGCATGATACTCCAACTGCCCGCGTAATTAGCAGGCAGGTCTGAGACCGGCGGCGAAGAGGATCAGCGGCTAGCGGATAAGTAGTGCAACGGATTAACGGACTGACCGTCGCGCAGCACTTCGAAGTGGACATGCGGGCCGGTCGAACGGCCGCTGCTGCCCATCCGGGCAATCTGCTGGCCCTTGCGGACCAATTGCCCCACCCGAACCAAATTTTGCTGATTATGGCCGTAGCGGGTGACGAAACCGTGGCCGTGATCGATCTCGACCAGATTACCGTAACCGTCGCGCGGCCCCGACCAGACGACCGAGCCCGCCGATACAGCCACCACCGGGGAACCGCGCTTGCCGGCAAAATCCAGCCCACGGTGCATGGCCGGCCGCCCCGTGAACGGGTCGGTACGGACACCGAAGAACGAGGACAGCCAGCCTTCGGTCACCGGCGAGCCTGCCGCGCGCCCCAGCAGCGACAGACCTTGCCCCTTAAAAGCATCTTCCAAAACAATAAGCTGACGTTCTCTGTCCTTGATTTTGGCTGATAATTGTTCGAGTTCCTGCATGAAATCGGTCGGGGCCGTGCTGTTCAGCACCGTCGCATCGACCGGACCGCCTTGGGCCGGCGGCTCGTCGAAATTGAACTCCTCACGGTCCAGATTGGCCAGATCGACCAGCCGCTGGCCCAAGCCCTCGATACGCATCACCTGAGCCTGGATCTGGCCCATCCGCAGCGCCAAAGCATCCAACTCGGCCTGGCTGCGCCGGCGCACTTGATCGATAAGGCGCAGTTGCTGGGTCGCATCGGCCTGTAACGCCGGGGTTTCCGTTACCGGCGGTGCCGCCGCGACGCTGGGCGCCGCACCGCCCAACCGATACCCGGTGTAGACGAGCAGCGAACAAACCAACGCCACCAAGCCCAGCAGGGGTAGAAAAATCCGCGGCCGGCTCAGATTGAGGCTGCCCGGCACGCCACGCGATGTGGTAAACAGGATAATATTCATAATGACCATTGGCCGTTGTCGATTGCCTCTCGCAGAATGCAAGAGCCAGGCCCATCTACTGAGTAACACTTAAATCATGTCGGCTCGAACGTCTCGATCTATAGCCAAAATTCTTGATCAGGTTGGCATTTCTGACCCGACAGCCCTGACGGTGCGAGCCCGTGCGCTGGTGGCCTTTGAGCGTCAGGTCCTGGCCTGCCTGCCCCAGGATCTGGCAGCGAATTGCCATGTTGCCGGCGTCCGCGACGGTTGTCTACGGCTGGTCGCCGACTCGGCCGCCTGGGCCGCCCGCCTACGCTTCCAAGAACCCTTGCTGCTGAAGGCCTTAACTCGACGCGGCGACCATGAGGTGCGCAGGATACAAGTCCGGGTCTCGCCAAGGGAACAAACCCGCACGCTGCCGAAACGCAATCTCAAATTAAGCGCAGAGAATGCCCAACTGTTAGAACAAACGGCTCGCGCCTTGGAGGATCCGCGCTTGGCTCAGGCATTATTAAGGTTGGCACGACGCGGGGCGGGCCCGCACGATTAGACCACGACGATCAGGCGACAGGCACCGGTTGCAGAAACGAAATCGGCGCCGTGGCCGCGTCTTCAAAGGTCACTTCTTCCCACGCCGACTCATCCGCCAGCAAGGCGCGTAGCAATTGATTGTTGATGGCGTGACCGGATTTGTGGCCATGGAAAGCACCGATCAAACTGTGTCCCAGCAGATACAGATCGCCGATGGCGTCGAGCATCTTATGTTTGACGAACTCGTCTTCGTAGCGCAGGCCGTCTTCATTCAACACGCGGTAGTCATCGACCACCACCGCATTATCCAAGCTACCGCCCAGCGCCAGCTTCATTTCACGCAAACGCTCGATGTCGCGCATAAAACCGAAGGTGCGCGCACGACTGACTTCACGTACAAACGACGTGGTGGAGAAATCGACCTCGGAACACTTAGCGTCATCGCGGAAAGCCGGATGATCGAACTCGATCGTGAAGCCCACTTTGAAACCTTCAAACGGTTCGAAGCTCGCCCATTTATCACCATCCTCAACACGAATGGGACGCTTGATGCGAATGAACCGCTTCGGCGCATTCTGCTCATCGATACCCGCAGACTGCACCAAAAACACAAACGGACCCGCGCTGCCGTCCATGATCGGAACTTCCGGCGCGCTAAGATCGACATAGGCATTGTCGATACCCAAGCCGGCCAGCGCCGACAAGAGATGTTCGACCGTCGAGATACGCACATCGCCTTTGATCAAGGTAGTGGAAAGCTGGGTATCGCCAACGTTATCCGGCGTGGCTTTGATCTCGACCGGTTCGGGCAGATCGACGCGCCGGAATACGATCCCGGTATCGACTGCGGCGGGACGTAGCGTGAGATAAACCTTCTCACCTGTATGCAAGCCGACTCCGGTGGCCCGGATGACGTTCTTGAGCGTGCGCTGACGGATCATGTGACTCTTGATTCCTTGAAAATCTGGAACGCCCGATGGGCGGTAGGACGTGGGACAGGCGCGATGTTACCACACCACCCCTGGAGCAGGAAGCGAAAACGATACCTATTCATGGGGTAACCCGCTGAACCGGCAGCGCAAAAAATGGCGCTCACCCATCTTTGGCGAGAACAGAAAAGACCGCACCCGGCCGCCCCGCCCGAGGAGACGAGGAGACCGGACGACCGGCTGCGGCGACAACGCGTTAACGAATCTTAGTCAGCCTGGCGGCGCAAAAAGGCCGGGATGTCCAGGTATTCCAGATCCGTGTCGTAGTTGGGCTGCTGCACCGAAACATCGCCACCGACGACGCGCTTGTTGCGCGCGAAGGTCGGGCGGTCCAGATGATGAAAATCCAGCTCGCCATCGGCCTTCTTTTCCGCCGGCGCCACCATCTTCATCTTGATCTCTTCCGGCAACGGCGCCTTTAACTGATGCGGCATACCCAGACCGGTCGCGACCACCGTCACACGCAGTTCGTCGTTCATTTCCGGGTCGATCACGGTACCGACGACCACCGTCGCGTTCTCGGAGGCGAACTCCTTCACCACATTACCGACTTCTTCGAACTCACCGATCGACAGGTTCATACCGGCGGTGACGTTGACCAGAATGCCGGCGGCACCCATCAGGTTGACGTCTTCCAACAGCGGACTGGCGATGGCGGCCTCGGCGGCCTCGCGGGCACGATCTTCACCTGAGGCGCGACCGGAACCCATCATGGCCATGCCCATTTCGGACATCACCGTGCGCACGTCGGCGAAGTCGACGTTGATCAGACCCGGACGGGTGATCAGTTCGGCAATGCCCTGCACCGCGCCCAGCAACACATCGTTGGCCGACTTGAAGGCGTCCAGCAAGCGTCACATTCTTGCCCAGCACCGACATCAATTTCTCGTTCGGGATGGTGATCAGGGAATCGACGAACTGACTCAGCTCATGAATGCCCTTTTCGGCGATGGCCATGCGCTTCTTGCCTTCGAACGGAAACGGCTTGGTCACCACGGCGACGGTGAGAATACCCATTTCACGCGCGATCTGCGCCACCACCGGCGCCGCACCGGTACCGGTACCACCACCCATGCCCGCGGTGATGAACAGCATGTCCGCACCTTGGATCACTTCCATAATGCGCTCACGATCTTCGGTCGCCGCTTGACGACCGATATCGGGATTGGCACCCGCGCCCAGGCCCTTGGTCATGCCGGAGCCCAATTGCAACGCCACCCGCGCGTTGATGTTTTGCAGTGCCTGAGCATCGGTGTTGGCGCAGATGAATTCCACGCCGTCGATACTGGCCTCGACCATGTGCTGCACGGCGTTGCCGCCACCGCCGCCCACACCCATTACCTTGATCACAGCGTTTTGGCTGTATGCATCCATTAATTCAAACATCGTCTCGTCTCCTCTTAGTGCAACAGGGTTACATCACTTTGTGGTTCGCGCATAACTTCAGTTGTGTGCCATCGAGCTTTGGAGCCGAGGGTTGGACTCCAATCGTTGTCCCCGAAACACACCACCCGTACTTTTCCCCTCGTTAAAAATTGCCCTGAAACCAGCTCTTCATCCGCCCCAGCACACCGCGCATACCGCGCCCGTACTGGGCCTCCAGGCTGCGCTGCGCGCGGTTCTGATTGCCGAACAGCAGCAAGCCGACACCGGTGGCGTAAATCGGATTGCGCACCACGTCGACCAGACCGCCCACATACTGCGGCGTACCCAGACGCACCGGCATGTGGAACACCTCTTCGGCGAGATCCACCAGACCTTCCATCTTCGAACTGCCACCGGTCATGACAATGCCCGCGGCGACCAGATCCTCGAAACCGCTGCGTCGCAATTCGGCCTGCACCAGCGCCAGCAATTCCTCATAACGCGGCTCGACCACTTCGGCCAGGGTATGCCGCGCCAGTCGCCGCGACGTACGATCGCCCACGCCCGGAACCTCGATGGTCTCGTCGGTACTGGCGAGCTGCGCCAGCGCACAGGCGTATTTGATCTTGATCTCTTCGGCGTACTGCGTCGGTGTACGCAAGGCGACGGCGATGTCGTTGGTCACTTGATCGCCGGCGATAGGGATGACCGCGGTGTGACGAATCGAGCCTTCGGTGAACACGGCGATATCGGTGGTGCCGCCGCCGATGTCGACCAGACACACGCCCAGCTCTTTCTCATCTTCGGTCAATACCGAAAAACTGGAGGCGAGCTGCTCGAGGATGATGTCGTCGACTTCCAGACCGCAGCGGCGCACGCATTTGATGATGTTCTGTGCCGCACTCACCGCGCCGGTCACCAGATGCACCTTGGCCTCCAGGCGCACACCGGACATGCCCACCGGCTCGCGGATGCCTTCCTGGTTATCGATGATGAATTCCTGCGGCAGGATATGCAGGATCTTCTGGTCGGCCGGGATCGCCACGGCGCGCGCCGCGTCGATGACGCGCTCGACGTCGCCTTGGGTGACCTCTTTATCGCGGATGGCGACGATGCCGTGGGAATTCAGACTGCGGATATGGCTGCCCGCGATGCCGGCGTAGACCGAATGGATCTGACAACCGGCCATCAGCTCCGCCTCTTCGATGGCGCGCTGAATGGAATGAACCGTGGACTCGATGTTCACCACCACGCCTTTTTTCATACCGCGCGAGGGATGGGAACCGATGCCGATGATCTCGATAGCCCCCTCAGGGGCGATTTCTCCGACGATGGCGACGACCTTGGATGTACCGATATCCAGGCCGACGATCATATTTTTTTCAGACTTCTTGGACATTATGCTTGTCAGCCCTCTTGCTTCTGGCCGGCCGTCTTCGGCGTCCGGTCCCAGCGCACCGCGAATCCGTTGCTGTAGCGCAAATCCACGGCATTCAATTCTTCCTCCCGCTCCGCAAACACCGTCGGGTAGACCCGCACGAAACGTTGCAGCCGCTCGATCGCCTCATCCCGACCCAGCTTCAACTCCACCCCGCTGTCCAGCTTAAGCAGCCAGGCACGGCGGTTATCGAGCTGCAGTTGTTCGACACGGCGGCCAATCGGTGCCAGCGTGCCGGTCATCGCGATATACATCTCCAGCACGCGCCGCCGCAGCTCTTCCGGTCCACTCAACTGCGGCAAGCGCTTCGGGATGCTGGCGGCATCCGGCGTAAACACCTGCCCCTGCCGATTCAACACCGCCTGTTCACCCCAGCGCGCCGCGGCGCGTTGCTCTACCACACGCAGCTTCAAGGTGTCCGGCCACACGCGCCGTACCGTTACCATCTCGACCCAAGGCAGCGATTCGGCCGATCGACGCACCGCATCCGCATCAACTGTGAAGAATCCGCCGCGCGCTGTTTTCGCTATCGCCGCCTGCAATTGCGCGATCGTCAACTTGCGCAATTCACCTTCGATGCGCACCGTGCGCAGCGGCATATTAGTCGGGTTCTGCAGCCACGTCACGCACCAAATTGAAGTTACGATCAACACCATCAACAACAGCATCTGCGCAGCACGTCGCAACCATGGACGCAAGCGTTCGCGCAAGCTAATTACCGGTTGTCTCGAACGTGCTTGACCGGCTGTTTTACGCATCGCGTTGCACCGATTCTGTTTGCGCATCGCGCGTCAGACTGTCTTCGAGAATGCGCAACACCAACGCTTCGAAGTCGATGCCGGCCGCGCGCGCCGCCATCGGCACCAAGCTGTGATCGGTCATACCCGGCACTGTGTTTACTTCAATCAGATAGGGCTGACCGTTGTGATCACACATGAAGTCCACGCGCCCCCAACCACGCGCCGCGACGGCGCGAAAAGCGCGTTGCGCGAGCGCGCGCAGCTGCAATTCTTCGGCCTCGGGCAGACCGCATGGGCAGTGATAACGCGTGTCGTCGGCGAAATATTTGGCCTGGTAATCGTAAAAGGCATGCGTGGTTTCGAGACGGATCAGCGGCAGCGCCTGCTCGCCCAGCATCGAGGCGGTGTATTCGCGACCGGTGATCCATTTCTCGGCAAGCACTGCGCGTGTCATACTGCATTGCCGACTGCCAAGCGGCGGGTAAATCCGCCGCACGCTCCACCTTACTCATGCCGATGCTCGAACCTTCATGCGCCGGCTTGATCATCACCGGAAAACCGAGCTCAGCCTCAACGCGACCAAGATCGCTCGCGGATTCCAGCAGCAGAAACTTCGGCGTCGGCAGCCCGGCCGCCTGCCAGATCTGTTTGGTGCGCACCTTATCCATGCCCAGCGCCGAGCCGAGCACGCCGCTGCCGGTATACGGCAGACCGAGGGTTTCGAGCGCACCCTGAATCACGCCATCCTCACCGCCGCGGCCGTGCAGCACGATGAACACGCGCGCGAAGCCGCCGCTGCGCAGCGTTTCCAGAATCGTGTTGTCCACCACATCGACGCCATGCGCATCCACGCCCTGACGCTGCAAAGCCTCCAGCACGGCCCGCCCGGACTTCAGCGACACCTCGCGCTCGGCCGAGGTACCGCCGAACAGCACCGCCACTTTGCCGAAGCGCGTCATATCGCTCATGGCGCCGACTCCTGTTGTGCTGCCAGCCAACAGTTCTTGAACCGCCAAGACGCCAAGGACGCCAAGATATGCGAACCGCCAAGACGCCAAGACGCCAAGAAGACGAATGAAAAGCCAATTGGCCTTTTCAATAATTTTCCTTGGCGTCTTGGCGCCTTGGCGGTTCCAAAAACCTTGGCGTCTTGGCGCCTTGGCGGTTCCGAAGTTCATTGCGTCTTGACGGATCGCATGCATCATGAGGCCACCCCCACGATGCGCACTTCGGTTTCCAGGCGCACGCCCTGTTCGCGTTCGACGGTCTCGCGTACCTGCGCGATCAGCGCCTCGATATCCGCGGCACGCGCGGCGCCGGTGTTGATAATGAAATTGGCGTGCTTTTCCGACACGCAGGCCTTGCCGATGCAGGCGCCCTTGAGTCCGCAGGCCTCGATCAAACGCGCCGCGTGATCGCCGGGCGGATTGCGGAACACCGAACCGCAGTTCGGCTGATTGGTTGGCTGGGTCGCGGCGCGGCGTTCCAGCAGCGCCTTGATGCGTGCCTGTGCGGCCGCGGTATCGCCCGGCTGCAAAGCGCAGCTGCGCCGCGATGAACCATTCATCCACCGGGCCGCGCACATGCCGATAACCAATCTCATACTCACTCGGCTGACGCAGCCGCCGTTCGCCGTGACGATCAACCGTCTCGACCGCGACCACGAACTGCCAGGTCTCGCCGCCCCAGGCGCCGGCATTCATCGCCAGCGCGCCACCCATGCTGCCGGGAATACCGGCCAGAAACTCACCGCCGATCAAACCGTGCTTGGTCATATAACGCGCAAGCTTGGCGCAGGTCACACCGGCCTCGGCGCGCAACGTCTGCGCATCGAGCATGCTCAATGCATTCATACCGCCGAAGGTCGCGATGACCGTACCCGGGAAACCGCCGTCGCGCACCAACAGGTTGCTGCCCAACCCGAGCCACAGCAGCGCTTCATCGCCCGGCAGCGTGGCGAGAAAATTCGCCAGATCGTCGAGATCGGCCGGCGTATAGAACTGCCGCGCCGGACCGCCCACGCGCCAGCTGGTATGCCGCGCCAGCGGTTCGTTATGCAGCAGAGCGCCACGCAGGCTGGGTAATTTCATCGCCGCCATCATCCGCGCGCCGGCTCCCGCTTGCGTTTGCGCTTGGTTTGGCCCGACGTGCACACCAAGCTCGACGGCGCTTTGTGTTCCGGGCGCACCAGACACGGCAACCATTGGCTGTGCAAGGCTTCACCGCAACCCATGTGCAGACGCGGCTGTGAATTCTGCTGTGTCATCGTTACACCTCCTCTACCGCTGACCACTGCGCGGCCAACTCGGCCGACATCGCACCGATGTCGCCGGCGCCGGCCATCAACAACACATCGCCGTCTTGCAACACACCGGGCAGCACGCCCGGCAAATCGGCAACGCTATCGACAAACACGGGATCGACCTGGCCGCGCAGACGAATCGCGCGTGACAGCGCACGGCCATCGGCACCGGCAATCGGTCGCCTCACCGGCGGCATACACCTCGGTCAACACCAAGGCGTCGACATCGGAAAGTACCTGCGCAAAGTCTTCGAACAGATCGCGCGTACGGGTGTAGCGGTGCGGCTGAAAGGCCAGCACCAGGCGCCGCTGCGGCCAACCATTGCGAATCGCGTCGATCACCGCGGCGAGTTCACGCGGGTGATGGCCATAATCATCGATCAACAGCACCCGGCCGCCGGCCACTTGGCATTCGCCGTAGACCTGGAAGCGCCGACCGATGCCGGCGAAATTGGCCAGCGCCGGTCTGAATCGCGTGATCGGCGCAACCGAGTTCGCTGGCGATAGCAATGGCGGCGAGTGCGTTGAGCACATTGTGGCGACCGGGCAGATTCAGCGTCACCGGCAGCAGGTCGTCACGCCCCTTGCGGTGAACGTTGAAATGCATCTGCATGCCGTTTTGACGCAGCTCGCTCACCCACAGATCAGCGCCCGCCTCGGCATCAATTGCATAGGTGCGCACCGGCCGCGTCACCTGCGGCAGGATCTCGCGCACATGCGGATCCTCGATGCACAGCACCGCGAGACCGTAGAACGGCAGGTGATGCAGGAATTCGACGAAGGTCTGGCGCAGCTTGCCGAAGTCGCCCTGATAGGTGGACAGGTGATCGGCGTCGATGTTGGTGACCACGGCGACCATCGGTTGCAGGTACAGGAACGAGGCATCGCTCTCGTCGGCCTCGGCGACCAGATAACGTCCCGCACCCAACCGCGCATGACTGGCGGCGCTGTTGAGTCGGCCGCCGATGACGAAGGTCGGATCGAGACCGCCTTCGGCCAGCAGCGAGGCCACCAGACTGGTGGTGGTGGTCTTACCATGCGTACCGGCCACGGCGATGCCGTAACGGAAACGCATCAGTTCGGCGAGCATTTCCGCGCGCGGTACGATCGGGATGCGCTGTTCGCGCGCGGCAACGACTTCTGGATTGCTGCTATCGACGGCGCTGGATACCACCACCACATCGCAGCCTTGCACCTGTTCGGCGTGATGACCGACATACGCCGTCACACCCAAGGATTCCAAACGCTGCGTAACGCTGTTGGAGCGCAGATCGGAACCCTGCACCTCGTAACCGAGATTGCACAGCACCTCGGCGATACCGCCCATGCCGGCGCCACCGATGCCGACGAAATGCACGCGACGCACTCGGCCCATGCCGCCGGGTTGCACAGAAATATTATTTGGCATCGCATCATTGTTCATGCGGCATTCTCCAGACGCGGCGCGCGACCGGCCAGTTGCAGACACTGTTCGGCGACCACCCGTGCGGCGTCGGGGCGTGCCAGTTCGCGCGCAGCCTCGGCCATGCGCAGCAGGCGCGGACGATCGGCGAACAACGCGCGCAGCAGCGCGGCCAAACCCTCCACGTCGAGATCGGTCTGCTGAATCAACAAGGCCGCGCCGGCCTCGACCAGATAGCGCGCGTTGCCGGTCTGATGATCGTCGACCGCATGCGGATACGGCACCAGGATCGCGCCGACGCCGACGGCGGTGAGTTCGGCAATGGTGAGCGCGCCGGCGCGACACATCACCAGATCGGCCCAGGCATACGCGGCGGCCATGTCGTCGACGAAGGCATCGATCTGCGCCTCGACGCCGGCGCGCTGATAGGCGGCGCGCGCGGCATCGATATGCCGCGTGCCCGATTGATGCTGCACCTCGGGACGCTGTTCCTCGGACAACTGCGCCAACGCTTGCGGCACGGTTTCATTGAGCGCCTGCGCACCGAGACTGCCGCCCAACACCAACAGGCGCAGCGGACCTTGGCGTGCCGCAAGCCGTTCACGCGGCGGTGCGACTTGGGTGATCGCGGCGCGCACCGGGTTACCGGTATGAATGGGTTTAACACGCGCGGGCAAGGCGCCGGGGAAGGCGATCATCACACGCGATGCCAACGGGGCCAGCAAGCGATTGGTCAGACCGGCGACGGAGTTTTGTTCATGAATCAACAGCGGACGCCGCAGCAACCAGGCCATGAAACCGCCCGGCCCGGTGACGAAACCGCCCATGCCGAGCACGGCACGCGGACGCGCGCGTAGCAAGATGCCACCGGCCTGCCACAGCGCGCCGGCCAGCATGAACGGTGCGCTCAAGACGCGCAGCACACCCTTGCCGCGCAGACCGCGCACCGTGATCCAGGCAATCGGCAGACCCGCGGCGGGAATGACTTTGGCTTCCAGACCTTCCTGCGTGCCCAGCCACAACACCGCTTGACCGGCGCGCTGTAATTCGTCGGCCACGGCGAGCGCGGGAAACACATGCCCACCGGTGCCACCGGCCATGATCAGCACGGCATCGCGCGGCCAGTCGGTGCGCGCAGCGGAATTCATACCGACCTCCGTGCGGAGGCGCGCCGCGGCGCCGGCCCCGAGTCGGCACTGGTCGGCAAGGTATGCACCGAACAACGCGTCTCGTAATCGATGCGCAACAGAATGGCAATGGCCATGCACATCACCACCAGACTGCTGCCGCCATAACTCATCAAGGGCAAGGTCAAGCCCTTGGTCGGCAGCGCGCCCATGTTCACACCCATGTTGATGAAGCTCTGCAGACCTATCCAGGTGCCGATGCCGTAGGCGAGATAACCGGAGAAATGATCGCCCGCCTTCTGCGCTACAGCGCCGATGGAAAAGGCGCGCCAGACCAGAAATGCATAGAGGAAGACCAGCAGCAACACACCGAGAAGGCCGAACTCCTCGGCCCACACGGCGAAGACGAAGTCGGTGTGCGCCTCCGGCAGATAAAAAAGTTTCTGCACACTGCCGCCCAAACCGACGCCCGTCCAATGACCGCGACCAATGGCGATCAGTGATTGCGTCAGCTGGAAACCGCTGTCGAACGGATCTTCCCAGGGATGGACAAACGTGGTCAGGCGCTTCATGCGATACGGCGAGGTGATCGCCAGCACACTCATCGCCGCGACCGCCGTGCCGATCAGCACCCCGAACTGCCACCAGCGCACACCGGCAAGAAACATCATCGCCAACGCGGTCGCCAGCAATACCACTGTCGCGCCGAAATCCGGCTCCGTCAGTAACAGCACGCCGGCGAAACTCAGCACCGCCATCGGCTTGATGAAGCCGCTGACTTGATTGCGGACTTCTTCGGCACGCCGCACCAGATATCCGGCGAGGTAGATGAACAGCAGCAGCTTGGCCGGCTCCGAGACCTGAATATTCACAGGCCCCATACCGATCCAGCGCGTCGCACCGTTCACCGAACGCCCGATACCCGGAATCAGCACCACCAGCAGCAGCGCCAACGCGAGCATCAACACCGGCACACCGGCGCGCGCCCAATGTGCCATACGCACCTTGAACACCAGCATGCCGATACCAATACCCGCCAACAGATAGATGCCTTGGCGCAGACCATAGTAGAAGGGATCGCCGATTTGTCGGTCTGCGGTGGTGATGGAGGCCGAGGTCACCATCACCAAGCCGATCGCCAACAAGGTCGCAACCACGCCGATCAATTGCAGATCCAGCCGCGGGCAACGCAGCCCCGTTGCCCGGCTGTGCAGTTGCGCAGCGGCGCGCGCGACCTGTCTGGGTGTGGGCTGTGCTGGCCAGATTCATTTGACGTATCTCCGCACAGCATCCATGAACATCTCGCCACGATGATCGTAGCCTTTGAACATATCGAAGCTGGCGCAGGCCGGTGACAGCAACACCGCATCACCCGGCAGCGCCTGTTCCGCGGCGGCCCGCACAGCGGCATCCATGCTGTCGGCACGCACAATCTTGGTTACGTCCTGCAAGGCGGCCTCGATCTGCGGCGCATCTTCACCGATCAGCACCGCGGCGCGCAGCCGCCCCTGCAACCCTTCGCTTAGCAGTTTGAAATCGGCGCCCTTGCCTTGTCCGCCGGCGATCAGCACCACCGGACGATCCATACCCTGCACAGCCGCGAGCGTCGCGCCGATATTGGTGCCCTTGGAGTCGTTGTACCAAACCACACCATTGACCTCAGTCACCCACTGCGTGCGGTGCGGCAAACCGCCGAAGGTGCGCAGGGTCTCGAACATGGCCTCGCGCGGCAGACCCACGGCATCACCCAACGCCAGCGCCGCCAGCGCGTTGCTGAGGTTGTGTCGTCCAGGCATACGGACCGAGGTCACCGGCATGAGTTGTTCGTCGCCGCGCATCAACCAACTGCGGCCCTCGCACTCGCGCACGCCATAGTTGCCCGCGCTCGGTGCGTGCAGGCTGTAACCAACGCAGTGGCGTGCCGCGTCGGCGAGGCGCGCCGCATAACTATCGTCGAGATTGACGACCTGAACCTCGGCATGGTGATAGACGCGCTGTTTGGCCTTGGCGTAATCATCAAGGCTGCTGTAACGATCCATATGATCCGGGCTGATGTTGAGAATCACCGCGGCGCGCGCGGCCAGCGAAGCGGTGGATTCGAGTTGGAAGCTGGACAGTTCCAACACGTACAAATCCGGCTCTACCGCGTTTTCCATTACATCGGTCGGCAACAGATCCAACGCCGGCGTGCCCAGATTGCCACCCACTTTCACGGCGCGCCCGGCGGCACGCGCCATTTCACCCACCAGTGTCGTCACCGTGCTTTTACCGTTGGAGCCGGTGATAGCCACCACCGGCGCCTTCGCGACACGCGCGAACAACTCGATATCGCCGATGACCTCGACACCGCGTGCGCGCGCCTCGCTGATCAGCGGATGCTGCAGCGACACACCCGGGCTGACCACGATCTGTTCGGCATTGGCGAAGGCATCGGGTTCGAAGCGGCCGAGGAACAACGCCACATCCGGCAGATCATCACGCAGCGTCGTCAGACCCGGCGGATCCTGACGATCGTCGGTCACCGCGACTTGCTGACCCATGCGCGACAGATAGCGCGCGCAGGACAATCCGGTCTTACCCAGACCGATCACCAGCACTTTTTTCGGCGCCTGTTCACTCATGAGCTTGGGCTGTTTCGCTGCCATCGCCTCAGTAAATCATCCAGGCGATCGAGATGGCCAAGAATGTCAGGCCGACGAGTTTCATCTGATATCCAATATTCATCGCGCAAACCTCCTAGCGAATCTTCAAGCTCGCCAACCCGACCAGCACCAGAATCACGGTGATGATCCAGAAGCGCACAATCACGCGCGGCTCAGGCCAGCCTTTCAATTCGAAATGATGATGCAACGGCGCCATGCGGAAGATGCGCCGACCGGTCAGCTTGAACGAGGCGACTTGCAGGATGACCGAGACGGTTTCCATGACGAACACGCCACCCATGATCACCAGCACCAGTTCCTGTCGCACCAGCACTGCCACGATGCCCAGCGCCGCGCCCAACGCGAGCGCGCCGACGTCACCCATGAAGACCTGCGCCGGATAGGTGTTGAACCAGAGAAATCCCAAACCGGCGCCGACGATGGCGCCACAGAACACGGCCACTTCGCCGACATCACGGATATACGGAATGCCGAGATAACCGGCGAATTTGACATTGCCGGTCGTATACGCGAACACGGCCAAGGCACCGGCGACCATCACCGTCGGCAGGATCGCCAAGCCATCGAGGCCGTCGGTGAGATTGACGGCATTGCTCGAACCGACGATGGCGAAATAACACAACAACACAAAGCCAACGACACCCAATTCGATAGCGACCGTCTTGACGAACGGCACGATCAACTGCGTTTCGGCCGGCGTCTGTGCGCTGTAGTAAAGGATCAGCCCGACGGCCAACGCGATGACCGACTGCCAGAGATATTTCCAACGCGCCGACCAAGACCTTTCGAATTGCGCAATACCAGCTTCTTGTAATCGTCGACCCAACCGATCACGCCGAACAACAGCGTCACACCCAGCGCGATCCACACATAGCGATTGCCGAGGTCCGACCACAGCAAGGTAGCGATCGCGATGGACACCAGAATCAACGCACCGCCCATGGTCGGCGTACCGGCCTTGCTCAGATGCGTCTGCGGTCCGTCATTACGCACCTGCTGACCGATCTGATACTGACTCAACCAACGGATCATGCGGGGCCCGACCAGCAGCGAGATACTCAAGGCCGTGAGCACGCCGAGGATCGCGCGCAGCGTCAGATACTGAAAGACATTGAAGCCGCGATAATATTGGCTGAGGTAGTCTGCCAGCAGGACTAACATGGGAGGCGCGCCCCCGATTCTTGCGCCAGCAACGCCTTGACCACGCGTTCCATACCGGCACTGCGCGAGCCTTTCACCAACACGGCGACCTCTGGGCGTAACTGACTGCGCAAGGCCGCGACCAAGGCATCGAATTCGCTGAACGTCTGCGCCTGTGTGCCGAAGCTGCGCCCAGCGTGCGCCGACAGCGGGCCGAGCGTAAACAGTCCGTCGATACCGGACTCACGCGCATAAGCACCGATCTCGGCGTGCAGCTGCTCGGCATCGCCGCCTAACTCGCCCATATCACCCAACACCAGATACGATTCGCCCGGCAGTTCGCGTAACACATCAATGGCCGCGCGCAGTGAACTCGGATTGGCGTTATAGGTATCGTCTAACACCACGCCGCCATCGGCGCGGGTCTTGCGCTGCAAACGACCGGAGACAGCGCCGAGATTTTCCAGCCCGACTTTAATCGCCGCGAGATCAGCGCCGGCCGCGAGTGCCGCTGCCGCGGCGCCGGCCGCATTCAGAACATTATGTCGGCCCGGCAACGGCAGCAGCAGTTCCACACCGCCTTGCGGCGTCTGCAGACTGCATCTGCGCGCCTTGCGCATGCGCCTTGTAGGTGGCACGTACATCGGCGGATGCATCCAGACCAAAGCTCAGTTGCGGACGACCTTGCGCAAGCCCACGCCAAAGGCCTGCAAAACGATCATCGGCGTTGATCACGGCCGTGGCATTCACGTCCAGACCGGCAAACAGTTCACCCTTGCCTTGCGCGACGCCTTCCAATGAACCGAAACCTTCCAGATGCGCGGGACCGGCGTTGGTGACGATGCCGACTGTTGGACGCACCAACGCGGAGAGATAGGCGATCTCGCCCGGATGGTTGGCACCCATTTCGATCACGGCGCTCTGATATTCCGCGCCCAGCCGCGCCAGCGTCAGCGGCACGCCGATATCGTTATTGAGGTTACCTTTGGTCGACAGCACTGCACCGCGCTGCGCGAGGATCGAACTGATCATTTCCTTCACGGTGGTCTTGCCATTGCTGCCCGTAATGCCGACAACCGGCAGACTGAAACGGCTGCGCCAACTGCGCGCCAATTGCCCCAGCGCCAGACGCGTATCGGCCACGCGCAAGAACGGTAAGTCGGTTACCACGGCACGACTCACAACGGCCGCCGCCGCGCCACGCAGTTGCGCCTCGGCGAGATGATCGTGACCATCGAAGCGCGGGCCGCTAAGCGCAAAAAACAGATTTTCGGCCACCAGCGTGCGCGTATCCGTGCTCACCCCCGTGAACTCCACATCCGCACCCGAGTGGCGCACATGTAAAGCATCGGCAGCATCTGCCAGGCGCATGGCCATCATGGCGCAGCGTCTCCCAGCAATGCCTGCACCTGCTCACGATCACTGAAGTGCAAGCGCTGATCGCCCACTTGCTGATAATCCTCATGCCCCTTGCCGGCGATCAACACGATGTCGCCAGCACTGCTGCTGGACAGCGCCTGCGCAATCGCCTGGCCACGGTTGCGCTGCACATAGACGGCGTCCGCGTCTTCCATGCCGGCAAGGATGTCCATGACGATCTGAGTCGCATCTTCGTGACGCGGATTGTCGTCGGTGAGAATGACGTGACCGGCAAGCCGTTCCGCAATCGCACCCATGAGTGGGCGTTTGCCGATATCGCGCTCACCACCGGCGCCGAACACACACCAAAGGTGACCGCGACAATGTTCGCGCAAGGCGCTCAATACCTGTTCGAGCGCCCGCGGTGTGTGCGCATAGTCCACCACCACCAAGGGCTGATCGGCTCCACCACCAAAAGGTTCCATGCGTCCGGCCACCGTCTCTACGCTGGCCAAGCGTTGCAGCGCCGCGTCGAAGGCAATCCCGCGCAGCAATAGCACTGCCAGTGATGCCAGCAGATTGCTGGCATTGAAACGGCCCAGCAAACGCGTTTTCAATACCCCTTCGCCCCAACTGCCCTGCACGCGCAGAGTGATTCCCGTGGCACTGGTTTCAACGTCCTGCGCGGTCACCCAGCGGGTGTTCGGACGCTCGGCGACCGTCAGTGCGGCGCGATTCAGGCTATAGGCGACGATGGGCAAATGAGCCGGCAACTCCGCGTACAAGCTCTGGCCGAAGTCATCATCCAGATTGAGCACCGCCGCGCCGAGATCCGGCTGTGTGAACAGACGTCGTTTGGCTTCGCCATAAGCGCGCTCATCGCCGTGATAATCAAGATGGTCGCGGCTCAAATTGGTCAACACGGCGACATCGATCGCCATGCCCGCGGCGCGCCCCTGATCCAGCGCATGCGAGGAGATTTCCATAACCACCGCCCGGGCATCATGGGCACGCAAGGACGCCAATTCTTCCTGCAGTGTCAGCGCATCCGGCGTGGTGTGCAGGCCCGCACGTAACTTGCCATACAAACCGTATCCCAGCGTGCCAATCAAACCACAGGGCTCGGACTCGGCATGTAATGCTTGGGCGATGAAGTGCGAACACGAGGTCTTGCCATCGGTACCGGTGATGCCGACCACGAACATATTCTGCGAAGGATGCCCGTAATAACGCGCGGCGATCACGCCCAGTTGTCGCCCGAGATGTTCGACCGCAACCACAGGCACGGCCGCTGCGCGTAACGGCGCCGCATCTTCGGTGACCGCATCGGTGGGTTCCCAAACGATCGCGGCAGCGCCCGCGGCCAGCGCATCGGCGACAAAATCAATTCCATGCACATGACTGCCGGCGACGGCGAAAAACACCGCACCCCGATCGCACCTGACGACTATCGAGCGCCAAGCTGGTCACTGAGACATCTTGCGCCGATGTAACGCGCGCCAATCCCTGCAGCAATTCAGACAACAGCGGCAACGGAGATTCATGTCGCGCGGCTATCATGGCTGCTCACCCAGCGCCACATGCCGCACGGGCGTGTTGGCGGGACTTTCTTCCAAGGCATCCGGTGCCACATTGAGAAACCGCAGCGCACCCGCCATCACACTGGAAAACACCGGCGCCGCCACCTTGCCACCATAGTAGTCGCCGTTGCTGGGCTCGTTGATCATGACCACGGCCACCAATCGCGGATTACTGATCGGCGCGATGCCGGCGAATACTGAGACGTATTGGTTCGCCGCATAACCACCAGCGACGGACTTGTGTACCGTGCCGGTCTTGCCGCCTACACGATAGCCCATCACGCGCGCGGCAGGCGCGGTACCGCCGGGGCCGACCGCCTCTTCCAACATGGCGCGGACTTCTGTGGCGGACTGCACCGACAACACACGCTCGGCGCGCGGCAACTGATTCTGTTTGAGGAAAGATACCGGCCGCAATTCACCGTTCGCGGCCAGCACAGCATAGGCCTGCGCCAGTTGCAGCGGCGTCACCGACAAGCCATAGCCGAACGACAATGTCGCCTGCTCGATCGGACGCCAGCGCCGGTAGTTCACCAGCAAGCCGGACGCCTCACCCGGAAAACCGCTGGCCGTCACTGCACCGAAACCCACTCGGCTCAACAACGACCAGAATGTCTGCTTGTCCAGCGACATGGCAATCTTGCTGGCGCCGACATTGCTGGATTTGCGCATGACGCCAGTCACATCCAAGGCGCCGTAGTTATGCACGTCACGCACCGTATTCGAACCGACACGGTAATATCCCGGCGTGGTATCAATCGGAGTATCCGGACGGTATTGACCCGACTCCAGACCGGCCGCCACCGTGAAGGCCTTGAGCGTCGAGCCCGGCTCGAACAAATCGGTGACGGCGCGATTGCGCAGCGCGCTGGCACTCCAGCGGGTCCGGTTATTGGGGTTGTAAGACGGTTGGTTAACCATCGCCAGCACTTCGCCGGTCAGCGTATCCAACACCACCATCGAACCCGAACGTGCCTTATGTTGCTGCACAGCGGCCTTCAGTTCGCGATAGGCCAAGTATTGAATACGGCGGTCGATGCTCAGCGTGAGATCACGACCCGCTCGCGCTGGCCGGAGGCTCTCGACATTCTCGATGATGGCGTGCTTACCGTCTTTGACGACACGTTTGGCTCCCGGCTCGCCACGCATCCACTCGTCAAAGGCCAGCTCGACACCTTCCTGCCCGACGTCGTCGACATCGGTAAAACCCAGCACCTGCGCCGCCACTTCGCCATCCGGATAGTAGCGGCGATATTCACGTTGCAGGACCACGCCCGGCGCACCCAAGGCGCGCACCTGATCGGCGATGCTCGGGTCGACATGACGCTTGAGATAAACGAATTCGCGTTCAGCACGCGCTTCCAGCATGCGCCGCAATTGATCCGAATCCAGGTCCAGAATCTTGGCCAGTGCAGACCAGTATTCGCGCGCCGTCGCCAATTCCTGGGGGTTGGCCCACACCGAGTCTACCGGCGTACTCACCGCCAGCGGCTCGCCGTTGCGATCCAGAATCATGCCGCGATGTGCCGCCAACGTCACCACGCGCAGATGCCGGGCGTCACCTTGGTTCTGCAGGAAATCCTGATTGAAGACCTGCAGATCGACGGCACGCCAGAGCAAGGCGCTAAAGGCGATCGCGAACAGCGCCAGGACCAGACGCTGCCGCACGATGAATTCTGCTTTTCCGGCTCCATCTCTCATGGCCGCACAATCACCACAGTATCAGGATTGGGTGTGATCATTTTCAGTTGCTCGCGCGCAAGCCCTTCCACGCGACCGTGCGTCGCCCAGGTGCTTTGCTCCAACTGCAACTGCCCCCACTCGATGTTCATTTCATCCCGCACCGATTCCAGTTTTTGCAGCGCGATGAACAGTTTTCGGCTGTAATGCTTGGTGTAAACGACACTGAGTGCCGACGCGATCACTGCCAACAGCAACGCTGGCAGAATCAAGCCGATACCTTTCATGCCAAACGCTCTGCGAGGCGCAACATCGCACTGCGCGCGCGCGGGTTTTCGGCACATTCATCCGCACCCGCCTGCACCGCCTTGCCGAGCACCCGCAAACGCCCCGGCGCTGGCCCACCGGTGACCGGCAAATCCAACGGCATTTCTTCGCCATGACTCTCACGACGCATGAATCGTTTGACCATCCGGTCTTCCAGCGAATGAAAACTGATGACCGCAAGCCGACCGCCCGGCGCCAACACCTCGACAACCTGCTCCAGCGCGGACTCTAGATCCTGCAGTTCCTGATTGATGTGGATGCGCAACGCCTGAAAGCTGCGCGTCGCCGGACTCTTGTTACGCTCACGCGTAGGCACGGCGGCGGCGATCAGATCGACCAACTGATGCGTCGTCAAGATAGGCTGCTCGGCACGTGTCTGGACGATGGTGCGTGCAATCCGTCGTGCAAAACGCTCTTCACCATAAACCTGCAAGACACGCACAATCTCAGCTTCCGCGGCCACTGCCAGCCATTGCGCGGCACTCACCCCAGAATCGGGGTCCATGCGCATATCGAGAGGGCCATCTTTGAGAAAACTGAAGCCGCGGCGGGCATCGTCCAGCTGCGGCGACGACACCCCCAGGTCCAGCAGCACACCGCTGATCCGGCCGGCTATTCCGTGTTCCCTCGCCAAATCCCCAAGCATGGCAAACGTGCCTCGCTGTATATGGAAGCGTGCATCCTGCCCAAAACGATCCTGTGCGACTCGCACCGCCTCTGGGTCCTTATCTATTGCGTACAAACGTCCCTGGGGCCCGAGGAGTTCAAGCATCGCGGCCGCATGACCACCGCGCCCGAAGGTGCCATCCAGGTAAATACCGTCCGCTTGCACGGCCAATCCATCCAGCACCTCCTTCAGGAGAACCGGACGATGCTGATACGTCTGCGTCATGGAATCAGAGGGTCAGGTTTTCCAAGGATTCGGGCATAGCCCCCTCATCCTTGTCGGTGTTCACCCAATCGGTACAACTCCGCTCCCAGACTTCCTCGTTCCAGATTTCAAACTTCTTGCCCACACCCGCCAGGACCACACGCTTGTCCAGCTTGGCAAAGTCCCGCAGTCGCGGGGGGACCAGGATGCGGCCGTGACTGTCGATCTCGGCCTCGGTGGCGTGGCCCAGCAACATGCGCTGCAAGCGGCGGGTCTGCTGGTTCTGGTTGGGAAGCCGCACCAGCGCGCGCTCGATGTCCTCCCATTCCGGGGCGGGGTACAGCAACAGGCAACCGTCATCGTGCACGGTCAACACCAAATGTCCGCCGCAGCTCTCCTCCAACTGCCCGCGATAAGCGGGTCGGGAGGGCCAGGCGCCCTTTGGCATCGAGATTGACGGTATTACCACCCCTAAACAAACACACCCCCGGCGACAGCTATGTTTACCACTTATTTCCACCATCTCCCACTTGTCGACACTATAGGAACCGCTAGCCCACTCTGTCAAGGGAAACGCCCACCCCAAATAGATAATTCTGGCTTTAAGGACAGTCACTTAGCGCATTGCCAGCGGGTTCAGTCGGTTTTCTCAAGTACATCATAGCCTTGCCCCAGACAGCTACGGCCAGACCTGAAACAAGCCGCGATTCACCCCTGATTAGACGTTGAAGTCGCCACCCTGAGGCAAGCGTGTAGCTACCAACCCACGGCGATTCGTGTCACATGCGCGTCACGAAGCCAGGGTAGGCTCCGCACATCACCGAAGCAGAGCGAGCATCCCTATGTCCACGAACCACTCTTCAACGCAAGACACATCGGCAGTGCCTAACGACTATCGGGGAGATCCGGAATTGCAGATGTTCCAGCGCCAGTTGCATCGCTTCGCTGGAGAGGGGGATTGCGCCTATGAACGCGCCTTGAGCACGTTATATAAAAAATTGTTTGAACAGCGCTTGCAGCAATTGAGTGCGATGCGAAATTCAGGACTCTAAAAATGATTCACCAATTATCTAAATCTGTACTCAGCACGCTCTAACAAAAAAGGCGGGCCACTCGGCTCCGCCTTGATTGCACATCAGACGAAATATTTCTAGAACGGAATATCGTCGTCAAAATTACCGCCAAAACCCGGATCATCACCGCCCGAGGGTGCGGACGATTCACGCCCACCACCGAAAGATGAACTGCTGCTGCCACCACCGCCGCCACCGCCCTTGCCGCCGAGCATTTGCATTTCGCTGGCGATGATCTCGGTGGTATAGCGATCTTTACCCTCTTTGTCCTGCCACTTGCGGGTGCGCAAACTGCCTTCGACGTATATCTGCGAGCCTTTCTTGAGATACTCGCCGACGATTTCCGCCAAGCGCTGATAGAAAACCACGCTATGCCATTCAGTGCGTTCTTTCTGTTCGCCAGTTTGCTTGTCTTTCCATTGTTCGCTGGTCGCAAGCGTTACATTCGCTACCGCACCGCCGCTCGGCATATAGCGAACTTCGGGATCTTTACCCAAGTTACCCACGATGATTACTTTGTTGACTCCGCGCGCCATATCGTTCTCCCCACCCGCTTACCTGTTAGATTGCCATCGCTCATGTACTACCGTAATTGCAGTCACTATTCGTGACAAGACGCCATCATACGGACTTATACGTCCCACATCACCACGGGCACTTTATCCCGGCACCGCCGCCGCGAGCGCCTGCTCGTCAAGGGCATGCTTATCTACCTTTAAGTAGGCAACACCTTCTTCGCCAATAACCACGGCCTCTGCAACACCGCGCACGCCTGTCAAACGCTGCGCCAAAGCCTTTGCACTGTGCGCATCCAGCACACCCACCTGCAGTAAATGGCTGGTCAGATAACGCGGATTGCGCATAGACATGGCCACCAGAAACCATAGCAATGCGCCCACGCCGCAAAACAGGAGCACACCAGAAATACCCGCGCGCCCCTGAATCCAGCCACCTATGACGCCACCCAAAAAGGCGCCGAAAAATTGGGTGCTCGAATAAAATCCCATGGCCGTACCCTTGCTGTCGGGCGGCGCCATTTTCGACACCAACGACGGCAAGGTCGCCTCCAGCAAATTGAAGCCCACATAAAAAAGAAACACCAGACCAGCCACCGCTTGCAGACTCGTATGCCAGAATGCCAATCCGAATTCGGCCAGCGCCACGACCAATATCGCGCCAAGAAATACCGACTTCATACGCCGGCGACGTTCGGCAATGATAATGAACGGCACCATCGCTGCGATGGACAGCAACAAGGCCGGTAAATAGATATACCAGTGATGCGCCGAGGCAAGACCCAACTCGTCGCGCAACACCAACGGCAACACCGTAAAGCTGGCGGTCAATATCATATGTAATATGAGAATGCCGAAATCAAGTCGCAGCAATTCCCGATCGCGCAGCACTGAAAGAAATTGCGCAGGCACCGGCTGCGCATCGCGATGCACACTGCTGACGGCGGGCTGCGGAACGATCAGATACAGTACAGCAATGCCCACACAGGCCAACACCGCCGTCAGCCAGAAGATGCCGGAGATACCGACCCAATGGTCGAGCACCGGACCGGCGACCAAGGCGACCGAAAAGGACATGCCGATACTGATGCCGATGATGGCCATGGCCTTGGTGCGCTGTTCCTCACGGGTGAGATCTGCCGCCAGCGCCATGACGACACTTGGAATAGCGCCCGCGCCTTGAATGACCCGACCGAGGATAATCCCGTAGATGCTCGTCGAGGTCGCCGCAATCACACTGCCCAACGCGAACAACACCAAACCGGCGGCGATCACCGGCTTGCGCCCTAAGCGGTCGGACAGCAAGCCGAAGGGGATCTGCAACAGCGCCTGGGTAATGCCGTAAGCGCCGATGGCCAGCCCGATCAAGGCCGGCGTGGCCCCGGCGATTTTGTCGGTGTAGAGGGCAAACACCGGCAGGATCATGAACATCCCCAGCATACGCAGGGAAAAAATCCCCGCCAGCGACACAGCCGCACGCCGCTCGCTGGGCAGCATGCCTGAGTGTTCGCGGGCTTGTGGATTCACGGCCAGAATACCTTTTGATCGGAACAGACGCGGGGCCGTATAGTAGCAGGTTCCCCAGACCTCGAAAATCGACATGGATACAATACGCATACGCGGCGCGCGGACCCACAATCTGCAGAACATCGACATCGATCTGCCCCGCGACCAACTGATCGTCATCACCGGCCTGTCCGGCTCCGGCAAGTCCTCACTGGCCTTCGACACCATCTACGCCGAAGGCCAGCGCCGCTATGTCGAGTCGCTGTCGGCCTACGCGCGGCAGTTTTTGTCGATGATGGAAAAGCCGGATATCGACCATATCGAAGGTCTGTCGCCGGCCATCTCCATCGAGCAGAAATCGACCTCGCACAATCCGCGCTCCACCGTCGGCACCATTACCGAGATACACGACTATCTGCGCCTGTTGTTCGCGCGTGTCGGCACACCGCAGTGCCCCGATCATGGCAGCGTGCTGGAGGCGCAGACCGTCAGTCAGATGGTCGATCACGTCCTGGCATTGCCGGAAGACACGCGACTCATGCTGCTGGCCCCGATTGTCCGGGAACGTAAGGGCGAACACGTACACGTGTTGGAAGAATTGCGCGCGCAGGGTTTCATCCGCGCACGCATCGACGGCAAGCTGGTCGAATTGGACCAGTTACCCACGCTGGATCTGAAACGCAAACACAGCATCGAGGCCGTCGTGGACCGCTTCAAGGTGCGCGCCGATCTCGGTATCCGTCTGGCCGAATCCTTCGAGACCGACATTGCGCCTCGCCGATGGACTGGCGCGCGTTGCCTTCATGGACGAACCCCCTGATGGATATGGGCGCGAGGAACTGATTTTCTCGGCCAAATTTGCCTGCCCGATCTGCGGCTATTCACTCAACGAACTCGAACCGCGCCTGTTCTCATTCAACAACCCGGCCGGTGCTTGTCCGACCTGCGACGGCCTGGGCGTCAAACAATTCTTCGATCCATCGCGTGTCGTCGCACACCCGCATCTAAGCCTGGCTGGCGGCGCCGTGCGCGGCTGGGATCAGCGCAACGCCTATTATTTTCAGCTCATCAGCTCGCTCGCCGATCACTACGGCTTTGAAGTCGACACACCCTTCGAGGAACTCCCCGAAAAAACGCGTCAGGTGATCCTGCGGGGCTCAGGGCGTGAGACCATCGAGTTCCAGTACATTACTGAACGCAGTGGCTTCAGCATTCGCCGGCATGCCTTTGAGGGCATCATTCCCAACATGGAGCGCCGCTATCGCGAAACCGAATCCAATGTCGTGCGTGAAGAACTGGCGAAATATCTCAGCACCCAGCCCTGTCCTGAGTGCGCCGGTACGCGCCTCAATCGCAGTGCGCGACATGTGTTTGTCGACGGCAAGACGCTCCCGCAACTCTCCGCTTTGCCGGTCGGTCATGCGCAGGAATTTTTCAGCACACTGCAATTGCCAGGACGCCGCGGCGAGATCGCTTCCAAGATTCTCAAAGAGATTTGCGATCGCTTGAACTTCCTGGTCAACGTCGGCCTGGATTATCTTTCACTGGAACGCAGCGCGGATACACTCTCCGGCGGCGAGGCACAGCGCATCCGTTTGGCCAGCCAGATCGGCGCAGGGCTCGTCGGCGTGATGTATATCCTGGATGAACCGTCCATCGGCTTACACCAGCGCGACAACCAGCGCTTGCTCAATACGCTTATCTATCTGCGCGACCTCGGCAACACGGTGATCGTCGTCGAACATGATGAAGACGCCATCCGCAATGCGGATCATGTCGTCGATATGGGACCGGGCGCCGGCGTGCACGGCGGCCGCATCGTTGCACAAGGCACGCCCGCGGAGATTCTTGCCAACGAACAATCGCTGACCGGCCAATTTCTCTCCGGCAAGCGTCGCATCGAAGTGCCACGCACGCGCACCCCCATCGACGCCAAACGTCAGCTGCAAATCCGCGGCGCCCGCGGCAACAATCTGAAATCCGTCGACGTCGATATTCCAATCGCCGTGATGACCTGCATCACCGGCGTTTCCGGTTCGGGCAAATCCACGCTCATCAACGACACGCTGCATCTGCATGCCGCGCGCGCCCTGAATGGCGCCAGCACCGATCCCGCGCCCTGCGATGCCATTCACGGCCTCGATCAGTTCGACAAGGTCGTGGATATCGACCAGAGCCCGATCGGCCGTACCCCGCGCTCGAATCCGGCCACGTATACCGGGCTGTTCACGCCGATCCGCGATTTATTCGCCGGCACCCAAGAGGCGCGCTCACGCGGTTATCAGGTCGGACGTTTCAGTTTCAATGTCAAAGGCGGCCGTTGCGAGGCCTGTCAGGGCGACGGCGTCATCAAGGTCGAGATGCATTTCCTGCCGGATATCTATGTGCCGTGCGATGTCTGTCACGGCCAACGCTACAACCGCGAGACGCTGGAAATCCGTTACAAGGGCAAGAGCATCCACGAAGTCCTGGAGATGACCGTGGAAGACGCGCTGGAATTTTTCTCGGCCGTGCCCGTGCTTGCCCGCAAATTGCAGACACTGATGGATGTGGGCCTGAGCTATATTCGCTTGGGTCAGAATGCGACGACGCTTTCCGGCGGCGAAGCACAACGTGTGAAGCTGGCGCGTGAATTATCCAAACGCGACACCGGCAACACGCTGTACATTCTCGACGAGCCAACCACCGGCCTACACTTCTACGATATCGAGCAATTGCTGGTCGTGCTGCATCGACTGCGTGATCACGGCAATACCATCGTGGTCATCGAGCATAACCTCGATGTTATCAAGACCTCGGATTGGGTTATCGATCTGGGGCCCGAGGGCGGCGATAAAGGCGGACAGATCATCGCGGCCGGCACACCGGAGCAGATCGCGGCCACCGAGGCTTCGTATACCGGGCAATACCTGGCGCCGCTGTTGAAATCACATCGCGGCAAACGCTGAGTGACTGCGGCGTCGGAGCGCCGTCCCGCTTATACCTTCTGCCTCTCCGGCAGAAAGGTCTTGCCAACCTGGGCAAGATAACTCAACAAAGCAATCACAGCAGGGATCTGCGCGCCGTCGATATTCAGCAGTGACATGCCACCGCTCAGATAGAACGCCAACACACGCGCGCCACTGAAACGCATCAACTGCGCACGCATGTGCGTATGCGCCTGAGTCATCTTTCCTGGCCAACGCCACAGCGGCAACAGGTAACTACTCGCACCGGTCACGAGCGGCAGCAGAAACAGGAACACCAGCAGCCACATCAGCGTATCGGCACTCAATAACCCAAGACCATGCGCAAGTCCCGCCAGTAATATCAGCAACCAGCCCAGGCAGGCGGCGGACAAGGCCAATGCGGCATGATGCACGCCCAGAACACGTATGCGATCGTAACGAATAGTTTGCAGAAGCATCGCGGCGGGCCATAGCCAGATGACAGCACCCAACCAAGATAACGGCGGCCAGAACGCAGCACCCAGCGCGATGCACACTGTCGCTGCGATTGCATAAGGAAGTTGAACGCGTAAATATGTATTTGCAGCAGCATCTGGGACCGCCAATGTAGTCGGCAACAACACACGCAGTGTGCCGATGGCCGTCAGACCCAGGAATCCCAGCAGGTTAAGGTGCAGATGAAACGTGCGTAGCGACGGCCCGTATTCCACATACGCCTCACGCAGCACGACCGCTGTCAGTGCCAGCAGCAACGCACCCAATGCCGCCAGATACCAATAGAGCCCAGGGTGTGCGCTGCCTAATACGTGGTTTCTTCGCTGCCATATCCACGCAATCTCAAGCGTGACCACAATTAGAAACATGCCTGCGATCCAGGCTACAGCATCCGGTCGCCACATGAATGCGAGGACCGTCGACACACCCAACACGGCCGCTGCGACAGGTAGCCACAAGATGCCGGCGGGCGCTGCTGCGGTGCGGGTCAGGACGGGAACGAAATACAGCATCGCAGCCAGGATCAGCGGCACAACGCCGACCGCGAACAACAGATGTCGCCAGACTGCTGGCGCTGAATGGAATCCCGCAATACCGAGACCAAAGACGGTCAACGCAAGGACGACCAAACCCATCAGTACACGACTGCTCATGATCGTGCTTTGACGCTATAAACGACCGCGGAAATGTACGCGATCACCGATTTGCAGTCCGAGGATCTTATCGGCGCGACTCTGATTCACGGCAATCTCGACCAGTCCATTGGCATTGCAGTACCAGAATGCCGTACCCGGTTCGACGTCTGAAAACGTACCCGCCTGGCGCAGCAGATGCCCAGAGGATTCCAGCAGACTCGCAGTTTCCAGATTTTCAGCGCGAATACCGGTCACGGCATTACCGAAGTGATCGATGTATATCACCTGAGCGAGATCCGACGGCCAGCCTTCCTCAATCCGCGCGTTCGGATCTGCCGCATTGCCCGGCACGGCATCGCCACGTGCGATGTGTGCGGCGACGGGCGCAAACAGATCACGACCATGAAAGGTGCGACTCAGACCTTCGGGCCGCCATGTGATGTCCCACCACTCAAGGGCTGTAGCGCGCTGCGCAATGACATTGAACAGTCCGTTGGCCGGCCCGACGAACCATCTACCGTCGGCGAGCATGACTACCGGTTCCCGTGCACCACCGACGCCGGGATCGACCACGCATAGAAATACCGTACCCAGCGGAAACTCATCCACATAGGATGCCAACAGATACGCGGCCGGCTGAATCGCGAATGATGGCAGGTTGGCAAACAGATCCAGCACAGGGATCGATGGCGCTTCGCGCAGCAGCACCGCCTTCATTTGTCCGATGTATGGTCCTTCGTTTCCGAAATCTGTGGCGATGACAATCATGGCGGCGGCTCTCTGCTCTCTGAATTTGCACATTTAACCACAGCTGAAATGCAAAAGGCCGGGCAATGCCCGGCCTTTCCACAAACCCGCTAATCTCAGCAGACTTTATTCCACACCGGCTTCCTGCGTGGACTGCGGACGATCAACCAGTTCGACCAGCGCCATCGGTGCATTATCACCGGGACGGAAGCCCATTTTCAGAATACGCATGTAACCACCGGGACGCTCTTTGTAGCGCGGACCCAGTTCATTGAACAGCTTGGTCACCACATCGCGATCACGCAGACGTGCGAAGGCAAGACGGCGCTTGTGCACGGTGTCGGTCTTGGCCAGTGTAATTAGCGGCTCGGCGACGCGACGCAGTTCCTTGGCTTTTGGCACTGTCGTCTTGATGACTTCATGGTTCAGCAGCGACGCGGCCATATTACGCATCATGGCGGCGCGGTGACTGCTGTTGCGGCTCAGTTGCCGTCCGATATTGCGGTGACGCATGGTAAAACCCTCTAGAAAAACTTGGGATCCGGCATTCGGGATTCAGGGCTCGGGATGAACAACTTCGTCCCGAATCCCGAATCCCAGCTCCCGAATCCCTGTAATTAGGCGCTGACCTTTTCTTTGCCCAGTCCGGCGGGTGGCCAGTTCTCCAGACGCATGCCCAGAGACAGTCCGTGCGATGCCAGGACGTCTTTGATTTCGGTGAGCGACTTCTTACCCAGGTTCGGCGCCTTGAGCAGCTCGACTTCAGTGCGCTGAATCAGGTCACCAATGAAATAAATGCTCTCGGCCTTGAGGCAGTTCGCTGAACGAACCGTCAGTTCAAGATCGTCGACCGGGCGCAGCAGAATCGGATCAATGTCGGCACCACGCGATTCGACATGCTCGACTTCCTTACCCTGCAGATCAACGAACACGGACAGCTGTTCCTGCAAAATGGTCGCCGCACGACGCACCGCTTCTTCCGGGTCGATCGTGCCATTGGTCTCGATATCGATGACCAGTTTATCCAGATCGGTACGCTGCTCAACGCGCGCACGGTCAACCGAGTAGGTCACCTTGCTCACCGGACTGAAGGATGCATCCAATTGCAGACTACCGATCGGACGTTCGCTGCCTTCAGCGCCCTCGCGCAGGCTGGCCGGCTGATAACCGCGGCCTTTGGCAATCTTCAAGGTCATGTTCAGTTCACCCGACTTAGTCAGGTTGGCAATCACATGATTCTTGTTCGTGATTTCGACGTCATGATCCAACACGATATCCGCCGCCGTTACGACACCTGGGCCCTTCTTTTTGAGCACCAGCGACGCTTCATCACGGCTGTGCATCTTGATGGCCAGCCCCTTGAGGTTGAGCATGATGTCGATGACATCTTCCTGCACACCTTCGACTGTCGAGTATTCGTGCAAAACGCCGTCGATTTCGACGTTGACAACAGCGGCACCCGGCATCGACGACAACAGGATGCGTCGCAGCGCGTTACCCAGTGTATGGCCGAAGCCGCGCTCCAGCGGTTCGATCGTCACTTTGGCATGGCGATCATTCATAGTCTGAATGTCGACAATGCGCGGCTTAAGAAATTCGTTGACCTTGACCTGCATGGAAAGTCCTCTCTCCTAATGCTTACTTGGAGTACAGCTCAACGACCAGCTGCTCGTTGATTTCCGGTGGCAGCTCGCTGCGTTCCGGACGCGACTTGAATACTCCTTCCAGCTTCTTGCCGTCGACGCTCACCCAATCCGAAATGCCACGCTGTTGCGCCACTTCTGAAGCACCCTGGATACGCAGTTGATTGCGAGCCTTCTCGGCTACCGCAATCACATCATTCGGGCTAACCTGGATCGATGGGATGTTCGCCTTGTGTCCGTTGACAGTCACGGCGTTGTGGCGGACCAACTGGCGCGCTTCCGAACGGGAAGATGCAAAACCCATCCGATAGACCACGTTATCCAGCCGGCATTCCAGCAACTGCAGGAGATTCTCACCGGTGGAGCCACGGCGACGCGCCGCTTCGGCGTAATAGCCGCGGAATTGTTTTTCCAGCACACCGTATATCCGACGCAGCTTTTGCTTTTCACGCAACTGCAGGGCGTAGTCCGACAGACGTGTGCGGCGCTGACCATGCTGACCAGGCGGGAACGGACGGTTCTCTACCGGGCACTTGCTGGTGAAGCACTTCTCACCTTTCAGGAACAGCTTGCCACCTTCACGACGGCACTGGCGGCATTTGGAACCCGTATACTTAGCCATTTCGACTCCAGCAAAAATCTAAGCGTTATTCTGAGCGCGTTTTATGGGCGCGAATTTAGACGCGGCGCTTCTTGGGCGGACGGCAACCATTGTGCGGTATCGGCGTCACGTCTTGAATGTTGGTAACTTTGAAGCCGACGTTGTGTAGTGCACGAACGGCAGAATCACGCCCCGGACCAGGACCCTTCACCATCACTTCCACGTTCTTCAAACCATATTCCTGCGCCGCTTTGCCTGCACGCTCGGCTGCTACCTGCGCAGCGAACGGCGTGCTCTTGCGCGAACCGCGGAAGCCGGAGCCACCCGATGTCGCCCAGGAGAGGGCATTGCCCTGACGGTCCGTGATGGTGATGATGGTATTGTTGAAGGAGGCATGGACGTGGACGACACCATCGACCACATTTTTCTTGACCTTCTTCTTTACACGCGCTGCTGGCTTAGCCATAAATTCCTAGTCTCAACTCAGTGCACCGAAGGTTCGGTGCAATTCTCACAAATGTTTACTTACGAATCGGGCGACGCGGGCCCTTGCGGGTGCGTGCATTGGTACGGGTACGCTGGCCACGCAGCGGCAAGCCACGGCGATGACGTAAACCACGATAGCAGCCCAAGTCCATCAGGCGCTTAATGCTCATGGATACGGTACGGCGCAGATCACCTTCAACCGTGAACTTACCCACCTCGGTGCGCAGCGCCTCAACCTCATTCTCCGCCAAATCTTTGATTTTGCGGTTGGGCTCGATTCCGGCAGCGACGCAGATCTCACCTGCACGTGTGCGTCCAATGCCATAAATGGCCGTTAACGCGATCACGGCGTGTTTGTTCACCGGAATATTGATACCAGCAATACGGGCCATTCAGGCTCTCCTAACACAATCTCTCAACAACCCGCGACCGGGAAACGCGAAAGCATATCCCGCGGGTCGAAAATAATCAACGGTGATGCCCACCGTTACACATAATTCATCTGCCCTGCACGACACAAGCCCTACAGGCACAAAGACTTAACCCTGCCGCTGCTTATGACGGCCATCTGAGCAAATCACCCGTACCACACCCTTGCGGCGGACGATTTTGCAATTCCGGCAGATTTTCTTGACGGAGGCTCGAACTTTCATGGCTACACCCAAATCGTTAAGTTACATTTACGGAAGGCGATCCGCCTGATCCGACACAACCACGCTGAGCAAATCAGCGCAACATTCCTGGTCGACCCTGGCTTTTCAGATTGGCCTTCTTCATCAGCCCCTCGTACTGGTGGGACATCAAGTGCGCCTGAACCTGGGCCATGAAGTCCATGACCACCACGACGATAATCAACAAGGAAGTACCGCCGAAGTAAAACGGCACATTCCAGTACAAAATCAGAAACTCCGGCATAAGACAGACTGCCGTGATGTATATCGCACCCGCCAGCGTCAGCCGGGTCATGACGCCATCGACATAGCGCGAAGTCTGCTCACCTGGACGAATACCGGGTATGAACGCACCGGACTTTTTCAGGTTCTCTGCCGTCTCTCGCGCATTGAACACCAGCGCTGTGTAGAAAAAACAGAAAAACACAATTGCCACCGCATACATCATCACATACAGCGGTTGCCCCGGTGACAAGGTCGAAGCGATATCCTTCAACCAACCCATCCCTTCGGTCGCACCAAACCAGCTGCCCAACGTCGCCGGAAACAAGATTATACTCGAAGCGAAAATCGGCGGGATGACACCTGCCATATTCAGCTTCAGCGGCAAATGCGTACTCTGTGCCGCATATACCTTACGTCCCTGCTGACGGCGCGCGTAGTTGACGGTGATACGCCGCTGGCCTCGTTCGATGAAGACAACGAATGCCGTTACGGCCAACGCCAACGCAAACAAGAACAAGATCGACAAAACATTCATCTCACCGGTGCGCGCAAGTTCCAGCGTGCCGCCGATGGCCGACGGCAAACCGGCCACAATACCCGCGAAAATAATCATCGAGATACCGTTGCCGACGCCACGTTCGGTAATCTGTTCGCCCAGCCACATCAAGAACATGGTACCCGTGACCAGGGTCACCATGGTCGTCAGAATGAACGCACTGCCTGGAACAATGACCAGTGGGCTACCGCCAACCGACTGTCCCTGCAAGCCCACGGCAATACCTACGGACTGCAGTGTCGCCAAAGCCACGGTGCTGTAGCGCGTATATTGCGTGATCTTGCGCCGACCTGCCTCGCCTTCCTTCTTAAGCTGCTCCAGCGTCGGTATCGTCAGCGTCAATAGCTGGATAATGATCGAGGCCGAGATATACGGCATGATCCCCAATGCGAACAGCGACATACGCTCCAGCGCGCCACCTGAGAACATGTTGAACATGTCCAGGATGGTACCTTTCTGCTGGTCCGCCAAGACCGCCAAGTACATGCGGATCAATGCCGGGGATCGGTATAAACGTTCCCAGGCGAAACACCATCATCGCACCCAACACAAACAACAGGCGCTGACGCAGCTCTTTAAGCTTGCTTATATCGCCTACCGTTCCGGCAAGTGTGGAGGCCGGGTTGGACACTTAATCTTCGACCTTACCGCCAGCAGCCTCGATTGCGGCCCGCGCGCCTTTCGTCACGCCCACACCCTTGAGCGTCACCGCCTTGGTGATTTTGCCGGACAGAATAACCTTGGCCTGCTGGATTTCCTGGGCAATAACTTTGGCTGTCTTGAGCGCCAGCAGATCGATCACTGCGGCATCGATCTTAGCCAGCTCGTCCAAGCGAACTTCTGCGCGCGTACGACCGATGCGCGAACTGAAGCCCACTTTCGGCAAGCGGCGCTGCAACGGCATCTGGCCGCCTTCGAAACCGACCTTATGGAAACCGCCGGCACGTGCGGTCTGGCCTTTATGACCCAGTCCGCAGGTCTTGCCCAGGCCGGAACCGATACCGCGACCGACGCGCTTCGGCGATTGCTTGCTACCCGCCGCTGGCTTGATGGTATTCAGTCGCATTTTACGCTTCCTCGACCTGCAACATATATGAAACCTTGTTGATCATGCCACGCACTTCGGGCGTGTCGATGACTTCAACCGTGTGGTGCATACGACGCAGACCCAGACCAGCCACTGTGGCCTTGTGTGCCTGCAGGCGCTTGTTCAAGCTGCGCACCAGAGTGACCTTAATTTTTTTCTGACCGGACATGACTTACCCCAGAATCTCTTTCACGGACTTGCCGCGCTTGGTCGCGACCTGCTCCGGTGTATGCATCTGCTCCAGACCATTCACCGTGGCACGCACCACGTTGATCGGGTTATTCGAACCGATGCATTTAGCGAGAACGTCCTTGACGCCCAGCACCTCGAACACAGCGCGCATTGCGCCACCGGCAATGATGCCGGTACCGTCAGAGGCCGGCTGCATGTAGACCTTGGCCGCACCGTGAAAGCCGTTCACCGCATACTGCAGCGTGCCTTCGCGGAGATTAATGCTGCGCATATTGCGGCGCGCACTGTCCATGGCCTTCTGAATGGCGACTGGCACTTCACGCGCCTTGCCCGTTCCGAAGCCTACGCGGCCACGACCGTCACCGACCACCGTCAGCGCCGCGAATCCGAACTGACGTCCACCCTTGACCACTTTGGCTACGCGATTTACTGCGACCAGTTTTTCAAGAAGGCCGTCGCCTTGAGCCTGCTGCGCGTCAACATTCGACATGATTCAACCTTTAGAATTGGAGTCCGGCTTCACGCGCGGCATCCGCCAGCGCCTTAACCCGACCGTGGTACTTAAATCCGGAACGATCAAACGCCACCTTGGTGACACCTGCCGCTTTGGCCTTTTCCGCAATCGACTTGCCCACCGCAACTGCTGCATCAGCGTTACCGGTGTACGCCACACTGCCGCGCAACTGCTTGTCGATCGTCGACGCCGCCGCAACAACTTCACTGCCATTCGGTGCAATCACCTGGGCATAGATGTGACGCGGGGTGCGGTAGATGCACAGACGGAAATCACCCGACTGGCGGATACGCGCCCGGGTCTTTCTCGCACGGCGTAAACGTTCTGTCTTCTTGTCCATATTAACTGCCACCTTGGAGCCTGGCTGAGTCCGGGACGGGTAAATCGATAACCGCCGACCGGCACGCTTAATTCAAACGGGAACGAATTACTTCTTCTTCGCTTCCTTCCGGATGATGACCTCATCGGAATACTTCACACCCTTGCCCTTGTAAGGCTCCGGCGGACGGTAAGAGCGTATGTCTGCAGCGACCTGACCTACTTTCTGCTTGTCACTGCCGCGCACGAAAATTTCTGTCTGGCTCGGGGTTTCAATGGTAATCCCCTCCGGTACGTCGTAGTTCACCGGATGTGAAAAACCCAAGGTCAGGCTCAGCACTTTACCCTGCGCCTGCGCACGGTAACCAACGCCGACCAGGTCCAGCTTGCGCTCGAAACCCTTGCTGACACCGGTAATCAGATTATTAACCAGCGCGCGCGCGGTACCGGCATGCGCCCAGCCATTTGCCGCACCTGTTCGTGCGGCGAATGTCAGCGTATTACCGTCCTGCTGCATCTCAACGTGCTTGTGGATAATCTGCTGCAGGCTGCCCTTCGGGCCCTTCACAGTGACAGTCTCACCCACTACGGAGATTTCAATACCTTTCGGCAATTCAATCGGTTTTTTGGCAACTCTTGACATGATTCTGCCCTATCAGCACACGGTGCAAAGCACTTCACCACCCTCACCGAGGGCGCGGGCTTCACGGTCACTCATCAGGCCCTTGGAGGTGGACACGATAGCGACACCCAGACCACCCAAAACCTTGGGCAGCTCATCTTTACCTCTATAAATCCGCAGACCCGGACGGCTCACGCGCTGCACGCGATCGATAACCGGCTTGCCTTCGTGGTACTTCAAGGTAACCGTCAACTGCGGCTTACCGTCGACAACCGACTCTACGACGTCACCGACGTAGCCTTCATTCTTCAGGACGTTCGCCAGGGCCTTTTTGGCCTTGGATGCCGGCATACTCACCTGCACCTTATTGGCAGATTGGCCGTTACGAATGCGGGTCAACAAATCCGCGATTGGGTCCGTCATGCTCATTTACTGAATCCTCGATCTCTAATATCTGGCCGCGCTTACCAGCTGGCCTTGACCAAGCCCGGGATATCCCCACGCATGGCGGCTTCACGCAGCTTGTTGCGGCACAGGCCGAATTTACGATACACGGCACGCGGGCGGCCAGTTATACGGCAGCGGCGCTGTACACGTGACGGACTGGCGTCGCGCGGCATTTTCTGCAGCTGCGCAACAGCAACGGCACGCTCTTCCAAGGAGGCCTTCGGATTACGAATCGCCTCTTTGATCTCAGCGCGCTTGGCGGCAAACTTGGCCACCATCTTGATGCGCTTAACCTCGCGGACCTTCATCGATTTCTTTGCCATCTGCCTCTGTCCTCAGTTGCGGAATGGGAAGTTAAAGGCGACTAACAACGCCTTGGCCTCCGCATCCGACTTGGCTGTCGTCGTAATCGTGATATCCATTCCGCGCAGGGCATCGACCTTGTCGTAATCGATTTCCGGGAAAATGGTCTGTTCCTTCACGCCCATGCTGTAGTTGCCGCGGCCATCAAAGGAACGCCCGTTCAACCCACGGAAGTCACGAATACGCGGTATCGCGATCGTGATCAGGCGGTCGAGGAACTCATACATCTGCTCACGGCGCAGCGTCACTTTGCAGCCAATAGGCCAACCTTCACGAACCTTGAAGCCGGCGATGGCCTTGCGCGCCAGGGTCACGACTGCCTTTTGTCCGGCAATCTTCTCCATGTCGCCCACGGCATTCTCGATGATTTTCTTATCACCGACCGCCTCGCCCACACCCATATTGAGCGTGATCTTGGTTATCTTGGGTACTTCCATGACATTCTTATAGTCAAACTGCTCAAGGAGCTGCTTGATCACGTTGTCACGGTAGTGCTGTTGTAATCTGGCCATGGTTCAACCTGCTCGATCAGACGTCCACGACTTCATTCGTGGACTTGTAATACCGCACCTTGCGGCCATCTTCCAGCGTCCGGATACCGACCCGGTCACCCTTCTTGGTCTGGGCATTGAACAGCATTACGTTGGAGGCTTGTATCGCCGCCTCACGCTCAATAATGCCGCCCGCAACACCTGCCTGAGGATTCGGCTTGGTATGGCGCTTAATGATGTTGATGTTCTCGACGATCAGCCGCTCTTCATCCAGCACCCGCAGCACGGAGCCACGCTTGCCTTTGTCTTTGCCGGCGATGACGATTACCTCGTCGCCTTTCTTAATCCTGCGCATAACGAAACCCTATCGCTCTTACAGTACTTCAGGGGCCAGCGAGACGATCTTCATGAACTTCTCGCTGCGCAATTCACGAGTCACCGGCCCGAAAATACGGGTACCGATAGGCTCCAGTTTGTTATTCAGCAGCACCGCTGCATTGGTATCAAAACGTACCAGCGAGCCATCCGGACGACGCACACCCTTACGAGTACGCACCACCACGGCATTGTACACTTCGCCTTTCTTGACCTTGCCGCGCGGAATTGCTTCCTTCACGCTGACCTTGATCACGTCGCCGATGCCGGCGTAACGGCGGTGAGAACCACCCAGCACCTTGATGCATTGCACCTGGCGCGCCCCGCTGTTATCTGCAGCAAACAACATGGTCTGCATCTGAATCATGGCTTAAATCCTGACCAGCAATTAATTCTAAATACCGTTTCAACTCATCGCCTGCGATGGGTCGTTTCAGCTCGCTTTTTCGACGATCTCGACCAACGTCCACGCTTTGGTTTTAGAGATCGGACGGCACTGGCGAATCGTCACCAGATCACCTTCATTGCACTGATTAGTCTCGTCGTGCACGTGCAGCTTGCTGGAACGACGGATGTATTTACCATACATCGGATGCTTAACCAGTCGCTCAATCTTCACTGTGACGGACTTATCCATCTTGTTGCTCACCACACGACCGGTGAGCGTACGCTCGATGTTTTCGCTCGCGTTCATGCTGCGTTACCTATCTTTTCGTTCAGTACCGTCTTGATGCGGGCAATATCTCTGCGCACATTTTTAAACTGATGGTTACGAGCCAGTTGGCCAGTTGCCTTTTGCATACGCAGATTGAATTCTTCGCGCAAGAGGCCTTTCAATTCAGTACGCAGTTCAACCGCGGACTTGTTACGGAGTTCAGTCGCATTCATCACATCACCGTCCGGGCTACGAAAGTGGTCTGAACCGGAAGCTTCGCGGCAGCCAGCTTGAATGCCTCGCGCGCGGTTTCCTCGGTCACACCTTCAATCTCATACAGGACGCGGCCGGGCTGAATTTTGGCAACCCAAAATTCGACGTTACCCTTACCGCTACCCATACGCACTTCCAAAGGCTTCTTGGTGACCGGCACATCCGGGAAAATACGAATCCAGATTTTGCCGCCACGCTTGATGAAGCGGGTAATTGCACGTCGTGCCGCTTCGATCTGACGCGCCGTGAGGCGACCACGGGTGGTGGCCTTCAGCGCATATTCACCGAAACTGACGTTGGCACCGGAAGTCGCCAGGCCGGTATTACGGCCTTTGTGCATCTTGCGGAATTTAGTTCTTTTGGGCTGCAACATGGGTCCAGCTACTCCTTAATTGCCTGCCGCTTTCTTCGCCGGTTCTGCCTCGGCGGCTTGATCGCCCATGCCGATGACTTCACCCTTGAAGATCCAAACTTTCACGCCGATCACACCATAAGTGGTGTGCGCCTCGGCGAACCCATAGTCGATATCCGCGCGCAGGGTATGCAGCGGCACACGGCCTTCGCGATACCACTCACTGCGTGCGATTTCGGCGCCGTTCAGGCGGCCGGCGACATTGATACGAATACCCTGCGCACCCAGGCGCATCGAGTTCGTAACCGCACGCTTCATGGCGCGACGGAACATGATGCGACGCTCCAACTGCTGAGCAACACTCTCAGCAACCAACTGCGCATCCAACTCGGGCTTGCGTATTTCTTCGATATTGATATGCACAGGTATGCCCATTTTACGGGACACTTCCTTGCGCAGGGACTCAATATCTTCACCCTTCTTGCCGATCACGATACCAGGACGGGCCGTATGCACGGTGATCATGGCATTGCGCGCCGGGCGCTCAATCTGGATGCGGCTCACCGAGGCATGCGAGAGCTTCTTTTTCAAGAAGGCGCGCACCTCCAGATCCTGATTCAGATAGTCTGCAAATTTGCTGGAGTCCGCATACCACTTGGACGTCCAGTCCTTCACGATACCCAGGCGTATGCCTGTTGGATGTACTTTCTGACCCATTCCGAGTTCTCTCTCGTGTTCGCTTCATGAGGCCGGATCAACCAGCCCCGCAATTGTTCGTTTACTTCTTACTGCCCACCGTCACTTTGATATGACTGGTGCGCTTCACGATACGGTTACCACGGCCTTTGGCGCGGGCATGCATACGCTTCATCACCGGGCCTTCGTCGACCATGATCGACGCCACGTTAAGTTCGTCGATGTCGGCGCCTTCATTGTGTTCCGCATTGGCAATCGCGGATTCCAGCACTTTGCGCACCATAGTGGCGGCCTTTTTGTTGCTGAACATCAAGGTCTGCAATGCACGCTCTACCGGCATGCCGCGAACCTGATCAGCAACCAGACGGCATTTCTGGGGCGAGATGCGCGCGTGGCGCAAAATGGCACTGACTTGCATTTACCCTCTCCCCTTACTTCGTCTTTTTGTCTGCCGTGTGACCCTTGAAAGTACGGGTCAAGGCAAACTCGCCGAACTTGTGGCCGACCATGTTCTCGTTCACCAGTACGGGAACGTGTACACGACCGTTGTGCACCGCAATGGTCAATCCGATCATGTCGGGCATCACCATGGAACGACGCGACCAGGTCTTGATCGGCTTCTTGCTGTTGCTGGTTATGGCCTCTTCCACCTTTTTTACCAGGTGGAGATCTACGAAAGGCCCTTTCTTGACTGAACGTGGCACGATGACGACCCCTCAATACCTATTTCTTGTTACGCCGGCGAACGATCATGCCGTCCGTACGCTTGTTGCTGCGAGTCTTGTAACCCTTGGTCGGAGTGCCCCACGGGGACACCGGATGACGACCACCGGAGGTACGACCCTCGCCACCACCGTGCGGATGATCAACCGGGTTCATCACAACACCGCGTACCGTCGGACGCACACCGCGCCAGCGACTGGCACCCGCCTTACCCAACGAGCGCAGATTGTGCTCGGAGTTGCCGACTTCGCCGATGGTCGCGCGGCAGTCAGAATGCACTTTGCGCATCTCACCGGAACGCACACGCAGCGTCACATAATCACCATCACGCGCCACGAGTTGGGCGGAGGTACCGGCGCTACGCGCCATCTGCGCACCCTTGCCGGGCTTGAGTTCAACGCAATGCACTTGCGTACCGACCGGGATATTGCGCAGCGGCATGGCACTGCCGGGCTTGATCGGCGCGTCGATACCTGACTGCACGGTGGAACCGGCAGCTAACCCTTTTGCAGCGATGATATAGCGGCGCTCACCATCGGCGAACAACACCAATGCAATGTGCGCACTGCGGTTCGGATCGTATTCGATGCGCTCTACGCTACCGAGGATGCCGTCCTTATCACGCCTGAAGTCGATGAAACGATACTTCTGCTTGTGACCACCGCCCTTGTGACGGGTGGTGATACGGCCGAGATTGTTACGTCCGCCCGTCTTGTTCTTTTTTTCGACCAATGCGGCGCAGGGCTCACCTTTGTGCAGCCCTTCGGTCACCGTCCGGACTACGAAACGGCGGCCTGCGGAGGTCGGTTTTGCTTTAACAATAGCCATCACTCAAAACCTTGTTCGTTGCGAGTAGCGCCCAATTAACTACTAAAGGCGTTTACTCGGCTCCCATGAAATTGATGTCGTTGCCTTCCGCCAGCGTAACGAACGCTTTTTTCCAGTCGGAACGCTTACCGATCGTCTGACCAAAGCGTTTGGCCTTACCCGGCATATTCGCAACCTGCACGCCGGTCACCTTGACGCTGAAGAGCAACTCAACGGCTTGGCGAATTTCCGGCTTAGTCGCATCACCAACCACCTTAAAGACATATTGGCGATTGCGTTCGGCGATGCGCGCGGTCTTTTCAGATACCAGCGGCGCCACGAGCACTTTCAACAAACGCGACTCGCTCATGCCAGCCTCTCCTCAAACGTCTTCACTGAATCGACTGTCATCAGTACATTACCGAAGCCAACCAGACTCACCGGATCGACACTCGCCGCATCACAGACGCCGACGTGATACAAATTGCGCGCCGCCAGATACAAATTCTCATCAGCGGCGTCGCTGATGATCAACACATCTTCCAGACCCATGTTGCTGAGCTTGCCCAGCAATTCTTTGGTCTTCGGCGCAGCCACGCTGAACGACTCAACAATCGTAAGACGGCCCTGGCGCAGCAACTCGGAAAGAATCACGGCCATCGCACCGCGATACATTTTCTTGTTGACCTTCTGTGAGAAGTCACGATTGCGCGCTGCGAAGGTTACACCACCGCCCCGCCATAACGGGCTGCGGATTGTACCAGCTCGCGCACGACCTGTCCCCTTCTGTTTCCACGGTTTGATGCCACCGCCGCGGACGTCGGAACGGGTCTTTTGACCTTTGGTGCCTTGACGCGCACCCGACAGCACAGCCGTGACCACCTGATGGATCAGCGCTTCATTGTATTCACGTCCGAAGGCCTTATCGGAGACACTGACGGACTGACCACCTTTGACCTGCAATTCCATCTCTGCTTCCCCTTACGCCTTGACTGCAGCGCGGATGACCACGTCGCCGCCCTTGGAACCGGGCACAGCGCCCTTCACCAGGATCAGGTTACGCTCGACATCGACGCGCACGACTTCAAGGTTCTGCGCAGTACGTTGTTTGGCGCCCAAATGGCCAGCCATCTTCTTACCCTTGATCACGCGACCCGGCGATTGATTCTGGCCGATCGAGCCACCCGAACGATGCGACAGTGAGTTACCGTGCGTCGCATCACCCATGATGAAGTGGTGACGCTTGATGGTGCCGGCGAAACCCTTACCAATACTGGTGCCGGTCACATCGACAATCTGACCTGCGGCGAACATATCCGCCTTCAGCTCCGCGCCGACCGCGAGTTCCGCACCCTCACCTTCGGCGAGGCGGAATTCCCACAGCCCACGGCCTGGCTGCACATTCGCCTTGGCGTAATGGCCCGCGGCCGCTTTGGTTACGCGCGTTGCACGACGGGTACCCACCGTGACTTGAACTGCACGATAGCCGTCATTCTCAGCATTTTTGAGCTGAGTAATCCGGTTAGGCTCGGCCTCGATCACGGTCACCGGCACAGACGCGCCGTCTTCCGTGAAGACTCGCGTCATACCAGCCTTACGCCCAATCATTCCAATAGACATTTGCAACATCCCCTGCAGATATGGCCTGCGTCACGAGAGTCTCGCGAGCGCAGCCCCTGCGGCTTAGTTCAATTTAATCTGTACGTCCACACCCGCCGCGAGATCCAGCTTCATCAACGCATCGACGGTTTTGTCCGTCGGGTCGACGATATCCATCAAACGCTTGTGAGTACGAATCTCATACTGATCGCGCGCGTCTTTGTCGACGTGCGGAGAGGTCAGGATGGTAAAACGCTCTTTCTTGGTCGGCAGCGGAATCGGTCCACGCACTTGCGCGCCGGTCCGCTTGGCCGTCTCTACAATTTCACGCGCCGACTGGTCGATCAGACGATGATCGAAAGCCTTCAGGCGGATACGAATTCTCTGATTGCTCATGTCTAATCCAGTTCAGATAAGGCCGGCGAGTATACAGGGCGGAAGCCCGTTCCGCCCTCATGCCCACAACTATATTTACTCGATGATTTTCGCCACCACACCGGCGCCGACGGTACGGCCGCCTTCGCGAATCGCGAAGCGCAGACCTTCTTCCATCGCAATCGGGTTGATCAGGCTCACAACCATCTTCACGTTATCACCCGGCATCACCATCTCGATGCCTTCCGGCAGATCGCACGCGCCGGTTACGTCCGTGGTGCGGAAGTAAAACTGCGGGCGATAGCCATTGAAGAACGGTGTATGACGACCGCCTTCTTCCTTGGACAGCACGTACACTTCCGCTTCAAACTTGGTGTGCGGCTTGATCGAACCCGGCTTGCACAGCACTTGGCCGCGCTCCACGTCGTCACGCTTGGTACCGCGCAGCAGCACGCCGACGTTGTCACCGGCCTGACCCTGATCCAGCAGCTTGCGGAACATCTCCACGCCGGTCACGGTCGAGGTGGTCGTGGCACGAATGCCGACGATTTCCACGGTGTCACCGACTTTCACAATGCCGCGCTCGATACGGCCGGTCACCACCGTGCCACGACCCGAGATCGAGAACACGTCTTCGATCGGCATCAGGAACGCGCCGTCAATCGCACGCTGCGGCTCCGGAATAAAGGTGTCCAGCGCATCGATCAAGCGCTCAATGGACGGCACGCCAATGTCTGACGTATCACCTTCCAGCGCCTTCAGCGCCGAACCGATGATGATCGGGGTGTCGTCGCCCGGGAAGTCGTAGGAAGTCAGCAGGTCGCGCACTTCCATCTCGACCAGTTCCAACAACTCGGGGTCGTCGACCATGTCGGCCTTGTTCATGTACACGACCATGTACGGTACGCCGACCTGACGCGACAGCAGGATGTGCTCGCGGGTCTGCGGCATCGGGCCGTCGGCGGCCGAACACACCAGGATCGCGCCGTCCATCTGCGCCGCACCCGTGATCATGTTCTTCACATAGTCCGCGTGCCCGGGGCAGTCCACGTGCGCGTAGTGGCGGTTGGCCGATTCGTACTCGACGTGCGCGGTCGAAATCGTGATGCCGCGCGCCTTCTCTTCCGGCGCCGCGTCAATCTGGTCGTAGGCCTTCGCCTCACCACCAAACTTCTTCGACTGAACTACCGTCAGCGCCGCCGTCAATGTCGTCTTGCCATGGTCAACGTGACCAATCGTTCCAACATTCACATGCGGCTTCGTACGTTCAAATTTTCCCTTGGACACGGCTGACTACCTCTATATTCGTTTCTGGTTTGCGCCAAAAAAATCCACAACAATAATTTAAGATGCTTTCTTGATGACCGCTTCAGCCACATTGGCCGGCGCGTCCTGATACTTCTTGAACTCCATGGTGTACGTTGCGCGACCCTGGGTCTGCGAACGCAAGGAGGTCGAGTAACCAAACATTTCCGACAACGGCACTTCGGCCTTAAGGACCTTCACGCCAGCGGTGTCTTCCATGCCCAGGATAATGCCGCGACGACGATTCAAGTCGCCCATGACGTCACCCATGTACTCTTCCGGCGTCTCAACTTCTACGCCCATGATCGGCTCAAGCAATACCGGGCTCGCCTTGAGCGCGCCTTCTTTGAAGCCCATCGAACCAGCGATCTTGAACGCCATTTCGTTGGAGTCCACATCGTGGTAAGAACCATCGAACAATGTGACTTTGACGTCGACCACCGGGTAACCGGCGATAACACCGTTCTGCAACTGCTCTTGAATGCCTTTATCAACAGCCGGAATGTATTCGCGCGGCACCACACCACCGACGATGCCATTGACGAATTCATAGCCGACACCCGCTTCTTGCGGTTCGATCTTGAGCCAGACATGACCGTACTGACCACGACCACCGGACTGACGCACGAACTTGCCTTCTTGCTCGACGCTCTTGCGGATGGTTTCGCGGTAGGCCACCTGCGGCGCACCGATGTTGGCCTCAACCTTGAATTCGCGACGCATGCGGTCAACGATGATTTCCAGATGCAACTCACCCATACCGGAAATGATGGTCTGGTCAGATTCTTCATCAGTACGCACACGGAATGACGGATCTTCTTGCGCCAGCTTGTGCAGCGCGATACCCATTCTTTCCTGGTCACTCTTGGTCTTCGGCTCAACGGCGATGGAAATCACCGGTTCAGGGAATTCCATTCTCTCAAGAACAACCGGCTTATCCATCGACGACAGCGTGGTGCCGGTCGTGATATCACGCAAGCCCACAAATGCCGCAATTTCACCGGCATGCACTTCTTTCAGCTCTTCACGCTGATTCGCGTGCATCTGAAGAATACGACCGATGCGCTCTTTGTTGCCGCTCTGCGAGTTGTAGACGAAATCGCCGGACTTGATGACACCCGAATAAACACGAATAAAGGTCAATGAACCCACGAACGGGTCGGTCATGATCTTGAACGCCAGTGCCGCAAACGGCTCGTCGTCTGACGAAATACGCTCGATCGGCTCGTCGCTGTTGGCATCGATACCCTTGATCGCAGGCACTTCCGGCGGCGATGGCAGGTATTCGATCACGGCGTCAAGCATGGCCTGAACACCCTTATTCTTGAACGCGGAGCCGCACAGCATCGGGAAGATTTCCAGCGCAATGGTGCGCTTACGAATTGCCGCCTTGATCTCGAGCTCGGTAAGGTCACCTTCTTCGAGATACTTGTGCATCAGCTCATCGCTGGCTTCGGCGGCTGCCTCAACCATCTTCTCGCGCCACTCATTGGCGGTATCAACGAGTTCAGCCGGAATTTCACCGTATGTGAACTCGACACCCATATCTTCTTCGCTCCAGATGATCGATTTCATCTTGAGCAGATCAACAACACCTTTGAAATTTTCTTCGGCGCCGATTGGAATCTGTAACGGCACTGGCTCGGCACGCAGACGCTCTTTCATCTGTCGCACGACCTTAAAGAAGTCGGCGCCGGCGCGATCCATCTTGTTGACGAAGGCGATACGCGGCACATTATATTTGGTTGCCTGACGCCACACCGTTTCGGACTGCGGCTGCACACCACCGACCGCGCAATACAACATGCAGGCGCCGTCAAGCACGCGCATGGAACGCTCGACTTCGATGGTGAAGTCAACGTGTCCGGGCGTATCGATGATGTTGATGCGATGCTCGGGGAACTGCTTGCCCATGCCGCTCCAGAAACAGGTCGTCGCTGCGGAGGTAATCGTGATACCGCGCTCTTGCTCCTGCTCCATCCAGTCCATGGTGGCGGCGCCATCGTGAACTTCACCGATTTTGTGCGACACACCCGTGTAATACAGCACGCGCTCAGTCGTCGTGGTCTTACCGGCGTCAATGTGCGCCGAGATACCAATATTACGATAGCGTTCGATGGGGGTTTTGCGTGCCACGACAGACTTCCTTAATTAATTGCTTTTACCAGCGGTAATGCGCGAAGGCCTTATTGGCGTCCGCCATGCGATGCGTATCTTCACGCTTCTTCACGGCTGCACCACGACTCTCGGCGGCGTCCAGAATTTCACCCGCCAATCGACCGGCCATGGACTTCTCACCGCGATTGCTCGCCGCATCGATCATCCAACGCATCGCCAAGGTGGTACGACGCACCGAGCGCACTTCAACCGGCACCTGATAGGTGGCACCACCGACGCGACGAGACTTCACTTCGACCATCGGACGAATATTGTCCAACGCCTTGTTTAAGGTCTCGAGCGGATCAGTCGCACCCTTACTGGCTATCTGATCCAGCGCACCATAGATGATCTTTTCGGCGACCGATTTCTTGCCGGATTCCATCACCATGTTCATGAACTTGGCGAGCATGTCGTTCCCGTATTTGGGATCCGGCAGAATCTCACGACGTTCAGCAGCTTTTCTTCTCGACATCGACTTACATTCCTGTTCGTTGCAACCGACTTACGAAATACCCGGGGGGACTCTCAGGGGAAATCCTCAGGACTTCGGGCGCTTGGCGCCGTACTTGGAACGCGCCTGGCGGCGCTTATCGACGCCCGAGGCGTCCAGACTGCCGCGCACCGTGTGATAGCGCACACCCGGCAAATCCTTCACACGACCACCGCGAATCAGCACCACCGAGTGCTCTTGCAGGTTGTGGCCTTCGCCGCCGATGTACGACGACACTTCAAATCCGTTGGTCAACCGGACGCGCGCGACTTTACGCAGCGCAGAGTTCGGCTTTTTCGGCGTCGTGGTGTATACACGCGTGCACACCCCGCGCTTCTGCGGAGAAGCTTCCAGCGCCGGCACGGTACTCTTCTCGACCTTGCGCTTACGCGGCTTACGCACTAATTGATTAACTGTTGCCATGTAAAAATTCGCCTTAACTCTTTGAATGCAGTCGGAATTTCGAGCGACCTGAAAACAAACGACAGGCCGGTTTCGATGCCTGGCCTGTCGTAAAGAGGCGCAATTGTAGAGAGGGGTTAATAGCCTGTCAAGCGCTAAACCGGCTATTGCTCAACAAGCTACCAGGACTGGTGAAGATTCCGTCAGGACTCCGTCGCATGCTCGCTACCCAAGCCCTCGGAGACCCCGAAAAGCGCCTCTTCTGGCTGGCGTTTGCGGCGACGCTCGGCATGATAGGCCAAACCGGTGCCGGCCGGGATCAGACGACCGACGATGACGTTTTCCTTCAAACCACGCAGGTCATCGCGCATGCCCCGCACCGATGCCTCGGTGAGCACGCGGGTGGTCTCTTGGAACGAGGCCGCCGAGATAAACGACTCTGTCGCCAGTGACGCCTTGGTGATACCCAGCAGCATCGGCTCATAGAGGGCCAGGACGCCATCCTTGTTTTTGGCTACCACACGCTCGTTCTCTTCCAGAACGCGCGGCTTTTCTGCCTGCTCGCCCTTGAGGAAGCGGCTATCGCCGGCACTGCTGATCTCGACCTTGCGCAGCATCTGGCGAATGATCACTTCGATGTGCTTGTCGTTGATCTTCACACCTTGCAGCCGGTAGACGTCCTGGATTTCCTTGACCAGATAATCCGCCATGACCGTCACACCCAGCAGACGCAGGATATCGTGCGCATTCGGCTCGCCGTCGACCACCGTCTCGCCACGCTCCACATGTTCGTTTTCGAACACGGTCACGTGCCGCCACTTCGGAATCAGCTCTTCGTGCTGGTTACCGTCGGCATCGGTGATGATCAGACGCTGCTTGCCCTTGGTGTCCTTGCCGAAGCTGACGGTACCGGAAATTTCCGCCAGAATGGCCGGGTCTTTCGGCTTGCGCGCCTCGAACAGATCCGCCACCCGCGGCAGACCGCCGGTGATGTCACGCGTCTTCGACGACTCTTGCGGGATACGCGCAACCACGTCGCCGACGTGCACTTTGGAGCCGTCTTCCAGACCCACAATGGCGCCGGTCGGCAGGAAGTAGTGGGCCGGCATTTCGGTACCGGCAATCTTCAGCTCGTCACCCTTTTCGTCGATCAGCTTCACCATCGGGCGCATGTCCTTACCGCTGGAGCCGCGCTGTTTGGGATCGCTGATGATCAGGTTGGTCAGGCCGGTAATTTCGTCGGTATGACGATTGACGGTCACGCCCTCGACGAAGTCACTGAAACGCACGTGACCGGCCACTTCCGTGACGATCGGGTGGGTATGCGGATCCCAGCTGGCAACCAGCTGACCGGCCACACAGGCGTCGCCATCGTTGGCGGAAATAACCGCACCGTAGGGCACCTTGTAGCGTTCACGCTCACGACCGTTCAGATCGATCACGCCAATTTCGCCGGAACGCGACACCGCCACCAAGTTACTATCGCGGTTGCTCACCGTCTTCACGTTGTGCAGACGGATGGTACCGGTCGATTTCACTTCCACGCTGTTGACGGTTACGGCACGGCTCGCGGCACCACCGATATGGAAGGTACGCATGGTCAGCTGCGTGCCCGGCTCACCGATGGATTGCGCAGCAATGACACCTACGGCCTCGCCGATGTTGACGCGATGACCGCGCGCCAAGTCGCGACCGTAGCACTGCGCACACACGCCATACCGGGTGGCGCAGTTAATTGCAGAACGCACCCAGATTTCATCGACACCCAACTGCTCCAGATTCTCCACCGCCTTTTCATCCAGCAGCGTACCTGCCGGGACGATCAACTTGTCGGTGCCGGGTTCGTAGGTGTCACGTGCCACTACGCGACCGAGCACGCGCTCACGCAACGGCTCGACCACGTCGCCGCCTTCAACGACCGGCGTCATCAGCAGCCCTTCTTCGGTACCGCAATCGACTTCGGTCACCACCAGATCCTGCGCAACGTCGACCAGACGACGGGTCAAGTAACCGGAGTTCGCGGTCTTCAACGCGGTATCGGCCAGACCTTTACGTGCGCCGTGCGTCGAGATGAAGTACTGCAACACGTCCAGACCTTCGCGGAAGTTTGCAGTAATAGGCGTCTCAATGATGGAGCCGTCCGGCTTGGCCATCAGACCACGCATACCGGCCAGCTGACGAATCTGCGCGGCGCTACCACGCGCGCCGGAGTCGGCCATCATGTAAATGGAATTGAAGGACGGCTGACGCACCTCTTTACCGTCTTTATCGATGACGATATCGGTACCGAGCTTATCCATCATCGCCTTGGCGACCTGGTCATTCGTACGTGACCAAATATCCACGACCTTGTTGTAACGCTCGCCGTTGGTGACCAAACCGGAGGTGTACTGGTTCGAGATTTCCTTCACCTCGGCTTCGGCGCGCTCGAGGATCGCCGCCTTCTCGCCCGGGATGACCATATCGTTGACACCGAACGACACCGCCGAACGGGTCGCGTAGGCAAAGCCGGTGTACATCAGCTGATCCGCGAAGATCACCGTCTCTTTCAAACCAACGCGGCGATAGCAGGCGTTGATCAAGCCAGAGATCGCCTTCTTGGTCATGTCGCGATTGACCAGCGCGAACGGCAGACCGGCCGGCAGGATTTCGAACAACAGCGCACGACCAACCGTGGTCTCGACGCGTTTGGTCTCGACCTGCATAACGCCATCCTCATCAAAGGCACGCTCGATGATACGCACCTTGATTTTGGCTTGCAGATCGATCACACGATTGTCATAGGCGCGATGCACTTCATTGAGATCGGACAGCACCATGCCTTCACCCTTGGCGTTCACACGCTCGCGGGTCATGTAATACAGACCCAACACCACGTCCTGCGACGGCACGATGATGGGCTCGCCGTTGGCCGGTGAGAGAATGTTGTTGGTCGACATCATCAGCGTGCGTGCTTCCAGCTGCGCTTCCAGCGACAGCGGTACGTGCACGGCCATCTGGTCACCGTCGAAGTCGGCGTTGAATGCCGAACACACCAGCGGATGCAACTGAATCGCCTTGCCTTCGATCAACACCGGCTCGAACGCCTGGATGCCCAGACGATGCAGGGTCGGTGCGCGATTGAGCAGCACGGGATGTTCGCGGATCACCTCTTCGAGGATATCCCACACTTCGCTGCCTTCACGCTCGACCATTTTCTTGGCCGCTTTGATGGTCGTCGCCAACCCGCGACGTTGCAACTTGGAGAAGATGAACGGCTTGAACAGTTCCAGCGCCATGCTCTTGGGCAGACCGCACTGATGCAGACGCAGCGTCGGACCCACCACGATCACGGAACGACCCGAATAATCGACACGCTTACCGAGCAAGTTCTGACGGAAACGGCCCTGCTTACCCTTGATCATGTCGGCCAAGGATTTCAGCGGACGCTTGTTGGTGCCGGTGATGGCGCGACCACGACGACCGTTGTCGAGCAACGCATCGACGGCTTCCTGCAGCATGCGCTTTTCGTTGCGCACGATGATGTCCGGCGCATTCAGTTCCAGCAGACGCTTGAGACGGTTGTTACGGTTGATGACACGGCGATACAGATCGTTAAGATCGGAAGTCGCGAAGCGGCCGCCATCCAGCGGCACCAACGGACGCAGATCCGGCGGCAGCACCGGCAACACCGTCAACACCATCCACTCCGGCTTGTTGCCGGAATCGAGGAAAGATTCGATCAGCTTGAGGCGCTTGCCCAAACGCTTGAGCTTGGTCTCGGAGTTGGTCGAGCCGATCTCATCACGAATCTTGGCGGCAATCACCGGCAAGTCCATGCTGCGCAGCAACTGGAATACCGCCTCTGCACCCATACGCGCATCAAATTCATCGCCATTTTCTTCGATGGCGTCGAGATAGGCTTCATCAGTCAACAACTGACCACGCTCCAGCGTGGTCATGCCCGGATCGACGACCACGAAGGCTTCGAAATACAGCACGCGCTCGATATCGCGCAGGGTCATATCGAGCAACAGACCGATACGTGACGGCAGCGACTTCAGGAACCAGATGTGCGCGATCGGGCTGGCCAGTTCGATGTGGCCCATGCGCTCGCGGCGCACTTTGGCCAGCGTGACTTCGACGCCGCACTTCTCGCACACCACACCGCGGTGCTTGAGGCGCTTGTACTTGCCGCACAGACATTCGTAGTCCTTCACCGGGCCAAAGATCTTGGCGCAGAACAGGCCATCGCGCTCCGGCTTGAAGGTACGGTAGTTGATGGTCTCCGGCTTTTTCACTTCGCCATAGGACCAGGAACGGATCATATCCGGCGAGGCCAAGCCGATGCGAATGGCATCGAAGTCTTCTACGTGGCCGGTCGGCTTTACGAGATTAAGTAAATCTTTCATGTGTTCTCCCGCCTTAACAGTTGGAGCAGTATTGCTCGCGAACGATGCGCGGCTTGCAGCCGCTCCAGTGTTAGTCCAGATCCAATTCCAGGTTGATACCCAACGAACGAATTTCTTTCACCAGCACGTTGAAGGATTCCGGCATGCCGGCCTCCATGTGGTGATCGCCGTCCACGATGTTCTTGTACATCTTGGTGCGGCCGTTGACGTCGTCGGATTTCACCGTGAGCATTTCTTGCAGCGTGTAGGCGGCGCCATAGGCTTCCAACGCCCACACTTCCATTTCACCGAAGCGCTGACCACCGAACTGTGCCTTACCGCCCAACGGCTGCTGCGTAACCAGCGAGTAAGGACCGGTGGAACGTGCATGCATCTTGTCATCAACCAAGTGGTTGAGCTTGAGCATGTACATATAACCCACCGTCACTGCGCGCTCGAAGGTCTCGCCGGTACGGCCATCAATCAGCGGTGTCTGGCCGGACTCCGGCAGATCCGCCAACTTCAGCATGTGCTTGATCTCTTCTTCAGACGCACCGTCAAACACCGGCGTCGCCATCGGCACGCCCTTCTTCAGATTGGTCGCCAGTTCGATGATCTCGCCATCGGTGAACGATTTCAGATCTTCCTGCTTGCCGCTGCAGTTGTAGATTTCGTCAAGGAACTTGCGGATGTCAGTGACCTTGTCGCCGTTGGACACCATCCGACCGAGCTTCAAGCCCAGACCGCGTGCCGCCCAACCCAGATGCGTTTCCAGCACCTGACCGACATTCATACGCGAAGGCACGCCGAGCGGATTCAGCACGATATCAACCGGGATACCGTCGGCCGAATACGGCATATCTTCCACCGGCACGATGGAGGAAATCACACCCTTGTTACCATGACGACCGGCCATCTTATCGCCCGGCTGCACACGACGTTTCACGGCCAGATATACCTTGACCATTTTCAGCACGCCCGGCGCAAGATCGTCACCGGCGGTGATCTTCATGCGCTTCTCTTCGAGACGCTTGTCGAACTCGGCACGAATACCTTTCAGCTGCTCGGCGGCCTTTTCCAACTGCTCATTGGCTTCATCGGCCTTGAGGCGGATCTCGAACCACTTCTCGCGCGGCACTTCGCCGAGATAATCCTTCTCGACCTTGGCGCCACTCTTGAGCTTCATCGGGCCGCCTTCGGCGACCTTGCCCAACAGGAGTTTCTCGACGCGGTGATACACGTCTTCTTCCATGATGCGCATCTGGTCGTTCAAGTCCTTCTTCACGCCGGCCAGCATCTCGTTTTCGATCTGGATGGCGCGCTTATCTTTCTCCACGCCATCGCGGGTGAACACCTGCACGTCGATGACGGTGCCGTCCATGCCGGACGGCACGCGCAGCGAGGTATCTTTCACGTCGGAGGCTTTTTCACCGAAAATTGCGCGCAGCAGTTTCTCTTCCGGTGTCAGCTGGGTCTCGCCCTTCGGCGTGACCTTACCGACCAGGATGTCGCCCGGCTTCACTTCCGCACCGATGTAGACAATGCCGGACTCGTCCAGTTTGGCCAGCGCGCCTTCACCCACATTCGGGATATCGCCGGAGATTTCTTCGGCGCCCAGCTTGGTGTCGCGGGCAACGCAGGTCAGTTCTTCGATGTGAATGGTGGTGAAACGATCTTCCTGCACCACGCGCTCGGAGATGAGGATGGAATCCTCGAAGTTGTAACCGTTCCAGGGCATGAACGCGACCAGCAGGTTCTGACCCAGCGCCAGTTCGCCCATATCGGTGGACGGACCATCGGCCAACACGTCGCCGCGCGAAATCACATCACCGGTCTTCACCAGCGGACGCTGGTTGATACAGGTGTTCTGATTGGAACGGGTGTACTTGATGAGGTTGTAGATATCGACGCCCGCTTCACCGGCGACGGTCTCGTCGTCGTTGACGCGCACCACGATACGACCGGCATCGACGGAATCCACGATACCACCGCGCTCGGCGACCACGGTAACGCCGGAGTCAGTCGCGACAGCGCGTTCCATGCCGGTACCGACCAGCGGCTTGTCGGAACGCAGCGTCGGTACCGCCTGGCGTTGCATGTTCGAACCCATCAAGGCGCGGTTGGCGTCGTCGTGTTCCAGGAATGGAATCAGCGAAGCAGCCACCGACACGATCTGCTTCGGCGACACGTCGATGTACTCGATACGGTCCGGCGATGACAAGGTAAATTCATTCTGATGCCGGCACGACACCAACTCATCGGTCAATTTGCCTTTGGCATCCACCGTGGCATTGGCCTGGGCGATAACGAATTTGCCTTCTTCAATCGCCGACAGGTAATGCACGTCTTTGGTCACATGACTGTCGACCACTTTGCGATACGGCGTTTCGAGGAAGCCATATTTATTGGTGCGCGCATACACGGACAGCGAGTTGATCAAACCGATGTTCGGACCTTCAGGCGTCTCAATCGGGCAGACGCGACCGTAGTGCGTGGGATGCACGTCGCGCACTTCGAAACCGGCGCGTTCACGCGTCAGACCGCCTGGGCCGAGGGCCGAAACGCGGCGCTTGTGGGTGACTTCCGACAGCGGATTATTTTGATCCATGAACTGCGACAGCTGCGAGGAGCCGAAGAATTCTTTGACCGCGGCAGCCACCGGCTTGGCGTTGATCAATTCCTGCGGCATCAGGCCTTCGCTCTCGGCCAGGCTCAAACGCTCCTTCACGGCGCGTTCGACACGCACCAGACCAATGCGGAACACGTTCTCGGCCATTTCGCCGACGCAGCGGATACGGCGATTACCCAAGTGATCGATGTCATCAACGAAACCATTACCGTTGCGGATGTCGATCAGCGTGCGCATGACATCGATGATGTCATCCTTGGACAAGGTGCCCTGACCGGTGATTTCTTCACGACCGACACGACGATTGAACTTCATGCGACCAACCGCAGACAGATCATAGCGCTCGTCAGTGAAGAACAGATTGTTAAACAGGTTCTGCGCCGCGTCTTTGGTCGGCGGCTCGCCCGGACGCATCATGCGATAGATTTCGACCTGCGCTTCCAACTCGCTGCGACTCGGATCGATGCGCAGCGTATCGGACATGTACGGACCACGATCCAGATCGTTGGTGTACAGCGTACGGATTTCGGTAATACCCGCTTCGCGCAGCTTGACGAGTGCCTCAGTGGTCAGCTCATCGTTGGCATTGGCGATGACTTCACCGGTCGAGGTATCGACGATGTTGTGCGCCAGCACCTTGCCCAGCAGATACTCTTCGGGGACGACCAGATCGGTGGCGCCGGCTTTTTCCAACTCACGAATATGCTTCGCCGTGATGCGGCGGCCTTCCTCGACCAGCACTTTGCCCTTGACGGCGATATCGAAGCTCGCGGTTTCACCACGCAGACGTTCCGGAACCAAGTCCAGCTTGATCTCGTTCTTGCCCAGATGGAAGGTATTGGTCTCGAAGAACATCTCGAGCATTTGTTCGACACCGTAGCCCAAGGCGCGCAACAGAATGGTCGCCGGCAGTTTGCGGCGACGGTCGATACGCACGAACAGGCAATCCTTCGGATCGAATTCGAAATCGAGCCAGGAACCACGATAAGGAATCACGCGGGCGGAGAACAACAGCTTGCCCGAGGAATGGGTCTTGCCCTTGTCGTGATCGAAAAACACGCCCGGCGAACGGTGCAACTGCGACACGATGACGCGCTCGGTACCGTTGATGACGAAGGTACCGGTGTTGGTCATGAGCGGCAATTCGCCCATATAGACTTCTTGTTCTTTAATGTCTTTGACAGTCGGCGTGTTCGCCTCCTTGTCATAAATTACCAGGCGCACCAGGGCGCGCAGCGGCGCCGCATAGGTCATACCGCGCATCTGGCATTCCTTCACATCGAAGGTCGGTTCGCCAAGGCGATAACTGACATATTCCAAGGCAGCGCTGCCGGAATAACTGGATATCGGAAACACCGACGAGAAGGCTGCGTGCAATCCCGCCTCGCTCCGCTGCTCGGGCTTCTTATCGAGCTGCAGGAAATCCCGGTACGACTCGATCTGAGTCGCCAACAGATACGGGACCTCAAGGATGCTGGGGCGCTTGCCGAAATCCTTGCGAATGCGTTTTTTCTCGGTGAAGCTGTAGCCCATCGGTATTCCTCTTTCAAACTGGTGTTACTCGTTGATCGTCGCAGGTATCGGGTAACGCGGTTGTTCAACCACACTTACGCCAGACATCTCGCCACCATCGCTGCATTCACAAACGGGAAAAGGCCGGCAGCGAAATCACGCTGCCAGCCCTACCCTTTCCTGTGCGCGGACGCGCACTGCGCGTCCGGAACAAGATACGCAATTTCGACTTACTTGACGTCGACCGCTGCGCCGGCTTCTTCCAACTGCTTCTTGATATCCGCGGCTTCTGCCTTGGAAACGCCTTCCTTAACATTCGCCGGCACACCTTCGACCATGTCTTTGGCTTCTTTCAGGCCCAGACCGGTGATGGCGCGAACCGCCTTGATGACGTTGACCTTGTTGGCGCCGAAGCTGGACATGATCACGTTGAATTCGGTCTGCTCTTCAACAGCAGCAGCAGCACCGGCAGCAGCCGGAGCGGCAGCAACGGCAGCAGCAGCGGATACACCGAACTTCTCTTCCATCGCGGAGATCAGGTCAACAACGTCCATCACGCTCATGTTGGCGATGGTTTCGAGGATATCGTCTTTAGAAACGGCCATGATTAAATACTCCTGTTACTCTTGTCCGCGGCGAGCGCGGCATGAATTTAGATTGTTACTGAAATTAAGCTGCTGCCTGCTTTTGGTCGCGAATCGCAGCCACCGTACGCACAAACTTGCCGGGCACTTCTTTGAGCGTGCGTGCAAGTTTCTCGACCGGGGCCTTCATTACGCCCATCAACATAGCCAGGGCTTGGTCACGGGTCGGCAGGTTAGCCAGACGTTCGACGTCGCCGGCCGCCAATAACTGGCCGCCCACGGATGCGAACTTCACCACCAACTTGTCATTACCCTTGGCAAAGTCACGAATTACGCGTGCAGCCGCACCCGGATCAGCCTGGGAGAACGCCAATACCAGCGGCCCCACTAATTTCGGTGAGATGCATTCGAACTCGGTACCTGCCACGGCCCTGCGTGCCAATGTGTTTTTGACTACTCGAATATACACACCGCCCTCACGCGCTTTTTTGCGTAATTCGGTGAGCTGTTCAACGGTTACACCGCGATATTCAGCAGCCACTGCGGAAAGGGCTGTTGCAGCCACTTCCGCCACTTCGGCGACAACAGTCTTCTTATCTTCAAGACTCAGTGCCATCGTTTATCTCCTGGGATGCGCGAACACACAAACGGCGCCACACATCCAGACCAGTACAAAGAGAAGTCGTTGGTAGAACAGAATTTGATTCTGCTCACTTTCGCAAACTTCCCCACGGTGTACGGTGGCCACGGACAAGAAATTCTGTCTGAGGCTGCACCGTCTGCGCAGGCTGTTGCCATTAAGCTTGAGTCGTCGAGTGACAGAATTGGATTCTGTCACCGTTACTTCCCAAGCACCTGCGGTCTTTGACGGCGACTACCGGACGACTCTGACTCGCGTACCCGGTAGTGCCACAAAGTTCGGTTTTACAGAGGCGAGCGAACTCGCCCCCACAGGATCAGACGAGCGTCGACTGATCCAGCGCAACCCCCGGCCCCATGGTGGTGGAGACGGAGATCTTCTTCACATAAATGCCCTTCGAGGTGGACGGCTTCATCCTGTTCAGATCCGCCAGCAACGCCTGAATGTTTTCCTTCAGCGCGTTGACCTCGAAATCAACCTTACCGATGGTGCAATGAATGATACCGGCCTTGTCAGTGCGGTAACGCACCTGACCGGCCTTGGCGTTCTTCACGGCCTCGGCGACATTCGGGGTTACGGTGCCGACCTTCGGGTTCGGCATCAAGCCGCGCGGACCGAGGATCTGACCCAGCTGACCGACAATGCGCATCGCATCCGGACTGGCGATGACCACATCGAAATCCATCACACCACCCTTGATGGTCTCGGCCAGGTCTTCGAAGCCGACGATATCGGCACCCGCGGCCTTGGCCGCATCGGCATTGGCGCCTTGCGCAAACACCGCTACGCGCACGCTCTTGCCGGTACCGTTGGGCAGCACGGTGGAACCGCGCACGACCTGATCGGACTTACGCGGGTCAACGCCGAGATTCACTGCAATATCGACCGCCTCTTTGAACTTGGCGCTGGCCAATTCTTTGAGCAGACCCAAACCTTCTTCGGCGGCATACTGCTTGCCCGGGGTCAGCTTCTCATTGATAGCCTTGAAACGTTTCGTGATTTTGGCCATGACTTAACCCTCCACTTCCAGACCCATGCTGCGCGCGCTGCCACCGATGGTGCGCACGGCGGCGTCCATATCGGCTGCAGTGAGATCAGGCATTTTGGCCTTAGCCACTTCTTCCAACTGCGCGCGCGTCACCTTGCCGACCTTCTGGCTGTTCGGACGCGGACTGCCGCTGGTGATGCCAACAATCTTCTTCAGCAGAATCGATGCTGGCGGGGTCTTGGTGATGAAGGTAAAGCTGCGATCACTGTATACCGTGATAACGACAGGCAACGGCAGACCCGGCTCGACATTCTGGGTCTGTGCGTTGAACGCCTTACAGAACTCCATGATGTTGACGCCGTGCTGACCCAGCGCCGGACCTACTGGCGGACTCGGGTTGGCCTTACCGGCCGCGACTTGCAGCTTGATATACGCATTGATTTTCTTTGCCATGATGACCTCTTCAGTGGGTGCAAGCGCCTGTTGTCAGGCTCCCCGGTAACAACATCGAGGGACAGAATAACTCTGCCCCCTTATGTAAAGCTTAAGCCTTCTCGACCTGGCCGAATTCCAATTCAACCGGCGTGGAACGCCCGAAAATCAGCACTGCAACACGCAGGCGACTCTTCTCGTAATTCACTTCTTCGACGACACCGTTGAAGTCGTTGAATGGACCGTGGGTCACGCGCACCACTTCGCCCGGCTCGAACAGAACTTTCGGCTTGGGCTTCTCGACGCCGTCCTGAATACGTTGCAGGATCACATCGGCCTCGCGGTCGGTAATCGGTGCCGGCTTGTCGCTGGTACCACCGATGAAACCCATGACCTTGGGTACGTTCTTGACTAGATGCCAGGACTGTTCGTCCATTTCCATCTGCACCAGGACGTAACCCGGGAAAAACTTGCGCTCGCTCTTGCGCTTCTGACCCTCGCGCATTTCCACCACTTCCTCGGTGGGCACTAGGATCTCGCCAAACTTATCTTCCAAGCCACTGCGCGCGATATGATCGATCAGCGAACGCTTGACCTGATTTTCAAATCCCGAATAGGCGTGAACGACATACCAACGCTTCGCCATGCGATTTAGCCTCCCTGCCCGGTCAGCAGGCGCACAGCCCAGAGCAGCAGCATGTCCAATAACCAGAGCACTATGCCCATGAAAATCACAACACCAAACACGATCAAAGCCGTCTGGAACGTCTCTTGGCGGGTCGGCCAGACGACTTTACGCACCTCAGTGCGCGCATCGCTCAGAAAACCCAACACACGTCCGCCCACCAAGGTCTGCGAACCCACAAACAGCGCCACGCCGGCAACCACCAACAGCCCCAGCACACGCAGCAACAGTGAGTGTTCAGCAAACCAATAGAAGGCAACGACCGCGCCCACCAACAGCACGATAGCCGCGGTCAGTTTTGCGGTATCCAGACTCGAGCCTTCTGCCTCGACCTTCGGGTTCATCAATATCGGTATGGGGACGGATTTCAGTCCGCCCCCATCTCCACTTGCTTGGCAGGCCAGGAGGGAATCGAACCCCCAACCTGCGGTTTTGGAGACCGCCGCTCTGCCAATTGAGCTACTGGCCTAAACTCAGTCCAGAAGCGGGCATCAACATCAACCCACCCCCTTTCCAACTCTTTACTCGATGATTTTCGCCACCACACCGGCGCCGACGGTACGGCCGCCTTCGCGAATCGCGAAGCGCAGACCTTCTTCCATCGCAATCGGGTTGATCAGGCTCACAACCATCTTCACGTTATCACCCGGCATCACCATCTCGATGCCTTCCGGCAGATCGCACGCGCCGGTTACGTCCGTGGTGCGGAAGTAAAACTGCGGGCGATAGCCATTGAAGAACGGTGTATGACGACCGCCTTCTTCCTTGGACAGAACGTACACTTCCGCTTCAAACTTGGTGTGCGGCTTGATCGAACCCGGCTTGCACAGCACTTGGCCGCGCTCCACGTCGTCACGCTTGGTGCCGCGCAGCAGCACGCCGACGTTGTCACCGGCCTGACCCTGATCCAGCAGCTTGCGGAACATCTCCACGCCGGTCACGGTCGAGGTGGTCGTGGCACGAATGCCGACGATTTCCACGGTGTCACCGACTTTCACAATGCCGCGCTCGATACGACCGGTCACCACCGTGCCGCGACCCGAGATCGAGAACACGTCTTCGATCGGCATCAGGAACGCGCCGTCAATCGCACGCTGCGGCTCCGGAATGAAGGTGTCCAGCGCATCGATCAAGCGCTCAATGGACGGTACGCCGATGTCTGACGTATCACCTTCCAGCGCCTTCAGCGCCGAACCGATGATGATCGGGGTGTTGTCGCCCGGGAAGTCGTAGGAAGACAGCAGGTCGCGCAGTTCCATCTCGACCAGTTCCAGCAACTCGGGGTCGTCGACCATGTCGGCCTTGTTCATGTACACAACCATGTACGGCACGCCGACCTGACGCGACAGCAGGATGTGCTCGCGGGTCTGCGGCATCGGGCCGTCGGCGGCCGAACACACCAGGATCGCGCCGTCCATCTGCGCCGCACCCGTGATCATGTTCTTCACATAGTCCGCGTGCCCGGGGCAGTCCACGTGCGCGTAGTGACGATTGGCCGATTCGTACTCGACGTGCGCGGTCGAAATCGTGATGCCGCGCGCCTTCTCTTCCGGCGCCGCGTCAATCTGGTCGTAGGCCTTCGCCTCACCACCAAACTTCTTCGACTGAACTACCGTCAGCGCCGCCGTCAATGTCGTCTTGCCATGGTCAACGTGACCAATCGTTCCAACATTCACATGCGGCTTCGTACGTTCAAATTTTCCCTTGGACATGGATGATCTCCCGAGTGCCGACTCGAATTTCCAGCTATGCTCAACTGCATTATGGAGCCCATGACCAGAGTCGAACTGGTGACCTCATCCTTACCAAGGATGTGCTCTACCAACTGAGCTACATGGGCCAAAAAACAACTTCCGGCAACCCGGCTGTAACGGCTCATACCACCGTCACAATGCCTAAGAGGCCAGACCCTGAAATTTCCAACTTGGAGCGGGTGATGGGAATCGAACCCACGCCATCAGCTTGGAAGGCTGAGGTTCTACCATTGAACTACACCCGCCAAATCTGCGTGCGCCAATCTGCGTACACCAGATACAAAAACCCACCCTCAGAGGCCACTCGACCCCCGCGCGGCGCACGGTACTCAATATTCTGGTGGAGGGGGGTGGATTCGAACCACCGAAGGCAGAGCCGTCAGATTTACAGTCTGATCCCTTTGGCCGCTCGGGAACCCCTCCGAAACGAAGCGAGGTATTCTGGGTTAGGCACCCCGAGGTGTCAACAGCAGTTGACGAAAAAATAGCTCCCAGCCATTCCCGCGCCCGTGACGTGCCAACTGACCTTTGCTAGCATGCCACCCAGCGCCCGCAACACGTCCTAGCAGACAGCTGCGCTTAACACAAAATATGTAATAACCAAATGATAATCATGCATATAACATCACGCGAGGCAATCCCAACATGAAGGTAACGATTTACGGATCAGGTTATGTAGGCTTGGTCACGGGCGCCTGTCTGGCACAGGTGGGCAACGATGTTCTGTGCGTGGATATCGATCCGCGCAAGATAGAAATGCTCAATCAGGGCGAGATACCCATCCACGAGCCGGGTCTGGACAGCCTCATCACCGAAAATCGCGAGGCTGGGCGTCTGCGTTTCACCTTAGATGCCGACGAGGGCGTCAAGCATGGCCTGTTTCAGTTCATTGCCGTGGGAACACCCCCGGATGAAGATGGCTCGGCGGACCTTCAATATGTGCTGGCCGTGGCCAAATCCATTGCCGAGCGTATGCAGGAATATCGCGTTATCGTCAATAAATCGACGGTCCCGGTCGGGACCGCCGATCGCGTCCGGAGCACGGTAATGGAAAATCTTGCCGCGCGTGACGCCAAGATCGAATTCGATGTGGTCTCCAACCCGGAATTCCTCAAAGAAGGCGCCGCCATCGACGATTTCATGCGCCCGGATCGCATCGTGGTCGGCACCGACAATCCACGCACCACCGAACTATTGCGTGCGTTGTACGCCCCCTTCAACCGTAACCACGACCGCATCATCGCCATGGACATTCGCTCTGCCGAGCTCACCAAGTACGCGGCCAACGCGATGCTGGCGACCAAAATCAGCTTCATGAACGAGCTGTCGCAGATTGCCGAGCGCCTTGGCGCGGACATCGAGCAGGTGCGCACCGGTATCGGCTCAGACCCGCGTATCGGCTACAGCTTCATCTATCCAGGCGCCGGTTACGGCGGCTCCTGTTTCCCCAAAGACGTGCAGGCACTGGAACGCACCGCCAACGGGGTTGGTTATAAAGCCGAACTATTGAGCGCGGTCGAGGCCGTCAACCACCGCCAGAAGCGCGTGCTGTTCGAGAAAATCCAGGCGGAATTCGGCAACGATCTAAAGGGTCGCACCTTCGCCCTCTGGGGCCTGGCGTTCAAACCCAACACCGACGACATGCGCGCTGCGTCCAGTCGCGTACTCATGGAACTGCTGTGGGCCGCCGGCGCCCACGTCCAGGCACATGACCCGGTCGCCATGAACGAGGCTCGACGGATTTATGGTGAGCGAGCCGATCTGAAGCTGTGCCCGAACGCCCAGCCGCACTGGAAGGCGCCGACGCCCTGGTCGTTGTCACCGAGTGGACCAACTTCCGCAGCCCCGATTTCGAGCTGATTCGCAACACCCTCAAACAGCCGGTGATCTTCGATGGCCGCAATCTGTACGACCCGGCGCTGCTGGCCAACCTGGGCATCCGTTACTACTCGATCGGCCGGCAGACGCCACCGAAGAAATAGCCCCCGAAGAAATAGCCCTAAGTGTGGTGACTGAAACGGGCGTATTCGACATCGCCGAGCAGGCTACCGAAGACCTCGCCGCTGACGTGCACGAGTTGCTCGTGGTCGCCGGCGTCGAAATAGACTTCCGCCTGCTCGGCCAGACTGTCGTCGACGATCGTGTCGATCCCGTAGGCGCGCCCGATCGGTGGTACCGCACCCGGTTCGCAGTCCTTGAACAGACCGGACAACTCCGATTCTGTCGCCAATCCGAGCCGCCGATTCAGATGCCGATGCAGTTCACCGAGATCGATACGATGCGACGCGGGCAATACCGCCATGACGTAGCCGTCATCGTCTTCCAGCAACACCGTCTTCGCCACCCAGTCTCCCGGCACATGCGCCGCCTGCGCGGCCTCCATGCTGGTCGCGGTATGCGGGTGATGCAGTAAATCGTAGGCAATATCCTGAGTGTGCAAGTAATTAGTCAATGTTTCCGCCATAGCCATGGCATGATCCTCCGTACGCAATGCTTCACCCACAAGTGTAGTCGAACTACAACCCAGCGCAGATCGCGACACCACCCGGTGAGATCCCGATGTCGGATCCAGATTGATTCACACAGATACTTTCCTAATCCTGGAAACTGACCTAGGATGCGCACCGCACACGGGTTCAACCCGCCCCGAACACAACCCCGTCACCCGTGGAGACATTTATGGAGTGGATCGCCGACCCGCAAGCCTGGATCGCCCTGGTCACCCTGACCCTGCTCGAAATCGTTCTGGGCATCGACAACATCATCTTCATCTCGATTCTGACCGGGAAATTACCCGCCCATCAGCAGCCGCGCGCGCGCACGCTGGGACTGGCCTTCGCCATGATCACACGCATCATGCTGCTGTATTCCCTGGTCTGGCTGACGCGCCTTACGGAACCGCTGTTCACGCTTATGCAGATGGAGATTTCCATCCGCGATCTGGTACTGATCGTCGGCGGCGCCTTCCTGCTCGCCAAGAGCACCATGGAACTGCACAGCAGCCTGGAAGGCCCGCAGCAACCCACGAGTCAGGCCAACGCGGCACAAGTCTTCGCCATGGTCATCGTGCAGATCGCCATCATCGACATCGTGTTCTCGCTGGACTCGGTGATCACGGCCGTCGGCATGGCGCAGGACATTGAGGTCATGGCACTGGCCATCGTGATCGCGGTGTTCTTCATGATGGGTTTCGCCGGCACGGTCAGCCGCTTCGTCGACACCCATCCGACGCTGAAAGTGCTCGCGCTGAGTTTCCTGCTGATCGTGGGTATGGCGCTGATCGCCGACGGCCTGGAATTCCATATTCCAAGGGGTTACATCTATTTCGCCATGGGCTTCTCGATTTTCGTGGAATCGCTCAATATCCGCATGCGGCGCAAGATCGAACCGGTGCATCTGCGCTCACCACACCTGCCAGACGGGAAAGATCGCGAAGCACAGTGAAGATTTATCCGCGGCGGCAGTGTATTGCCGCCGCGGATGCTTCACTGCGCAGGCACGCGCAGCAGCCAGCGATCGGCCCATTGATGCATGGCCAATCCCGACAGGATCACCGCACTGGCCATCCACACCCGCGGCGAGACATGTTCACCGGCCAGCCAATCGCCCAACATCAAGGCCAACACCGGTGTGACCAGCGTCACCAGGGCAATGCTGCTCGCCTCCAGCCGTTTCAGAACGTAGTAGAACAGCACGAAACCGATCACTGAACCGACCACGCCCAGATACACAATCGAGCCGAGGGTTCGCGTCGGCAATGTCTGCGGCAAGGATGCGTCGACCAACCACCAGGTCAGCAGATACAAAGGCACCGCCACCGCCAGACCGCCGCCGGCCATCGCCATCGCCGGCACATCGGCACCGATGCGCTTCACGCCGACAGCACTGGCGGAATGCAATATCACCGCGAACACCACCGCCGCCGCACCCCAGCGCCCCTGACCCAAAGCACCCAGTTCATCGTTGAACAACAACATCAACCCGCCCAAACCCAACAAGGCACCGCCGATCCGCCCCGGCGTGAACAACCGTTCGCCCAACCAGTGCGCCGCGAGTACGCCGGTCACCACCGGCGTCAGACCGAACAGCACCGACACCAAACCCGAGGGGATGAATTGCGCGCCCCAGTAGGTTGCCAGCATGGAACCGAACATGCCCAGTCCGGCGATCAGATAGGTGGCCAGCGCGCGGCGATCGCGCGGCATCGGCACACTGAGCAGCCCCATCAAGGCAAGACAGCACAACATACCCAGCAGCATGCGCGCACTGACACCAAACAAAAATCCACCGCCTTGACCGCTCCACTTGATGGCGAGCGGCGTCGTCGACCAGATCAGGATCACGCCCATAAAGGCGGCTGGCACCGACATGAAACATCCTCCTCAATGATCACCGCCAAAAACAAAAAGGCCACAGATCGCGGGAATCTGTGGCCTGAGGGATCGTGTGCTGTGAATTACAAATCAGTCGACGGTCGTGTTCCCCAGGCGCACAGGCACATGTCGCAGCCAGACGGCGCGCAGATGCAGTGGCAGACACTTAATCATCGGGAACGTAACCATGGCTTGAGTCTGCACTGACGCCGTTGCCAGTGTCAACCGGGAAGTGCGAAGCGCGCGCTGACGTACAGCACGGTGGCCGCCACACCGAGCAATGTCGCCACCAAGGCGATCATGGCCCGTCGCCGGTAGCGCGACGTCAGCACCTGCTGCGGCACCGCCGAGAGCAGAAATGGATGCCGATCGCTGGGTGAGCGCGACAATACATTGCTGACTGGCGCATGCGGCCGATGACTGCGCAGCCGGATGACTTCCTGCAACGCCGCTTCGCGCGCGGCATCCCATTCGCCGGCATCGACCTGACCGTCGCCGTTGCGATCGAAGCGACTCAGCAGGCCTGCCTGATCCGCCTTCCAATCGCGCAACAACAGACTGACCTCGGCATTCACATCGCCCGGCGCGTTGCGCACCGTACCGAACCAACCCAGGGCATAGACTGTCCCCGGCATGAGTCGCTCTTCGGTATATCGGTAATCGCCACCACCGAGTCGAATCCAGGCCTTCGATGGCGGCGGCCCCTGACGTGGAAATTCCTCATGTCCGTACCAGACATCGCCCGCGACGCAGATCACCTCCGCGCCATCCGGATCGACAATGCAACGACCGGTCTCATCCTCGATGAGAAACAAGCCATCGCTGACGCCCGATTGCAGCGTGCTCCACGAACTGCCGCCGCGACCCCGATGATCGCGATGCGATTCACGATGCTCGATCTTGTAGCGATACCAGAGACAGTGGATCCCCGTCAGCGGACCGACAATGGGCGGACCCTCGAGCAAGCGTCCTTCACCCTCGATCTCTACATAACCTTGATGTGCGGAACGGATACGCGCCGTGGGCATGTCTTCGATGAGGCGTGCGCGATGCAGGTTGCGCCAGATTAAATAAAACGCGACGGCGCTGCCGACCACCAGCAGCGCCAGGATGAACCAGAAACCTTCGGGCGAAAGATCGCGCACCTCCCGAACGAATTCGGGGAAGCGCGCCAGAAATAATTCGGCATCCATCAAGCGTTACCGAACAACTCCTTGATATTCACGTCGGTCTTTTCCTGCTCACTGAATTCCAGCAGCTCGTAGGCGCCGAAATTGAAACGCTGCGCGATCAACAGATCCGGGAATTGTTCGATGCGCACGTTATTGAGGTTGACGCTCTCGTTATAGTACTCGCGGCGGTCGGCGATACTGTTCTCCAACTCGGTGATGCGATCCTGCAAGTGCTGGAACTGCGTGTTGGCCTTCAGCTCGGGATAGGCCTCGGCGACCGCAAACAGAGATCCCAGACCCAAGCGCAGTTGCGTCTCCGCCGCACCGAGCGCCGGGATGTTCTGACCTTCACGCGCGGTGGCCACGGCCGTGCGCGCCTGCATCACCTTTTCCAGCGTCTCCTGCTCATAACCCATGTACTGCTTGCAGACCTCGACCAGCTTGGGCAACTCGTCGTGACGCTGCTTGAGCAACACATCGATGTTCGACCAACTCTTGGAGACGTTATGTTTCAGCGCCACCAGATTGTTGTAGATCATGATGCCGTACAGCACCACGATGGCGATCAATACCAGAAAAATAATCCAGCCCACAGTGTTACCCTCCTTGTCGGGATCTGTTGAGTTCCGCCAGCTTACGATAACAGAGGATCAACGCGTCGAGCGAATACGTGGCATTGGCGGAACTCGGATCGGGCGTTATATAGACCTGACTGATGCCGATTCGCTGCGGCTGCAGCCCCCACTCCAGTGCCACAGCGCTCGGCATTGGCCCAAGCAGTCATGCTTCATCGAGCGCACCGTATCTGAGAAAATTGCGATAACCCAGCTTGCCGTGAAACCAGATAATGCGCGGCGCAAAGCGCAGCAGTTTCTCGGTCAGTTGCGGCGCCCAGGTCTTGAAATCGGCAACGCGCAGTTGCGCGGCACTGGGCGTGGCACGTTTGACCACATCGGTGTGACCAATGCGATAGTGATCGAACAGCCGCCGCAAGGCGGGCACACCCGGCTCCAGCACCTCGTCGATCAGACCGCTGGCATTCAACGCCTTCCAAAAACGATTCTGCGGTGACGCAAACGGGAAGCCGGCGCGCAGCGAATTGAGTGAGGGATTTAGCCCAACGGAGAGGATATGCAATCCCGGACCGATCCAGTCCGGCAATGTCGATTCCGTTTTCAAAAACCGATGTCCTCGGGCGCGAGTTCAAACGCAACCTGCGTGCGCCGTTGCGGACACAGGAAGGCGAGGCTCACTGCGACCAGACGCAAACCTTCCGCCGCTTTATTACCCGTACCATAGCGAGGATCACCGATCACCGGGAAACCGGCCTCCGCGAGATGGCGACGGATCTGATGCAAACGGCCAGTGTGGATCGTCACCTGCAGCGTGGAGCGTTGCGTCTGCGCATCCCAAGCCAGCACCTGGAAATCCGTCAGCGCGGCTTTACCGTCGAGCGCTTGATCAAGGCGCCCCTGTTGACCCAGCACCGCGCCGATGTCGCCCAGCACCTGCACCCGATACTGCTTTTGCACCTGATTGTGCTGGAACTGCTGCGACAATTTAGCCGCGGCCTGCTTACTGTGGGCGAGCAACATCAATCCGGCTGCCTCGCGATCCAGGCGGTGAATCACCCACACCTGGCGCGGCGGCGTCCAGGCCAGCTCGGCCTGACGCGTCAGCGCACAGTGATCGCCAAACTCGTTACCCTGCGCCAGCAAGCCGGCCGGTTTGTACCAGAGACTATAACTGCCGTGATCTGCAATGCAGCGCGCGGCCGGCGGCTGCAACGCCAGCAAGTCGCGGTCGTAATGCAGCTCGATGCGATCGCCGCTGCGCAACTCGGTCTTGGCGCGCCGCACCCGCCGCGCACTGCCGGCCCGACGCATCAGCACCGCGCCTTTGTTGGCAGCATCTTTGATCTGTTGTTTGGAGAGACCGCTGTGCTGATGCAGGAAATCGACGAGTATCAGCGCGTCGTCCGCCTTTACGGTGCGTTTGAGTTCCAGCCGAGGCCCGATCGGTGCAGGCGCAGATGCCGTTACGGATTCAGTCATCGTTGCCGAGTCCGGCATTCAAACCTTGGGACGCGCGCTATAGAGCATGTTGTAGCTCACGGCGTTACGCCTTGTGCACATCGATGGCGTTGAAATCGGCCACCTGCGGATGACGCGCCTGCGGATTGATCGCTGCGTCGCGCACCAACTGAACGGTGCGCATGCCGGCGCTGCGTGCGGCATCCAACTCTGCCTCGATATCCGACAGAAACAGGATATCGCCCGCCGGCAGCTGGATGTCATCGATGATAGCGCGGTACGCCGCCGCCTCGCGCTTGCCGCCGATATGCGTGTCGTAGTAACCGGAGAACAGCGGCGTCAGATCACCGGCCTCGCTGTAACCGAACAGCAGTTTCTGCGCATACACCGAGCCGGAGGAATACACATACAGCTTGATGCCCTGCGCCTGCCAGGCACGCAACTGTTCGGCGGCGTCGGCATAGATGTGGCCCTTGAAATCACCGTTGCGGTAGCCCGCCTCCCAGATCAGACCTTGCAGGGATTTCAGTGGCGTGACCTTGCGATCCTCATCGATCCAGCGTTCGAGCTGCGCGACAATGCCGGCATCATCGAGTTCGACTCCCGCCTCACGCTTGGCTTCATCCAATAAGGCGCGCACCTGCGGCTGCTGCGCGTGCGCCGCGACAAACCCGGCGAGGTGCTTACGTGCATAGGGGAACAACACATCTTTGACGAAGGACAGCGAACTGGTCGTGCCCTCGATATCGGTGACGATCGCGCGCATCATCGCTAAAGGCAATCAGCAGAACTGCGTGCCGAACTGCGGATAACCACTGGCGATCGTATCGCCGGTGTATTGCGCCACCCAACCTTCGGGCGTCGTAAACAGGCGAATACATTTGAAGTGCGGGTTCTCGCCCATGTCGAACCAGTGCGGCGTATTCGCCGGCACGCTGATCAGATCGCCCTTCTCGCACAACACACCGTAGACCTTGCCGCCGGTGTGTATATAGAACAGGCCCTGACCGTCGACGAAGAAGCGCACCTCGAAATCGCTGTGGGTGTGCTCATCGAGAAATTTGGCGCGCAACGCGGTCTTGTCGGGATGATTCGGATTAAGGCTCACCACATCCACCGACTTGAAAGCGTATTCCTGCATCAGCCCGTCGACCTGCGTCTTGATAGGCCGCAATGATATCGTCCTGACTGGCGCTGTCAGCTCAGCGCATGCGCCGCCTCCCAACGCTCGAAGCGCACGCCGATGGTCTCCAAGCGGCGACCGATCTCGGCGCCGTCGCTCAGCACCTCCGTGGGGTGGCGGTCGGTTTCGGTATAGATGGTCAGCTGGCTCATGTGTTTCGCATCCCTCGTTCGCGCAGATCACATTCAAACAGAAAATCGAAGGCCTCGAGATGGCGTAGCGTTTCCGCCATGTCGCGCCCCCAGGCATACAGGCCGTGGCCTGCGATCAGATAACCATAAACCGGATCGTTCGCATCCAGCCAGGCATCGACCTTGGCGGCCAGCCGCGGGATGTCCTGCTCGTTATCGAATACCGGCACGCGCATCGACGTAGCGTGCGTGGTGTTGCCGGGAAAGGCCTTGAGCAGTTCGTAACCGGCCAGCACCAGATCGTGCGCGCCGCTGCGCTGCACGGCGCGCGAGATCAACGTCGCGTTCGCCGAATGCACATGCAGCACCACACCGACGTCGGGATAACGTTGATACAACTGCGTGTGCAGCAGTGTTTCAGCAGAAGGTCGCTTGTCGCTGCCGACCGCGCGCCCCTGCATGTCCGCGCGCATGATGCCGGCCTCGTCGAGCTTGCCCTTATGAAACCCAGACACCGTCAGCGCGATTTCCGTTTCACTCAAGCGCGCGGAAAAATTACCACTGGTCGCCGGCACCCAACCGCGCGCATGCAGTTCGCGGCCCACCTCGATCAGGGCGCGGACCTGCTGCTGCCAGAGGGCGTCATCGGTACGTTCAGCGGGAACGGACTGCATCGCGGATACCTGCATTGTATGAGCGGCAGATTGTAGGCCGCGTCCCGCGGTGGAACAACAGCAAACACATCGAACCGCCAAGACGCCAAGCTAAGTTTTGAACCGCCAAGGCGCCAAGACGCCAAGAACGGCTAATGAAAAAAGCGAAACACTATTACATAAATTAAAAGTGTTTCTCGGCGTCTTGGCGCCTTGGCGGTTCACGGAATAAGTCTGTTTCAAGATGGCCACAGCCACGCCGCGCCGCGCACGCCGCTGGAATCGCCGTGTTTCGGCGCGACCAGCCGCGTATCCACACGATCGGAGAACACATAAGCACCCCAGCGGCGCGGGATTTCGTAGTACAGAGTCGGAATCTTGCCCATGCCGCCGCCGAGTACGATTACATCCGGATCAAGGATGTTGATGACCTGCGCGAGCGCGCGGGCCATGCGGTCGTAATAACGTTCCAGCGCGGCGCGACTGCTGACTTCGCCGTGTTCGGCGCGCGCGACGATGCTCTCGGCGGTCAACGCCTCGCCGGTATGCAGCTTGAAATCACGCGCCATGCCTGTGCCGGACAACCAGGTCTCGATACAACCCTGTTTGCCGCAATAACACGCCGGTCCCGGCAACTCATCGCTGCGAGGCCACGGCAACGGATTGTGGCCCCACTCACCGGCAATCGCGTTGGGGCCGGTCAAGACATGGCGATCCACCACGATACCCGCACCGGTACCGGTACCGATGATCACACCGAACACCACACTCGCCCCGGCCGCCGCGCCATCGACCGCTTCGGAGAGCGCGAAACAATTGGCGTCATTGCTGATGCGTAGCGGACGTCCGAGTCGCGCCTCTAGATCCTGTTGCAAAGGCTGCCCGTTGAGACACACGGAATTGGAGTTCTTCAGCAATCCCGTTGCACGCGAGATCGCACCGGGCGTGCCGATGCCGACCGGAAGACCCGTGCGCCCCAGTTTGACCTCTGCCGCATTAACCAAGCCAGTGATGGCTTCGAGCGTCGCAGCATAGTCGCCCTGCGGCGTCGCCACCCGTTCGCGCAGCAGCACCTTGCCGTTTTCTTCCAGGGCAATGATTTCAATCTTGGTACCGCCGAGATCCACACCCAGGCGCATGACTTTTCCTCCGTCGCGATGCGCGTATTATCTGTCCTACCGAATTGGCATTAAGGGTACACCATGCCAGCCTCACCGCTGATTACCGCCGCCGAACTGGCCGATCACCTTGACGATCCCGCCTGGCGCATCATCGACTGCCGCTTCGATCTGAAACATCCCGAGGCCGGCGAGGCGGGTTATCGCGAAGCGCACATCCCCGGCGCGCTCTACGCGCACCTCGACCGCGACCTGTCCGGCCCGATCACGCCCGACAGCGGCCGTCATCCGTTGCCCGATCCGCAACGTCTGCGTGAAACCTTTTCCGCCTGGGGCATCGATTCCGATTCACAGGTGATTTGCTACGACGCGCAAGCCAACGCCTATGCCGCGCGCCTGTGGTGGCTGTTGCGCTGGCTCGGTCACGAACGCGTCGCCGTCCTCGACGGCGGACTGAATGCCTGGGAAGCCGGCAATTATCCGTTCGATACCGCAACGCCACCGATCACACCGAGCACCTTCCACGGCAATCCGCATAACGACATGCTCGTCACCACACAAGAGACTCGCAACACAGTTCGATAGCCACACGCAATGCCTGATCGACGTGCGCACACCGGAACGCTTCGCCGGCGAGAAGGAACCCTTCGACCCTGTCGCCGGTCACATCCCCGGCGCGCGCAACCTGCCCTATCAGAGCAATCTGGATTCCGGTGAGTGTTATCTGCCACCGGAGGCGCTGAAGAAAATGTATCGCCGCGTGCTCGATGATGTCGCAGCCGGAACATTGCATCGTCATGTGCGGTTCGGGTGTTACGGCGTGTCAGAGCTTGATTGCGCTGGAACTGGCGGGGATGAGCGGCGCGAAGCTGTATGCGGGGTCGTGGAGTGAGTGGATTCGGGATCCGAGCTAGGCCAGTGGCGGCTGGCGATAAATAAAACATTTCAATTTATTGACGTATCCTACGATTGGAATTCATATACCGTGCAAACTTCATACATCGCAATAACTATGCTCATCGCGCTGTCCCAACTGAATTGCATGGGCAGTGCGCATTATTATGGAGCACCTTCAGGGACGGTGGAATATGGCAGCGGGCCAACGCCGGTAAATCCTGATAAATTCCGAGTTGATGTTGATAGTTATCCAACATACGAGGTAGCTGACGAACTTCTTCCGCCTAATTCTGAGGATTGCTCATATGGCAATTGTGAGCAGCTACCGCATGTTCCTATAACAAAGGATGATCACTGGCAAGTAACTCATATCTTTAATAATCTTTACATCATCGAGTCAGAAAAATATTTCAAGCGACAATGTAATTATTTGGCTAAAAAGAAAATTTGGGGATTTGGCGGAATATTAGGTTCTTGTAGCGGGACTTATGATTTTGGAATTTATATAACGCCAGATGGCACTGTATCTGGAGGCTGGGCACTGTTACCTGGATCAAGGACGTTGTTTTCTGAACGGCAAACTTACCTAAACCCAAATCCAAAATTTAATGCAGGCTGGCCTTCAGGGATTGTTTTTGTGCCACGGCAGCACAAACAGGCAGAGTAGTTGGTATCGTTTCTGATTTCCTAGCCCTCCACCCGCACCACCGTCCGCCCATGAATATGCCCCGCCAGCATCTCCGCGCAGAACGCCGGTAATTCATCGAGCGTAATCTCCCCCGCACAGATACTGTCGAGCTGCGCGCTATCGAGATCCTGCGCCAGCCGTGACCAGATACGTTCGCGCAGATCGCGCGGGGCATCGACGGAGTTGATGCCGAGCAGGTTCACGCCGCGCAGGATGAAGGGCATCACCGAGGTGCTGAACTCGGTGCCGGTGGCCATGCCGATGACGGCGACGTTGCCATGCGGGCGCACGCAGCGGATCGCCCAGCCGAGGTAGTCGCCGCCGAGGGTGTCGATCACGCCGCCGAAGCGCGCGGCTTCCAGCGCGCGTTGACCCATCGCCAGTCCGTCGCGCAGGATCACCTTCTGCGCGCCGAGTTTCTCCAGGTAGTCGATGCTCGTGGGTTTCAGGGTCAGCGCGGCGACCTCGTAGCCATGCCGCGCGCACAACGCGGTAGCGAAGCTGCCGACGCCGCCGCTGGCGCCGGTCACCAGGATCGGGCCGAGTGCGGGCGTCTGGGCGTTGTGTTCCATGCGCGTGAGCGCGAGCGCGGCGGTGAAGCCGGCGGTGCCGATGATCATCGCCTGGCGCGTCGACAATCCTGCGGGCAACGGGATTGCCATGGCTGCGGGCACACGCAGATACGGCGCGAAGCCGCCGTCGCGTTCCTCGCCGATGCCGCCACCGGTAACCACCACCGGCGTGCCCATCGGAAGATTCGGATCGCTCGAGGACTCCACGCGCCCCGCCGCGTCGACGCCGCCGACCAGCGGCGAATGGCGCAGGATCTTGCCGCGCCCGGTGACGGCCAGCGCGTCTTTGAAGTTCACCGCGGACCATTCGACCCGCACGGTCACCTCGCCCGGCGTGAGTTGATCGAGGGTCAGGGCCTCCAGGCCGGCGCGATGACCGGACGAATCCTGATGAATACGGAAGGCGTTGAAGGTGGTCATGGGCTTTCCTTCCTCCTCGTAGTGAACACGCGGATGACAGGAGCGGCGCGCGGTTGCGATAATGGCGCGGTCATTCCTCGCGGTCGAAGCCAGTATGTCCAGCCCTGCAAGTCCCGTCCAGCGCCGCACCAGCGTGCCCGTCCAGTCGATCGGTCGGTCCGTCACCGTCGGCGGCGATCATCCCGGTGGTCGTGCAGTCCATGACCAACACCGACACCGCCGATGCGGTCGGTACCGCGATACAGGTCGCACAACTCGCCAAGGCCGGTTCGGAACTGGTGCGCATCACGGTCAACAGCGACGAGGCCGCCGCGGCCGTGCCGGAGATCCGCCAGCGTCTCGACGACATGGGCCTCAGCGTTCCGCTGATCGGCGACTTTCATTTCAACGGCCATCGACTGCTGAGCAAACATCCGGCCTGCGCCGCGGCGCTCGCCAAATACCGCATCAATCCCGGCAACGTCGGCCGCGGCAAGAAGAAGGACGAACAGTTCGCCACGCTGATCGGATTTCGCGCGCGATCACGCCAAGCCGGTGCGCATCGGCGTGAACTGGGGCAGCCTCGATCAGGAACTGGTCGTGCGCATGATGGACGAGAATGCCAAGCGCGCCGAACCTCACGACACCGCCGACGTCACGCGCGAGGCCTTGATCATCTCCGCGCTGGAAAGCGCGCAGCGCGCCGAGGAACTCGGCCTGCGCCACGATCAGATCATTCTGTCGGTGAAGATGAGCGGCGTGCAGGATCTGATCGCCGTGTATCGCACGCTCGCCACGCGCTGCGATTATCCGCTGCACCTCGGCCTGACCGAGGCCGGCATGGGCAGCAAGGGCATCGTCGCCTCGACCGCCGCGCTCGCGGTGCTGTTGCAGGAAGGCATCGGCGACACCATCCGCATTTCACTCACGCCCGAACCCGGCGGCGACCGCACCCAGGAAGTGATCGTCGCGCAGGAGATCCTGCAATCGATGGGCCTGCGCGCCTTCACGCCACAGGTCGTCGCCTGCCCCGGCTGCGGCCGCACCACCAGCACCACCTTCCAGCAACTCGCGCAGGACATCCAAAGCTATCTGCGCCATCAGATGCCGGTGTGGCGCACGCAATATCCCGGCGTCGAGAACCTCACCGTCGCGGTGATGGGCTGCGTGGTCAACGGTCCCGGCGAGAGCAAGCACGCCAACATCGGCATCAGCCTGCCCGGCACCGGCGAAGTACCGGTCGCGCCGGTATATGTGGATGGCGAGAAGACCGTGACGCTCAAGGGCGAGACGATCGCGGTCGAGTTTCAGAAGATCGTCGATGACTATGTGCAGCGTCGGTATGGTGGGCGCTGAATATATATTTTTGAACCGCCAAGGCGCCAAGACGCCAAGACTGCTTAAGTAAAAAACCAACGATGATTTTTCATTATTTATCCTTGGCGTCTTGGCGCCTTGGCGGTTCGCCTTGGGTTTCTTGGCGACCTTCGCGCCTTGGCGGTTCAATAATTTCGTCACATCAAACCCGAACAAATCCGCTCCACACCTTCCAACACCCGCGGCGTGGCACGGTGGATGTAATCGCCGGGAACGCCGATGTAACGCGTGCTTGTCGGTAAGCCATAGCGTTGCCAGAAGCTCTGCACCGCCGCGACCGACTCGCCGGGATACAACGCAAACACCACCGCTTCGGGACGCGTAGCGAGCACGGCTTCGATGTCCACGCGCGGCGTGAGCGTGGGCACGTCGGCAAATGGATTCACGCCGCCACACAAGCTTCAATACATCGTTAATCAAGTGCTCGCGGTTGACGGTCAGCAGGGGTTGCTGGGCCAGTTGATAGAACACCGTGCGGCGCGGATTAGTCGTATAACGTACGCGCAGCATGGCGAGACGTCGTTCGTAATCTTGCGCGGCGATTTCGGCTTGCGCCGATGTCCCGGCGATTTCGCCAAACGCGCGCAACTGCGCACCGATGGCATTCAAGCGGCGCGGTTCCGATAAATACAAAGGAATACCCAGGCGCCGCAGTGCCGCGATCTCGCGCGCAGGTGTGCCGCTGCCCCAGGCAATGATCAGATCGGGTTGCAACTGCAACAGGCGTTCGTGGTCGACACGTTCGGCATTACCGATGCGCGGCAGATGCGTGGCCGCTTCGGGATAATCGCTGTAGTCCACCGCGGCGACGAGGCGTTCACCCGCGCCGACGGCGTAGAGCAGTTCAGTGATATGCGGCGTAAGGCTGACGATGCGCTGCGGCGGTGCAGCGAGATGGATGACGTTACCGAGATCGTCGGTGATGACCTGTTCGGCAAGCAGCGGCGGCGCGGCGAGCCAGACGGCCAAGAGAAAAAATACTTTCACAGCCGGCATCCGGCGTGACTCACCAGCTGTGGCGGGCGCTCACCATCGAATCTGATGCGGGTGATGGCCGCATAGGCGACGTCGATGCGGTAGATCGACTCCAGCGGCGCGTTCAACACCTGCGCGACCACGGTGCGCATCACACCGGCGTGACAGACCACCAGCACACGCTGACCGGCATACGTGTCGACCAGCGCCTGAAAGCCTTCGATCACGCGCGCGCGAAAGGCCTCCAACGGTTCCGCACCGGCCGGGCGCGCATTGACGGGATCATGATAGAAACGCGCAATCTGCTGTGGGTCCTCAGCGCGCAATTGTTCGGCGGTGCGGCCTTCCCAACCACCAAAGCCGATCTCCATCAAGCGCGCATCAACAGCCAGCGGCAAAGCGTGACGTTCGGCGAACGCAGCGGCGAAGGCGTGACAACGCGACAAAGGCGACGTGACGATCTGTTGCCAGGGCGCATGCTCACCGACGGCATCCCACATCTGCTGCCAGCCGGTCGCGCTCAGTGGATCGTCGATCTGCCCGCGATAACGCTTGCCGCCTTCGGGTTCGCCGTGGCGAATGAAATCGATGACCGTGGGATTACTGCGCAACAGAAATTAACCCGCCCAACCTGCCAGCGTCAGCAGTGCAATGACGAATACCCACATCACCAGCGTGCGCCACACCAGGCTCATGGCGGATTGCAGCACCTGATCCCAGGTGAGGTTGTCACGGCTGTCTTCGTCCAGATCGAGTGCGCCGGTACCGGTCGCGATCAGAACATCATCCGCGGACAAGCCCCAGTGCGCATCGTCCGCACTCAGATTGCGCCAGCGTAATACGGCCGCCTCGAAGTCACCGGACAGGGCATAGCCGAATGCGGTTAGGCGTGCCGGCAGCCAATCGAGAATTTCGGCCAGGCGACGAGCGGCCCAGGCGTAGTCATCGTGGGTTTGCGCCAGGTGACGGCACAGTTCAGCGACGGCGCGATACAACACCGCGCCGAAGGGCCCGAGAAGCGCAAACCAGAACAACACGCCGAAGATGCGCAGGTTGGCTTGCGTCAGCACCGCATGCGTCACCGCACGCGCCTGCGTATCCATATCCTCCGGCGGCTCTGTTCCGAGCAAGCCACGCGCTAGACGCGTCGCCAACTCATCGTTGTCCGCGGTCAAGGCGGCGCGGTATTCGGTCAGCTCCAAACCGAGATCACGCGGACCCAGACAAAACACCAGCACCGCAATCGCGAACACTAATCCGAGCAAACCAAACAGCGCATCATCCAGCCCGGTCTGCAGCCATGCGGTCACCAGCAGCAACGGCGCCAGCAGCGCCAGCACACCCAAGCGCCCTTGCCAGCGTTCGCCGCGCAGATGTTCGCGCATCCACACGACGTAATCGTGGTAGCGCTCGTAGCGCCGCAGGTGCTGGACGTGTTCCAGCATACGTTCCAGCAGCAGGCTGGCGAGGATAGCGATCAGTGTCATAGTGTCGTATTCGCCGTGATTGAAAGATGCTCACGCAGCGGGCACCGTACCCGCTGCGCTTTCAGCCTGTCAAGGAATCCGCGGCCTGCGTCAACATCGCGGCGAGCTTATCCCAATCGAAGGCGGGGCCAGGATCGGTCTTGCGACCCGGCGCAATATCCGCATGGCCGGTGATCGCATCCGCGTCGATGTTGGGATAACGCGATCGCAGTACGGCAATCAGCGCCGTGAGACTGCGATATTGCGCCTCGGTGTAAGGCAGTTCGTCGGTACCTTCGAGCTCGATGCCGATCGAAAAATCGTTGCAGACGTCACGCCCGCGGAAGCAACTCTGGCCGGCATGCCAGGCGCGCTTGGAAAATGGCACGAATTGCACGATCTGGCCGTCGCGACGAATCACCACATGCGCCGAGACTTTGAGACCCGCGATCTCGCGAAAGTATGGATGCGCGTCGGGATCGAGCCGGTTCAAGAACAGATCGGCGATCCAGGGGCCGCCGAACTCGCCCGGTGGCAGACTGATACCGTGCACCACGATCAGCGCGATCTCGCCGGCGGGCGTACGTTCGTCGCAGTTCGGCGAGGGGCAATGCTCGGCGTCGAGCAGCCAGTCACCCGTTGCGTCTAACTGCGAGTTCATATCATACGACCATTCTCATTCACGCTTGCCACAATCACAGAAATGAACACCGGCCGCGAATCAGCTCACCGATGGGGGATCGCCAAGGAGGAGCGTCGGAACGCTGACCTCCTTGGCAGTCAGATACGTAGCCCGGATGCAGGCCCGCAGGGCGGAATCCGGGATTCATGCATGCCGTCCCGGATTACTCGCTGCGCTCGCCCGATGGGCCGTCCTTTGGGCGTTCAACGCGCTTCGCGCTTTTGTCCGCTGCGCTCCATCCGGGCTACAAATGCTTCATGGCGCCTCCTCGGCCGGTAACATCAGCGCCTCGGCGATGGCCGCACGCAACCGCGGCAGACTCGCCTCGCAGGCCAGCGGCCGGTGGTATTCGCCGTCGAGGAACAGGAACAGCGCCGGCAGATGAAACAACTCGAACTCGCGCGCCAGCGCCTGATCCTGACCGGCATCGACCTCGAACACCGGCAGGCCATCGGTCGCGGCCGCGAACTCGTCCAGCAGGATTTTCCAATGCCGACAGGAGGCGCAGGCCGCGGCGGAAAAAAACACCACCGCCGGCCCGGAGACCTCCGCCAAGCTGGGGTGAAAACTGAATTGGTCAAGGCGCTGCATGGTCTAAGCTTGCGAATTGCTTCCGTGGAGTTGATTCCGTGGGTGCTTCGCGTAATCATGCCGCATTCCCGGCGCAGGCGCGACGTTCCATATACGGCTCCGCGCCCCGTTTTGTAGGAGCATGCTGAAGGTCAGGCGAATCCGACCTGGGCCTGTCCGCTCTTACCACGACCATCTCAAGGAGTTCCCGTGATTCGTACTCTGTTGTCGGTGCTGCTGTTGAGCATCACCCTGAATGCCCAAGCGGAAACCCGCTTCGTCAGCGACGAGCTGGAAATCGACATGCGCTCGGGCACCAGCAATCAGCACCGCATCCTGCGCATGCTCCCCAGCGGCACTGCACTGGAGGTCCTGGAGGACGACAAAGCCAGCGGTTACAGCCGGGTACAGACCTCCAGCGGCGCCGAGGGTTGGATTCTGAGCCGCTATCTGCAGACCAGTGCGCCCGCCAGCAAACGCCTGGCCGAGACCGAAAAGAAGCTTGCCGAGTTGGAACTCCAGTCACGCCAGCGCATGGCCAAACTCAGCGAGAGCGACAAGGAATTCATCGGCGTCACCGAGGAACTCACCCGGCTCAAGGACGAAAACCTGAAACTCACCAAGCAGGTCGCCGACATTCAGCGCACCGCCTCAAGCGCGTTGGCCATCGACGCTGAGAATCAGGAACTGAAAAACACCCTGATGCAACTGGAGCGCGGCCAGGAAACCCTGCGTCAGGAAAACGCGGCGCTGCACGACCGCACTACCCGCGACTGGTTCATGATCGGCGCCGGCGTGTTGGTCGCCGGTATCCTGCTGGGTCTGATCCTGCCGCGCATTCGCATGCGCAAGCGGTCGAGCTGGGGTAGTTTGTAACTTGGGATTTCTCATGTAGCCCGGATGCAGGCCCCGTTCCTTTCGGGGCCGCAATCCGGGAGGCCATCCCGGATTGCGCTGCGCTCCATCCGGGCTACGCGCTGAATCCCGAATCCCGTCCCCGGTACAGCTTTTGCACTCCCCTCAGAACAGCACCCTGTTGTGCCGGTAATCCGGCGCAAAGGAACCCTATGCGGAGATGGAGCGCCGAAAATGACCGAAGAACGGCAAGTCAAGGATACCCACCACAAGGCCCTGGAAATCAATCTGGACCCGGCTCAATACGGCACCGTTGCCGAGATCGGCGCCGGCCAGGAGACCGCGCGCTGGTTCTTTCGCGTCGGTGGCGCCGCCGGCACCATTGCCAAGGCGATGTCGGCCTACGACATGAAATTCAGCGACGCCATCTACGGCACCTCGCCACGCTATGTCAGCCGCGAACGCCTGCGCTCTATGCTGGAACACGAATACCGTCTGGTGGTGGAACGTCTCGATGCCCACCGCGGTGCGGAGTCGACCTTCTTTGCCTTTGCCAATACCGTCGCCGCACGCTGTTTCTCCCGCAATGAAGAAGGCCAGGGTTGGCTCGGCATCCGCTTCCAGACCACGCCGCGCAGCGAACCTTCGCAAATCGACATCCATGTGCATCTGCGCGGCAAGAAGAGCATTCAGGATCAGGAATCGCTCGGCATCCTCGGGGTGAATCTGATGTACGGCGCGCTCTATCACCACAACGATCCGGTGTTGTTGATGGAGACCTTGCTGGATGGGCTGTACACCGAGCTGGTCGAGATCGACATGATCGAGTTCTCGGGACCCGCGTTCGCCGACATCGACAACCGCCTGATGGCGCTGCGCCTGGTGCAGAAGGGCCTGGCGCCGTCGGCCATGTTCACCGCCGATGGCCGCGTCGTGCACCCGGCCGAGGCGCTGTACAAAAAGGCTGTATTGATCGAACGCAGCCGCTTCCGCCCGCCGACCCATCTCAATATGAACATGCTGGATTGCGCGCGCGCCCAGTTCATCGCCGAACGTGAAGTGCAGGACAATGAAGTGCTCGTGGTCTCGGAGATGACCCTGCACAATCTGCGCGACGGCAATGACATCGATGTACGCGACTTCCTCCACCGCGTGGAAATCCTCTGCGCGCTGGGCAAGAACGTGATGATTTCCAACCTCGGCGAATACTACCGGCTGGCCGCCTACCTGTTCCGCTACACCCAAAGACCGATGGGCGTGGTGATGGGCTTGCCGACCTTGCGTGAAGTCTTCGACGAGAAGTATTACACCAGCCTGGCCGGCGGCATTCTGGAATCCTTCGGTCGACTCTTCAATTACGATCTGCGCCTGTATGTCAGCCCCTGCCTTAGGCGAGGATGGCACCGAACAGGTCACGTGGAAAACTTCAAGCCACTCCCGCACCTGAAACATCTGTATGCCTATCTCTACGACAACGGCTACATCAAGGGCCTGCAGGGAATTCGCCCTGAACTGCTGTCGATCTTCTCGCACGAGATTCTGGCCAAGATCCGCGCCGGCCAGAGCGACTGGGAAGACAGCGTGCCGCCGGTCGTCGCGCAAATGATCCGCGACAAGCATCTGTTCGGCTGTGGCGGACACTGCTGATCAGCCGATGGCCAGGGCAGCTCTAATCATTCGTCACACCGGCGAGAACCGGTATGACGTTCGATGGGAACACTGGATACGGCACTCGCCAGAATGACGAGATTCGAGTTTTTAACGATGCCCGCCATTTACAGACAAACTCGGCGCAGCCACACTGCCGCGCATGCCCACACCCGCCTACAATCCGTTGACCTGCTACGCGGCCTCGCGCTGGCGATGATGATCGCCTATCACTTCTGCTACGACCTGACGTATTTCAACTTCGCGCACTTCGATTTCTTCACCGATCCGTTCTGGCTGCAGGCACGCACGCTGATCCTGAGCAGTTTCTTATTGATCGCCGGCATCAGCCTGACCCTAGCCACGAACAACAGCATACGCCCGCATTCCTACTTCAAACGGCTGGCGACTATTACCGGTTGTGCGACTTTGATCAGCGTCGCCAGTTATTTCATGTTCGGTCCACGCTGGATCTTTTTCGGCGTGTTGCATTTCATCGCCGTGGCCAGCGTGCTCGGCCTGGGCTTCGTGCGCCGTCCTGGGTTGGCGTTGGCGACAGGCGTTGCGTTGATTCTTCTCGACCTCATGTTCAGTCATAGTTTCTTCGATCAAGCCGCGTGGCAGTGGCTGGGGCTGATGACCTATAAACCGCCGACCGAGGATTATGTGCCGCTGATTCCGTGGTTCGGCGTGTTTCTGCTCGGCACCGTTCTCGGCAACCGCCTCTGGCTGCGCGAATCTGCACCGAGCCTCACACAGTGGCATAGCACGCAGCCGTTGGTGCAACTGCTGAGCCTCGCGGGCCGTCACAGCCTGCTCGTCTACATGCTGCATCAACCGCTGTTACTGGGAATGCTGTGGATGGCAAAACAGATCGTGTAGGCGATGGTGATCTATACTTGCGCTGCGCCGGCATCCTCAGCCAGCCACAGGCATTAAGCCAAGGGAGATCACAACATGGAAAAGTGGCAAGTCATCGCATTGCTGTTACTGGGCCTGGGTCTGCTGCTCATCTCGGTACTGACCCGCGCACGCTTGGGTGAAAAATACGAACTCAAGACCATCGATCTGGTGTTGATCGTCCTGCCACTGCTGTTCGTGCTGCTGATCACCGGCAAGCTGAAGGTGTTGGATGCGTTCGGCGTGAAGGCCGACTTCTCCGCCCTGTTCGCCGATGCCGCCGCCGGGAACATCAAACAGGAAGTCGCGGCCTCGGCCTCGCCCGGCGTCGATGAAGTGGTCAATCTGTTGCAGATGGCCGGCAAGGGCGGCGTGAGCGAAATCCCGCGTCTGGTGGAGAACAAGACCCAGGCGCTGGTGTTCCAACTCGGCCACGGCGGTTATTACGGCCCGGCGATCCGCCAGTATTTCGATGCGCTGTATGCCAGCTCCTATCTGCAATACCTGGTGGTCCTGGATCCGCAGGGAAAACTGTTCTGCCTCTACGACGCCCTGGACCTGGCCGTGTTTTTCCGCACCCAAGGCGACCAGGCCTATGACCAATTCGCCCGCTGGCTGAATAATCCAGACACGCTGCCACTCGAATCACTGAAGCGCCTGCCGGGATACATCGGCATAGATCAGGCCGTGGCGCGCGATCTCAGCAAGCGCGACGCGCTCAAACGCATGGACACGCTGCGCGTCGACAGCCTGCCGGTGGTCGATAAGGACGGCGTCTTCGTCGGCACGGTGGAGAGGGCGCAACTGACTGCCAGCATGATCTTGGAGGTGGCGGACAAACTGGAAGGCAAGCCGTGACTGTCACATGACAATTGGGAGTATTTACCCGACAATGCCGCTATTCCCAGGCGGTGTGCAGCATGAACGGTACCGGCCAGAAGATCATCGAACTCCAGGGCGTGAGCAAGGCGTTCGGCGCCCATGAGGTACTCCCGCCGCTGCGCCTGGACATCTACCACGGTGAATTCATCACCCTGCTCGGCCCGTCCGGCTGCGGCAAGACCACGCTGCTGCGCCTGATCGGCGGCTTCGAGCAGCCGGACGCCGGCCGCATTCTGCTGGCCGGCGCGACATCACCGATCTGCCGCCCAACCAGCGCCCGGTCAATACCGTGTTCCAGAGCTATGCGCTGTTCCCGCACATGACGGTGTTCGAGAATGTCGCCTATGGCCTGCGTGCGGAGCATCGCCCGGAGGCCGAGATCCAGACCCGCGTCGCGCAGGTCCTGGCCATGGTGCAAATGAGCGAATTGGCGGGACGCAAACCCGATCAGCTGTCCGGCGGCCAGCAGCAGCGCGTCGCCATCGCCCGCGCCGTGGTCAAGGGGCCGCGCGTGCTGCTGCTCGACGAGCCGCTGAGCGCGCTCGACTACAAGCTGCGCAAGCAGATGCAGAACGAACTCAAGCGCCTGCAGCGCGAACTCGGCATCACCTTCGTGTTCGTCACCCACGATCAGGAAGAGGCGCTGTCCATGTCCGACCGCGTGGTGGTGATGCGCGAGGGCGTGATCGAACAGGTCGGCACGCCGCGCGATGTCTACGAAGCGCCCGCCAATCTGTTCGTCGCGCGCTTCGTCGGCGAGATCAATGTGTTCACGGCGCGCGTGCTTGAGACCGTCGATACGGAGCGCGTCATCGGCGAGGTCGAAGGCGAGCGCCATGAACTGCGCACCCACGGCAAGCGCTTCGCCGCGGGCGCAACGCATCCATGTGCTGCTGCGTCCGGAGGATCTGCGCCTGTTGCCCGCCGATGCGCCGCACGGTTTGCCCGGCCAGGTGATCGAACGCAATTACAAGGGCATGACCCTGGAATCGCTGATCCGCCTCGATGCCGGCCAGGAACTGCTCGCCAGCGAATTCTTCGACGAAGACGATCCGGATTTCGATTACCGGCTCGGCGAGCGCGTGCGCGTGACCTGGGTGCCGAACTGGGAAATCCTGCTGCCCGATGACACTGCGCGCGCCGTTTAAGACCGCGGTCCTGGTCCTGATCTGGGGCTGGATGCTGCTGTTCGTGCTGGTGCCGAACCTGCTGGTGATCGTCACCAGTTTCCTGCGCCGCGACGATGTGCACTTCATCCGCTGGGACGCCACCCTGGACAATTACCTGCGGTTGTTCGCCCCGGATTATGCCGCAGGTGTTCGCGCACTCGTTCTACATGGCGCTCGTCACCACCGTGCTTGTGTCTGCTGATCGGCTATCCCTTCGCCTACCTGGTCAGCCGTTATCGTGCCGCGGTGAAACCCTATCTGATCTTTCTGGTCATCGTGCCGTTCTGGACCAATTCGCTGGTGCGCACCTACGCCATGAAACTGTTGATCGCCACCAACGGTCTGGTGAATCAAGCGCTGCTCGCTCTGGGCTGGATCGACGAACCCTCTGCGCATGCTCTACACCGAAGGCGCGGTCATCGCTGGGTTGGTGTATGTGCTGCTGCCGTTCATGATCCTGCCGCTGTACGCGATCTTCGAACAACTGCGCAACGATCTGCTGGAGGTCTCCGCCGATCTCGGCGCTGGGCGTTGGCAGACGTTTTATCGCGTGGTGCTGCCGCTGACCATGCCCGGCATCATCGCCGGTTCGCTTTTGGTACTCCTGCCAGCGGTCGGCATGTTCTATGTCGCCGACGTACTCGGCGGCGCGAAGAATCTGCTCATCGGCAACATCGTCAAGAACCAATTTCTGGATGCACGCGACTGGCCGTTCGGCGCCGCCGCGAGCCTGCTGCTCACCGTTGCGATGGGCGTGTTGCTGTATGCCTATTATCTCAGCGTCAAACTGATCCGACGACCCGAGACTCATGCTGCGCTGGCTTAAACAATTCTATCTGTGGCTGGTCTACGGGTTCCTCTATCTGCCGATCGGGGTGTTGGTGGTGTATTCCTTCAATGCCTCGAAGAATCCCTATAGCTGGGGCGGCTTCAGTTGGCAGTGGTATGCAAAGCTGTGGCAGAACGAAGCGCTGCTCGGCGCCGCAATCAATTCGCTGCTGCTGGCGGTGAGTTCAGCGGCGCTGTCGACGCTGATCGGCACGCTCACCGCGATTGCACTGCACCGCTACCGCTTTCGCGGCAAGCGCGTGCTCAATGGCATGCTGTTCGTGGTGATGATGTCGCCGGACATCGTGCTGGCCATCTCGTTGCTGGCGCTGTTCATCCTGCTCGGCGTGCAGCTCGGTTACCTGTCGCTGCTGCTGGCGCACATCACCTTCTGTCTGCCGTTCGTCGTCGTCACGGTGTATTCGCGCCTGAGCGGTTTCAACCCGCAGATCCTGGAAGCGGCACGCGACCTCGGCGCCAGCGAACTGCGCACGATTCTCACGGTGCTGGTGCCGATCATCTTCCCGGCGGTGCTGGCCGGCTGGCTGCTCGGCTTCACGCTGTCGCTCGACGATGTGGTGGTCAGCATGTTCGTCACCGGGCCGACCTTCGAGGTGCTACCGTTGCGCATTTACTCGATGGTACGCTTAGGGCTGAAGCCCGAGGTGAATGCCCTGGCGGCGGTGCTGCTGGCGCTGTCACTGCTGGCCTTGATCGGCTCCCAGTTCTTGCTGCTGCGAAAAAAAGGAACCTGATATGACTCTGTTGCGTGGATTGCTGTGCTGGGTATGCCTGTCTTGGGGCAGTGTTCAGGCCGCAGACGACAAACTGCTGTATCTCTACAACTGGTCGGAATACCTGCCCGAGTCGGTGATCGAGCAGTTCCAGACCGAGACCGGCATCAAGGTCGTCTACACCACCTATGAGAGCAACGAGGCGATGTACGCCAAGCTGCGACTGGTGAACGCGCGAGAACAGCTACGACCTGGTCGATTCCCTCGACTTACTATGTCGACAAGATGCGCCGCGAAGGCCTGCTCGCCAAGATCGACCGCAGCAAACTGACCAATTTCGCCAAGCTCGATCCCAAGCTGGTCAAGCAACCCTTCGATCCGGACAACGATTACAGCATCCCCTATCTGTGGGGCAGCACCGGCATCGCCGTGAACACCGACAAGATCAAGGCCGGCACCATCACTCAATGGCGTGATCTGTGGAATCCTGACTACAAGGATCGCCTGCTGCTCACCAACGACATGCGCGAGGTGTTCTACATGGGCCTGCGCCTGCTCGGCTATTCGGGCAACGACACCGATCCCAAACACATCGAGGCCGCCTACACCGAGTTGAAAAAGCTGGTGCCGAACGTGCGCGCCTACAACTCCGAGGCGCCGCGCATGCCGTATCTGGAAGGCGAAACCGATGCCGGCATGATCTGGAACGGTGAGGCCTATGCCGCGAAGCAGGAAAATCCAGCCATCGAATTCGTCTATCCCAAGGAAGGCGTGATCCTGTGGATGGACAGTCTGGTGATTCCGAAGACCGCGCAACATGCGGACAACGCGCTCAAGTTCATCGACTTCGTGCTGCGCCCAGAGATCGCCAAGACCATCAGCGAAGAGATCGGCTACGCCTCGCCGAATCTTGCTGCTATCGCCCTGCTCGACGACGACGTGCGCAACAATCGCACGGTGTATCCGAACGAGGCCGATCTGAAGAACGCAGAGTTCCAAACCGATGTCGGTGAGGCCATCACCGTGTACGAGAAATACTGGGAAGCGCTGAAGACCGGCAGCGACTGAAGCCTACTCTTACCCGAACGACAAAGCGGGCCGATGGCCCGCCTTGTGTTTTCTCACTCCGCCCGATTGCGATCAGCCGTAAGCCAGTTTGATGGAGGCGAGCACATCAGCGCAGGCCTCGGCACAAGCGCGGCATTCGACATGCTTCTCGTGCTTGCGACATTCCTTCTCGCAGTCCTCGCAGACACGCGCGCAGATCGCTGCGTAATCCTTGTTGTAAGTCGAGTTGGCGCTAAGCAGATAGGCGAAAGCATCGCAGACCGCATACATCTCGTGCACTTTGGCGGAGCACTCAGCCAGTGAGGTGTCGCCTTCCTTGAAGATCACCTGACAGTGACTGATGCAGCGCCGACCTTTGTCCAGGCAGACGTTGACGGCATCCAGCAAGTCGGGTTGTTGCGCCATGTGTTTGCTGTGGTCGTGCTGCATGGTTTCGGCAAAGGCCATGCTCGCCATCGCCAGCCCACCCAGGGCGCCGGCGCCGAGCAGCAGATCGCGGCGGCTGATACCTGCATGGCTTGTTACGGTTTCCTGTTCCGGAGTTTGCGATTCATTCATGGCCTGACTCTCCTTGCGCATTGAACATCGGGGAGCCACATCATTGAGCGTGGCGCAGCATCTGTAAAGTCCACGGCAGACGCGGAAACGACAAAGCGGGCCGATGGCCCGCTTTGTGAAACACCCGGATATGCCAGCCGTTCAGAACTAATGACGGCGCGCCACCGCAACCAGACCGAGCATACCGGGACCGAACAGCCAGGCTACGGTTGGAACCGGCACAGCCGTAAAGTCCAACAGATTACCGACTTCGAGGCGGATATTATCGATCGCATGTTGCGACGCCGGCGAAGAATCGAACTGAATGTGCTGGCCGTCTGTATTGCCGGCCAGCGGCATAAGGCCGATGTCGCCGACAGGGCTGCTGGTATAGGAAACGCCATGAAGATCACTGAAGCCATAAGCTTGGATGGCTGTATAGCCTGCGGTGGTCGTATTGCCCCAACCCTGACTTGGAAAAGGCGGAAAGTTCTAAACCTGGGACAGAATGGTTATAGGACGGCCATGTTGCCGAACCGTTACCGGTGGTATGCCATGGGTTGACCGTATCCGGCATCGCCTGGACGTTAAGTGCCACCACCGACAGAATTAAGCCCCCAAGTACTCCAAAAGACCGCTGCATTGCTCAACCCCTTTGTTCTTGTTTATTAGTGAATGCTGACATTCGCAAGGCAAAGGTCATGCCAAAATTATTAACTATATGTTTATGCGAATAATTATATAGCAATCGGCATCTGCCTGGATGACAATTGTCAATTGTGCCGACGCGCCCGCCGCCGCCCTGGCTTACGTATAACCCTCCCAGGTGCAGCCACTTCAAAGCTTAGCGAACAGGGTATTTTGTAACAAACTGTCTTAAAACGCATTTTATCTGCTGCACACACAATCCGGAGACCAGACGCCCTGAACCAGGGCGGCCGCAGGACGATTTGATCCAGAAGAAAACGCGTTAACTGATTCGACAGATGGGCCAAGCCGTCACTTCGGCTCGCGGGCGCTTACTCGTCCGTCACGCACCCGTGCGAGGCGTCCTTCACGTTCTTGATGAACTTGTAGAGCGTGCCGCGAGTCGCCATATAGGGCGGCATCTGCCAGGCGGCGCGACGCTGTTCCAGTTCCGCGTCGGTGAGATCGACACTCAACGTATTGCTCTCGGCATCGATGGTGATGTGGTCGCCGTTCTGGATCAGGCCCAGCGGCCCGCCCTCCTGCGCCTCGGGCACGATGTGGCCGATGATGAAGCCGTGCGAGCCGCCGGAGAAACGCCCGTCGGTCAGCAGCGCAACGTCTTTGCCCAAGCCCGCGCCCATGATCGCCGAGGTCGGCGTGAGCATCTCGGGCATGCCCGGTCCGCCCTTCGGACCTTCGTAGCGGATCACCACCACGTCGCCCTTCTGGATCTCGCCGTTTTCCAGGCCGGCGAGCATCGCCTCCTCGCGGTCGTAGACGCGCGCGGGACCGGCGAAGTGCAGGCCTTCCTTGCCGGTGATCTTGGCCACCGAACCGCCGGGCGCGAGATTGCCCTTGAGGATGCGGATGTGGCCGCTCTCCTTGATGGGCTTCTCGATGGGATAGAACACTTCCTGGCCGGGCGTGAGACCGGGCACGATCTTTGAGATTGTCGGCGATGGTCTTGACCGGTGACGGTCATGCAGTCGCCATCGAGCAGATCCTTCTCCAGCAAATACTTCATCACCGCCGGCGTGCCGCCGACCTTGTGCAGGTCTTCCATCACGTACTTGCCCGACGGCTTGAGATCGGCGAGGAACGGAATGCGGTCGGAGACCTTCTGGAAATCGTCGATGGTCAGATTCACATCCGTGGCGCGCGCCATCGCCAGCAGATGCAACACGGCATTGGTCGAACCGCCGGTCGCCATCACGATCACCATCGCGTTCTCGAACGCGGCGCGGGTCATGATGTCGCGCGGCTTGAGATCGAGTTCCAGCAGCCGGCGCATCGCGACACCGGCGGCATGACATTCGGCAATCTTGCCCGGATCGACCGCCGGCACGGAGGAACTGTAGGGCAGGCTCATGCCCATCGCCTCGATGGCGGTGGCCATGGTGTTGGCGGTGTACATGCCGCCACAGGCGCCGGCGCCGGGACAGGAATGCTTGACGATGTCCTCGCGCTGCTCTTCGCTGATCTTGTGTGCGATGAACTCGCCGTAGCTCTGGAACGCCGAGACGATATCCAAGGTCTTGCCGTGACTGTGACCGGGCTTGATGGTGCCGCCGTAGAGCATGATCGCCGGGCGATTCAAACGCCCCATGGCGATGATGGTGCCGGGCATGTTCTTGTCGCAGCCGGGGATGGCGATCAGGCCGTCGTACCACTGCGCGCCCATCACCGTCTCGATGGAGTCGGCGATGATCTCGCGCGACTGCAGCGAGTAGCTCATGCCGTCGGTGCCCATGGAAATGCCGTCGGACACGCCGATGGTGTTGAAGCGCATACCGACCAGATCCGCCGCGACCACGCCCTTCTTCACCTCGGCGGCGAGATCGTTCAGGTGCATGTTGCAGGTATTACCCTCCCACCACACCGAACCGATGCCGATCTGCGGCTTGTCCATGTCGGCCTCGGTCATGCCGGTGCCGTACAACATGGCCTGCGACGCACCCTGCGACTTGGGCTGGGTGATGCGGGAACTGTAGCGGTTCAACTTCTGCGCCATGGGGATCTCCGGGAATATGCGCTAATGCGAGGGCGGTATTGTAGCGGCCTGGGCAGTTGGGCGCATCCGCGCGGATATTTTTGCCAACCGCCAAGATCGCCAAGAAAAGGGGCGACTGTAATGCGCCGACGAAAGACTGTTATGACCTGGATGAAAACTGAGGCAAACGCGTTACCAGCTCTCAAATCGCTCACCCAAGCAATAATCAATCTTTCTTGGCGTCTTGGCGCCTTGGCGGTTCCAATATTTCTTTCTTGGCGGTCTTGGCGTCTTGGCGGTTCAAAAACAAACTCACCGCCCACGTCGACTATCCAGCCGGCGCACGAAATCGCGGATGATCAGGCTGTACAGTTCGCCCTTGAGGTAGACATCCTCGACACCGGCTTCGATGTTGGGATTGTCGTTCACCTCGATGACATAGACACCATCGGCGTTTTGTTTGACATCGACGCCATAGAGACCATCGCCGATCAGATTGGCGGCATTGAGCGCCGCGGTCACCACGTCGTTGGGCGCGTCGCCGACTTGCCAGGCCTTCCAGGCGCCCTCGGTGATACGGCCGCCCGGGCCATGATTGACGATCTGCCAGTGCTTCTTGGACATGAAGTACTGACAGACGAAAATCGGCGTGCGGTTGAGAATGCCGATGCGCCAATCGAACTCGGTATACAGATATTCCTGCGCCAGAATGAGCTCCGAATCCTTGAACAGGCGCTGCGCGATACCCATCAGATCGTTGGCGTTCTCGGCCTTATACACGCCCAGCGAAAACGAACCGTCCGGCACTTTCAACACCACCGGATACTCGAAGGTACGCTCGACGATCTTGTCGATGCGCTTGATGTCGTCGCGGTGCAGGATGCTGGTCTTGGGCGCCGGCACACGGTTGCCGCGCAGCAACTCGGCCATGTACACCTTGTTGGTGCAACGCAGAATGGAATTCGGATCGTCGATCACCACCATGTCTTCGCTCTCGGCCTTCTTGGCGAAGCGGTAGGTGTAGTGATTGATGCGGGTCGTATCGCGAATGAACAGCGCGTCGTATTCGGCGAGCCGCGAATAATCCTTGCGCTGAATCAGCTCCACCGCCACACCCTGATGCTTGCCGGCCTTGACGAAATTTTCCAGCGCGCGCTTGTCGGACGGCGGCAGCTTGTCGTTGGGATCGTGCAGGATGGCAAGATCGTAGCGGCTGGGCACTTTGGTCTTGGGCGAACGCCAACGCTTCTTCAGGTAATTTCCCAGCGCCCAAGCGAACATCTCGCACTGTTCGGGACTGAGCTTGTTCAAAGCCAGCGGCTTCATTTCCTGAATGCGCCAGTTGCTCTCATACTCGAAAGTCACCTGCAGGATCGGACAGGGGAAGGTTTCGTAGATCTGCCGGGACAAATCGCCGAGTTTTTTGTAACTGCACTCGCCGAAGAAAATATCCAGCACAAACGTGTTGCCCTCGCCGCGCTGATCGCTGTTACGAAAGGCGCGCTCGACCAGATCATCGAGATCCTCGGCGTCCAGTCCGTACATCGCCTTGCTGGACAGATCCAACATGGTCTTCACCGAGGGAATCACGCGGTGACTGCGCGCCTGGGCGAGCAGTGCGCAATAATAGCCGACGCTCTGATAACGGTAACTGCGCGACAGGTTGATGACCTGCACATTGCGCATCTTGAAATACTCGGGGCTGGTCAGGTAATCGTCGACATCGACAACGGTGGCCTCCGGGTATTCCGGCCTCCAGTCCTTCAGGTTTTCGACGATGATGATCTGGTTGGTCATGTCAGGCGCTTTCCTTGGAAGCCAGCATTTTGAAAACCGTATTTGCCACGGAAGCACACGGAAAGACACGGATATTGTTATAGGCCATGCAGACGTCTTCATCATCTGTATGGCGGTTGAATAACCGCTTCAGGAATACACCGTGTTTCAGTGCCTTCCGTGTGCTGCCGTGGCCGGAATAATTTTTCAGCATCATTTCTTCTTCTTGAAGAAGCTGCGCTTACGCGTTGTCGAACGCCGCCGGATAATCAGTGCGGCACGCTGCGCGGATTTTCCATAGCGTGTCATGCGATCGTAATCGGATTGGAGTATGGGCAGATTAATGCAATCCATGCGGTTCTTATCGAGATCATAATCGACGAACGGGTCATGGACGTAGATGAAGCGGTCATTGAAGCCGGTCACCACCACCCAATGCGGCGATTTTTCTTTGTAGATAAGGTACGAGCTGATCAGCACGACCGGGATGCCGCCGGAATTGAACTGCGCCTTGAGCTCTTCCACGCCCAGCTTGGTGTAATGCTCCGGCGATAGGCAGTCCGGCCACTTCCTGGATGAAGCCGTCCTGCACCAGCCGGATGACTTCCTTTTTCTCCTCGCTGCGCACCGAGTCGACGAACATCGGCGATTCATCCTTCACATAGATCTCGACATCGAAACCACGGTGATAGGCCGACAGCGCCAGACCGTGCGCACCGCAGCCGCCGTGGCCGGAGGTCATGAATACCGTGGTCGATTCACGCCAGATACGGATCTCGGTCTGGCGGTTCAGCTCCACACTGTCGTCGAGCGCCTTCATGGCCATCATGACTGCCGCTGGCCCGCAGGTGAATTCCAGTGTTTGTTCGTAATAGGGCACGCGCACCATTTCTGGTTCGAGGTGCGGCACCATGAGTTTTTCGAAGCGCAGCGCCTCGGCGTGGTCCTCGTAGTAATCGTCGACCACGTCGAATTGGCGATAGCCATGGTTGCGGTATAAGGCGATGGCGCCGACATTGTCCGGACGCACTTCCAGGCGCATGTACACGCAACCGACTTTCAGCGCAGCGGCCTCGGCGGCCTCGATCAGCGCACCCCCGACGCCCTCGCCGCGGAATTGCTCATCGACGGCCAGGGAATACATGCGCGCCAACGAGGTGCCGGTGTGAAACAACACCAGCACATAACCCGCCAATTGACCCTGACGATCATCGACCAGCATGGCCGCGTTGGCCTTGGTGAGCATGTAACGGAAGTTGCGCCGCGTCAGGCGGTCGAGATCGAAACAACGATTCTCGAGTTCCACCAGGGCGTCGAGATCGTCGGTAGTGGCGGTGCGGATCATGGACGGGAAACCGGCAAGGTTGATTGCCGACACTTTAGCATGGCGCCCCAGCGCCAGGGAGCCGGGCTGAAATCATATCGGCTTCCGGCGGAGGGCTGTGACCAGACTGATCCCTGCCGCCTCCGAGCTGCGCAAGTCGGCTACAGGGATCAGTCTGGTCACAGCTGGAGACTGGGGATTAACCCCCTTGGATGACCATCTCGTTTTACGTAACTACCGCGCCGCGCCGGTGGCGTTGATCGCGCAGCCGACTTGCGCAGCTCGGAGGCGGAGTGATCAACGCCACCGGCGCGGCATGCCGACGATGCACATCGGATGAATTTGACTCAGATCAAGTACATCGCCTCAGGTGTGTGAAATAACACACCCCATACGCTATATACCCAAATACGCTTTAAACAAGAACCCTGCACCAGCAGATCAGCATGGACCACCAGCCGAGGTGCGTTATGAATGACACGACCCACAAAGACGACCCCACCCTACCTGTGACCTGCACGGATGCCAACGCACCCGGCATTTCACGACGAACCTTCCTGGGCAACGCCGCCCTGTTGGGCCTGACCGGCACAGGACTCGCCGCCAGTCTGGTCGGCTGCAAGGAAGGCAACGGCCCGCAAGCGCCGGCTTCCGCCCCGGCCAGCGCGCCCAGCCACGCGAGCGAAGGCCTGTCCTATGAGATCAAACCCGGCCAACTGGACGAATACTACGGACTCTGGAGCGGCGGGCACTCCGGTGAAATGCGCGTCCTGGGCGTGCCGTCCGGACGCGAGATCAAACGTATACCGGTCTTCAATACCGACGCCCTGACCGGTTGGGGGCTGACCAACGAGAGTAAGCAGGTCATGGGCACGAACCCCGACGGCAGCCTGCGCTACACCACCGGCGACACTCATCATGTGCACGCCTCCTACGAAGACGGCACCTATGACGGCAAATACGCCTGGGTGAACGACAAAGTCCACTCCCGGCTCGGGCGCGTCCGCCTCGACACCATGGAATGCGACAAGATCACCGAACTGCCGAACGTGCAGGGTTTCCACGGCATCTTCCCCGACAGGCGTGATCCGGTCGATCCGGCCATCAATCACACCACGCGCGTGTTCTGCGGCAGCGAATTCGCCCTTCCGCATCCGAACGATGGCGAAAACATGGACGACCCGGAGAAATACTATTCGCTGTTCACTTGCGTGGATGCCGAAACCATGGAAGTACGCTGGCAGTGCCGCGTCGACGGCAACATGGATCTGGTCGCGAGTTCCTACGACGGCAAGCTGGCCGCATCCAATCAGTACAACACCGAGAACGGCATGATCTACGCCGAGATGATGTCGGCCGAACACGACAGCTGCGTATTCTTCAACATCGAGCGTATCGAAGCGGCTGTCAAGGCAGGCAACAGCTCGACACTGTCGAACTCGAACGTGCCGATCGTCGACGGTCGCAAGGCCGTCGAATACGGACCCGAAGACCGCGCTCACCTGTTATGTGCCGATACCGAAAAATCCACATGGCGTGAATGCCAGCCCGGATGGCAAATACTTCATCTGTTCGGGCAAGCTGTCACCGACGGCCTCGGTGATTGAACTGACCAAGGTGCACGAGTGGTTCGCCGGTACACTGGACGACCCGCGCAAGGCCGTCGTTGCCGAACCCGAGATCGGTCTCGGCCCGCTGCACACCGCCTTCGACGGTCGCGGCAATGCCTACACCACGCTGTTCCTCGACAGTCAGATCGTGAAATGGAACATCGAGGCCTCGATCAAGGCCTTTGCCGGCGACAAGACCGCGCAGCCGGTAGTGGACCGTATCGACGTGCATTACCAACCCGGTCACCTGAACGCCTCCATGAGCGAGACCCGCGAGGCCGACGGCAAATGGCTCATGGTGGGCTGCAAATTCTCCAAGGACCGCTATCTGCCGGTCGGACCGCTGCATCCCGAAAACGAGGTGCTGATCGACATGACCGGCGACAAGATGAAGATGGTTCATGAAAGCCCGGTCTGGCCGGAGCCGCATGACTTCATCATCGTCCGACGCGACATCATCAAGACCCGGCAGATCTACGACATGGCCGAGTTCCCGAATGCGGTAACCGACATGGCGCAATCCCGCGTCGAGCGTGATGGCAGCAAGGCGACGGTTTATATGACGTCAATGGCGCCCGCCTTCAGCCTCACCGAGTTCAAGGTCAAGCAGGGCGATGAAGTCACCATCATCCTCACCAACCATGACAAGGTGGAAGACCTGACGCACGGTTTCGGTCTGCCTAAATACAACATTAATTTCATCGTTAATCCGCAGGAAACCCGCTCGGTCACCTTCAAGGCCGACAAACCCGGTGTGTACTGGTATTACTGCACGCACTTCTGCCATGCCCTGCATCTGGAAATGCGCGGGCGCATGATGGTCGAGCGCGCATAAGCACACCGCTGCAGTACCCGCGTAGGTAGCACAGTGTGGGCCGGCGAACAGCGCCGGCCCACAGTACGTGACAATCGTCCCGGCGACGCTCAAGACAATTGACGTTTATCAAGGCAATTTCAGGCGGTAGCTAATAGGCTGGTCGCTACTGCATGAGAGTCCCGTTATGCGCATGAATCATCCGCTGCTTGTTCGTTTTCATCTGGTCGCCGTTCTGTTCATCAACTTGGCATTCGGTTCCGCTTGGGCCAATTACGAGGCGCCGATGCCGGCACAGCTGTCTACTGATCCTGACCTATGCGCTTATTTACCCTGTCATGATGTACTGCCCGAGGCGGATAGCTTCTCGCCCCGCAAGGGCAAGCCCGCCTATGTCGAGGCCTATAAGAACGGCCCGACGGGCGAATTGATCGGCTATGTATTTCTGTCCACCGATATCGTCGATATCCCGGCCTATTCGGGTAAACCCATCGTCACGCTGATCGGCATGAACACCCAAGGCATCATCACCGGCGTGAAGATTCTCCGCCACAGCGAGCCGATTCTGCTGGTCGGCATTCCAGAGGGCGAACTGACCAAATTCATCAAGCAATACCTCGGCAAATTCGTCGGCGACAAGATCGACATCGGCCAGGTGGCAGAAGGCGAAGGACATATCGGCCTCGATGCCATCAGTGGCGCGACCGTGACCGTCATCGCCGAAAACCAGGTGGTGATGCGTTCGGGCTATCTGGTCGCCAAGCAAGTCGGCATCATCAAGGCCAAGGCTCGCCCGCAGGCGAAATTCAATCTCAATGTGGAAACGCGCGACTGGCAGTCCCTGCTAGATGAGGGCAGCATCGGCCGAATCCTGGTGTCGGGTACCGACGTGGGCGAGGACACAGGTGCCGAGGCGTACATGGACATGTACTTCGGCTATCTCAACGTGCCGGCCATCGGCCGCAGCATCCTCGGTGAGCGCAACTATAAGCGCCTGATGCAGGATCTGAAGCCGAACGAACATGCCATCTTCATCATCGCCAACGGCACGGCATCGTTCAAAGGTTCCGGCTTCGTGCGCGGCGGCATCTATGATCGCATTCAGGTGGCGCAGGAGATTGATGCCTTTACCTTCCGCGATGTCGATTACCTGAACCTGTACGGCATCGAGGCGGCCGGCGCTCCGGCGTTCAAGGAATCCGGCATCTTCATTGTCCGCAGCAGCAGCTTCAGCGCGGCCTATCCTTGGAACCTGGTGTTCCTGGCCAATCACCTGGACAACCAGACCGGCACACGCACCTTCATCAATTTCGCCAGCGAATACTGGTTACCGGACCGGCATCTCGAAGGCGGTCGACCAAACTACGAACGGCCGGTGCCCTTGTGGGTGAAGATCTGGAAATCACGCGCGGTCGATATCGGGTTCTTCACCCTGTTTCTGCTGGCTGGCGGATTGCTGTATGCCTTGCGCGATAAACTGGTCCGCCGCGCCACGCCGCAAGGACAAGCGCTGGGTGGAGATTCCCAAGTACCTGCTGTGGATCGTCAGCATCGGCTATGTCGGCTTCTACCTCATGGCCCAACCGTCGATCACTCAGGTGCTCACCTGGTTCCACTCATTCCTGTTCAAGTGGGAATGGGAGCTGTTCTTACCGACCCGTTCATCTTCCTGTTCTGGATGTTCATCATCGTCAGCACGTTCTTCTGGGGACGCGGCATGTTCTGCGGCTGGCTGTGCCCGTATGGCGCGCTGTCCGAGATGGCCTACAAACTCGCCGGCAAGCTCGGGCTGAAGCGTTACCAACGCAAACCGCCGCTGTGGCTGCACGAGCGTCTCAAATGGGCTAAGTATTTCGTCTTCGCCGGGTTGCTGGGCGTGTCCTTCTATTCGATGGGCATGGCGGAGAAACTCGCCGAAGTGGAACCCTTCAAGACCACCTTCCTGGTCGGTGTGTGGAACCGCTCGTGGCCGTTCGTTTTGTTCTGGACGGTTTTGTTGATCGCAGCGCTGTTCATCGAGCGCCCGTTCTGCAAATACCTGTGCCCGCTCGGCGCAAGCCTCGCCGTCCCCTCGACCTTCCGCTGGTGGGGCCTGAAGCGCAAATCCGAGTGCGGCCCATGTGCCGCCTGCGCGGTCGGTTGCGGGTCGCTGGCCATCGACAAGGCCGGGCGTATCGATCAACGCGAATGCATGCTCTGCCTGGACTGCATGGTGCTCTACTACGACCAACATGCCTGCCCACCCTTGTCCAAGGAACGCAGGCAGCGCAGCAGAGCCGGCCTGCCGCTCACGCCCATCGGCGCCGACGGGTATTACATCCCAATAGTACCGGTCCCGGTGGCGGCAGTGCCTGCGGCGGCGGTATCACCGGAACCGCGTCTCGGCTTGCTGGCGTGGCTGCGTGTCGAGATCATCGATCATCTGTTGCCCTGGAGCGGCAAGTTCCTGACCCGTCCATTCATCATGCAGGCAGGCAGCATTGGCGCTTGCGGTGCTCGTGACCTGGACCTGGCTGCTCGGTGCCGCCGGCAAACTCGGCCCCGGTATCATTCTAGGCTGGTGGCTCGCCTGGAGCGCCTATGAGTTGATCGTGCGCATGTTCTGCAAACCGTACGTCAAGGAAGGCCCATGGTGGGAACGCCACTTCCGTCCAGCGTCCTGGGCCGACATGCTGTCGTATGTGGGCATGAAAAATCTGCTCATCGCCGCGGGGCTGTTCCTGCTCATGAAGGCGGTGGGTGTGCTCGCATTCCTGCAGAACATCCCGGAGCTTAAATGGCTGTATTGAGACGCGCGTCCAGCGCCATTCTCGCGGCATTGCTCGGCGGGCAACTGATGCCCGCGCAGGCGGCCGAACTTTGGGTGACGCCGGGCGCGTCGATCGCGCAGGCCATTCATCAGGCACAGGCCGGCGATGTCATCCTGATCGAGCGCGGCGATTATCACGAGCGGCTGATCATCGACAAACCCCTGGTGCTGCGCGGCGTGAACCGCCCGACGCTGTTGGGCGGTGGCAGCGGCGATGTGATCCGCATCAAGTCGCCGGATGTCGTCATCGAAGGATTGATCGTCCGCGACAGTGGCGCCAATCTCACCGCGCAGAATGCCGGCATCTACGTCGAACCCGGCTCGCATCGCGCAATCATCCGCAACAACGACATCACCTACGCCCTGTTCGGCCTGTGGATCGAAAAGGCCAACGATGTCGAAGTCACTGGAAACCTCATCACTGGGATGCGTGATGTACAATCCGCGCAACGCGGCAATGGCATTCAGCTCTATAACACCAACGGCGCGCGCATTATCGACAACAACATCGGCTTCACCCGCGACGGCATCTATGTCGACGTGTCGCATCATGCATTGTTTCGTGGCAACCGCATGCATCATCTGCGCTACGGCTCGCACTATATGAATTCTTACAACAATGTCTGGGAAGGTAACGAGTCCTACCTCAACCGCAGTGGACTCGCGCTCATGGAGGTGCGCAACCAAGTGGTGCGCAACAACGTCGCCTGGGGCAACACCGATCACGGCATTATGCTGCGCACCATTCAGGACTCGGTCATCGAGAACAACATCGTTGTCGACAATGGCAAGGGCTTTTTCATTTACGATGCCGAATACAATACACTGCGGGGCAATCTGGTGATGGGCAACGCCATCGGTGCGCATGTAGCAGCCGGCTCCTATCGCAACGAGGTCGACGGCAACGACTTCATCGGCAATCACGAACAACTCCGCTATGTCGCCAGCCGTGACGAACAGTGGGGCGAGAAGCAAGGCAATTACTGGAGCAATTATTCGGGCTGGGATCAGGATGGTGACGGCGCCGGCGATCTGCCCTACGAGGCGATCGACATGGTCGACCGGTTGACCTGGAGCCATCCCGCGGTCAAATTGCTGCTGTCGAGTCCCGCCATACAAGTCTTGCGTAGCGTGGCGCGCCAATTTCCCTTGTTGCGCGCACCGAGTATCGTCGACGACGGACCGCGCATGCACCCTTATCACTCTGACTGGAGCCGCTGGCTTGAACACGCCCAACGTTGAAGTCATGCAGATCAGTCGCTGTTTCGGCGCCGTGCAGGCGCTCACCAACGTGGACCTGTGCGTCGCGCAGGGCGAGGCCTTGGGTCTCATCGGTCACAACGGCGCCGGCAAGAGCACGCTCATCAAACTCATGCTCGGCTTGCTGCAACCGGACCGGGGCGAGATCCGCATCGCCGGCCAATCGCTGCACGGCCCCGCCTATCGCAACTTACGCCGGCAGATCGCCTATCTGCCGGAGAACATCGTGTTCTACGACAACCTCAGCGGCCTGGAGACACTGCAATTCTTCGCCGATCTGAAAGGCGTCCATCGCAGCCAGTGTGCAGGCCTGCTCGACGAGGTCGGGCTGGCGCATGCGGCGCGGCGTGCCGTGCGCGGGTATTCCAAAGGCATGCGCCAACGCCTGGGCTTCGCCCAAACGCTGCTGGGTAATCCGACACTGTTGTTTCTCGATGAACCCACCACCGGGCTCGACCCGGAAGGCATCCGCGAATTCTATGAAATACTGCGCACGCTCAAGGCGCGCGGCGTAACCGTCATTCTGTCCTCGCACAACCTCGCCCAGATCGAAGGCCGCGTGGATCGCCTGGCCCTGTTGCGCCTGGGCAAACTCGAAGCCGTCGGCAGCGTAAAAGAATTGCGCGCCGGCCTGAACCTGCCGTTGGTGATCAACCTCAAGTTGCAGACCGATGGCGCTCCGGCTGTACAGGCGGCATTCGCCGACATGCAGGATGTGACCTTGCGGATTGACAACGCCAGCGCCGAAATCCGCTGCGAACACCGCCAGAAGATGAGCGTGCTGGCCGCACTCGGTCGCCTGGCCGACCACATTGAAGACATCGATATCCACGAACCTTCACTTGAAGATGTGTTCCTTGGCTATGCGGAGATCCACGATGGCCGCGCTTGAATTCAGGCAGATGCTGGCCATCGCGCGCAAGGAATTCCGCGACCGCCTGCGCAGCCGCTGGGCGCTCACCGTCGCGGCCGTCTTCACCGTGTTCGCCCTGAGCATCGCCTATTTCGGCGCGGCACAGCAGGGCGCAGTCGGTTTCCGCAGCATCGAACTCACCATCGCCAGTCTGGTTAGCCTAGCCATTTATCTGATGCCCTTGATCGCCCTGATTCTTGGCTATGACGCGATTGTCGGTGAACGCGAACGCGGTTCTCTGGACTTGCTGTTGTCACTGCCGATCACGCGCCTCGAATTACTGCTCGGCAAATATCTCGGCCTGTCCGCCGCACTGGCATTGGCGACGCTGCTCGGTTTCGGCCTCGCCGGTATCGCCATCGTCTGGCAGGGCGGAGGCTATGCCTTGTTTCATTACGGCGGCTTCATGCTCAGCGCTTTGCTGTTGGGCATGGTGTTCTTGAGCCTCGCCCTGCTGGTGTCTACGTTTGCGCGCAGCAAGTCCACGGCCAGCGGCGCTGCCATCGGCCTGTGGTTCGTGTTCGTGCTGATCTACGACCTCATGCTGCTGGGCGCACTGGTGGCGAGCGAAGGCGGCATGCCGGCCTGGCTGGTATCGCTGCTGGTGCTGTTCAACCCGACCGATGTCTTCCGCCTACTGAACATATTCAGTCTGGAAGAACTGAAATCCCTATACGGACTGGCCACTGTAGCGCCGGACATGCTGACCGAGCCGTGGGTGCTCGGTCTGGGAATGGCCGCCTGGGTGATCGCACCGCTGGGGTTGGCTTATGCAAAATTCCGACGTGCGGCTTGAGCGCGTCGCAAACAACCGAGGAGCGTGAATATGATCAAGTTAGGTGTATATGCAACGCTGGCCGCTGCACTGCTGATGAGCGGCTGCGAGCAAACGACCGTCACCGCGCAACCCGAAGAAATGCAAGCCGGCACGGCCTGCAGCCTGGACGGTATGCTGCTGCTCGATTACCCCGGACCCAAGGCGCAGATTCATTACGCCAGCGGCGAGACCGAATTCTTCTGCGATACCACCGAGATGTTCTCGATGCTGCTGCAACCCGAACAACGCCGCAAGGTCACCGCCGCCTATACCCAGGACATGGGCGCGGCCGAGTGGCGCAAACCGGTCGGCCAGTGGATCGACGCGCGCACCGCCTTTTATGTCAAAGACAGCAAGCTGATGGGTTCCATGGGTCCGACCTTCGCCGCATTCGCCAAGCAGGCCGATGCCGAGGCCTTCATTAAAGAACAGGGGGGCAAGCTTTATCGCTACGATGAAATCACCCCGGAAATGGCCGACCTGCGCGGCGGCGCACAACACGATCACAACATGTAAACCATGGCGAGCTTCTACGACAATCTTTCCGCCGAAGACGTCACTGCGCTCGATGGACTGTCGCGGCTGATGTTGGAACTGCGCGATAGCCGCGCGCAACTCCTGGCGCGCAATGCAGCCAGTGATGAAATCGACCTGCTCGAACGTATTCGTACCGGCGCCGTCGCCGAGCACCCGGCTTATGAAGATTACCTGGGCGCGCTCGGCATCGAAGCGAACCGCGAACGTCTGCGGCAGGAGATCAAGGATTACATGGCGGAGATCGGACAGCGATGAGTCTGCACAGCGACATCAGCGATCAGCTGATCGACAGTTTCGGTGAGCGGCTCATGGACCTGCCCCGGCTGAACCACGACGCCTTGGAGGTCCGTTTCGATACCGGACTGATTCTGCAGATTCGTTACCCGAACCTCGATGAATATTCATTGCACTGGAGTTTCAAGGATCGCACCTTGGGTATCGATACGGCGCCCGTGCATCCGGAACTGGACAGTTTCCCCAATCATCTGCACGACAGCGAGAGACGGATTCTGCCCGACCTTCTGACCCATCCCGGCCGACCTGCCTGGGACAATCTGCATACGTTGATCAAGACGCTGCTGAACGATCCCTGGCTGGAACAATCGTAAAAAAAACAGGGGTGGATCCGCATTAAGTGCTGCCTGCGGCAAGCCGTCGACCTTGGCGATGGAATTAGGGACCAACCTGAATGGCACTTACTTAAGCGCCTATACCCGAGAATACGGCGGCGCATGGGCCATGAAATGCGCAACACGTAGCCTGCATGCAGCGCCGCGGAATGCGGGGAAATGCCCGGCCACGGTGCTGATTCCCGGATTGCGCTGCGCTCCATCCGGGCTACATAACTACCGCGCCGCGCCGGTGGCGTTGATCGCGCAGCCGACTTGCGCAGGTCGGAGGCGGAGTGATCAGCGCCACCGGCGCGGCATGCCGACTATGCAGACCGGAGATTAAAGTCGCGTGGATTTCAGACCAATAGAAGATTTCAAATCCGTCTCCGATAGTCCAGAATCGGCGCATGCACACCACCGCGCCCACACTCCTCGACATGATCGGCGACCTGATCGCCACACCGTCGGTGTCCAGCGTCAGCCCGCAATTCGATCAGGGCAATCGCCCGGTCATCGATTTGCTCGCCAATTGGCTGGACGGTCTGGGTTTCCACGTGGAGATACAACCACTGGCGATACACCCGCACAAGGCCAATCTCATCGCCACCTTGGGCAGTGGCGGCGGCGGTCTGGTGCTGGCCGGGCACACGGATACGGTGCCGTGCGATGCGGAGCTGTGGAGCACCGATCCGTTCCGTCTCACCGAACGCGACCAGAAGCTATACGGCCTTGGCACCTCGGACATGAAGGCATTCCTGGCGCTGGCCATCGAGGCGGCACGGCGTTTCGATGCGAAACAATTCCGCGAGCCACTGACGATTGTCGCCACCGCCGATGAAGAATCATCCATGGCCGGTGCGCTGGCGCTGGTCGAGGCCGGCCGCGCACTGGGCCGCCATGCCATCATCGGCGAACCCACCGGCCTGCGCCCGATCCGCACCCACAAGGGCATTATGATGGAGGCGATCCGCGTGCGCGGGCGCTCCGGACATTCCTCCGATCCGTCCTTGGGTCGCAACGCACTGGAAGGCATGTATCAGGTCTTGGGCGAGTTGCTCGCGTGGCGTGACGAATTGCAGCAACGCTATCGCAACCCGGTCTTCAACGTGCCGGTGCCGACGCTGAATCTCGGTCACATCCACGGCGGCGACAATCCCAATCGCATTTGCGGTGCTTGCGAATTGCACATCGACATCCGTCCGCTGCCCGGCATGGACCTCGACGAACTGCGCGGCGAAATGGAACGCCGTCTGCAGCAACGCCTGGCCGGCAGCGGTCTCGAACTCGATGTCGAGCGGCTGTTCGTCGGCACGCCCGCGATGGAGACGCCGGCCGGTGCGCCCATCGTGCAGGCCGCCGAACGTTTGACCGGTCACAGCGCCGAGGCGGTCGCCTTCGGCACCGAGGGTCCCTACTTCAACGAGCTCGGCATGCAGACGCTGATCCTCGGCCCCGGCGACATCGAACAGGCCCATCAACCGGATGAATACCTGCGTCTGGATCGCATCAATCCGACGCTGGATCTGCTGGAAAAGATGATCGGCGAGTTTTGCGTTGCGCCGGTGACGGGAACGGTCAAGACACCCTGATGATTCCGTGTATCGCCCAAACAATAAGAAATGAATTTTGGAACCGCCAAGGCGCCAAGACGCCAAGAAACCCTTTCTTATGGGTTTTCGTTGGACTTGGCCTCGCACGGAAATATCCCACCAGTCCGTGCACAGTACAGGCTGAGCTAACGACAACAAACGTCTTGGCGCTTCGCGGTTTCACCTCAAGTTTTCTTGGCGTCTTGGCGGTTCCAAAATTCCTTTCTTGGCGTCTTGGCGCCTTGGCGGTTCCAAAATCTTTTTCTTGGCGCCTTGGCGGTTCCCCGCATTTGGGTTACAAATGACCTCTCTAAACACAAACTGAGAATCCAGTGCCGAAAAAGATCCTTGATAACTGCGACTTCGTCACCGGCTTCCGCCAGTCGGCGCCGTATATTCACGCGCATCGCGGCTGCACCTTCGTCATCGGCTTTACCGGTGAGGCGATCGCGGACGCGCACTTCGCCGGATTGATTCACGACTTCGCGCTGTTGCACAGCCTCGGCATCCGCTTGGTGCTGGTACACGGCGCGCGGCCACAGATCGAACAGCGCCTGAAAGAACGCGGCACGGAAATCCGCTACGCCAACGGTCTGCGCATCACCGACGACGCCGCACTGACGTGTGTGAAGGAAGCCGTCGGCACGGTACGCGTCGATCTGGAGGCGCTGCTGTCGATGGGCGTCGCCAACACACCGATGTCCGGCGCGCGTATTCGTGTCGCCAGCGGCAACTTCGTCACCGCGCAACCGGTCGGCGTGCGCGAGGGTATCGACTATTGCCATACCGGCCAGGTGCGGCGCATCGATGGCGTGGCCATCCGTCAGCAATTGGAAGACCAGCGCATTGTGCTGCTGTCGCCGCTCGGCTATTCGCCCACCGGCGAGGTGTTCAACCTGAGCGCCGAAGAGGTCGCCATGCACGCGGCCATCGAGTTGCGCGCGGATAAACTCATTCTGCTGCTCGACGGTCCCGGTCTCGCGCAAGGTCGCAAACCGATTCGGCAACTGAGCCCCAGCGATGCGGAACAGTTACTCACTGGCCGGCGCAGCCTGTCTGAAGATCTCGCGCGGCATCTGTCCAGCGCCACGCAAGCGGCCAAACGCGGTGTGCGCCGCGCGCACCTGGTCGCGCGCGCCATCGACGGCGCGCTGTTGCAGGAGTTGTTCACCCGCGACGGCGTCGGCACGCTCATCACCAACGATATCTACGAAGGCCTGCGCCCGGCGACCATCGACGATGTCGGCGGCATCCTGGAATTGATCGGGCCACTGGAGACCGAAGGCGTGCTGGTGCGGCGTTCGCGTGAACGCCTGGAAATGGAGATCGATCACTTCATGGTGGTCGAACGCGATGGCATGACCATCGCCTGTGCCGCACTCTACCCGTATCCCGATGAAGCGGTCGGCGAACTCGCCTGTCTGTCGGTGCATCCGGATTATCGTGGCGATGGCCGCGGCGACAACCTGCTCGCCGCCATCGAACGTCGTGCCCAGGACAACGGCATTAAACGTCTGTTCGTGCTCACCACCCACACCGCGCACTGGTTCCGCGAACGCGGCTTCGAACCCGCCGATGTGGCCGATCTGCCGGTGAAACGCCGCAGCCTGTACAACTACCAGCGCAAATCGAAGGTGTTCATCAAGGCGTTGGCGGATTAATTTGCGGTGAACCCACTGCGCTTCATCCAGATCACCGATACGCATTTGTACGATCACGCCGACGGTACGTTGCGCGGCCTGAACACGGCACATTCGTTGGCCGCGGTGGTCGCCGAGGTGCGCGCGCGTGAACCGCACATCGACGGCATCCTCGCCACCGGCGACCTCAGTCATGACGGCGGCACGCCGTCCTATCGGCGCCTGGTGCATCTGCTCGCACCACTCAACGCGCCGATCTACTGCCTGCCCGGGAATCACGATGCACTCGACGTATTCGCTTGCGCTCTCAAAGGGCCGCACGCGCAAAGCGGTGGCTGTCTGCTCGCCGGTAATTGGCAATTAATTTTTTTGGATTCCGCTGTACCCGGTGCCGTGCACGGACATCTGCGCGACGCGGAACTCGCGCGCCTTGAAGCGGCGTTAAAGGAACAGCCAGAACGGCATGCGTTGATCTGCCTGCATCATCAACCCGTACCCGTCGGCAGCGCCTGGCTGGACGAACTCATGCTCGACAACGCCGACGCACTGTTCGCCATTACCGACCGATACCCGCAGGTGCGCGGCATCCTGTGGGGACACGTGCATCAAGCCTTCGATGCCACACGCAATAACGTGCGCCTGCTCGCCAGCCCGTCCAGCTGCGTGCAATTCAAACCCGGCTGCGCGGACTTCACACTCGACGACAAACCACCCGGCTATCGCTGGCTGGAACTGAGCGCGGACGGCAGAATCGAAACCGACGTCGTCTACGTTCGGTTGGACTGAGGTGTAGTAGTAAAAACTTGGTCTGTCTGTGTTTGCAATGTTCTCATGGTCTGTTTTTCGACCAGAGCGGAACATGCGGAGTGAAGCTTCTAGTAATCCAGCAACGCCTGGTTTCGACTGCAAGTTCAGTCATACAAGTGCGGACGCAAAAGACCCCACACATGCGGGGTCGCCGGTACAGAGATTGATGAATAAGAGCCTATGCAGCTTTGCGTCGAGCTGCACCGACTAAGCCCAGCAAACCACTACCAAGCAACCATGCCGCGGCCGGAACAGGCACAGCAGACACGGACAGCATGTAGGCACGTTCTTCGCCATTAAAATATCCAGTGCCCACTATCTGACCAGAATCGTTAATGCCAATTGCATCATAGAGATACCAGCCGGAGTTAGGGTTTATCAGGCTATTGAGATCCAGCATAAACCCATCGCTATAGAGGAATGCCGTCTCAACTTCATTTGCGTCGTAGGAACCACCCACTACTTGGCCGTGTATATTGATGCCCCAAGCCCCGCTAGAGGAACCGCCTAGTGTACCAAGATCTAGCATATTGCCGTTGCTGTAGAGAAAGGCGTGAAAAGTAGTGTCATCCGCTATGTCGGAGTTGCCCACTACTTGACCGACATTGTTGATACCCCAAGCGTCGCTCTGCGTTCCACCCAATGTGCCCAAATCGTTCATACTGCCGTTGCTGTAGAGAAAAGCATGGATCTCTTCATCATCAGCGATGGTGGCCCCTCCGACCACCAAGCCAGCGTCGTTGATGCTATGAGCCTCTCCGTAAGTTCCTCCCAACGTGCCAAGATCAGTCATCACGCCATTGAAATAGAGGAATGCATGAGTTTCTAGATTGTCGACTGTTAACGATGCCCCGACTATTTGGCCATTGATGTTGATTCCATAAGCGCTACTCTCCGTCCCACCAAGGGTGCCCAGGTCTGCCATGCTGCCGTTGGCATAGAGAAAAGCATGGTGTTCGGAGTCGCCGGCGAGACCGGCCTGACCTACCACTTGGCCAAGGCCGTTTATTCCTCTAGAGATGCTATAACCTCCGCTCAAGGTTCCGAGATCGGTCATACTGCCGTTGGCATATAGAAAAGCATGGTTTTCGGAGTCGCCGGTGATGTCACTAGTGCCTGTAACTTGACCACTGTTATTTACCCCAGAGGCACTGCTATATGAACCTCCAAGTGTACCCAGGTCGGTAATGGTGTAGGAAATGGCTTGTGCCTGCTCAGACAGCGCCAACACACCAAGAGTGGTTAACAGCAAGACATAGGCCGCGCGGCCTTTGTGATAGTTCATGGTATCTCCTCCCGTGACGTTTATTGGTTTTTTTCTGCGAGAGAGCACTGTTACATCCTGGCTCCTTAGGCAAACTATGCGGCATGCTGCAATAAAATGGAACATTGCGAATGCAAGCATCGAAATCAAGAAATGCCAGATTCATCCATATTACAGCAAGGTGAGGTCGCCATGAGCTGGCCCTGTAAGTATGGGCAATTGCAGTTTATGTCCTGCCTCATGTGGTCGTCTGGTTTAGGGCTGATCTAGCCGCGTTCGCATTCGCTATTTAAACATAGTCTTAAGTCTGTTATTCGCCAGCAGCAGAACATTAGTCGCACCTAATGTACTTGCGACCATACTGCTTCGCGATTTGAGCGGTCTACCCACACCGCCGCTTCACTACGCCTTATTCCCCACACTCCGCGACAATCCAACACCCAGCCCCGCGGCACCAAGCAGACAAATCAACGCACATACCAGCACAGTCCGTGGCGCACCGAGATGCTGTGCCGCATAACCCGCCAACAGATTTCCCAATGGCGCGAAGCCGAGGAACACCATCGAGAACAGCGACATCAGACGGCCGCGCAGACTGTCTTCGGCCTCAAGTTGCAGAAAGGTATTCGTTGCGGCGACCAGCGTGGTGATGCCGAAGCCGATCAAGGGCAGTGTCGCCAAGGCGAACAGAAAACTGCCCGCTTGTGAGAACAGCAACAGCCCGATCCCGGCGAGCACAGCGGAGACGACAATCACGCGTTCCAATCCCGCGGTGTATTTGCGCTGCGCGAGCCGCAACGCGGCGGCCAAGGCGCCGAGACCTGACCCGCCGACTAACATTCCAAGTTGCTGCGCACCACCGCCGAACACCTCGCGGGCGAACACCGGCATCAAGACCAGATAGGGTGTGCCCGCGATGCTGATGAGTGCGACCAGACCGAGCGCATAACGCAGCGGCACTTGCCGCCAGGCGAAACGCAGACCGGCCAAAGCGCCACCGGAATCACTCGGACGCGCATGCATCGCCGGCCGCGGGCGCATCGCGAACAGCGCGATAAGCACCGTCATAAATGAAAATCCGTTGATGATAAATACCGGACCTTCACCCAACGCAGCGACCAGGATACCGGCCAGCGCCGGACCGAGAAAGCGCGCCAAGTTGAACAGACTGGAATTTAGCGCGATGGCATTGGACAGCTCGGCGCGCTCCACCAGGCCCGCGACCAAGGCATGCCGCGCGGGAATCTCGAAGGCGTGAATGATGCCGAGCGTGGTTGCGAGCAGCAGGATATGTTCAACCTGAATATGTCCGCTCAAGGTCAACGCGCCGAGGATGAAGGCTTGCAGCATCGCCAGCGTTTGCGTGATCCACAGCAAGCGGTAGCGTGAATAGCGGTCCGCAACGGCACCGGCGACCAAACCGAATACCAGCACCGGCGCGAGATTCAGAAAACTCACCAGACCGAGCATGAAGCTGGAATCGGTCAGCCGATACACCAGCCACGCCTGCGCGACACTCTGCATCCAGGTGCCGTGCAGCGACAGCAACTGCCCGAGAAAATACAAACGGAAGTTGCGATGCTGAAGGGAGCGGGTGATTTGGAAGGCCATGACGGCGCAGGGCGCTCGCTACTCGCGGACCAGATAGACGTCGACCGTCGAGTTACCGCCCACCGTGCGGGTCTCATCGAAATACAGCGAGGCCGAGAGTTCGCCTTTGAACGCCATGATCAGATCATCGACGAAGGCATCGAACACGGCTTGATCGGCGTAGCCCAGCACCAGCTTGCAGATCGTCTCTTTGCACTCGACCAGATCCTGCGTGATCCCCAGGTAGGTCGTGGAAGCGTTCGCCACGTCTTGGATTGCCTGATAAACGTGGGCCGTTTGCACAGAATCGACTGCCTGTATCGTGAACTGATTTTTTAGGGCTTCGAGGTCGTCCACGACTGCCTCGGGTTCCTCCGTGATACCGGCAACCGTCCTGCGCATCGCCTTGCGCAGATGAGTCCTGATCATCCAGGGCTGACGATTACCTCATCCATTCCGGCAGCGGATGGTTGCACCGCTTCGGCAGATCCTGGCATGCGTTCAGCACGCTCATCGCTCAGATTGCTTGCGCGCACTTCTGGCGGGGAACTCTGTTGTCCGGATAACCCCGCACCTGCCGCCGCGGTGTCTTCACACGGCAACCGATCGACACGCTCGACCAAAAGCTCCATGCCCCGGTACACCAACAGCGTCGCGAACAGGTTCGCGACGAGCAGAACGATCAGGAGCCGCTGGCCGGTCATTGGAATCTGGAAACCAGGGAATACGGTCCCGTGGCCGTCGTGCCAAAGCCATCGACTTTCAGATAGTAGGTACCTGCGGCAAGGCTTCTGCCGATACAGAAATTCCGCGCGTTGCTGCAGCCATTATCATTGACGGCGATTGTCGTGCCGGTCGCGGTGTACAGCGTCCCCACGGTATTGGTGGTGCCATTGGTACGCAAGATCAACCGTCCCGCGCGCGGCAACTGAATTTTGAAATAATCGACATCGCTGCCCGAGTTGATGCGCCCGTTGGTCGTACTGTTGGGCGCGATCAGCCTCGCCTCGCCGCGGGTATTGCCGTAATCGTCCACGGCGAAGCGGGCAACCAGCGTGTAGGGTCCGGTACTGGTAGTGGAAAATCCATCCACCTTCACATAATAGGTGCCGGCATTCAGCATCCGCGCGAGACAGAAATTCACGCCACTGCCGCAGCCATCGTCGTTCGCCGCGAGCACCGCCCCGGTCGAGGAATACAAGGTGCCCACCGTATCGGTGCCGCCATTCGTGCGCAGGGTCATGCGGCCGCGATTGGCCAGGCGAATGCGGAAGACATCGACATCGCGGCCGGTGCCGATGACCCCGCTGGTATTGCTGTTCGGCGCGATGGCATGCGCCGTACCGAGGCTGTTGCCGAAATCGTCGCCGCCGGCCAAGCCATACAGCGCCCTTACGCCGGTCACATCGTCCGTCCGTGGCGTTTCGATATTGCTGACAACGGCGCCATGATGGCTGACGCATGAGTTTTCGTGGCCGAGGCCAAGCGCATGCCCCAGCTCATGAACCGCCACGCGCCGGAAGTCGATCGTATACGCATTCAAGGCCCCCGCATACACATCCCAATTCTCATTCGAGTTGAAGACGATATTCGCCTCGGTCGTTTGCGCACCCAGGGACAAAATCGAGGTCACGGCCACGGTCGTGGCGCCAAAGGCCGACCCGCACACATGGGTGTGAAACCGCACGCCATTTCTGATGATCGCTGGAATTGCACGGATCGGAATAGGTGTCTCTGACGATGAGAAAGCGAAAGCCCGCCGGCGACCATGCCCCCATCGCCTGCTCAAAGCCGCTGTTCCAGAGACCGCTCGCACCCGGGATGCTGACGTAAAACGTCGTTTGTGGCTGCGGCCATTTCGAGCCCATGAACACATAAGCCCCGGCCGATGGCAGTACCGTCAGCAGGCAGAGCAGCAGCATGCCACGCAACGCGGGCGCGTTCATGGCGAGGCACCCAACAAGTTGCGGATGCGTCCCTTGAACTGGCCTGACGACAAGCCTTCATTGATCGAAGCGGTCGAGGTTGCTCGCACACCGCTGGCCACACCCGTGGAAAGTCTCATAGCAACGCCCGGTGCATCGAAAAACGTGGACTCGCTGCCCTGGACGTCCATGACGGGACGCCTGCCCGCCGTCAGCACACGTTCGATGCCCACGGTATCCCGCTGCACCAGAAACCGCCCCTGATCCCATCCGTAGAGAGGATTGATCAGCGGCTGGTCGATCGACTCGGCGAAGTAAATCCCCTGCTCGCCGAGTTCCGGATACTGCATCGCCGCAATCGACTGCCGCGCGCCCGGAATTTCGCCGCCGAGAAATTCCAGCGTCAGACGCCGTTGCGGAATGCGACCTTTGATGACGTCCAGCACTTCGAAGACAACCTCGGTCACGATACTGCCGCGCACGCTTTTATGCGCCCGGACATCGACCACCACCGCTTCGAAAATCACCGCGGATTTGTCCGTCATCTCGGCCACTGAGGCCTCGCGGACACTGGTGGCCGAGGCAGCGCTCAAGCCCATGAACAGGAATGGCAACAACAGCGTAAGCGGGTAGCGGCGAAGAGTGCGCACGGTCGACAAGGCACCCTGAATGAGGGTCAGCATATTCATATACCCCTTGATGGCTTTATCCATGAACAACGTTCTTGGCAACGCCTTGTTATTTCACCAACTGATTCAGATCGAAGATCGGCAGCAGAATGGCGAGCACGATAATCAATACCAGGCCGCCCATCACCACGATCAACAGCGGCTCGAACAATCCCAGCAGGGTCGCCACCATGACTTCGATTTCACGCTCCTGACTGGTGGCGGCGCGCTCCAACATATCTTCGAGTTTTCCCGAGGCTTCGCCACTGGCGATCAGATGCAAGGTCATCGGCGGGAAGTAACCGCTTTTATCCAATGCAGAGAAAATACTCGTGCCTTCGCGCACCTTGCGCGCGGCGGCCTCGACCGCATCGCGCATCGGCAGATTGCCGATCACCTCGGCGGCAATGCGCAGGGCCTCCAGCACCGGCACACCCGAGGCCAGCAGAATGCTGAAGGTGCGGGCGAAGCGTGCGGTGTTGAGCCCCCGCGTCAGTCGTGATATCAGCGGCAAGCGCAGCAATAGGGCATGCCATTGTCGTAGCGGCCCGGGTTTACGCAATAACCAACCGATGCCGGCGCCCGCCAGCCCGAGCAGCACCAGCAGCGCGAGGCCGTAGGTGCGCATGAAATCACTGAGCGCAATCAGCCCCCGCGTCAGGATCGGCAACTCCTGACCGATGTTCTGAAACACTTGCACTACTTGCGGCACGACATAGGTCAGCAGCAAGACGACAACGCTGATGGCGAGCAGCGTGAGCAAGGCGGGATAAAACAGCGCCAGCTGAATCTTTTGGCGTAATTGCTGGCGACTCTCGGTGTAATCGGCCAGACGCTCCAGCACCACATCGAGATGACCGGACTGTTCGCCGGCCGCGACGGTGGCGCGATACAACTCGGGGAACACATGCGGAAATTCGGCCAAGCCCGCGGCCAGTGAATGACCTTCCATGACCCGCGAACGCACGCCCAGCAACATGCTTTTCAAGCGCTGCTTTTCCGTCTGCTGCGATACCGCCCGTACCGACTCTTCCAGCGGCAGACCGGAACGCACCAAGGTCGCGAGTTGCCGCGTCATCAAGGCCAGATCGACGGCGGCCACACCGCGTTGCAGGCTGAAGCGTCGCGCCGATTTCGCCTCGCGCGCGGCGACCTCTTGAACATTCAGCGGCGTCCACTGGCGTTCACGCAATTGCTGGCGCACCGCACGCGGGCTATCACCCTCGAGCAGACCTTTGTGCTCGCGGCCAGTGGCATCCAGTGCAGTGAATTCGAAGGCGGGCATCAGCGGTTAAACGTCAATCTTCGCGGGTCACGCGCAGAACTTCTTCCAGCGTGGTCGTGCCTTCGAGGATACGGCGCAGACCATCGTGACGGATGCTGGCGGAATTTACGCGCGCATAGCGCTCCATCTCGTGCTCGCTGGCGCCATCGTGGATCATGGTCGCCATGTGCTCATCGACTTCGATAAGTTCATAGATACCCGTGCGGCCTTGATAGCCCAGCGAGTTACAGGCGGCGCAGCCAACCGCGCGATACAAGGTCGGCGGCGCGTCAACGGGCACATCCAGCACGGCGCAATCGCTGGCGCTGGCGGTGAACGCCTGTTTACATTTTGGACAGAGCACACGCACCAGACGCTGCGCGAGCACACCGATCAGGCTCGATGCCAACAAAAACGGTTCGACGCCCATGTCGCGCAGACGGGTCACGGCGCCGACCGCGCTGTTGGTGTGCAACGTCGACAACACCAAGTGGCCGGTAAGACTCGCTTGCACGGCGATCTCGGCGGTCTCCAGGTCGCGAATTTCGCCGACCATCACCACATCCGGGTCCTGGCGCAAGATGGCACGCAGACCGCGCGCGAAGGTCATCTCGACCTTGGTGTTGACCTGGGTCTGACCGATGCCGTCGAGGTAGTACTCGATGGGATCTTCGACGGTAAGAATATTGCGACTGCGGTCGTTGAGTTTGGACAGCGCAGCATACAGCGTGGTGGTCTTACCGGAACCGGTCGGTCCGGTCACCAGGATAATGCCGTGCGGTTTGTTAATGATGCGGTCCATCCGCAGCCGCGCTTCATGCGCCATGCCGAGATGTTCCAGATCCAGACGACCGGCCTGCTTGTCGAGCAGACGCAGCACGACGCGTTCGCCATGACCGGATGGCAGCGTCGAGACGCGCACATCGACCGCGCGACCGGCGACGCGCAAGGAGATACGTCCGTCCTGCGGCAGACGCTTTTCGGCGATATCGAGTTTGGCCATGACCTTGATGCGCGACACGATCAATGGCGCCAGCACGCGCGGCGGCTGCAACACCTCGCGCATCACGCCGTCGACGCGGAACCGCACCACCAAACGATTCTCGAAAGTCTCGACGTGAATATCCGAGGCGTTCTCTTTGATGGCCTCGGTGAGCAGCGCATTGATGAGACGGATGATCGGCGCGTCGTCTTCGGAATCCAGCAGGTCTTCGGGTTCCGGCAGCGCCTGGGCGATGCTGAAGAGATCGGTGTCCTCACCCAGATCGCCCATCAGCTGCATGGTCTGACTGGATTCGTTGTCGTAGGCGGCGGTCAGCAAGGCGTTGAAGCGTTCGACCGGCACGGGCTCAAGCACAAACGGACGGCGCAGAAACCGCCGCACCTCCGCCAGTGCCGTGAGACTCACATCCGGGCGGTGCCGCACCAACAGACGACCATCTTCGGCATCACTGACCAACACACCGTGACGTTTGGCGAAGGCAAAGCTCGGCCGGTCGGGCGTCGCTTCGACACCCGCCTCGTCGATGGCCGGACTCGGCGCGGTCTCGCTCATGGGCTTGCGGGCGCGGGCGCTTCGGGTAAGGGTTGGGTTTCAGCGGTGGCCGATGGCGTGCCGGGGTACGGGTAATCCGGCAGCAGCGGCGCTTCTTCGTCGGGCAGCAGATTCACACCCTCGTCGCGGATCTGCGTCTGCAAGCCGCGCATGAAATTGTATTTGTTGGCGCTGATTTCATTGGTGTAGGCCGCATCGCGCAGGATGGACGGCTGGATGAACACCATCAGGTTGCGTTGCACTGTGTCGGTACGGCGCGACTTGAACAGATTGCCCAGCAGCGGGAGGTCGCCCAACAGCGGCACCTTCTGCTCGCTCTCGTTGATACTGTCATCGAGCAATCCGCCCAGCACGATCATCTGTCTGTCGTCGACCATCACCGTGGTTTTGATGGATCGCTTGTTGGTGACGATATCCGAAGCACCTTCGACTGGCTTATTTGAGACATTGGAAATCTCCTGCTCGATTTCCAGCTTGATGGCATCGCCTTCGTTGATCTGCGGTTTCACCTTCAAGGTCAGACCCACGTCTTGACGTTCAATGGTCTGGAACGGATTGGTCACGCCCCCTTCACCAGTAGCACCCGTGTCGTAGGTCCCGGTTTTGAAGGGCACGTTCTGTGCGACCACCATTTCCGCTTCCTGATTATCCAGCGTCACGAGATTCGGCGTGGATAGGATATTGCTGTCGGAATCGGCGGCAAGCGCCTTTACCAGCACGCCCAGATTGAGTATCTCTTTGCCCAGGATCGTGGCTGTCCCTTCGAAGTAGCCCAGACTCAGGCCATCACCTGCCGCGAGCGGGTTCACCGCCGTCGAATTGATGGAAGCGCCCGAGGAGAAATTGGTGCCGCCGATGGCGCCGGCACCATTCACGTCATCGGTGAAGCGCCATTGCACACCCAGCTCCACCGCCTTGTTCGTGGCGATCTCCGCGATCACCGCCTCGATATGCACCTGCGCGCGACGGATATCCAACTGACGGATCACCGCTTCCAGCGAGCGGAACGTATCCGGCGGCGCCGTGATCACCAGCGCATTGGCCGCCTCATCGGCTTGAATGCTGAGTTCGCCCTGGGACTGCGCGCCCGCGCCGCCGCCACCCGCCGCCTGCCCACCCTTCTGTTCCTGGGCAATGCTGGTGCCCACACCGGTAAGGACTTTGACCAGATCCTCGGCCTTGGAATACTTCAGATAAATGACGTGGGTGTTGCCGCCGCGATCCAACGGCGTATCCAGATGCGAGATCACCATGCGTAGACGCAGACGGTCGGCCTTGTCGCCGCCGATCAGCACGCTGTTGGTGCGCTCGTCGGCGATGACCGTGGCCTCGTTGCCAGGCGCCTGCGGCTGACCCGCCTGCGGCCGATTCAGCGCGCCGATGATGCGCACCACCTCGGCGGCCGAGGCGTACTGCAGGGGCATGACCTCGATCTCGTTGTCGCTCTGTTGATCCATGCGCCGCACGATAGACACCAGACGTTCAATGTTCTCGGCGCGGTCGGAAATGATCAGCACATTGGTACCGGGATAGGCGGCCATGTGGCCCTGCTGCGGTATCAGCGGACGCAGGATCGGCACCAATTGCGCGGCGGAGACATTGTTGACCTCGATGACACGCGTGACGACTTCATCACCGCGCCCGGGTTCCTTATCGCTGGCGCTCGGCACACCCTCGGACTTGGCGTTGACGTCGGGGACAATTTTCACCACCGAACCGCTCGGCACCGCGGCGTAGCCATGCACCTTGAGGATGGACAGAAAGACCTGATAGACCTCGTCGGACTCCATGGGTTTGGAGGACACCACCGTGACCTTACCCTTGACGCGCGGATCGACGATGAAGTTAGTGCCGGTCACTTCGGCGACCGTACCAATCAGGGCGCTGAGGTCAGCGTCCTTGAGGTTGAGCGTGACACTGGTGGCCCAGGCATTCTGCCAGGTCAGCAGCATGGCCAATGCCAATGCCGACAGACCGTTCCGGTGCGCCATCCTGACGTGCATCCCCTTCATACCATCCGTACCTTCGATCGTTGTTTTCGAGCTGGCGGTACCGCCGCGCTCATGGAATCGCAACCGACAGGTTTATCTCCTGACCGGCTCGCTCGATACGCAGATCGAGCTGATTACTTTCACGCAGACGCTGCATCAGCTCGGCGCCGCGCATTGGGTTATCCATCACCAAACCATTCACTTCTTTGACCAGGTCGCCGGGTTGCAGACCCAATTGGGCGAACAAGGCTGGTTTGTTGCCCGGGAACAAGCGGAACCCCGAGATACCGCCGCCCGGCGCCGGCGCCGGTACGGCGCGCGCCAGATCCAGCAAGGCTTGGGGATTCTGCGCCATCTGATCGCGGTAATCGCCGAGCAGGGCACTGGGATCACCCACCGGCGCGAAACCGTTCGCCCCACTCTGATCGAGTTCACCGGACGCGTTGCCCGAAGCGTCCATCATCTCACGTGGCAAGCGCAAGGTTTCATGCCGGCCGGCACGCATCAGGATGATGCGGTCGGGGTGAATCTCTTTCAGTTCTGCGCCCCCCGGCAATTCGGCACCGACGCGGAAAAAATTCTCGGTGCCGTTCGGTTCGGCAACAATTGCACGCGCCTCATTGGCGTCGTCGGAGGATAACACGCCGCGCAAAATCAAATTAAGCCGGGTCTCGGGGGCATCGATCGGCGCGCTCTCGGCACTCTCGCTGGGTGCCGATGCTGTGGAGTTACCGAACAAATGCCAATTGACGATTTCGGTGACGTTCAAGCGTGGCTGTGCGGCCGTTGTCGGCGCCACAGCCACAGTATCGGCCGGTGCCTCGGGCAGTTCCGGCGCCGGCACGATCTGCCAGGCTAACACCGCCAGGCGGTACAGCAGCCAGATTCCGAGCAACAGCGCGACGCCCCGCGCGCTCTGTTCAGCACGCGGCCCCTGTAGCCAATCAATAACCTGGTTTAACTGCATAGCAGCCACATTTCTACCCAAACCGTATACGGTCAATCGTTGCGTTAGCGGCGCCGCTGCCCGCCGCCTGCACCCTGCCGGGAACTACCACCACCGGGCCGCTTGCCACCACCACTCCCGGGACGCCGCGGCGGGCGTTCGGTCTTCACCGGCGGTAGCAGCTCGGCGAACATCTCCGCCCCGGGGTTTTCCACCAGGAGCTTGTGCCCAATATAGCGCTCGATATCCGGCAGCGAATAGACATAAGTCTCACAGGCAAAGCTGATCGCATCGCCGTCGGCGCCCAAGCGTGCGGTACGACCGATGCGGTGCACGTAGTCTTCCGCCTCCTGCGGCAGATCATAGTTAAACACATGACTGACATCAGGAATGTGCAGGCCACGCGCGGCCACATCGGTTGCCACCAGCACCGGCAAATCACCCGACTGGAAGCGTTCCAGCAAGGCTTGGCGCTTGTTTTGCGGCACATCGCCCGAGAGGATCGCGGAGGAGAAACCGTTACTTTCCAGATAGCCCCAGACCCGGTCGGCATCGCGCTTGGTATTGACGAACACGATACTGCGGCGCGGGTCCATGTGTTTGAGCAGACCGATAAGCAGGCGCACCTTTTCGTCGTTGGCGGTGTGGTAGAGCACCTGACGCACGCGGTCAGCCGTGACATTCTCGGTTTCGACCTTGATCAGACGCGGATTGTTCATGTGCTCATAGGCGAGCTCGGTCACCCGATGCGACAGGGTTGCCGAGAACAGCAGCCCCAGGCGCTGTTCGGGCGGCGGGCAACGGCGCAGCAGGAAACGGATGTCCTTGATGAAACCGAGATCGAACATGCGATCGGCCTCGTCGAGCACAATCACCTGCGCGGCCTGCAGATCGAACACATGCTGTTTGAAATAATCGATGATGCGCCCGGGTGTGCCGATCAAGACATCGACACCCTCTTCTATTGCCTTGCGCTGCTGGTCATAGCCGGTGCCGCCGTAGGCCAGGCCGAACACCAGTCCGACATGCTTGCCAAGGATCTGGGCATCGGAATGGATCTGAATCGCCAGTTCGCGCGTCGGCGCCAGTACCAAGGCCCGCGGCTGATTGGCACGCCGCCCGGGTTTCGATGGATGCGTGAGCAGATGCTGGAACAGCGCCACGAGAAATGCCGCCGTCTTGCCCGTACCGGTCTGCGCCTGACCGGCGATATCCTGACCCTGCAGCGCCACGGGGAGGGTCTGCGCCTGGATCGGCGTACAGAAATCAAACCCGGCATCCGTCAGTCCGCGGAGGGTGGAATCGGCCAAGCCCAACTCGGCAAACCGAAGTGTCGTTAGATGTTGTTCTCCCATAACGAGTTAGCATAACCGAAAACCCGCTTGTAGTGGACTTGCATTCGACGCTGGATTGGGCTCAAATGGCGGCCATCGATATCCGGCAGAATCACCCGCCCGCACACGCAGTTCGTTAACCGTCCGCAGCCCCGTCCCGTGCAGCCTTGTGCCGCCATCCCGGAAGGGAGCCGACCGCCATCCGCGGCACCGGCGTATAGCTCCGAACGACAAGCAACGCGACACTGGGCTGGGCTGGTTTTACCGGACTCACCCGAAAACCCATGAGGAGATGCACTTTGAGCGATCACATTGTCTATGTCACCGACGCGTCGTTTGAAGCCGATGTACTGAAATCCGGCGAGCCGGTCCTGGTGGATTACTGGGCGGAATGGTGCGGCCCGTGCAAGATGATCGCGCCGATCCTCGATGAAATCGCCGCCGAATACACCGGCAAGGTCAAGATTGCCAAACTCAACATCGACGAGAACCCGCAGACACCGCCGCGTTATGGCATCCGTGGCATTCCGACGCTGATGTTGTTCAAGAACGGTAATGTGGAAGCCACCAAGGTTGGCGCAGTTTCCAAATCCCAGTTGACGGCCTTTATCGACAGCAACCTGTAAGGCTATCGGCAGCGTTTTGCGCCGAGCGGGTCTGACGCTGGACGCTGCCGATTAAGCATGCTAGCCTTGCCCGCATTCAGGTATAAGAAACAGTACCGCTGATCGTTTTCGCCGCCACCGGCAATCCCCCGTTCAATACGCAGTTCCCGGCCCATTCGGGCTAGACACATTGTCATTCCCAACTTAGAAGCCGCACCTCCAATCCAATCACCGCTCAAGAAACCATTATGAATCTGACTGAACTCAAGAAAAAACCCGCACACGAAATTATCGAACTCGCTCAGGAAATGGGCATCGAAGGCGCCGCCCGATCGCGCAAACAGGATGTGATTTTCTCCATCCTGAAGTCGCACGCGAAAAGCGGCGAGGACATCTCCGGCGACGGCGTATTGGAAATATTGCAGGACGGTTTCGGTTTCCTGCGCTCGGCGGACAGCTCCTATCTCGCCGGCCCCGACGACATCTACGTCTCGCCGAGTCAGATCCGCCGCTTCAATCTGCGCACCGGCGACACGGTCTCCGGCAAGATCCGGCCGCCGAAAGAAGGCGAGCGTTATTTCGCGCTGCTCAAGGTCAGCGAGATCAATTTCGAGTCGCCCGAGAATGCCAAGAACAAAGTCCTATTTGAAAATCTCACCCCGCTGCACCCGACCCGACGCCTGAAACTCGAACTCGGCAACGGCAGCACCGAAGACATCACCCCGCGCGTCATCGATCTCGCCTCGCCGATCGGCATGGGCCAGCGCGGCCTGATCGTGTCGCCGCCCAAAGCCGGTAAGACCATGCTGCTGCAGAACATCGCGCAGAGCATCGCCGCCAACCATCCCGAGTGTTATCTGATCGTGTTGCTGATCGACGAGCGTCCGGAAGAAGTGACGGAGATGGTGCGTTCGGTGCGCGGTGAAGTCGTGTCGTCGACCTTCGACGAACCGGCCAGCCGCCACGTGCAGGTTGCCGAGATGGTGATCGAGAAGGCCAAGCGTCTGGTCGAACACAAACGCGACGTAGTGATCCTGCTCGACTCCATCACCCGTCTGGCGCGCGCCTACAACACCGTGGTGCCGTCGTCCGGCAAAGTGCTGACCGGCGGTGTTGATGCCAACGCACTGCAACGGCCGAAACGCTTCTTCGGCGCCGCACGTAATATCGAGGAAGGCGGTTCGCTGACGATTCTCGCCACTGCGCTGGTCGAGACCGGTTCGCGCATGGATGACGTCATCTACGAAGAATTCAAAGGCACCGGCAACATGGAAATCCACATGGATCGCCGCATCGCCGAGAAACGCGTCTACCCGGCCATCAACATCAATCGCTCAGGCACCCGCCGCGAAGAACTGCTCACCAAGCCGGATGAATTGCAGAAGATGTGGATCCTGCGCAAGCTGCTGCACCCGATGGACGAACTTGCCGCCATGGAATTCCTGCTCGACAAGCTCAAAGACACCAAGAACAACGCCGAATTCTTCGACTCGATGCGGCGCTGAAGTAACACGTGGAAATCAGCTCTGCCGCGGTGGCAGCGTACAGACGCTGACCCCAAGATCTTGTCCGCCGTGTACCGCAACGGGCAGAGCTACGATCTTCCAGGAAGCCTATTCCCGCTCCACCCGCTTCACATCCCAGATTCTTTCTGCATATTCCATGATGGTACGGTCGCTGGAGAAACGCGCCAACCTGGACACATTCAGGATCGCCTGACGTGTCCATTCCTCAGGATCGCGATACACGCGATCGACCTCGCTTTGCGCCCGCATATAGTCCGCATAATCGGCCAACAGCAGATACTGATCGCCGTGCTTCAATAGCGCATCGATAATCGGTCGATAACGTTCCGGCTCGCCGGGCGAGAAGAACCCACTGCCGATCATATCCAACACCTGACGCAACTGTGGATTGCTGTCGTAATACTCGCGCGCGTTGTAACCGCGCTCACGCAGCGCCGCAAGCCCGACACGATCCAGCCCGAATAAGAAGAAATTCTCCGCGCCCACTGCCTCGCGCATTTCCACATTGGCGCCATCCAGGGTGCCGATGGTCAGCGCGCCATTCAGGCTCAGCTTCATATTGCCGGTACCCGAGGCCTCGGTACCCACCGTGGATATCTGCTCGGAGAGATCCGCCGCGGGAATGATATCCCCGGCCGTACTGACATCGTAATTGGGTATGAACACCACCTTGAGCCGCTCATTCACTGCCGGATCATTATTGACCACATCGGCGACATCGTGGATCAGACGGATGATGAGCTTTGCCGTGGCATAACCCGGCGCGGCCTTACCGCCGAAAATCACCGTGCGCGGCACGCGCTCACTGGCATTGCCACTGCGCAGCTCGTTGTACAGCGTCACAATATGCAGGACGTTGAGCAACTGGCGTTTGTATTCATGGATGCGTTTGATCTGCACATCGAACAACGAATCGACATTCACCTCGACGCCAACGCGCGTCCTGATAACCTGAGCAAGACGCAGTTTGTTGTCGCGTTTCACCGCGCGGAACTCGGCCCGGAACACCGCATCATCCGCAAACGGTGTGAGCTGAACGATCTCGCTGAGATCACCGAGCCAATCGTGTCGTATGCGTGACGAGATCAGCTTGGTAAGCCCCGGGTTGGCCTGATTTACCCAGCGCCGCGGCGTCACACCGTTGGTGATATTGATGATGCGATCCGGGTAACAGCGATCGAAATCTTTGAAGATGGTTTCACGCATCAAATCTGTATGAATCTGCGACACACCATTGACCTTATGACTGCCGACGATGGCCAGATGCGCCATGCGCACACGTCGCGTACCGCGCTCGTCGATCAGCGACATACGCTGCACCAACTCGTTGTCGCCAGGATATCTGTGTCGCACCTCTTCCAGGAAACGGCGATTGATCTCGTAAATGATCTGCATATGCCGTGGCAGCAGCTGACTGATCAGATCCACTTCCCAGGTTTCCAGCGCTTCGGGCATGAGGGTGTGATTGGTGTAGGCGAATACCCGGCGCGTCAAACCCCACGCCGCATCCCAATCCAGATGATGCATATCCACCAGCAGACGCATCATCTCGGCGACCGAGATGGATGGATGCGTGTCGTTGAGCTGAATCGCCACTTTATCCGGCAGGTCATCGAAGTTTTTGCGATGCCGCACATAGCGATGCAGGATGTCTTGCAGCGAGGCGCTGACAAAGAAATACTGTTGCTTCAGGCGCAACTCGCGCCCCATGGTGGTGGTGTCATCCGGATACAGCACGCGCGAGATATTTTCAGTGTGGTTCTTGTCTTCGACGGCCTTGATGTAATTGCCTTCGTTGAAATACTTCAGATCGAATTCACGCGACGACTTGGCCGACCACAGCCGCATATTGTTGACGGTGTTGACGTGATATCCCGGCACCGGCGTGTCATACGCCATGGCCATGACATCTTCGGTTTCCACCCAATGATGATGCACGCGACCATCCTCACCGGGGTATTCCACTACCCGCCCGCCGAAGTGCACCGGATAGAGAATCTCCGGGCGCGGAAATTCCCAGGGATTGCCGTAGCGCAACCAGTTTTCCGGCGTCTCGATCTGATTGCCATCCTTGATGGTCTGGTTGAACATGCCGTATTCGTAACGAATGCCATAGCCGTAACCCGGCAGGCGCAGTGTCGCCATGGAATCCAGGAAGCAGGCGGCCAGGCGCCCGAGACCGCCGTTACCCAGCGCCGCATCCGGCTCCTGATTGCGCAACTCTTCCATGTCGAGACCCATCGACAGCAACGCCTTGCGGGTCTCTTCCTCGACATCCATGTTGAGCACGCTGTTGACCAAGGTACGGCCGATCAGAAATTCCAGCGACAGGTAATACACGCGCTTGGCATCCTGCCGGTAGTAGCTGCGCATGGTTTCCATCCAGCGCTCCATCAGGCGGTCGCGCAGGGCGTAGGCGAGCGATGAATACCAGTCGCGCGGCTTGGCCGTGTAGGCATCTTTACCCACGGAGTAGACCAGACGATTGGCGATGGAACGTTTGAGAGAGGCCTCGTCGAGGCCCAGCGGATCGAATCGGAACGCGCCCGGATTGATCGGAGTCATGCATCACCACCCTGTGGGGTGCCGGCGGCTGCCGACGGAGTAAGTGTAGTGGTTAGCAATGGCTGTGCCAGGGGTGGCGATGCCGACACACCGCCGTCGTGGCGGACGAGATCGTAATTCCACTGTCTGCCTGAACACCACCGAGGTGGGGACAGACCTTTAGTTCTGTCCCCGTGGTGGCGTCCACACAGCTGAATAGAATCATGTTCGTGGAACGCACGGACGGGGACAGAACTAAAGGTCTGTCCCCACGACGGCGGCACGTTACGTCCGCTCCCGCGCCACCGCCCGGTAGCCGATGTCGTTGCGGTAATAGGCGCCGTCCCAGTGGATGGCGTGCACCTGCTCATAGGCGCGCGCCTGCGCCTGGGCCACGGTGTCGCCGAGCGCGCACACGCACAGCACGCGCCCGCCGCTGGTGACGACCTGACCGTCGCGCTCGCGTGGTACCGGCATGGAATACCTTCACCCCCGGCGTTTCCAGCGTGGGCAGACCGTCGATCACATCGCCCTTGCGGTAGTCGCCCGGATAACCGCCGGCCGCCATCACCACGCCCAGCGAGGCACGCGGATCCCAGTGCGCCTGCACTTGATCCAGCCGTTTATCCAGCGCCGCCTCGCAGAGTTCGACCAGATCGGACTGCAAGCGCAGCAGGATCGGCTGGGTCTCGGGATCGCCGAAGCGCACATTGAATTCGAGCACCTTGGGCGTGCCGTCGGGGCCGATCATCAGACCGGCGTAGAGAAAACCGGTATAGACGCGGCCTTCGGCGGCCATGCCACGCACCGTCGGCATGATCACTTCGCGCATCGCGCGCGCATGGATTTCCGGCTGTCACCACCGGCGCCGGCGAATACGCGCCCATGCCGCCGGTGTTCGGGCCGGTATCGCCGTCGCCGGCGGCCTTGTGATCCTGGGAACTGGCCAGCGGCAGCACATGCTCGCCGTCGACCATGACGATGAAACTCGCCTCCTCGCCGACCAGGAATTCCTCGACCACGACGCGATGCCCGGCGCTGCCGAAGGCATTGCCGGCGAGCATGTCGCGCACCGCGGCGATCGCCTCGTCCTCGGTCTGCGCCAGAATTACGCCCTTGCCCGCCGCCAAACCGTCGGCCTTGACCACAATCGGCGCGCCTTGTTGGCGGATATAGGCAATGGCCGCATCGACCTCGGTGAAGTTGCCGTAGGCGGCGGTCGGAATCTTGTGGCGCGCGAGAAAATCCTTGGTGAAGGCCTTGGAGCCTTCGAGTTCGGCCGCGGCCTGGCGCGGCCCGAAGCAGCGCAGCCCGGCCTGTTCGAAGGCATCGACGACACCCGCGACCAGCGGCACCTCGGGACCGACGATGGTCAGACCGATGGCATTGGTCTGCGGCAAAGGCCAGCAGCGCCGGGATATCCTCGACACCGATGGCAACGTTCTCGACCTTGGGTTCGCGCGCCGTACCCGCATTGCCGGGCGCGACATACACCTTCTGCACCCGCGCCGACTGCGCGACCTTCCAGGCGAACGCATGCTCACGCCCGCCGCTGCCGATGATCAGTACTTTCATGCTGGAAAACCTTTGTTGAACCGCCAAGACGCCAAGGGCGCCAAGAAAACCTGGATTGAACCGCCAAGACGCCAAGACGCCAAGAATGATTATTGAAAAATCGTTGACGGATTTTTCATCAATCATTCTTGGCGTCTTGGCGCCTTGGCGGTTCAAATATTTCTTTCTTGGCGCGCTTGGCGTCTTGGCGGTTCAACACTTAATCAATGCCGGAAATGCCGCATACCCGTGAACACCATCGCCATGCCATGTTCGTCGGCGGCGGCGATGACTTCCTCGTCGCGCATCGAACCACCCGGCTGGATCACCGCGGCGATGCCGGCGGCGGCGGCCTGATCGATACCGTCGCGGAACGGGAAGAAGGCATCCGAGGCCATCACCGAGCCCTTCACATCCAGGCCGGCGTGTTCGGCCTTGATACCGGCGATGCGCGCGGAGTTCACGCGGCTCATCTGACCGGCACCGACACCGATGGTCATGCCGTCGCGGCCGTAGACGATGGCGTTGGACTTGACGAACTTGGCGACGCGCCAGGCGAACAGCAGATCCTTCATCTGCTTGTCGGTCGGTGCGAGTTGGGTGACGACCTTGATGTCGGCGGTCAAGGCGAGATCGGCATCCTGCACCAGCAGACCGCCGGTGACACGTTTGAAATCCAGGCGATGCGTCGGCGTCTGGCTCCAGTGGCCGCAGGCCAGCACGCGCACATTCTTCTTGGCGGCCAGCACCTCCAGCGCCGCAGCGGAGACCTCCGGCGCGATGATGACCTCGACGAACTGACGTTCGGCAATCGCCTGCGCGGTGGCCGCGTCGAGTTCGCCGTTGAAGGCGATGATGCCGCCGAAGGCCGATTCCGGATCGGTCTGATAGGCGCGGTCATAGGCTTCGAGCAGAGTCGCGCCGAACGCGACACCGCAGGGATTGGCGTGCTTGACGATGACGCAGGCCGGACCTTCACTGAAGGTCTTCACGCATTCCAGTGCGGCATCGGTGTCGCCGACGTTGTTGTACGAGAGTTCCTTGCCCTGCAGTTGGCGCGCCGTCGCGACACTGGCCTCGGTGGTCTTGTGCTCGACATAGAATGCCGCGTTCTGATGCGGATTCTCGCCATAGCGCATGGCCTGAACGCGGCGGAATTGCAGACTCAGCGTGCGCGGGAAGGCGCAGTTGGATTCCGGCAGATTGCACGCGCCGAGATAGTTGGCAATCGCACCGTCGTAACGCGCGGTGTGCTCGAAGGTCTTCACCGCCAGCGAATAACGCGTCGCGTCGGTGACGCTGCCGCTGTTGGCGCGCATCTCGGCGAGTACGGTTTCGTAGTCGGCCGCATCCACCACCACGGTGACCGCCGCATAATTTTTCGCCGCCGCACGCAACATGGTCGGCCCGCCGATATCGATGTTCTCGATCGCCGTCGGCAGATCGCAGCCGGGCTTGGCCACCGCCTGCTCGAAGGGATAGAGATTCACCACCACCAGATCGATGCACGGAATCGCATGCTCGCGCATCACGCCATCATCGACACCGCGACGACCCAAGATGCCGCCATGCACCTTCGGATGCAAGGTCTTGACGCGACCATCCATCATTTCCGGAAAGCCGGTGTAGTCGGATACTTCGATCACGGGGATGCTGGCATCGGCCAGCAACTTGGCAGTGCCGCCGGTGGAAAGAATCTCCACACCCATGGACTGGAGTTGGCGGGCAAATTCCGCCACGCCGGTTTTGTCCGACACGCTGATCAGCGCGCGCTTAATGATGTTCATGGATGGGTTCCAAAATTACTGTGGTGAAAAACCGTTGGCCGCGGAACACCTGCACAAAAACATTTTTGCCACGGAAAACACGGAAAGCACCGACATACTCTCTGTAACTATCGTGGCTGTTCCAAGGATGACCGCGTACCGGTCGACCCATCGTGACATCGTTTTTACTGCATCTATAGCGTCCGTGCTTTCAGTGTTTTCCGTGGCAATTTTTGGGCTCAAAGGTCCAGTCCGTACTGACGCAATTTCTTGCGCAAGGTGGTGCGATTGATGCCGAGCATGTCGGCAGCGCGCGTCTGATTACCGCGCGCAAAACGCATCACTGTTTCCAACATGGCCGGCTCGACTTCGTTCATCACCAGCTGATGAATTTCGGCCGGTTCATGGCCGTCGAGATCGGCAAAATATTTCTCCAGACAAGTGCGCACGGCATCGCGCAAGGTTTGGGGTGAGGTTTGCGGTGCAGACTCACGGCGTAAAGTTGCTGCGTTCACAATATTCTGTTTCTCGGCCGGGACACTCATGCTGCCAACTCCTCACCATCTACCAACCGCGCAAAGAATTCCTGCGTCAGCGCGAGTTGCTCTGCAATCGTATCCAGACGATTGACACGATCGCGGAACACCGCGCCGCCGGGCTGGCCTTTGCTATACCAGGAGATGTGCTTGCGCGCCACGCGCACGCCCGTGGATTCGCCGTAGAAGGCGTATAAATTATGGAGGTGGCCCAACATGATGCTGCGGATCTCCTGTATCGAGGGCTCGGGAAGATGCCGCCCGGTTGCTAGGTAATGTTCTATTTCACGAAATATCCACGGCCGTCCCTGAGCTGCGCGGCCGATCATCACGGCATCGGCGCCGGTGTGGAGCAAAACTTCACGCGCCTTTTCCGGCGTGCGGATATCGCCATTGGCGATAATCGGAATCCGCACCGATTGTTTGATGGCGCGGATCGTATCGTATTCGGCGTCGCCGGTGTAACCGCAGGCGCGGGTGCGGCCGTGCACGGCCAGCGCCTGAATGCCGGCCTGCTCGGCCAACTCGGCGATGCGTATGCCGTTACGGTGGGATTTATCCCAACCGGTGCGGATCTTCAAGGTCACCGGCACATCGACTGCACTGACCACGCTGTCGAGAATGCGTTTGACCAGATCTTCGTCCTGCAACAGCGCCGAACCGGCCATCACGTTGCAGACCTTCTTCGCCGGGCAGCCCATATTGATATCAATAATCTGCGCGCCGTTGGCGACATTGTGGCGCGCGGCCTCGGCCATCAGCTGCGGATCGGCACCGGCGATCTGTACTGACTTCGGCTCAACCTCGCCCTCGTGATTGGCGCGCCGCAAGGTCTTGGCGCTGCCCCACAACAGGGAATTCGAGGACACCATCTCGGACACAGCCAATCCTGCACCCTGTTGTTTGCACAACTGGCGAAACGGCCGGTCGGTCACGCCCGCCATGGGCGCGAGTACCAAATTATTTTTGAGTTCGTAAGGTCCGATGTGCATCGCCTGCATCTCAGGTCTTGTCGCCAGTGCATAGCGCGCAGGAGGGCAAATAATACTCGCATGGACCGCTCGGCGAAAGCGCCAACGTCCACAACGTGCTGCAACGGCGCGTGCAAAACATGTACCGGCACACACTCTGCGCGCGAGGTCATGCGATTTCACAGACTTATGTGTTGTCAACAACCGATGGCGCGATTTTGCATGCACCGAGATCAGGCCGAACACGGCCATCCGCGCACCGCACCAAGGCAGGCAAAGCAAACCGCATTCAGAAAAAATCGAAATAGAAGGATGCGACCTCGATATCGGGAACAGCCAGCTCCAGCGTCACGTGCACGGGCAGCCCGGGGGATAATCCCGCGCGAATATCCGTCTCTGCGGACAGATAGTCGGCCGGCAGGAAGCGACGACTGGCGGCACGGTTACCGGACACGTCGCTCAGGCGCAGCTCCAAGACTGGATAGGCAATCGTTTGATCGGCGCGGCTAACAAAGGTCAGCTCCACGAACAGTGCTTGGGCAACCTGCGCGTGCTCGCGCACGACCCGCTCGATGATTTCGATGCGCTCAGGTTGGCGTGGCAGCGGCAACGCGCAGCCCAACACCGCGCAAAACTGCCGCAGCGCCGGGCGCAGCGCCTCACGCTCGAACAACGGCGCGCGCTGCAGGTACACCCATTGACCCACCAACAACAGCAGTAATGCGACGATGGCCAGCCACCCGGCCAGTCGTGCCATGCTCGATCGGCGCTGCCGGTTCCTCTATCAGCAAGGCCGCCTGGATGATCTCAGGGGTTAAAACATCCGATTCGGGGCGGTTATCCCGCGAAACCGCTGCATCCACTACCAGTTCGGGGGCTGCGGGCGGCGGAGCGACTTCCTGGCAGATCTGCGCCGGGCTCGACGTCCGCAGCCGGGTGTTGCTCGGGTGTTAACTCCTCGAACGCAGGCTCTTCCGACTGATCGGGGCGCGCATCCTGCTCCGGCGCCGAGGCAACCGCGCTATCCGGGGTATCGAGCGGCTTATCCTCGAGCGTCTCGGGATCATCGGCCAGGCTATCGAGCGCATTAAACTGCGCGTTGCATCGACCGCAGCGCACCTGCCCATGCGCGATGCGCAAGGTGTCGGCCTGTACGCGGAAAATAGTCTGGCAAGCGGGGCAACGGGTCAGCATCGGCGAATTGTAACGGGATTCGAGGACGTGGGCGGCAAGAACCTAATGCACCTGATTAATTCCCGCCGTTCGTGGTGAGCTGCGAGCTTGTCCAGCAGTCGAATCATGAACGGCGAGACCCTGTAATTAATCAGCGTTACATGTGCCAGACAGATTACCCGTAGCCTGGATGCAGGCCGTAATGCCGTAATCCGGGTAAAACCGCAGTTTTCCCGGATTACGCTTCGCTCCATCCAGGCTACGCAGTGCCATGTGATTACGTATACATCAACAATGTTTTGCGTTATCCGTCCTTCGACAGGCTCAGGACGAACGGAATTAATCAGAGGCTTCCTCAGTAGTTTCTGACCCCGACGATGCGCACCCAATCCTCGCGCTGCGCGGGCGGCTGTAGTGTGAAGCGATCGCGGTAGGCCGCGCTCACCGAGTCGGCCTGTTCGGCGAGTATCCCCGACAACACCAGCGCGGCGCCGGGGCGCACGCAGTCCGCGAATCGTGGTGCCAACTCGATGAGTGGGTTGGCCAGAATGTTGGCCAGCAATAGATCGGCGTGCATTGCCGGCAGATCACCCGGCATGACCGTCTTCACCTGTGCGGCGACGGCGTTGCGCTGCGCATTATCCAACGTCGCCACCAGCGCCTGCGGATCGTTATCCACCGCCCAGACTTCGCGCGCACCGAGTTTCAACGCGGCGATGCCGAGGATGCCGGAACCGCAGCCGTAATCGATAACCACCTGATCGACGGGCGGATGCGCATCCAGCCATTCCAGACACAGCGCCGTGGTCGGATGTGTACCAGTGCCAAAGGCCAGACCCGGATCGAGCAGCAGATTCACACCGTCCGGATCAGGCGCGTCGAATCCCGTCGGCACAATCCAGAGTTTGGCGCCGAACTGCATCGGCGCATAGCCGTCCATCCAGGCACGCACCCAGTCGCGGTCATCGAGCGATTCGATGTGCAGGCGCTCGGCAGCCGCCGCGCCGAACTGAGCGGCGATCTGCGCGCTTGATGTCGGCAATCGCACAGCCGGCATCGAACAATGCCGTCACCCGCACCTGCGACCACAACGGCGTGGCGCCTGGCGGCGGCTCGAACAGCGGTTGGTCGGCGGCGTCCTGCAGGGTGACAGAAAGCGCACCGAGCGCATCGAAGCTATCCGCGAGAGACTGCGGATCGGCATCGCCGGCGGGAAGGGAAAGTTACAGCCATATGCAGATCGGGCAGCGGGGATGAGGCGGGAAGCGTTATCTGGAGCCAGGGCATAGGTGGGTATCGCACACGAGCAGGTGAATGATTTTTGCCACGAAATCCACTAAAAGGAGACTTCTATAAACCCGTCGTGCTGGCGAATGCCAGGACGACGGTTTAGGAATTGATCGAGAATTCTTTTCGTGGATTCGTGGATTTCGTGGCAAAAAATCACTTCAGCCCCAGCTTCTTCTCCAGATAATGAATATCCGTACCGCCTTCGAGGAACGCGACGTCGGCGCAGATATCCTGATGCAGCGGGATGTTGGTCTTGATGCCATCGATGACAATCTCGGCCAACGCGCCGCGCATCCGCGCCAGCGCGGTCGCGCGATCGGCGCCGTAGGCGATCAACTTGCCGATCATGGAGTCGTAATTCGGTGGCACACGATAACCGTTGTAGATATGCGAGTCCCAGCGGATGCCCGGGCCGCCCGGCGGATGGAATTGCTGGATCGTGCCCGGCGACGGCATGAAGTTGCGCGGATCTTCGGCGTTGATACGGCATTCAACCGCATGACCGGTGATTCTGATGTCGCTCTGTTTGTAGGACAGACCCTGGCCCGCGGCGATATACAACTGCTCCTTGACGATGTCCACGCCGGTGATCATTTCCGTGACCGGATGCTCGACCTGCACGCGCGTGTTCATTTCAATGAAATAGAACTCGCCATCCTGATACAGGAACTCGAACGTGCCGGCACCGCGATAGCCGATCTTGGCGCAGGCCTTGGCGCAACGCTCGCCCATCTTGGCGCGCAGTTCCGCTGAGATACCCGGCGCGGGCGCCTCTTCGACGACTTTCTGATGGCGGCGTTGCATGGAGCAATCGCGCTCGCCGAGATGAATCGCCTTGCCCTCGCCATCGGCCAGCACCTGGAATTCCACATGCCGTGGATGCTCCAGGAATTTCTCCATGTACACCATGCCATTGCCGAAGGCGGCTTGCGCCTCGGCCTGGGTGAGAGAAATCGCGCTCAACAGATTCGCTTCGGCATGCACCACGCGCATACCGCGCCCACCGCCACCGCCGGCCGCTTTAATGATGACCGGGTAGCCGATGCTGCGGCCGAATTCGAGGTTAACCGCATCGTCTTCGCCCAACGGACCATCGGAGCCCGGCACGCAGGGCACACCGGCTTCCTTCATGGCGCGAATCGCCGACACCTTGTCGCCCATCAGACGAATCGTCTCCGGGCGCGGGCCGATAAAAATAAAGCCACTGCGTTCGACCTGCTCGGCAAAATCCGCGTTCTCCGATAGAAAACCGTAACCGGGATGAATGGCCTGCGCATCGGTGACTTCGGCCGCACTGATAATGGCCGGAATATTCAGATAACTCTGCACCGAGGGCGCCGGACCGATGCACACCGACTCGTCGGCGAGACGCACATGCTTCAGGTCACGGTCGACCGTGGAATGCACGGCGACAGTACGAATACCGAGTTCACGGCAGGCGCGCAGAATGCGCAGGGCAATTTCGCCACGGTTGGCGATGACGATTTTATCTAGCATAAGCAAAGCATCCGAATGACGTGCGGGCACATGGACAGCCGCAACGTAGGTTCCGGCGTGAACGTTGGCACAAGATCACGCCCTTATTCGATCACGAGCAGTGGCTGACCAAACTCCACCGGCTGGCCGTTCTCCACCAGAATGGCCGCGACCGTACCGGCCTTGTCGGCCTCGATCTGGTTGAGCATCTTCATGGCTTCGATGATGCACAAGGTATCGCCGACATTGACGCGCTGGCCGACCTCGACGAAGGACTTGGCACCGGGCGACGCGGCCCGGTAGAAGGTACCGACCATCGGCGAATCGACGGTGTGGCCGGCCGGTACGGCCGGGGCGACTGCCGGCGCGGCGGCGGGGCCGGGAGACGGGTGCGGGCGCAGCAGGTGCCGGTGCGTGCTGCATCATGGGCGCCTGCATCATCATCGGCGCGCCGGCCTGGCCATAGCGGCTGATGCGCACAGTTTCCTCGCCCTCACGGATCTCGATTTCGGCGATCCCGGACTCTTCCAACAATTCAATGAGCTTTTTTACTTTTCGGATATCCATAGGAGTCACTTTGTGGCGCAGTGCGGACAGACCTTGCGCGATGGACACGGTATCGCCGGGGTTCCGAACGACGGCGTCATTTTAGCGCATGTTCGCGACAAATCGAGGGGATATTTGAAAAAATATGGGTCCAGCATGATAGTGGGGTGGCCTGTAGGAGCGGGCTGAAGGTGAGGCGCTTGCGCCGAGAAGCTACCCTGGGGCATTGCCCGCGAACAACCCAACCGGAGGACACCGAATCGAGACCGAAGGCCGCACCTACTTGACCGACAATCGCGCCACCGCCGCCCGCAGCGCCAACTCATAGCCGATCGGTCCCAGACCGGCGATGACGCCCACGGCGATCTCGGTCAGATAGGACTTGTGCCGGAACGGCTCGCGGGCATGCACGTTGGACAGGTGGACTTCGATGAAGGGTATCTGCACCGCCGCCAGGGCATCGCGCAGCGCCACGCTGGTATGCGTGAAGGCGGCGGGATTGATGATAATGAACTGCACCCCGGCGGCGGGAGCCTGCTGCACGCGCCCGACCAGTTCGTGTTCGGCGTTGGACTGGAAGGTCTCGACGGTCACGCCCAGTTCCTTGCCCAGCGCCACCAAGCGCGCGTCGATGTCGGCGAGCGTATGGCTGCCGTAATGCTCCGGTTCGCGGGTGCCGAGAAGATTGAGATTGGGGCCGTTGAGGACGAGGACAGTCATGGTCGATCACACCTGAGCCGTGGCGATGCGGAAGATTGTAGCGTAATGCGCAGGATATGCAGCAAAAAGCGACGAGTGAAAATTCACTAGGCATGGCATTCAGGAATACCCCATCCTATGCAGCATTTCCTTGTTGATCCGATTGAACAGCTCCAACTGTTCCTCCGAAATTTTCGACGACCAGTCACTTTTGCTTTTCACCCAACGTCCATCGGCCGTTGCCAGAGTTTCACGATCGGGAATCTGATTACGCATAACGCCACACTCAAGGAAGGCGCCAATTTTCTCCAGAACCGAGGGTAAATCGCCCGCAATTTCCTCGTACTTTAACAATAGGGTATTGAGACGATCCCATGGCTGCCATGCCTCGAGATGCGCAGACCACGTACCGAACCGATGCTGCCCAGCAATGACGGCCTCCATCGTCAGTTTCCCGCGATAGAATTCACACAAACTCGCGCTCGCCGCGCGACCGTCGCGAACCACATAGATTGCTGGATTCTCGTCAATTGGTGGCTCATGCGTCTTGACTAGCGGTAACGCGCCCAATGGAAATGCGATGCTACGATCTGGCCCTTGCTCGATGTGTCCCACATAATTTTCGAGATCTTTTCTATGCCCCAGATCGTTGGGATAAACACTCCCAGAACGCATACCGAAGCAGTGCCACAGCACGGTGCGCAATAAGGTATTCCCGCTTCGCGGATATGACGCGATCCAAATGATATTGGGCTTATTCATTCTGTTTCCCGCAACCAGCGGCACCAGTTGTTCTGGTAAATTTATTCCAGACTTCGTGTCAATCGCCGCGCATCCATTAAAGGCAATGCCAATATACACGATCGCATCCCGCCCCGCAGCGCACTCAGATAGCCCCGGTCAGCCGTCAGTGAAGCACACATTGACCATTGCGGGACAGGGCGTATATTCTTTCGATAAATTGAAGACAGACCATCCCTGGGGAACCTCCGATTAATCCGTCATTGCCTCGTCGCTACGCGCCTTGCAATGACGGCCTCTGTGAGTTAATCAGTGTTTCCCCTGGTGTTTCTTGGGCTAGCGGCATCTCCTCCCGTCAATTCATGACACCATATCCCTTATGACAACTATAAAGTTACCTGACGGTACGACCTTACCTGTTCCTGCTGCTATACAGGCTGGAGTACAACTACATCAGGCTGGACGATTTAGGAAAGCCGAAGCAATTTACAGCCTCGTGCTGCAAGCTGATCCGAATAATGCTGACGCTTTACATTTGAAGGGGTTGGTGGCGCGGCAGTTTGGGAATCACAAGATAGCGGCTAGCCTGATCAGCCAAGCGATAAATCTCAGTCCAAATATAGCGATGTTTCATAATAATCTCGCTGAAACGTACCGGACTATGGACAGGCTGGAAGAATCTGTCGCCCATGGCACGAAGGCACTCGCTCTGCAGCCAAATTTTCCCGAGGCTCATTACCAACTCGCCATGGCACTGCGCTCGCAGGGCAAGTTGGACGAAGCAATCGCCCAGCTTGAACAGGCCATACAAGGCAAGCCCGATTTCATAGCGGCCTATGTCGGGCTCGGCGAAACATTGCATAAACAGGGTAAGTCAGAGGAGGCTCTCGACTGTCTTCAGAAAGGATTATCCATCCGCCCAGACAATCCGACTCTGTTAAGCGGGATAGGTATTGTGCTTGGTGAATTAGGCAGGCATGACGAAGCAATCCAGCATTTCAAACGGGCTTTGGTTATCTGTCCTAATGTTCCGGAGTTCAGTTATTATCTCGCAGCGGCTTATAGAAATCAGGGGAATATTTCGGAAGCGGCCGCTTGCCTGCGCAAGCTCATTGAAACTAGCCCAGACAAAAATACCGCCGATACCGCCAGTCTTCAGCTTGCCGTGCTTCAGCAGGTAACCCTCGACCATGCACCAGAGGGTTATGTCCTGAAACTTTTTGACGACTTCGCCCAATCATTCGATCAGCACCTGATCGAAAAACTAGATTATCGCGTTCCCAGGCCTCTAGGTGACGTGATTAAAAAATTTCACCGCCCGGCTCGACATAAGTTAGATACCCTTGATATGGGATGTGGAACAGGGTTGATCGGGCTGGAACTTCGAGATATCAGCAGGCGACTGGTCGGTATCGATCTTTCATCTAAAATGATCGCCAAAGCACGCGAACGTGCGATTTATGACGACCTTATAACCGGTGATTTGCTTGTGCAGATGAAGGAATTACCACAAGATAGTTTTGATCTCGCCGTATCCGCGGATGTGTTTGTTTATGTAGGAAAACTAGATCAGGTTTTTGAATGTTGCCAAAACATACTTCGCCCTGGCGGTTTATTCGCCTTCTCGCTTGAAGCAGCTTCAGACGACAATGTTGATTATATTCTGCACACGACAGGGCGTTACCAGCATTCGCGTGCGTATATACGCAATTTGAGCCAGCGATTCAATTTTTCCGAGATACATTTTTCGACGATTGATGTCAGGAAAGAAAAGAATGAACCAGTGCCTGGGTACATCTATTTATTAAGGAAACAGGCGAATTGAGGCCAAAGGGAAACCCGTCCTCCCATGAAGCGCATCTGGTGGTGTTCACATGCGAGCACCGTGTCTTTTGCCCCAGTTGCGGTGCGCAGCGTATGGGTGAAAGCGAGGCCTTAATGGCGGAGGATGTCCTGCCAAAACAGTCCATGCGCTAATGGGTGCTGACAACGACCGCCCCAGGAAATGCCTTGGCATGAAAATACCGAATCAGGTATCTATAGGCATCAATCTGCCGTTGCACTATCAAGCTGAATCCGCGAAATAGGTATTTTCACCTTATTTCCTGCAGCCAGCGACCCCATACATTCAGGTAAGCCTGCTCCAGATTTTGCGTCAAGCGCTGCGCATCCATTAAGGGCGATGCCGACATGCGCGAACGCATCCCTTGTCGCAGCGCTTTCAAAGAACCCAAGTCGGCGGCTAGCCGTTGTGCCGTCCCCACGTATTCGTCAGGCGTGCGGCATACAAACTCCGTTAGACCCAGGCTGCTCATTTGGCTGACTCCGACCCGCCCTACGTGAGTACGGCCCGCCAGCGTTATCACCGGCACCCCCATCCACAGCGCCTCACAGGTCGTGGTGGTTCCGTTATAGGGGAACGGGTCAAGCGCAATATCGATTTTATTGTACTGTTCTAAATGACTTTTCTGCGACGTATCATGACCGAGCAGTTCGAGCCGTTCCCGAGCAACGCCCAACGCCGAGAACTCGCTCAGTATCTTCTCGCGCATAGCCTGTTCGACGAAGGCCGCGGCCTTCAGCACTAAACGGGAACGGGGAATAGCGCACAGCAGCTTAGCCCACGTGGCTATGACTTCCGAATTGGTTTTCGCCAATTTATTGAAAGACCCGAAGGTTATCCAGCCATTCGTCAGCGCCGGCAACGGCGATACATCGGGCGCATCTTCCGGCGGCTGGTAGCAGGAGAAACACTCCGGCAACCTGATCAACTCCTCTGAATGAAAGGCCTCCGACATTCCAACCGGATCGGCCACCCCGTCGGTTATACGGTAATCCATGGCCGAAAGCCCGGTCGTATTGGGATATCCCAGCCAAGTCACCTGCACCGGCGCGGGTTTGCGGGCGAAGACCAGTAAGCGGTTCTTTGTCGTATGCCCATTCAGGTCGACCAGGATATCGATCTGATCCAGCCACATCTGGCTAACCACGGCTTCGTCCGACGCGCCGATAATGGACCGCCAATGGTCAACCTTCTTCTTCAGGCGATGGGTTACCTCATCTTCCTCCGCATAGTTGTAGTAACCGAATATCTCGAACTTAGATCGATCATGCCCATCCAATACCGGCTCGATGAAATAGGCAACGGAATGCCGCCTGAAATCGGATGACACATAACCCACCCTGATGCGCCGATCCAGTGTACGGTCATTGGCATAGATGTGCGTTGCAGACGCAACAGGCACCTCATATCGCTGCGCGAAATCCAGATGCGCTTGATACACCGTTTGCAGGTCCGTATTGGGGGCGTAGTTGAGCGCGAACAGCAGATTATTATAGGCTGCGACATAGTCCGGCCGCAGCGACAGAGCACGTTCGAGGTGGGTGATCGCCGGGCCGATAGCGCCCTGATTCTGCAATATCAGGCCTAGATTATTGTGTGCCTCGGCAAAATCCGGCTTCAACTCAACCGCCCGCGAGAGATACCGGGTAGCCTGGATATAACCACGACGCCGTCCCGTCATGTTACCCAGATTATTATGCGCCTCGGCATAATCCGGATTGATTAACAACGCTTGCTCGAGGTTCCTGATGGCCTCGTCATTCCTGCCGTGACTTACCAGCACATTCGCGAGATTGAAATGAAGTCTTGCATCCAATCTAATCGACAGCGCCCGCTCGAAACAGGCGATCGCCCGATCGACTTTGCCGAGTGCCGCGAGTGTATTGGCAAGATTGTTGTACGCATCTAGATGATCAGGACTGATGGCAACTGCCCGCTCATAGCAAGCCGCCGCTTGACTCATGTCGCCTTTCGCTACAAAGGCATTACCCAGTTCGAATTGTTGCTGCGCCTCCCTGCGCGACTTCTCGGCGGAACCGCCACTAGCCCCGCAGCATCGCTTGAATTTCTTCCCCGACCCGCAGGGACAGGTAGCATTACGCCCTACATCCATAAATACCCAGCCGGAACCCGCGCGAATTGATCGACGCAGCGATTGTAACGCAACACGCTTGCGGCCAACAAAAAAGCGGCGGGTACCACACCCGCCGCCCCATACGACAGAATTGCATTCGCCTCAACGCGTGCAGCGGCGTCGAGCTGCCCCCAGCAAGCCCAGCAGGCCCGAACCGAACAGCCACATTGCCGCCGGCACAGGCACCGCACTTGTGACCATGCCCTCGATATGCAATTGATAATAGAGTCCACCACAACATGTCGGCTCACCCAACGGCACTCTGGCGGCATAGTCCAGAGTGAACGTATCGCCATTGATACATGCTGCCGTGCTGCATACCAGAGTTGCCAGCCCGGAAGTTGCCGGTGACGTGTAATTGCTGCCGAGCCACATTCCCACCGACGGGGTCGTCGGCTCGATGCCGTTAAAGATGTAGTGCCAACCACTGAAGTCCAGAATTTTGGTGGCTCCAAGATCGGAAATAATATTTACCGGCGTACTGTTGCCGTGCATGCCTGTCGTTCCGTAGAAATCCGTGGGCGCATCGATACGTGGCGACTCGCTCCCGTCAGGCACTCCAGAATGGCTACCTGAAGCGATCTGAGTTGTACCCATCAAAACGCCACCATCTGGCCCGGGCGACATAACCGTGACTTCACTTAATCCGATATTCTGGCTGCCGTTGCTATCAAACCCGAACCACGAGCCTGACACCACGCTACCGCTGATACTGCCCGGCGTGATCGCCAGCAGGTCACCCGTACTCAGCGCAAACACCGGCTGCGCCACGATCAAACTCAACACTCCGCATGCCAACAGTTTCTTGTTCATCTTCTGTTCCTCTTTGGTTGAAGTGACTGCTCATACAGTTTTGCGTTTTATAATGCCCATCAGACCCAACAAGCCCGAAGCGAACAGCCAAGCGGCCGCGGGAACCGGAACTGCTGGCGCCGCCGTCACGACACCGGTCAGGTGCCACGCGAAACGCACACCGCCGAAACCGGACTGATCGCCCACCGGCACCGTCGCGTGATAGTCCAGGGTGTAAGTGTCGCCATAGGTACCGCTCCAGGTGAAGTTGGCCACACCGTTGCTGTAGCCGATGCCCCAGGCGCCGCTGCCCATGTTGATGGCAGAGATACTTCTCCAGGTCACCGTCCAGCCGCTGAAATTGATTCCGGCGGTCGTCCCACCCGTCGGCGCGATGGTGGTGTAGTCTTGGCCATAATTACCGAACCACTCCCCCCAGTAATCAATCTCACTTGGTGCTTGCGTCGTACCCGTGATGACGCCACCGTCCGTGCCGGGATAGGCCGCCACTTCTTCGGAACTGGAAATGCTTCCATTGCCGTTTGTATCCGCACCCATCCAGGAACCCGCAACGACAAATCCGGTATCTATGTCGTATACGCCGGCTGAAATGGTCAGCAGGTCACCCGCATTGAGCACCGCCGCCTGTGCGCCCATACCACCCGTTCCCAGCACCGCCACGATTCCTGCAATCAAGAATTTCTTATTCATGCTCCTCACCTTTGTTATTCGATTTCAAACAAGCTTGCGCCGAACGACGCCCATCAACCCCAACAGTCCCGAACCGAGTAGCCATGCGGCAGCGGGAACAGGCACCTCGGGTGCAGCCTGAACCGTGCCTTCCAGATGCAGAAGATAATTGACAGGTTCGAACGCCCCCGGAGAGTCATAGAAGCTCCATGAATACCACAGGCTGTAGCTGTCGCCGTACACGCCACTCCAGTTGAACGCGGCAATATCCGCGGCAAAGCTCACACCCGAACAGCCCAGGGTCGCACAATTGTTCGGCGCCCAGACGCCGGCATCGATGGCGTTCACAGGCTGCCCGTTCCAGAAGATCGCCCAGCCGCTGAAATCAATCCCAGTGGTCGTTCCACCGGTCGGCGCAACGGTTGTGTAGTGATAACCTGGCGCATTGAGATGATTCCACACATCGATGGCACCGACGCTCTGCAGACCGCCAATACTCAACCCACCAGCACCGCCCGGATTGATCGCGGTCTTTTCAGTTGTCGTGATCGAACCATTGGAATTAAAATCCAATGCAAACCAGGAACCGCCGGAAACACCTGCAGGGTTGCCGTAGGTATCATAGACCGGCACTCCCGCATTGATGATCAGCACATCGCCCGCATTCAGCATCGCAGCCTGTGCGCTCATACCCGTCACGCCCAGCACCGCGCCCATCGCCACCGCCAATACCTTCCTTTTGTTATTCATTGCCATTCCTCCTTCGACGTTGTTATGGTTACAGCCCCCGCAAATTGTTACTTTCGGCGATACCTCCAACAATTCCGCCAGATGCCGCTCGTTATGCTGTCAGCACCCGACACCACGCCTACGCAGCACGATCCCCATCAATCCCAACACGCCCGAGCCGAATAACCAAGCGGCTGCAGGCAAGGGAACGGCATTGATGCTGCCTTCTAGGTGCAACAAGATGCCGAGACATTCGAACTCACCCGTAGTGCAATCCTCGGCGAAATAATCCAAGGCATAGCGGCCCGCGCCGAAGGCACCGCCACCGGGGATCAACGAGAGCGTTGCATTGCCGGGCACATAGTCAAGAGGGCCGAACAATGCCGGATCTTCGCCGAAGAGCATATTTAATCCGGTGAAATCGAGAGTACCGTCGCCATTGTCCACGATGGGGCTCGTGGAGTAGAACGTGCCCCAGATCGGATACGGGCCGCTGCCGGAATCCATCTGAAATGCTGTCGTGATGTTTTGTCCAGTCGTTGGATCATAGGGCGCTCCCGGCCCAACCGGCGTACCCTGATACGGTTGCGTGACGCCAATGACCATCCCTGCACCCACCGTGGCGCCACCTAAAAAAGTTCCCGTTGCATCGTCGTAACCGTCGCTGAGAAAACCGACCCCACCAGGTGAGAACGATTCAGGACCGTTCGACCACCCGCCCATGACGTAGGAGCCGGTCAGATTGGCACAAATGAGACTATAAATGCCGTTCCTGCAATCGCCGCTCCCTTGATCGATAGTCAACAACGTACCGGTCGTCAAGGCACTGTGCGCGGGCATTGAAATTAACATTGGCAGTACGCAGAGCAATAGCGCTGATAATTTCTTGTTCTTCATCGTCACATCCTCTTTTATGAGTTATGGATACCGCCCCCAGCAAGTCGCTTCTTCCGACAGCGCCTCTAGCAATTCCGTCAGATGTCGTTCGTAATGGTTCCAGCGCCCAACCGAACTGTCGTACAGCGGCTGGCGTACCTGGTCGTAGCTCGCAGTATTGACGTAGCGCTTCGACGCGTGAAAATTCAGGCAGTCGTCATGCCAGGATAGGCCGCAGAATTCCAGCAACTTGCGCACGCTCGCCTCCGGCGCGGCGACGATGGATTCATAGGCAATATCCAGAATCGGCAGCGACAACGTCTCGTGCCAATACGTCATCAAGTCGCGATAGATGCCATATACCTCGCCGAGCATGCGCAGGCTGGTCGAATAGGCATGCGTGTTGCCGAAGTTCTGGAAGAAGCAGGATAGACAGGTGTCGCGCGGGTCACGCTGGATATGGATGATGCGCGCCTCCGGAAGCAGGCGCTGGATCAGGCCGAGGCGTTCGTAATTCGGCGGGAGTTTGTCGGTGACATAACGTGCGCCCTGGCCGATCTCCGCGATCGCCGCGCGGTAGCTTTCCCTCAGGCGCGCCATCTCCGCGGACGACACGCCGGCGAGACAGTCCGGATACGGCTCGGTACGCCCGAGGATCTCGGCAGCCGCGCGTTCGATCTCCGGCAGCACTTCCAATTCGCCGCCCGCCGCGGCGTCGGGGTGGCTGGCGAGGATCTGTTCTACCAGCGAGGTGCCCGAACGCGGCATGCCGACGATAAAGATCGGAATCGGCGCGGTATCCGGTTTGACCTCGGCCTCCGCAATATCGGACCGGGAGAATACCTGCTTGATGCGCTCGACCTTGGCGCGATAAGCCGGCATAGTGAAGGGCATCTGCGTGAGCCGATTGCCGGCTGCGTAATGCATGAACGCCGTATCGTAATCACCGGCCTTGTCGCACAATTTACCGAGCGCGAAATGCAATTCCTGCTGCTGCGAGGGCGCCAAACCGCCGCGAGACAGCACATTATTCAGCAATGCCTTGGCCTGCTCCACCGCTGCGTATCTGGGGGCGAGCAACGCATAGGCTATGGCGATATTCGGCGTCGCCCTCCCCTGCGCGACCACCGGCTGCAACAAGGTCCAAGCCGCATCCTTGTCGCCCAGATGCTCCCGTATCAGCGACTTACCGGCCACCGCATCAGGATGTCCCGGCCGATGAGTCAATGCTTGCTCATAACACCGCAGCGCCTCGTCCATGCGTCCCTGAAACACATGCAGATTGCCGAGGAACACGGCCGCATCCGCCAAGCCCGGCACCAGTTGCAGTGCGCGCTCGAAATGCGCGACCGCATCGCCGTGCCGTCCGAGATCGCGCAACAGGCAACCCATCTGCATATGTCCTTCGGCGAAATCAGGGCGCAGTTGCAGCATGCGCGCGAACACCGGCGCCGCCTCCGGCAGGCGCTGCTGCATCACCAGGGCGAGGCCGAGATAGCAATAATGCATGTACGCCGACGGCTCCAAGGCCACCAGCGCGCGATAGCACGCCTCGGCGTCGCGGAACTCGCCGAGCTGGCCGTGAATCGCACCCAGCATGGCGAGCACCTGCGGCTGGCGCGGCAGTGCAGCAAGCAAGCGCTGACCCAACGCGCGCGCCTCCGCCAGACGCCCGGTCTGGAACAGGCGCGCGAGCTCGGGGAGTTGCTTGTGTGCCTGAGCCGGCTTCACGGAAGCCTCATTATTTTCTGGAATGGAAGCGGCCCAAGGCCAAACCGACAAGGCCACTCGCGAACAGCCACGCCGCGGCGGGAATCGGCACTGGCGGTATCAAGGCAAACGAAGTCACGACACCCTCCAGGTGCAGAAAATAACGTACCCCGCCAAACCCCGAGGGATCGCCGAGCGGAACCGTTGCCGCGTAATTCAGGGTATAGCTATCCCCATAGATACCACTCCAGTCCAAGCGCGCCACACCGTTGCTGTAACCCGTGCAGTAGACGCCGGCCGTGCTGCAATTGAGCGGCGTCCAGCTGCCCGAGTTCAAGGGCGTGGAAACGCTATTCCAGAACCAGGACCAGCCGCTGAAATTCAATCCACTCGTCGTTCCACCTGTCACGGGCGCGGTGGTGTAATGGCCACCAGGGAATCCAAAAAACTGGTAATTATCGATCTCGCCCGGAGACTGCGTTACACCCACCACGATTCCGCCCGCCGAGCCGGGAGAGATTGCCGTCTTTTCCACGTTCGCTATTTTTGAATTCGCATCGCAATCGCACATGAAATACGAACCGCTGGTCACGTTGAAGAAGTTTCCGTTCGAATCAAATTGCGGCGCACCGGGCGTGATGGTCAGTAAATCGCCCCCCAGAAGCATCGCCGCCTGCGCAGCCAGGCCCGTCGAACCCAGCACCACCGCTAGACTGCCGCACAACACTGTCTTCTGTATCTTCATTACCGTTTCCTCCTTATGAATGCGCCTGCGCGCCATTGTTGTTGACTGCCTTATCTTAATAAATGATCTCTTACCCAAGCCCCGCCCGATTACCGCCCCCCACTCCCTCGACATACCGTTCCCACATCCCGAGATAAGCCTGTTCCAAATGGCGCGTGAATCGTGGCGCGTCGCACAGGGGCGACGCCGCCATACGCGAACGCAATGCTTGGTGCAGTCGACTCAGGCAATCGAGATCGGTCGCCAGCTTGATGGCCGTTTCGATGTACGCCTCAGGGGTGTTCGCTATCAGTTCCGGAAGACCCAGATTGCTTAATTGGCTCACGCCCACCCTACCCGCGTGCGTGGCGCCTGCCAGGGTGACAACGGGCACGCCCATCCATAGCGCCTCACAGCTTGTGGTGGTGCCGTTGTAGGGGAAAGTGTCTAGGCCGATGTCGATCGCCCGATAACGTTCGAGATGAGCCGTCTGGATCGCATCATGGCCAAGTAGCTCAAGCCGGTTGGCCCCAATCCTCGCATTCGCAAAAAGCTCGCGAACATATCTCTGGGTGATATTCGCGCCTAGCCCGAAATTCTTCAGCACTAGGCGCGAACCGGGCACGGCTTGCAGGATCTTGGCCCAGATCGCGATCAACTCCGGTGAAATTTTTGCCTGGTGATTGAAGGAACCGAACGTAACATAACCGTTCGCTCGCGCCGGGAGTTCCGACACCTCGGGCGCGTTCTCCGATGGCTTGTAACAGGAAAAACACTCCGGTAGACGTACTAGCGCTTCGGAGTGGAGATGCTCGGTCATGCCCACGGGATCCGCAAAGCCATCCGTAATACGGTAGTCCATGACGGATAAACCAGTGGTACTGGGGTAGCCAAGCCACGCGACCTGGATCGGTGCCGGTTTACGGCAAAACACCAATAACCGATTCAACGCCGTATGACCATTCAAATCGACCAGAATATCGATCTGATCATCGCGTATTTGCTTGGCTACTGCATCGTCCGACATGCGGGTGATATCGCACCACTGATCCGCAAGCGTCTTCAGGCGCTCGGTCACCTCATCTTCCTGGGTGTTATTGGAATAGCAGACGATCTCGAAGCGGTTGTGATCGTGGTTTTCCAAAACCGACTCGATAAACCAGGTCACCGAATGCTGCTTGAAATCGGAGGAGACATAGCCAACTTTAATTCGGCGCTCAATTGAAAGTGAGTTAGCGTGCTTCTGGATGGAGGCGGCAAACCGCGGCTCATAGCGCTTCGCGAAGTCCAGATGCATGTTATAGACGGAACCCGGGTCGCCATTAAAAACGTAATTGAGCGCAAACAGCATATTGCTATTGGCGTCGACGTAATCCGGTCTGATCTGTAGTGCGCGCTTGTAATGAGCGAGCGCCTGACTGATCTTGCCTTGCGCCGTCAGCACCAACCCCAGATTATTGTGCGCCTCGGCAAACTCCGGATTCAGCGCTATCGCCCGCTCATAATGCGGGGCGGCCTGATCCATTTTATTCTGTCCCGTTAGCACAAGTGCGAGATTGCAGTGTGCCTCGGCGTGAGTGGGATTCAGCGCCAGCGCGCGCTCATATTGCGCTGCGGCCTCTGCCATCCTGCCCAGCGCCGCCAGTGCATTGCCCAGGTTGTTGTGGGCCTGTGCATCCGCTCTTAATGAGAGGGACAGGGCAAACTGCTCGGCCGCTTGCTCCATCAAACCTTGCTCTGCTAGACGATTGCCCGACTCGTACAGGCGGCGGGCTTCCTCAAACACACCCGGTTTTAGTTGCTGCCCAACCGCGGCCGGCTTCACACGCTGCTGTGGGCCCTCACTCCCACAGCAGCGCTTATATTTCTTGCCGGACCCGCACGGGCAAGGATCGTTGCGTCCAGGGCAGGTCATTTACGTACACGCCTCCATGCCAGCAGTCCGAACAGACCACTGCCGAACAACCATGCCGCCGCGGGCACCGGCACGAAACCATCACCCTCCCCCACCGGCCCCACTGTACCCTCAAGATGAATAAAATAGTGCACGCCGCCGAAATACGAGGGATCTTCGAGGGGTACCGTTGCAGCGTAATCCAACGTATAGCTATTCCCATAGATACCGTTCCAGTCGAAACGTGCTACGCCATTGCTGTAGCCTGTGCAGGGTATGCCAAACGAGGCGCAATTGATCGGCACCCATGAACCCGAACCCAGGGGCGTCGAGAGCCCCCACCAATCTATGTTCCAACCGCTGAAGTCCAACCCGCTGGTGGTTCCGCCTGTCACCGGCGATGTGGTGTAGTGTCCGGCTATCGTATTCCAATACGGCTGCGTATCAATTGCACCCGGCGGCTGGGTCACACCAATCACAATCCCTCTATCCCAAGCCGGCACCATCGGTGTTTTCTGGTAATTGCGAAGACGCGAATCCCCATGATATTCAAACGAGAAATAAGAACCGCTGGTGACATTCATCAGATAGCCATTCGAGTCATATACCGGCACACCGGCATTTATACTCAGGAAATCGCCCGTCTGCAGCGTGGCCGCCTGCGCGCCGAGCGCAGCAGTACCCAGCACCGCTGCCAGCGTGATATTCAATGTCGTTTTGTTCATATCTCTCCCCTCTTTATTGGTCGTTTTTTACCCGCTCACTGCGTTAGTGCACACGCCATGTATCTTGGCAATTCCGGACTGACCCGGATGAAATGCCGCCCGCTTCAACACTCCGACCGGCGCAGAATGAAAACATACCCTGGTATCGGGATACTGTTTTCCGTGCGCACAGTGACGTGACCGAAGTCGACCTCGTCCAGCATCTGGGCCTGCGCCAACTCGCGTATATAGCGGCTCGATTGGGCATAACGGCCCGTGGTTTGCAGTTGGTAGGTTTTCGAATCGTCCACCGCCTCGAGCGAGAATGCAAAATAACCTCCGGGTTTCAGTGCGGTCGTGCAGGCTGCGAACACCCCGGCCAGATCTCCGACGTAGATGAACACGTCGGTGGCGATGATGAGGTCATAGACGGGACCGGATGCTTGCAGGAATGCAGTGATATCTTCCCGATGCAAGTCATCATAGATCCCGCGCTCGCTCGCCTTGCCGATCATTGCCGCGGAGAGATCGACGCCGATCAGCCGTTCCGCAATATCACGAAACAATGGGCCACAGAGGCCGGTGCCACAACCCAGATCGAGCACGTTGAGCCGCACCTGTGATTGGCCAAGCACGCGTCCCACCGCAGCACGCAGGAACTCCGGAATACGGTATTGCAGTTCCTCTACCAGATGTTTGTCGAAACGACTGGCGTAATCGTCGAACAATCTGATGACGTAATCAGCAGGCGCGGTACTGGGTGTGGGAGCTTTTCCGAGCATGGACAGCACATAGAGCGCTACGACATGGTCGGGCTTGAAGCGTAATATCTGTTCAAAGCATTCAGCAGCGCTTTTGTCTCCTTGGGCCATAAGCAGCCGCCCCAGGTTGTGATGCGCGTCGATGAAATCCGGGCTGAGCCGCACGGCCTCGCGGTAACTCGCCTCGGCCTCGGCCATCGGTCGTCCGAGTTCCTGTTGCAGCACACCCAGGTTGTAATGCACGTGTGATTGGTGCGGGTTGATCCGCAGGGCCTGGTGATAGCTGGCCAGGGCACTGTCGAGGTGACCCTGCTTATAGTGCAATGAACCGAGACCGACGTGCGCATCGGCACATCCTGGGTTCAAGCACAATGCCTGTTCATAATGGCTACGTGCCTCGTCGAGCCGGTTTTCCATTTTGCATACATTGCCCAACTCCAGATGTGCATCCGCAAGCCGGGGATCCAGGACAAGAGCCTGCCGCAGCGCGTTTTCCGCTTCCTGCCATCGCTCCGTCCGCGCATGGGCACGGCCGAGCATGGCCCATGCCATAGCCAGCGCCGGTTGCTGCGCCAGCACCGCCCGGTAATGTTCCACCGCCTCATCGAGCTTTTCGCGGCGGACCAAGGCGTTTGCAAGATTCATGTGCGCATCGAGCGAATCGGGGTCCAACTCAAGCGTACGTCTAGAGCATTGCTCAGCCTCTTCCATTTCGTCGAGTTGACCGAGCAAGCCACCGAGCAAGCCACCGAGCATTATCCAGGCTTCTGAGTGATCAGGGTCGATCTTTACCGTTTGGCGCAGATGACTAACGGCTTCCAGCGTTTGGCCGAGCTCGCGCTTAATCGCACCGAGCATCAACTGAGCTTCGGCGTCTCGCGGATCAAACCCGGATATCCGCTCAAACAAGTCGCAAGCCTGTGCTAATTCGCCTACCTCAATCAATGCCAGCGCCTGTTCTCGGAGTTCATCGTAATCGGATTGTTTCATCGGAATTCCATCTGACACTGTTTTGAATGTACATCGTTGGCCTGAGCGCCGACCCAGGTTCAGGTACTGGACTTGCGCCGAACGACACCTAACAACCCTACTAGGCCCGAACCGAACAGCCAAACTGCCGCAGGAACCGGGACCTCCGGCACAATTGACGCCACGACACCCTCCAGGTGCAGGAAGTAGCGCACGCCGCCGAAGCCAGACGGATCGCCGACCGGCACGGTCGCCGAGTAGTCGAGGGTGTAGGCCGAGCCGTACACACCGCTCCACGCGAAGTTCGCCACACCGTTGCTGTAGCCCGTGCCCCAGGCGCCGCCACCCATGTTGATGGCGGGGATGCCGTTCCAAGTCGTGGTCCAACCGCTGAAGTCCAAGCCAGCGCTGGTACTACCGGTGATGCCCACCGTGGTGTAGTCACTCCCGACATTGGCCAGGAAGGCCCATGGAGCGTCAATTGCGTTAGTATCACCGCTGGTAAACCAACCAGAATGGCTAGCCCCCGGGGAGGTAGCCTGACCGATGATGATGCCGGTCGTACCCATGGAGAGCGATGATTTCTCGGCACCAGCAATTTTACTGTTGCCGTCAGTATCCATGGCGAAATAGGAACCGCTTGCGACCCCAATCTGGTTTCCGTTCCCATCATAGGCATAAATGCCCGTGTTCAGGGTAAGCTGGTCGCCGTTGTTGAGCACGGCGGCCTGGGCACCGATGGCCGCAAAACCCAGCACCGCTGCCAGCGTGGTGTTCAATGTCGTTTTGTTCATGTTTCTCTCCTCTATTGTTAGTGGTTGTTTCACAGCTCGCCGCGTGATCGTAAGCGACTTCAGATACTCACATCGCACTCAGCATTCTTCTCAGCGCCAACACATCGCGCAGATCGAGCGCGCCGTCTTTGTCGACATCGCCCAGCGCCGCCGCGCGCGCATCCGGCGCTTGCAGCCCCGCCACGTAGCGCATGAGCACGAGCAGGTCGGCGAGATTGATCTGGCCATCGGGCGCCGCGCGCGGCGCGAGATCGCCGGTGTCGGAATGCGTTGGACTCGTGCCGTAGACCAACACCTCCTGCCCATCGTTCAGATCATCGCCGTCCGTGTCGTACAGCAATGGATCGGTTGCATATTGATTGACCTCGGCGCCGTCGTTCAACCCGTCCGCATCGCTGTCCGGATTCGCTGGATCTGTGCCCAGCGCGGTTTCCAACATGTTCGACAAGCCATCATCATCGTCATCATCAGCCAGCAGCAAGGCGATAAAGCCATCCTGACTACCGCCTCTCAGTGGTTGGGTCGCATCTATGCGCGGCAGATCATCGGACTCGGTAACGCCCGTGATGGCAACATTGCCGCCGGCATCAACGGCGATGGCGCGGGCGTAATCGTTGGCCGCGCCGCCGAAATATGTTGAATACACCAGGTTCGCACCATTCGGCGATAGTGCCGTGACAAAGGCATCCTGACCGCCTGCGTTGCCAGGTTGTACTGCATGCAGCGTCGGAAAATTGTTTGAAGTCGTCTGCCCCGTCAGATACGCATTGCCCGCCGCATCCAAACGCAGCCCATAGGCGAGATCACCCTTGGCGCCGCCGAGATAGGTCGAATACAACAACGACGAACCGGCTGCATTCAACTTGGCGGCGAAGGCATCGCCCGCACCAGGCGCGGTCGCCTGCAAGGGTTTGCTTAGCGGGAAATTCAACGATTCCGTCTGGCCGGCAAGGTGGATATTGCCCGCCGTATCGACAGCAATGGCGTGTGCATAATCCGGTCCGGCGCCGCCAAGGTAGGTGGCATACGCCAACCCGCCCTGCGCCGTGAAGCGCGCCGCGAAGGCATCGGTGGAACCCGCCTTTGCCACTTGCAGTGGGTTGAGCGTCGGAAAGTTCGTAGCGTCCGTATAGCCACCGACAAACGCCTGCCCCGCGGCATCGACAGCAACGGCGGTGCCGTAATCCAATCCGCCGCCACCGAGATAGGTTGAATAGTCGAGCGTGCCACGCACCGGACTCAGCTTCGCCACATAGGCATCGGCGCTCCCGCGCAGGCGAGTCTGAAATGCATTGGCCAGCGGAAAATCCGCCGAGCCGGTCACGCCAGCGATATAGACATCGCCAAGCGCATCAATGGCCAGGGCGCGACCGCGATCCACCGAACTGCCGCCCAGATAGGTCGAATAGGCCAAGGCATTACCCGTGGGTGCGAGCTTGGTGACAAAGATATCGGCCAACCCGTGCAGCGAGGACTGATAGGGATTCATCAGAGGAAACGTTAGGGACGCGGTATCGCCCACGATGTAAGCGCTGCCGGCACTATCCACGGCGATACCGCGCGCCTCGACGACATTGCTGCCGACATAGGTGGCATAGACGACGTCATGCGTGTTGGCGTCGAGCTTCATTACGAATGCACTGCCGTTCACGGGCGACGTCGCCTGGTAGGGATTGTGTGTCGGAAAATCGGTCGAGAAAGTCTCGCCGACGACATAGAGATTTCCCTGCGAATCGAAGGCGACGCCGTGGGCAATGTCGTTGGCCGAGCCGCCAGCGTAGCTGGAAAAATCGAGGATTGGATCTATCACCAGTGGTTGCTTTTGCTCATAGGCGGCGACGCTGAAGCCTATCGTCTGCGAGTCCTGCAACACGAAGTACGTCGCAATCTCCTGACGCGATCCGTTGATGTCCTGGAAGGAACGTGGCGCCCGCAAGATCAGTTCACGCTCGTCCACACTCAGCCGCAGATTGCCCGCCGCGTCCAGCTTCAGGTGATCGGCGCCGGTGATTTTCAGTCGCACACGTTCCGGATCTGTGCTCGGCTCCAACAGAAAATCAAATTCGATGCGTCCGCTATCACTGCGGAACTGCATATCAATACCGGGATAGATCTGCGAGTAGACAACTTTGCGGAAATGCTCGATGCCGGTCACCCAGTGCTCACTCCGGTTATCCGTGAAATAGTGGCTCTTACCGGGCAATCTATCGACGCCTCTCAACTTCGCGCGCGGTTTACTTGCGGTTACATCGATGCCCACCGGCGTGATCTGTACTGTCGCCCGACGCTGAACGGACGCGTCGACGTCTTGCCTGGAGTGAAGCGTGATCTGCGCCGATGTGCTCGTGAGATAGAGCGTGTAATCTGCACCTCGGGACACGTATTTGACCTCGGTCGGAGCCTGCCCCTGGTTGACCTCGAAATACAGCGGACGGGCTGCATACGACTCGGCCGACAGGTCTGCGCATACCGATGCGGACACGAGTAAGCTCAACAGCGCCAGTAGAAATGGCCCGCACTGGAAAACCTTGCTGTGACCGGAGTGCACGCGCATGGACACTTGCCAGGCGAGGTCCTGCCGCGCCAACCGCGGCAGGACCTCCCTCTCGCTACTGAGTGATGGTCAGCGTGGCATTATCCGACCCGGCGTTGCCGGATGCGTCGTGCGCGGTGACCGACAGGCTCATCTGCGGCACGCTGAGCTTGACCGTACCATCCTCGACCTTGACGGCGACGGTACCGCCATCGCTCACCGGCGCACCGACAATGGCATTGACGGTTGGATTCGGATCGCAGACATCCACAGCGGTCGCGCGAATTCTGAACTTGGCATCCTTGGCCACGCTGGTGACGACAGCGCCGGTCTTACGATTAATGAACGCCGCATCGACAGTCGGCCCCTGGGTGTCATCGATGGTGACGATCCGGGTACTCGTTGCGCTCCCGCCATTCAGGGTCTGTACTTCGGCCGCCAGACTGTGCGCTCCCAGCGGGATCAATTGCGCGATCTGGTCACCGTTTCCGATCGACACACCGTCCAGGGTCCAGTTGATCGCGGCGACGGAATCCCCCTCTGGGACATCGACAGTCGCATTGGCCGTCACCTGCGAACCGCCCTCCGCGGAGCACTCCTGCTGCGTGCCGCCCACGACGCTGACATTGATGCGCGGCAACAGGACGCCATCGACTATGGTGCCCTCGAGGTGCAGCCCAAACAGCACGCCACCAAAACCGGAGGGATCGCCCATGGGTACATGCCCACGATAATCTAGCGTATAGCTATCGCCGATCTGGCAGGGATTGTTGGCGCAAGCCAGTGTGGCTCGCAAGGTATCGGGCGTTGGGTTGCGCAGCGCATCACCGATCGGGATATTCGGGATACCCGCCCAGGTCACACCTATACCACTGAAGTCCAGCGTGCCATCACCGTTGTCGAGCACCGGACTGAGGGTCTGAAACATGCCAGTGTTGCCGAAGAAGTTCCACGGCGCATCGATGCCCGGCGACTCCGAATCATCGACAGAGCCCGCGTGACTGCCACTGGCCGGTTGGCTGGCGCCGATGATGATGCCGTCATGCATGGCCATGGCGGTCTTTTCCAACCCCGTGAATTTGCCGTTGCCATTGGTGTCCACGGCGAAATAGGAACCACCGACATCCACGGGATTCCCATAGGTGTCGTAGCTCGGGACTCCAGCGGTAAAATGCAGTACCGCGCCATCGGGCAGCGTGGCCTGTGCGGTTAGACTCGAAGTGGAAAGGGCCAGCGCGGCAAGCATGCGCGTGATGAGTATATTTTTCTGTTTCATGGAATCGCTCCTTGTTAGTGGTTATAAATTTGTATTTTTTATACTGCCTTCAATATCCCAACTCCTGGCTCAAGGCCAGCACATCGCGCACATCCAAAACGCTGTCGCCGTTGAAATCGGCGACGAGCGCATCCTGCTCCGACGGCACTTCCAACACTTCAACGAATCGCATCAGCCGCAGCAGATCCGCGGCGTTGATCTGGCCATCTGGCGCACCGGCCGGAGACACGTCACCCAGTACAGCCGATGTCATCTGTCCGACAAGATGCACCGTCAGCACACACCCCGCGCACTGACCGTTGCCGCGAAAAATCAGGTGATATTTCCCCGATGTGGCTTCCAGCCACCAACCATTCGCAGCCAAGACGTCGTCGGGCCCGGCGACATGCGGTATCAAACCTGACGTCGTCGTTCCAAACCCGAAGTCGTAAACATCCCCGCCCCAGTAAAGCCGCATGTTTGAGAAATCCAACACCTCGGCAAGCGGATTGGATTGGATACCGGTGTTTATGGAGAACAGCCAGGAATTGATGTTGTACATCGCCCTTGGGGCAGTGATCTGCCCCTTGCCGGGCTGGGGTGTATTGATAATGATGCCGCCATCGCTGCCCGGGGCGAGGGTCCAGATATGCGCCTGGGCGTTATCCGGGAAACGATGGCTGATCCAAGAGAACTCCGCGTCGAGCGGATAGTTGCCGGCACTGCCGGCACCCAACATACCCTCGATACCCAAGTACGTTACTACGTCCGCCGCACGAACGGGCGCCACGGCCGGAAGCGCCAGTATAAGCAGCAGACACGCGGCGAATACACGGGTACGCCGTATCGGGTTATCCATGCCGTCCTCCCGTGCGCAGAGGATCAAAGATCATTCCAGTCTGACCCGATTGCGCCGCGCACCCGCCACCAACGCCAGCAGGCCCGAGCCGAACAACCATGCCGCGGCCGGAACCGGAACCGTGGTAGCGGCATTCGCAATGCCTTCCAGATGCAGCATGTAGACGCAACCACCAAAGCCGGACGCATCACCAATCGGTATCGTCGCGGCGTACTCCAGGGTGTAGGCGGTGCCGTACACGCCGCTCCAAACGATATTCGCCACGCCGTTGCTGAAGCCCGCGCCCCAAGCACCGCCGCCCATATTGATGGCGGGGATGCCGGCCCAGGTCATCGTCCAGCCGGAGAAGTTCAGGCCGCTCGTGGTGCTGCCGGTGATGGCGACGGTGTTGTAGTCGCTACCGGTGTTGCCGAACCAGTTCCAGGGCGCGGTGATGGCATTGGTGTCGCCCGGGACTGGGGCGCCGGCATGGCTGGCGCCGGCGGTGGTGACGGCGCCGATCACGATGCCGTTGGTGCCCATGGAAAGGGCGACCTTCTCGGTGCCAGTGACCTTGATATTGCCGTTCGTGTCGATGCCGAACCATGACACGGTCGCGTTGGTCGGGTTACCGTTGGAGTCATAGCTGACAACGCCGGGGTTGATGGTCAGCACGTCGTTGGTGTTGAACACAGCGGCCTGCGCGCCGATGGCTGCAATACCTAGCACCGTTGCCAGCGCAGCCTTCAGTACAGTCTTATCGATATCCATAACATCCTCCTGTTTGTTGTTTATGTTTCGAACACCCTGTTTGTCTTCTTCCTTAGACTCCCCTGCTTTCTCCAGGACTGCAGGCCAAGGCATCACCGATTTGAAAAACGCTCCCTCGACTAATACCCCAGCAACGCGCCCATTAATTGCACATCGCGTACATCCAAGACACCATCACCACTGATGTCGGCAGCGAACACATCCTGACCCGCCGGCACCTCCAACACTTCAACGAATCGCATCAGCCGCAGCAGATCCGCGGCGTTGATCTGACCATCAGGCGCACCGGCCGGGGCGAGATCGCCCAGCAGCAGCGAAGCCGGGCGCAACAAAAAGCCCTGGAGCACTTCGGACGGATTCACGCCATAACCGACGATCCACCCGTTGTCATTGATGTCGTAGGCCTCCATCAACAACCAGCCCGCAGCTTCGGCGTCGGCAAGCACATTGAGATCCACCATGCCCGTTTCCGCCGTCCAGATAAAAGCGCGATGCTGCCCACCCAGGGTGAAATGCCCCACCACTTCACCGTTGTTATTCAATCCGTAGGCATAACTCCCATAGCCACCCGGCCACGTGCCCAGGTTCTGCATGCCTGTGCTTGCAGTCCATACAAACGCACGGTCGCCCTCAGTCGTGTTGCCGCGCCCGACCACCTGCGTCGCGTTGTTGATGCCGAAGGCGTAACTCACACTGCTGCCGGTGGGCAGATCGCCAAGACTGGTCATGCCCAGCGCCGGGTCCCACAGGAAAGCGTTGATGACGCCATTCAAGGACGTGTGGCCGACGACCTGTCCCAGATCGTTGATGGCCGTACCGAACACATCCGTATCCTGGCCGGGCAGGTCGCCGAGATCCTGCATGCCGGCACCCGGCGTCCAGACAAACGCGGAAAAACCTGCCGCACTATTGCGCGTGCCGACGACTTGGCCCGCTTCGTTGATGCCAGTGGCATAACTGGAAGTGCTGCCTGGCAGATCGCCCAGGCTGCGCATCCCGTTGACCGCATCCCAAATGAAGGCACGATTGCCCGCCGCAGTATCACTCCCGCCCACGACTTGGCCAGTGCTATTCACGCCTTTGGCGTAGCTATAATCGGCGCCGCCCGGCAGATCACCGATGCGCCGCAGACCACCCTCCACGGACCAGACGAAGGCCTTGTTCGAACCCGTCGTGCCGGCGACCCAGCCGGTGTTGCTGATGCTCGCGACCGTGCCGCCGGAGCCGATGGGCGTCAGCTGATAGACGGCCGCCTGCACATCAGCCACATACACGGCTGCGATCAGCGGGAGCACGCGCAAATAAGATTCCGTTTTCACCGCGCCTCCCTTCGCATAGGACAGCGTTAGATCATGAGCACTACCGTGTTTTGTGAAACCGCAACCGTCCGATCAAGAGCATCAAACGCGCTGGCTGCGACGCCGCGCACCGACCGCCAACGCCAGCAGGCCCGAGCCGAACAACCACGCGGCAGCGGGGATCGGCACCGCACTCGTAATAACACCCTCGATGTGCAACTGATACTGCATCCCACCGTAATTGCCGAGGTCGTAAAACCCCAAGGGCATTTGGCTTGAAAAATCCAAGGTGAAGCTTTCGCCATGGGAGCAGTTGTTGGCGCAGTTCATTGTCGCAAGCGTATTGGAGCTCTGGAACCCGGTTTCCGCCGGCCAGCTGCCCTGAATGCCCGGTTGAATGTAATTCCAGCCACTAAAATCCAAGACGACGTTGCCGGCATTGTCGTCCGATACGATCGTCACCGGCGAACTGGTCTGATGCGCGCCGGCATAACCGAAGAATTCCCACGGCATATCGATATTGCCGGCCGGAATGGCATCAGACAGCTGTGATGTTCCCAGGTTGATGCCATTCTTGCCTTCGATCGCCGTATAGATCCAAACCCCTAGATTCAACGCAAACCAGGAGCCGCTGCTTGGCTGTTCACTATCGCTAACGAACGCTCCAGGACTGATACTGAGATTCGACGAAGCCAATAACGCGGCGTTGGCGCCGAGCGGTGCGAGACCGAAGATCAGGGCAACCGCCAACGCCCGTTTGTTCTTGTTATTCATTTTGCTGCCCCCCGACTGGCGTTATGCCTGTTCTGTTTTCACTGCGCGTAATAGGCCAACTGCGGCGTCACTGCCAGCGCCTGGCCGTTGATGTCGTAGACCGATGCGCTGACGATCGAGAAGCCCGGTGATCCGGACAGGCCACGCGGATGCACCACAAACGCTTGCAGATAACGGCTGTCGATGCCTTGCGGCGCGAGGATGTCGATGTACAGGCGGTCGCCGTCCTGGCGCCAATAAACCATGCGCTGTTTGTCGCCGAAGGCGCCGGGACTGACGAACGAACCGCGCACGGTCGATTCCGGCACATACACGTTCAGATCGTTCATGTTGACGACGCTCTGATTGACATCGATCACCAGCGACGCGGCGCCGATGATCGTTCCCGCACCGAAGGTCAGTTTCGCATACGGCGCGGGCTCCAGCGCCTGCAAGTCGGCGGGCACCGTACTGCCGCCGCCGGATTTGCGCGCGAAATTGTTCGCGCTGCCGGTGCCCGGTAGGATTTCCAGGTGGATATTGGTCGGATAGCTGATACCCGAACTGTTATCCGTGACATTGGGATTCACAGCCAACGTCGCACCACCGGGCGTCAGGCCTGCCGGCAGATCGGCGACCAGCACCGTCTGCACCGGCTCATGGCCATTACTCCAGGAAATGTAGGAATCCAGATAGCTGGAGTAATGCGTGCCATGTGCGCGCCCGTCGGCACGCAGATTGAACACCGAACGCACCCGTCCCAGCGCCTGAAGATCGTATTGGCCGCCCGCCGCGTCGGTCAGTGTGACCGCAATCGTCTCCTTGCGCGCCTGTTCGGTACCCCCGACCATCACCGAGATGGTATCGCCGGAACGCGCCGCTAGCGGAAAGGTGTTGACGGCCGTGCAACCCGCCAACCAAAGGCCGAACAACAGCAAGAACCCCGCAAGCCCCGTCTTTTTCATCCAAAGTCGTATCATGTGTTTGCCCTCAGTAGCCCAGTACGCGTCCCAGCGCGAGTTCGTCGCGCACATCCAGTACACCATCGCCGTTCAGGTCGGCGCGATTCAGTTCTTGACCACTCGGCGATTCCAGCCCATTCACGAACCGCGTCAAGCGCATCAGATCGGCGACATTGATCGCCCCATCGGGCGCGCCGGCCGGAGCAAGATCGCCTTGCAGCGATGACGACAGCGGATCGGTACCATAGACGATGATTTCATCGTAGTCGCTCACGCCGTCGGCATCGGTATCGGCGAGCACCGGACTGGTACCGTAGGTGACCACTTCCGCGTAATCGTTCAGGCCATCGGCGTCGCTATCGACATTGAGCGGGTTGCTGCCGGCAGCTTGTTCCGCCGCGGTATTCAGACCATCGCCGTCGGCGTCATCGTCGCAGACATTGCCCAAACCGTCGCCATCGAGATCGGCCTGATCGGCATTGGCGACGAGATCGCAATTGTCGAGATCGTGAATTATCCCATCGCCATCGGCATCCAGACTGATACGGCCATTACCGGTGCGGTAATCGAAACCCGTACCATTCACTTCGTCGAGCATGGACAACAGGCTCACTGCGGCCTGTTGCGGTGGCACCGCCAACTTTCCGGTTAACAAGGCTACAGCGCCCGCGACATGCGGTGCAGCCGCCGAGGTGCCATAGAATCCCGAGGATAACGAGGTCACAACGCCATCCGGTCCACTCAGTTCGGGTTTGGCGCGGCCATCAGTGGTCGGTCCCTCGGAGCTGAAAGACTCGGGCGCATCACTGAGGTTGGTCGCGCCCACCGCCAGCGTATTCGCGCAATCGGCGGGCTGAGCCAGGCTGCTCGCAGTGGTGCGCGTGGTCAGGTTTGCGCCCAGTGAGTACAGCGACAGCCGCACATTCGCGGTCGTAGTGGTGCGCTTGGTCACGACGACGTAATACGTACCGGGAGCCGCCGTGTACGACAGCGACTCATAGGGATTCTGATAGCCCGATTGCCGGGTTGCAGAACTGGCGACTACCACACCGCCCGTATCCGGATTGCCGTTGTATAGATAAAGGTCGTAATCGATGTTCGTCGTGGGATAGTCATCCCAGTTCAGCACCAATTGCAGCGCCGTGCTCACCGTCAGCGTGATGGTGTTGTACTCCTGGCCAGTCGCGAACTCATGGCGCTTATCGCCATCGGCATCCGTAAATGTTGCCATGTAATGGCGCAGACGATCGTTGCCCGCCGAATTGACCCACTGAATACCGTTGGCGTCGGCGCCGTTGACCGTATTGCAGAGCGGCCCGGTGCCGTCGTAAAACGCCGCGCCATACCAGCCAACGGAATGATTGATGACCTGCACGCCGGCCGCGACCATGTCGTCGACCGCTTGCTGCAATTGCGACATCGGTGGAAATCTTGGCGAGATACAACTGCGCCTGGGGCGCCATGTCGTAGACGATCTGGGCCACGTTGGTGCCGTGGTTGGTGCCGCTGGTGGCGCCGGTGCCGGTGTAATCGGTGATCACCGCATTGGCCGGCAGTTCACCCGCCGCCTGCGCCGCAGACATACTGGCGAAACCCAGATCGATGACGCCGATCTTGACGCCCGCGCCGCGCGCGTTCAACGCATGCATGTCGGCGGCACCGGTCAACGCGACACCTTGACTGACGACGTGCGCCTCATGCGGATAAGATAGACGCATGAAGGTACCTGCGGGCATGCGCGCGGCCAACTCGGTCAGACGCCCCGGCGGCAGCGTGATTTGCAGACGCCTGCCGACGCGGTGACGTAGGCGCGCGAAGGATTGCGCACCCAGCCGCCACGGCCACCGCTTCGGGTTGATCCGTTTCGAGGATCACCTTGAGATCGCGCGTGTCGTGGGCAACGACACGCCGCTGTTCGTCTTGGCGCAGCGATTCGTCAATCACGGCGGCGCCTTGAGCGACGTTGACCGCGCCCAGCAGCAATAAAACAGATACGCCGCACCGTCGTTTCACGCTACCGAATCCTCAACTCCAAACTCATGGGACAGATTTTTAAATCTGTCCCCGTTACACCATGACATACATATCAGCTGCGCACTCGCCAACCGAACAATCCCAACAATCCCGAGCCGAACAGCCACGCTGCTGGTGGAACCGGCACTTGTGGAGGTTGCGGCAAACCCACCGTCCCTTCTAGGTGCCAGAAAAAGCGGCAGCCGCCACAACCGGTTGGCGAACCGACTGGTTCCGTCGTGGCATACCACAGGCTATAACTATCGCCGTAGACACCGCTCCACGAGAACTGCGCGACCCCATTGGTATAGCCGGAACTGGGTGCACCGAAATCGGCGGTGTTGCTCGGCGTCCAGGCGCCCCCGCTAAAGTTCCAGTCCGTAGTATTCCATGACCAGCGCAGGCCGCTGAGATTCAAAGTGCCGTCGCCGCTGGTGGGCGCGCTCACGGTATACAGCGCGGCGTTGGCTCCAAAAAATGTGCTCTGTCGTCGATCTCACCCGGCGCTTGGACCGTACCGACGCGCAGACCACCGGCGCTGCCGGGGCTCGTGACAAATCTTTCGTTCTCGGCGAGCGCGCCGTTGCCGTTGGTATCGACACCGAACCAGGAACCGCTGGCTGGCACCGTAGGGATTGCCATAACTGTCATAACCGGCATATACCCCAGGCGTGATGGTCAACAGATCGCCCGCAGTCAACACCGCCGCCTGCGATGCCATGGCGCCCGCGCCCAGCGTCACACCGAACAGCACGGATAAAATCGTTTTGTTGTTAATCATTATTGATCGCTCCTTTAGGATGTCGTTGCATCAACGCCGTCTCTGCTAACCAACAACCATGCCGTGGCATGTACTGGAAACGATCACAACCAGGCATAGACAGAAAAATTGAATAGAGAAAAAACTCGGTGGAGCATTGCTCTTCACCGTCATTTATTGTTGTTATCTCATTCCCGGCGCGGGACCGCAGGGCCGAGCCGAAAAAAAATGGCCGGAAGGTTTGCACCTCCCGGCCATCATTTGAGCTTAGGCGTACGAGCTCACGCTCATACGCGCCTTACTCTGTCACTTAGGCCTTGTTGGCTTTGCGACGGGCAACGCCCACCAGACCCATCAGACCGGAGCCCAGCAACCAGGCAGCAGCCGGGACCGGAACGGCCGGCGGCTGTACAGGAGCTGCATTCACAACGCCCGTATAGAACAGCTTGTACTTCACACCACCGAAGCCGGACGGATCGCCGATTGGCACAGTCGCCTGGTAGTTGAGGGTGTAGGCGGTGCCATACACGCCGCTCCACGCGAAGTTACCCACGCCGTTGCTGAAGCCCGCGCCCCAAGCAATGCCACCCATGTTGATGGCGGGGATGCCGGCCCAGGTCACGTTCCAGCCGGACATGTTCAGGCCGGCGGTGGTGCTGCCGGTGATGGCGACAGTGTTGAAGTGCGTACCGGTGTTGCCGAAGAAGTTCCACGGCGCATCGACAGTACCGGTGTCACCGGCGGTCGGCGCACCGGGATGGCTGGCGCCAGCGGTGGTGATCGCGCCGATCACGATGCCGTTGAGGCCCATGGCCAGCGGGGTCTTCTCGGTGCCGGCGATTTTGGCGTCGCCGCCGGTATCCATGCCGAAGTAGGAACCGGGGGTCACGTTGGTCGGGTTGCCATTGGAATCAAACAGCTGAACGCCGGCGGTGATGGTCAGGATGTCGCCAGTGTTGACCGCAACGGCCATCGAGTTGGCAGCGGCGAAGCCGAGCACAGTCGCCAGAGCGGCGGTAAGGGCAGTTTTCTTCATCATGTATAACTCCTCCAAAAGAGAGTTGTGTTTGAGTTTTTTCACGGCCCCAGTCGTTGAACGCCTGGACCGCCACCATTGGCGGCTTGCCATGGTGCTTGTTCTTAAGGCAAGCCCCGTGCCAGATACGCTTAAACATAATTTAATAATTTATAAACAATAACTTATGTTTATTCCCGCAAACCAAGCTACGTCCTCATCGGGTAAAAACGTAAACCTACCCGACGGTCAAAGTAGTATTAAATGTCGACTCCATCACACAATATGACCACCACCCTGCCCAACCACTAGAAAAAACGGCAGTTTTCCATACTAGTCAAAATGTAAGGAGGACCGACAGATTTCTTAAAATCTGCCTATTCTTTTGGAATACCTCGATTTTTGTACGTGTGGCCTGAAGGTGAGGCGCTCGCGCCGAGAAGCTGCCCTGGGGCATTGTGCGCGAACGGTTCGGAGGATTGCCGATTCGCGGCCAATGACCGTCAGGCCTCAAACACCGGCCCATCATCTGCCGACGCGCGCGCACCGTGTTAGCATGCATAGCCCTTTTACATACGATTCCCAATAACGAAATAGCTGCCGTGCCATGAGCAAGAAGAACGTCCTGACCCGCGCCAAGAAGATCAAGGCGGAAGAACTCCTCAACCACAATCAGTTCGCCGAGGCACACGCGCTGTGCACTCAAGTGTGCCAGACCGATCGAACCGATGCGGAGGCCTGGACGCTGCTCGGACTCATCGACCGCAAGCTCGGCCACTATGCCGAGGCCGAGCAGGCCGCACGCCGTGCCGTCGAATTACGCCCGAATCTCCCCATCGCCCAACAGATACTGGGCACCGCGCTGCACTGCCAGGGACACTACGACGCGGCCATTAGCTGTTACCGCACCGCCCTGCGCCTGGAACCCAACAACGCTGAAACGCATTATCTGCTCGGCAATGCGCTGCGCGAAACCGGCGCCTCGCACGAGGCCGACTGCGAATATCAACGCGCCATCGAACTGCGCCCGAATTATTTGCAAGCGCTGAGCAACCGCGGCGCGCTGCTCCTCACGTTGAGCCAAACGGATGAGGCCAAACGCTGCCTGCTCAAGGCCAATGAACTCCAGTCGGGCTTGCCGCAGGTGTTGTGCAATATCGCCACGGTCATGCAGGTCGAGGGCCGCTTCGATGAGGCCAAGGCCTATTGCCGTGACGCATTGTTGCGCGATGCGAACTTCATCGATGCCATCGCCCTGCTCGCCGAGTTGCACGAAAAATCGCATCAGCAAGAAGAGGCCAAGGACTTCGCCCTACACGGCTTGACGCTCGACCCGGACAACATCTCACTGAATCTCATCTTGGCGCGCATCAACCGCCGCGAGGGCGCCACGGACGAAGGCATCGAGCGTCTGGAAAAGCTGCGCGCACGCGCGCCCGATACAGTGCTATCCGATATTCTATTATTGCTTGGCCAGTTCTATGACAAACGCAAAGATGCCGCGCGCGCCTTTGCCTGCCTGAGCGAAGGTAACCGCCTCAAGGCTCGAGCCCTGCCGCCGGAACAAGAAAACGACCATTATCTGAAGCGGATCGAATCCCTGCGCGCACGGTTCCGCGCCGATCCGCCCGCCGGCTGGCGGTCTATCGCGGACGACGATTTCATGGACATGCCGATCTTTCTCATCGGCTTTCCACGCTCGGGCACGACGCTCTTGGAACAGATCCTCGACAGTCACCCGCGCTTGCAGGCGCTGGAAGAAAAGCCGACGGTCGCCGCCATGGAACACGAATTCCGCCGGATCACGGCTGACCGATCGCGGCCTTATGGCGATCTCACGCGAGATGAAATCCAGAAACTGCGTAAAACCTATTTCGATGCGGTGCAACAGCAAATCCGCCGCGAACCGGGACGCATCCTGGTCGACAAGCTACCACTCAACATCGTACAGGCAGCGCTGATCTGGCGGGTATTCCCTAAGGCCAAATTCATCCTGGCGATCCGCCATCCCTGCGATGCCTGCTTCAGTTGCTTCATGCAGAATTTCTCCTTGAACGAGGCAATGTCGACGTTCTTCTCGCTGGAGAAAACCGCCGAGGCCTATGCGGGCGTCATGTCTTTATGGCAGGAATACATCGCCACGCTGCCCATCGATTACCACAGTATCCGCTATGAGGACGTGGTGGCCGATAAGGCCAGCGAGACCCAACAGCTGCTGGACTTCCTCGGACTGGAATGGAGTGAAAACGTGCTGCGTCACGACGAACACGCGCGCACCCGCAACATCACCACGCCGAGTTATCACCAAGTCACGCAGCCGATCTATCAGGATGCAAAGTACCGCTGGAAGCGTTATGAGGAATACCTGCAGCCGGTCCTGCCGATCCTGCAGCCGTATATCGATTATTTCGGCTACAGTGAGTGACGCCAATTTTTCCGGCGACTACTCAGGCGCCTTAAACACGCACAGATAACCGTTCACGGGTCGATCGTTCTGGTGGCGGATCACGGCCGGCGAGAACTGCGCCGACCACAGATGGTTGGCCGTGGCAAGCCGATGCAGATACGCTGCCGACTGCCGGTAACGCCCGGTGATATCGAGTTCGAAATCCGCACCACCCTCTGCAGCTGCCTCAATAGAGAATGCGAACAATCCGCCGGGTCGCAGCACCCGCGCCGTCTCGGCAAAGATAGCCGCCAAGTCACCAAGATAAATGAATACATCGGTTGCCGCGACCAAGTCGAAACTCGTGTCCGGGGTATTCTGCAAATACGGCAGGATGTCGGCCACCGCCAGATCGGAGTAGACACCTTTTTCACGCGACTTCTCCACCATCTTCGGCGCGATATCGATGCCGACTAGCCGCCCACTCGCGCCAGCGATGGCCGCGCCGAACAAGCCGGTACCGCACCCCAGATCCAGAACTGCCTTGTCCGCGGCACCCGCAGCCCATTGCGCTTTTACGAGTTCCGCCAGCTGTTCAGGTGCGTGGTAACCGAGCTTGGCCACCAGATGCGACTCGAAATTTTCCGCATAGCCGTCGAAGGTATCGCGCACATAATCGACCGGTGCACGCTCGGTGGTTCTGCCTTCCAACGCGGCCAACAGATGTTGCGCGGAGACGTCGTCGGGCGTGCGCTGCAGCAACTGGCGCAGACTGGCGGCGGCCGCGTCCAACCGCCCGACCCGCTGATAGAGCAGCGCGACGTTGTTATGCAATTCGGAAATAGCGGGGTAACGCGCAAGCGCCGCCTCGTAATGCGCGATGGCCTCCTCGATGCGCCCCTGCATGCGCAGATTGATGCCGATGCGGGTCAAACCGGCGGCATTGTCGGGCTGGCGGTCGAGAATGCGCTGGAAAAACGGCAAGGCCTCGGCGAGTCGACCAGTCTGCTGCAAGGTGTCGCCTATCCCCAATAAGGCGTCGACATAGGCAGGGCGCAGGCGCAGCGCCTCGGCATACGCAGCCTGCGCCGCTTCGAAGCGCTGCTGCTGACGCAACGCGGAACCCAAGTTGAGATGCGCTTCGGGCAGGGATGCATCCAGTTGTAGGGCGCGCCGACATGCGACTTCCGCCTCCGCCACCGCACCCTGCGCGCACAAGGCCTCGCCGAGGTTGCTATGAAACAGCGGCGCCCGAGGGTTGGCCGCGATCGCCGTGCGTAACAGGTCGATCGCCTGCGGCAGTCGCCCGAGCTGACGCTCCGTCAGCCCGAGCAGGTGCAAGGCATCGGGATGGCGGGGTTCCACTGCCAGAATGCATTGATACAACTCCGCAGCCTTACGCAAACGCCCGACCTGATGCAGGGCGATGGCGCCCTGAAGTACCTGCGCCACCGGCAGGTGCCGGCCATCGGGCAGAGCCACGAGAGCCGCCCCTGTTGGAGGCACCGCCGTCGCGGCCGATTTGCCACAACATTTCCGGTGGGGCTTGCCGCTGCCACAGGGGCATGGCTGGTTTCTCGATGACACGCTGCAACGACTCCCGAATCCAATATTCCGGCTTTATACCAGAATGGCCGCGGGCACGGCATGTGAGATTCATCGACATTCTGTCGATCAGCCTTACAGAATCGCACGTCCTCCTCAGCCTCCTCAAAACGCTAGCATCATGAATACAGACGATTATTAATTTAACGCACACATCTTGCATGGACAAAGGGCGGCACCGTTTGCACGCTCAAAAAACTATTTTATGCCGGCGCCGTTACACCTGAATCTCGAGGAGGAGACAAATGAATATCTATCGGCTCGCACCGATCGGGCTAATCCTGGTCGCACCTATGGCCCATGCTGTGTATCCCACCGGCACCGGCACGCTCTACACCACCACCATCGACGCGGCCACCTATGGCACGACCGGCACCATCGAGTTCCGCGACTGGGGCTACACCGGTCCCGCAGGCGCCAACGAGTTCTCTGTCGGCAGTGGGTTCGACGCCGGCAATGTCGGCCAGGTGCAGACGGTGGTGACCTACGGCGTCAATAGCAGTGGCGTGAGCAACCTCGACGGGCTGACCCCCGACCCGGCCAAGGCCATCGTGAAATCGGAAGACAATGCCATCAACTACACCAACGCCAGTATGGACGGGCAGGTCAACTTCTATAAGTGGGGCTTCACCACTCCGTCCAATAGCACCTTCACCGACATGCAGATCGACAAGAACGGCAACTACTTCGTGGAACGGAATAACATGGCCTTCGGGTTTTACGATTATTTCGCCTACCACGACACCACCGGTACCAACCCGGACCAGATGGTCGACACCAACATCAACTTCCAGCCCTATGCGATCTCCGACGGACGTGGCTGGTGCGGTTCGACCCTGGCCACGAACCCGAACGGCCTGCAACAGATGGCAGGCCAGCTCACCTTCGATTTCGCCTTCGATGCCTACTTTGGCGACGGCGTGCACGATCCGGTGAACGGTGGTGGCACGCAGGTCGTGCCCGACTTCGTGATGCGCAGCTATGGCGATTACGTGATCACCGTCAATGGGGCCAACGCGGCGCAGACCGCGCTCACGACCTACCGCGGCAGCGCCGTCATCAACAACACCAATCCCCTCACCGGCGAGCTCGATCCAGCCTACCAGAATCAGGTGTCGTTCCTGGGTGGCGGCGTGGTGCCCCTGGGCGTGTGGGTGACCGGCGATTCCTACAACGGGGACGGCACTCGCGTGCTAAATGCGGACGGCACCTGGCAAGTCACGGTCGCCCGTAATCTAGCCTATGGCACCACGACCACCTGCACGCCGGGCGCAGCCGTGCGTGCCGACGGTGCGCGTTGCCATCAGAACTCGTTCTCGACCTACGGCTTCCTGTTGCGCGCCGACGGCACCCGCCAGCTCACCTGGCTCAACCCGACCGGTCATTCGAACTACAACGGTACCGATGCGGAGGCATACACCTCGATCGGTCAGGCTGTGCCGGCGGTGCCGGTCCCGGCCGCCGCGTGGCTGTTCGGCTCTGGCCTGATGGGATTAGTCGCTGTGGCACGGCGGCGTCGCAGCGCTTGATTCGCTGATTGCGCGTTGTTCACAAAGGGCACCAGGCGACCCCTGGTGCCCTTTGTTTTTGACTGGTGCCTGCGTCAGGCTATCCATCGTCGACACACCGAAAATTCCCGCTTCTGTTGCGCAAATTTTATGGTATGGTTAGCCGCATTTTTAAGCGCCCCATCTTCGACGCGCCCTTGCGCGCACGAAAATAACAGAAGATATAAGACCGCTGCACACAACACACAGCTGTGGATTTGCCGCAAATAAGAACCGGCTACAAGCGGGCCGGATCACCCTACGGAGGAGTAGAGCACTCATGATGAACTTCAAACAGCGGACATTGGCCCTTGCATTGTCCACCCTGATCGCGCCCATGGCAGCCCACGCTACCAACGGCATGCTCATGATCGGTTACGGCGCCAAATCGGTCGCTATGGGCGGTGCCGCCATCGCCAACCCGCAGGATAGTCTGGCGGGTGCGGTCAATCCGGCGACGATCGGGGAATTCAGCACCCGCGGCGATATTGGCGGCGAACTGTTTCTGCCCGATGCCACGGCCTGCCTCGGCACCAACACTCCCGCCGACACCTGCGAAGACAGTCGCGCCAATACCTTCGTGATTCCCAACATGGCGATGGCCATGAAATTCAACCGTAAGCTCAGCTTCGGTTTCAGCGCGGTGGGCGCGGGTGGTGGCGGCAGCCGCTACAACACCAACTTATTTAACGTGCAAAGCCCAGGCAAAGATCCAAATGTCACCCTCGGCGTCAACCTGATGGTGATGCAGATGAACCCCACGGTCGCCTACCGCCTTAACAAGCGACAGACCTTCGGCGCGTCGATGATTATGAGCGTACAGACCTTCCGCGCCTTCGGCTTGGAAGAATTCAGCCCCTTCGCAACCACCGGATCTAATCTATCTGCCAAGGGCAACGATTGGTCCTACGGCGCGGGTGTCCGCGTGGGCTGGCTGGGCAAATTCATGGACAACAAGCTAAAGCTGGGCGTATCCGGCTCACCGCGCGTCTACATGACAGAGTTCCGTAAATACGACAACTTGTTTGCCGAACAAGGCGATTTCGATACACCGCCAGTGTTCGGTGTCGGTGCGTCCTATGATCTCAACGACCAATGGACCTTAGCCCTGGATGTGACCCAAACCCTCTATAGTGATATCGCCTCTGTTAGCAACCAGGGACCGAATCTTCCTGGCGTCACCGTTGGTCCATTCCCCGACAGCTCAGACAAGAATGCGCTCGGTGAAAATGAAGGCCTGGGCTTTGGCTGGAAAGACCAGACCGTGTACAAACTCGGTGTTGCCTATAAATATGACCCCAAGTGGACACTCCGTGCGGGTTGGAATTATGGCAAGAGTCCGGTTGACGAAAACACTGAGATCCTCTTCAACATCGTCGCACCGGCGGTCACCCAGCATCACATGACCATGGGCGCGAGTTATCAGGTCAGCGACGTGATGGAAGTCAGCTTCGCCTATATGCGAGCTTTCAACTACAGCCAGTACGGACCGACCTACATCGGCACCGCAGGCAAGATCGGCATGTCGCAAAATTCATTTGGCGCCAACATTGGCCTGAGCTTCTAACAACAGCAGCGTGCAGCCCGGCTGCGCGCATGACGACGGCAACCCTGCGCGTGCAGGGTGCCGCATAAAACGAGATTTTGAGGAGACTGCATCGTGAACACACCCATCAAACTTGCCCCGGCCATCGCCCTCGCACTCGGCGTTGCCAGCCCCTGCCTGCATGCGGCTGCATTACCGATCGGTGCCCGCCTGACTATCACGCAGGGCGTCGCCACCACATCCAACGGCGTCAACACCAGCGTAACCGGTTCTTATTTCGGCATGGACACGGGTGGTAACAGCCGTATGGCCGAGTCCGAGAAGACCGTCCTCGGCCAAGGCACAACCGGCATCATCGTTGGCGCTACCACCACCGCCGGCGCCAGCCATTCCGGTGCTCCGACAGGCGGCGACACCAATGCCATCGACGACCCCTGGAATTTCTTCGGCAACACCGGCAGCGATTTCGCTTCCACCGCCATCACCGGCAGCACCGCGGGCATGGTCATGAGCGGTTGGCGTGTGACCTGGAACGGCATCCCCAGCATCAATATGAGTACGGGCGCCTGGAATCCGCTCAATTGTGTCGCATTGGACATCAGCGTCTGTTCGTTCAGTAATGGCGTTGGGCAGCTGATCTGGAACGGGACCAGCGGAGGCGCCTACCGTTTGATCTATGCCGCGACCGTACCTGTGGGCGACCTCTCCGGTTTCGGTGGTGTGAAGTATCTGCTGAACCTTATAGGCACCGTGCAGAATGATGCGCCGACGATTTCGGTGCCGAATTTCAGCGCCCTGCCGAGTACCCTTCAAACTTTCTCAGTGACTGCCGCGGACGCTAATCCAAGCACAGGCGTGGCAAATACCAATCTCACCTGTTCCATCGGTTCCCAGGGCGGTACCGGCACGGCGACTGTGCGGGCAAACTGCTCAAGCGGCTCCTACACTGATACCAGCGGCGCACCGGGTTCGGATAGCTTTACCGTCGTGGTCAGCGATGGACTGGATACCGCCACGGACACAGTAAATGTCACCGTCTCCGCCACTCCGGCACCTAACGCATCCGACTTCACCGCCAATGCTGTGGACACTACCCCAGCAACCATCGATTTCACGCCCAACGTGTCGATCCTTGGTGGCGGCACCATCGACTGGACCACTCTCGCAGTGAACTGCGCCAGTGGCGCGGGCATCACCAACAACAATGACGGCACCATCGACTACGCGGGCGTGGCTGGCTTCTCGGGCGCCGATGCCTGCACCTACACGGTGGACGACCTCTTGGCACAGACCTCGAACAGCGCAACGCTGAGCGTGTCGGTCTATGGCACTGGCGTGGGCAGCAGCGCTGGCACCCTGAGCGGCGGCACCACCACTTCGGTACCCGCCGATGCGGATGTCGGCACCCAGTGCGTCGGTGGCTGCTTTGACTTCACGGTCTCCGGCATCGGGGTTGGCACTTCGGTTCAGGTGGTTCTGCCGCTGAGCCGTACCATCCCGGCGGATGCGCTCTACCGTAAATATATGACTGGCAGCGGCTGGCAGAATTTCGTGGAGGATGCCGACAACGCCGTCGCCTCCGCCGCCAGCACCACCATCCTGGGTACAGCGGTATGTCCGCCGCCGGGCGACGCCAGCTATCTGCCGGGCTTGGCCGTGGGCGATGACTGCGTCCAGCTGACCATCCTCGACGGCGGCCCCAACGACGACGACGCCACTCCGGGCCAGATTGCCGACCCGAGCGGTATCGCCACTCCGGCGGCGGCGATCATCGGCGGCGCAAGCGGCGGTGGTGGTTGTGTCCTGAGCAACCGTACGGTCTCGATCGGTGCAGGCGGTGATTGGCTGCTGGTCGGCGCAGCACTGGCCGGTTTAGGCCTGTTCCGCCGGCGCGTGTTCTAAGCTGAACGGACTTCGACCGTCCCAACAAGCGCGGCCTTCGGGCCGCGCTTTTTTTTGCGCATCCCACCACCCCCAGGCGGAGCCAGCTTGACGGTACTGATATACTTCGGTTCAATCACCCGGTAGCGTTGCCGCTAACGGCCCACGGGCCACAGGCTGCAACCCGGCCTGCAAACCCAAAGACCAAGACACTTTCGAGGATGAGACACACTATGGAAAAAAATCGCCGATTTACAGCTTTCGCGGGCCTTGTGCTGACCCTGGCCTTTACTGCGCAACCGACGTTGGCAGAGACTCCGCCTACCGACGCCTATCTGGTCGAACCGGGCGATACGCTGGAAATCTCCGTGTGGCGCGAGGAGGGCTTGGAAAAACAGGTGATCGTGCGACCGGATGGTGGACTGTCATTCCCCTTGGTCGGCAATGTACAGGCCAGCGGCAAATCCATCGAACAGCTGCAGACCGAGGTTGCCGAGAAGCTCAAGCGCTACATTCCCGATCCCTCGGTCACTGTGGCAGCGGTCAAAGCTGGACGGCAGCAGAGTCTATGTGATCGGTAAGGTAGCTCGCCCGGGCGTGTTCCCCCTGGGCGGCCGTATCGACGTGATGCAGGCGCTGAGTATGGCCGGCGGCATGACCCCGTACGCGGCGGCCAACAAAGTACGCATCCTGCGCCGCGAGGGTGGCAAGCAGACCGCCATCGATTTCGCCTACGGGGATATCGAGAAGGGCGAGAACCTGGAGCAGAACATCGTTCTGCAGGCCGGGGATGTCGTCGTCGTACCCTAAGGTGTCCGCGTCAAAGCATAAATGAGGATCAACCGTAGGGTGCGCCAGCACACCGCACCCTACGGATCGGCTACCCCGTATCACTGGACAACCCCCGCCCGAACCTGGATCATCAGCACCCAAAGTGAGCCGGGGCTAACGGATGATTAACGCGCCGAATTCAAGAGCGCGGCACTCGGTTCCGAAAACAGAGTTGCCCGCCTCCAACTACTTGAGATTACAGCAATGCTAAACAGCCACCGCCCGACCTTCTTGGCTCTGGTCGCCGCTTTGACGGCCAGCCTCACCGCTGAAGCCGCCGAATGGGTGGCTGAACCCTCGGTCGGCCTGCGCGAGCAATACGATGACAATTACCGCCTGATCCGCTGTCGATCAAGACGCTGTTTGGGAAACGACCCTGGACCCTCGCCTTCGTCTCAGCCGGCGCAGCGACCTATGGGACATGAGCGCCACTGGACGGCTGCGTGCATCCCGCGTTTAGCGGCCAGGACGGTCTGGACACCGTCGACAATTTCTTCGATGTCGCGGCCAATCGGGCTTTTGAGCGCGGCTCTTTCAATGCCAAGGCCTCGCTCATCAACGACACCACACTACAAAACGAAGAACTGGATTTCGATACGGGCACAACCGTCAGACAAATTGACCGCACGCGGAGCAGTCTGGGCCTGGGCGGGGATTACATGTTCACCGAGACCAATTGGGTGGAAGCCTCGCTCGACTATGCAATGGTCAGCTACGATGCTCGCCCGCTTGACCGCTTATATGACTACGATACCCTGACACCAGGTCTGCGCATCGTCCACCAGTACAATCAGCAAACGCAGGTGTTTGGCACCCTAAGCCATTCAGAAACTAACTACGACGATCTCACCGATACGGAATCGAAGACCGACAGCCTGCAACTCGGCGCGGCCTATGACATCACTGAAACCTGGAAGGTCAGCGCCTCGGCAGGTAGACAGCGTACCACTACCTCCAATGTACTGATCTTTGATCCAGCACCCCGCATCGGCGAAACCGAGTCCACGGGCTTGGTCTACGACGCCAGCATCACCCGTAAATTCGAGACCGGCAGCCTCAGCCTGAGCGCCTCGCAGTCGTCGGAACCAGACAGCGACGGTACAAGTGCTGAAAGAACGCGTATCAACCTCAACGGAGACCGCAAATTCAGCACTAAACTGTCGGCAAAACTGGCCGTTAGCTATAACCAGTCATCAACGCAAGGGGGGGGTGCGATACGCCTCGCGAGAAACCAGGATGTCGACCGCTATCGCATCGCACCAAGCATAACGTGGCAGTTGGACGAGGAACTGGCGCTGAACACGGGGTATACCTATACACGCGTCGAACATGACAGAGTGATCGATGATACGGTGGACAGTAATGCCGTATATCGTCAGCCTCGGCTATAGCTGGCCGCGAATGTCCATGTCCCGCTGAAGCTTTCTGTAGCCGTCGTCTTACCCGAAACCAGCGTCTATTCGCTAGTCGCCAGCATGCATGGGCAAGGCTTGCTGCTACACAAGACATTACCGAATTGAAACACGTATCGTGAAATCGCCAATAAGGCAGTATATGAACGAAGAAGAACAGACCAAGAACTTACAAGATTATCTTGCCGCCTTCCGGCGCCGCCGTGCGCAGATCGCTGCGATCTTCGTGGTGATTTTCGGTATCGGGCTGATTGTCGCCTTGGCTTGGCCACCGACGTATCGTTCGGCAGCGACCATCCTGATCGAGGAACAGCAGATCCCCGTGGAGTTGGTGCAGTCTACCGTCACCAGTTATGCCTCGCAGCGCATCCAGACCATCAGTCAGCGGGTGATGACCCGCAACAACTTGATGGATATCGTCACCAAGTTCGATCTGTACGCCAACGAACGCAAGCGCGAGACCACCGAAGAAATCCTCGGACGTATGCGCGAGGATATCAAGCTCGACATGATCAGTGCCGAGGTGGTCGATCCGCGTACCGGCCGACCGACAGCGGCCACTATCGCCTTCTCGCTGGCCTTCCAGGGCGAGGATCCCGCTCGCGCACAGAAAGTCGCCAACGAACTGACCACGCTGTACTTGCAGGAGAACCTCAAAACCCGTGCCTCCAAGGCCCAGGAGACGCTGACCTTCCTGACCGACGAGGCCAAACGGTTGGAGGCTGAAATCAACTCTATCGACAAACGCCTGGCTGAATTCAAAGCGGCAAACGCCGACAGACTCCCGGAATTGCAACCCTTGTTGCGCGAGCAGGCCGATCGCGCCGAACGCGAATTCACCGACATCGCCACGCAGATCCGCTCGCTGGAAGAACGCCGCTTTTATCTGCAAGGCCAGCTGGGGCAACTCGATCCCTATGGCGGGGACGTCACACTAAGCTCCGGCGCACGCCTCAAGGCACTGCGCACCGAATACGCTACGCTGGTGGCACGCTATTCTGCGGATCATCCAGATGTCAGCCGCCTCAAACGCGAGATCGAAAGCCTGGAACGCGAAACGGGACAGGTCGACACGCAGGAATCGCTGCGCGACAAACTCGCCGCCTTGAGAGATCGAGCTGGCCAGCGTGCGCGAAAAATATTCTGAGGAACACCCGGATGTGCAGCGTCTCAAGCGCTCCATTGCCGCCACCGAGGACGCCCTGGCCAAGGCGCCCGCAGCCACCGACAAGAGCCAACAGCGCAGCCGCGGACAACCCGGCCTATGTGAATCTGCAAGCGCAGCTCAACGCCACCGAGAACGAGATGCAGGCACTGCGCAGCAAGCGCGTCAGATCTGGAGAAGAAACGTGCCGAATACGAACAGCGACTCACGGCGATCCCGCAGGTGGAAGGCGAGTATCGCGCCTTGGTTCGCGATTACACGAATGCCACGACAGAAATACCAAGATATCAAATCCAAGCAAACGCACGGCGCAGGTCGGCCAGCAGATGGAAACCGAAAGCAAAGGCGAGCGCTTCACGCTGATCGAACCGCCGGTCATGCCCGAACAGCCGATCAAGCCGAACCGTCCGGCCATCATCTTCCTGAGCCTGATATTGGCGCTCGGCGCGGGTCTCGGTTACGCCGCCGTCGCGGAAAGTCTGGACAGTTCGGTGCGCGGCATCAAAGGCGTCATTGCCACGCTGCAGGTTGCCCCGCTGGCGTCATCCCCTATCTGGCGACCGACAAGGAAATCGCCCAAGGTCACCGGCACCGGCGGCGGCTGGTGTTGATCGCCGTCGGCATCGTCGTCGCCGCCGTTATACTGGTGCATTTCTTCGTCTCGCCCTTGGATGTGTTGTGGTTCCGCGCCCTGCGCAAGGCCACCAAGGTAACCGGCATCGGTATCGACGAATAGCAGAATTGGGTTGAGGAATATAGTATTATGGAACGCATTAAAGAAGCATTGGAACGGGCCCGTCAGGAGCGTGGCGATGCGCCGGAGGCGGCCGCGATCACTACGCCGACGACGCCCGCACCCGCGGCACCCGCAGAAATCAGCTACACCCAGACGCGCACCACGCAGACGACGTCCGCCGCACATCGCAATCGCCGCGTCATCGGCGGCATGCCCAACAGCGACTTCGCCGATGCCTATAAAATCCTGCGCACTCAGGTGCTGCAACGCCTGCGGGAAAACGACTGGAACGTGTTGGCCATCACCAGCCCGGGCGAAGACGAAGGCAAGACGCTGACCGCGATCAATCTGGCCATCAGCTTGGCCATGGAGGTCAGCTACACCGTGTTGCTGGTCGACGCCAATCTGCGCCACCCCAGCGTACACGAACACCTGGGCATACCCGCTGGCAAGGGCCTGAGCAACTATCTGCTCGATGACGTCCCGTTGCCGGAACTGCTGGTGCATCCGGACAATCTTGAGAACGTGGTGGTCCTGCCCGGTGGTCGCGCGGTGCAGAACTCCGCCGAACTGCTCAATTCACCGAAGATGGCGCATCTGGTCGACGAAGTGAAAAACCGTTATCCCGGCCGCATTGTGATCTTTGATCTGCCGCCGGTGCTGACGGCCGCCGATGCGCTGGCCTTTGCGCCCTATGTAGATGCCACATTGTTGGTGCTCGAAGAAGGCAAGACCACCCAGGATGACGCGCGCCGCGCCGTGGAACTGCTGGACTGTACCAATGTCATAGGCACAGTATTGAACAAGGCCAACCGCGATTAAGCGCGGCTAGAGATCAGCCAAAGATCAGTTAGAGATCACGATGTACAAAGCCCATTTTGGATTACACGAAAAACCCTTCTCGCTGCTGCCGGACCCGTCGTTCCTGTATCTCAGCGACAAGCACCGCACCGCACTGGCGCTGTTAGAGTATGGCTTGTCCAATCAGGCCGGCTTCACGGCGATCACCGGCGGCATCGGCACCGGCAAGACCACACTGATCCGCTATCTGCTCAACACCATGGCGCAAGACGTCACCGTTGGGCTGATCTCGAATACCCATCGCTCGTTCGGCGAACTTCTGCAGTGGATCCTGCTGGCCTTCAACCTGGACTATGCGAATAAGTCCAAAGTCGAAATGTACCAGACCTTCGTCGACTTCATGGTTCACGAATATGCCCGCAAACGACGCACCGTGCTGATCGTCGACGAAGCGCAGAACATGTCGGCCGACACGCTGGAAGAGCTGCGCATGCTCTCCAACATCAACGCCGATAAAGACCAGGTGTTGCAAGTGGTGTTGGTCGGGCAACAACAACTGCGCGACACCCTGCGTCGGCCCGACCTGGTACAGTTCGCCCAGCGCATCGCCGTCGACTACCACCTGACGGCCATGACTGCCGAGGACACCCAAGCCTATATACGTCACCGCCTCAGCGTCGCCGGCGGCGAAGCAGATCTCTTCACCGACGAGGCCTGCGCGGCAGTGCATCGCTACAGCCATGGCGTCCCACGCCTGGTCAACTTGTTGAGCGATCTCGCCATGGTGTATGGCTACGCCGAACGACGCGAACAGATCGACGCCGATCTGATCGCCGATGTCGCCCGTGACAAACAAGCCGGCGGCCTGTTCCCTGCACCAGAAACAGCCTACGTTCCGAATCACGCCTCACACAGCCAGCCCAACCACGGTTCAAAAAAAAAACTACGACTAGCCATTGCCGGTGAATCGCACATCCTGCGTGGACACCTGCGCCGGCTCGTAGAAGAACAGGGCATGCAGGTCGTCGACGAAATGCCGCTGGACGAGACCACGACTTCCCGCATCGATCCCGATGCAATTGATATTCTGTTAGTGGATTTGGATGAAAATGCCGAAGACCGTATCGGCAATCTCTGTGACATGCTGGCGCAGTGGAACCTGCCGGTGTTGTTCAACGACAGCCAAGTCACCGAAGCCAGCCTGCACGGACAAGACCCGCAGTTCGGCCCCAAGCTGACGTCCAAACTCATGTCTTTGCTGCCCGCGGGTGCCGTGGATAATGGCAACGCGGCCTAACATCCCCACATGTTCCGCGCCATGAGTGCAGTACTGTCCTTGGTCTGGATATCGACAATTTACTACCTGTCGTCCCAACCCATGCCCGATATCGACCTGGGGTTCTCCCATCAAGATAAGCTGTTACACCTAGGCGCCTACGGTCTGCTGGGTATGCTGCTGCTTGGCAGCATGGCCCGCCATCCCGACGGCTATCGACCCAGGCAAGTGATATTGGCCGCCGTGTTGGCCGCGCTCTATGGATGCAGCGACGAATGGCATCAATCCTTCGTCCCCGGCCGCATGCTGGATGTGCTCGATTTGATCGCAGATTCTATCGGCGCACTGCTCGGCGCACTGGCGTTATATATGCTCACACGGCGCAGCACGTCTGCGTATTCACTCTAGACGGCGGCCTTCGGCTGTACCCCGCTCTCGCCACAGCGAAGGCTCAGAGTTCCACCGGCAAATAGAAAAACACGAACCGCCCCTGCTCGATGTCGAGCATAAGCGTCGCACCGTGATGAATTCCATAGTCCACATAACCCGGCACAGCGCTGTCCTGATGACATTCGCTGACATGCTGTGGTGATTCAAAATCACGGTCGCGGTCGTACCACGACAACAACATGACCTCACCCAGCCGCGCCGCAGCCTCGTGCTCCGCGAGTTGCAGCGCGGCACGGTAATCCGCAAGCGGTGCAGCCGGATTGAGCGCAACTACTGTCACCTGCTGACAAATCGGGCGCGCGTGGCAGCGCACACACCACTGGCGCTGCTGCGTCGGCGAAGTTTTCGCTCATGGCACGATTTTCCAATCGCCTTCTGGCGACTGCATGACCGGATCCGGCGCCGGTTCCTCGGTGTCTTCATCGTCGCGCGGCGGCGACACGCGGGTCAATGCCTGACGTATCTCGCGCAGCTTCGCCTTGATCTGCTCGGCGTTGGCGTTGCCCATGCGCAACAGAATCTTCTGCCCGGCGGACAAAGCTTCCAGCTTAGGGTCGGCATACACATAAAACACCTTCGGCTGCACCAGGCGAATGGGCTCGTTCACCGTCGGCGACTCCAGCAGATGATCGATCACATCGACCAGACGGTCGTTGAAGTAGGCGTTCGGCACACCCAGCTCGGCGTAGGCTTCCTGGAACAAGGGATAGAAACGCACATACACATCCACCAGTTGCTGCGCGTCGATGTTCCCCGCCAGCTGCACATACGGCGCATAGCGCGCGGCATTGTCGGGGGCGATCATGAATTGGCCACCCTCGCCGGTCACCGCAAACGGCCCGGTAACACGTTTGACCAGCAACTGCTGTCGCGGCAGCTTCTTGTTCGGCAGATTATCGACGGTCACCACGAAGCGTCGGACCAACTCGTCCGCTGTGAATAGCGTGCGCATGCGCTCCGCGCCGAACAGATCGGTGAACACCTCCGTCATCCGGACATTGCTGTCGTTTAATGTTGGGAGCGGCGGTACTGATTCCGACACTGTGGGTTCCTGTGTCGTCGATTCCGGCACCGGTTGGTCCTGAGCCGACGGTGGCGCTGGCGCTGGCGCAGCCGGCTCCGGAAGCGGATAACGCGGAACGGACGACCCTCCCGGCTCACTCGGCGTGCTCGGCGGCGGCATTTCCTCCACTGCAGACGGCGCCAGCGTACCGTTTTGCTGACCCCGCCATTGGAAATACGCCACACCCATGGCCACCACCAACACAACGAACACCACCGAGACAAATAACTTTTTCATGAGGGCACCGTTACGCAGACGACCGAAGGGTATGTGGATAGATAATAACTGGAAAGAACGAAGATGGCGCGCACCTGCCCGACCCGCGCATTGATGCCCACCTCCCGCTTAGCAAAAAATTAAGAATCTCTGAGCCAAGATTTAGCAACGCTGTCTGGCGCATCCCACTAGTCTTCTCCTCACACCACCAAAGTGTCGAAGGAGACTCACCATGAAGCCAAACGGACTGATCTATCCCCTGCTGCTATTGATTTTTACGTTTTCCGCCTCGGCCCATGCCGCCGATCCGGCATCCAACAAACAGGCGCTGGATCGCGGACGCTATCTGCTGGTCACCAGCGGCTGCAATGACTGCCATACACCCGGCTATATGCAGTCGGACGGCAAGGTGCCCGAACCGGCGTGGCTGACCGGCAGTCCGGTCGGGTTCCAAGGGCCGTGGGGCACGACCTATCCGGTGAACCTGCGCCTGCATGTGCAGAAGCTCACCGAGGCGCAGTGGCTCGAACGCGCACGCCAGCCGATGCGTCCGCCGATGCCCTGGTTCAATCTGCGCGTGATGAGCGACGACGATCTGCGTGCGATGTATCGCTACATCCGCGCCGCCGGACCGGCGGGCGAACCGGCCCCAACTGCGGCCGCGCCCGGTGTGGCGGTGACGACGCCGTACATCGACTTCACGCCGAAGAACCTGTACCGCAACAGCATGCAATGAAGTAAGCGCACATTCACGGAGCACCGCCATGACAGCAACGACGATACAAACGCGCCTGCGCCAACTCGAAACCATGCTGTTGATCCGCGCCTACGAGGAACAGCTGGTCGAGCTGCAACGCAACGGCGCACCCGGCACCTGCACCAGTGTCGGCCAGGAGGCCTGCGCGGTGGGCGTGATCGATGCGCTGGAAACACGCGACCGCATCCTCACCAACCACCGCAGCGCGGCGCATCTGATTGCGCGCGGCGCCGATCCCAAACGATTGATGGCCGAGGTACTGGGCCGTGTCGACGGCTATTGCGGCGGGCGCAGCGGCAGTCTGCACATCTCCGCGCGTGAACTCGGCGTGGTGCTCACCTCCACCATCGTCGGCGGCGAGTTGTCGATGGCGCCCGGCGTGGCGCTGGCGCAGAAGATGGGCCAGGGCGAACCCGGGGCGATTACAACTGTGTTCTTCGGCGACGGCGCGGCCTGCGAAGGCATCTTCCACGAGTCGCTGAACCTCGCCGTGCAGTGGCAGTTGCCGCTGCTGTTCGTCTGCGAGAACAACCAGTGGCAGGCCTTCGTGCATCGCCGCGAGACCATGGCCGACGAGGCGATCTCGGCCTGGGCGCGCGGGCATGGTATTCCGACACAGCGCGTCGACGGCAACGATGTCGAGGCCGTGCACGCCGCCGCCGCGCAGGCGGTCGCCGAGATCCGTGCGACCGGACAACCGCAATTTCTGGAACTGGTCACCTATCGCCTGCGCGGGCATTTCGAGCCCGACGATCAGACCTATGTCGATCCGACTGAGTTGAAGCATTGGCAGGCACGCGATCCGATCCAGATGCTGCGCGCGTGGCTGCTCGATAATGGGCACGTCGACGCCGCGACACTGGACGCCATGGAACACCGCTGCCGCGCGCGCATCGCCGACGCGGTGCAGTTCGCACAGGCGAGCGCCATGGCCGGCGGCGGAAACGCTGACGGATTATGCATATGCCTAGCGCCATCGTAGCCCGGATGCAGCGCAGCGACAAAAGCGCGAAGCGCGTTGAACGCCCGCAGGGCGAGTGCAGCGAGTAAATCCGGGGGCTTGCCAGCATTCCCGGATTCCGGCGCTACGTGCCTGCATCCGGGCTACGAAATTCAACATGAGGAGGACACCCACATGATCCGCATGACCGCCGCCGACGCCATACACTTGGCCTTGCGCGAAGAGATGCAGCGCGACCCGCGCGTGTTGCTGATGGGCGAAGGCGTGGCGACCAAACACCCCGATCTCGTGCGCGACTTCGGCGCCGCGCGCGTGCGCAACACGCCGCTGGCCGAGGCCATCATCGCCGGCACCGCCGTCGGCGCCGCCGCGAGCGGATTGCGTCCCGTGATCGATCTGTTGTTCGCGCCGTTCCTCACCTATGCGATGGACGCACTGGTCAACAGCGCCGGCAAGCTGCGTTATCTGTCGGGCGGGCAGTTCGAGTTTCCGCTGGTGACACTGGCCATGACCGGCAGCGGCTGGTGCGTGGGCGCGCAGCACAACCACAACCTCGAAGCGATGTTCGTGCACGCGCCGGGACTGCAGGTGGTGATGCCTTCGACGCCGGCGGACTTCAAGGGTCTGCTCAAGACCGCGATCCGCGACGCCAACCCCACGCTGTTCTTCACCGACATGGCGTTGCTGTATCAGGAAGGCGAGGTGCCCGAAGATCCCGAGCATATCGTTCCGCTCGGCAAGGCCGCGGTGCGCCGCGCGGGCATGGACGTGACGCTGGTGAGTTACGCCAAGACCGTGCCGGTATGTCTACAGGCGGCGGAACTACTGCATGCACAAGGCATCTCCGCGGAGGTAATCGATCTGCGCAGTCTAAAGCCGCTGGACGAGGCGACGGTGTTGCAGTCGGTGCGCAAGACCGGACGCCTGATCGTCGTGCACGAAGCCAGCGGTCTGTGCGGTATCGCCGCCGAAATCGCCGCGCTCGCCGCGACGAAAGCCTTCGATGCGTTGCGCGCGCCGGTGGTACGCATCACCGGACCGGACGCACCGAGCGCCTCGTCCTGGGCGCTGGAACAGGCGGCGGTGCCGCAGGCGGATGCGATAGTGAAGGCCGCGCAGGATTCGCTGCGGAACGAGGATGCATCCACACCGGCAAATCTGCACATCGCTTAGGCCGGGCAATACCAACAGCAGAATATAATTTGCTGACATTAGCGAAATCCGTGTCCTGCCCCGAATGGCACCTACTTAAGGCCAAGTTCTCGTTTTTTCGTCATTCCGGCCTGCGCCGGATTGACGACGTTTAAGTGCTTAAGGAAACTCTGAATAATTCATACTTCGTCATCGCCAAGGCCGGGGTCCCGCGCCTTGACTGGCATGGATTCCCGCCTTCGCGGGAATGACGAATAAATCAGCGGCTCCTTAAGTAAGTGCCATTCTGTCTTGCCCCTAATTACGGATCACCGATTACGGCGCACGCAGTCGTGTACACTTTCCGATGAGCAATCCTGACGGGGAATCCACATGCCTGCCGCGCGCCGCACCGATACTGACATACCTCGCTGCACCTGGTGCGGGTCCGATCCCCTGTACGTGCGCTATCACGATGAGGAATGGGGTGTGCCGGTGCACGATGACCCCAAGCACTTCGAGTTCCTAATACTCGAAGGGGCGCAGGCAGGATTGTCCTGGATCACCATTCTGCGCAAGCGCGAGAACTACCGCGAAGCTGTTTGCAGACTTCGATCCCGAGCGCGTCGCGCGCTTCGGCAAGCGCGACATCGAGCGGCTGCTGAAGAATCCCGGCATCGTGCGCAACCGGCTGAAGGTCGAAAGCGCGGTAAAGAACGCGCGCGCATTTCTGGAAGTGCAGGCGGAATTCGACGGCTTTGATAACTATGTGTGGCGCTTCGTCAACGGCAAGCCGATCCAGAACCGTTGGTCGCAGATGCAAGAGGTACCGGCCACATCTCCGGAATCGGATGCGCTGAGCAAGGATCTCAAGAAGCGCGGCTTCACCTTCGTGGGCTCGACCATCATCTACGCCCACATGCAGGCGATCGGCATGGTGAACGATCATGTGATTGACTGTTACCGGCACAAGGCATTGGCACGGCAGCGATGAAAACCGGAGTCAGAACACAATACAGACCAACATAAGTGAAATCTGTATTCTGATTCGAATGGGACTTGCTTAAGCGAAGTCTTATCGGATGTAGGGTGGGTGGGGCGCGTTGTTTGCGCCGCAACCCACCAAGCGTGCCGTAGGCACACATTAACAAACGCGTCGTGTTGCTGCGCAACGCTTGGTGGGTTACGCAAAAAACGCTCATCCCCAGGGCCACCTGCATTTCGACTTAATTAAGTGCCATTCCAATCTAACTCCAATTAAACGTCAGCGAGTTTCAAGGGCCGGCCGACATTCAAACGAAACCGTCCGCGGCCGGTCTTTTCGATGGCGAAGAAAGCGCAGCGTTCGGCGAGGCGCCGCTGCAGCAGGATCAGCCGCGCTTCGAGGTTGTCGCTGATGTCGGGAAGCTTCAAGCGCGGGATCGAGCCGCAGTTCGCGGTTGGTGAATTCGTTGCGACCGACATCGACGTAGTCGCGCACCAGCTTCCAGAAGATCGCGCCCGCCACGCCCTTGATGAGATAGTCGTTGTCGAGGAACACGCTGTGGTCTGCGGCGAAATGTTTGATCATGACCGGCACGCCCTGCACGACAGACGGCGCTGCCGCAGCGACGGCCGTGTCCTCGTGATGTTCGGCAGTATGCGCCAGCAGTTCGATGGACAGCGCTAGCTGTCCGGCAAGCACCACCAGCGCATCCTCGTCTTCGTAAGTGAAGCGCCGCTCCTGCGGACTCTCCACATACAGCACACCGTGCAATCGCTCGCCATGCACCACCGGCACGGCGAGTTGGCTGCCGGACTCCACCAGCCCCGGAAACGGGATGGCGGTTTCCAGCGCATCGCCACCCGCACTCTTCTCGAAACCTTCGCGCACAACCCGGCTGTAGAGATATTCTTGCGCGGCGTAGCCGATGCGAATCGGCGCGCGTTCGCGCGCGGCCACACCGATGATGCCTTCGCCGACACCAATCTCAGAACCGACGCCGGATTGCGGATAGCCGCGAGTGGCAACGGTGTACAGCCGCGCGCGCACCGCATCGTGCATGAGCAGCATCGCATGGTGGATCTCGCAGTGGCGTTCGAGGCCCTGCAGTGCGGTGTCGAACAGGTTCGCCAGATCCGTGCAGCCGACCAGCCCCGCAAGACAGGCGCGCAATCCCGGCAGCAGCGGCTGGCGCAGCGCGTCCTGGCCGGAGGATTCACCGAACACACATTCGATGTCCAAGCACACGGTACACGTCCGAACCCTGCAGACGGAACACCTTGCTCATGCCGGTGTGCGAGGCGATGCCGGCGAGCTTGGCCTTCATGTTCTCGAACAACGGGCCGTCGGTTTCGGTGCGCAGGTATTCGAGCCGCAGGCGATAATGCGCGGCCGACACCGGGTCGATCACCTGCACGACGGCGCGCGGATTGACCAGGATGTTCTTGCGCGTGGTGTTGAAGAATTGGAAGGTCAGCGCCACGTGCGCAGCATCGACGAAATGCACCTGCGAGAGATAGGCGACGTTCGGCGTGCCGTCGGGCGCGCAGGTCGCGACCACCGAGGGCACGGCGCCCTCGAAACAGTGGCGGAGTTCGCTGAGCGTCGGCGTCATGACTGCGGACTCATGATTCAGGACTCAGAGGCTGGCCAGCCGTTGGACCCGGCGTCTGTTCAAAGGCGGCGGTCGGCGTGAAGGTCACGGCAACGGCATCTTCTTCTGCACCGGCCATGATCGCGTGCTGAAAAGGCTCGTGGAAGCCGATCACGCCGATTTCTTCGCCGAAACTCCGCGCGTAGACCCGCATCAACGCGCGATCGCCGTCTGCGAGCGGTGCGACGTGTGCATGCTCGCCTTTCACTTGCAACGTGCCATGCGTCGTGGGCCGACTGAACACCACAGCGATTGCGCCGCCGGCGCGCAGATCCTTGAGCACCGCGGTCGATTGCGCGACCGACAGGAACACCGTGAGCGAGCGCCGGTCGGGCGCCACGCGACAACCGTAGGCGCGCACCACCGAGGGAATGCAGTCGGCGCTGCATGAACCCACCAGGATCGAGACGTGATGGGTGAGGAAATCCGCTCGCGTTCTGTCCAGCAGCAAGGTGTCTGTGTCGGTTGTCATTCGGAGTGCATTACGACCTTATGCGCAGGCCATCGGTACCGCGGCATCAGGCCGCGGAGAATCGGCTGCCTGCCTGTTCTTGTTGACCCGATCAGTCTTGGCCGCCACCCGCAGTGCGCCCAAACAGGATGGCGGTAGTTCGTATAAGGGAACTCGACCGAAGCGTAGACGTCCAATCGCAGATTGTAAACACATTGTGAACGGGGTAGCCAAGCAGCCTGACGACACCCGCCGACCCGGCGAATCGTCAGGCTCTGTCAGGTTGAATTCAGTCTGCCCTGCCAGCATGTTTTTTCGTACCCGTGTGCGCAAACGGTGCGCGCACTTTTCTAATCCACAAGGCGGAACACGATGAATACGACTTCACTCCTGGATCAACTGTTAAAGAGCGGCCGTTCCTTACTGGACTCTGCAGGTTCCGCAACGGGCGGCGGGCAGCCGGGCGGCCTGTCTGGCGGACTGGGCGGCACACTGAAGGGCGCACTCGGCGGTCTGAACAGTGACCTCGGCCGCGGCGCGCTCATGGGTGGAGCACTCGGCCTACTGCTCGGCAACAAGCGCGTGCGCAAGCTCGGCGGAAACGTCCTGGCATATGGTGGCATCGCCGCGCTGGGCGCTGTCGCCTACCGCGCGTATGCCGAATGGCAGCGTAATAATACCTCCCAACCGGCCCCGGATATTTCTCATTCGGCGGCCGGACAGTTGTCTCCCGCGCAGAGCGAAACCCACAGCCGCGCCGTGCTCAAGGCGCTGGTGGCAGCCGCCAAATCCGACGGCCATATCGAAGACCGCGAACGCGAACTCATCGAAGCGGAAATCGAAAGCCTCGACAACGACCCTGAACTGCGCACCTGGCTGGATCAGGAATTGCGCCGTCCGCTCGATCCGGCGGATGTCGCGCGCGCGGCGACTACACCGGAGATGGCCGCAGAAATGTATCTCGCCAGCGTGCTCGTCGCGGACGATCAGAGTCCCATGGAACGGATGTATCTCGACGAACTTGCGCGCCAGCTCAAGCTAGACGCTGGCCTGAAGGCGCAATTGGAAACGGATGCGCGCGGAGCAAGTCTAGTGAACTCACGATTCCGGGATAGAGCAACGCGACCCTGCTGCGCGATGAGTATGCGAGCGGGTCGGACGGCCTTTTGCATTGGAAGGTTACCGATGCGGTGTATGACCACACTGGCAGGCTGTCGATGCTGCAGCATGTCGTCCCGATGCATGACATGGCCGTCTTTGGCCGCGTCACGAACGGCATCATCGAGAATGGACTGAAGATCGACCGTGTCGATGCGGTCTTCAATGAAGCCGACACCGCGACACCAGAGTCGCATTATCAATCGCACGTGTATCCCTCCGCATTTCCCTCTTGACTCTGGACCCGGCTCCAGGCTTAGGCTGCTCCTACCGTCACACGCGAGGAGCAGGGCATGTTCACTATCGGCAAGGCTGCCAACGCGGCCAACCTCAGCATCGACACCGTGCGCTTCTATGAACGCAGCGGGCTGCTCAAGCCGCCGCCGCGCACCGCTGCGGGCTATCGCCTGTACCGCCGCGAGGACATCGACCGGCTGCGCTTCATCCATCGCGCCAAGGCGCTGGGCTTTACGCTGGAGGAAATTGCCCAGTTGTTGCAGCTCAACGACGGCACCGGGCTGCGGCGCGATGTCAAAGCGATCGCGGCACGCCGCCTCGCGGAACTCGAACAGAAACTCGCTGAACTCACGCGCATCCGCCATGCACTCGCGCATCTGGTGCATGCCTGCAATGCCAAAGGCCCACTCGCCGGCTGCCCGATCATCGCCGCACTGATCGGCGATGAATCTGTACCCACTACTTCATCCACTCCGGCACGCAAACGCCGGCGCACCCACACTGCAAACGAGGACTGAACCATGCACACGAATTCCCATGAACAGCATACTCACACGAATACGCAGACACTGTCCGAGCACGGCGCACAAGCCTGCTGCAATACTGATGCGGCGCAGCACCCTGCGGCCAACGATGACCCTGCGCAGCATCACGGCCATGTCGCGCACGGCGGCTCGCCCGCCGGACTCGCCACCGCCGCCACCGTGCATTGTCTGACCGGCTGCGCCATCGGCGAACTTGCCGGCTTAGCGATTGGCGTATCGTTGGGTTTGGGTGCATGGCCCACCATGATCCTCGCCACCGCGCTCGGTTTCCTCAGCGGCTACAGCCTGGGCTTGTTGCCGCTGGTGCGCCAAGGCATGGGTTGGCTGGAGGCTTTCAAGGTGATCTGGCTTGGCGAAACCATATCGATCGCCTTCATGGAGTTCGCGATGAACTTCACCGATTATCACGTCGGCGGCGTGCAAGCCGCGTCGGTGCTCACTTGGCAGTTCTGGATCGGCTATGCGGCCGCGCTACCCGCGGGCTTTGTCGTCGCGTGGCCGGTGAACTACTGGCTACTGAAGCGGAATGTGAAGAAGCCGTGTCATTGAACATAACAGGTAGGCCGAAGTGGATGAAATGAAGCAAGTCCAAACGGTGGCGTGGCGGTGTTGAAGATGGTGGAGTAAGCATATCACCCAGGACAAGCGAACTTGCGGACTCAGACCATCTGCTGGCGCAGCGCGAGCGCCACCGCCTGCGACCGGCTGCGCACTTCCAGCTTGGAAAAAATATTCTTGAAATGATTGCGCACCGTTTGCGGCGCTATGGTCAACTCGCGACAGATGCCGTTGGTATCCTGGCCTCCCGCGGCCAGCGACAGGATTTCTGTCTCGCGCGCAGTCAGCACGGGCGGACGCGCCGGTACCCGGGGTTTGTGAAACTCATTCGCCAGCTGGCGGATCAGCCGGTGTCCGCTGACCGTGCGCATGGCGAAGTAGACCTGCGGCTCGCCGAAGCCGACGGCGGACTCCGGCGCCGAATAGGCACCGACATTCACCCAGCAGCGGTCCCCATCGTTGCGGGTGAGGACGAGGTCGAAATTCTGCATGGGCAGATTCTGCAAGGCCTCGCGTGCAATGGGGCACTTGCTGCTGCAGAAGCGCCGCGACGAGAGGTCATCGGCACAGAGAACCTCGTAGCAGGCCCGCCCACGTATCTGCTCAAGGGGCTTTCCGAGTACCTGGAGAAAGGCCGCGTTCACGTACGTGATACGGCGCATCCGATCGATGCCAAAGACCGCATCACCACTGTCATTGAAGATCTGCTGAACCGAGACCGGCTGGACTGGCGGGGTATTGACGTCCACCTGCCTGCACGCACCTGCACACCCAATTTGACGACTCACGGCAACCCCTCCTTCCAGGGTGGCACTCAAACAACCTGTCCACCACAGGGTGAGAGATACCAGTCGAAGGCGGGTGAGTTCAAGGGGTTTGTTCGTCAATTCTCGTTCGCGCCGACGCGCCGAGAATAATCCGGCGAGACAGTCGGTTACATCAGGCGCGAAATATGACGCGTACGAAATTCGACGGCGCGGATGCTGGCACACGCAAACTTGCTGCAGCTCGCTGGAGGCCTCGGAGCCGGCCACGCCTCATCATGCAGGCGTGGCCGGGGTTGTTCACTGCCTCTCACTAATCATCAATACACGTCGTGCGCCGTGTTATAGACGTTGAACTTGCCGGTCGGCGTCACCAGACCCGTGATCCGACGCTTCTCGGTCAGACTGGTGCCGTCGAGCACGACCACCGCACCGTCGTTCGCCCAGTCGGACACCCAGATCTCGGTGCCGGCCTGGTTGAACTCGAAGTGCGTCGCCTTGCCGCTGGTCGCGACCGGGAAGCAATGGTCGAGTGCGGCATTGGCCTTGCTGTAGGCGCACACCTGCTGGTCGTCGGTCGTGCTCAAGGTCATATCGAACAGCACCCACGGCGAGTTCGGATGGGTCTTGAGGAACAGCGAGCCCGCGGACGGCAGGG
>CAVTTB010000003.1:0-172397 GCA_963737555.1 uncultured Gammaproteobacteria bacterium
CGAGAACGAACGCGATTATTCTGGCGATACCGGTGGGTTGGTGATCTCCGAAATCCGGGTGTCACTGGTCGTCGAAGACCAGGAAGTGGACGCGGTGATTTCAATCATCCGCACTGCGGGCCGAGTCGGCCCGCACGTCTCGGGCTATGTGTATGTCAGTCCGGTGGAGCAGGCATTGCCGATCGGAGGGCCAGGAGAGTCGACAATGGTTATGCCGAGTCCACGCATTACGCGACCTTGTAATTTAAAAGGAGATCGCATGATGAAAGAAATCAAGGCCTATCTGCACCGCCATCGTGTCGCTGATGTACTCTATGCATTGGAGAGTGTGGGTTTCGCAACCGGTGTCCTTAATGTAAAGGGTCTGATGCGTGCGCTGAATGATTTGAAACACGAAGTACTCGCTGGGACTGGGCGAACGCACGTGCACAGAAGCGCGGCTGGTAGTTGTTCTGTGATGAAACACAGGTTGTAAAAAAGTGGTCACACTGATTTGAATGCACGCATGCACGGGACAACTGGAGACCGGCCGTGTCTACGTCAACGATATCAACGCGACCAAAACATTGATGATAACGAGGAGACAACACCATGAAATCCATAGATCAGCATACTCTCAATCCCCTATTACACATCGTCACCGCAACGCTGCTGCTCGGCGGATGTGCAACGACAACGCACAATCCGATTAGCGAAACATTGACTGTGGAGCAGGCGTCCATTCCGGGCACGCAGTTGTGGCGCACGGCGGTAACCGATAATGCGGTCGGGAATGGCATAACCGTATCCGGTGAACTGTTACCACGCCGGCGCCTCTCCGCCCCACCCAAAGGCCACGTTGACGTCGAGATCATTTCTCCCGAAAAGGTGATACTGCAAAACCGTTGCGCGACGTATCGCATGGAACGCCTGGGCCGCAAACTGCGCCGCTATTCATTCCACGTTTCCATGTCCATGGTGCCACCAAAGAGCAGCGTCATCCGCGTGACACCTCATGCGGAAACACTCTGCAGTCCATCAGAGGGCATTCATAAGGCATTGTGATATTACTGGTGAGCCATTCATCAAAACATCTTTCTTGACCTTGGAGTTTCGATAAGGTCTACGGAAGACATTTAGACAATTGTCAAAGCGAGCGAATAGTGTAATGACACTCCCCATCGATTCCTGCCGAAACGACTGTTCAACCGGCGAAGGCGAAGACGCTGTTTCCGCGAATACCCTTGCGCCCCCGTTCGCCACGGACGACAAGACGGTGCTGCGCATCGACAAGATGGATTGCCCGACCGAGGAAGCGCTGATTCGCGGCAAGCTCGCCATAATCGCGGGCATCGCCGCGCTGGACTTCAACCTTCTCCAGCGCCGGCTCACGCTCAGCCACGCGCCGGAGGCACTGCCCGCCGTGCTGGCCGCCCTGCACGCGCTCGGTTTCGAGGCGGTTGTCGAACGCGCGGATGCGCCCCGTTCCGCCCCGGCATCCGCCTCGGTGATCACCAGATCCAAGTGGCTCTTGATGGCTGTGTCGGGAAGCGCCGCCATGCTGGCCGAAGCGGTCCAGTGGACGTGGGCGAGCAGCGCCTCCAACGGGATAGTCATTGCACTGAGTCTCACCGCCGTACTGAGCGGCGGTCTTCAGACCTACAAGAAAGGCTGGATCGCGCTGAAGCAACCGCAATCTGAACATCAATGCCCTCATGGCGGTGGCGGTCACCGGTGCGATGGTGATCGGTCAGTGGCCCGAGGCGGCGATGGTGATGTTCCTGTTCGCGCTGGCGGAACTGATCGAGACGCTCTCGCTCGACCGCGCGCGCAACGCCATCCGCGGCCTCATGGCGATGGCGCCGGAGACGGCGACGGTGCGCCAAGCGGATGGCTCGTGGCGCGAGGTGCCGGCCAAACAGGTCGAGATCGGTGCGCTGGTGCGCGTGCGGCCCGGTGAGCGGATTGCGCTGGATGGCGTGGTGACTACCGGCGCAATCCACCGTCAATCAGGCGCCGATCACCGGCGAGAGCATGCCGGTCGAGAAGCAGCCCGGCGATCCGGTGTTCGCGGGCACGATCAACGAGGCCGGTGCGTTCGAGTTCCGCGTCACGGCGGTCGCGAACGATTCGACGCTGGCGCGCATCATCCATGCGGTGGAGGCGGCGCAGGCGCAGCCGCGCGCCGACGCAGCGCTTCGTCGATCGGTTCGCCCGCGTCTACACGCCGGCCGTGTTCGCCTTGGCCGTGCTGGTCGCGCTGGTTCCGCCGCTGCTGTTCGGCGCAGCCCTGGCTGGAGTGGATCTACCAGGCGCTGGTGCTGCTGGTCATCGCCTGTCCCTGCGCGCTGGTCATCTCCACGCCGGTGACGGTCGTCAGCGGGCTGGCCGCGGCCGCGCAGCCACGGCATCCTGATCAAGGGCGGCGTCTATCTGGAGACAGGACGCAAGCTCAAGGTGCTGGCGCTGGACAAGACCGGCACGCTCACCCACGGCAAGCCGGTCGTGACGGACTTCATTCCGCTGGCCGGCGCCGACGCCAACACGCACGCTCCAGTGGGCGGCCAGCCTGGCCGCTCGCTCCGATCACCCGGTATCGCAAAGCGGTAGCGGCCTATGCGGAGCGGCAGCAGCACATCTGCTGGAGCCCACCGAGTTCGCCGCGCTGGTCGGGCGCGGCGTGAAGGGGCGACTCGACGGCCGCGCGTTCCATCTCGGCAATCACCGCTTGGTCGAAGAGTTGGGCGTGTGCAGTCCGCAACTGGAAGTCCAACTGGAAGCGCTCGAACGCCAGGGCAAGACCGCCGTGCTGCTCGTCGGCGAAAGCGGCGTGCTGGCGATCTTCGCCGTGGCCGACACGCTGCGCGACACCAGTCGCGCGGCGATCGATGACACTGCACCCAACTTGGCGTGCACACGGTGATGCTCACCGGCGACAACGCTCACACGGCGCAGGCCATCGCCGCACAGGTGGACATCGACGACGTGCGGGCGGAGCTGCTGCCCGAGGACAAGCTCGCCGCAATTGATGAGTTGGCGGCGCGTTATGGCGATGTCGGCATGGTGGGCGACGGCATCAACGACGCGCCCGGCGCTCGCCAAGGCCACCATCGGCTTTGCCATGGGCGCGGCCGGTTCCGATACGGCGCTGGAAACCGCCGACGTCGCGCTGATGGACGACGATCTGCGCAAGCTGCCCGCGTTCATTCGCTTGAGCCGCCGCACGGTCGCCATTCTCCGGCAGAACATCGCGCTGGCGCTGGGCATCAAGGCGGTGTTCCTCGTGCTGGCCTTGACTGGGCAACGCCACCCTGTGGATGGCCGTGTTCGCCGATATGGGCGCCAGCCTGCTGGTCGTGTTCAACGGCCTGCGCTTGTTGCGCGACAGGAGTCCGACTCTCTCATATGCATCAAGTATCGAACCAAGTAATTCCGCCGCATTGACATCAATCGACTTAGCGTGCTCTCCACCAACTGACGTCGTGAGTGCCACACTTCGATCGCGACCATGCAATGAAAAACGAAGTGGCCGGCACTCGCCGGCCGCTTCCCTCCCGCTACCACATCATCCAGCCCTGACCGTAACCGCGCACGCTGCTCTTTCTGTTCGGGGGTCAGTACCGCCTCCATGCGGTTCTGCGCCTCGACCGAGGACTCCACCATCTGGCGCCGCAGGTCGTAGATGCGTTGCTGTTGCTGACCGATCGCGGCCGGGTCGCGTTTGCCCGAGGTGTAGAGATCGCGCAGCTTCACGTACTCGTCGTTCATCTTGCCCATGAGGTTCCAGTGCTTCTTGCGCAGCTCGTCCTGGATCTGCGTAATTCGTTTCTGCTGCGACTCACCCAGATTGAGTGCGCCCCGGGGCCGTAGCCGCCCATCATCCCGGGTCCCATCATCATGCCCGGACCCATGCCCATTCCCGGGCCCATCATGCCCATCCCGCCTCCCGGGCAGCCGTCGTCCATCATGCCCATCGCCCCATGCCGGGACCCATCATGCCAGGGCCCATTCCCATCATGCCGTGGCCCATCATCCCGGGTTGCATGCCTTGACCCGGACCATAGGCGCCCGCGGCTTCTGGTTCTCGGCGGCGGGAACGGCACTTGCCGCGAGCAAGCGCGAGCGCCGTGAGGGTGTTGACCAGCAGTTTCTTGCTCATCATGTCAGTCTCCTTTTCGTCAGTGAACTTGAATTGCCCATTTACTTCCTCGATGCGGCGTCTCAGCGCCGCTTCAAGTCGTCACGTTTCTGAAGATATTCCTCCCGGTTGATCTCGCCGCGTGCGTATCTCTCTTCCAGCACTTCGAGCGCCCGTGTTCCTGTCCTCACGCAGCGCCGCGTCGGATCGCGCACCGCGCGAGAAGAGATACTTGATCGCCGACCGCGACCAGCACGATCACGACCAGCAGCGGAATCAGCCAGAACACGAGCATCCCGAGCCAATGCCAGCCCCATCCCATTCCCCAACCCATGCCGTAGTCCATCATCGTTTCACCTCCTTTCGAAATACCGGTTACTGGTTTTGCAGTTCTGCAACCCGCCAAGCCCTGCCGCACCACCCGAGGCGCGTGCGGCAGGCCGGTGCGTTCACGGGATCGGGGCGCCGGCGCGTGGCTGCATCTTGTGCGCCTGCATCTCGGTGGCCGTGACACCGGTGCCCGGGCCGTCGTCCTTGTAGATGACGTCGATCACCACACCGTCGTCGAACACCAGCGTATAGGTGTGCATGACGCGTTGCCGGACTCCATCACGTCCACGCGAGCTCCCGATGGCGCGTGTAACTTTGCGCTCGCGCTCGTGCGGAATCTCGTAGACCCAACCCTCCTTGCCGTTTGCCAGCGTGACTATCTTGTGCGGCGAGCCGTGGCGCGAAAACGCCACCTGTTTCGTGATGACGCCCAGCGGGTAGTCGCACAGCGCGATCTCCGGCTCGGTCTTCGCGCTGAAAGCCGGTGGCACGGCAAGCCGGGGGTCCGACAGCTTGCCGTCGTACTCGGGGTTGGTTTCGCCATAGACGTTCGTCTCGGCCAACTCGTTGCCGACAAGAGCGCGGCACAGACAAGAAATAATATGCGGATCATGACCTTCTCCTTCGAATAACCGGGCGGCCGCGCGGTTCGCGGCACGCGCCGGATATCTCTCAGTTTTGGAACTCGCCCTGGCTAGCAAAAGCCGGGCGGTTGCTCGGACAGCGCGAGCAGATGCCCGCGCGGATTCATGGGATCAGGCGATGGGAGGATGGGTCGGCGGTGGCGCCGGCAGGAAGACGTACGGGTCCGCGCCAAACCCGCCCTCGAAGGTGGGCAGGAGGCTTGGCAGCAGAACCGAGGAACCGGGCAAGGTAACAAGGCTGGTCCAACCGGCGCACCATTGGTCGCAGGCTGCGGAGGGTGCCGGTGGAGTCCGCGGGCGCTGGATCGAGCGTCTGTGCCACGACCCGTGCCTGAGCCCGACGGATCGCTGAACGCACATTTATCGACCGCCCACGCCATGTTCAGCGTGAGCAGCGATACGATGAGAAACCATGTGATTATTCGGAACCATATTTGAAAACCTACTGAAAAGTTTCAAACCATACGTTGATACTTGTCAATTTCCCACCCGGTCGCAGGAACAGCTTCGGCTGCCGAGTAGCCAGTGTTTACACTTACAACAGCATGTCCGCACGACCGCGCACAAGAGTGTGACACTAGATTGAACGGCAGACGGCTGTGTATCTAAGTGCTGTCCCACCTATCCGGCCTTATGGCCTCTGTGAGTTGCCCGGGCTTGGCATATCCGTTTCAACCGCGGCATGCTTCTCCAGATAAGTTGTAAGTGCGCGCAATTCCTTTTCGGACGGTGCGGCAATATTCATCGGACTGTTGTTGCGGCTCATCCACTGCATGCGAACATTCATGCGCGCCACCGTTGCCGGCCAGCCGGCCGAGCTATGTTGTATAGGGCTTGGGAGTCCGTGACATTGAGTGCAGTACTGAGCGACAAGTTTTGCACCGGCGGCACCCGGTTCTGGCAACTGTGCCGGATCCAGGCCTCGTGGCATGACGCCACCCATCATCATGCCATCCATCATGCCGCCCATCATCATGTCGTTGCAGTAGCCTTGCCCCCAGCCTCCGCCATGGGTCATTTTTCCACTGGCCGATGATTGAGGCTGGACATTACGCAGCATTGGGTTCTCATCGGCGAAGAGCGTCGGCACTGTGACCAGGGAAACGACCAGCGCGGTTACGGTGACAGTAATTGGTGTGTGTTTAAAAGTTTTCATGAGTATGTTCCTCTATATAAATGAATAGTTGAGTTTCACGTTGCTAATCCTCACTCATCGACCAGATGGCCAGCGGATATGCACGCATGTGGTTCGGTTAGTTTGATGTGGGCTTCAAGCGGCTGACGTAGCTCAGCCCATTGCCTCAAGGGTGCATGTCGTTGCGCACGCGCAGTCCGTTCTGCAAGGTCAAGTACTCGCTTCCGTGCGAGAACCTGATGATCAGCCGCGCCTTCCAATACGCTACCTGCCTATGGGTCCAGTCTCGGCATGCGTTGCTTGATTTCATTGATCGACCAACCGCGTTTTTCAGCACGGCCAATCAACCGCAGCCTAATTAAATCCCTATGCCGGAAGACGTGTTCTTCAGCAGTTGGATCCCATTGTGGTTGCAGTAACCCGATACGGCCGTACTCACGCACGGTCTGATGCGACATATTCGCAGCTAATGCCAATTTACGCATGTTCATGATGATGTTGCTCCTCTAAAGTATTGAGAGCCTGTTGACGGAGTCACGTTCCACTGTAGGAATATCGGAACGCGCCGGAACATTGCCGCTCGCCAACAGCAGGCGTACGAAGGCCACTTTGAACTGGTCGGAACGACCAGATTGGCCTTAGCTCAAGAGGAGTACAGGGGGTCGGTGCTTGGGAGGGGAATTGAAATCTTTGAACGGTGAATCAAAGATGGATAAATAGACGTGAATGGTTGCCGCATATTCATTGCGAATCGCTGTCGGCAGTGCGGCGCTGCAAGAATACTGACATCCCGCACAGTAGCCGCAACCGGCACCGGTACCAGTACCGGAGGTATCATCATTGCAAACCTGGAGTGCCCCATTCAACCCGTCATTTTCTGTGACGCCGGTGTACTGGTAATCGTTGGAACCGGCGCCAGATCCAATCTGCCCAGCAACCGGTGTAATCGCGAGATTTGTGAAAGTCGGCCACGCACCCTCGAGCGGTGCAAGCGCTAGGGCAATAACCAATACTATTCGAAGGATGCTATCCATCACACGTAAGCTCTTCCATATGTATATAGTAACTGTCACACAATAACACTATATGATCAAGGCCTAATATACGGAAAGTCTACCAGGGATGCATTGATTCATGTCAATGGGTACGCAATGCATTTTAATCCGGAGCCGGGCAGAAACCACGCTTAATTCTGGCACAGATAAAAGCGGGCAGTCGAACCGCGACAGTATCCCAAGCAAACACATGATTCTCGAGGCAGTGTTGGAACCGGTCCGCGATGGTGCACGAGATACCTCGTTAGCCTACAAGAACCAGACAGGAAAAGGTTCGTACGCATACGGGAAGGGGATCATTACTGGAAGGGACTTATCCGGAAAGGGCTGGTGCGCCGATTTGTTTATGACGACGCACCAAAGGGACCACAAAGGAATCCGGTTACCTCTCCCCGACCGTAATACCCACCAGCGTCGAAACGCACCAGCGATAAATCCAAACAAAGTTGTATTGAGTTTTCGCTGGCAGGCTGCGGCCGCTCAGCCGTAACCTGCCGCACCCATGAATACCAACAACCTTCACGACCTGACGCACCGGCGCATGGCGTCGGCGGGGCTCAGCAGGTGGATCGAGCCCTGCCGACTCCTGTTGGAACATTTCTCAGGACTCGAACGCATCATCGAGCACCACGAGGAGTTGCCCTCACGGGTGATCCTTGCGGCCATGAGGACCGCTATTCAACAGCCGAGCCACATCAGACAAGCCTGCCTGCGTAAACACCTGTCCCAATTGCCGCTGTTCGAATACCGGGCAGCCGCCTCTTCGGAAATATGGCATCCGCTGGTGGAACCGCTGGAACAGTTTCAACTGCGCCACAACGGCAAGGTCCACTTCTGGCGCGCATGGCAGGGACACCCAAAACCCGAAGAAGTCGCGGAATGGCTATCCCGCCGGGTCAGCTAAGCGGAAGCTGACTTTATGGTTGCGGAATTCTTTCGGCGGCGTGAACCGCACCACCCCGATGCGCTGCCCGTTCTCGATGCAACAGCGCTACTCGCCAGGCACTCCGCGCAGATTGCCGCCATACGCAAGGCGGTAGGCATTCCCGACGCGCATTGGAAAGCACTGTACCTTTCGGTATTCGAGACGTTTGCGCAGTTCGTCCAACAGTTGCCGGCATCCGAAGCGCACCACCACTGTAGTGTCGGTGGCCTGCTGGAACACGCCATCGATGTCACCTACAAGACGGTGGTCCTACGGCAGGGTCACCAACTGCCCGCTGGCGCATCGACCGAGGAGATGGCGAGAAAACGCGATCTGTGGACCTATGCAGCGGGAATGGGCGCACTGCTCCACGACATCGGCAAACCGCTCACCGACCAGCGCGCACAGTTGTTCGATGACGTTGGACAATCGCTGGGCCAGTGGAACCCCTGGGCCGGACCTATGCCCGGCCATGCGACGCACTACCGTGTCACGTTCGTGCGCGAACGCCGGCATCGACTGCATGAGCGCGTACCGCTGCTGATGGCGCGCTTATTTCTGCCCCAGGAGGGACTCCGTTGGCTGGGCTCTGATCTGGATGTGCTGCAGGCCTTTCTGTCGGTACTGGGCAATGATCCTGACGGCGCCGGCATCCTCGGCGAGTTGGTGCGGCAGTCCGATGGTCTTTCCGTTGCCGAAAATCTCTCGGGTGTCTCCGCACGCCCGGAGGTGTTCGCCGGCATGGTCGCGCCGGTAGAGAATCCACGCGAAGGTAGCTCAAGCAAAGCCGCCGCAACGGAAGAGCCCGAGGCGGTTGTCACCCATCAAGATTCCTGGCCCCCTGCCCCACGCCACGGCCGAAACCGCTCCGCATTCTATTCATGGAGAATCGGCGCCAGCGCCGCATTCAGAGACGCACGATGTCCCCGATACGGAAACGGATGACGATACGATCGCAGATGGGGGCGGTGCCAATCTGGGCGATCGATTCCTCGCTTGGCTCAAAGACGGCATCGGCTCGGGCAGGCTGGTCCTCAATGCCAGAAATGCGCGTGTACATGTGACCACGGAGGGATTGTTGTTGGTGAGTCCCGCCATCTTCAAAGATTTTGACCCGGCCCACTGGGCCGAAGCCCAGAAACGATTTCAAAAACGCAAACTCCACAAAAAAACCGAAGCGGGTACCAACATCTGGATGTTTGCGGTCATCGGTGAGCGCAAGCGCAGCACGATCAATGGTCTGTTGATTCCGGACCCCAAACGGGTGCTGGAGTTGAGTCTCCCGGAACCCAATCCACATCTCTCCTTGATCATGCACAACCCGCCAGAAAAAACGGGCGAGCCTGTCCCCGATGCTGGATAACCGTCTGCGAACCACAGTGGAATTCCTGCCGGCCGTCGTGCTGACGGGTCTTGCTACCCTGCTCTTCCTCAGACCAACGGCGTTCTTTCCGTTGATGCCCGATCTTTCCCGCATGACCGCACTGGCATTCGCCGGCTTAGGTGTGTGGCGCGGCTGGCAAGGCATCAGGTTACTCCGCTACCGCGCACAACTGCGTCGCCTGCCGCACTACGAGCTCGATGCCACGCACATACCGACCTCCCATCACAAACTGTTTCTAGGCCGCGGCTTCCGTTGGAACCGAGATCATAGTCAACGACTGATTGAAGCGCGCGCACCGGAGGGCAGACGGTATCTGGCGCCGAGCGCCTTGTATCGACACGCTCGCGCGCTCGAACTACGCCTGGAGCATTCCGCCCTGTTCGGTTGGCTACCGAAGCTCATCCGCCGCGACGATTGGTGGAATCCCGTGCGCCCAGTACCACCCTTGGGTGGCGATCCCGCACTGCACGGTGTCGGCATGGAGGATGAGAAAGACATCTGGATGGATATCGCCGATCGGACCGGACATACGCTGGTGCTGGGCACCACGCGGGTCGGCAAGACGCGGCTCGCGGAGCTTTTAGTGACGCAGGATATCCGCCGCGGTGAGACTGTCATCGTCTTTGATCCCAAGGGTGATATCGACCTGCTGCGCCGAATGGTTGCCGAGGCCAAGCGCGCTGGCCGGTTGGACCGGTTTCATCTCTTTCATCTGGGCTTTCCGGAGATCTCCGAGCGCTACAACCCAGTGGGTGAGTTCGGGCGCATCACCGAGGTCGCCTCGCGCATCGCCACACAACTCCCGGCGCAGGGTAACTCCGCGGCCTTTCGCGAGTTCGCCTGGCGGTTCACCAACATCGTCGCACGCGCACTGGTCGGTCTGGGACGCAAACCCGATTACACCGCAATCGCACGCTTCGTCACCAATGTCGAGCCGCTGCTGGTCGATTATTATCATCTGTGGCTGGAACGTGACGGGCCCGCCGACTGGCGCGATGCGGTGCGCACCGTCGAAGGAAATATCGACGACAAGAAGCTGCCCCTCGCCTTGCGCGGCCGCGACTATCACGCCGTTGCGCTGGTGCGTTTCGCCAAGGAACGCAATCTTTACGATCCTGTCGCGGACGGACTGCGTTCTGCGTTCGAGTACGACAAGACCTATTTCGACAAGCTGACAGCGAGCCTGCTCCCGCTGTTGGAAAAACTCACCTCCGGGCGCATTGGTGAGCTGCTCTCCCCGGACTACAAGGACCTCCACGATCCGCGCCCGATCATGGATTGGATGCGCGTGATCCGGGAGCGCGGCATCGTCTATGTGGGGCTCGATGCACTCTCCGATACCGAGGTCTCCAGCGCCGTCGGCAACTCGATGTTCGCGGATCTCACGTCGGTGGCAGGCCAGTTATACAAGCACGGTGACACGCATGGACTCCCCGATATACCTGACCATCGGCGTAGTTTGATCAGCATCCACGCGGATGAGTTCAGCGAGCTCATCGGTGACGAGTTCATACCGCTGCTCAACAAGGCCGGCGGCGCCGGCATCCAGGTGACCGCCTACACGCAGACGGCCGCCGATATCGAGGCCGGTATCGGCGACCGCGCCAAGGCCGGGCAGGTCAGCGGCAATCTGAATACGCTGATCATGCTGCGCGTGAAGAACGAGGAAACCGCATGCATCCTCACCGACCAACTTCCCAAGGTGCGGCTCTATACCAAGCTCGCCGAGACCCGCGTCACCGACAACAACGATCCCAGCTCGCCGGTGGACTTCGTGTCGCAGAACGCCGATCGGCTTACCGAGGTCGAGAGCGATATGTTGACGCCGGCGGACCTGGTACAGCTACCCAAGGGCCAGGCCTTCGCCCTGCTCGACGGTGGCCAGCTCTACAAACTCAGGCTGCCATTGGCCGGGGCCGATGCGTTGTTGCCCAAGGACGCGCAAGAGATTTGGGACATACTCGAAACCCAACGCGGAATCTCGTCATGAGCGGGAACCACCAATACCACGGCGCGCAGGCCGTTGCCCTGTGGTGCTTCATCTTGTTCCTGGCGGTGCTGGTCATCGACGTACTCTTTACGCTGTGGCCCTGGCCGGATGGCCCACGCGGTCCAGCCGCGTTGCACACGATCATCCTGCGCGAAAGCGCGCTGGTCGATACCCTGGCAGACGGCGCCTCGCGCCAGGTCATTCGCACCACCTACGAGTGGCTGTACCGCGTGGTGTTCGTATGGACCGGTCTCGACGAGTTGATGCGCAGAGCACAAGACCCCGCAACACTCATCGGCATGGACCGCTTCATGCGCGCGTTCGTGACCAGCAACTGGGATTTCCTGGCAACGGCGTTGTATGGATTACGCCTGTTCGCCATGCGGCTGGGCGTATTGATTCTTGCCATGCCGCTGTTCGTCACAACCGCGATCGGCGCAGCAACGGATGGCCTCGTGACCTGGTATCTGCGACGATCCGGCGCCGGCCGCGAGTCCGGCTTCATCTATCACCGCGCGAAACGGGGGCTGTGGCTGTTGTTCATTGCGCTTTGGGTCGTCTATCTGATCCCGCCGGTGGTTTTGGACCCGCGACTTGTTATTGCGCCCGTTTTGTTGGTGTTCGGTTTGCTGGTGAGAACCACGGTTGCGTGGTTTAAGAAATATGTTTGAAGCATCTATGAGATAAAAACGCCGAGGGCCCCATAACTATTGTCATTCCGTCCCAATCCCAGGGGTTGAACGCTGCATAGAGCGGCATCGCATTGCTTCTCCGTAAGCCTCACAGAAGAACGACGTCAACGGCATGTCTTCATAGATTTCATGCTCACGAATTACATCCTCGTGATCGCTGTCACTGAGATGCCGATGGTAGTGGAGCCATGCATACAACTTTGGGGTAGTTTCAACACTCAGCCCAAGTTGTTGAGACGCAAATTTACGCGCCTTCTGCTCGTCCGTCATGAAAGCGATGCTGCGAATTCGATAGGCCGTTGCAATACAGGACATTTCGCCACTCCCAAGGCCTTTTGGCGCTTTCCGCACCAGCATCGCGAGATCATCGATGTCGCATTCTTGCACCGGAAAACCGCCATCCTTGCGTGCACGTTCCAGACGGCTGATCATTTCAGCTTTCTCTGGCGTCATAAATGATCGCGGTTTGTACACGCACTCATAAAGCACCATCGGTGTGATACAGAAATGCACCTTGGCACTCAACGCAGCTTGATACAGCTTACGCGACGACAACACATTCCAGACAGAGCAAGTGTCGGTAACGGCCATCATAGAAAATATGGTCGGATCAAGCGCCATGTTTGATAGATCGACCGAACAAAATCGATATCTCGCGCGCTTCGACATGATCCGCCAAGAGAGCTTCACCAAGTCTGCCTGCCGAAATAATCCCTTGATGATGTGCCTCGAAGCACAACTCCACGTAATAGTCGGAAAGGCCACGCTCCAGTAGTGCCACGCGTTGGGCTCGCTGCTTGTCTGTCAGGTTGGCCGGAGCTTCGGGGTCAATTTTCTCAGCGCTAGGCACCTTGACCGAACGAATTGTCCGCGCAGTCGCTTCATCGACGAGCCCCGCCTCAAGCAAGGCAATGGATAACGCCATCGTGCTCACCCGGAGATTTTGCGCCCAACTCATCGCCTGCTCTGCGGTCCATTGCGGTACCCGAGGCAACTGGTCCGGTGGCATGAGGTAACATGAGGCAAAGCGATTGGCACGTATTTCCTTCAGGTCACCCTCCTTAAAGTGGGAAGACTCTTTCCGATAAGTGACAACCACAGCATCGGAGGAATCGAAAATAGCATGAGCGGCTTCGTGGCTAACGGAGAAGCGTTGCCGATACACATCTTCGTCATAGTTCACCAACAGGCAATGACCGGCGACAGGATGTTCGATATACAAGCCCGATATATCCGAGTTCACCAGTCGCCGCCGGAACACATGGAACCCAATCCGCCGGAAGTCTTCGAACACATCACGAGGAATCACATTGGGCGCATATCCCAACAAATTCCGCAGCGCCTTGGCAGCCGGTTCCCCGTGTGACTTATAGAGACCACCCCGCGGCGTAAAGGAAAACTTCAGTTTCTGAACACTCAAATCGGCCTCAAGGGACGATTCGATTTCGCAAAGATATAGAAACTCCTGAATCGCCCGACGATCCTCAGAGCGGAAGGCATCACCATGGCGGCGATAGAGAAGGTCGGTCTGTTCAAAAGGTGCTGGGCGACTGTCGTCCAGAAAATCTCGGAAATTGTGCCGGTAGAAGTTGGCGAGTATCAGTACTTCGTCGCCAGATGGTTTGGACTGTCCCGACTCGATCAGACTGATGCGGTCAACGGCGATGCCTGTTGCCTGACTCACCTCTTCCACCGGAAATGAAAGTAGCTCCCGTGCTTGCAAGAGCTTTTGGGCAACCCTATGGTAATCAAGAGACATACTCGTCCGCTCCAGAGAGTTGGCTTATGCAAAGAAGCATCTGCTTGTAATGCTGCTCTGCGTAACGAGACATGCCAGACCCATATTCCATAAAATTGTTTTTGTTGGCGCAACCACATCGGTAGCTTGTTATAAGTCCGCTCATTCTACCCCCTGCGCATCGAAGAGGTCTGCCACAGTCGGTGATTCTGGATTCCTTAGCACGCATCCGAAGAGCATATTCGTTTGGGGATGAGCTTCGAGTTGGAGACAAATCGCATCTCGGATATCCTCCGGAGGGCGACTTGTTGTTGTGACAATGTACTGAAAGGGCGCCACCTCCGCGCCACCGTTTACTGTCGACAGAGTCATCATGGCCCGCAGGTAGCGATTGTAGATATGCCGGTCGAGGTCGGCCTCGCGAGGACTATCGTGCAACAAAAAACGCGGGTGATGACCAATACCTTGGCATGAGCACATCATCGCCGCCACATCAGCCAGCACCAACGCCAAAGTCTCAACAGCTTCACCTGTAAGGCCGGTGGCTTCTTCAATCTGGAACTGCAATTCGCCCTTCGACATTCGTAGCGCGCCGGAATACGTGTCGGACAGGGCGCTCTTTATCAGGCCATCGTATATGTTTCCTATCGCCTGCAGGCGTTGTCCATAGCTTGCCTGCAATCGCTGTAATTCCTGCTTTTGGCGCTCGACAATCTCCTGCTGTTCTGCGGCATGGGCGGTTTTCTGTTCCAGTTCGGTGTTGGGTGTCCGCCCCTCCATCAAATCTTGTGCCGATCTCCATTGCGTGAGGTGATAGTCAAGGCGCTGAAGCTGATCTCGCTGCTGCGCCAGTTGCTCCTCTTTCGTGCGCTTGTCTGCAATATCCTTGTCCAGTTTTTTCTGCAACTCTTCAAGCAATGGCACCACCTGGTCATGATCCTTGCGTTGCTGCTCCAGGATGCTCAAGCGGCTCTCTGTCACGGAAGCTACGCGACTGTCTTCCCGTTTTTTCTGGAGGTCTATTATCTTGTCAGCGCTGTCCAAACGCTCCCGCACATATGAACATTGCTCGATGGGAATATTGCCGTAGGTGCAATCCTTCCCCCTTAGCGCCCGGAGTTTCTTTATCGTGTCGTCTTCCGGTTCTGCGCCTTGCTCCCGTTCGGTCGCCTCAGCCGTCGTTTCCATCGCATCCCGAAAGAGCCGACGTTTCTCATCATACGAGGTAAGCCAGACACGCTTTCGGGCAATCAGTCTATCCGCCACTTCAATCTCGTCCTGGATAGCGGATATGGCGTTTTTCAGCTCTGTGCGACGGCTTACTAGCGGGGATGTCAAATCTGACTCATCAACATTCAGCGCATCCGCAGACGATAGACCAACCAGATGTTTCAGGGTCCGTTCCTGTTCGTTCCGCCCGTATTCCGGTTCTCGCCGTAACTCCGTTACGCGCGATTCCAACTGCGTTAACTCGCTCTCGGCTTCGCCAAGTGAGCGGGCAACACGTAACTCCTCATCCTGAACAATATCCAGTACTAGACGAACCAGATACAAAGCGTGTTCTTTCGGTTTCTCGAATCTTGGCGTGTCCGCCCCACTACGAGGCGAACGCCAGTCATACAGGCTTTGGAAGCGCGCCTCCTGATCGCGTGTTAGCCATGCGAGCAGGTGCTTCCACTCATAGGGCTTCGCAGAGTTTGGAGGGGTGCTTGCCTGAAGCCCCATCATCATGGTGCCGCGCAGATGATCCATGAAGTCGCTGAAATGATTCTGCTTGCGATCAAGATCGAAAAGAGATTCCACGGCAATCCCTTGCGCTGCTTTGGGATCACCGGTTCGACCGATGGGCTTGAGCACTGACCATTCCTGTCCGCCTACGGCCAGCTCCATGCCCACCCATCCCTCCGGAAATGTATTTCTGATGCGGCTCATCGCCCCCGGATTGCCGAATGTTGATTCGCCCAGGCAATAGCGAATCAGGCGGCAACATGTAGTCTTGCCGACGGAGTGCCCGGACAGAGTGACCGGGTGAGCCGCATCAACTCCCGCATCATCCGGCAACTCGACGCCCCAAACGATATTTAACCCACGGTGAAAAGGTATTTCGCGGATGGGCGGTTCTCGCTGATCGGGGGACGCAAAGAGAACCATCCGCTTGAGCCACAATCTTGGCGAATCTGCATTCCTGATTTGGGCTGCTGCACTCAAGTCATCCCCCTACGCGGCCATTAGCTTCTCGAATTCCTGATCCAGCGCTTCCTTCGTCAGCGCAAGCTTCTCTGCTTCGGCGCGTTCGAGCGCACCTCGCTGCATCTTGTCCAGGTTATCCGCCGCCTTCAGGATCAGCGGCATTATGGGTTCAATACCCTTCGGCAAAGGGGGCAAGCTCGCCATGCTTTGCACTGCTGTAACACCCGTCTTCGCGTCGGTCTTGATGATCTGTTTGCGCTGCAACGCCTCCCGGATTTCGCGTGGGCGAATGCGTTGGTCATCCGGAAATTGCAGACCATCGAGGCCACGCACGGCCTGGCTGTAACTCTCGCGCAGTGCATCGTCCAGCAAGAGCATTTCGCAACGCTGCGGGCGCGAAGCCAACAGCGCCGCGTCGCGATAGAACTCAAACTGCTTACCGGGCCTTTCCTGAACCAAGTGCGGAATCAACGCATAGACAAAATTTTCGCGTCCATCCCATGGGAATATCTGTTCATCACCGAACAACTCCCTATTGGCATCACCGCTTGCAGATTTTCTTCCGCGCTTCTTCTTAGCGGACGCAATGGCATCCATCGCTAACGCCTTAGCGGCGGTGCGGCGATGATTTTCAGCGAGGAGGCGTTTGAGGACTTCCTTGCGGGCGGCGGGGCTGATTGTATAGCGGACGCGGTCGTTTTCAGGGAGGGTTTCGACTTCTACGAAGTCGTGGCCGAGTTCGAGGTTTGTCCAACCGTAGGCATCTCGAATAGCAATGTCGAGTTCACGATGCAGGCGGCGCAATTCAAGGATGCCTTGGTAGCCGGCCTCGGCTTCCACCAGAGTTTTCTTGCTGACCTTTGCGACTCGCTCGGGCGAGAGGTCGCGGGTGTGGAAGAGGTTGTAGATGTCGGTGAGACCGAGCCAGATTTGGCGCATGAGGACACGGCGGTGTTCGTGATAGGCTCGCCAATGTCGGCCAGAGCTGAGTTGGCGGTTGTCCAGAGCCCTTCCGGGAAGGGAAAGGTTTCAAAGCATTCCGACGGAGAGTAGCGCAACCGTGTTTCTAACGCTCCGCTGTATTTGCGCGCCCAGACTTCGTGGAGGGTGGATTGGACGACGGCGTAGAGGTCGTATCGGTCGGTGGTAAACGAAAATAGTGCGTGCGTAAAAATTCGGCCTGATGGCGTCCAAGAAAAGTTTAGGTACTTGGTTGTGGCCGCTGTGATAAAGCATCCACCGAGCATGCTCGAATTCGCATAGCAGTCTTTATTGTGACGGTAGTATCGCCACCACCTATCTTTGGCGCCTGCATTCTTCTGCGCAAGTCTCTCAGGCAGTACCAAATCTCGTATTCGGGCAACAAGTTCCGGGCAAGCCGCCTCGGCTTCTTCCAGCGAGTGGTACTTCTCCAAGCTAATAATGTAGCGCGTAGACTCCTGCGCTGGGTCTGAATTGACTTCCTGTCCATTCAGTAGAGGGAGAATTTCCCGAGAGTAATTTCGTGTTCCGAGATAGCCCTTTGCCTCGGATTCACTGAGGATAAAACCATCCCCAAGCGGAATTGAACCCATGAACACTGAATCGGCATTCTCTGGCAGCGCCCTTGGCTCCCCCGCATCTGCGCTATCTTCAAAATAGGCGCTGATAACTGGCACTTCCTTTGCCGTCCAGCACGCGCTTGCCACGCCAGTCGCCTTTGTGTAGCGCCACCAGTGACACGACGAGATTGGCGCGTCCAGGCCACTTGATGCCGCGCACAGCCATAGTTGATTGCGCCGCCCTGCGCCAGAACTTGTTCCAGCCCGTCCTTGCGGACGTCGCCGTCCTTGATGGAGTTGGTGGTGATGAAGGCGGTGAAGCCACCGGGGTGAAGCAGGCTGTAGATGCGGCGGACGAAATAGACGACCAGATCACTCAGGCCGGTCGGCGCGTATTCCCATTTCACGTACTCGCAGAAGGAATGGCCGTAGGTGCCACTCAGATGCTTGGCCACCTAGGTACGGCGGATTCCCAAGAATGCAGTCAAACCCGCCGCGCTCGATGATCTCCGGAAACTCCAGGAACCAGTGGAAGAAGCGCTTTTGCGTACGGCCATCGCCCAGGCTTCCGCCGTCGCCTGACCTTGCGGACGTCTGCTGCCCTGCCAGATAGCGGCGGAAGCTCGGCGTCGGTGATGAGCTTGTGCACGATTGCTCGGTGTTTTGGGCAGGTAGAACTGGGCGATGGGGATGGCGGCGATCTGGCGCAGCAGTCCAGGCGTCCTGGCTCTGGCTGAACGTCGAGATAGCGGCGTCTTCTTGGCGTCGATCTCGTCGGGGGTGCGTTCGGCAGCGCGGATAGTTCGCGCCAGCGGCTGCAGGATGGCGTCGAGTTGCTTCTGCAAGCTCGGGCGAGCAGGCCGCAATTGTCGCCTTGATCCGTTTCCTTGCGTTCCTCCTTGTTGCGCTTGCGGAACAGCGCGGCGATGTCCTTGTCGTCGCCGGGCAGGGTCGCGAAGGCTTCATCGGGCACGCCGCGCTCGAGTTCGCTCGCGCCGGGCAAAGCCGACGATGGCGTTGCCGCACTTGATGTGGTGGTCGAGGAAGTTGAGCGGCTCGCCGGGGATGTGGGCTTCCAGCCAGAGGGCGACCTTGCACAGTTCGACGGCCAGCGGGTTCAGGTCCACGCCGTAGATGCAGTGGCGGATGACATCGCGGATGGCGGCGCGGAATGCGGCAGGGCGACGGCTGTTCCTCGCCGGTGCGCACGATGGCGAGTTCGGTGGCGATGCGCCGTGCGGCGGCCAGCAGGATGTGGCCGGAGCCGCAGGCGATGTCGGCGACGCGCAGGTCGAGCAGCGCTTGCTTCGGGATCGGGTGCCTTGAGTCTGTCGGCGATCAGGTAGTCGAGCGAGTGCTTGATGAGCGGCTGGACCAGTTCGTCAGGGGTGTAGTGCGAGCCGGTGGCGGCGCGTTCGTCGCCCTGGGCGAAGGCGAATGTCGATCTGCGGTCGTCCATCGGTGCAGGAAGACGGGTTCGTACTCCAGCAGGCCCTTCGTAGACGGAGCCGAATTCCTCGACGTTGAGCGCGGCGTAGTTGACGCGGATGAGCTGGCCGTTGTCGGGATGCTGGTAGAGGCTGAGCGCGCGGAGAGCAGCCGAGCAAGCACGTCGTTGCCGAGCGTGCAGTCCGCCAGCGGGCCGATGGCCGGCGGGCTGAACAGATCGCCCGCCAGCGGGGCGACGCCGAGTTTGTGCGCCGGGGCCGTCGGCCTCGAACAGGCGGAAGGTGGCGAGCAGGGCGAGCCAGAGATCGTGGTGGCGGCGGTCGGCGAGGTGGCGCTTTTCGCGAGAGCGGCGCAGGCGTGCAGGCTGTAGTAGCTGCTCGTAGATCTCGCGTGTGCGCTGGCTGTGCCGCGGACGGGAAGACGAGGCCGCGCTCCTCGATGACCATCAGGAAGAGCAGGCGGTAGATGAGGCGCAGGAGGTGCTGGTAGTAAGTCTTCGGCGGACAGTCGGCCGGCTGGCGATCGGCTGCGCGCAGGGCGTCGTTGTGCCGGGTGCTGCAGGAAGCCGTTGGCGAAGTCGCGGATGGCTTGCTCGACGGCGCTGGCTCAGGCCATCGCGGATGCGGGCGCCGGAGTCGAGCGAGTCCTGGTGGTAGCGCTCGATCAGGCTCTCGGCGGCGGCGTCGTGGCTGACCGGCAGGCGGGTGGCGTGCAGCAGCCGGTAGAGGACGGCGAAGTCGGCGAAGAGGCCGTCGGTGAAGATGCGGTCGAGGTCGAACTCGAGGTAGGTGAGCTTGATGAGGCGGGAGCTGTCGCGCAGCAGGCGGAGCACGCGGCCGTTGGTGACGAGGCCGTAGAGTTCGTCGTGAGGTTGAGGTATTCCTGCACCAGGGCGTGCGCCGACATGCGCAGGCGCCGATTGGTGCGCTCCGGCTTGCGGTCCAGGCCGGCCGGTTCGCGGTAGCCGATGATGTGAACGGCGGTGTTGCCGCGGTTGGCGACGCGGTGGGAGATGGCGTAGAGTCTTGCCGTTGAGCTTCGACGCCCTTGGCCTGGTATTCGAGCTGGTAGCCGAGCAGGCCGAGCAGCGGCACGATCCACTGCTGGCGGGTTTCGGTGGTGGCCGGGCTGTCGGCTTGCAGCGGTTTCGAGCTTGCGCTGGAAGATGCGCCAGTAGTCCTGGGCGTCGGCCCAGGCACGGGCGATCTCGTCCTTGACCTTGGCGCCGCCGTCCAGGCCGAAGTCGGCCGGGCGCTGGCCGGCAGATCGTCGAGGCGGTCGAGGATGTCCGGCGAGAGGATCGCGCCTTCGATGCGGATGCTGGGGTAGTTCATCGCTTACGCCCTTCTCCTGGCGCGAAGCCAACCAAGCGTGGCCCTTTCTGGTGAGCGCGGTATGGCTGCTGGCGCTGGCGGGTGTGTCCGGGGTGAGCCACTCGAGCAAGCCTGTTGTCAAGTGGCTGGCAGCAGGACCTAGGCATTCCGGAAATGGTCCTCGTGCTTCAATCCCCAGAGCGTTCTGGACCATCAGTGGCGATTCCGTCTCGCTCATGGATCACATTCATCAAGCGTTCTACTGTCCCCGGTGCCGACCTCGTGACTTCCCCGGGACTTCCCCGGTGAGGCGTTCCTCCACAAGCGTTTGCGCCGCCGGATGCACCGGCAAGCGGACCAGGAAATAGCTGTGGTCGTCATCGGAGTCGAACTCCGGTGGCGGCGAGCCGTTCTCCGCGCATGGCGCGGAGGATTTTCGGGATGCCGGTCGAGCGGCCCTCCGTGAGGTCCAGTTCCTTGAGGAATTCACCAATACGGCGGTTGCGATAGCGGCGGGTCAGGCACGACCAGCACGGAGCTGGTCCAGCCGTATGGAACGGTCCGGGACCGGGGAAGCTGAGAACAACCAGGTCCTCCGTGAGTGATGCGGATCTCGACCGGTTCGCGTGCGTCGTAGCCGCGGTGATAGACGGCGTTGACGACGGCTTCTTCGACTGCGGCATAGGGGAAATTGGCCACACGGGTGGCTTCGGCCCGGTCGGGTGCTTGATGACCGTTTCGCTCAGGAAGTTGCGTTTGATGTAGTCCAGCGCCTCGCGGGTCATGCGCGGCAGCGGGCCGCTGAAAAGTTTTTTCCGAGAATCGGTTGCCGCCGGCACCGTCCGGGAACCAGACCACATCGATCTGTATGACGGGAAAGAAGCGATACGGCTCGGGATGGAAGAACAGCAGGCCGACATTGAGCGGAAATGGCGCTTCCGCCGGGCCACCGACTACATGCATCTGGCGAGCGAGTTCGATAAGCGGCAGCGTGGCGGATTGAGGCGCGAGCGCACTGCCGATTTCCGCAGGAAATCCTGCATCAGTTCGCGGGACAGATCTTCCACCCTGCGCCTGCTGGTTTAAGCGGTCGTCGAACGGCACCGTGGCGGCGAGGGACAGCAGCTCGGTTTCGTCCGGTCCCTTGGCGCGAACGGTGCTGGATCCCTTGCGGATGAAATAGGCGTATTCCTTGCTGTCCTTGCCCAGGGCGAGCTTGGCCTTGTACGGCCGGGTCTGCCCGCCAGGAACCCAAATCACGAGGATGGATCGCCCCTCGATCTCGTGGGGAACGACGACGGGGTGGTAAGCCGGTTGAATGGCGCTGCGCCCGAGATTGAGCATTTCTTTCTGAATCGAATCGAACTTTCCGACGGTCGAGACCCGACAGGCGGCAGCACCGGCTGTCCGTCCTTCTCGCTTATACCAACAATGATGTAACCACCGCCGAGGTTGTGGAAATCGTTGGCAAAGGCGCAGAGGGTGTGCAGCGTTTCGAGCGGGTTCCAGCCTTCCTTGAACTCAAGACGCTCCCACTCCACGGCTTGGCCATGGATCAGCGTCATCGATGTTGATGGGTAGTGGCATGAGCGTAAACTCAGTTACTCGGGCAGCAGAACGTAGACGCCGAGCAGGTCCATCGGCAGCACCGGGTAGACGACCTGGAAGCGCTTGCTCGTCCATCAGCGCGCTGAAGCGCTCGTGGGCCTCGACCAGCCGCTTCGATTGCTGTTCGGCGACGGCGGCGAACTCGGCTTCAAGCGCGTCCAGCAGACTCAGTTCGTTTTCCAGAAAGCTGGCGCGGGCCTGCGGGGAGAGGTCCGACGAGGCTCGCGCCGTCAGCCAGCAGTGCCTTGGCCTCGTGCGTGGTCGAGAAACTCCTTCTGTTGCGGCGTGCCACGCCAGCCCCAGAGCAGCATCTCCTCGGCCACGATCTGGTGGTCGCCCTTTCTGCTGCTCGATGACGTTGCGGCAGCGGAACAGCAGCAGCGTGGTCTTGATGGCGACCTGGCGCGTGCGGATGACGGCCGCCCGGGCGGCCCGCTTATCCACGCGGGCGAGCGTGTTGGCCATGACCAGCTGGCAGAGCTGCTCGACGAAACGGTGGTTGCGGCCCAGGTAGTGATAGCCCTCCGGCGTCGGCGATTCGAAGCTGACCTTGACCGGATCGCCCGCCGGCAGCAGATCGCGCAGCTGGGGCGGCAGGTTGCCCATGACGATGCGGTAGCCCTTGGCGTCCTTCGTCACCTGCACACCAAGCAGGTTGTTGAGCGCCGCCAGTGACGAACTCCTCTACCGCCTTGGGATCGCCGATGGCTTCGTCCACCTCGCGCAGGTCGGCCTCGATCTCCTGGGCCTTGATGGCGTTCTGGGCAAAGATGCTGCGCGACGCCTTTTCGCGTTCGGCCGCCTCGTCCACCTTGCGGGTCACGTTGGCCTTGGCGTTGCGCGGCTTCGTCAAAGTCGCCGAAGTCGAAGTCGATCTGCGTGCTCTGTTGCGTTTCTTCTCGATCCGGCGGTCGGGATTGAGCAGCAGCGCCTGGGTGATGGTGTCGATGATGCTCTGCGAGTCCTCCGGGAACGGCACGTTGATGCCGGTGGCGCGTTTGATCTCGCGCACCTTGCGCAGGAGCACGTCGAGCACGATGCCGTCGATGGGGTTGTCGGCGCCGTAGAGCAGGCAGGCCTTCACCTCCGGCGCCACCTGGCCGAAGCGGTCGACCCGGCCCTCGCGCTGCTCCAGACGGTTGGGGTTCCAGGGCAGGTCGTAGTGCAGAACGCCGGTGAAGTGGTCCTGCAGGTTGATGCCTTCGCTGAGGCAGTCGGTGGCGATGAGAACGCGCAACGGTGACTTGCCCATTTCCTCGATGCGCTGCTTGCGCAGATCGTCGGGCAGTTCGCTGGTGATGACCTGCAGGTCGAGCTTGGGGAACTTCTTCTTGAGCAGCGGGGCGAGTTGCTCGCCGACGTAGTTGGCCGTCGCGATGTAGCGGCAGAAGACGACCGGGTTGAAGCCCTGTCGACAGCCAGTCCTCGAGAATCATCTCGGCGGAGGCGAGCTTCTGGTCGTCCTTGAGGTTGGCCAGCTTGGCGAGTTGGTCGGCGAAGCCGCGTAGCTGCTGACGCTGATAGCTGGTCCAGTCGTGTTCGCTCGACGACCTGCGTGGGCGTGTTGTCGCCCTCGAAGCCGAACTCGGTATCGCGAACCGGATTCTCTCAGCTTCTGGGGCTTCAGCAAGTGAGCTCACTGGCTTCATCCCCAGCATCCGTGGCAAGTCCAGACAGCCGGGTATTGAGCATCTCGACGCCGGCGGCGGGGCTCGACATGACGCCGCGCAAGAAGCGCCAGCGCGGTCCAGTACTGAACCGCTGCTGCCCTGCTCGCGGCAGGATCGGGCGCAATCAGCTTGCGGGCAAAGTCGAGGATCTGCTCGAAGAAATGCGCCATAGCCCGGGGACAGGTCGTAGGGCCACTCGAACGCCTCTCGCTTCGGGGAAGGGCGTGTCCTCGCCCATCCATTTCTCGACGTCGGCGCGCTTGCGCTGAACGAAGTACCGGGCCAGTTCGCGGCGCTGGGCTTGTGTGGAATTCGGGAGGTCGAGCGGCTTCGAACTCTGGCTTGAGCAGACCGAGCAGCGAGTGAAACTCTTCCGGCTTGCCGCTGTGCGGAGTGGCTGTGAGCAGGACGAGTTGCTGGTTCCGGGTTTCCGGGCGATGCGGCTGACCAGATGGTAACGCTGCTGCTGGCTGGCGGATGCGCCAGCCGGCCGGGCGCAGGTGTGGGCCTCGTCGACGATCACCAGTTCCGGGCACTGCTCGATGAAGACATCGCGCCGCGTATCGGACTTGATGAAGTCGATGCTGATGACCTGGTAGGGGTAGTAGTCGTAGACGCTGGTGTCGCCCTGGATCTGCCGGTCGAGCCGCGCCTGGGTATTGGAGCGGATGATGACCGCTTCCAGGTCGAGCTTGTCGCGGATTTCCGCCTGCCACTGCTCGCACAGGTGCGGCAGGCAGACGACGGCGAAGCGCTTGATCTTGCGCCGCTCCAAGAGCTCCCTGACGATCAGCAGCGCCTCGACGGTCTTGCCGACACCCACGTCGTCGGCAATCAGCAGGCGCACCGACTCCTGTCGCAGCGCCATGATGAGCGGCACCATCTGGTAGGAGCGCGGGCGGAACGAGAGCTTGGCCAGGGAGCGGAACGGACCTGCGCCGTTGCGGAAGGCCAGACGCGCGGAGTCGTAGAGCAGTCGGGCCGTGCTAATGTCGCCCAAGATCGTCCTTCGTCGGATTGGGGAACGTGGCATCAACCGGCTGGTCGGACTCGACGCCGAGCGGCAGGTAGATGCCGGCGATCTCGTCATCCGATCCGCCAAGCGGCTTGACGACCAGAAGGTCGGGATCGTCCGAGGGAGCACGATCCAGTCGCGCCCGCGCAGGGAGACGAGTTTGCCGGGTTGTAAGTGAAGTCGTCATCGCACCTTCCTGAAGATGTCGGCCGCGCCGCCACCTTCTCGGCGAGGTTGTCCTTGTAGTAGTAGACCCAGACCTCGTCGCCCCGGGCGATGATGGCCTGGCGCTTTGCCTCGATCATCGGCCTGCACGGCGGGTTCGTCGTGCGGCGTGCCGTCGCAGAAGACCCAGATGCGTGGCTCGTAGTAGAAGTCCGGCTGGACGTAGAGGCCATCGACGCGCTTCTGGGCGGCGTCGGGCAGGCGCAGGCCGTTCTGATAGAGATAGTCGATGAACTTGCGCTCGGTCGAGGAGTTGGGATCGATGCCTCCGCAGCATGGCCTGGTAGTGCTCGTCGTAGTTCTTGAAGCTCGGATTGGTCTGAATCTCGATGCTGCAGATCAGCAGCTTTTCCAGGGCGTCCTGGATCAGGTGGCGGTCGATGATCTTGTGGTCGCGCTGGTTGTAGTAGCTCAGCAGGTCGTCGTAGGACGCCGGCCCTTTGTACTCCGGATCGTCGAAGCGGCAGAGCGCGATTGCCTGCTCGACCACTTTGTGGAAGACCGTTCACGTCCTCGACAAACTGGGACAGGATACCGAGGCTGCCTTCGGCCGCCTCGTAGAGCAGGATGTTGGGCGCATCGGGATCGCCAACGGTCACGACACCGATCTCGTTGGGTTCGACCTGGAAGACACTCTCGATGGCGCGCTTCAGCGCGTGCTGCAGCGTGATCACGCCTTCGGGCTCAAGCCCGAGCGGCTGAATCGGCTCGATGTAGAGCGCATCGGCCAGATTCGAGGTCCAGAGCTTCACGAGCCGGAATTCCTCTTTCAGATTGCTATCCGGCTCCGGCATCGAGCTACGCCAGTCGCCGGAAACCAGGCCGATCGGGAAACCCTCCGATTTCTGGGAACGCCACTTGGTAGTTGACATGCACCAGGCGCGCGGCAGGGATGTAGCGGAGATTGAGCAAGGCATTTTCGCTCGACCGAGCCACCGCCTTGCGGACGCGGTCGAGATGACCGCCATCGACTGAGAAGTAGGTCTTGATCTCGAAGCCGCGCGAGACGCGCTCTTCCTCTTCGCAGGAGATGCGGTCAACCTCTTCGGCCCGGGATTCGGCCATTTCCATCAGGTCGTGGAGATGTTCCTTGTTGGCGTTGTCCGCCAGGTTGAGGCCGGAGAATGGGCAGATCTCCAGGTCCTTCTGGTCCCCGGTCAGGAAGTAACCCGCCTTCGTGCTGATCTTCGCCTCGGTCAGCGCCGACTCGGCATCCTGCACCACCAGCTGGCAGACCCGATACTTGCGGCCGTTGTGGTAGATGATGTTGAGCGGACCGAACTCGCGCAGGGCAATGGAACGCGGCCGCGAGATGAACTCGCCCGATGAATCGCTCGTCGGCAGGAAGACCCGCAGCGGCAGCCGGGTGAAGTTGTAGCCCGGCAGGAAACCTTCCGAGGCGAGGTAGCGGTAGGGATAGAACTCGGACAGTTCGACGACCTTCCGGCGAGGTCGTTGCGCAGCAGGTCCAGTTGTCGCGTGGCCTGATCCTGGTTGCGCTTGTGCTTCCGGTACTCGTCGCTGCCCAGACTGAGCGTGCCGCTTTCGATCTTCTGTGTGGCCCGGGTCAGAATCGATCCGCGCGGAACGATAGAGCCGCCGCCAGCGGTCCAGCGCACTATCCAGATGTTCGGCGAGCTTTGACAGGTTTTGCTCGATCCATTGGTCGGAGTACCACGTCGCCGCATTGATTCTGGAGATCACCCTCGAAATCCTTGATGACCCGCTTGAACGTCGCCTTCAGGTCATCGAATTGTGCGGGTGAGAATTTCGAGACCAGCGATCGCACTTCGGACGCGAGCGGCATCTTGTCATTGTCATCCACGACAAGGCGCATGATCGACGGCTTGGCTCCGCCCAGATCGTCCAGGCCGGGCAAGCCGATCTCCGAGATCACGAGCGCATTGAGGTGTGATGCGAGCAGTTCGCGGTTGCAGAGATCGAGCCGCGGCGCCATGACCGCGCCTGCGACCAGCGCCTCTTGCTCCTTGAAGTAGTGACGGTCGTGCGGCGAGTAGCTGGAGCAGTAGGTGAACACCAACGCGGCCTGCCCGCTTCGCCCGGCACGCCCGGAGCGCTGCGCATAGTTCGCCGGATTGGGCGGCGCGTTGCGCATGTGAACGACACTCAGACCGCCGATGTCGATGCCCAGCTCCATCGTCGGCGAGCAGAACAGAGCGAGCTGATTTCGCCCTCGCGGAACAGCTCTTCGCGTTCGATGCGCGTATCCGTCCCAAGCTGACCGGTGTGATCTTCGCCGCGCAGCCGCTTCATCTTGGCGAAGTCACGCCGATAGAGGGTTCTGGAAGAACTCGTTAGGTCTCGGCGATCTGGTTCTTTGTAGGAGCGCTGCTTGATGACATCGGCTTTGACTGTCTTTCCATCGCCAAGTTTCCAGATGATCTTCTCCAGCCGCAGGCGATAGATCGGGACCTCTTCGTTCTTCTCGTTCGTGGCGATCTGCGATTTCAGGTAGTCCGCCTGCTCCAGCATCGCCATCAACCTGGAGGATGAAGTCGCGATAGCTGTCCTTCTTGAGGTCAATGTCGATGCCGCGCTGGCGGACGTAGAGCTTGATGAATTTTCCGAGCGCGCTGGCTGGTCCCATGCTCTTGGAGGAGAGCTTCGCGGTCTTGTTCAGCGGGTCGTAGCGAATGAAAAAGGGCTCGCGCAGCTCTTCGTTACGATCCAGCGTCCATGGCGAGCGCAGCATCTCGCGGAACTGCTTTTCGTTCTCCTTGATCTTGGACTGCGTCAGGTAGTTTTCGCTGTGGATCGCGTATTCAAGCCGGAAGAAATCGAGAATGGTACCGATAAACTCATTTCGGTCCGCATGATTCAAACCGCCCAGAAGTGGAGTACCGCTCCAGAATGCATCTGCCGCCGCAATCTCGTCAGATCTGCATACTCGACGGTCAGTAAGGCGCATTGCTCAAGATTGGGCAGGACGATCCGCCAACTGCGCCGCAAATCTGCGATCGCACGATAAACGAGGTAGTCCTGAAAACACTGTTCGTAGTTTCGCCGTACCGGAGCAAGCGCCGGCTCCTCGTTGCTTGTTGGCGAAGTCGAGGAAGGGCAACCCAAGCGCCTTAAAGACCGCCTCACCGATGGTCGCATAGGTCAGTGAGCTAGCCGGCGCCAGTTCGAGCGCCTTACGGATGCCAGCGCGCAGCCGAACGACCTGAACGAAGTCGTTGAAGTGCCCGGCCTGCAGCGCGGCATCCTGGCGATTGTCGGTGAAGCTGAGGAGCTTCTGGTCTTCCTGCCTGAAACCGGCATCATCGAGCTGATTAAGAATCGAGAACGCGGTGATCGTCGTTGAGGTGCTGCGACCTTCGCTGCCCAGCTTGGTGAGCTTCGTCCCTTCGTTGGTCTTGGTGTCAAAAAATACCCCGCCGGTCGGGTCGAACAGCAACGGGGCTTTCATGAACCAGCCCCACCACTTCATGCGGCGTCGCTCTCCGAGCAGTTGCCAAGTTCGTCGAAGTAGAGCTTGATCGGAAAGGATGCCTTCTTCTTGCTCTCTGGCACGAGACCGGACTTGGTCATGCGGAACCAGGATTCCGGAAGAAGTTCGCCGTCCTCCAACGGATCCCAGATATCGTCACCAATGATCAGATAGCCGTCGGTCGCCTCTGCTTCATCTTCGGAACTGTCCCGAAACTCACGCGGCTCCAGACGGTTATCGATCCGAGATACGCAGATGAAAGCGTGCCCGCTGGCGCGGCTGAACACATTCGGAAAGATCGGCTTCTTGTCTTCTTCATCTTGCTTGTAGACGCCCGGCTCCAGGGTGATAAAGCGATTTTCGTCCTGATCCAGCGTCGTGTAGACCGAACCGGTCTGTGAAATGAATTGGTGCAGCTTGAACGGCAGCAGAGTGTAGCGCTGACCTGCGTCTTGCAGCCGCTTGATTCGCTGCACTGATCCACTGAAGCAACTGCTCAAGGAAATGGCGGCAGTCATCTTCAGATGCACCACTCTCATCGGATAGAGAAACAACAATCTCCGTTATTCGCCGAGGTCTACCGCGAATAAGGATGTCCTCGCGCACTTCAAGTGCGACTTTATTTTCAAGCCAGATGGCGACTGGGTGCGTCTTCAGTACCTCAATGCTGTTATTGGGATTTATTCCCGCCCCAATTGCAGAAGCCAACTCCGCCCCTGATGGCATCGCACCTGAGAATACGAGTGAGCGGTCAAGCGTTTCGTTGACCACCTGCTCAGAGGTAAATGGTTTGCCAAATAGTTTGGTAGCGACTTTCGCAACTTCAGCACGTTGCTCAGCAACGCCCGCCACCGGAAACCATCGTGGCGGACGTTCCAATGCAGATAACTGACTGCAAGCAGCGGGCACGGATGCGACGTATGAGCAGAGCGACGTCTGCGCCCTGACGACCACGGTAGGTGTGCAGCTCGTCGAAGACAAGAAATCGCAAATTCTCGTAGATGCCGTCGCGAATCGAACGCTCTCGAACTCGGGTCAGTAGCAACTCCAGCATCATGTAGTTGGTGAGCAGAATCTGGGGTGGTGTCTCGCGCATCTTTGCGCGGGCTTCTTCCTTTTCCTGCCCGGTGTATTGGCCGAACGAGATCGGGAAATCCTTTACCTGTGGCCTTCTCGTAGTTCTCCTTGTAGCGCGTGAATTCCTCGTACTGGGAGTTGATCAGGGCATTCATCGGATAGACCACGACAGCAGTCACACCCTCGCATTCGGATGGGACAGCAGATGGTGAAAGATTGAACCGATATAGGTAAGCGACTTTCCCGATCCGGTGCCCGACGTGACAACAAAGTCTTTCCCACTTGTTCCCAACTGAATCGCTTCAACCTGATGGCGATAGAGCTTGTCGCCTTTGAAAATGTCACGGATATCAGAATGCAGGATCCCTTTCGCAACGAGGTCATCGAGAGCACCGAACATCTCAAATGATGGGTTGAACTGAAGAAGCGGCTCTGGCCACAACTTTCCCATATTTAATTCACCCTCAACCTTTTCTCGTATCTCCGGATCATCGATCTTAAGAAAGCTGCGGATGTAGGTCGCATAGTCAGAGACAATGCGGGAGTGCGTTTCAAAGACGTTCATTGCGGATGCACCATTTTCATGACTTATTCACTGACCTATCGACATAACAGCAATACGACCAGTGGCTGTAGCAGCAATGGCTTTAACAATCAGGCGTGCGGACCAGTCTTGAGTCAAGCAGCCACCGTTTCTCAGGGCAGGTAACCCACCCACCGGATTCCGAGCATGATGTGCCGATCTGATTGACGCGGATGCTGAATCAACGTCTTCCCCCTGAGTCTTTCGTGACTCTATGATATTTATCGCGGAATCCTAACATACAAGGGTCCGGACTGGGGACAAGGAGGGATTGGGGTGGGTGGGGTGGGCACCGACATGTTACTGCGGCCATCCAGTTCCTGGACAATTTGAGTCGCTCATGCCCATTTCTGCGGGCCATAATTCTCGTATGCGCGACGTAGCGCGCCGACCCGCTTACCACACCAAGTTACATGAATCAACGTGGAAAATGGGCATCTTCTGGCCCCTTTCCCGCCGTTTTTCGCGCCCCCCAGACGGTTAGCATCGGCAACCAGTATATAAAGCACTGGGGAGCACAAACCATGAGCATGTCTATCGCTTCGACCTATGAATATCTTCTGACGCACTACGGGCCGCTGCTGACGCTCAAGCATTTGGCCGAGGTGATGCACTCCACGCCAAACGGTGTGCGCATGTCCATTGCTCGAAAACAACAACCGCTCGCGGTAGCACTCGCGGGCGCCAGACGGCGGCTGGGTCGCAGGGTATATTTCGAGGCGCGACTGGTGGCAGAGATAATCGATCAAGGAATGATGGGGAAGCCGTTTCAGGAATCTCCGACAATAGAGGGACAGCACCGTACTGAAAACCCTGCCTCGTTACCTGCCGTGGAACGTCTTTCGAGGTGTGTGTGAGCAAGAAATCCGGATGCGGCGTCGATAAGGGAATACCCATTCTACTTGTCCACAGGGAAGTGTTGCCGCTATGAAATTCGATTTCTCACAAGTGAATCTTCAATACCTGATACAGGCCCGCGATCTTGCCATACGAGACCCGGAACTGGTCGCAACGTTATTAGGCATTCCTGGCGATATGGCTCATTTATTGAGTGAGCTGACCCCGCCAGCACTGGCGCATGTTGCACACATCAAGCCCCCGCTGCTCATCCCGCGCCAGGAACCATGGTGGTGGTCTCGACTGCTTACGGCCCTGCGTGAAGGGCGCACGGAGGAAATTGACGCCATTGTGGTACATGCCCCGTTGATAACGGTACTTTCGAGAAAGGACTCATGAATGAACTCCGCCGACTGCAAGACGCTGTATTTTCCGATCCCGCCACCTTGCGGTGGAGTCAAGCGCGCCGACTGCCATGTTGGACTTTGTGGCTACGCCACGCGAATCAGAGAAGCCGTCCATCTCATTCAACTTGGCGCGCGCGCAGGACTCGTGTGCCAGCTCACCAATCTGGAGAAAGCCACGGTGAACCGCCTGTACCGTGAGTTACGCGGTGTTCCTTCGCCGCAGGGTCAGACGCCTTTCACTGACACCTGGTACCGGGAAAACGATCTACGCATGTTGCAGGTTACGCTTGTGTGGCGGCTGCATCGACAATTGACACAGTCGAAACGCAGCACGGCCCACGTCCTGATCAATATATTCGAGACGTATATCCGCCTGGTACACGAACCGCTGTTGGACCTGACTCGAACGGCATTCGTGCCGCGTCTCGTCGCCATGGAAACATGGCACGAACGGCCGTGCAGATTCTGCGGCATGGTGTACCTCGCTCCCGTGGACAGCAACAGCATTGCGTGCCCCGGATGTCGACTCTATCACCGTCATCGGTGCCACCACTGTCGTTCGCCGTTGGCACCGCAATCCAGGGGACGACGGCGTGTGGTCTGTGGCCATTGTGGAAATACGCATAATGGGGGAACCCGGCCTTGACCGCGAAACGCACCCACAGAATTCATTCACCAATACCACGCGGAATACTATGGCCCTGAAAGTCACCATCACCAGCACCAAGGGCGGCGTCGGTAAAACCACCTTGACCGCCAACCTCGGTGGTCTGCTGGCCGATATGGGGCAGAAAGTGTTGCTGGTTGATGTGGATGTGCAACCCACACTCTCAAGCTACTACCCGCTAGAGCGACGGGCCGCGCAGGGTTTGTCGACGTTGATCACGGAAGCGGTGGTCGGGGACGTCGTCAGTCGTACGACCATCCCGTCACTGGATCTGATCCTCTCCGACGATCCGGAGGGAATGTTGCAGAACTGGATCCTGCACACACCGGATGGGCGTGTCCGACTGAAGCATCTCCTGGCGAGATTCGATCAGGTCGTATGATTTCATTCTGCTGGACACTCAGGGCAGCGTCGGACCGCTCCAAGATTCCGCCGTCCTGGCAGCGGACCTGTTGATCTCTCCAATACCACCGGAGATTCTTTCGGCCCGGGAATTCGCCCGTGGCACGGTGCACATGCTGGACCGGTTACGGCCCATGGCCTACCTCGGCGCGCCGTTGGGGCCGCTGCGTGGACTCATCTATCGCATGGATCGTACCGTCGATGCGCGGCGCATCGCGCAAGAGTTGTGCTGCGAATCCTACGGTCCCAGCAAGGGCGCTATCACCATTTTGGACACGGTGATTCCGAATACCGTTGCCTACCGGGAGGCAGCCACTGCAAGAGCGCCCGTGCACCGCTGGGAACCGCAACGTCAAGGGCCGACACCCAGCGCCCGTGACAGTATGCTGGCCCTCGTCTGCGAACTCTTTCCTCATCTCACAGACAAGACACTTGTCGGCGATGGCCTACCTGCGCGCGAGAGAGTGTAGTGATGGCGAGAAGGCATTAACCCAAGGAATCAGGCGATGTTCCCATCACCGCATTTATTTCTTTGCACTTATCAGAGGAACGATTGCTGCCGGTTGATTATGAGCCACTACTGAATCGCCTTGTCCAATTTCACCACCAGATCCTCTGCCCGCAAATGCGTGTAGCGCTTCAGCATCTGCATGGATTTATGGCCCGAGATCGCTGCGACATCCTGATCACCTAAACCCGCTTCGACAAATCGAGAGATTGCTTCGTGACGAAGGTCATGGAAATGAAATCCCTCGAGACCCGCGCGTTGTAGCACCTGCCGCCATGCAGGGCGGAACTGATAAGGTCTTATCTTGCCGTCGCGCCCGGGATCACCCCAGAAAATAAGATCCGTCTCCTTTGGCCGCAACGAATGCGCCAATGCCGCTTGGATGACTTCAACAGCATTGCGTGTCAGTGGCACCGTTCTGGCGCTGCCGTTCTTGGTCATATCCAACCGAATCACGCGTCGTGATAGATCCACTTGGCCGCAGCGCAGTGATTGGATTTCACCCGCACGCATGCCGGTATAGAGCGCCAAGCGCACCATCCAAACCAGGAGAGGATTACTGTGAGCCGCACACGCACTCACTAACAGTTGTTCTTCAGCAAGCGACAAACGTCGCGTGCGTCCTTGTCCTGCGGCGGGCTTGCGCATTGCCGCTACTGGGTTGTATACCAAGCCGAGGCGCCACTCTCGAATCGCGGTCGTATACAAATGGGACAGCAGTGCCAGTTCCAATCGAACGGTGTTGTTACTCTTACCTTCCGCTAAACGATCATCACGGTAGCGCGCCACCAGATCCGCAGTGATGGCACCGAGGGAATATTTACCAAGCGCCTTCAGCAGTGGTTTCGAAAAACCGCCTTCACGTGCATGGGTTCCTGGATTTTTGGTCGGCGATACTTCGGAGAGATAACGCGCCATCGCCGCATCGAAGATCAGGCGCTCTGAGGGCCCGCGGTCAATGTAAATACCGCGCACCATTTCATCTTCCGTGCGTCGCGCCCAGTCGTCCGCATCACGACGGGTGCGGAAAGTTTTGATCGTGGTTGGCCAGCCGGTTTTACGGATGATCGCCTTCCAATTCCCGGCTGCGTTTTTTGTCAGTGTCGCCATGATGACCCCTGGAAACAGTTTGCAACTGTACCAAAAGTGTACCACGCGACCGGTTATTTTCTAGTGCTATTACGTAACTTATTGATTATATTGGTGCCGTTGAGAGGAGTCGAACCTCCGACCTACTGATTACGAATCAGTTGCTCTACCAACTGAGCTACAACGGCGCAGGGGCGGCAGTATAGAAGAAAGCCTGGCGTCAGGCCAACTGAAAGCGTGCTTAGGCGGGCGTTTGGTTGCGGATGCGGATAATGACGTCGACGCCGTCGGCGATCGTGCCGGCGGGCAGGGCTGGCATATTCATGAGGGCGAGTTCGTCCGCGTCGATATCCACCAGTTCACCGGTGTCGACGTTGTAGAAATGGTGGTGCTCGCAGGTGTTGGGGTCGTAGAAAACGCGGCTCGGGTCGACGATGACTTCGCGGATCAGGCCTTTCGCGGCGAACAGGCCGAGGGTGTTGTAGACCGTCGCCTTGGAGACGCGGGCGGAGTCCTGATTGACCTGTTTGAGTACGTCGTCGGCGGACAGATGCTGGTCGCGGGCGAACAAGACCTGAGCGATTTCCAGGCGTTGCTGGGTCGGCTGGATGTCGTGGCCGGTCAGCAGGTCCATCACCTGTTGCTGGCTAAGCGGCTGTCTGTGCATTCGTTTTTGCATGGGTCGAGTATACGTTGGGTGTTTAGACGAAGTCTATATAAGCCAGTTTAGGCCTGGGTGACGCCCTCGTCACTTATCTATCCGGCATCACTGAGTCTATCGGGCCTATACGGCGCCGGGTTGAGGGTCGCGGGGCGATCCAGCAGCAGATCCGCCAGCAACCGGGCCGAGGCCGGGCCGAGCACCACGCCGTTCCGGTATTGGCCGGCATTTATATAGAGGTTGCTCAGGCGCGGGTGGCGGGCGATACACGGGACACCCACCGGAGAACCCGGGCGTAAACCGGCCCAGTGGTGCTCCAATTCGCAGTCGGCCAAGGCGGGGATCAGGCGCACGGCCTCGGCGCGCAGTTCGGCCAGCGCGGATTCGGTGGTGGATTTATCGAAGCCGACCCGTTCGAGCGTGCTGCCGACCAAGGTGCGGCCGTCGCGCCGCGGGATGACATAGCGCCCGCCGTCGAGCACGATGCGGCGCACCGCGCCGGGCTGGCCGCGAAACAGGATCATCTGGCCGCGCACCGGCACCACCGGCAAATCGAGTCCGGTCGATTGCAGCAGTTCTCCGCTCCAGGCGCCGCCGGCGACGACGACGTTATCCGCCGCGATGAAACCGGCATCGGTCTCGACGCCGTCAACGCGATCACCGACACAGCGAAATCCGCTGACGGCGCGCTGTTCGATGAACTGCACGCCCTGACGATCCAATGCGGCGCGCAATGATTTAATAAAACGCGGATTACGCACCTGCCCCACTTCAGGCATCCACCACGCACGTGACGACGGCTCACCCAGCGCCGGTTCGAGTTCACGCTGGTGCGCGGCATCGACATGCTCCAGGTTCACCTCGAAGCGCTGCGCCCATGCCGCGACATCGGCGTCGTCACCGTCATCGAGGATCAGCAGACCCGAACGTTCGTACTCGGGATCGATGTCTGACTGCGCGTGCAGTTCGGCGAGCAATTCCGGATAGCGCCGTTGACCCCAACGCGCCAGTTCACTCACCGAATCGGGATAGCGCCACGGATACAACGGCGAGAGGATGCCGCCACCGGCCCAGGAGGATTCGCGGCCACTGCTGCCGCGTTCGATCAGCGTCACGCGCATGCCGGCTGCATGCAGTTCACGCGCGGTCAACATGCCGATCAGGCCGGCGCCAACGATAACAACTTCTGTCACTGCATTTCTCCGTCAGCGGCGCCAGCAGGCGCCATCCGCATACTCTGTTGTCACGACCGGCCCGCGTTGATCGAGCGCGAAGGTACCGCAGGCGTCACCGACCTGCGTGCCATCGGCGTGTGGCTCCGCCGTGGCGAAAAAACTGCCCGCCGAGATTTGTTCGAGGCGCAGTTGGTAATGGCCTTCCGTGGAAGTATCCGACCAGCCCAATTCGTCGAGGTCGGCATACGTGGTGTGATTGGCCCGCCAACGCTCCTGCGCGACCTGCACACTCAGCAGGCTGGTCATCGCATCCACACGCCGCCCGCGCTGAAAGGCATCACGAAAGCTCGGCAACGCCAAGCTCGCCAGAATCGCGACAATCGATACCGCAATCAAAACATCCAACAACGTAAACCCCGCACGACGATGATCGTGAGTCATGGCAAGCCCTCCTTGGCTTAAACGCGGGGGCTAGTATAAGCCGTCGCGATGGCTATAATCACCCACGCCAAAGGATTGGTTTTCACCGGAGCTTCGATCATGGATGATCGCGCGCAATCCGGGTTTACGCTCGTCGAATTACTGGTGACCCTCGCCGTCGTGGCGATTCTGGTCACGACGGCGTTACCCGCACTTTCTGACCTCCTCGACAGTCAACGCCTGCGCGCGACCGCGCAGCAGATCGCCACCGATCTACGCTACGCCCGCAGCGAGGCCATCAAACGCCACGCGGACATTCCCATCGGCGTGAGTTTCACACCCGGCAGCGACTGGTGTTATGGCATCAGCCAGCAATTGCCGTGCGACTGTCACGAGCAGGACTGGCATAGCCCCAACGCCTGCCTGCTGGATCTGGCGCATGAACGCCAGTTGCACACATCCGCCACCGACACGCGCGCGCACATCGAGCTGCTCGATACCAGCTTCAGCAGCGATCAGACGCTGTTCGATCCGCTGCGCGGTATCGCCAATGCCGGTAGCGTTTCGTTGCGCTCGGCGCGCGGAAAAACGCTGAACGTCATCGTCAGCACGCTCGGCCGTGTCCGCATCTGTGCACCGGAAGACAGTGATAGTCCGACCGGATACACGCCATGCTGAACGAGCGCGGTTTCAGTCTGAGTGAGTTGATGATCGCCAGCGCCGTCGGTCTGTTGGTGATCGCCGGCGCTTTGCAGTTGTATGTGCTGAATCTGCGCGCGACCAACGACAATCTGCGCCTGAGCCGACTCAATCAGGAACTGCGCGCGACGCTCGATCTGTTGCGCAACGATCTGCGCCGCGCCGGTCACTGGATGTTTGATCCGGCGCTGGATCATCCGGAAGACAACCCATTTCAGTCGGCTGACCAACGACGTTCGTTTCGGCGCGGCCAGCGGTGAAGCTAGCGATTCCTGCATTCTCTACAGCTATGACCTGAACGGCGACCGTCTGGTCGGCGTCGGTCCCTCGGGCACGCCAGGAATCAATACATCGACGAGCAATCTTGAACAATTCGCCCTGCGCCTGCGCGGCGGTCAGGCGCAATTGCGCAACGGCGGCAGCAGCTTCACGTGTACCAGCGGCAGTTGGCAGGCGATTACCGATCCCGATACGGAAATCACTACGCTGCGTTTCGAACACGTGGATGACTGCCTCAATCTAAGCGACACCGCACAGGCGTGTACATCGGGCGATGCCGCCTTACTGCGACGGCAAGTGCGCATCACACTGGCGGCACGCAGTCGCAGCGACCCCAATATCGTTCAAGAAATTACTCAGACGGTGGCCATCGCCAATGACAAACTTTTCAGTGCCTATCCATAAATACACACCGCCCGCTTATCAACGCGGTGCCGTCACGATCCTGATCAGCCTGGTCTTGATCATGGTCTGCGTGCTGCTGGTTATCAGTGTCGCGCAGACCACCACCTTGGAGGCGCGCATGGCGCGCAACAGTCTGCTGTCCAACCAGGCGCGCCAGGCGGCGATGGCCGGCTTCAATTACGGCAATGCCTGGCTGAAGACGCATCGCGCCGACTGGCTCACCGCCATCGACGGCACTGAGATCGCTACGCCGGATGAAAATCCGCCCGCCATTGTCGCCAGCGATGGCGACAGCTTCGCCATCAATGTCACCTTCGAGCGGCGGGCGGAATGGGCCGGCTATCTGCGCGTCGAAGCCACTGCTGTGCCGGGCAACGCAGCCGAAGTCGAGGCGGTCGTCAGTCAATTTGTCCGCCCGAGCAGCGTGCTGACCTGGGCCGGCGAAACCGCGCCGCCGTTGGTCGTCGACGGTTGCGCGGATCTCTCCGCGGCCAGCGATGTGTATCCGCTGGGCGCCGATAGCGATGTAGCTGGTGTTGCGCTCGCCAGCTCTACAGCGATCACCTGCCTGAATCTCGGCGGCGTGAACACGCATGGTGGGACATTACAAAACGAGATCTTCGCCGCTGGCGAATTATGGAACTACCTGCTGAGTGTCAGTCGCGATGAATTTCAAACACTCGCTGCGGCACAAAGCGATCTCGATCCCACTCAACGCGATTACTGGTGGGCGACGACCGCCGATCTCGACGCGGGTGAATGGCGATTGAGCCTGGGCAGTCTGGAACGCCCGATCGTGCTGGTGATTCCGTCTGAACTCGGCTGTCCGCGTTTCAGCGGCGGTGCACAGATTGTTGGATTGGTGCTGATCGAAGCCGATTGCACCGGTGCGCCGGCTTGGGGTGACGTGCAGTTCTACGGCAGCCTCGCCGTCAGCGGCGATTTCGCCAGCCTCGGCCCCAGCAGCCGCGTCACTCACATCAGTGAATTCCCGGGCGGTGGACCCGCGCGCATCGAACCGCCCGTGCTGGACATTATTCAGTTGGCTGGCAGTTGGAAGGATTTCTGATGAACAGACATCGGATGGATAGACATCTGGCGAACAAACAACATGGCTACACCCTGATCGAGGTGCTGGTGGCGCTGCTACTGGTGTTGCTGGGACTGACCGGGACCGCGCGCTTGCAGGCCAGTCTGTTGGCGGCCAGCGCCGAGGCCAAGGCCCGCGACGAAGCGACCGCGCTGGCGCTGGAACAACTCGCCAGTTTCCAGAGCCTCGCAAGCTACGCCAGTTACGACAACACGCTCGTCTCCGGCAGCACCGAGCGGCAAGGACTGTTGCACACCTACCGCCTCGACTGGGCGGTATCGCACACGCCGGAACCGGACTATAAGATGGTTGAATTTGTCGTCCGCTGGCCGGCGGATGCACCCGTGTACACACTGCAGATTCAAACCCTCATCCCCGGACTCGACCTCCCCCGCTTCGCCCGCCAGCAGTTGCAACCCTAGATCTCGGCCTTCCAGATTTCCCGACGCCCGCCGCTAGCCCTCTTCAGACCTGCCGCGCCCGCGTGAACCTCTGAAACGCCGCTCGTCGGCCGATCCGCGCAGTTCATCGGGAAGCACACGACAGGCGCACCGTCCTGGGGTAGAAGAGAACCATGAAACGACACACCGGATTCACCTTGATCGAACTGATTGTCACGCTGGTCGTGGCGGCGATACTTGATGACGCTCGCCGTGCCCAGTTTCAGGGACTTCCTCCTGAACAATCGGCTGACCACGACAGCCAACGAATTTACCGCCGCGGCCAACCTGGCCCGCAGCGAGGCCATCAAGCGCGGCCGCAACGCCTATATCACCAGCGCTGCCGGCACCAACTGGACCACCGGCTGGACCGTCTGGGTGGATAACGACAGTGACGACGCTACCCAGGACGCCAATGAAGTGTTGCGCGTCACCCAGGCTTTCGAAGGGAACACCACCTTCACAAGCACGGGCAAGACACAATTCCGCTACAGCCCCTCGGGCCTGGTCGATGGAGCCGGCACTCTGAGACTCTGTGACAGCCGCACTGCAGAGACTGGCAGAGAGATTGATGTCTCAGCCGCCGGCCGCAGCAATATCCGAAACTATGTATGCCCGTAATAACCGGATTGGCAAAACACATGAATACACAGATTGGCCAACATAGCAGTATCAGACCCGCAACAGCGCAAGGCTTTACCTTGATTGAAGTGCTGATCGCGCTCGTCGTGTTATCGATTGGCCTGCTCGGGCTCGCAGGCCTGCAATCCGCCGGATTGCGCTTCAATCAAAGTGCATCCATGCGCACACAGGCGACTCAATTGGCCTATGACATGTCCGACCGCATGCGCGCCAACATGGTCGCCGTTGCAGCCGGCAATTATCTCGGAGCGGCTGGCGCCACCGCCAGCTGCCACACCACCAGCGGCTGCACGCCGGCCGCCATGGCCGCCGACGATCTGGCCGTGTGGAATGCCGCCATCACCCGCTACTTGCCCGACGGAGAAGGCCTGATCTGCCGTGATAACAGCCCGAACGACGGTGATAGCGCCGCTGATCCCGAGTGCGACAATGCCGCCGCCAGTCCCTTCGCCATCAAGATCTGGTGGGACGACGACCGCGACGGCAATCTCGATCCCGTACCGTTCGCCATCGCCTTCGAACCTTAAGGATGACCCCGATGGATATGCGCCTCTATTCACCCAGACAACGCGGCTTCTCCCTGGTGGAGATCATGGTCGCGGTGACCTTGAGCCTGGTCCTGATGGCCGGCGTTATGCAGATTTATCTATCTTCAAAACAGAGCTTCCGTATGCAGGAGGCGCTCTCCCGGGTACAGGAGAACGGGCGCTTCGCCTTGGAGTTTCTCAGCCGCGATATCCGCATGGCCGATTTTTGGGGGTGCGCGAACTTCGACACTGTCACCAACAATCTGGACGCTGCCGGCGGCACAGGCTATATCGACTACTCGCAGGGAGGAGTGTCCGCGACCGACGACGACGGACTCAACGGTTCCGATACCATCACACTGCGCGGCGCCTTCGGCACCAGCCTGACACTGTTGCCGAACGGCGCAGCAGGCTATGGCCCCCTGCAATCCTCGGTCATTACGACGACCACTGGCAATGGACTGAACCAATGCGACATCCTGCTGGTTGCGGATTGCACGGCCGCCGATGTCTTCCAGCTGACCAACACCAACACCAATGGCAGCGGCCAGATCGTACACAATACCGGCGCCACGTGTTCGCCCGGCAATTACAATCCGGGCAGCTGCTCCGGCGGCAATGCACACTGCCTGTCGAAAATCTACGGCGGCGACGCTGGCATCTACCGCATGCAACAGCTGGCGTATTCGCTACGGAATGGCGGCCAAGGACAACCCGCGCTCTGGCGTGATCAGACCACCAGCACGCACGCAATCCCTGGAACTCGTCGATGGCATCGCCGACTTGCAGTTCCAGTACGGCGTCGATACCAATGATGACGCCACGGCGAACTACTACATCCCGTACAACGCCGCTATCGATATGGATAACGTCGTCAGCGTGCGCGTCTGGGTGCTTTCGCGCAGCTACGAGGACAACCTGACGCCGGCTCCGCAGACCTATGAATGGGAAACCGGCCCGGTCACTGCCGGCGACAACCGGCTGTATCAGGTCTTCACCACCACGGTCACACTGCGTAACCGCGTGCAGTGAGGGATTAACCATGAATCACCCGGCATTGAATGCAATGACGTCCAACTACCCGGCCTCGCAGCGCGGCGCCGTGCTCATCGTTAGCCTGCTGATTCTGCTGATCCTGACCGTCATTGGTGTCAGCAGCATGCAGTCGTCCACGCTCGAAGAGAAAATGGCCAGCAACAGCCGCGACCGCAATATTGGCTTCCAGTCCGCGGAAACGGCGATGCGCGAGGCGGAAACATATATTGAGAGTCTGGTCACGACCGGTGGCTTCACCAACGCCAACGGCCTGTATGCCGAGATCGCCGATGAACCCGACCCGTATGCCGTCGCGACCTGGACGACATCGGGAAGTACACGCACGGCGACGCCGCCCGGCGGCAGCGCCGCGGCGCAGTACTTCATCACCTTGGCCGGCACCATCACCGACCCCGGCGCGATGGATCTTCCTCCCGCCGCGCGCGGACATCACCATCTTCCGCATCACTGCACGGGGCCGCGGCGCAACCGCCGACGGCGCCGAGGTCATACTGCGGAGTTACTACGGACGGAAGATGTAACCTGCTCGGCTGCTGTTAGCTCATAGAGGATTGCTTATGAACAACTCCACTCATACGACTCAGGCCTTCAAGCTGCGTCCTCTGATCGCCGCCTTGGCGCTCACCTCTACGATGCTGAATGCAGCGCCCGGAACCTTGGCGGATTCGCCGTTGTATCTGACCAACTCGGTGCAGCCCAATATCCTGTTCATTATCGACGATTCGGGCAGTATGGACTGGGAGGTGCAGATGTCGAAGGGCGCCATCACTGCGTATGGCGACGACAATAACAGCGGCAATCTTGATTTCACACCTGATGACACCACCGAGCAGCTCGAACTGTGCATCGGCTACAACGTGCTTGCCTTCAATCCTAACGTGACCTACACCGCCTGGGCAGGCAAGGACGATGCCGGCAATACCTATCCGGCCAGCATGTCGTTCACGGCGGCACGCCAGGATCCATACTCTGCATCCGGGAGCACCACCAATCTGACCGGCCACGTCTACTACGCATGGACCGACAGCGACAGCGACGGTGCCTACGACGCCGGCGAATGCGCGACGACCTCCACGAGCATAGCAGCGGCGCAACAGACCAATTATGCCAACTGGTACAGCTATTACCGCAAACGCGAATTCGTCGCCAAGCGCGCCGTATCTGAGCTCATCAAGAATTCGACCACCCGCATGGGCCTATCGACCCTGCACAACAACAACACCGTGCGCACACTGGTCACGGATGTGGATGACCTCACAACACCGGTCGACTCCACCGCCCAAACCAACAAACAGACCCTGCTCAACAACCTGTTCCGCATCAATTCCTCTGGCGGCACGCCGCTGCGTTCGGCACTACGAGACGCTGGCGAATATTTCAAGGGCAACAGCAGTTGGGGCTCCACCCCGATCCTATCCGCCGGCCAGGGTGGCGCCTGTCAGCAAAATTTCACCGTACTCATGTCCGACGGTTACTGGAACGGCGATAGCGGTTTCGACATCGGCGATCAGGACAGCAGCCCTACGCCCTGGGCAGGCGGCACCTATGCCGACGGCGCCACCACCTGGTCCAATACCCTGGCCGACGTGGCAATGAAATATTACAAGGAAGATCTATCGTCACTCACCGACAGTGTGCCGGTCACCAGCGTCGATCCGCAGAATCTGGGCACCAGCAAGATGCACCAGCACATGGTGACGTTCACCGCCGCATTCGGCGTGGACGGTACCCTGTCTGCCGGGCCGACCAGTTCGACCGGCACGTTCAACTGGCCGCAACCTGTCGCCGATACCCAGACGGCCATCGATGATATGCGCCATGCCGCCTGGAACGGCCGTGGCGACTTCCTCAGCGCGCAGGACCCCCAGTCGCTGATCAACGGCCTGGGCGCAGCGTTCGCTGCCATCAGCGGACGCACATCATCGGCGGCCTCGGTGGCCTTCAACACCACGTCGCTGTCGGCGGAATCGGAGGTCTACCTGGCGCTGTTCAACAGTGATAAATGGAGCGGCGACCTGTACTCCTACGCGCTGGATCCTGAAACCGGCGAAATTGCCGACGATACTACCTGGAAGGCGAGTGTTCCGTTGAATCAGCGCAACCTGGCCAGCGACCCGCGCACGATCTACACCTGGAACGGCAGTGACGGCGCGGCCTTCCAGTGGGCGAACCTGACCACGGCCCAGAAGAACGATTTCCGCACCAATTCCAGCGGCGGTACCGACAATGAAGCGGCCGGTCTGGCGCGCTTCCACTACATGCGCGGCGACCGTGTCTGCGAACAGAGCTATACCGGCACGAGCGCCTCGATCGGTGCCAGCAGCGTCGCCACCTGCAGCTATGCGGTTGGCAGTGACACCTTTACCACCAAGAATTTACGCAACCGTGATGGTCGACTCGGCGATATCGTGGATTCCTCGCCGGTCTATGTCGGCAAGCCCGCCTACGGCTGGCCGGATACTCTGAGCGGGACCACGCCCTACAAGAACTTTAAATTGGCCCACGCAAACCGCGCCGGCATGATCTACATCGGCGCCAACGACGGCATGCTGCACGGTTTCTCGGCGAGCACCGGCTCGGAGGTCATGTCCTATGTCCCGGGCTCAGTCTATTCCACGGTCAGCGGCTACGGCCTGCACACGCTGAGCGAATCGGCCTACAGCCATAAGTTCTATGTCGACCTCACCCCCTCGGTGGTCGATGCCTACGTCAAGACCACCGCTGCCGGCACAGCGGGCTGGAATACCATTCTCATCGGTGGCTTGCGCGCCGGCGGCCGCGGCCTGTTCGCCCTGGACGTGACCTCGCCCTCCTTCAATGAAAGCGGTACAACCCCGGCGGACAAAGTGATGTGGGAATTCACCAGCGCCAACGACGCCGATCTCGGCTACACCTTCAGCCAGGTGTCCATCGTGCCCATGAACAACGGTAAATGGGCTGCCATCTTCGGCAACGGCTACAACGACACCGGCACCGGGCAGGCGTCCTTGTTCATCCTCTTCATCGAGGAGGGATTGGATGGGACCTGGAGCGCGACCGACTACAAGAAGCTCTCCACCGGTGTCGGCAGCACCACCGACCGCAACGGTCTGGCGTCTCCGTCGGTCATCGACACTAACGGCGACTACAAGGCCGACCGCATCTACGCCGGCGACCTCCTAGGCAATATGTGGGTATTCGACGTATCCGGCAGCAATACCGACGGCTGGGGGCTGAGGCCTACAAGTCGGGTACAACCCCGCGCCCGCTGTTTACTGCGCAGTCCAATCAACCCATCACCGCCCGTCCGATCATCGTGCGCAATCAGGCCATACCGACCTCGAACGCCAATACACCGAACGTTCTGGTCCTGTTCGGCACCGGGCAGTATCTCGTCTCCAATGACAACAATACGTCGTATCAACAGTCCTTCTATGGCATCTGGGACTCCGGCACTGGCCAGTTGACGCAGACCAATCTGATCCAGCAGACCATCGGCACCGGCACAACCAACGGGGGCGCAAGTGCGCGAACCCTGACGTCGTACGGCGTGAACTACGGTGCCGGCGACAAGGGGTGGTACATGAATCTGCCCACGAGTGGGGAACGCGTCGTGAGCAGTGCCATGGCCCGTGGCGACAATGTGTACTTCAGTACCATCATACCCGGCTCGGATGCCTGCACCTTCGGTGGTACCAGCTGGCTGATGGTGGCAGATATGCAGACAGGCGGAGCACCTGCGAATGCGGCCATCGATATCGACGGCGACGGTATCGTCGATGAATTCGATGAGATCTCGGACCCTGCCACGCCCGACGATCCGGACGACGATATGCGGCACGCAGAAGACAGTCTGATTACTTCCGCAGAAGACCAGGGTGACCGGCTTTACATGGGATCGTCTGATGGCAACATCGTCGATATTACGGCCGAACATCTGGGAGAGCGAACCAGAACTGGCCGTCTGTCCTGGGAAGAGCTCATACGGCAGTAAGCCGGCACCAGCACCAGTAACGGAATTGAGAGGAACGCACGATGAAAATGTTGCTTGGTTTCATGACCACAATCTGCCTGCTGCTGGCACAACCGGTGCTGGCAGGCTTTCCGGACTGGTATCCCAAGGACGGTTTCCAACACTATGGGAAGGTCGACGACGTGGATGCGGCTAATAAGTCTCTCATCATCAATGACCGTGAATACCACTACACGGATAAGACGCTGGTGCACTCGCTCTCGGAACCCGCGGATTCGCTCGGCAGGCTCCGGAAGAGTGCTATGGTGGGCTTCACTTACGATATGAGCAGCGAAGGCGCCAAGCAGCTCCTGGAAGTCTGGCTGCTGCCGGAAAACTATTCTCGGGACGAAGACAATTGAGATCGCCGGTCGTCACGACCTTACCATTAGGGAGAACATCATGAGGAAGGCACAGGGTTTCACACTTATCGAGTTGATGATCGTCGTGGCTATCATCGGTATTCTTGCCTCCATCGCCTACCCTTCCTACATGGATTCGGTGCGCAAGAGCCGTCGCGGTGACTGCGCCGGCGCCTTAGCTGGGCTGGCTAATGCCATGGAGCGTTACTTCACGGTCAACAACACCTATGTGGGTGCGGCGGTCGGCGCCGGCGGTATTCCCGGGCAATGTCCGGTCGATGGCGGCACGGCAACATACAACCTGGAAATATCCGCCCAAGCGGCGTCCACGTACACCATTCAGGCAGTACCCACGGGGGCACAAGCCAACGACAAATGCGGTACGCTGACGCTGACCAACACCGGCGTCAAAGACATCTCTGGTGCCGAATCGGGACTAACTTGGGAGGACTGCTGGTAAGCCCTCGCCCTCATGCGCCGCGCCGCAGCGCCTGCGGCAACGCGAACGTAATCGTCTCCTCGCGCCCGTGCTGCTCCTCGGTGAGCTGCGCGCCGCGAGCCTGCAACGCTCGATCACCTGCGGCACCAGCATCTCCGGCGCGGAGGCGCCGGCGGTGACACCGATCACGGGCTTGCCATCCAGCCATGCGTCGGATCTGGTCGGCGTTGTCGATCAGATAAGCAGGCACCGCCATGACGTTCGCCGAGTCTCGCGCAGACGATTGGAATTGGAGCTGTTGATGCGAGCCCACCACCAGGATCAGATCGCACTGGCGCACCAGTTCTTTCACGGCATCCTGACGATTCTGCGTGGCGTAACAGATATCGTCCTTGCTGCGGACCGATGATGGCCGGGAAAGCGTGCGCTGCAGGGCCTCGATAATGCGCGCCGTGTCATCCATGGACAGCGTGGTCTGGGTAACGAAGGCAAGTGTTCGGGATTGCTGCACGACGAGCTTCGCCGACATCGTCCGGTGTTTCGACCAGATAGATGCCGCCGTTCGCCGCGCGGGTCGATACTGGCCCATGGTGCCTTCCACTTCAGGATGACCGGTATGGCCGATGAGGATGCACCTCGCGCCCTGCCTGGGCATGACGCGCCACTTCCAGATGCACCTTGGTCACCAGCGGACAGGTGGCATCGAAGACGCGCAGTCCGCGCGCCTGCGCCTCATCCCGCACCGCGCGCGCCACGCCGTGGGCGCTGAAGATCACCGTCGCGCCGTCCGGCACCTCGGACAGTTCCTCGACGAAGATCGCGCCGCGCGCGCGCAGTCCCTCGACCACGAAGCGGTTGTGCACCACCTCGTGGCGCACATAGATCGGCGCGCCGAACAAGGTCGAGCGCGCGCTCGACGATATCGATGGCGCGGTCGACACCGGCACAGAAACCGCGCGGATTGGCGAGTAGGATTTTCATAGGTGATTCAAATTCCGCTAGTCGATTTCAACCCGCTTAAACGTGGAAGACCCGCGAGGGTCGCAATGATAAAACCGCGCCTCCTTCCGCTGCGCTCCATCCGGGTCTCTGCTATCTACGGCGCAGCGCCTCACCTTCAGGCCGCAACTCGTCATCAGATATTTCTTGGTGGCTCTACCGAAAGAATCTCCGACTCGAAAATAATCGGCTTTCCGGCCAGTGGGTGATTCAGATCGATCTGCACGCGATCGGCCTCGACCGCCAACACCAAGGCGGCAACCTCTTCATCATTCGGCCCGACGAAACCCACCAGTGTGCCGGGTTGCAGCAGCATATCCGCAGGGAATTGCTCGCGCGGCATCCAACCCACGGCCTCGGCATCATGCGCGCCATAGGCCTGATCGGGGTGCAGCGTCAACGTCTGGCGTTGTCCAGCACGCATGCCATACAGCGCCAACTCCAAGCCATACACCAGCGTACCGTCGCCAATGACACACTCCAGCGGCTCCGCCTCAAACGTGCTTTCCGCCACCGTGCCATCAGCGAGTTTGAGCGCCAGGTGCAGACATACGCGACTGCCCGGTTGAATTTGCGCGGGATGAATCACGTGGTGCAGTCCTTATCGCCACGCAGACCTGCGAGCACGACCAACACCGCACCGACCAGGATCGCGGAATCGGCGATATTGAAGGCCGGCCAATGCCAACCGGCGTAATGCCAGTCGATGAAGTCAATCACATGACCGTACAGGGCACGGTCGATGAGATTACCAATCGCACCGCCGAGGATCAGTGACAGGCCGACGGCATTTTGCGTTGCATCCGCACGCAGCTTGCGCAGCCAGACCACGATGATGACCACGGCGACGAGCCCAATCCCGAGAAAGAAGAAACGCTGCCAGCCGCCTGCCTCGGCGAGAAAACTGAAGGCCGCGCCGCGATTGTAGGCGAGCGTGAGATTGAACCAGGGCAGCAATTCAATTTGACCCTGTCGCAGCACCGCCTCGGCCCATTGCTTGCTCGCCTGATCCAGAATGATGACCAGCAGCGCCACCCATAACCAACGCAGCGCGGAACGCGCATGCGGCTCACGCATAACGGCGTTGCTCACCGCTGCCGGCCACGTTGTCGATGCAACGGCCACACAGTTCCGGATGTTCGCTGTTGCTACCGACATCTTCACGATGATGCCAGCAGCGCACGCACTTGGCGTGCGTCGACGGCGCAACGATCACCCACGCCTCATCTCCTGAGGCAAGCGTGATGTGCACGGCGTTGTCCGGCGGCGTAGCGACAAGATGCACACGCGCATAGGAGGTCAACAGCACGAAGCGCAATTCATCCTCCAGACGCAACAACTGATCATGCAGCTCGCGGCACGCAATACAGATCGACCTCGGCATCCAGCGAGGAACCGATGCTGCCGGCCACGCGCAGACCTTCCAGCTCCTTGCGCGACGGCTTCACGCACCGCCATCACCTGTTTCCAGTAATCCATGCCGTAACGCAGCGTCTCGGCCTCGTCCGCCAGGAACATCTCCGGCAGTTCATACCAGGTTTCCAGGAACACCGACTGCACGCGTTCACCGGGAATAGACGCCCAGATCTCGTCGGCGGTGAAGCTGAGGATCGGCGCCAGCCAGCGCACCAGGGCCTCGACGATGTGGTACATCGCGGTCTGCGCGGAACGCCGCGCGAGGCTGTCGGCCTTGCTGGTGTACTGACGGTCCTTGATGACATCCAGATAAAAGCCGCCCAGATCGATCGCGCAGAAGTTGTGCACCTTCTGATAGATCAGGTGGAACTGATAGTTTCGTAGGCCGCTATGACTTCTTCCTGCAACTGACGCGCGCGATCCACCACCCAGCGATCCAGCGCCAACATGTGATCCGGACGCGACCGCGTGCTCGACCGGATCGAAGCCATTGAGATTGGCCAGCAGGAAGCGCGCGGTATTGCGCATGCGGCGATAGGCATCGGCGGTGCGTTTGAGGATTTCATCGGACACCGTCATTTCGCTGCGGTAATCGGTCGCCGCCACCCACAGGCGCAGAATATCGGCGCCCAGGTTCTTCATCACCTTCTGCGGCGCCACCACATTGCCCATGGACTTGGACATCTTCTGGCCCTTGGCATCGACGGTGAAGCCGTGGGTCAGCACGCCTGTGTACGGCGCCATGCCGTTCATCGCCACCGACGTCAGCAGCGAGGACTGGAACCAGCCGCGATGCTGGTCGGAGCCTTCCAGATACAGATCGGCGGGACGACCCAGATCTGCTGCGCTGATCCAGCACGGCGTGATGCGTGACACCGGAATCGAACCAGACATCCAGCGTATCGGTGACCTTGTCGTAGTGCGGCAGCTTCATCACCGAGCAGGTCTTGCGCGTCCAGTTCAAACCAGGCGTCGATGCCCTTGCGCTCAACCCGCTGCGCCACCTGCTTCGATCAGTCGCGCGGTGTGCGGATGCAATTCGCCGGTTTCCTTGTGCACGAACAGCGCAATCGGCACGCCCCAGGTGCGCTGGCGCGAGATACACCAGTCGGGACGTTTCTCGACCATGCCTTCGATGCGCGCCTGACCCCAATCCGGCATCCACTGCACCGCGCTTGATCGACGCCAAGGCGCGTCGTCGCGCAGGCCGTTTTGATCCATGCCGATGAACCATTGCGGCGTGGCGCGGAAGATGATCGGCGTCTTGTGGCGCCAGCAATGCGGATAGCTGTGCCGGATTTCCTCTTCGTGCAGCAACGCACCGCGCACCTTCAGCATCTCGATGACATCATCATTGGCCTTGAACACATGCTCGCCGGCGAAGAATTCGGTGTCGGGCAGAAACACGCCGTCACCGCCGACCGGGATTGTCGACCTCGAGGCCGTATTGCTGACCGACCACATAGTCGTCCTGGCCATGACCGGGCGCGGTGTGCACGGCGCCGGTACCGGCTTCGGTGGTGACGTGATCGCCGAGGATGATCGGCACTTCGCGCTCGTAAAACGGATGCTGAAGCTTGAGACCTTCCAGATCGGCGCCCTTGCAGGTGGCGAGCACACTGTAGTTCTCGATGCCATAACGCAGCAGCGCGGCACCGTGCAGCGCCTCGGCAAGAATCAAACGCTCAGTGCCGTGCGCCGCTTCGCATTGCACCACGACATATTCCAGTTCCGGATGCAGCGCGACCGCCCGGTTGGCCGGCAGCGTCCACGGCGTGGTGGTCCAGATCACGATCGACAACGGACCTTTGCCTTCGCCGCGGCCTTGCTGGCTACAGCGCGCGAACAGCGGCCTCGTCGTCCAACACGGCAAAACGCACATCGATCGCCGGCGAGGTCTTGTCTTCGTATTCGACTTCCGCCTCGGCCAGGGCCGAACCGCAATCGGTACACCAGTGCACCGGCTTGAAGCCCTTGGTCAGATGACCGTTGGCGGCGATCTTGCCCAGCGAACGGATGATGTCCGCCTCGAATTTGAAATCCATGGTGAGATAGGGATGATCCCAATCGCCACACACGCCCAGACGGATGAAGTCTTCCTTCTGTTTGGCGACCTGGCTCGCCGCATACTCGCGGCAGGCGGTGCGGAAGGTGGCGTGATCGACTTTACGACCGGCCTTGCCGATCTTCTTTTCGACCTTCAGTTCGATGGGCAGGCCGTGACAATCCCAGCCCGGCACATACGGCGCATCGAAACCCGATAGCGTTTTGCTCTTGACGATGATGTCTTTGAGGATCTTGTTGACCGCATGACCGATGTGAATCTCGCCATTGGCATAGGGCGGACCGTCGTGCAGCACGAAGCGTGGACGCCCCGCGCCGGTCTCGCGCATGAGTCGATACAAACCCAGCGCATCCCAGTGCTTGAGCATCTCCGGCTCGCGATTGGCGAGATTGCCCTTCATCGGGAAATCGGTGTTCGGCAGGTTCAGTGTGTCTTTATAGTCGGCCACGTGGGTGTCCTGATTAACTCTAAATTCGGTTACGCACTCAGCGCGTTACATGAACACCCGTCATTGCGAGGAGCGAAGCGACGCGGCAATCTCCAAACAACACATGCCACTAGCCGGGAGATTGCCACGCTACGCTCTGCAATGACGGGTTGCTGACTAACTCGCTCTATTCTTAAAAAATCCCGCGCCTGTTGCGCGTCCTGTTCGATCTGCGCCTTCAATTCGGGAAATGAATCGAAACGTTTCTCGGCGCGGATCTTGTGCACGAATTCGACCGCGACCTGACGACCGTAAATGTCACCGGCGAAATCGAACAGATGCACTTCCAATAGGGTGCGCGTGCCATCGACGGTCGGGCGCGTGCCGACATTGGCCACGCCGTAATGTGGTTCTGTATCCAATCCATACAGCTCGACGGCGAACACGCCTTGCACCGGCGTGCTATGGCGATGCAAAAATAAATTTGCCGTCGGAAAACCGATGGTGCGGCCGCGTTTATCGCCGTGCGCAACGCGTCCCAGCATGCGATAGCCGCGCCCCAGCATCTGTTCGGCCGCGTGCAGATCACCGGCAGCGTAATGCCGCGCGAATGCGCGTGCTGCTCACCCGCTCCGCGTTCAGTTCAAAACTGTGCATATGCGCGACCTGAAATCCCGCCCGCTCACCGGCGCGGGTCAGAAACTCGAAATTCCCGGCGCGATCCTTGCCGAAATGGAAATCGTCGCCGACCACCAGATAACGCACGCCCAGACCGTCGATCAGCACTTGTTGCACGAATTGCTCGGCGCTTAAGCTCCGCCAGGGCGCGATTGAAGCGCAGACACAACACGCGGTCGACCGAATAACGACGCAAGGCGACCAGCTTTTCGCGCAAGCGCGTCAGCCGCGGCGGGGCCTGCTCGGGTGCGAAATATTCCTGCGGCTGCGGCTCGAAAATAATCACCGTGGTCGGCAGATGCAGTGCGGCGGCCCGCTCCGCGAGTTGCCCAAGCACGGCCTGATGCCCCAGGTGCACCCCATCGAAGTTGCCGATGGTGGCCGCACAACCGCGCAGGGCTGGAACCAGATTGTGCAGTCCACGAATGAGTTGCATGCCGCTATGAATGCCTGTGCCGTAAAGGCGCGATTATAAAGCACCGACCGGGCTTGTCATTCCTTGGATTCAGGGATGGATGCCGGCATATCAGGTCGCTGCCACAGCTGATGCAGATTCTGACCGAGCAATTGCAGCACACCGAGATAAGCCACACCGGCCACAGCGATCCACATGCCCAAATGCAGCAGACGCTCGCTGCTGGCAGCGCCCGACCCAAAGCTCGAAGTCGCTGACGCCATAACCGAGCAACCCGATCATCAACACACTGCCCGCCAGCACGCGCAACCACACCGGACGCCAGCCCGGTCGTGGCGCGTAGATCTCGGCCTGACGCAGGCGTCGATACAACATCCAGGCATTCAACCAGGCCGAACAGGTGGTCGCCAGCGCCAGGCCGGCGTGCGGGCCGGCAATTTCCAGATACAGCATGGGCAGGACAAACAGCAGATTCAGGCCCATGTTGGCGATCATGGCGATAATGCCGATGCGTACCGGCGTGGCCGTGTCCTGACGCGCATAGAACGCCGGCGCCAGCACTTTGATGAAAATGAACGCTGGCAACCCCAGCGCCATCGCCATCAGACTCAACGCGGCCATCCGCGCGTCGTGCGCACCGAACTGATCGTACTGGAACAGCGCCACCATGATCGGGCCAGCCAGCAGCAACAGACCCAGCGCCGCCGGAATACTCAGCAGCGCGACCCAACGTAGCGCGCGATCCAGGATATGCTGGAATTGCTGCGGATCGGCGTTGGCATGGCTGTGCGACAGACTCGGCAGTATCACCGTCGCCAGGGCAATACCGAATACGCCGAGCGGAAATTCCACCATACGGTCGGAGTAATACAACCAACTGACACTGCCGGTGACGAGAAACGAGGCGATGATGGTATCGAGCAGCAAATTGATCTGCGCCACCGAAGAGCCGAGGATCGCCGGCCCCATCAGTTTGAGGATGCGTCGCACCCCCGCGTGGCGCCAGCCCCAACGCGGCCACGTCAGCAGCCCCATCCGCCACAGGCCGGGAAACATAATAAGCAACTGCGCCACGCCGCCGATCGCCACCGCCCAGGCCAAGGCCATCACCGGCACATCGAAGAACGGTTTCGCCCACCAGGCCGCCGCGATAAACGAAATATTAAGCAATACCGGGGCGAACGCCGGCAGGGCAAAACGGCCATACGTGTTGAAAATGCCACTGGCGAACGCCACCAGCGAAATGAACAGGATGTAGGAAAATGTCACCCGCAACATCTGCACGGTGAGGTCGAACTTCTGCGGCTCGTCGAGAAAGCCCGGCGCGAACACCGCCACCACCAATGGACTGGCGAGGATGCCGGCCAAGGCTGAGCAACAACAGAATCAATCCCAGCGTGCCGGCCACGCGGCTGATCAGATCACGGACTTCATCCTCGCCACGCTGGGCACGGTATTCGCCGACCACGGGCACGAAGGCCAGGGAGAAGGCCCCTTCGGCAAACAGTCGGCGCAGAAAATTGGGGATCTTGAAGGCGACCAGGAAGGCATCCATGTCGCCGCCGGCGCCGAACACCCGCGCCAGAATGACGTCCCGCACGAAGCCAAGAATCCGCGACAGCAGGGTCATCGCACTGACCACCGCGGTATTCCTGATCAACCCTTTACGCATACCCAAGCCCCGCCAACTGACGTTAGTTATTTGAAGTCCGGAGGATTTTACCTGGAAACCCCGGTGCAACCGAGCACCGGGAAAATCACTGAACAAGCCAGCTTGGCGTTGACAAGCGGCGCAAAAATCCGGATAGTACGCCTCCTCTCAGGCCCATGCATTAACTAAGGAGTTATCCCTTGGCCAACACAGCTCAAGCGAAGAAACGCGTCCGTCAAGCGGAGAAGCATCGCGTCCTCAACGCCAGCCAACGCTCCGAATTGCGTACCGAAATCAAGAAGGCCGTCAAGGCGATTGCCGCCGGTGACGCCGACTCCGCCCGCGCCGTTTACACCGCTGCCGTACCGGTGATCGACAGCATGGCGCGCAAAGGTCATATCCACAAGAACAAGGCCGCTCGCCACAAGAGCCGCCTGAATGCACGTCTCAAGGCGATGGTTGCCGGCTAAGCGAAGTCGACAGTTCAACGCATAAAAAACCGGCCTCGAGCCGGTTTTTTGTTGGGCGGTTGTCTCGTAACGCACTGCCGGGGTGGGGACAGATCTTTAGCTCTGTCCCCGTTGTGGTTCCACTCAGCTAAGCGGAGCCACCAAACAACCCACCGTCATGTTTCCTCAGCAGCTACGTTCATCCGCGTGGTCCGCACGGACGGGGACAGAGCTGAAGATCTGTCCCCGCAGAGGCGGTATATCGGGATCAGACCACGACGAGATTGTCGCGGTGAATCAATTCCAGGTCGTCCACGTAGCCCAAAATAGACTCGATACGATCGCTGGGATGACCGATGATGCGTTGCGCTTCTTCCGCGCTGTAGTTCACCAACCCACGCGCGACTTCGATGCCCTCCGGCGATTTGCAGATCACCAATTCGCCGCGATTGAATTCGCCTTCGACGGCCGTCACGCCCACCGGCAACAGACTGCGACCGGATTGGCGCAATACGTTCACCGCACCTTCGTCCAGGCGCAAACCACCGCGCGCGACCATGTGGCTGGCCAACCATTGTTTGCGTGCCGCAATCGGGCCTTGTTGCGGCGTGAGCAGTGTACCGACACGCTCGCCCTCGCTGACGCGGCGCAGGATGTCCGGCTCGCGCCCTGAGACGATGATCGTGCTGGCACCGGAACGCGCCGCGCGTCGTGCCGCACGCACTTTGGTGATCATGCCGCCACGCCCCAGCAGACCACCACCGCCGGCCACACGTTCCAACTCCGGATCGTCGGCGGCGACTTCGTGCAATAGATTGGCTGCGGGGTTCTGGCGCGGATCGCAATCGTAGACGCCCTGCTGATCGGTGAGGATCACCAACAGATCGGCCTCGACCAGATTGGCGACCAACGCAGCCAGGGTATCGTTGTCGCCGAACTTGATCTCTTCGGTGGCGACGGTGTCGTTCTCGTTGACGACCGGGATGACATTGAGTTTGAGCAGGGTACGCAGGGTGCTGCGCGCGTTGAGGTAACGGCGGCGATCGGCGAGATCTTCGTGGGTCAGCAACACCTGGGCGGTGTGCATACCGTGGGTGAGGAAACGCGATTCGTAGGCCTGCACCAGACCCATCTGACCGACGGCCGCGGCCGCCTGGAGTTCATGCAATGCATTCGGGCGCGTCTTCCAGCCCAATCGACACATACCTTCTGCGACCGCGCCGGACGACACCAACACCAATTCGCGACCCGACGCTTTCAGGCCGGCCATTTGCTCGACCCAGGCGGCGATGGCGGTGAAGTCCAGTCCGCGCCCGTCGTTGGTCAGTAACGCGCTACCGATCTTGATGACCCAGCGCCGGCTTTTTCCAAGCTTCTCACGTGTGCTCATAGGGCCTTACGTTAATCTGTGCGGGGTGTGTCTGTCACCGGTTCATTATCGTCAGGGTGTGCCAGCGCAGATTCTGCGGCCTGCGCTTCCAGGTAGTCCATGATCTTGTAGGTCAGTTCCTGCGTACCGATACCACTCAACGCACTGATATGGAACACCGGCCCCTGCCAGTCCAAGCCCTCGACGATCTCACGGCAGCGCGCGTCGCGCTCGTCTTCCGGCAGCTGGTCGATTTTGTTCAGCACCAACCAACGCTGCTTGGCAACCAACTCGTCACTGTATTTGGCCAACTCCGCAATGATCTTGCGCGCGTCGTCGATAGGATCGCCGCTGCCACCGTAGGGCGAGACATCCACCAGATGCAGCAACAGGCGCGTGCGACCCAGATGCTTGAGAAATTGAATGCCCAGCCCGGCGCCTTCCGCGGCACCTTCGATCAACCCGGGTATATCCGCCATGACGAAAGAGCGCAGCGCACCGACGCGCACCACGCCGAGATTGGGATACAAGGTCGTGAAGGGATAATCGGCGACCTTGGGGCGTGCCGCGGAAACAGTGCGGATCAAGGTGGACTTGCCGGCGTTGGGCATGCCGAGCAGACCGACATCGGCCAGCAGTTTCAACTCCAGGCGCAACTCACGCTGTTCGCCGGGCGTGCCGGGCGTGGATTGGCGCGGCGCACGGTTGGTGGAACTTTTGAAACGCGCATTGCCGATACCGTGCCAGCCACCCTGCGCGATGCGCACCTGCTGGCCAGCGCTGACCATGTCCGCGATGAGCTCGTCGGTTTCATTGTCGTAGACCAGCGTTCCGACCGGTACGCGCACGATCAGATCGTCGCCTTTGGCGCCGGTACAGTTGCTGCCACCCCCGTTCTCACCGCGTTGGGCCTGATAGCGGCGCTCGAAACGAAAATCGACCAGCGTGTTGATGCCTTCGTCGGCGATCAAAAACACACTGCCGCCGTCACCGCCGTCGCCCCCATCGGGACCGCCGAAGGGAATGAATTTCTCGCGGCGAAAACCCACGCAGCCATTGCCACCGTCACCGGCAACGACTTGAATAACGGCTTCGTCAACGAATTTCATAAAGGTATGCCAACTACAGAACCAGCTTCAGAAAATAAAAGGCCCCGTACCGGACGGGGCCTTGAAGTCATGACTGCAGCAGCGCCCTACTCGGCAGCCACGACATCCACGAACTTACGGTTGTTCGGACCGCGGGTCACGAAACACACTTTACCGTCCGCCGTGGCGAACAAGGTGTGGTCCTTACCGAGACCGACATTCACGCCGGGGTGGAAGTGGGTGCCGCGCTGACGCACGATGATGTTGCCGGAGATGACCTGCTGACCGCCGTAGCGCTTCACGCCAAGTCGTTTTGATTCTGAATCGCGGCCGTTACGAGTACTGCCGCCTGCCTTTTTATGTGCCATTGCTTAAGCCCTGCCTCTGTCTAATGCTTTACGCGGAAACGCCGGTGATCTGCACTTCGGTATAATACTGACGATGTCCCTGACGCTTCATGTGATGCTTACGGCGGCGGAACTTGATGATGTGCACCTTCTTGTGACGGCCATGCGACACGATGGTCGCGCTGACTTTGCCACCGTCCAGATACGGCGTGCCCAGCTTGACGGCATCGCCATCGGCAACCATCAGGACGCGGTCGAATTCCACCGTGGCGCCCTCAGCCACTTCCAGCTTTTCGATCTTGAGGGTCTCGCCGGGGGTGACCCGGTACTGCTTACCGCCGGTGATAATCACTGCGTACATCGCGAAGTTCTCCAAAAACCTGTTTCTTTAAGCCAAGCGCGACGCGCCACAGCATTGAAAGGGCGCCAATTCTATAGGCCACATAGCCACAGGTCAAACCTGATTTGCTTGGTCTGCGGACGGACCTGAGGTTACACTAGGCAGCCCGACACCCTGGTATCGGGACCCGCCTGGAGTGGCCTGGTGGTCGCCCGGTCCGAAACGGTCAGGACTCTCCCAACCGAATGCACGAACCACTTCGAAAAGACAGTCAGTTCATGAGCTTGGATCAGGTACGCGACCTGACCGCCGAGGCTATGCAGGCGGTCGACCAACTCATCCACGAACGTTTGCAGCTCCGACGTTCTGCTGATCAATCAGCTCGGCCAGTATATCGTCAACAGCGGCGGCAAGCGTCTGCGCCCGTTGCTGGTGCTGCTGGCCGCGAATGCCTGCGGTTATAGCGGTCGCTACCACCTCAACCTGGCCGCGATCGTGGAATTCATTCACACCGCCACCCTGTTGCACGACGATGTCGTGGATGCCTCGGAGCTGCGCCGCGGCCGCGAGACCGCCAACGCATTGTGGGGCAATGAGGCCAGCGTGCTGGTCGGCGATTTTCTCTATTCGCGCGCCTTCGAGATGATGGTCGAGGTCGGCAATATGCGCATCATGGAAATCATGGCGCAGACCACCAACACCATCGCCGAAGGCGAGGTGATGCAGTTGCTCAACTGCCACGATCCGGACACCAGTGAACTGCAATACATGGAAGTGATCCGCTGCAAGACCGCCAAGTTGTTCGAGGCCGCCGCGCGCATCGGCGCGGTATTGGGCGGACAGCCGCCTGCAATCGAGGAAGCGATCGCCGCCTACGGCATGCATCTGGGCACCGCCTTCCAGCTCATCGACGATGTGCTCGACTACAGCGCCGATGCCACGGAAATCGGCAAGAACATCGGCGACGACCTGGCCGAGGGCAAACCCACCTTGCCGCTGATTTACGTCTTGCGCAAAGGCACGCCGGAACAAGTGGCGGTGGTGCGCGAGGCCATCGAACACGGCGGTCGCGACGACATCGAAGCCGTCCAAAAGGCCATTGAATCGATAGGGGGCATCGCGTACACTGCGCAATCCGCGCGGTCGGCAGCCGAGCAAGCCATGCAGTCTCTGCAAAGTTTGCCGGCATCTCCCTACAAGGATGCCTTATACGCACTCGCGGAATTTTCAGTCAGTAGGACCTACTGATCTCGGGGTGTAGCTCAGCCTGGTAGAGCACTGCGTTCGGGACGCAGGGGCCGGAGGTTCGAATCCTCTCTCCCCGACCAATTTCAATCAGCGGCTATCCCGTCATGCCGCTGCGTTACAGTAAAACTGCTCCAGTCGATCGCGTTATCCATTCTACGTTCAGCCCGCATACACACCCGCAATGTGTTCGTTTAGTCCCCACTGAGATCAATGCATTATTCAGTTCCGCACAAACCGAATATCTCTACCGCAGACGAGCACGTCTCGAGTCCGCTGTTTACTCACATAAACTGAACAACAAAAAGGGATGCTTACGCATCCCTTTCTCGACCACTGTTCACTCCGTCGATGATCAGCGATCGTATTCCGGAGTCGCCTTGATGCGATGGATACTGAGGTCGGCGCCCTGGTATTCCTCTTCCTGACTCAGGCGCAGACCCATCACCGCTTTGAGCGCACCATAAATTATAAAACCACCGACCAGCGCGATGGTCACACCCAGTAAAGTACCGACCACCTGCGCACCGAAACTCACACCGCCCAGACCACCCCAGAACTGGCTACCGAAAATGCCGGCGGCGATGCCGCCCCAGGCGCCGCACAGGCCATGCAATGGCCACACACCGAGCACATCATCGATCTTCCAGCGATTCTGTGTCAGCGTGAACAGCCAGACGAACATCGCACCGGCCACGCCACCGGTCAATAAAGCACCGAGTGGATGCATCACATCCGATCCCGCGCAGACGGCGACCAGACCGGCCAACGGACCGTTATGCACGAAACCTGGATCGTTACGGCCGGCGATCAGCGCGGCCAAAATGCCACCGACCATCGCCATCAATGAATTTACCGCCACGAGACCGCTGATGGCATCGACGGTCTGCGCCGACATCACGTTAAAGCCAAACCAACCGACGGTGAGAATCCACGCGCCCAAGGCCAGGAACGGGATATTGGAAGGCGGATGCGCATACACCGCACCGTCTTTACCGTAACGACCATGGCGCGAACCCAGCAGCAGCACCGCGGTAAGCGCTACCCAACCGCCCATCGCATGCACCACCACTGAGCCGGCAAAATCGTGGAAGCGCGCGCCGAACTGCGCCTCGATCCAATCCTGCACGCCCCACTGCCCATTCCAGCTGATGCCTTCGAAAAAGGGGTAGACCAGCGCAACCAAAAAAAAGGTCGCGATCAATTGCGGATAAAACCGTGCGCGTTCCGCGATGCCACCGGAGACAATCGCGGGAATCGCCGCCGCGAAGGTCATCAGGAAGAAAAACTTGACCAGGTCATAACCGTTCCTTTCTGTGAGCGACTCGGCACCGCGCAGAAAATCCACGCCATAGGCGATGCCATAGCCGATAAAGAAGTAGGCCATCGTCGAGACCGCAAAATCGCAGATGATCTTGACCAGGGCATTGACCTGATTCTTCTCCCGCACGGTGCCGAGTTCCAGAAAGGCAAAGCCGGCGTGCATCGCCAGCACCATGATGGCGCCCAGCAGAATGAAGAGAACGTCAGTTCCCGCTTGTAATGATTCCATAGCAATCCCTCGTTAGGTGATGGCGTGCGCAAACCCGGCGCAGTGTAAGCAGAAATACCTCACCGATCTACAGCCCGGCCTACAATCAGGACCGCTATAACCCGGACTGCTTGGCTGCTGTCCACAGCCGATCCAGCGTTTCCGCATCCGGAATCTGATCGGTCGGGAGCGTTACCGCCAAGGCGGACTCGACATGACCGACGCGTGCCTCGAAGCGCGCATTGGCCGCGCGTAGCGCGCCTTCCGGCTCGACATCCAGATGGCGTGCGAGATTGACACAGGTGAACAACAGATCGCCGATCTCAGCGCTCAATGCGGATTGGTCGCCAGCTGCGCAGGCTGCTTCAACCTCGGCAATTTCTTCGTGCAGCTTGGCGAGCACGCCCGCGTGATCTGGCCAGTCCAGACCAATTCGGGTGGCGCGACGCTGTAATTTGGCCGCGCGTGTCAGTGCGGGTAAGGCCAGAGGCACACCCTCAAGCACGCCGTGGCGCCCCTGCTGCACACGTTCCGCCCGCTTATGCGCTTCCCAGGCCAGGGTCTGCGCCTCGGCGTCGGCAATCTCGATATCGCCGAACACATGCGGGTGACGCCGCTCAAGCTTGTTACCAATGGCGGCGGCTACCTCTGCAAAGCCGAACCAGCCACGCTCTTCGGCCATGCGCGCATGGAAGACCACTTGGAAGAGCAGATCGCCGAGTTCATCGCAAAGTTCATCGGGACGCTCACGCTCGATGGCGTCGACGACCTCGTAGGCTTCTTCCAGCGTGAAGGGGGCAATGCTGCGAAAATCCTGCGCACAATCCCACGGGCATCCGCCGTGCGGATCGCGCAGTCGACGCATGATTTCCAACAAGCGTTGCAGTGCTAAGGTGCTGTCCTCGACTTTCGGCATGGCGGTAACGTTCTCCCAGAGTCCGCGCAAAGATGCCACAGGGTTCCATACTCGCAGGCTCCTTGTCGAATTCGATGCTGACCAACTTGGATGCCAGAAAGACAAACGGGCCATGTCTTGCGACATGGCCCGTCCGATATACAGCGGGGATACAGCGGATGATGGCTGAATTAAGCGACGGCTTTCTTGCCCGCTTCCAGGTGATAGGCCACGACCTTTTCGACCTCGTTCTTGGAACCGAGCACCACCGGCACGCGCTGGTGCAGATCGTTCGGCTGTATCTCCATGATCCGTTCGGAGCCGGTGCTGCAAGCGCCACCGGCCTGCTCGACGATGAAACCCATCGGGTTGGCTTCGTACATCAGGCGTAGCTTGCCGGTCTGTCCCTTGGCTTTGAGCTTGCTGTCCAGCGGATACATGAAGATGCCGCCGCGGGTCAGGATGCGATGCACTTCGGCCACCATCGAGGCCACCCAGCGCATGTTGAAGTCCTTGTTGCGCGCGCCTTCTTTGCCGGCGATGCATTCATCGACATAACGTTTGATGGGGGCGTCCCAGAAGCGCTGGTTGGACATGTTGATGGCGAATTCCTGGGTGTCCGCGGGAATCTTCATATCAGAATGCGTCAGAATGAATTCGCCAATGGAACGGTCCAGGGTGAAACCGTTGACGCCGTGACCGGCGGTCATCACCAACATGGTGGTCGGCCCGTAGATGGCATAACCCGCACAGATCTGTTTGGTGCCCGGCTGCAGGAAGTCTTCGACCTTCGGTTCCTTCACCCCTTCCGGGCAACGCAGGATAGAGAAGATCGTGCCGACCGAGACGTTGATGTCGATGTTGGATGAACCGTCGAGCGGATCGAACAGGATGAGATATTTGCCCTTCGGATACATGGCCGGAATCGGTAACGGATCATCCATCTCTTCGGAGGCCATGCCGGCCAGATGCCCGGTCCACTCCAGGGAACTGACCATCACATCATTGGAGATGATATCGAGCTTTTTCTGCGTCTCGCCCTGCACGTTTTCGGTATCGGCCGAACCGAGAATACCGATCAGGCCGCCGCGGTTCACGGCGCAGGCGATCTTCTTGCAGGCGGTCAATACGTCATTGAGCAACGAGGTGAAGTCGCCGGTCGCACCGGGAATTCGGCGCTGCTCTTCAATGATGAATTGGGTTAACGTGGTACCGTGGTCCATCGCTCTATCCTCGGTTGGTAGTATTTTAGTGTGCGGCCCGCGCGGTAGAGACAGCAGGTTCTCAAATGGCCGCGCATCATATCAGAATATTCTTATATGAAAAATTACCAGCGCCATCGAATATTTTAAGCCTATGATTCTAAAGTAATGAAAAACGACATCCTTCTCATCGCGTTGGCTTGGGCTGGCTATGGTGGCCTGCACTCACTGCTTGCCGCGCCCTCACCCAAGGCCTGGATTCTAGCCTATCTGCCGGGCATGACCCGTTATTACCGCCTCGGCTATAACATCCTGGCGACTGTTTTGCTTATCCCGCTGTTACTTAGCCACCGAATGGGCGGCCGATGATTGGTTGTGGCGTTGGCAGGGTGTCTGGGCGTGGGTGGCGCACGGCGTCACGGTAATCGTGATGTTGGGTTTTATGTGGAGCAGCCGCGCCTATGACATGCGCGTCTTTATGGGCCTGGAAGAATCGCGGACTGATGCGCCGACAGGCTTTGGCTTGTCGCCACTGCACCGTTGGGTGCGGCACCCCTGGTACGCTTTGGGGTTGCTCTGGCTGTGGACTCGGGACATGGACAGCGCGCGACTGGCGGCGGCACTGACCATCACACTCTACGTATGGCTCGGTGCGTATCTTGAAGATCGCAAACTCGAACGTGAATGGGGCGCACGCTATCGCGATTATCGGGCGAAAATCCCCGGTTTGCTGCCGCGCCCCTGGCGGTACCTCAGTCGCAGCGAATACGAGAATCTTCGACGCTAACGGGCGCCGTCCAGCGCCTCGATGACCTGATCTTCCAACTGAATGCGATCGGCCAGCAATTCGCCCAGCTGCGAGAGATCGTTCGCCAGATCGTCAATGCGTTTTTCCATGGGCGCGACATCGTAACGATCGTTGAAATCCAAAATAGCATCGGTGGTGGCGGCAATCTGCGGATAGACCTGCTCAGCCAGTTCCAATACCGCTTGGCGACGTTCCTTGTTTTCGACGATATAGCGATACAACTGGAAATGCGCGGTGGCCGCATAGTCCACTAACGCCTGACAGAAGCGCCGCACCATTTCCTCGGTTTGATCGCCGGCCTTATAAGGCCGGATGCTGGCCAGATCGGAATACAGTGACAGGGTTTCATTGCGTGATGAAACCAGACCTGCCATGCGTTCTTTCGCACGGGCACGACGGTCAGTGTTGATCGGTTGATCAGTTGCCATGTGCTGCATCCTCTCTAGTTAATTAGCTGTTGTCGATCTGCACAGATCGCCGTGTACGGGCACGGTACGTCTGCGGGTGTGCGTGAAAACTCAATCACGTTTCGTGCCAGTATACGGCTAGCGTCGTAATTTTGTCGCCACCCCATCACCACACACCCTTTGTGCCATAGGATACTGCATATACCAATGATGTAAATAGAGTTTTTATGGATGGGCCTGAATATTGCTTAGTCGCATACAGAATTCCCGACAAACCACATTGGAGTACCGTTGATGCTACCCGGCGCTATCCAGCGGTTTTTGGAACACGAGAACATCCAGATCCAGCAGTTGCACCACCCCGTGACCGAGACACTCTCGCAAGCGGCGCGGGCATGCGGGATTCGCGAATCCCAACTCATGCGGGCCATTGTGCTGGTGGATGCCCAGGGTCCGCTGATGGCGATACTCCCCAGCAATCACCTGCTGGACTTCGAGGCCCTCTGCGCATTGCTCAACCGAGAGCTTGAACCCGTACCGGCCAGCCAACTGCACGGTATCTTCGACGACTGCGAAGCGCGTTGTTGCCCGCCGCTGGGCGCCGCCTATGGCCTGGACGTTGTCATCGATAGCACGCTTTTGCAGGAAGACACTTTGTACCTGGAACCTGGCAGCCATTCATTGCTGCTGTCACTTTCCAAGGATGAATTCTCGCGCTTGCAACGCAACCCGCGCGTAGGACAGTTCTCCCACCCGATTGCCGCCTTGCAATGCAACGATGACACCGCCTCATTCAGCAGGACCGTCGAGCAGTTCACGCCGGCGCGCATCAAGCGTCGGGTCGAGGAGTTCCACGATCTGCCGGCTCTACCGCATTCCGCGACGGCCATCCTGGAGATCGCCAGCAACCCACGGGCGAATGCCGCCGACCTCGCCAAAGTCATCGAACAGGATGCGCCGCTGGCCGCACGTATCATGCGTTATGCCAACTCATCGCTGTACGGTTACCCCGGCAAGATCAAGGATCTCAAGGGCGCGATCGCGCGTGTGCTGGGTTTTGATTTCGTCTTGAATCTCGCCCTTGGCATTACTGTCGGCAAATCCCTGCGCGTACCCGCCGACGGGCCGCTCGGATTGAATGCCTTCTGGCGCCACTCGGTACATTCCGCTGCGTTGGTCGAACGCCTGTCGCAATTGATGCCAGCCGATAGACGGCCCCGCCGTGGTACCGCGTATCTGGCAGGCCTGCTGCACAACATGGGAACCCTGCTTCTGGGCCATGCTTTCCAGCCTGAATTCTATCTGCTCAATCGCTATCTCGACGCCAACCCCGGGGTACCGGTGGAGACCATCGAGAAATATGTGCTGGGCGTCGGTCACGACCAAATCGGTGCCTGGCTGCTCTCCGCCTGGGGTCTGCCGGATGAATTGGTTGTCGCCGCGCGGCATCACCACGACGAACATTACCGGGGCGACCATGCCGTCTACTCGCAGCTGGCACTGATCGCCGACCGGTTGCTGGCCCGCTCTGGCCTAGGCACCTCGACTGCAACAGATCTACCGGTTTCCTCATTAGAGATGCTGGGACTCGATGCCGCCACCGTCATCGCTGCGGCTGAGGCGCAATGGATCGGAAACACTGAACTCGACGACTTGGCGCGTATGGTCGCTTGACACCAGCCACCCCCGATATACCCTTAAAATCGCTACCCAAGGCCGTAACTTGTGTCCGGATTAACCCGGACACAAAGATTCTACAATTTCGAAATCCAGATTTCGTGACTGTTTTATATACAATTTATTTTTCTCTCCCTGCCGACCCAGCGCTAACCGGGCGTCCTGTGCGGGATAAAACTTGACCAATCTACTCAACTATCGCTAGAATTCCCTACCATGCTAGTCAGGAATTTACTGCTGACTTGGCCAACACCCAAATATTTCAGAGCGAGGTTTAGTCATGAAACTTTCGACCAAAGGCCGTTATGCAATCACTGCAATGATGGAATTGGCACTACGCCACAAGCAGGGCCCTGTGACCTTGGCCGATATCTCCGTCGAGCAGTCCATTTCCGTTTCCTATCTCGAACAGCTCTTCGCGCAACTGCGCAAGCAAGGCTTGGTGACGGGTCTGCGTGGCCCCGGCGGCGGCTATTGTCTGCGTCGTCCCGCCAGTGAGATCAGCATTGCCGATATCCTGCGTGCCGTTGATGAGAGCTTGGAATCCATTGCTCATCCCAGCCAGATCACGCCGGTCGCTGTCGCACCCCGCGGTCAAAGCCTGTTGCTGTGGGATCAGCTCAGCCATCAGATCTACGACTACCTGGACAGCATCAGTCTTGCGCAGGCCGTGGTTTTAAAAGATGCTGGTGCCAACGCAAACGCTGCCGCGCTAGCCAGCGCCTTACAGCGCAGCGCCGCTTAAGTCACGCTGGTACTGGACTCTTCCATATTGATGCCGGGGCTTGCCCCGGCTTTTTTTCGCATGCATAAACTGGCAGACCGCGGCTTACTGGTTCACACCGTCCATGACGAACACGGTCAGATAGCAATCTTCGACCGCGACGGCATCCGTTCACTGTATTTCGAAAGTGGCGCCTGCCAAAGCAGCCTCCGGCTCACCGACCCGATCAGCCTCGTCCTGGGCTATACGCAATGCATGCTCGCCGGCTTGTTGTTCCAGCCAAACCCTAAGCGAATATTGCTGATCGGACTTGGCGGCGGCGCACTCGCGCGATTTCTGCATCATCATTTTACGCGCGCAGAGATCGTATGCGTGGAGTCACGCCACAGCGTGGTCGAACTGGCGCAGAAATATTTCGATCTACCGACATCAGCGCGCTTGCTCATCCACACGGGCGATGGTGCCGCGTATCTGCGATCCACGGACGCCTCTGCCTTCGACATGATTTTGGTGGATGCATTCGACAGCAGCGGCGTTCATCCCAGTGTCTGCACAGCCGAATTTTATGCCGATTGTCGTCGCTCGCTTGGCGTAGGCGGCACACTCGCGGTCAATCTGTGGAACACGCCGACCGCGCCCTGCGAACAACAGTTGGCGGCGATCAAGCTGGGATTTTCCGGTCAGGTTCTGCGGCTGCCCGTCGAAAAACGCGCCAACCTGATCGCCCTCGGCCTGACTGAAAACCAGACCCGCCAGACGCTCAAGCAACTGTGCAGCACTGCGCAACAGTTGACCACCCGCCTTGAAATAGACTTCGGTAAATACCTGGATGGCCTGCAACGCAGCAACCGCACCGAACTGCGTCGCGTGGCACCGTGGCACAGATGGAATCCATTCAATCAGACAGGGCGTCGCTGAAATCGTACTCCAGCACGGCATCCGGTTCCTGCAAGAAATTTCCTTGAATGAAAGTTACGCCGCATTGCCACAGCGCCGCCAGGCTCGCCGCATCTTCGACGAACCCTGCGATCACCATGACGCCCGACTTGCTGGCGTGGTCAAGGATGTCGCGAACACTGTCGCGATTGCCCGGATTCCGTACCAGATTATGGACGAAAGCCGCATCGAGCTTCACGTAATCTACCTGAACGTGACTCAATAACTGCGCTGCATTCAGGGTGGCGCCGAAATGCTCCAAGGCGACCGCGCAACCCAAGCGACGCAGATGCTCGAACAGCTGACCGGCCGCGCGTAAGGCCACGGACACATCGGCTTCCATAAGTTCGAATACGAGTTGCCGGGGATTGACTGCCGCGTCCGCCAGATTGCGCTCCAGCCAGACCACGAATTCGGCATCGTTCAGCGTCTCGACGGCGAGCTTGATAAAAAATACCGTTTTGAAACCGGACGCCACACGCGTCTTCAGCAACTCGATCACATGGCGCACAACCCAACGGTCGAGCGCCGTCACCAGACCTTCATCGCGTGCCACATCCAGAATGCGCGCCGCCGTTAATTCACGCCCCTGCGGGTCGCGCACCCGCAGCAGCACATCATAACGTTCGACCTTTTTCCCACGCAGGCCGGCGATTGGCTGATACAGGCAATAATATTCATCGTCGGCCAATGCCGAGCGCAACAGGTCAGCACAGCGTTGGTGCTGCTCGCGCGTCGCCACATCGATTTCCGCCGCACGGTGTAATTGCACACGATTACCACCCGCGTCACGGGCGATATCGCACACCACTGCCACCGCACTCAACCAATCCTGTCCAGACGCATAGTGTGCATCCAAAGGGGCAAGACCCACGCTCAAGGTCATCGACACCGATTCTTGTCCGGTACTGAATACAGTGCCGGCCACGCTGGCGCGTAGATCATTGGCGAGATCACGCGCAGTAAACGCATCCATATCCACAAGCAGCGCGCAGAAACTGCCGTCGGAAAGATGCGCAAGCCGACAGGCACTGTGCAGGTAACCCTTGATATGTGCCGCCAGATCCGCCAACAGCAGATCCGCCGTCGAGATGCCGAGCCGATCGCGCAAGGCACGGTATTGATCGACCTCGCAATACAACAAGACCGCAGGTTGCTGCCCGCCACGCAACTCGCCCAGGTGCCGCTCCAAATACCCAAGAAAGGCGCGCTGATTCAGCAGGCCGGTCAGTGGATCCTGCTGCCCCAGGAAATGCATCAGACGCATCATCGCGCGCGCACGCCCGACCCGGTGCGACACCGCGGCAACCAACTGATCTGGCTTGATCGGCTTGAGCAGGAATAAATCCGCTCCCTGACTCAATGCCGCGTTATGGATGGCAGGTTCGTTATCACTCGAAAGAAACAGGATAGGCAGCGCGTAGTAGGCCGGTTCCTGACGGATCAGTTGCATCAACTCGATGCCCGTGCATTCCGGAAGATGTAAATCTATCAATAATAAATCCGGCTGAAATTGCTGCATGACTTGCAGAATCTGCAGGGGCTGGCTCAGGACTTGCGTAGTGAATCCCGCATGCTGCAGAACCAGGGCATAAGCGCCGGCCAACTGTTCTTCATCTTCGACGATCAGCACTTTGAAATCGGCCGACTGCCGCTGCAGCAGATCATCAACGCGGCGGAACAGCTCTTGATAATCCAGCGGCTTGGAGAAAAACCCAACACCACCGGCGCGCACCGCGGCCAGTCGCGCGGCCAGGTCGGCACGGGCAGAGAGAAAAAGGACGGGTATATCGGCACCGAATTCCGAACGCAATCCAGCGATCGCCTCGATACCCAACATGGCGCGCTGCCCCAACTGTGTGTCGGCAAGCACGATATCCGGAACGCGCCGCTGCATGGCCAGACGCAGTTCAGTTGGCGTTGAAAACCAGCTCACCGCAAAACCGTAATGACTGAGACGACGCGCCAGTACCTCGGCCTCGCGCGAATCAGGCTCCAGCACGTAAACGCAATGAACCGCCCCGGCGTCGATCACCTGTGTCGACATGACGACCTGGTGCAGTGGCGGTGATACGACATACTGAGCACTGGTCTGCGAGGCGAGCATCGCCCGTGCAAGATTTTGCAGGATGCCTTTGAGTTGGCTGCGTTCGGCCTCAGGCGGCGCGGTCGGCCGGCTTTGCAGCATTTCCAACTGCTGCTCCAGACGCCGCGCATGATGGGCGAGTTCCTCCCGTTGCTCGGCCCGCGCCGTGGACAGTATTTCATGCACCAGTCGGCGAATCAGCTCAAGCGCTTGCGGCTCCCATTTCGCGTACAGGAGTCTCTGCCACAGGGACTGGATATGCGCCAGCTTGCGCGGCATATCCTGCAGCGCTGACACGCCAGAGGTACTGAGCGAATCGGTTGACGGGGCGTTTTCTGGCTCCGGCATCAGAGGTCCTCAAATAATTCACAGCAACGCCTGTGTAGCGACCCGGCTCAGAGCGCGCTGAACCGGGGGCATGGCTGTATTTACAGCCACGCGATCCGTACACTGGCCGGCCTTTCAACCATCGGATCACACCATGGCATTGCCCGATGTGCTGGCGTTCATCGCTCTCGCCGCCCTGGGCAGCTTCGTCCAGGCACTGAGCGGTTTCGCCCTGGGTCTGATCGTACTCGGAAGTGTCACACTCCTCCACCTGGCGCCCATCCCGTTCACCGCCGCGGTCATCAGCATGATCTCGCTGATCAACGGCAGCTGGGTCCTGACGCGACACCCGAGCGACATTCAATGGCGCACTGTGGCCTGGGCAGCCACCGGCCTGATCCCTGCCGTCGGACTCGGTCTGGCGCTGCTGGCCCACTTGGATGCCGAACTCCCGGGCCTGCTGCGCCGTCTACTCGGATTAGTGATCCTGATCGCCGGCCTGTTGCTGATGCTGCGCCCTCACCCGCACGCTTCAGCCTCTGGCCGCTTCACCACTTTACTCAGCGGCATAGCCGGTGGCCTGCTCGGCGGCCTGTTCAGCACCGCCGGCCCGCCCATTGTATTTCATCTTTACCGGCAACCGTGGACACTGTCCGCGATCCGCTCGACCCTGATTACCATTTTTCTGATCAGCACAGTGGTGCGCATCACTTGGCAGATCGCGCGCGGTGAACTGCACTGGCCGATGATCGAGATCACCCTGTATTGCACGTTACCCGTGCTGCTGGCCGCGTACTGGGGCGCACGCATCGCGCCGCGCATCGCAGCGCAACCGATGCGGCGCTTCGCCTTCGGACTGCTGGCACTGACCGGCATCGGCCTGCTGCTGCCGGCGACCACGCGCAACGAATTGGCTACACTACCCCCAAAATCCGCACCGAGCGTCCTTCATGTCCAACGACCTGCTGCAACTCTATCCCCCACCGAGCAGCCCTCTGCCGCTGCCGCGACTGTATCTGGAACACCCGCTGCATCGTCTCACCGCTGACGCGACGCCGCTGGTCTACAGCAATTTCATCACCAGCCTCGACGGCCGCATCGCCCTGCCGCGACCAGGCCAGGCCTCGCACGGCGTACCCGCGGCGATCGGCAACGCCCGCGACTGGCGGCTCTACCAGGAACTCGCCGCGCAGGCCGATCTGCTGATCACCAGCGCGCGCTATTTCCGCCAGTATGCCAGCGGCGAGGCGCAAGACACGTTGCCCGTCGGCACCGGCGAGCGTTTCGCCGATCTGCGCGCCTGGCGTCTCGAACAGGGTCTGAGCGCGCAACCCGACATCGCCGTGTTCAGCGCGAGCCTCGACATTCCTCAGGCCGCCCTGCAGGCCTATAACACGCGCCGCGTGCATGTGCTGACCGGGCAAAACGCCGACGCCGCGAAGATCGCCGCGTTGCGTGCGCAAGGCATCGAAGTGCATCTCGCCGGCGCGGGCACCAACGTTGAGGGCGCACTCGCCATCCAGACACTGCAGCAACTGGGGTATCGGCGCATGTATGTCATCGCCGGCCCAGCGGTGTTCCATACGCTGGTGCGCGCCGGCATGCTGCAACGCCTGTATCTCACCTTCGCGCACCGCCTCCTCGGCGGCGAAGACTTCGACAGCTTGACCTGGGGTTCGGAACTGCAACCGGCACCGCAACTGCGGTTGCGCTCGCTGTTCTACGATGCCTATGCACCGGACGATGCCGGCCAATTGCTGACCTGCTACGACTTGCCTGAAACGCTCAGCACCTAAGCCAAACCCGCCTCATAGGCACGCTGCGCCATCAACGCCGCACGCACCTGCGCCAAGGGCACGACAGCACCGCGACCTATGCCTTCACAGCGCGCCGCCTCGGCACGCCACGTCGCCGCGCTACGCAGCACCTCGGGCCAGAACGGATAGGTGCGGCATTGCATCGGCCGCGTGGCATACACCCGGCAACGTCCCTGCGCATCCAGAAAACTGCAGCGCCCCGTGTCGCCCAAGCGCACGGTAAGTTCGCCGCTGTCCAGACGTTTGAGATAGCGGCGGCGAAACCAATCCGTGCTCAACGCCAACTCGGCACGTATGCGTTCAGCCTCCTGCACAGTGAGAAACACGTGATACTCACCACCGCCGGAACAGCAGCGACCGCATTGAGTGCACTCGAAATGCAGGTTCTCAGACTCGTGCAGCATGTGCTTTCCCGTCGGGTAAATGTTGCGGCAGTTGCTGTCGGCCGCGCCTCCTGTGTATGGTAACGCGAAACCGCGGTTCACTTGGAGGCCTCCGTTGAACGCACGCCGCTCACTCTATCAGGGCCAGGTCGTCGACCTGGGTATTGAAGCCGTGCGCTTACCGGATGGCCGTAGTCTCGAACTGGAAGTCGTCAGACATCCGGGCGGTGCCGCGATCGTGGCATTGAATGCGCAACAGGAACTCTGCCTGCTGCGCCAGTACCGACATGCGGGTGGCGGCTGGCTGTGGGAACTACCCGCCGGCAAGCTCGAACCCGGCGAAGCGGCACTGGCGACAGCGCAACGTGAACTCGAAGAAGAGGCCGGTGTGCGGGCGCAACACTGGCAGACGCTCGCCAATGTACTGACCACACCGGGCTTCTGCGACGAGGTGATCCATCTGTTTCTGGCCCGCGAACTACAGCACGTCCCCGCACAACACCAGGAACACGAATGCATCGAAGTGCATTGGCTCCCCTTCAAGCAAGCACTCGACATGGCGCGACATGGCGACATCCGCGACGCCAAGACCCTGCTCGGGTTGTTTTACACCGCCACACTGAACGGCGATCCCGCCCTGATCAAGGCCTCCTGATATGTCGCACAACCCGATACTTGAAAGCCTGCCCAATCGCCTTAGCGAAGAGGCCACCCAATTCCTGATCGATTTTGGCCGTCGCCATCAGTTCAACAACGGCGACACCGTGGTGCGCGAGGGCGCGTCCTGCAACGCGGTGTACATCGTGCTCGCCGGCCGTGCCCGCATCGTAAAAAATGATGCGCGGGGTAACAGCAATATCATAGCGCTCGCCGAGAAGGGCTCGATCATCGGCGAGATGGCTGTGTTCATGGATTTGAAACGCTCCGCCAGCATTCTCGCCGACGGGCCGCTCACGCTACTGGAGTTGGCCAATGCGGATTTCGCAACCGCCTTGCAGCATTTCCCGGCACTGAGCGTGCGCATGCTGCGTTCATTGTCGGTGAAACTCAACGACATCAATCAGCGTCTGGTGGGCAGTCTGCAATGCCAGCATCTGCTGTATGTGGGGATGCGGCTATTGGCGCAGCAAGCGCACACCGCGGAGGGTGAGACAACGTTGAAAATAAATCTCGAAAGCTTAGCTGAACAGGCGGGCGTACAAACGTTGGATATCACCAATGCACTGCTTACCTTCCAACGACTGGAGCTGATCAGCGACTTGAGTTTCGGCGACAATGATCATGCGCACTGCCGCCTGAAAACGACAGAACTCAATGCATTCCTCGACCGTGGCGCGCGCGAAGTCTGAAGCCACACGCACCACGGCCGAAGATCATGGCAGTTTGAAGCGATTAACAACCGCTTGCAGTTGCTCGGCTAAACGACCGAGATCTTCGCCGGCCGTGGCGGTCTGTGCGGCACCGGAAGCGGTCTGCTCCACCACCTGACTGATATTGATGATGTTGCGATTGATCTCTTCAGCGACGGCGCCCTGCTCTTCGGCGGCACTGGCGATTTGCGTCGACATATCATGTATGGTCGAGACCGCGGCACGAATACTGTCCAGCGAACGACCCGCCTGACCCGCCTGGGCCACGCTGGCTTCGGCCTGAGAACGGCCTTCGTGCATGACGCGCACGGCCTCACGCGCACCGTACTGAAGCTTTTCGATCATCTGCTGAATCTCTCGCGTCGACTCCTGAGTGCGTTGTGCCAAGGTACGCACCTCGTCGGCGACCACGGCAAAACCGCGCCCTTGCTCGCCCGCGCGCGCCGCCTCGATGGCCGCATTCAGCGCCAGCAGATTGGTCTGCTCGGCAATGCCTTTGATGACGTCGAGCACCGCGCCGATATTGTTGCTGTCGGTCTCCAAGCGGCCGATGGCGTCCGCGCCCTTGCGCACTTCGTCGGCCAGCTTGCCGATGGACGCAATCGTCTGTTTGACCACCTGGCTGCCATTGCCGACCTCTTGATCGGCCTGACTCGCCGCGCTGGCCGCCGCTGCGGTGTTGCGCGCGACTTCGTGCACGGTCGCGGTCATTTCGTTCATCGCCGTGGCAACCTGTTCGGTCTCGCTGTGCTGTTGCTGCACACCCATGCTGGTATGTTCGACAATCGCGCTCATGGTTTCGACCGACGCGTTGACTTTACGGGTTACCTCGGCAATTTCCTGGATACGGCGCGTCAGCTTACCCTGCATGGCTTTGATGGCCTCGGCCAAGCGGCCGACTTCGTCCTTATAACCCGTCTGCGGCACATCACCGGTGAGATCGTTATCCGCGATGCGCAGCGTCTGCTCGGTCAAACTATGCAAAGGACGGATCGCGCGGATCAACAGCCACAGTCCGAGCAACAAGATGCCGCCACCGATCACCGCCAGGAGCGTGATATTGCGGCCGGCCGCATCCGATAGGTTGGATGACTTTTGCAACAGCGTGGTACTGGTCGCGGTCGCGCGCGCCAACAACTCTTTAACCTGGTTGGTTATCGACTCGGCCGCCGCATCGAAGTCGCTCATCATGGCATTGCCACCTTGCGGACCGAGATCGACATAGGCCTGAGCCATGCGCTTGCCTACCGCATAGTAGGCATCCAAACGCGTGCCCATGTCGGCATAGAACGCAGTATTCCCGGCATCCATGGCCGCCAGCTCGGACAGCCCCTGTTTGGCGAGTTGATAATGCTCCTCCGCGGCGGTGAAGCCGTCGTTCAGACCGTCCTGACCGCGTGTCGCACTGATATCCGTCAGCCACTGCTGAATCTGCACGACATGAATGCGGAATTCCTGCGCACCCATGAGGAAGGGTATGCCGTGGGTGCTGAACTCGGTGTTCACACTGTTGATGGACCGGGTCGCACGGAATGTCTCGATAACCACTGACGACACACAGATGACCAGCACGACAGCAAGAACCTGCGCCTTTCTCAAGAGGGAAGTATTATTAAACATGGCGGCTCCTTTACCCATGACCCCATAGACAGAGTGACCCTTCTATGGCGACTTCGAAAACTAATCCTTGAGTTATAGACGGTTAAATCGCCCGCGGCAGCACACCCTTAACCGCCATTCGGTCAGGGGCAGCACGGGCAAATATCCTCAGGGACTTGTTGGCGCAGGCTTTCTAGGGCCGCATAGCGGGGCCGGCGTACTGGCCAGAGCGCTCAGCCACGCTCGTTGAGCAGGGTCCGGAGCTCCGGGATACAGGAGCCGCAATTGGTCCCGGCTTGGAGTTGCGCGCCGATAGCCTCGACCGAGGTCAAGCCGTGTTTCCGGATCGCCTCGATCAACGTGTTGCGGCCAACATTGAAACAGGCACAGACGGTACGCCCGCGGTCAGTCTCGCCGCGGGGTGGTTTACCACTCAGCAAGCTGGCGCGCTGGACGGGATCGATCGTCTCCAGGGCGAATAATTCCGCCAGCCAATCGCGCGGCGGTAAATCGCAGCTGGCACCGATGAACACGCAACTCTCCAAGCGCCCGGAGACCAGCCGCGCCGCGCGGTAACGGTTGGCGGCGTGGTCGAAGTACTCCGTCCACTCCACGTGTTGGTCCGCCGCGCACAACAGCTCCCGCGCATAGCGGGCCCAATCGGCCGCCAGTTCCGTGCCGGCGATCTCATAACGCCAGAAACCGTTGCCTTTGGCGCAAGCCCAATAATCGGGATGGCGCAATTCCAGCTTCCGACGCGAGAGCAGAAAGCCATACCAGGTTGCGGCATAAGGCTGCACACGAACCGGGGTGAATTTGAATTCGGGCTGTCCGGAAATCGGATCGGTGTGCGGGCCGATCAGACAATCCACTGAGGACAGACTGGAAAACTGATGACTCCAATGGATGGGTATGAAGACGCAACCGGGTCGCTGCGCGGTACTGATCCGCACCCGCACTACCGCGCTCCCCCACTGACTGGTGACTTCCACCAAAGCGGAATCACGAAGTTGATAGCGAGCCGCATCGTCCGGATGCAGTTCTGCATAAGGCTCGATAACGTGCGCGGACAAGCGCGCCGATTTCCCAGTACGCGTCAGCGTGTGCCAGTGATCGCGCACGCGACCGCTGTTGAGAATCAGCGGGAATTTTGCATCGACCGCGCTCGCCGGGGCCGTGCCCGCAATGGCGATCATGCGCGCGCGGCGATTGGGCGTAAAAAAACGCCCCTCCGCAAACAAACGCGCGGCCGGCTTGCCGGACACCGGTTGCGGCCACTGCACGGGTTGCAACTCGGCATACTGCACCGCGTCCAAACCCGCCAAGGCGCCGATATCAAAATCGCGTTGACTGTTATTCTCGAATGCCGACAGCCGCGCATGTTCGACAAACACCTGCGCCACCGACGGATAGTCGAAGTGCGCCGCATAGCCCATGCGCTTGGCGACCTCGCTGACGATCCACCAATCCGGCTTGGCCGCGCCCGAACTGTTCAAGAAAGCGCGTTGGCGCGAAATGCAGCGCTCCGAATTGGTCACCGTGCCGTCCTTCTCACCCCAGGCCTGCGCAGGTAACAAGACGTGCGCATACGCTGTGGTATCGGTGTTGCGCACACAATCAGACACCACCAAAAACTCGCACTGACTCAGCGCCTGTCGAACCCGATCGCTGTTGGGCAGGCTGACGGCCGGATTAGTGGCCATTACCCACAGCGCCTTGATTTTTCCGCAGGCCACGGCCTCGAACATTTCGACAGCCTTCAGGCCAGCGCGCTGCGCAATCACCGGACTATCCCAGAAGCGTTGCACGCGTTCGGTGTGCTCGGGATTGTCCAGTTCCATATGCGCAGCCAACTGATTCGCCAAGACCGCCCACTTCACGGCCACCCATCGCATTGGGCTGACCGGTCATGGAAAACGGGCCCATACCGACGCGGCCGATGCGCCCGGTGAACAGATGGCAATTGATGATGCTGTTGACCTTGTCGGTGCCCATCGAGAATTGATTGATGCCTTGTGAATACACCGTCACGACACGTTCGGTGCGGGCAAACAATCGATAGAATTCTGCGATAGATTCAACACTCAAACCGCAGCGGAGCGCCACGGCTTCAATGTCCGGCGCATCCACACGCGCAGCCGCCAGCGCCTCTTCGGCACCCTCGACAGCATGGTTCAAGAACAGCGTATTGGCTTCACCCTGTTGTTGCAGATAGACCAGCAGCCCATTGAACAGCGTGGCATCCGTGCCCGGGGCGATGGCCAGATGCAAATCCGCACTGTCGCAGGTACTGGTCTTGCGCGGATCGATCACCACCACCACAAGATCAGGGTTATCGCGTTTAGCCTTGACGATGCGCTGATAGATGACGGGATGGCACCAAGCCAGATTGGAGCCTGCCAGCACGATCAGCTTGGCGCGTTCCAAATCCTCGTAGTTGCATGGCACAGTGTCAGCGCCAAAGGCACGCTTGTAGCCGGCCACTGCCGAAGACATGCACAGCCGCGAATTGGTGTCGATGTTGGCGCTACCGATGAAGCCCTTCATGAGTTTGTTGGCAACGTAATAATCTTCGGTGAGCAACTGACCGGAGACATAGAAGGCCACGGCATCGGGACCGTGCTCACGAATCACGGTCTGGAAACGTTCGGCTACATAGCCTAATGCGCCATCCCAATCGGTGGGTGAGCCATAAATCTCCGGCTGCAATAATCGACCTTCGAGATCGACTGTCTCGCCGAGCGCGGCGCCCTTGGAACAGAGTCGTCCATAATTGGCAGGGTGCTCAGGATCGCCTTTAACCGTGACTGCGCCGTCGGTTCCGATCTGCGCCAACACGCCGCAGCCGACGCCGCAGTAAGGACAGGTGGTTTTGATGGGTTGAGTCATGGACACGGCAATGATCAAATAATCTCGAATTAACCCGTCATTTATGGACGGACGTGATAGGGACTTTGCGCTCGCGTCCGCACCGCATGAAGGGTCGCTCTACATGTCCAGCATCAGTTTGAGCGGCTTACGCATGCCAGCGATCTTGCATGCCTGCTGACCATAGCCATAGGGAAACAACTGATACAGATATTTTCGCGTCGCCTTTTCTGCGCCCAACTGCTCGCGCATCGCCTTCAGTGCGTAGCGTGCCTCAGGTACAGATTGGCGGAACTCGAAGTATTCGCGCACGAAGCGCACCACGGTCCAGCGATCCTCGCTGAGTGGAACTTCCTCGCGACGCGCGATTTCCTCGGCCAGCGCTTCCGACCAATCACTTGGATCGAGGAGGAAACCTTCGTTGTCGGTCGCCAGCGTGCGGCCATCGAATACCAGTGGCATCGCTTACGCCTTCGCTGCGGTTGAATTCGGGCAGCCTTCATCCGGCGTCAGCGACAACATGATCCGGCCATCTTCGACCGTGACGGCAAAACGCGCCGCGCAGCCTTCGTCAGGGGCGACGGCCGAACCCGTGTCGAGATGAATCTTCCAATCGTGTAACGGACAGGTCACCCGCTTGCCATGCACAATGCCTTGCGACAGTGGGCCACCCTTATGCGGACACTTGTCGCGCAGGGCGAAGATCTCATCATCCGCCGTGCGGAACACCGCGATATCACCTTCTGCAGTGCGCACCACGCGCGCACCAAGGCGCGGGATATCGCTCAACACACCAACCTCGATCCATTCGCAATTCGTCGCGTTCACTTTCTCTGCCTGTTTCATTATTTAACTCCTAGGATTCTGGATGTAGCCTGGGTCGAACGTAGTGAACGGCCGCTTTTGTCGACATGAAATGGCGGCAAAAGCTTTATAAACAATCCAGTTCATTGCTGTAAGAATGCCGTGACGGCATTCTTCCAACCCGGGTTGCGCTGCGCTTCACCCAGGCCACATGAACAATCAACCCACCCGCTTCAACGGGCTGTATTCGTGCGCATCGAGACCTTCGGCACGCGCCTTCCACGGGTCGATCTGCGCGTACTGCTGTGAAAGCTGGAAGCGTGCTTCCAGCTCCTTGCGTTTTTCCGCATCTTCGACGACTTGATCTTTGATGTATTGCAGGCCAACGCGCTCGACCCACGGCGCGGTGCGTTCCAGATAATGCGCCTCTTCGCGATACAGCTGCAGGAAGGCCGCGCAATATTCCTTGACCTCTTCTTCGGTCTTCACCGCACACAGGAAATCGGTGGCGCGCACTTTCACACCACCGTTGCCGCCGATGTGCAGTTCATAACCTGAATCGACACACACGACGCCGAAATCTTTAATCGTCGCCTCCGCGCAATTACGCGGGCAACCGGATACCGCCAGCTTAAATTTATGCGGCGTCCAGGAACCCCAGGTGAGTTTTTCCAGGTCGATGCCCATTTGCGTGGAATCCTGCGTGCCAAAGCGGCACCAGGTCTTGCCGACACAGGTCTTCACGGTACGCATGGCCTTACCGTAGGCATGACCGGAGACGAAACCGGCCTGGGACAGGTCGCCCCAAATACCCGGCAGATCTTCCTTCTTGATGCCTAAAAGATCGATGCGCTGACCACCTGTGACATGCACAGTCGGGACCTTCCATTTTTCCGCGATCTGCGCGATCGCCATGAGTTCCTTGGGCGTGGTCTCGCCACCCCACATGCGCGGAATCACTGAGTAGGTGCCGTCTTTTTGGATATTCGCGTGCACCCGTTCGTTGATGAAGCGTGACTGATTGTCATCGACATATTCGCCGGGCCACTGGCACAGCAAGTAATAATTGAGCGCCGGACGACACTTCGAGCAGCCGTCTTCAGTCTTCCAATTCAAAGTATCCATGGCCGCACGCACCGACTTGATGCCTTCAGCACGAATCGCCGTGCGCACCTCGTCGTGGGTATGTTCGGTGCACGGGCACAGCGGCTTTTTGCTCGGTGTCTGCGAGTATTCACCACCGAGCGTATACGCCAACAGTGCCTCGACCAAACCGGTGCAGGAACCGCAGGAACTGGAGGCCTTAGTGTGTGCGCGCACCTCGTCGAGGGTAAATAATTTTTTCTCGCTGATCGCCTTGACGATGTCGCCTTTGCAGACACCGTTACAGCCGCAGATCTCGGCGGAATCGGCCATCGCGGCAACGCGATTATCATCACCGTGACCGGAATCGCCCAGATGCGCCTGACCGAATAATAGGTTGTCGCGGAACCCCGAGATATCGGTGTTGTCGCGCATCAACTGGAAGTACCAGGAACCGTCGATGGTATCGCCGTACATCACCGCGCCTTGAATGCGGTTGTCTTTGATCACGACCTTTTTGTACATGCCGCGACCTGGATCTTGCAGCACCATCTCTTCTGTTGAATCATCGCCGGTAAAATCACCCGCGGAAAACAGATCGATGCCGGTGACTTTCAATTTAGTTGAAGTGACCGAACCTTCATAGCGCGCATAACCCAAATGCGCCAAATGATTTGCACACACTTTGGCTTGCTCGAACAAAGGCGCGACTAAACCATACGTCTCGCCGCGATGCTGCACGCATTCACCAATGGAATACACGCGCGGGTCATAGGTCTGCATGGTGTCGTTGACGACCACGCCGCGTTCGCAATGTAGCCCGACCTTCTTGGCCAGTTCGATGTTGGGACGAATACCCACGGCCATCACCACCAAGTCGGCGTTGATTTCCAGGCCATCCTTGAAGCGCACGCTGCTAACCTTGTCTTTGCCGAGGATCGCCTCGGTCTGCGCGCCCATCAGGAAATTCAGGCCACGCTCTTCCAGCGAACGTTTCAATAAGGCCGCCGCCGGTTTGTCCAACTGCCGCTCCATCAAGGTATCCAGCAAATGCACCACGCTAACCTGCATACCTTGCTTGAGCAGACCATTGGCCGCTTCAAGTCCGAGCAGACCACCGCCGATCACGACGGCATGGCCTTTACCTTGCGCGGCGGCAAGCATGCAATCGACATCATGGATATCACGGAAGGCGACGACACCAGGCAGATCTTTACCCGGAATCGGAATGATGAACGGCAGCGAGCCGGTTGCCAGAATCAAACGGTCGTAGGTTTCTTCAGTGCCATCGGCGGCGCGCACAGTGCGCTTGGCACGATCGATCTCGGTTACCTGCTTGCCCTTGTGCAGCGTAATGCCATTGTCTACATACCACTGCTCATCGTTGAGCATGATTTCGTTAATGGTCTTCTCGCCGGCCAATACCGGCGACAACATGATGCGGTTGTAATTGCCGTAAGGCTCGGCACCGAACACCGTGATGTCGTAGTGGTCGGGAGCGAGCTTGAGCAGCTCTTCAAGGGTGCGCACACCCGCCATGCCGTTGCCGACCAGAACCAGTTTTTCTTTCATGGTGCACATCTCCAAATCAGTCACTTCATCAGGCCGAGGGTTGTAGTGCGTCGGCATTGCTACGACAGTTCAAGGCAGCGAGCTGCGCCAGATCAACGCTCATATGCTGCACGGTGAAACCTTGCAGGTATTCCAGCAGCTGCGACGGATCGAACAGGCCACCATCCAGAAAACGGTCCGCACCCATCGGCAGTGAGGCCTGGCCTTCATAAAGCTTCCAGCCGGCCGCATGCTTGCCCTCCGTCTTGTAGTCGCTGCCGGTACAAGGCAATCCCAGTTCCGTCGCCGCCTGGCGGAACAGGTCCGGCCGATACACCTCTTCGGCCACGGCGCGCATATTGATCGGACGGGTGATCTGCCCCCAGCGGATCATCTGGCTGATGAACCACAGGGCGTGCGACCGCCAGGGGAAATTCGCCGCATAGCGGTGGAACACATTGAAATCCGGCAACGCGCGCGGCATTTCGCCGGCTGCGTACTGGAAGGTGCCGGTCATCGACATGCGCACCACATGTTCGGGGGCGTTGACATAAATGCTGCGCGCGATCAGCGCCGCCGCCTCGATGCGATTGTCCGGCTCGTCGAGCCAGCGCCCTGCCTCCAGCAATGCCAGCAGCAATGCGTGGTGGGTGTTGGGATATTGCTCGGCCCATTCCTGAGTCACGCCGAGCACCTTTTCCGGACTGTTGTTCCAGATCTCGTATTTGGTGATCAGCGTATGGCCGATGCCCGACTGCACGGCCTGCGCATTCCACGGTTCACCGACGCAGTAACCATCGATGCTGCCGCGTTCCAGCTGCCCCACCATCTGCGGCGGCGGCACCACCACCAGACGCACGTCGTTGTCCGGATCGATGCCGGCGGCGGCCATCCAGTAGCGCAGTTCATAGTTATGGGTGGACTCGGGGAACACCATGGCGAAGGTGAGCGGTGCATGTCCCACGTTAAGATCTGCCTCGATTACACGCTTGAGTGCACGTGCACTCAACGGACGCTGCGCCATCGCAGCCGCGTCCGCCTTGAGCATACGTTCGTACAAGGTATTGGAGACGGTGATAGCGTTGCCGTTCAGATCCAGGGTGAAGGCGGTGACCATCGGCTTGTGGATCGGGCCGATGCCGAGGCTCATCGCCAGCGGCATGGGCGCGAGCATCTGCGCGCCATCGAGAATGCCGATCGCCACCTTGTCGCGGATGTTGGCCCAGGAGGTTTCCTTGGACAAGGTGACATCCAGTCCGTACTTGGTGAAATAACCGCGCTCTTTCGCGATCACCAGCGGCGCACAGTCGGTGAGCGGAATGAAACCGAGGGTGAGGGCCGTTTTCTCCAGACGTGTCGTTGCGAACATACCAGTCACCTCAGCCTGCGGCCAGTTTCAGTGCCGGCTTCTTGCTGGCGGTCTTGTTGACCGGGACATCCGGCTGCGCATGGCGTTCGTGCAGGAACTTGAGTACCGCCGCGCGGTAGTGGTTGTATTTGGGGTCATCCGCCAGCGCCAAGCGGTCGCGCGGGCGCGCCAGATCGATGCGCAGAATTTCACCAACGGTCGCGGCCGGACCGTTGGTCATCATCACGATGCGATCGGATAACAGCACCGCCTCGTCCACGTCGTGGGTGATCATGATCACGGTGTTGTTGAGCCGCGCCTGGATCTCCATCAGCGAATCCTGCATATGTGTGCGGGTCAGTGAATCCAGCGCACCGAACGGCTCGTCCATCAACAGCACCTTGGGTTCCATCGCCAGGGCGCGGGCGATGCCGACGCGCTGTTTCATGCCGCCGGAGATTTCATCCGGACGGCGATCGAGCGCGTGTGTCATGTGCACCAGTTCCAGATTGTGCAGGGTCCACTCGTGACGTTCCTGCTTGCTTTTGCTGCGCTTGAATACGGTGTCCACGGCCAGACGGACGTTGCCGTACACCGTGAGCCAGGGCAGCAGCGAGTGGTTCTGGAACACCACGGCGCGATCCGGTCCGGGTTCGTCGACTTCGCGGTTCTCCAGCAGCACGCCGCCGCGGGTCGCCTTGAGCAGACCGGCGACGATGTTCAGCACCGTCGATTTTCCGCAACCGGAGTGACCGATGAGCGAGACGAACTCACCCTTGTCCAGCTTGACCGATACATCGTTCAGCACGTTCAGCGGACCGTTATCGGTGTTGAAGGTGATGCTGAGGTTTTCCAGGCTCAGATAGTGGCTCATGTCGGTATCCTCTTTACCTAGCGCAATACGGCCGTTTTGTCCCAGCTCACCCGGCGTTGCAATAGCAACATGCCGCGATCCAGGGCAAAGCCGACCAGGCCGATGGTGAACACGGCGACCATGATGCGCGCCAGCGAGTTGGAACTGCCGTTCTGGAATTCGTCCCAGACGAATTTGCCGAGACCCGGATTCTGCGCCAGCATTTCCGCAGCGATCAGCACCATCCAACCGATACTCAGGCTGAGACGCATGCCGGTGAACATCATCGGAATGGCCGAGGGCAGCACGATCTTCACCGTCTTGGTGAACCAGCCCAGCCGCAGCACGCGGCTGACGTTGAGCAGATCCCGGCTCACCGAGGCGACGCCCACGGTGGTGTTGATGACGGTCGGCCACAGGCAGCACAGGGTAACGGTGATGGCCGACGTGACGAACGACTTGGCGAACATCGGGTTCTCGCTGACGTAGAGCGCACTCACCACCATGGTGACCAGTGGCAGCCAGGCCAGCGGCGACACCGGCTTGAAGATCTGGATCAGCGGATTGAGTGCCGTATACAGGGTGGTGCTCATGCCGCAGGCGATACCAATGGGAATGGCGATGAGCGAAGCGATGATGAAGCCGGTGGCCACCGTGATCAGACTGGTGATGATCTGGTCGATGAAAGTGGGCTTGCCCGTATAGGGACGCTCACGAACCTCGGCGACGGGATCCTCGGCCAGCTTCTGTGCGTTGCGTTCGTCCTGGCGTGCGTAGAACGCGTCGGCCTTGGCGCGTTCGGCGCTGATGTTCGTCCAACAGCGACACCGCCTGTTCCCACACCTGGGCCGGCCCGGGCAATGCGCCGAGCGAGGTCTGGATGTTCTTCGCAGCGGCGCCCCATAATCCCAGGCACAACGCGATGGCGATCAGCGGCACCAGCAGATTCTGGATAATGTACGCGCCCTGTTTCGACAGCGACGTCCACTGCAGCGCACCGCGCAGTTGTGCCAGCCGGTCCGGTGCGAGCAGAGATTTCGATGCAGTGTTTGCCTGGTTCATACGTCTGTCCTCGCTGTGATGCAGGGCCTGCCGGCGTTATGCCGGCAGGCGCAGCCACGTCACAGACTGTCGTTATCCTTCAGGCCGATCGCGAATTGTTTGAGATAGGCATTGGGCTTGCTGCCGTCGTAGGTGATGCCGTCGATGAACTCGGCCTGCGGCGGGCGTAATCCGCTTTCCTTCGCGAAGTCCGGAAAGTCTTCCGCCTTCATCTTGCCTTCGGCGATCAGCTCCTTGGCTGCGGCCGCGTAGACATCCGGACGGTAGACCTGTCTTGGCCATGTCCATGTACCAGCTGTCCGGCTTGGCTTCGGCAATCTGGCCCCAGCGGCGCATCTGGGTCAGATACCAGATGGCATCGGAGTAGTAGGGGTAGGTCGCGTTGTAGCGGAAGAACACGTTGAAGTCGGGCACGTCGCGCTTGTCGCCCTTCTCGTATTCGAAGGTGCCGGTCATGCTGTTGGCGATGACATCGTAGTCGGCACCCACATAGTTAGGCATGCGACAGGATCTTCACCGCGGCGGGACGGTTCTTGTTGTTGCCCTCGTCCAGCCAGTAGGCCGCGCGGATCAGCGCCTTGACGACCGCCTTGTGGGTGTTGGGATTCTTGTCTGCCCAGGCCTTGCTGACACCGAACACCTTTTCCGGATTGTTCTTCCAGATCTCGTAGTCGGTGATCACCGGCACGCCGATGCCTTTGAACACGGCCTGCTGATTCCACGGCTCACCGACGCAATAGCCGTTGATGGTGCCGGCCTCCAGCGTCGACGGCATCTGCGGTGGCGGCGTCACCGACAGCAGCGCATCCGCCTGCAGATTGCCCGAGGTGTCGCCCTTGTGCGGCGCGTAGTAGCCCGGGTGTATGCCGCCGGCCGCCAGCCAGTAGCGCAGTTCGTAGTTGTGCGTCGAGACCGGGAACACCATGCCCATCTTGAACGGTTTGCCTTCCTTCTTGTAGGCCTCGATCACGGGCTTGAGCGCATCGGCCTTGATCGGATGGACCGGCTTGCCGTTTTCCATCGGCACGTGTTTCTTCATCTCCTCCCAGACTTCGTTGGAGACGGTGATGCCGTTGCCGTTCAGATCCATGCTGAAGGCGGTGACGATGTCGGCCTTGGTACCGAAGCCGATGGTGGCGCCCAGCGGCTGGCCGGCCAGCATGTGCGCGCCGTCGAGTTCGCCGGTGATGACGCGGTCGAGCAGCACTTTCCAGTTCGCCTGCGCCTCCAGCGTCCACGAACAGGCCTTCGTCTTCGAAGTAGCCCTTCTCCTAGGCGATGGCGAGCGGCGCCATGTCGGTGAGCTTGATGAAGCCGAATTTGAGGTCTTCCTTTTCCAGATCGGCCGCCTGTACGGCCCCGCCGAGCAGCAGCGATGCGGCGGCCAGCGCCAACGCGGTTTTCTTGAAGAAGCCGCGGCGCGAGCCGGCGATTCCTTGCGCTGTGGAGATGTCATTTTGCATTGCGTCACCCTCGTTTTGAGAAATAAAAAAGGCGTCCATCCACATGGATCGTAACCATGTGCATGGACGCCTTTGTCCGATTCAGCTTGTCGTGCACCGCTAGCGCCGGCGCCCTTCGTTGGGCCAGTGATGCCGCAGGTGAGACCGGCTTCGTTGCCGGTGCTTGATTGGTGCTAGAGCAACCACCGTGCCAAGATCGAAAAACCTGGAATGATTACTCGCCGAACAAGGAGTTAGTACGCGAGGGTGCGCATAATTGCGGCGTCCCTCATCCAACAAACGCACCAATACAGAACATGGATGCCTGATTGAGGTGCGCGGACTCCCGAAGCTCTTAGATTGTGGTGCCCTTGTGCACCAACCGGCGTAGTTCTCTACTACCGGTTTAACCATCCGCCACGGGAGTGGCTAAACCGGTTGCCGCTGCATCGGTGTTGGAATTGAGGGGTGATACGGTATCGCGGATGCGGCAATCTCAGGCTGCCAATGCCGCAGCCTGTTTCATGGTCGTGGCCAGCAGGCCGTATACCTTGACCCAGGCCTCCTTGACCTCTGCCGTGAACTCCGCGCCGAGTCCTTGCTCCAGTGTCCACACCAAGGCGGCGCCGACGGTGTCGTAGTGCTTATCCGTGACGCCATAGGCGACATGACGCTTGCCGAGATCCTGTACTGCAGGCACGATCGCCTCCAACCTATCAAGCCCATTGACGGCGGTATTGATCATCGCCGTGAGTTTGCGACCTTGCTCCGCCATGTCGCCTTTGAACATGGGCTTCAAGGTCGGATCGAGTTCAAAGAGCTTCGCGTAGAACAGTGTGGCCGCCTGTTCCTTGATCGGCACGACTTTGTTCCAGCTGGTTTTCACAAGCATTGTCTGTTCGGGTGTCATCGTCATTACTCCTATGTGTGTTGTTGAGTGTGGTTATTGATTCGCTTCTATTATTTAACTGACCGCCGCCCGCACGGCGGCGCGACCGGCCATGGCGACAATCGGCGTGTGCGCCCACGCGTATTCAGGACTCGCTCAACGGAATGCGGATCACCACGTCGCCCATGACTTCACCCATCTGCACACGTATCGAACAAACCTTCGACGATGAACGGCGCTTTGCACGAACAGACATCGATCGCAGTCTGATCCTGTAACACGGCTGACATCGCCACCCCTCGTATCGTGCAAAAAAAACGTCCATCCGCGCGGATCGAAATTCGCACGCATGGACGCCGTTGTCCGGTTCAGCTTAAGACGCACCGAGTCACCGATACATCTCAGGTATGCTGTCACCCGCCGCTTGCCCGCCATTGGACAACTGCAGCACCGGGTGAGTCCGGCCTCGTTGCCGGGTTGTGTCGTGATGATTGCAACCGCTGTGCCAGAACAGATAAAGACAAATTATCTGCCGTTGCGATAAGGAGTTAACAGATGACAAGGTATGCTGATAGCGCGTTTGATTCGCGTAGTGATCGCACCACTGAGGTTCATGATGCGAGATTACAGTGCAGAAATCAGCCCAGCAGTTCCATGATGGCGATGACGTTGCGCGCAACTTCGGGAAGTTTCTTGCCTTGATCCATCGCCAGTTTGCGCAGTGCCTGATAGGCGTCGTTCTCGTCCATCTGCCGATGCCGCATCAGCAGTCCTTTGGCCTGCTCGATCACCTTGCGCTCTTCCAATGAGTTCTTGGTGCGCGCCAGTTCTTCGCGCAACGCCTGATACTCGCGGAAACGCGCGATGGCCACTTCCATCACCGGCCGCACCCGCTTGCCGCTCAGGCCGTCGACCACATAGGCGCTCACGCCGGCCTTGATCGCCTGATTGATGGTGCCGCTGTCATCGTCCTCGGCGAACATCACAATCGGGCGCGGCTGTTCGCGGCTGATGGTGCGCATCTGTTCCAGGGTATCGCGGTCCGGAGAATCGAGATCGATGATGATCACGTCGGGCTGATGGCGGGCAACTTCCGCGCTGAGATTCTCGGCCCCACTCAAGCGAGCGATGACACTGTAGCCGGCATCGGCCAGCGCCTGTTCCAGAAGCGCCGCCCGGCCACGGTCCTCGTCGCACAGCAAAACGCGCAAGGGGGGCTTAGGGTTTTGTTGGGGCATACGGAATCTTCCAGTTCGTCATAATTTGAGCAATGCCTGTGCCAAGCCGGCCGGTAGAGGCCTTTACCCAGCGCCACCAAGGAAAAGCGAGACCCTGCGCCGCCTCACCGGTCATATCGCTCGCACCATCCTAGAAACTCACCACAATTCATGAACCCAGATGGTGCATGCACACCCGTTCAGATCTCGGAATAATGTGCGTAGCAACGTGATTCGCCAGCGGGCATCCAGCGACCATATTCCAGTTCATGCAGTAAACAAGGATAGTTAGCGCATGCCTCTCCTGCACCGGCATAGTGCTTGCAGAAAATCCGCCAGACCGGACGGATGCGAAAACTTGCACCAACCTGTACCCTACACCGCCCACGGCATGCAGCTTGAGGAGTCGCCGTAGTCATGCTCGACAATACCCTGACCATCATTCTCGCCGGCGGCGTCGGCTCGCGCCTGGCCCCGTTGACCGAAGACCGCGCCAAGCCCGCCGTACCGTTCGGAGGCAAGTACCGGATCATCGATTTCACCCTGGCCAACTGTCTGCATTCGGGTCTGCGCCGCATACTGGTGCTGACCCAGTACAAATCCCATTCGCTGCAGAAACACCTGCGCGACGGCTGGTCGATCTTCAATCCGGAACTGGGCGAATACATCACTCCGGTGCCGCCGCAGATGCGTGTCGGCGAGCGTTGGTATACGGGCACCGCGGACGCAATCTATCACAACCTCTATCTGCTGGAACGCAGCGAAGCGGATTATGTCCTCGTGTTGTCCGGCGATCACATCTATCGCATGGACTACGCGGCGATGCTGGAAGCGCATCGCGCGAACCAGGCCGATGTCACCGTCGCCTGCATGCAGGTACCCGTCGATGAGGCCAAAGCATTCGGCGTACTAAGCGTCGATGCCGATCAGCGTATTGCGAGTTTCCAGGAAAAGCCGGCCCAGCCAGCCACGCTCCCGAACGACCCAAAACACGCGCTTGTGAGCATGGGGATTTATGTATTCTCCATGGAGCTGTTGCTCAGCACCTTGCGCGCCGATCATACGCGCAGCGATTCTGAACACGATTTCGGCAAAGACATTCTGCCGAACATCATCGGCGAGAAACGTGTATTTGCCTACCCCTTCGGCGGCGAGACCGGCCGCGTGACGCCGGATCGTTACTGGCGCGACGTGGGTACGCTCGATGCATTCTATCAGGCCAACATGGATCTGCTGAAGCCGGTCCCGCCGCTCAATCTCTATCAAGACGATTGGACCATCCGCACCTATCAGGCGCAAAGCGCGCCAGCGCGCACTGTACCTGGCGCATCCGGAAATGAAGGCATCTTCATAAATTCCATTGTCGCCGGCGGCACCGTGATCGCCGGCGGCAGCGTGCAACACTCCATTCTGTTTCCGAATGTCTTCATTGGCGACGAGGCCACGGTGCACGACTCCATCATATTCAACGACGTCAATATCGGCGATGGCGTGCAGCTCAAAAACTGCATTATCGACAAACATGTCCGCGTACCCGCCGGCGAGCGTATCGGTTTCGATATCGAAAAGGATCGCCAGCGGTTTACAGTTTCGGAGGGCGGCGTCGTGGTCGTACCAAGAGGTTATCGCTTCGACTGACGTTCAATGCTCACGGGTGGCGAAGAAGCGCACCTCGGGGTAACGTTCTATGGCCATGTCGAGATTGACCCGGGTCGGCGCAATGTAAACCAAGTCGCCGCCCTGATCGATGGCAAGATTTTCGTAGGCTTTCTCGCGGAATTTCTCCATCGCCTTCGGGTCATCGCATTCGACCCAGCGCGCCGTGGAAACCGCCACGTTCTCGAAGACACATTCGACATTGTATTCACCGCGCAAACGGTGCGCGACGACTTCGAACTGCAAAACACCCACCGCACCGAGAATCATGTCGTTATTTTTCAGCGGCCGGAACAGCTGTGTCGCACCCTCTTCGCACAACTGCTCCAAGCCTTTTTGCAGCGCTTTCATGCGCAGCGGATCGCGCAGGATGGCACGACGGAACAATTCCGGCGCAAAACTCGGAATGCCGGTGTATTTTAAATCTTCGCCTTGCGTGAAAGTATCGCCGATGCGGATGGTGCCGTGGTTATGCAGACCGATGATGTCGCCCGGCCACGCCTCTTCGACATGACCGCGTTCGGACGCGAGAAAGGTCAGTGCGTTGGCAATGGTCACTTCGCGACCGATGCGCACATGGCGCATACGCATGCCCCTCTGATAGCTGCCGGAACAAACGCGCATAAAGGCGATACGATCGCGGTGCTGCGGGTCCATGTTCGCCTGAATCTTGAACACGAAGCCGGTGAATTTTTCTTCGGTAGGTTCGACCTCACGCGTGAGCGTCGGGCGGGGCAACGGTGCCGGCGCATACTCTGTAAAATAATCCAGCAACTCTTGAATGCCAAAATTATTGATCGCAGAACCGAAGAATACCGGCGTTTGTTTACCCGCCAGGTAGGCCTGCACATCGAAGACATGACTGGCGCCACGCACCAGCTCGATTTCGTCACGTAGTTCTGCGATCTGGTCACCCAGAACATCATTGAGCAAAGGATTGTCGATGCCTTTGATGACGGTGACGTCCTGGCGCACGCTGCCCTTGCCCGGCGTATACAGATGCACGCTGTCGTCGATCAGGTGATAGACACCCTTGAAGCGTTTACCCATGCCGATGGGCCACGTGATCGGCGAGCATTGAATCTTGAGTATGGATTCAACCTCATCGAGCAGCTCGATCGTTTCACGACCCTCGCGATCGAGTTTGTTGACGAAGGTCATGATGGGCGTGTCGCGCAGCCGGCAGACGTCCATCAGTTTGATGGTGCGCTCTTCGACGCCTTTCGCCGCATCGATCACCATCAGCGCCGAATCCACCGCCGTCAGCGTCCGATAGGTATCTTCGGAAAAATCCTCGTGGCCGGGCGTGTCCAGCAGGTTGATCATGCAGTCCTTGTAGGGAAACTGCATGACCGACGAGGTGATCGAGATGCCGCGTTGCTTCTCCAACTCCATCCAGTCGGAAGTCGCATGACGCGCGGCCTTGCGTCCCTTCACGGTACCGGCGAGCTGAATCGCACCGCCGAACAGCAACAGCTTCTCGGTCAGCGTGGTCTTGCCGGCGTCGGGATGAGAGATGATGGCAAAGGTGCGGCGACGGGCCGTTTCGTGGAGCAGATCGGTCATGGGGACATTTCAGGGCTGAACAACGTGTGCATTGTAACCGATCACACGCGGCAGATCAGACGGCGGACATAAAAAAAGCGGCGCTTGAGCGCCGCTTTTTTGGGTAGAACCGACAGACTTAAGCGCGACGGCGACGCATCCCCAGACCCAGAGCGCTGAGTCCGCTGGCCATCAGCCACAGGGCGGCGGGAACTGGTACGGCAGATACTTGAGCGGTGGCGCCACCATAGGTCAACCGTGAGGAAGCTCGAACTGATCGCTGTTGCGGAAACGGTAGAAGGCATTGGAATAAGCCGCTGTTGCAAGGCTCGCATTACCCGCGTTCAGGGTCGAAAAGGTCACCGTGCCGAGGGTACCAGAACCCGAGACTAGGCCTGCGAAAGCCAAGGTTATCGATCAGACCACTGGACAGGGTCGGCGTGAATGTCGTCAGACCGGATGTAAAGCTGCTGTTGTAGCTGAAGCTCGTGCAGCCCAAAAGGCTAGCGTCGTAGCTCAAATTGAAAGCGACCGCCACTTGTCGCTGCATCGCTGAAATCAACGTTGACTGCGAAGGACACGTTGTTGCCAAGCATAACCGGCTGCGATGTCGGGCTCAGCGACACGCTCGCGGCCTGCACCGCCCCTACCATGCCCAACTGAGCCAGCACCAGCATCAATTTTGTTAATTTTTTCATTTAGTAAAACTCCCCCGACGGTGTTCCACCCGCGGCTAAGCTAGGTGGCATTATTCTGTACAGTGTCAAGAAATCAGATCTTACATGCTTAAATGATAGCAAAGACCGTGCCCGAGCAGTAGGCAGCAATCTTTATTATTTCAAATCATGAGGTTGAATATTGTTTCCGCAAGACCGTCTGGCGCCGAATGGAAACTTAATCCGACAACCCATGATAGTACAGCCGCCCCGCTATAATCATGGAATAACTATCAACTATTAATATGTTGCGAGAACATATCAGCACACCAGCCCTTGCTAATAGACTGTTAAGAATTACGACAACTCGGCATTTCTTCGCGCTCAGAACTCATGCGAGTGCCAAGGCCAATATCAGCGCATCCTCTCGCCCCTGCTCGGCCGGGTAATAGTTTTTGCGTACCCCGACCTCGTTGAAACCCATATCCTGATACAAGGCCAGCGCCGCCAGGTTCGAGGGGCGCACTTCCAGGAGCAGGGTATCGACACCATGGCGACGCGCCAGCGCGATGAAGTGGGTCATTATTTTGCGACCCAGTCCCTGCCCTTGGGACTCGGGGCGCACGCACAGATTCAGGATATGCGCCTCGCCGGCGGCGGCACTCATCACACCATAGCCGTGGATGACGCCCGCGACCTCATACAACCAGCAGCTATAGCCGACCCGCATGCAATCGCGCAGGATGCCGTACGTCCAGGGAAACGGGTAGGCGCGGTGTTCGATGTCCATGATCTCCGCGAGGTCGTCCTCGGTCATGGGCCGAAACTGCCCCCCCGCGGATTTCAGAATGGCGCTCATACGGCACCACCTTTATCGAGTTCCCGGTATATACGCACGGCCAGTTGCAGATCTTCCCAGGCCTTGCGCTTGTCGCCGGGCGTGCGCAGCAGATAGGCAGGATGATACGTGACGATCAACGGTATTTGTCGTTCACCATAACGATGAACGCGACCGCGCAGACGCGCGAGTGGTTCATCGGTCTTAAGCAGGTTTTGTGCGGCAATACGTCCAACGACTAGAATGAGGCGCGGCTGAATGAGCGCGATCTGCTGTTGCAGATACGGTTCGCAGCAGGCGACTTCATTCACCAGCGGATCGCGGTTGTTGGGCGGCCGGCATTTGAGGATATTGGCGATGTAGGCACGGCTGCGATCCAGATTAATGGCTGCGAGCATCGCATCCAACAGTTGCCCCGCGCGTCCGACAAACGGCTCGCCGCGCTTATCCTCTTCGGCGCCGGGCGCCTCGCCGATCACCAACCAATCGGCATTGCGATTGCCGACGCCGAATACGGTTTGGGTGCGCGTGCGGTGCAGGTCGCAGCGCGTACAGCTCGCAACCTGTTGTTGCAGCGCATCCCAATCGATTGTTGAGGCGACACTCGGCTCGGCATCACCAACAGACGCAGGCGACACGAGCGTAGCGCTCGATTCAGGAGATAATGGCTTGGGCATCGACGCTGGGCGAACGCAAGCGCCACGCATCGATACCCATAGCTTGTAGATACTGCGCCCGCAGTTCGCCGCCCACCGCGCCTCCCTTAATCCCCGCAGCCCACGCTTAAGCTGCTCAGGCCTCATACATCTCCCATCTGCGGATGTTCGCGCACCGGCGATTGCAGCGCCTTGTTCAGGGCATTCACATAGGCCTTGGCCGAGGCGACCACGATATCGGTATCCGCACCTTGGCCATTGACGATACGCCCGCCCTTCTCCAGTCGCACCGTGACTTCGCCCTGCGCATCTGTGCCGCTGGTGATGTTGTTCACCGAATAGAGCTGCAGTTCGGTGCCGCTCTTGATGATGGTTTCGATAGCACGAAATGCGGCATCCACCGGCCCACTGCCCAAGGCATGCGCTCGCTGCTCCTCGCCATCCACCGACAAGGCGATATCCGCCGAGGGCGTCTCGCCGGTCTCGGAACAGACCCGCAACGCCACCAGTTTGAAGCGCTCGTTCTCCGCCGCGAGATTAGTCTCGCTCACCAGCGCCTGAAGATCCTCGTCGTAGATATCGTGCTTCTTGTCGGCGAGATCCTTGAAGCGCGTGAAGGCCTCGTTGAGCGCCTCTTCCGAACCGAACTCGATACCCAGTTCGGACAAGCGGCTGCGGAAAGCATTACGCCCGGAATGCTTGCCCAGCACGATGCGATTGGCGCTCCAGCCGACATCCTGCGCGCGCATGATTTCGTAGGTCTCGCGACTCTTGAGCACGCCGTCCTGATGAATGCCGGATTCATGCGCGAAGGCATTGGCGCCGACGATGGCCTTGTTCGGCTGCACCGGAAAACCGGTGACGCTGGAGACCAAGCGTGAACAGGTCATGATCTGCGTCGTGTCCAGCGTGGTATCGCAGGTAAACAGATCGCGGCGCGTGCGCACCGCCATGACGATTTCTTCAAGCGCGGCATTGCCGGCGCGCTCGCCGAGACCGTTGATCGTGCACTCGACCTGACGCGCACCGTTGAGCACTGCGGACAACGAATTGGCCACCGCCAGGCCGAGGTCGTTGTGGCAATGCACCGAGAACACGGCTTTGTCGGAATTCGGCACGCGCTCGATCAACTGCCGGATCAACTCGCCAAACTGTTGCGGCAGGTTATAACCGACCGTATCCGGAATATTCACGGTCGTGGCACCCGCGTCGATGACCGCTTCGAGGACGCGACACAGGAAATCCAGCTCGGAACGTCCCGCGTCCTCGGGCGAGAACTCGACGTTGTCGGTGTACTGCCGCGCACGTTTGACCGCGCGCACCGCCTGCTCGACCACTTGATCCGGCTCCATCCGCAGCTTCATCTTCATGTGGATGGGCGAGGTCGCGATGAAGGTATGGATGCGCGCGCTGTTGGCCGGCTTGAGCGCCTCACCGGCACGATCGATATCCTTGTCCAGCGCACGCGCCAGACCGCAGACCGTACTGTCGCGCACGGCACGGGCCACCGCTTCGACGGCCTCGAAATCACCCTGGCTGGCAATGGGGAAACCGGCCTCGATGACATCCACGCGCATGCGCTCCAGCGCCTTGGCGATGCGGACCTTTTCGTCCTTGGTCATGGACGCGCCGGGGCTTTGCTCGCCGTCGCGCAAGGTCGTATCAAAAATGATGAGTTTGTCTGCTTGACTGCTGTTTGGCTGACTGCATGAATCTGGCTCCATTGGGTCCGGCCGCCGGTATCGGCCGTGATGTCCCGCCTGGCGCGCCAATATAACAGAGCATTCGCCGGTCTGCGCGCCGGGCGTGGGAAATTGATCAGGAAATTAAGGGGGTATGGGTGCGCTGCCTAGGGCAGCAGCAGACGCAGAGACAGCGCGGCACGGGCAGACTGCCGGGCGAACCGCTTGGGGAGAGAACGCTTTGAAGGACACCTGAATCATGATTTGGCTTGACAGTTTTGTCCGAAAGATCGAATTGCTACCGACTATAAACCAGAAGGCGCCGCCCTGCCAAGTGGCACCGGGCAGGCGTTCTCGATACCGACTTGACGCGCGGACATTTATGTCCGAGACTGCTTCCATGCGAGGCAATGAGTTCATCAAACGGGTCCGCGCTTATGCCAAGATACACGGCATCCCGTTCGAGTGGCGTCCAGACCTTGGAAAAGGCAGCCACGGTGTACTCACCCTCGGCGACCACCGCACGGTGGTGCGCAATCCCAAGGACGAACTGAAAACCGGCACCCTGCATGGAATGCTCAAACAGCTCGGACTGTCGAGCGACGACCTATGACGGAGTCGACCATGTTGGAATTCGTATACCCCGCACGTTTCAAAGCCGACACGCAGGACGGCGGCTTCGTTGTCACGTTCCGCGACATTCCCGAAGCCATCACTCAAGGCGACACCCGTGAGGCGTGCCTGGACGAGGCAGCGGGCGCCCTACAAGCTGCACTGGAAGCGCGCATCATGGACGGGCTGGATATTCCCCCGCCATCCAAGGCAAAGCGCGGAGAACACCTCATCGCCGTACCCGTGCAAACCGCCTCAAGACCGCGCTCTATCTCGTCATGAGGGAATCGGGCATCAGTCGCGTGGAACTGGCGCGACGGCTGCGCATCGACGAAAAGGAAGCGCGCCGGATGCTCGACCCGTATCACGCGACCAAGGCGGAGCGTCTCGAACAGGCGCTCGCGATATTCGGCAAGCATGTGGAATTGCGGGTGGCCTAAGCCAAATTCGAGCTCGAGAAGATCACAATTTAGCGATAACTGAGCGAGAGAGCCAGAATGCAGACTACGTTCTGAGCCAGGTTCTTTGCCCCTGGTTCTTGGAAATGAGCTTCCATGGATTATCGGCCGCCATACATAACCCAACCATAATTTCTGCACCGATCATCGTCGCTTACATGGATAGTAACCATAACTGGCTCCGCGCATTCAATGCTTCTCTTTAACTATTACACTATTTTCCCCAAACCTTTCGCGCAGGGCAGACACAAGGCTCTTCAATAACCTCTTGGCCACATCGCTGAATTCTTCAGCTGGGTATTGAACCATTGTCAACTCAGTACCACCATCCTTCTTCCGATAATATATTGAAACATCAATGACTCCATCTCCTGAAACTGCAGCGGTCGGCTTAAAGTTGGAGATAAAATAATTCTTATCCTCATACCTTAAAAGTGCAGCACTACTGTCTCCTTTCTGCACCACCCTCTGGAATCCAGCACTCTCTACGAATTTGCTCAACACTCAGATAGAAACCAAAATTGTCGACATTCTTCTTCATAATTACTGAAGTTAATAGTCACCCCCACTGTAGGGACACAACCATTAACCATGACAAGCATCACCACGATGCACGAAATACGTAGAATATTAGTTATCAACACGCACCACTGACCAAGAGCCTAGAATACGGACAACTCTGAACATGCTCCTCTATAGGATACAAGTCATATCCCCTACCCATTGCCTCGCCTACCTTACCTATTGAAAGATCCATGGCATGTGCCGGTATGTACAAAGCACCTAGTCCTTGTTCGACTGGATTAAATATGTGATCTCGTTCATGAATGTAAGTAGGAGAGTAGGCAGAATTGGATGACAGCCCCTCGCGACCGGAGATAACATTTCCAAAAGTCATTGCACCTTTTTCCCTCCAGAACGACCCTTCATAAATAAACGCACCTTCATCAAACTTCGGCAAGGATCTCGTCGTAGAAATCCCCACCAAATGCCCCACCGCATTATTGACCTGCCCATACGCAATCCCAGGCAAGATTCCATCTCGACTGTCGGCGGTAATTGCACCGCGTACACCGTCTCGTGCGATGCCAATGCCGATATTTGCGACTGGGTTGTTGAGGTAGGCGTTACCAAATCCCATGTCCTGCGGAATTGCACCCGCCGCAAATCCACGTGCGAAACCTTCAACATTACCTGTCTGCAAATACCCATTCACACCACTACCTACCATGCTACCAAGATTACCGGCGACACCGTACAACCCCCCCGTGGCCGCACCGATCAATCCCGCCCTGGGATCACCGCCGCTGGAAATGAATCCGGCGGTAGCCCCGCTGATGGCATAACCGGCAGCGGTCGATAGACCATACGTAGTACCTATGTAAAAGCCCACATACGGGGCTACCACAACCGCGGCCACTAATTGCACCACCGGGTTATTTAGCACCGTGGTTGCAATATCGCCAATCTTATCGAGAACCTTCTTACCGAAATCAAAAAGCGTATCAAAAAGATTCTTTGCGAAATCAAAAACCGCATTGAATGCATTCTTGATTGCCTTGAAGGGATTAAAACTAAAATACCCGCTCGGGTCGGTATAACTCAACGGATTATTGAAGACGTAACTGTACCGATTCAAACTCTGCGCATTCCCCGGCGCTTGCACCATCGGATCCGCACTCAAAAACCGCCCCAACTCCGGATCGTACACCCGGCCATTCATGTGAATGAGTCCCACATTATCCAGCTGCTCATGGCTGGTATAACCGCGCGTGCTGAACAGGCTGGTAATTAATGACCCCGGCGCACCCCAGGTGCTGGCGATGCGGCGCGTGCCGAAGGCGTCGAACGACTGCCGTTCCAACACCTGGCCGGTGCTGCTGGTGATGACATCCGTCGAGCCCAGGTGATCCTGATGCAGGTACTTGGTAGTCGGCGCGCCGCTGTTAATGGTCTCGCGGATCGCCACCACCCGGCCGCCGGCGTGGATGTAGTTCTTGTAGGTGTTTTGTGTGCCAGTGGTCGACCTGCTCGTAGAGTTTGCCCACATACAGCGTGGTCGTAGTGGCGCCACCACTCACCGATACCTGTTTATAGCGGGCGCGGTCGGGGTTGTAATTGAACTCGGCACTCGCACTGCCTTTAACAACGCGTGTGGGCAGGTTGGCGCTGTTCCAGGTGATGGTGCGCCCACCGCCGCTTAGCATATTGCCGTTGGCGTCGTAAGCGTAAGTGGTGCCGCGCGCGGCGGTCACTGCGTGCGGCCTGCTGCCGGCAGTTCCGTAGGTATAGTCGGTATAGCCGTCCTTCGATGTGATATTACCGAGGCCGTTATAGTCCCAGGTCTTGATGCCCACACTGTCGATATTGGCTTGCTTCAGGCGATTGAAGGCGTCGTATTGGAAAGTTTCGGTCAGCGAATTGACCACGTCGTTGCGGGAAGTGAGGTTGCCCAGGGCATCGAACGTGTAGGACAACATCTGGACGTTGGTTGTGCCTGAATAGGTCCCAATATACTCCATGCGTCCGGAATCCGGTCTGAAGGTACGAATCGTTTGCACGCCGTTGCCTAGCAATTCCGAGGTGAATTGACCGTCGGGAGAAACTTCCTGTGCGGTCCAGTACGCCTCGCTGGTGTTGGCGGCGTTGCTGATCTTGTTGAGGTAGCCGAGGCTGTTGTAGCTATGCTTCAACTGGAAGCCGCCGGGATAGGTCAGCGTATCCACACGGCCAAGCGTGTCGTAATTGGTAGTGGTGTTAAAGGTGCTGCCCGCCATGACTTGGGTGGTCTTGCTGGGACGGCCGTATGCGTCGTAGGTATAGGTTTCGCTGTAGCTGTTCGGCCCAGTGACCTTCCAGGGTTTGCCGATGCCTTTGCTGCCCGACTGATCGTAGGTCCAGGTGCTGGTGCCTTCCGGCTCGACTCGACTGGTCATACGCCCGAGTACATCGTAACTCATAGTCGCGACTTGGTTCTTGGCGTCCTTCTGCCAACGCAACTGACCCAGTGCGTCGTATTTGTATTCCCAATGCCCCATGTCGGGGTCGTCCATGCTCAGCTTACGGCCACGCATATCGTAGGCCATGACCGTAATATTGTTGGCCGGATCGGTGACGCGTGTTAGGTTGCCGAACGGGTCGTATTGATAGCGGGTGATTTGATTGCCTTCGTCGGTCACCTGGATCAGGTTACCTTCTACATTGGCAAGCTGTGTAACGGTCTGGTCATATGTGTTGTTGATATCATAGCGGCGCACGCTGGTGGACAATCCGTTATAGGTGGTCTCGACTATACCGCCGTCGGCGCTGGTCGTTTTCCAGACACGGCCGAAGGTATCGTAGAAGTTATCGGACCATTGCGGAGTACTCCCGGAGAAATAGGGACGCGATACGCGCGTGACTTGTCCCAGGTTGTTGTATTGAGTATCCGCATATACGGTGCGGCCATCGAGACTCATAGCGGCGCCGCGCAGGGCACGACCCAATCCATCGTAATAGACACTGGCCGGCGCGGCGCCGCTGCTCTGAGTCGTCGCCATATACACGGCATTGGCCACACCCGCGCAACTGCTGTCGCACCAGCTTGATGTGGCTGTTGTGGTCGTTCCGTCAGCACGGGTTTCCGTCGTCTGGTGGCCAAAGCTGTCGTAGGCCCAGTGGGTGGTCAGGCCGTTGGGGCCGGTCAGGCTCAGTGGCTTACCGAATTTGGCATCGATGACCTGAGACTCGGCGTGGCCCTTGGCGTTGGTGCTGATGATGGTGTAGGTGCCGTTCACCGCCAGTTGGCTGAAATTGAAACCGGTCGTCGACGTGGCTGTGGCGATGGGATAAGCATTGGAACCCGAGTCTTTCACCGTCACCGAGGTCTTGTTGCCGAAACCATCATAGGCGTATTCGGTGCGCAACAAGGATTGCGTGTCACCGGGTTCGATAATCTCGGCTGTGAGCAAACCAGTGGTGGGGTTGTACTCGAAGGTAGAACTGCGCGTCTGCGTCCCAGACGGTGCTGTACTGGCAACTGTCGCGCTAGTCATGCGGCCGAGATGCCATTGCACGGTGTCGTTGTCGTAGGCATTGTCGGTGATTTTGATATATTTTTCTGCGTTGTCAATTGTACTCGTAGTGGCAACGATACGACCTGGATTGCCATAGTCGTCGTATTGCTGGTACTCAGTGGTGATGATGTAAATCTCATCTATCCATGACCTAAGACCATCTTTGCGGTAGATGCTTTGGTTAATTCTTGGTTGATATACACCTGGATAAGGCTGTGCTGTCTCCCATGCATTCTGAACGGCCGCAATTTCTACGAAATCTGTATTAGTATCATTAATATAGGTATCTATGGAGTTATATATTTGTCCTATATAGGGGAAATCTTGGCGATAGATTACCTCGCTGTAGATATTGGTCTGCTCATTCTTCCTGCTAGTGCCCTCGAACCCTAGAAAACCACGCCCACGAAGATCGACTCGTGGTCCGGTATATTCGTATTTAAACGAAATAACACCACCTACGCCATCGCTAACGGCCGTATGCGAAACCACGTACATTGGCCCGCGCACAGTCATCTGAGGATATGCAGACGCTTGCCTGGCATACACTGATGAAGATGAATAGGTGATATCAGTCTGATTATCCAATCCATCTTTGAATTGCTTAAGCTGATCGGCAATACCGGTGGCATGTTGGCGCAATATCCATACAGAGCTGTAGGCCAACGCAAGATCCACGAAGCCGTCGCCGTTGTAGTCTCCAGGTTTTGGATAATTGGCTTGGCCAGTCGACGCTATGCCGGTATTGATGGTAGTGAACCCATTCCCAGTGGATTGCAGTACATACCAATTCGTAGCTGTTGCCGATGAAGGCGCGCCGGGCATGATGAGGTCCATCTTGCCATCGCCGTTGTAGTCGATCTGGAAGGTGGTCGCTGCCCATTGCGTGCTGATACCAGTCCCCACGCCACCGGAGAACGTGTTTCCCCGATTGAAATAGATCACCTTCTGAGTACTGTTGTTGTACACCATATCCTGACGCCCGTCGCCATCCACATCTATGATCTGCGGGCTGGTGTTGTAGCCGGTGTTGGCCCGACCGGTATCAACCAGCTGTAAAGTGCTGCCCGTCGAACGCAGCACATACCAGCGATTATTGGCGTAAGGCACCAGCAAATCGTCGAGCCCGTCGGCGTCATAATCTATCCTCTGCCGGTAGGTGAAATTGGTGGATGCAATGCCGGTCGCTACAGCAGCATTAAAACCGTTACCGTTATTGATGCGCAGATACCATGCGCTATTGTAGGCCAAGGCCAAGTCGTCTCGGCCATCGCCGTTGATATCCAAGACCACGGGCTTATTGTTGTAACCAGATTGGCCTATACCGGTATCAACCAGGGCGAAACCCGAGCCAGTGGAGCGCAAGGCATACCACCGACTGTTAGCATAGGGCACCAATAGATCCATCAGACCGTCGGTGTTGTAGTCCATCAGCAGAGCATATTGGTAGTTGGTACACAACCGCCCCGTATTGATCGGCGCATTGAATCCACTGCCCGTACTTATGAGAATCTGCCAATTCGTGGTTGCACTGGTGCAATACGCAAGGTCCGTCTTACCGTCACCGTTCACATCCAACGGCTGGGCAGTTTGGTAGCCTACGTTGCTCTGGCCCGTATTGATTGCGCCACTGAACGAAGCGGCACCCGCCGACCACGTCAGTGCCGTTTCCGGTAGACACGAGGCACTGGTGCCGATGCCGTCGCATTGCTGGAGGCTCGTGACGCGGGAACGCCCAGTCGTTGCGCCCGTCGCGTAGGTTAGTCGGTAATCCCGAATCACGTTGTAGCCTGCATTGACTTGAACGTTCGTCAAGCGAACGGAGGTCTGCACCTGCTTACCAACGATGTAACCTCTGGAGATATCGCTGCGGGCCTCGTAAATGAACTGGACGGAGTGGTACGGTGCCATGCCCTGCTGGTCATTGCCCGCATAATCGATACGCTCGGCGTGATATTCGCCGTTAGCGTTGTCTTCTAAATAGGAAACCGTCAGGTAGTTGCCGGCGGCATCTTCAATCCGGTTGACCGCCCAGATCAGCACGGTGGCAACGCCTTGCGCTTCGATACTCGAATCCGCGGTATTGGCGTATTCCATCACCTGCCCCGCCTTGGTCCAGACCTTGAACCAAGCTGGGCCAACGCCAGCCGCACCGTAGGAACAGACACGCGCGTAAGAATCGATTTCGGTGCGGTATTCGGTGCCGCCCGCGCAACCGGTGTTGGTCACCGTGATCAGGCGCTGACCATCAAGGCAGTATCGGTCATTGGCATCGAAATCGACGCCGTCGATCAAATTATCTTGCGCCAGAGTCGCCGGGCAACGCGTGATGGTAGACAGGCCGCCCAACGACCAGCCCACACCGAGCAGGCCATTGCCGGATTGACTGCTGTAGTCGAGCGAGAGCTGCGGTGTCATACCGCCGATACCGGGCGGGACTTCTATGGGGATGCTATAAGTGGCCGCGCCGTGAGGAGAAACGCTGAACGACCCAGGCATGGCACCGTTGAAGGTCGTGCCATTGGATTCGGCGGCTAGCGCACCGTAGGCACCAAAACTGGTTATCAGAAAAAATAGAGAGGTGCGAATACTGCGGAAAAAAGCCCAGCGCGGAATAAGGGGCGTGGTCGACATCCCAGTTTCTCCCTGTTGGTGTTATCGGGATCTGGTTCCTGCGCCCCGTTTGGTCGAAATCTAATCGGACCGCCCCGCGCCTGTCAAGTGGCGGCGGGGCGGGGGGGGGTTCTCTACAAATGACTGACTAGATATTCCGCTTAGTATTCGGGTCAATCCTGCAACTTGGTACTGAACACATCCGCGTCTTTCAGGCCGTTCTTGAACTCGACTTCATAGCCGCCGATGGCGTTGTTGCCGGCATTCACAAATGCGCCTTTGACGTCACCCGAGGCGACTGTGTTGCTGAAGCCATTAGCATTCGAGACGAAGCCGGAGCCGACGACCACGCCCGAGGCGGTAAACATTCTTTCGTTATGGGGATCATTGTTGAATGCACCCGTCCAGGTATCACTGCTGAAATTTACTTCCAATCGGACAGCACCTTCGGTGCCGTTGACAGACCCCATAGTCTTACCCTGATAGACCGCTGTCATATCACCACCGAGACTGCTGATCAGACTCTGCATCTCACCTGCTTTTGCTGTGATACCCCATACGTATTCACCACCATCATTTATCGAGTGGTCATTTTCAAAATCGAAACCGTCGTTACTCCAACGCCCCTGGGAGACAACGGGATCGCCCGCTTCATTGCGCAGAAAAGTACCGAAAAGATTCGAGGAGCCACCTGGGTCGGTCATGACACTACCTATCTGTGATGACGGAGGCGTAATCCCCGCTGGCACGGCATTATCGGACCGGATTTCGCTCTCCGAATCCGGATCGACAACAAATTCCACAGTCCCGATCCCGCCCTCTTCTTCTTTCAGGGTCAGTTCGAACGGCACCACATCGCTATCTGTTGGTGCCTTTACCTCTTCCGAATCGAACGGATGATCGATGCGCGCAAATCCGCACGGCATACCCGCTTCACACGGACTCTTCACTTCCGGTCCAGGTCGGCGGTCCAGGTCGGCGGTGGCTGGTCCAGGTCCAGGCGGCGGCTCTACTGGCTCACCTACCGGTTGAATACCGGGGCAGTTTTCCGACGACTCGCAAGACCCTAAATCATTGGCCGCGGCAATCGTTGTAAGACCCGCTTCTTCCTGGCCCGCGGCCGGGGAGAGAACCGCCCAGCGCCCCCAACGCTTCACAGAGTCTTGTTCTTTATCTGCGTTCTTGGCGACGGCCGCTTCCCAGACGCCTCCCATCAAAATGCTGAACACACTCAACGCAATCAACGACTTTTTGATATTCACACAGACATCCTCCGGTGCATTGTTCGACCCGCGGCGATCCTGTTCACGGGGATTCGATTTTCGTTACATGGAGCAATACTTATGCCACACACTAATATTCAGCATGAAAATTCCATTCTTTACAATCAATTACGCGTAGACAAATCTGCCAAATGACATGTGTTTCAGCACTGAAATGTAACAATTTCCGACACGACTAGATGAGACCATCCAACTTAGAGACCAGCATGGCACTCAATAACAGTGAGTTAGCGAGTTAGCAATCATACGAATTGCTAATCCGAATCCACGCGGGCGTAAAATTAACCGACGCTAATTCACCATCGGCTTCAGCGCGACGCGTTCTGCGAGTACGGCGCACCCTTACTGTTTACAGTATAGGTGGATTCCCAGCGCGCCACTACGCAGCACACTTCGCCGACAGGATCGGACTTCCCGGAACGCAGCCAGGGTATCGCGCATTCGAGGTTCCGCGACACTCGCCGGAGCCCGTCGTTCTGTTAATAAACCCTGCCGGCATCCCTGGATGACGATCGCCATGCCTGGCAATCGTATGCTCACCCATATTTCCGTGACTCTCCGCGGTCAGAATGTCCGCCCCAGATTGAGCGTGATCTGGCGCCGGTGGTATTCGTAGATCGAGAGGTTGGACCTGTTACCGGTGTATTGGATACCGCCGTAGACTGTCCATTTCTCCAGATAGCCCGACTTGATGTCATGCTGGAAACCACCTGCAAGGCGGTTTTCGGTTTCGTCGCGCGCCTTGGTGAACCCGGGGTCGTTGGCATCGTATTCCACCTCGCGGTAATTGGCGCGGGCGTAGAGGGTGCCGTTCGGCCAAGCCTTGACGATGACACCGGCCAACAGCTCATAGCCGTTGTAGCCAAGAAAATCATCTTCAGCACTGAAGTCGACCAGACGCGCGCCCACCTGGGTAGCAACCTTGCGCTGCTGGAAGTAATTACCCAGCGCCAAGCCTGTGCCCGTGTAGGTGCCTTCACGTCCGTCATCGGCGGTCTCGTCATAGCGGCGATCGGTCACGGTGGCATCCCAGGTCAATTCTCCATCGGTGAACTGCCAGGTCACTGCGGGATTGAGCGAGGTAGTACCAAGCCAACTCACTGTCACCCAACCAGATGCGGTCGACATTCAACGCCAGATTGGCACGCCAATGGCGCAGCATGACGAGGGCTGGACCGGTACTGCCAGTAAAGATGGTGAGATCGAAATCGTCCATATCCTGGTAAGCGCGGTTGTACAAGCTGGCTTGGCTCTGCCACAAGAACGCCGCGGAACGCTCGCCGAAATCGATGGTCTTGCCCGGCTGGAAAGTGTGCGCAAGACCGGCTGTCAATACAGTCGCACTGTCGCCCTTCTGCTGCGAACCGGGCGTGAGAATAAAGCCGGGCAACTCATCGATAAACTCAGTACCCGGACCGACGTTCACATTGGTGTCATACATGAATCCGGCACTGATCGAGGGCTTGAATTCATGACGCACGGCCATCGCCGCTTCGTCTTTCTGGATCTGCGCCAGGAAGGCCAACACCGTGACGCGCACCTCGGGCGGTGTCTGTGGGTCGTCCAACACCGTCTGGGCCAGCTTGCGGGCTTCTGCATATTGCAGCGAACGGTAGTAGGCGACCGCCAATTCCAGACGTGCGCGGTGCAAACCAGGCTGCATGGAGAGGATGGATTGAAAGGCCTTCATCGCCGTTTTCAGACGATCATCCTCCAATGCCTGCATGCCTTCTTCGAACAGCGCCTCCTCATCTTGGACCTGTTCCGCAGCCTGCACAGGCGCCACGCCTGACTGTGAAAACCGCGGCCAGCATGGCCGCGTACAGCGCGGACAACCCCGTGGTAATTCTATTCTTCTTCATTGACTCCCCCTCGTTATCTCAGGTGTAATGCTGCTGGAATTACTTCATTCCAAGGCATCGCCGCGAACCTGGTTACTTAAGCTAGCGCCGCAGACTATGCGGTTACCAAGGCACCAACAATGACTGAAACCGGTCGGGTATTGTAGGCAGATGCTTGCCGATTGTGTACCCATGCACGTGATCTGACCGCCGAAACCCACGCCGCGCCACCCGCGCACGCTGGTTATTGCTGCTGTGGGCCGGCACTGTTCATCCTGCCGGCGCAGGCCACGCCCAGTCTGTTCGGTTATCAAGAGACTCAGCAGACTCAATCGGCATCGTTCACGCAATGGATCCGCGTCCTGGAACGACATATCCGCGAAGACCTACCCGAGGCCGACTGCAGCGCCACCACGCTGAACCGCTGTCATCTCCGTCAATGGCAGACCTTTTTGAATGGCATTCGCGGCCTGCCCTTGCGCGACCAACTCCAACGCATCAATGCCTACGCCAATGAAAAGCGTTACATCATCGATCTCGACAATTACGGGTTGGATGACTATTGGGCCATCGCACGCGAGTTTCTATACAATGGCGGCGACTGCGAGGATTACGCACTCACCAAGCTGTTTTCGTTGCTCTGGCTGGGGGTCGATCCCGAGCAATTACGCATCGTCGTTTTACAGGACACCAATCTGCGCGTGCCGCATGCTGTGCTGGCCGTGTATGACCACAATGAAATTCTCGTCCTGGACAACCAGATCCAGCAGGTCGTCGATCACCGCCAGATCGTGCATTACGTGCCCGTCTATTCCATCAACGAAAAGCACTGGTGGATTCACACACCGGCGCTGTAAACCCAACCATCTCTGGGAGCGACATTGAATAACAGACACTCGAGAAGACCCATTCTGATCGGCCTGACGCTGCTGTTCGCGATCATCCTCGGTGGTGTGTGGCTGATCTTCTCCTACCTCGATCTGGAGCGCGAACGCGACCTCGGCGATTGGCGCATCCGCCTCGGGCTGATCGCCGATGATCGCGCCGCCGGCATCGACCAATGGCTGACCGGCGAATTCGCCAACCTGGGCGAACTGGCCAATAACGCCTCGTTGCAGCTGTATCTCAGCCAGCTCTCCACCCAGACGAATACCACCGTGGACGTCGAACCCGCGCAGCTCGGCTATCTGCGCAATCTCATCAACGCCGCGGCCGAACGCGGCGGCTACCGCGCCCTCGGCGAGCCTGAACCGTTGGTGCGCGCCAATCTGCCGACCGCCGGTTACCGGGGCTTGGCCCTGCTCGATCGCGAGGGTCGTGTCGTGGTTGCCACACCGGGCATGCCGGCGCTGGATGCCGAGGACCGCGCGCTCGTCCTGCATGTCATCAGCACCGGTCAACCGGCTTTGCGCGATCTGCGCGTCTCCGCGCAGGGTCAGACCACGCTCGGCTTTCTGGTGCCGATTGCCACTGTACAGGGCATGCAGGACGCCACCGGTCAGTCACGTGTCGGTGTATTGTTGGGCATTAAATCGGCCGCAACCGAACTTGTATCCGTTGCTGTCCAATCGCGGCGGCCTGACCGAGCCACGACGAAACCATTCTCGTGCGCGCCGAAGGGACATGGTGGTGTATCTCTCGCCACTGGCCGACGGCAGCGCGCCGACTCAACGCAAGCTGGCGCTCAACACCCCCAATCTGGATGCCGCGCACGCCCTCCGCGCAACCGGGTGAATTCGCTCAGCATCTGGACTATCGCGGCGTCTCCGTACTAATGACCAGCCGTGCCCGATCGCCGGTGCACCCTGGACACTGATCCAGAAGACCGACGCCCGCGAGGCCATTGAAGGAATCCAACGATCATCGCCGCTTCCTGCTGACGGCATTGCTGCTGACACTGTTCTTCATCGGCGCCAGCCTGATCGCCGCCTGGCGACATGGCAGCAGCGTGCGCGCGCAGGCGATGACCGCACGCTTGCAGGAAAAAACCCGCATGCTGGAAGGCCAGACGCGTCTATTGCACGGCGTGACCGATACGCTCTCGGATTATCTGTTCCTGCTCGACGAAGGCCAGCGTCTGCTGTTTGCCAACCGCGCCTTCGAGGCCGCCATCGGCGTCCCACAGGCCGACCTGTTCGGCAAAACCCTGGCCAGCATCTTCGGCCCGGATACGGCGCAGCGTTTGGAGGCCTGCATTAGTCAACCGGCCGCCCCGTCCACGCAACCCCAGAATCTCTACGCTGAACGATCGCGACGGGCTGTTCCAATGCAGCGCGTTACCACTGCCCAACCCAGCCGGCAGCGGTCACGCCACACTCGTGGTCCTTCACGACGTCACCGCACTGCACGAATCCGAACGCAAACGCGCCAATCTGCTCCACCAACTGATCGCCGCGCTGATGCGCGCGGTGGACAAACACGATCCGCACTCGGCCAATCATTCTTCACGCACCGCCACCGTTGCCGTCGCCATCGGTCGTGAATTGCAGTTGCCGGCCAGCGATCTGCAAGCGCTGGATCTGGCCGCGAACCTGGCGAATGTCGGCAAGATCTTTATCCCCAAGGAAGTCCTCACCAAATCCGGCGCGCTGTCGGATGAAGAACAAGAGACCCTCAAACGGCATGTGCAATACGCGCTAGACATTCTGTCCAGCCTGGAATTCGAAGGCCCGGTGCTCGCCACCATCGCGCAGAAACAGGAACTGATGGACGGCAGCGGCTATCCGCAGGGTTTGAGTGGCGAGGCCATCTTGCTGACCGCGCGCATCCTGGCGGTCGCCAACGCCTTCGTCGCCTTGGTCAGCCCACGCGCTTACCGCGACGAGGTACCGATCCCGCAGGCACTGGATCAACTGCTCGCAGAATCGAAAGACAAATATGACCGGCACGTGGTGGCTGCACTGTTCCACATCGCCGAAAACCGCACCGATCTGACCGATCTTACGGGCAATTAAAGTCAGCGATTGAACCGTCATTGCGCGGATGCCTTGACCCGATGGGTAAGGATCCATAGCCTGAGGTACATGATGCAGCAATCTCCCAACATCACATCAGCAGCTTGGAGATTGCTTCGCTTCGCTCGCAATGACGGTTTTTTACGGGAGAATTCGAAATCTGTTTCGAAAGCTGACCCCTGCTTCCAAACCACAGCGACAACGGTTTCCAGCGCAACAGCATCAGCGCCAAGTACAGCAGCGCATACACCAATGGCTCACGCACATCGGCCTTCACCAACCACCAATAGTGCAACACGCCCAACGCCGGAATAACGTATGCCAGTTGGTGTAGCCGCGCCCAGTTACGTCCAAGCCGGCGCATCATGGCGTTAGTCGAAGTGACCGCCAAGGGAATCAATAAAACAAAGGCCAGCATACCCACCGTAATAAACGGACGTTTAATAATATCGCGTACGATCTCAGGCCAGTCGAAAAACTGATCCAGCCACAGGTACGTGGTCAGATGCATACAGACATAGAAAAACGCGAATAACCCAAGCATGCGCCGCAGTCGGACAGGCCAACGCCAAGCGGTAATCTTGCGCAACGGCGTCATGCACAAAGTAAGCAGCAGAAACCGCAGCGTCCATTCACCGGTCTCACGCGTCAACGCCTCGATGGGATTCGCGCCCAGCCGATCTGTCAGCAACGCAAACACCAACCCGGCGAGCGGCAGCAGGCATAACGTGAAGACGGCAGGTTTGATCCAGGGTTTCATATGTCATGATACTTGGAACACATGGGACGCTGATCAATTCGTCATTCGAGAGCGAAGCGCCGAGCAATCTCCCAACAGTAGAGTCAATGGCTTGGAGATTTCTTCGCTGCGCTCGCAATGACAGACTCGATGAAAAAGTCAGGCTGCCTTAAAAATCCTTGCGCAAATCCATTCCCGTATACAACGAAGCAACCTGCTCGGCATAGCCGTTGAACATGAGCGTCTTGCGCTTGGTGAATTCGCCGATGCGCCGTTCGGTGCGCTGGCTCCAGCGCGGATGATCGACCTCGGGATTCACGTTCGAGTAGAAACCGTATTCACTGGCCGCGGCGCGTGTCCAGCTCGACACGGGCTGCCGCTCGACGAAACGGATCTTGACGATCGACTTGATGCTTTTGAACCCGTACTTCCACGGCACCACCAAGCGGATCGGCGCACCGTTCTGTTTGGGCATGGCCCCGCCATACAATCCCGTCGCCATCAATGTGAGCGGGTGCATCGCCTCATCCATGCGCAGTCCTTCCACATACGGCCATTGCAACACCGCACGACGCTGGCCGGGCATCCGTTCCGGATCCTGTAGCGTTTCGAATTCGACATATTTGGCATTACCGTTGGGCTCGAAACGTTTGATCAGATCGGCCAAGGGAAAACCGATCCATGGAATCACCATCGACCAACCTTCCACGCAACGCAGACGGTAGATGCGCTCTTCAAGCGCGTGCGGTTTGAGGATGTCCTCAAGCGCATAGTTTCCCGGCTTGGCGCACTCGCCCTCGATGGCCACCGACCAAGGCGCAATTTTCAGTGTGTGCGCATTCTCAGCCGGATCTTCCTTGCCGGTGCCGAACTCGTAGAAATTGTTGTAGCCGGTGACATCTTTGAATTCGGTCTGCGTCTCGTCGGTGCTGAATGGGCTGCGCAGCAAACCCGCAGAGGCTTCTGCCGCCGCGGGTGCGGACGGCACACCGCCCAGCAGCGCGGCACCCGACAGTGCCAGTCCGGCCTGCATGAACCGGCGTCGTTCGCGGTAGACGGATTCGGGGGTGATTTCAGAAGAAAGGATCGTGGACGATGTGCGGATCAGGGTCATGCGTGCATCCCCTCAATGGTGTGGACCATATAGCCATGCACTGATTCTCGACGGAAATAATTCTGCACGGAATAGGATTTACGCCGGGAAACGTTCCGACGGAGCTGAAAATATAGTCCGTGCCTGCGCCTGACTACCCCACCCACACCCGCGCATTGCGGAACATGCGCAGCCACGGGCCGTCTTCGCCCCACGCGTCCGGGTGCCAGGAATGTTGCACGGCGCGGAACACGCGTTCGGGGTGCGGCATCATGATGCTGAAGCGGCCATCGGCGGTTGTCAGGCCGGTGATGCCGGCGGGCGAGCCGTTCGGGTTGAGCGGATAGACCTCGGTTGCGCGACCGTAATGATCCAGATAACGGGCCGTCACCAGCTTCGCACTCAAAGCCTGCTGTGCGCCATCCGCTGCTGCAAACTCCGCACGACCCTCGCCGTGCGCGACGGCGATGGGCAGGCGCGAGCCGTGCATGCCGGCGAAGAACAGCGACGGCGACGGCAGAATCTCCACCAGTGAGAAGCGCGCCTCGAATTGCTCGGACAGATTGCGCCTGAAGCGCGGCCAATGCCCGGCACCGGGAATCAATTCCTTCAGGCTCGACATCATCTGACAGCCGTTGCAGATACCCAAGCCGAAGCTGTCGTTGCGCGCAAAGAACGCGGCAAATTCGTCACGCGCCTGACTGTTGAACAGAATCGACTTGGCCCAACCCTGACCGGCACCGAGCACGTCGCCGTAGGAGAAACCACCGCAGGCGACAAAACCCTTGAAACCGGACAGCGACACGCGACCGCTGAGGATATCGCTCATGTGCACGTCGACAGCTTCGAAGCCGGCACGATGGAATGCCGCCGCCATCTCGATCTGTCCGTTCACGCCCTGCTCGCGCAGGATCGCCATGCGCGGGCGCGCGCCGCGGTTGATTGCCTGATGAATAAACGGCGCGGCGACATCTTCTTCCGGTTCGAAGTTGAGTTTGATCTTGATGCCCGGATCCTGCACATCCAACAGCGCATCGAATTCCTGCTGCGCGCACTGCGGATTATCGCGCAACGCCTGCATGCGATAGCTGGTCTCGCTCCAGGCGCGTTGCAGATCGACGCGCGACTCGTCCAGCACGACGTAGCCGTTATGCTCGATACGGATTCGGTCGTCTTCCTCGTGGGTGCCGATCACATGACTGTGGTGCGCGAAACCGTACTCGCGCAGGATATCCAGCACGGTGTCGGTATCGCAGTGCAACACTTGTATAACCGCGCCGAGTTCTTCGGCAAACAGCGCCGCGACGGCATCGTCGCCGAGTTCGTCGAGCTGAATGTCGAGGCCGGTGTGGCCGGCGAAGGCCATTTCGCACAGCGTCGCGAGCAGACCACCGTCGGAACGATCATGGTAGGCAAGAATCAAGTCTTCACGATTGAGTTCGCCGATGGCGGCGAAGAACGCCTTCATGGCCTGCGGATCATCGAGGTCGGGCGCGTGATGACCGACTTGTTTATAGACCTGCGCCAACGCCGAACCGGCGATGCGGTTGCGGCCCTTGCCGAGGTCGATGAGGATCAGATCGGAATCGCCCAGCTCGGTGCGCAACTGCGGCGTGCGCGTGCGGCGCACATCATCGACCGGCGCAAACGCCGTGACGATCAGCGACACCGGCGCGGTGACCTCGCGGGCCTCGCCGTTTTCCTGCCACACCGTCTTCATCGATAAAGAATCTTTGCCGACCGGAATGGCAATGCCGAGCGCGGGACACAGCTCGCGACCTACCGCGCGCACGGTGTCGAACAGATTGGCGTCTTCGCCCGGATGACCGGCCGGCGCCATCCAGTTCGCCGACAGGCGAATTTCTTCGATGCGCTCGATATCGGCGCAGGCGATGTTGGTAATCGCCTCGCCAACCGCCATCCGTCCGGAGGCGGCGGCATCGACCAGCGCAATCGGTGTGCGCTCGCCCATGGCCATCGCTTCACCGGTATACCCGCGGTAATCCGTGCAGGTGACGGCGGCATCGGCCACCGGCACTTGCCACGGACCGACCATCTGATCGCGCGTCACCGTGCCGGTCACGCTGCGATCACCAATGCTGATCAGGAAGGTCTTGTTCGCCACCGTCGGCAGCCGTAACACGCGATACGCCGCCTCGCACACGTCGACGGCGCGCGTGTCGAAATTTGGCTTGGTGAAGGTGCGGTGATGCACGTCGCGCAACATCTTCGGTGGCTTGCCGAGCAACAGCGACATCGGCATATCGACGGGCAGATTCTCGAAGTGGGCGTCGCCGACGATCAACTGCTGTTCTTCGGTCGCCTCGCCGACGACCTCGAACGGACAGCGTTCACGTTCGCAGAGTTGCTGGAACTGTTCGATACGATCGGCAGCCACCGCCAACACATAGCGCTCCTGCGATTCATTGCTCCAGATCTGCATCGGCGACATGCCGGGATCGTCGTTCGGCACCGCGCGCAGTTCGAAACGCGCGCCGCGACCGCTGTCGTTGACCAATTCAGGCAGCGCATTGGAAATACCGCCGGCGCCGACATCGTGGATGGAGATGATGGGATTGTCCGCGCCCATCGCCCAGCAGCGATCAATCACTTCTTGCGCGCGACGTTGCATTTCCGGATTGCCGCGCTGCACCGAGGCGAAATCCAGATCTTCGGCACTGGTGCCGCTGGACATGCTCGACGCCGCGCCACCACCGAGTCCGATCAACATGGCCGGACCGCCGAGCACGATCAGTTGCGCGCTGGGCGGGATATCGTGCTTCTCGACATGATCGCCGCGGATGTTGCCGTAACCGCCGGCAAGCATGATCGGCTTGTGATAACCACGCACCTCATCGCCGGTCGGACCGGGCACACGTTCTTCGAAGGTGCGGAAATAACCGCACAGATTCGGTCGGCCGAATTCATTGTTGAACGCCGCCGCACCCAGCGGGCCGTCGATCATGATGTCGAGCGCGGAGGCGATGCGCGCGGGTTTACCGAAATCGGTTTCCCACGGCTGCTCGAAACCGGGGATGCGCAGATTGGATACCGAAAATCCGCACAGGCCCGCCTTGGGTTTGCTGCCGCGTCCGGTCGCGCCCTCGTCGCGGATCTCGCCACCAGAACCGGTGGCCGCGCCGGGGAACGGCGAGATCGCCGTCGGATGATTGTGCGTCTCGACCTTCATCAGGATGTGCACGTCTTCGCCGTGCTCGGCATACACGCCTTGCGCATCCGGGTAGAAGCGTTTTCCCGCAAAACCTTCCATCACCGCTGAATTGTCTTTGTAGGCGGACAACACGCCTTCCGGACTGGCGTTATAGGTCTCACGGATCATGCCGAACAGCGACGCGTCCTGCGGCTGACCGTCGATGATCCAATCGGCGTTGAAGATTTTGTGTCGGCAATGCTCGGAGTTGGCCTGCGCGAACATCATCAGTTCAACGTCGGTGGGGTTGCGCTTCAGCGTCGCGAAACTCTCGACCAGATAATCAATTTCGTCGTCCGACAACGCCAAGCCCAAACTACGATTGGCCGCCACCAGCGCCTCACGACCACCGCCAAGAATATCCACGGTTATAAGCGGTGTCGGTGCAGCGGTTTTGAATAATGCGACGGCTTCATCCGCGTTAGCCAACACCGTTTCGGTCATCCGATCATGCAGCAGCGGCAACAGCGCGGCACGTTCTTGATCCGTGAAGACGCGCCCGTCGTTCAGGCGCAGTCGATAGGCGATGCCGCGCTCGATGCGGTGAATGCGTTCCAGGCCGCAATTGTGCGCGATATCGGTGGCCTTGCTGGCCCACGGGGAAATCGTGCCCAGACGGGGCACGACCAAGAACAAGTGCGCCGCCTCGGGCGCGGCGGGACTGACGATGCCATCGTCCAAGAGCCGTTCCAGGGTGGCGCGATCGGCATCTTCAAGCTGCTGTTCGAGATCGACGAAATGCCAGAACTCGGCATGCATGACGTCGATATCCGGAACCACCTCGCGGATGCGGGTCAGCAGTTTTTCGCTGCGGAAACTGGAAAGGGCGGGACCGCCGGGAATGTGCAGCATAAGTCCGTCTCGGGCGTGATGGCTGTCGCTTGGGAAGGCGGCAATGATACAAAAAATCGACAGCTGAGACGAATTAACTACGTCCTGCGGGTAACTTTAATCTGTAGCGGTGGCGTTCGAGTCTGACGCCAAGCGTCTAACCCACCTGTCGCCAGTCCAGCCCTGCGGCCTGATCGGCGACGCCGATCCAGTCCAGCTCGCAGTCGAGCACACCGGCCAGCGCCGCGCGCGCCAGTTCAGGGCGGTTGTTCTTGTCGCTGAGGTGCGCGGCAACCAAATGCGTCAATCGCGTGGTGTCGAGCGCAGTCAGCAAGCCCGCCGCCTGATCATTGCTGAGATGGCCAAGGCTGCCGCCGACGCGCTGCTTGAGGCTGGGCGGATACAGTCCGGCCGCGAGCATGGCGACATCGTGGTTGCACTCCAGCAGCAAGGCATCGCAGCCGGTCAATTGCTGTTGGATATGCGCGGTAATACTGCCGGTGTCGGTGAGTATGCCCAGCCGCACGGCACCGTCGCTGAAGACGAACTGACACGGCTCGCGCGCATCGTGCGGTACCGGAAACGGGGTGATGTGCAGATCGCCGATGGCAAACGACGTGTGCCCGTCGAACCAATCGAGGCTGGGCAGATCGGTCGCATTGTGCATGACCGAGGTGCCGGCGGTCATCCACACCGGGATGTTATGACGACGCGCGAACGTCGCCACGCCGCCGATATGATCGCTGTGCTCGTGAGTGACAAGGATGGCGTCGATGTCGCTGGGCGACTTACCGAGACGGGTAAGACGGCGTTGGGTTTCGGCACAGGAAAAACCGCAGTCGACCATCACACAACTGCGGCCCGCCTCCACCAGCGTGGCGTTGCCGCGACTGCCGCTGCCGAGGGAGGAGAAACGAAGCATTGATTCGATTCGGGATTCGGGATTCGGGATTCGGGATTCGGCAATGACGATGCCCAGCCTGCTCCCGAATCCCGATACCTGATCCTATTTCATCTGCTCCTGCACCAGCGTCAGGATACGTTTGCCGGTGGACGATGCCTCGGGTTGACCCTGCGCGTTCTGCACTGTCACATTCGTTTTGGCGCCCTCGGCAATCAATACGATACGGTACTGCTCGGCCAGTTTGGGATCGTCCTCACTCCAGAATGCCAGCTTGGACAGGAAGCCCTTTTTCTTGTCTTCCTTGAGCGGATCGTTATAGCGCACGAAATACACACCACCGGTGCGATCGCGGTCTTCGACCGTAAAGCCGACACGATCCAACGCCAAGCCCACTTCACGCCAGGCGCGCGCGAGACCCTCGTCGACGACGAGCATGCTCATACCCGCTGCATTGACCACGAGCTGCGCCGTCGGTACAGGCGAGGTGCTGGATGGCGCCTGTGCCGCTTGAGCGGCGGCGGTCGCCTCGGTGGCACCCATGAACACCATCAGACGCTTGAGCATTTCGGCTTCGAGTTCCGGATCGCTCGGACGTGGCGTCCAGATCGTGCCGGTTTCGTTCTGGCTGTTGCCCTGCACCACTTCTTCCATGCCGCGGTGGCTGATGAAAATCTCGGTGCTGTCGGCGGAGGCCCGTTCCAGACGGATGCGGAAACGATCGCGGGTCGCGGCTGGAATAGAGGAAATCCAGCGCCTTGCCGATGGTGCCGCGAATGATGTCCTGCGGGATGTCGGCGCGGTTTTCCGCCCATTCGGTTTCCAGGATGCCGACGGCGGGATCGTCCATGGTCAGCAGAAAGCCATTCTGCAACCAGAAATCGCGCACCTTGGGCCATACCGCCTCGACCGAGGCCTGCGCGACCAGCCATTGCTTGTCACCGGAACGTTCGATGCGCAGGTTCTGCGGCTGCACCAGAACGCCGGTGGTACCCGGCGCAGGTTTGGCCTGATCGCCGGAGGCGTATTCGGAATAGGTTGTCGGCGTACCGCCCGGCACGACCAGGGCATCTTCGATGTTGCGCTGCTCAGATCCGGCGGGATTTCCAGCGGCTCCTCGGTACGGCTCTGTTTATAGTCCGCCTTCTTGCCGACCACTTTCTGCCAGCTGCTGCAACCTGTGAGCACGGCGACAGTGATGACCAGAACCAGACCTTGAATCGGTGTTGCATAGTTTTTCATGGGAAATCTGCATCCATGTTTGGAGTAGAGGTTCACAGCACACCCGCTTGACGCAGCGCGTCCCGAACCGTGGCGTGATAGCGTTCCGACAAGGGCGTAAGCGGCAGTCGGATGCCGGGCGGAATCAAGCCCATTTCCTGCAACGCCCACTTCACCGGGATCGGATTCGCTTCGACGAACAGATCGCGGTGCAATGCGCGCAGTGGTGAATCAATCGCCTCGGCCTGCGCGCGGTCACCGGCCTTGGCGGCCACGTACAGGGCATGCATGGCGGCCGGTGCGACATTCGCCGTCACCGAAATCACACCCTTGCCGCCCAGCAGCATGAATTCGCAGCCGGTGGCATCGTCGCCACTGAAGAGATCCAACTGATCACCGCAGCGGTCGAGAATCTCGCGGGCCCGGCCCAAATCACCGGTGGCCTCTTTGAGACCGACGATATTGGATACCTTTGCCAGCCGTACCACGGTATCCGGCAACATATCGCAGGCGGTACGTCCGGGCACATTGTACAGAATCTGCGGGATCGGTACGGCCTCGGCGATGGCCTTATGATGCAGATACAACCCTTCCTGGGTCGGCTTGTTGTAATACGGCGTCACCAGCAGGCAGGCATCCGCACCCGCCTTGAGGGCGCAACGGGTCAGCGTGATGGCTTCGGTGGTGGAATTGGCGCCGGTGCCGGCGATGACCGGAATCCGCCCGGCGGTGAGTTCGACGACGCGACGGATGACAGCGCAGTGCTCGTGTTCATCGAGCGTCGCCGATTCGCCGGTGGTGCCCACGGCAACGATGGCGTCCGTACCCGCACGGATGTGGAATTCGATCAGCCCCGCAAGACTGTCATCGTCGATCGCACCATCCGCCCGCATCGGCGTGACCAGCGCGACCATACTGCCGTGGAACATGCAAGCTCTCCGGGGGATTGAAAATCCCGGACATACTACTGGTCCGGTCCGGCACTGACAAGCAAACCGGGCGCTGGCCGACGGCCAGCCGAGTACAGTAGTATGCGACCGCATCTTCCATCTCACACAAAGCCGGCCCAACTCTGCCATGACCGATTCTGAATTCAAGGCCATCCGCGAAATCCGCATTAATCCGATCGTGCCCAGCGAGTCCGTGTTAGTCGCCACCGCCCGCTCCATGCGCCCGCGCAAGGCCGAGGATCCGGCGCCACGCGACACCCGCAAGCATGTCGATACCTGCCCGTTCTGCACGGGCAATGAGCACATGACACCGCCGACCATCGCCACCTATCCGAACCCGGAAAATTGGCAGGCGCGCATTGTCGAGAATCTCTATCCGGTGCTCGGCGACGACCGCTCCAGCGGCAATCTGGTGTTCGGCCTGCAACAGGCCATCGAGGGCTACGGGCGCCATGAGGTGATCATCGATCACCGTCAGCACGGCATTGCCCTGCATGAGATGAGCGAAGACCATTTGTTCCTGTTGTTCGGTGCCTACCAGGAGCGCATGACACAGATCTATGCCAACGACGCGCGCATCCGCTATGTGCTGGTGTTCAAGAATTTCGGTCCGGCCGCGGGCGCCAGCATCGCGCACACCCACAGCCAGATCATCGCCATGCCGGTGGTGCCCGAGAACGTCTACAACGAAGTCACCCACAGCCGCACGCATTATCAGAAACACCATCAATGCATCTTCTGTTCGCTGATCGACGAGGCACTCACCTTCGAGGCGACCATCTACGACCGCGCCTCCGGACATATCCGCCGGCGCATCAGTGTCGGCCAGTATGTGGTCGAGCGCGGCGAACGCTTCATCGCCATCAAACCGTTCGCCAGCCGTTACGAGTGGGAGGTGCACATCCTGCCGCTCCAGCACCAGAGCAACTTCCTCGATATCACCGAGGATGACCGTGCCGATCTGGCGCGCGTCGTCAAACGCACCATGGGCCGGTTGGATGCGGTGATCGGCGGCGCGCAGTACAACTTCTTCCTGCACTCCAAACCGCGCGGCGACGAGTTCGCCGATTGCGACGCCAGCTATCACTGGCATCTGGAGATTTGTCCGCGCACCAGCATCCCGACCGGCTTCGAACTTGGCTCCGGGCTGTTCGTCAGCACCATCAGCCCCGAAGAGGCCGCGGAGCGGTTACGCTCGGTCGATCTCGACAGTCCGGACGCATGAATCCGCTGACCGTGCGCAGGCTAATGGTGGTACACTGCCCCGCACCGGGAACCTCTGCCCGGGCAGCTGTTTTCAGCCCTTATCACGACCGACCATGAACTCACCCAAACAAAATTTCCTTGTGATTTCCGCCCTGGGCGAAGACCGTCCGGGCCTGGTCAATGACCTGTCGCGCTGCGTACTGGAAAGCGGCTGCAACATCGCCGATAGCCGCATGACCGTGCTCGGTGGCGACTTCGCCGTGATCTTGCTGGTCTCCGGCAATTGGAATGCGGTCGCCAAGCTGGAGGATCAACTGCCGCCGCTGGCCGAACGCCTGGGCATGACGGTCACCAGCCGGCGCACCGTGCCGCGCGAAACCCACGGCAACATGCTGCCCTACGCCGTCGACGTGGTGGCGCTGGACAATCCCGGCATCGTGCACAATCTGGCGAACTTCTTCTCCAGCCGGGAGATCAACATCCAGGATCTTTCCACCAGCTTCTACGCCGCGGCGCATACCGGCACGCAAATGTTCTCGGTGCATATGCGCGTGGACATCCCGGCACAACTGCATATCGCCACACTGCGCGATGAGTTCATGGATTTCTGCGACCAGCTCAATCTCGATGCCATCATCGAACCGGTCAAAGGCTGACGGACACCCGCGGAGGCGCCTTCATGAGCAGCGTCACACTCGGTAAAAAGGTTCCAGATTTCCGTCTGCCCGCCACCGGCGACCAGGAAATCCGTCTCGCCGACCTCAAGGGCTCGAACGTCGTCCTGTATTTCTATCCCAAGGACAACACGCCGGGCTGCACCCTGGAAGGCCAGGACTTCCGCGACCAGCACGCCAAATTCAAACGCCAGAACACGGTGATCCTCGGCGTCTCGCGCGACAGCCTGACCGCGCATGCGAAATTCAAGGATAAGCAGAACTTCCCCTTTGATCTGCTCTCGGACAGCGAGGAAAAACTCTGCCGCCTGTTCGACGTCATCAAAGAGAAAAACATGTACGGTAAAAAGGTCATGGGCATCGAGCGCAGCACGTTCCTGATCGACGCGGCCGGCGTGCTGCGCGCCGAGTGGCGCAAGGTCAAAGTGCCCGGGCATGTGGATGAAGTGCTCGCGGCCGTGAAGGCCTTGGGCAAGGCATAGAGCGCACAGCGTGCACTCCATCCGGGCTACGCAATACCGACTTACGACAGTTAAAACAGAGGTCACCTTGAGCAAGCAAACCATCGCCGGAAAACGTCTGTTCGTACTCGACACCAATGTGCTGATGCACGATCCCACCGCGCTGTTCCGTTTCCATGAACACGATGTCTTCCTGCCGATGGCGGTGCTGGAGGAGCTAGACAACTCCAAGGTCGGCACTGACGGAAGTGGCGCGCAATGTGCGTCAGACCAACCGCTTCCTGGACGAACTGACCTGCAACGCCACCCACAGCGACATCCAGGCCGGACTGCCGCTCAATACCCGCGCGGCGACACCGGGCAATGGCCAGGCGGCCGGCCTGCTGTATATCCAGACCCGCATTCTCAACGCCGACTTGCCGGACGGCATGCCCGGCAGCAAAAAAGACAACAGCATCCTCAGCACGGCGCTGGCCATGCAGGCGGAGCGCACCGACACCACCGTCACACTGGTCACCAAAGATATCAATCTGCGGATCAAGGCCGCCGTGCTCGGCATCCATGCCGAAGAATATTTCAACGACCAGGTGCTCGATGACGTCAATCTGCTGTATGCCGGCCGCGCCGATCTCGATGACGATTTCTGGAACAGTCACGGCGACAGCATGGAATCCTGGCAGCAGGACGGCCGCGCCTTCTATCGCGTGAATGGCCCGCTGGTTGAAACCTGGCATCCGAATCAATGCCTGTCACTGGCCGGCGCGCGCCCCATGGAAGTGATCGTGCGCAGCCGCGAAGGCAGCAGCGCGGTGCTGGAGGTCATGACCGATTTCCGCAAGACCAGTCACTCGGTGTGGGGCATCAACGCGCGCAATATCGATCAGAATTTCGCGATGAATCTGCTGATGGACCCGGACATCGACTTCGTCAGTCTGGTCGGCCAGGCCGGTACCGGCAAGACCTTGCTGGCACTCGCCGCCGGACTCGCACAAACGCTGGACGACAAGCGCTATTCCGAAATCATCATGACCCGCGTGACGATTCCCGTCGGCGAAGACATCGGCTTCCTGCCCGGCACGGAAGAGGAAAAGATGACGCCGTGGATGGGCGCACTGATGGACAATCTGGAAGTGTTGACCAAGACCGATCAGGGCGGCGACTGGGGACGCGCTGCGACCAACGATCTGATCCAGAGCCGCATCCGCATCCGTTCACTGAACTTCATGCGCGGCCGTACCTTCCTCAACAAATACCTGATTCTCGACGAGGCGCAGAACCTGACCTCGAAACAGATGAAGACCTTGGTCACGCGCGCCGGACCGGGCACCAAAGTCGTCTGTCTGGGCAACATCGCGCAGATCGACACGCCGTATCTGACCGAAACCAGCTCCGGCCTGACCTATGTGGTCGATCGCTTCAAAGACTGGGAACACAGCGGCCACATTATTCTGCGGCAAGGCGAACGCTCGCGACTGGCGGATTTCGCCTCGAACAATCTCTAGGCGGCTTGCGCCTCAAGCCGGCGCGCGAGCATATCGGGGAACTGCTCGATGAGTTGTTTGAGCTGATTAGATAGCCGCGGCAGGATACCGATCACGGTGAAGATCAGTGCCGACCGTCAGGACGATGCCCAGAGCGACGACTTGAGGATTGCTGAAATGCCGGCGGAACCACTCGCGGACGCTATCCATGGCGCACCCGGCGTTATTCTTTTTCTTTGAGCTGGGCGTAGTAGCGCTCGAAGACCACTTCCAACTCATCGATGACCTCGTTTGCGTCGCGGCCCTGGATCACATGCTGCATCACCAGCGATGAGGTGTCGGTGAGCATCTTGCTCTTGTCCAACATGGGGTAGGTCTGCGCCAGACGCTTGACCGCCCTGACCACGGACTCCTGCTCGGGACGCGGGATGGGCTCAGGCTCGGAAATAACAATGGGTTCTGGCGGTGGCGCAGGTACGCGCGCAGGCACGGCCCCGGAACGGCTCAGTAGAAATTCCGCGAAGGTCAACAGACTGACCTGCTCGGCGGCGGGCAGCTGTTGAAACAAATTTACCAAGTGTGTTTCCAGATCGGCCATTTTTGACTCACTCATTGCCTCTGCACAGTGGCGGATAATCCGCCGTGCGACGCGGGCTCAACGCTCTTGACGGGCCAGACAATATTTCTGCGCGAAATCCAGCAGCTCGTCCATGGCACGGTGACGGAATTTCTGTTTCTGGTGCACGAACGAGAACGGCCGATCCAGATTGGGATCGAGCGTAAGCGCCACCAGTGTATTCAGTTGCAATTCCTTGTTGATGGTCGCGCGCGAGACAATGGACACGCCCATGCCGGCCTCCACCGCGCCCTTGACCGCCTCCGGGCTGCCCAGTTCCATGCAGATCGACATCTCGTTGATATTGATATTGCAGGTGCTCAGGTAATCGGCAATCACTTCGCGGGTACCCGAACCTTCCTCACGACAGATGTACGGGTATTTGAGCAGTTCTTCGAGCTTGATCTTCTTCAGACCCGCCAGCGGGTGGCTCTTCGGCACGATGGCGACCAGCTGATCCATGCGGCACACTTCCACCACCAGATTTTTGTTCATCACCGGCGCCTCGACCACACCCAGATCGATGACGTTATTCTCGACCATATGCACGATGCCCTCGGTATTGGATACCTTGAGGTGCACATTCACTTCCGGATATTTCTGCCGGAAATCACCCAGCAGCGCCGGCAGCATGTACTCGGCGATGGTCGTGCTGGCGCCGATCATGATCACGCCGCTGATGTCGCCGGTCATTTCGCGTACGGCGTTTTCCATTTCCGAATACAAATCGAAGATGCGGTCGGCGAACAGGAAGACGCGATGACCCGCATCGGTCAGGCTGATGCGGTTGTGGGTACGGTCGAACAAGCGGGTGTTGAAGTGCTCTTCCAGCTGGCGCACCTGGAAGGTCACCGCCGGTTGCGTCATATGCAGCGTCTCAGCGGCCTTGGTGAAGCTCAGCAGGCGTGCGACGGTGTGGAACACCTGGAGTCTACGATCAGCCATTACGTGTCTCGATTCATCTGTGAATTACTGGGGGATAAACCCTGGGTGCAGCGGCAGGTTCGGTGGGGCAACGCTGAAGGCATTGACCATCCCGAACGGCCTGGGTCGATACAGGCGCCAATGCTAACAGTTCAAGGCCAAACATAAAATATTCTAATAAGCCCATGCGGGAATTTCACGGACCTCAGGGCATGCTGGCAAGACGATCCACGCGCCGCCAGAAGAAGGCGTAGTACATAACCGGGATGACCAGCAGCGTCAGCACGGTCGAAACCAGGAGGCCGAAGATCAGCGCGATCGCCAGACCGCTGAAGATCGGATCGTCGAGAATGAACAAGGCGCCGAGCATGGCCGCCAACCCGGTCAACACGATGGGTTTGGCGCGCACCGCACCCGAGCGCAGCACCGCCTCCTCGAAGGCCACACCGCGGCGCAGTTCACCGTTGACGAAGTCCACCAGCAGAATGGAATTGCGCACGATGATGCCGGCCAGCGCGATCATGCCGATCATCGAGGTCGCGGTGAACGGCGCGCCCAGCAGCGCATGGCCCGGCAACACACCGATGATGGTCAGCGGGATCGGCGCCATGATGATCAGCGGTACGAGGTAGGAGCGGAACTGCGCCACCACCAGTAGATAGATCAGGATCAGCCCAACAGAATAGGCGATACCCATGTCGCGAAACGTTTCGTAGGTGACTTGCCATTCGCCGTCCCATTTCACCGAATAGCGATACGGATCGTCCGGCTGTCGGATGAAGAACTGTTCCAGTCCGCGCGGCATCACGTCATCTTCGTCGGCCAGCCGCGCGACCATGCTGAACATGCCGTACAGAGGGCTGTCGAGATCGCCGGCCATATCGCCGGTCACCAGCACCATGGGCAACAGATCCTTGTGGTAGATCGCGCGCTCGCGTTCGTCCTGCACGACAGTGACCAGATCGGCCAGCGCGACCTGACGGCCATCGGCACCGGTCAGCTTCAACGCATACAGGCGTTCGAGACGATCCTTGTGCGCGACCGGAAATTCCAGCCGCAGCGGAATCGGATACTTGGCGCCGGGACTGTGCAGATACGTCGCGTCGCTGCCACTGAGCGCCGTGACAATCGCATCGACCACCGCTGCCTGCGATACACCCAGCGCACCGGCACGGGCGCGGTCGACGCGCACATGCCATTGCGGCGCCGATGCTTCGATGCTGTCGTCGACATCGACGATATCGGCGGTGCTCTCGAAGACCGCGCGCACCGCCTTGGCGACCCGGATCTGCCCCGCGTAATCGAGTCCGTAGACCTCCGCCACCAGCGGCGACAGCACCGGCGGTCCCGGCGGCACCTCGACGATTTTCACATTCGCATCGAAACGACGGCCGATCTCTGCAAGCGGCGCGCGCACCGCGCCGGCAATCGCATGACTCTTGCGTTCGCGCTGATGCCTGTCGACCAGATTGACCTGGATATCACCGACGTTAGCGCCGCGGCGCAGGTAATACTGGCGCACCAGTCCGTTGAAATTGATCGGTGCCGAGGTGCCGGCATAGACCTGATAATCGCGCACCTCCGGTACCTGCTGCAGATAACGACCGAGTTCACCGAGGACCTGCGCGGTGCGTTCCAAGGCCGTGCCTTCCGGCATATCCACAAGGATCTGGAATTCGGATTTGTTGTCGAAGGGCAGCATCTTCAACACCACGAGTTTGGCCCCGGCAAGACCCAGCGACAGCAGGATCAGCAGCAGAATCGTCAGTGCCAGCAGGCGTCGGCGCGGCGCACCGGCGGCACCGCCGAGGAAGGGCCCGACGCGACGTTGAAAGAAGCTCAACAGGCGCGGCGATACGCCATCACCCACGCCGCTGTGCGCACTGTGCTGCTGCTTGACGATCTTGAACGTCAGCCACGGCGTGAAGACGAAGGCCACCGCCAGCGAAATCAGCATGCCGATACTGGCATTGATCGGAATCGGACTCATGTACGGACCCATCAGTCCGGTGACGAAGGCCATCGGCAACAGCGCCGCGATGACCGTAAACGTCGCGAGAATGGTCGGACCACCGACCTCATCCACCGCGCGCGGGATCGCCTCGGCGAGGCTCCGCTCACCCATCTGCATGTGCCGATGGATGTTCTCCACCACCACGATGGCATCGTCGACCAGGATGCCGATGGAAAAAATCAGGGCGAACAGCGACACGCGATTGAGCGTAAAACCCCAGGCCCAGGAGGCGAACAACGTCATCGCCAGCGTGATGACGACTGCGAGGCCGACGATCAGCGCCTCGCGCCAACCCAGCGCGAACAGCACCAGCAGCACCACCAGCGCAGTAGCGAAGATGAGTTTGGCGATCAGCGTCTGCGCCTTGTCGTTGGCGGTTTCGCCGTAGTTGCGCGTCACCGTCACTTCGACGCCGTCGGGGATGAACGTGCCGCGCAGTTGTTCCAGACGCGACACCACCTGCTCGGCGATGTCCACTGCATTGGTGCCGGGTTTCTTGCCGATCGCCAGCGTCACGGCTGGAAATTCGCCGCGTACCACAGAGGCCGGCGCCGCCGGACCGGTGCCGTGCCAAACATAACGCTCCGGCGCATCCGCACCATAACGGATGTCGGCAAGATCGCGCAGATACACCGGCTGATCGTTGCGCACGGCAATTACCAGATCGCCGAGTTCTTCGGCCGCCACCAGAAAATCGCCGGCGCGAACCAGAATTTCATGGTTGTCCGCAACCAGCGCACCGGCATCGCGCGCCTGATTGAAGCTGCCCAACGCCGTGCGCAACTCATCGAGCGTCACGCCGCTGCCCGCAAGTTTTTGCGCATCCAACAGCACATGCACGACGCGATCAGGACCGCCGAGGGTGTAGATCTCGCGCGTGCCGGGGATGCGTTTGAGTTCGGCCTCGATGGCGTGCGCGACCTCCTGCAGTTCCAGCGCGCCCTTGTTGGGATCTTGCGTCCACAGCGTCGCGGCGACGATCGGCACGTCGTCGATGCCTTTCGGTTTGATGATCGGCGCGAGTGTGCCGAGATTCGGTGGCAACCAGTCTTGATTGGAGAACACTGCGTTATACAGCCGCACGATGGCCTGGGTGCGGTCTTCGCCGACCGCATATTCGACGGTGAGCACGGCCATGCCGGGACGCGAGACGGAATAAATGTGTTTGACGCCTTCGATTTCGGAGAGCACTTGTTCGGCCGGCGTGGTTACCACATGCTCGACTTCGACGGCGGTGGCGCCGGGAAATGCGATAAAGACATTGGCGAAGGTGACGTTGATCTGCGGTTCTTCCTCGCGCGGCGTGATCGCCACCGCGAACAGACCGAGCAGAAAACCCACCAGCGCCAGCAGCGGCGTGATCTGCGAATGCAGGAATTTGCGCGCGATGGCACCGGAGATTCCCAATTGTTCGTTGGGCTGTTCGTTCGTTGGGCTCACGCTCATGGCGCGCCGTCCACCGGCTGCGTCTTGAGCATCTCCCCGGCCTGCACCGGATCAAGCGCCACGCGCTCACCCGCGACCAGCCCCGCGAGGATGGCGAGGCGACCGTCCGCCTGGGTTTCGCCGACACGCACCTGACGGAAACGTACGGCGCCTTGCGGCTCGACGACATACACAGCGGCGACTTCACTGCGCCGTACCAATGCCTGCGGTGGAATCAGTAATTGTTCGGCCGTGCCGGTCGCGAAGCCGACTTTCACCAACATGCCGGGATACAGTCCCGCAGGATCGGCCGCAGGCAAGGTCACGCGCACACGGAAACTGTGCGCCTTCGGATCGGCATACGGCGATACAGTGATATCGGAACCGAGAATGGGTGCGGCGTCGCCCGCATACACGCGCGCCTCGGTCACAGCGCGCACTGTGGCGACATAACGCTGCGGCACAGTGGTCACCGCGCGCAGGCGTTCCAGCGACACGCCGGTCATCAGCGGCTGGCCCGGGCTGGCCAACTCACCGACCTCGACATGACGCGCTACGACGATGCCCGCATAGGGCGCGCGCACCACGGTGTGTTCCAATTGCTCGCCGGTCTCGGCGACCCGCGCTTGCGCACTCTCGTAACGCGCCTGCGCGGCCTTCAGTTCCGCATCGGCCTTGTCCATGGCCGATTTGGCGACCAGCCGTTTGGCGTAGATGCCGGCCATGCGCTCACGCTCGTTCTGCGCCTCGCGCAACCGCGCACGCGCCTCTTCCAGCGGCGGCTTGCGCCTGCTGGTGACGCGCGGCCTGTTCGGTCGCGCTGAACTTGAACAGCACGGCGCCGCGTTCGACATAGTCGTCGACATCGAACAGGATCTCGACAATGCGCCCGGAGGTCTGCGCCGAGACCGTCGCGCGATTGACCGCTTCGAGCACGCCTTCGAAACGCTGTTCGAGAGGCACCGGTTCGAGGGCGGCGGCAATGGTTTCAAGGTCAGCCGCATTCGACCAGCCGGGTATGCCCGAGCACAGCAGCAGTGGCAGCAGCGTAATCGTTCCGTAACGCAGCATCGGATTCTCCTGGGACAGCCGGCGCAGATAGGATCGCGGAAAACCACCATCACCTCTTTTGAATATACGACTGGTCCAGGTATTTACAAGCAGGCCAGAAACAACAAACCCGCCGGGCGGCGGGTTTGTTCATCCGATCCAGGTGCATCCGACCTACATGCGGAATCGCACCATCAGGCTTTGAAGTTGCGACGACAGTCGGGCCAACTCTTCCGATGCGGACGCGGTCTGCTGCGCACCCGCGGCCGTTTGATCCGCCACATGCTGGATATTGCTGACGTTAGCGTTAATCTCGGCGGCCACCGCGCTCTGTTCTTCGGCGGCGCTGGCGATCTGCGTGTTCATATCGTTGATCTTAGACACCGAACCGGCAATCTCAGCCAGCGATTCGGCGGCCTTCTCGACCTGATCGGAGCTGTCCTTGGCCGTGCCACGCGCTTCATTCATGACCCGCACCGCATCGCCCGCACCCACTTGCAGACGCTCGATCATCTGTTGGATTTCCTGGGTGGATTGCTGGGTCCGGCTGGCCAATGTGCGCACTTCGTCGGCCACCACAGCGAAACCACGACCCTGTTCGCCGGCACGGGCCGCCTCAATTGCTGCATTCAGCGCCAGCAGGTTGGTCTGTTCGGCGATGCCACGGATCACATCCAACACCATGCCGATATTCTCGGATTCGTTTTCCAGCTTCTGGATCACGCCGGAGGCACGCTCCATTTCATTGACCAGGTTATCGATGCCGCCGAGCGCCTCGGTGGCGACCAGCGCGCCTTTCTTGGCATCTCTATCGGCCTGCTGTGCAGACTGTGCGGCCAATGCCGCATTGTGCGCGACCTCCTGAACCGTCGAGGTCATTTCGTTCATCGCCGTTGCAACATGCTCGATTTCAGACTGCTGATGCTGCACGCCGCGGCTGGCTTCATCGGTCACGGCCGACATTTCTTCGGCAGCGGAGGCCAACTGTGTGGTCGCACCGCTGATCTCACCGATGACATTACGCAGATTTTCGGACATGCGGTTGAAGCTGGAGACAATCTCGCCGATCAGATCGTCGCTTTCCATGTCGCAATGGTGCGAGATATCGCTCTGACTGATGGCATTAGCCACCTCCGAGATACGCTTCAGACGCGTCAGCAGGATCATGTTGACCAACCAGTAATTGGCAACACCCAGGCCGGCGCCCGCTATCAGGCAACCGCCGACAAACCACCCCAGCATGCCCTCTTTGTAATCGACAAACAGGTTAGCGAAGACCGGGAATAAACCACCCATGATCAGACCAAAAGCCAAGCTGGCGATCAGCAGGTTGCGCAAAATACTTGGTTTCATAGAGTCACCTAAAATTAAGGCGGATGGCCTTGTGGATAACAAACCGGTTGATTCATGCACTCGCTGTCCCTGGCGGTCGCACTGAAGCAAACACGTCAAACATCCGGCATCCCGCCTCGATGTATAGGCTAAGGCAAGATTCGCACCAACTGGCTCTAGCCGAGGCGCGCTCTCAGCCCATCCAGACTTTCGGCGACCTCTGCGAGATCTTCCAGGGCCTGTTCCAAGGCCGCGCCGCGGGTACCGCGGGTCGAGACCATGCCGTGTATCGATTGCACAGCCGCATGCTGTTCTTCAGCGGCGCTGGCCATTTGCGTGTTCATTCCATCAATCGAAGTTACGGCGCCACCGATTTCCGCCAGCGAAATACAGGCATTCTCGATCAGTTCTTCAACCACCGATGCTTGGCTGGTGCCCTCGCCCATGACGCCAACCACGCTCTGCGCCTCGTTCTGCAGGCGCTCGATCATCTGACGGATTTCCTGGGTGGAGCGCTGCGTGCGACTGGCAAGGGTACGGACTTCATCTGCCACCACGGCAAAACCACGACCTTGTTCACCGGCGCGTGCGGCCTCGATGGCGGCGTTCAACGCCAGCAGGTTGGTCTGTTCGGCGATGCCGCGGATCACATCCAGCACCGCGCCGATGTTCTGGGTTTCCTTACCCAACCGAGTCACCGCGTCACTGGCACGCCCCATCTGTTCACCCAGATTGGACATAGCACCCATTGCCTCGGTCATGATGACTTTGCCGTTATCCGCCTCCTTGGCCGCCTGATGGGTAGAGTCCGCCGCATTGACCGCACCACGCGCGACCTCTTGAACCGCCTGCATGAGTTCGTTGACCGCACCCTCCGCCTCCGAAGTGCCATTGGCGGTCACGTCCAGGGCTTTACGGCACCGTTCCGAAACGGCATGGACTTGATCAGCAAGTGTATCTACGGCGGAAACAATGGACTGACCAGCTTGGCGTTGTGCACGCAGCACGGCTGACAGCGCGCCGAGACGTTGGACTGCCTCCGCATCAAGTCCCGCGCCCGATGGCGCTGCCGCGTCGGGCGTCGCCACCATACGATCTAACGCGACCAGCAACGCCTGCTGGCGACCTTCCAGGGACTTTGCCTTCCACCAACCCGCAATGGCGAGCAATGCACCCAAGGCAAGCGCAAAGCCTGGAGGCATACTCTCCATAAAGCCGAGCGCGACCCCGTCAATAAGCCCTATGGAACCCAGCGCGACCGCAGCAAACAGACCACTCAGCACCAGTTTGGATTTCCCTGTACCCATGTTCCCATCTCCAACCAGACTCTGGCCTGGCACTTCAAATATTTTCTTTAACCGCCCCGCAACCCGGCGTGACGACCACGGTTCACTGTTCTCGATAGCGACTCCATATATGGGAAACTTTAAGTAATTTCAGTGCCACAAACGCAAAGACCCCGGCATAAGCCGGGGTCTTTGCGAGCCAACCGCTGACAGCGAAATTACATCGTGCCGCCAACCGCCTCGGTCAATGCCTTACGGATCGCTTCCGGACTCGGCATCAGCTTCATGAAGCTGTTGTCGCCCATCATTTTCAGATCCGGGTAGTGAACCGCCGCGCGGAAGCGCATGTGCATGGCGACGACACGGTTGCCAGTGACCATGACCTCATACGGCAGATAGGGCGTGCCTTTCAGCTCACCGAAATCAATCACGCTCATCTGGAACTTGTCGTCGTAGTACTTATCACCACCGGCAGGCGCCTGCATTGAGACGCCGTAGATGGTTTCTTCCTTACCGGGGATGTCGATGCGGTAGAGCTGACGGATACCCGCCTTGTTGGAAGCCAGGTTCTTTTCCACGGCCTTTTGGGCTTCGGCATAGCTGCCGTAGCTCGCGAGTTCGTAGGGATCCTGGAAGTACTCCATACCGAAGGTGTAGTGGTACTTGGCCAGCTTACGTTCGGACAGGCCCTTCGCAGAGCCAAAGTCCTGCATTTTGCCAAGCGCCGTGGCCAGGGCATCGGCGGTCTTCGCCAAGTCGCTGTCCAAGTGGTAGGCATAAGACATGTAGACTGGATTTACATAGGCGACCTGCAACTCGTTACCGACCTTGGTTACAGCCGCACGTTGTGCAGCGGCATAGCCACCGTAGGTTGTTTTCGCGGCGACGCTTTTAATCGCATCATTGGTGAAAACGATAATATGGGCATCATCGTAAGGTACGTAATCGGCCACGAGTTCGAAGCCCGCTCCCGCGAGCTTTTCCTTGACCTCGGCAACCTTGGCCTCCATATCACCCGCGCCACGCGAGGCCAGAATGAATGGTTTATAGACATCCGCCGCCTGAACACTGGCCGCCATCGGCAGCAGCGTGAGTGCCGCTGTCAGCATACCCGCAAAAATTCTTGTCGCTTTGAACATTATTGCCTCCTGATCCTGAACCCGGTGATTTTTGGTGTGCCGCTATTCTAGACGAAACGTTTGACACTCGCACAAAGTAAATGATGAAAAAAAAGGGCCATGTCAACCATGGCCCCTTTGAATGTTGCTATGGACGCGATATCGCCCTCGATCCAGAAACGGCTTAGAACTTCATACCGTAGCTGATTTCGAGTGCATTCTGATCCATGCCGATCTCAGCCGTATATGCGCCACCCGCGTATGCATAAGACTGATCCTCGCGGAAAGCATGCATATAGGAGGCACTGATTTCACTGTAGTCATCCGGAGAATAGGTGAAACCAACCGTGAGGTGTTTCTCTACGACGCCCGGCGCTAGGATATTGAACAGATTCTGATCTTCTTCGATAGGATTTTCACCCACATTCACACCACCGCGCAGAGTCCACTGGCTGTTGTATGCATAGTCGACGCCGAGTTTATAAACAGTAATATCTTCCCAGCCAAAGCCGAAACCACCGTCCGTTCCCAGAAGGCGAGCAGGGTTAAGCGCTGGAACAAAAGCACTGAAGAATTCAGCCGAGGTCGGACCGGCATTTGCGATTGCTGGTACGTCGCCGTATTCGATGCGTTGAACGTCGAAGGCAACGGTCACGGAAGGAGATGCCTTGAGTGCCAGACCAACGGCGTAACTTGCCGGGATATCGAAATCGCCCTGTTCAGCGAACAAACCGGAATACCGCTCGAATTCCTGCATGTAGACCTTCGAAGCATAGGTAGCACCAAGCGTCAGACTATCGGTCAACTGCCCGGTCCAACCAAGGCGCGCACCCGCACCCCAAGCATCATCATCGCCTTTATTGGTCATGTGTGCAGGATCGCCGGAAAAACCAAAGGCCGCGAAATCACCCAGACCATAGGCACGGAAACGCTGGTAACCCACGACCAACGATGCGCCGATCGAGTGATCCTGATTGATTTTGTAAGCAACGCTCGGAAGAATCAGCACCTGTGCCAGATTGACGCCCAATGTGCTGGTGTTTGGTATAAAGCCTACCGGAGCGCCCGCAGCCGGAGCTAACGCTTGGTCAAAAATGTTGGTGTTATAGCGTGTATTCATACCGCCATTGGCCGCGATAGCCAAGCCCGCAGTCATGTCACCCATGGTGAAGGTGAAGCCGCCGCTCGGAATGGCGAACAGAGTGGCGCCGCTATCAACCTTGCCGGAATTGGCACCGCCAATATTTGTAGCATCAAGGCTGGCATCGCGTTGCGGATTAAACAGCATGATTCCAGCGTCAATACGATTGCCGACGGACGCAATGCCCGCAGGATTCGTCGCAGGAGCCAGCGCATCCTGAGCGTACGCCACACCGGCACCGCCCATACCGCTGGATTTGGTGCCGTATCCATGGACAAAATAACCGTTGGTAGCGTAGGCCGCCGGGGCAGCGAGAGCGGCCGCAACTGCGACGGCTAACAGTGAATGTTTCACATTAACTTTCATTTCTCATCCCTCCTGGGTGAAATAGTATGCAACTCGTTGCTTTTCAGCGACAACCTCTAGGGCGCTCGCAACAGAATGGCAACGAAGCCACAAATTGTCAAATAGTATCCGTTAGCAAAGCCTATGCCATAGGTTTAGGTTTCCTCGCATCGTTGCGGATAAGCAACAAATATACGTATTCTGCGCTTCCTAGCGCACCGTTTAGAGTTTATGTGCTTCAATTACAACCCCAGGACAGACCAACAAGGAGCCGAACATGGCCCACCGTCAAAACCGCCCCCGTTATATGTTCGTATTCGCCACATTGTTGACGATCACCGCCAGCCAAAGCACTGCCGCAGGTTTCGCACTCATTGAGCAGAGTGTCAGCGGGCTCGGTAATGCGTATGCCGGCGCCGCCGCCAGCGCCGAGGACGCCTCCACAGTGTTCTTCAATCCCGCCGGGCTGATGTACCTGAAAGGAAATCAATTGGTCGCGGGTGGACACATCATCATGCCCTCGGTCGAATTCTCCGGCAGCGCGACCAACGCATTGGGCGCACCCGTCAACGGCGGTGACGGTGGCGATGCCGGTAACACTGCGCTGATACCCAATCTGTATTACAGCCGCAAACTGCCGAATGATTTTGTCTTCGGCCTGGGCATCAATGCGCCCTTCGGACTTAAAACGGAATACGACGCCAATTGGGTGGGTCGCTATCACGCCATCGAGTCGGAGCTCAAGACCATCAACATCAATCCGACCATCGCCTACAAGGCCGCGCCCGATCTTTCAGTGGGCGTTGGCGTGAACGTTCAATATATCGAGGCGACGCTCAGTCAGGCCATCAACCAAACGTCCAGCTGTGTGGGTGTGGTTCTCTCGCAAAATCCGGGCATGGACGCTGCAACTGCCGTAGCCGCTTGTGGTGGACTGCTTGCGGTTACGTCAGATGCGCGAGGTGAGATCGAGGGTGACGATTGGAGTTTTGGCTACAATTTCGGCCTGATGTATGACGTGGCTTCAGGCACGCGCCTGGGCTTTGCCTACCGCTCCAAGATCAAACAGGAACTGGAGGGCGATGCAAGCTTCACCAATGCGGATTCTTTCTTCACTGGCATTGGAGTGTTCATACCGACCAGCGTAACCGCAGACGTCACACTGCCTGAATCCGCTTCACTGAGCCTATATCACGATATCAACTCGCAATGGGCCTTACTTGCGGATGCCACCTGGACACATTGGAGTCGGTTCCAGGAACTGCGCGTAGATTATGCTTCTGTTCAGCCTGATTCCGTAACAGTGGAAGACTGGAACGACAGCATGCGTTATTCGGTGGGTCTGAATTACCGCCACAATAGCGCCTGGTTACTGCGCACCGGTATCGCCTTCGATGAAGAGCCTATCCCGGACGATGCGCATCGCACACCGCGGATTCCCGGTAACGACCGCACTTGGCTGGCGTTCGGCGCGAACTATCAGTATTCACCTGCCGTATCATTCGACGTGGGTTATGCCCACCTGTTTGTGGATGACACCCGCATCAACCATACCAGCACGACGGCGGGCAACATCACCGGCGAATACGATAATACCGTGGATATCCTAAGCGCCCAGGTCAACTGGACATTCTAGTCAGCGCATTCACTGCGCGCGCACCGCACGACACAGTACACCCCGGTAGATCCGGGGTTTTTTTATGACGCAAAAAAAACGCCCGGCGGTAGGCCGAGCGTTTTTCGAACTGTCCTAGCGCCTTGCGTCTATTCGTCCGGTAAAACGCGGACGGATAACCGAGGACGTCAGAGCAAGAGTCTTGAAATCAGGACTTCTTGATCATGAAATGGTACTTACCACCCGATTCATTGGACTCCAACAAGGTGTTCCCGGTCTGCTTGGCAAACGCCTCGAAGTCCTTCACGGAACCCGGGTCGGTCGCAATGATGTGCAGAATTTTGCCGCTGGTCAGCCCATTGAGCGCCTTTTTTGCACGCAGGATGGGCAGCGGGCAGTTGAGGCCGGACGCATCCAGTTCCTCGTCGAAATTAGCCATGTGAAAAACTCCTTAGATTCTGAGATTTTATGACGTCTATGCCCCAAAGGAACACTAAGTCGAGAACGTTAGAATTGAGCAGCGCACTTATATGCCAACTGTCTTTCGAACGCAACCCTGGACAATAGTATCGTTTCCCGGAGCGAATACTTAAACGCGTGAGGGTTCCGCTGCTGGCACCGCCACTGGATGACCTTGCTGAACCCAGTCGAGAATGCCGCCACGCAGGTTGATGTACTGTCGCTCTCCACCACGCGCGGCGAGAAATGCGCAAGCCTGCGCTGACCGCGCACCGGTACGGCAGTAAATCACCATTGGCCGCGAATCCTGTGTCCACTCATCCGACTTCAACGGAACCAGATGCAAGGGTACCGGGTCTGCCCCGGGGATCACGCCTTGGCTCATTTCCTGTGGGGTGCGTACATCGACCAAATGGATGCTATTCGGCGCATCGGCCAGCACTTTGGCCAGCTCGCACCCGTCGATTTCCGGAATACCGAACATTCTCTTCCCCACCAGCAAATATTGAATATTAGACTATACTGATAAGCTAGCCTTGTCACCCATGAGACTAAAGCGGGAATCACCAACTGAACGACGCACCCATCCCGAACTACCAACCGGCGCGGATGCTGGCGCGGGGAACATGCCTCGCGTATCGTGGTCTCACGTCATAATCCCATTCATTATCCTGAGTTATACGCGCCACATGCTTGCATACTATGCGCCGTCTACTGGTCGGTTGGCTGTGCCTATCCCTCGCCGCCCCGGCTTTCGCGCTGGACCTCCCAAACATTGGCGATCCAGCCGAACGCCTGATCACGCCGGATCAGGAGCACCAACTGGGTGAAGCCTTCATGCGCCAACTGCGGCAGCAGGTTCCGTTTGTCGACGATCCCGAGATTAACGCCTACCTGAGCAGCCTCGGCAACCGACTCGTCGCCAACAGCGACACGCCCAGCGAGCGTTTTACCTTTTTCATCGTCAAGGACGCTTCCATCAATGCCTTTGCCGCACCCGGTGGCTTCATTGGTGTGCATAGTGCCTTGATTCTGACCGCCCACAACGAGAGCGAGCTGGCCGGCGTTCTGGCGCACGAAATTGCCCACGTCACCCAAAAACATCTGGTCCGTGCCTACGATTCCGCCAGCCGCATGGGGTTGCCCATGGCCGCGGCCATCCTGGCCGCAATTCTGATCGGCACACAAGACAGTGCGGCCGGACAAGCGGCGATCATGTCCGTCCAGGCCGGCGCTATCCAGCAACAGATCAACTTTACGCGTGCCAACGAGAAGGAGGCCGACAACATCGGCATGCAGACGTTAGCGCGCTCTGAATTCGATCCGCGCGGCATGCCCGATTTTTTTGAACGCCTGCAGCAGAGCCACCCGCTATTACGGTGAGGGACTCCCGCCGTTCCTCAGCACACACCCGGTCACCACCGACCGCATCGCCGAATCACTGGCTCGGGCAGAGCAACAACGACCGCAGCAAATCCAGGACAATCTGAATTTTTACCTGGCGCAGGCCAAACTCCGGGTACTCACGAGCGCAGATGCCAAACAGGCCAGCGCTTACTTCAATCAGGCCAAGACCGTTCCAGCCCTACCACCGGCCGCGCGGGACTATGGACGTGCGTTGGCCCTGGCCAAGGCTGGCGACATCGGGGCCGCAAAAACCCAACTGACACGCTTAAACCAAGGCGATCCGGATCGCATTGCTTATCAACTTGCCTTAGCGGAAATCGACTTGGCGGCAGGCCGCAGCAGCGTGGCGTTGGAGCAGTACCAGCATATGCTGCGCCTTTACCCCAACAATCCCGTATTGGTGGAAGGCTACGCCCGCGCGCTCCTGGATTCCGGGCGCTACGCTGAAGCGCAACAGATCCTGGATGGCGCACGGCGTCGCCAAGCACGACCCGAACCAAACCACTACTTGCTCCTGGCACAGGCAGCGCGCGGCATGAAACGGGAAGCCGATGCCCATGAAGCCATGGCGGAATATTATTTCCTGAGCGGACAGACTTTCGAAGCCGTCGAACAATTGACGTTGGCAACACGGATACCTGGCCAAGACTTTTATCAGTCCTCGCGCATCGAGGCCCGCCTGCAAATCCTGGAGGCGCTCGCCCTCGATGAGAAAGAGCAGGAACAAAAATCCCGCTGATCTTTCCCTCAATTCAATCTCGCCATGGAATGAAATGGCCGGGTGTGTCGTCTACCCTCAAGGCAGGCTAACTTTGACTGCACCCTGAGGCGCGACTATATTCGGCCTTGCACTGTCGAAATCTGCATGCTCTAGCTCTTAGGGTACAAATGTGTCGTTGAAAGTCACAACCCGAACCATAACCCACCACTGAGGAGGCAACGATGCGGCAATTCTCGAGCATCCTATCCACCACCGCTTCCGTAGCCGCATTGCTGGGCAGCCTGATGTTGGCACCCACAATGGCGACGGCTGCTGAAGAGGCCAAAGCACTGTCTGTTGTTGACGAAGGCAAACAGCTCGCGTTCGACAACAAGAAGGGCAATTGCCTGGCATGTCATCAGATCGCAGGCGGCGAACTTGCCGGAGACATCGCACCACCTCTGGTCGGCATGCAAGCTCGCTTCCCGGACAAGGCCAAGCTGCGCGCCCAAGTGTGGGATCCCACTAAGATCAACCCCAACAGTATGATGCCGCCGTTCGGCCGTCACAAAGTCCTGACGGAAGACGAGATCGACAAAGTCGTTGAATTCATCTACAGCCTCTAAGCATCAGCATTGGCACACTGAGGAGAACAGCAGTGACTGACATGAAACGTAGAACGCTTCTCAAAGGCACCCTGGCATTCGGCGCATTAGGCATGGCATTCAGTGCCGGCCTGTTAACGCCGCGCGCCGCACTCGCCGCCTGGCCACAAGGCGCCTTCGAAGCCAAAAGTGTCGACGACGCGTTGAAAGCGCTATTCGGCTCCACGCAACTCGAAGGCAATGACAAGATCAATATCAAAGTACCGGAAATCGCCGAGAACGGCGCAGTGGTCCCGGTATCGGTCGAAGTTGCAATGGACGGCGTCGAGTCCATCAGCATTCTTGCCGAGAAGAATCCTACACCTCTCACCTCTTCCTACACGCTGAGTGCCGCGACCGAGCCGTTTGTTTCGACACGCATCAAACTCGGCAAGACCACCAGCGTGATTGCTGTCGTCAAGGCAGGTGGCAAGCTCCACAGTGCGGGCAAGGAAGTTAAGGTCACCATCGGCGGTTGCGGCGGCTGATCCGCTAACCCGAGCGCGCAACCACAACGAATCAGGCAAGAGGAAGCAGCATTATGGCCAACAAAATGAGAGTCGTTGCCAAACTGGCGGGTGATGTCACCACGGTGAAGGCGCTGATCAAACATCCTATGGATACCGGACAGGTCAAGGATAAGAAAACCGGGGAGCTCATCCCGGCGCATTTCATCCAGGAACTGACCTGCTCGCACAACGGCAACATCGTCATGACCGCGCTGTGGGGTGCGGCCGTCTCCAAAGATCCGTATCTGTCCTTCCGTTTCAAAGGCGCCAAGGCCGGCGACAAGTTCACCCTCAGCTGGGTGGACAACAAGGGTGAAAAAGATTCGTCAGAAGCGGTAATCGGCTAAAAATAATCCGGCGGGTTTAGCCTTGCAGCTATCCCGCCCACCATCGAAGGAGACACCGTCCATGAGAAAACTCCTGAGCATCGTCGCGGTTCTCGGCATCGCCGGCGCATTGCCGCAGGCGGCCACCGCCAGCCCGGAGCAGGATCTGAAGGAAATGCGCGCCCATTTCAAACAGCAATTCCCGAATGTTCCTTTCGAAGAGTATCGCAATGGCGTTTACGCGCTCGATCCCGGAGCACGCGCCCAGTGGGAGGCCATTGAAGACTTCCCGCCCTATGAATTGGGCCTGGAGAATGGCAAGAAACTCTTCAACACCCCGTTCAAGAACGGCAAAACCTACGCCAGCTGTTTCCCCAACAATGGCGTCGGCATTCGCCAGAACTACCCGATGTTCGACACCAAGAAGGGCGAAGTGGTCACGTTGGAAAGTGCCATCAACGATTGCCGCACCGCTAACGGCGAGGAACCGTTTAAGTGGGGCAAGGGAGATATAGCCGACGTCTCCGCGTACATGGCCTCCACTTCGCGCGGCGAGAAGATGAATATCGTCATCCCCAACGATCCGCGCGCACTTGCCGCGTATGAGCGTGGCAAGCAGCACTTCTATGCCAAACGCGGCCAGCTCAACCTGGCCTGCGCGGATTGTCACATCGGCAGCGCCGGCAAGCATGTACGTGCCGACCTGCTGAGCCCGATGATCGGCCATGCCACGCACTTCCCCGTCTACCGCTCGGTATCGGGTGCGCTCGGCACGATTCATTCCCGTTATGAAGGCTGTAACGCACAGGTGCGCGCCAAGCCATTCAAGCTCCAGAGCGACGAATACAAGGCGCTGGAGTATTTCGAGTCCTACATGAGCAACGGTCTGGAGATCAACGGCCCGACCACCCGCAAGTAAACGACGGCAGTTGTATCCATGAACCCGGCCTGCACCCCAGGCCGGGTTCATGGTTATTAAGCCCGGGAAAACCCTTCCGACATTGCAGCAATCTCTGCGCGTGGAATAGTAATCGATCGACGCGCGTCACCTCTCAAGCATCCACTGCGAGGTTTGCCATGACCATTTCACGCCGCGAATTCCTGCAACTGCTGGCCGTCGCCAGCGCCGCCGGTATCAGTCTGCCAGGCTGTGACTCCGGCCCCAGCACCGCCACGGGCAATGCCGGTGTAAAACCGAACAAAGCGCCCGGCAATCTGTACGAGCTGCCTGCCTTCGGCAATGTTTCCCTGCTGCACTTCACCGACTGCCATGCCCAACTTCTGCCGATTTATTTCCGCGAGCCGAACATCAATCTCGGTGTCGGCAGCATGGCCGGGCAGGCGCCGCACCTGGTTGGTGACGCCTTCCTCAAGGCCTACGGTATCGCGCCCGGCTCGCTGGACGCGCACGCCTTCACCTCACTCGACTTCGTCGCCGCCGCGCGTCAATACGGCAAGGTCGGCGGCTTCGCGCATCTGGCTACGCTGTTAAAGCAAATCCGTGCACAACGTCCTGGCGCGCTGCTACTCGATGGCGGCGACACCTGGCAGGGCTCCGCCACCTCGTTGTGGACCGGCGCGCAGGACATGGTCGACGCGCAATTACTGCTCGGCGTCGACGTCATGACCGCGCATTGGGAAATGACCTACGGCGCTGAGCGCGTGCGCGAAATCGTCGACAAGGACTTCAAGGATCGCATCGATTTCGTGGCCCAGAACATCATCGATGCCGAATGGAACGAACCGGTCTTCAAACCTTATGTGATCCACGCCATCAACGGCGTGCCCACCGCGATCATCGGCCAAGCCTTCCCCTATACACCGATCGCCAACCCGCGCCATCTCGTTGCCGAGTGGAGCTTCGGCATTCAAGACGACAACATGCAGGCCATGGTCGATCAGGCGCGCGGTGAAGGCGCGCAAGTGGTCGTGGTGCTGTCGCACAACGGCATGGACGTGGACCTGAAAATGGCCAGCCGCGTCACCGGCATCGACGCCATTCTCGGCGGCCACACCCACGACGCCATCCCGGCGCCGGTGATCGTCACAAATGCCAGTGGCAAGACCCTGGTCACCAACGCCGGCTCCAATGGCAAATACCTCGCCGTGCTCGACCTCGATGTGAAGAACGGCAAGCTCAGCGACTATCGTTATCGTCTGCTGCCGATTTTCTCGAATCTGTTGCCTGCCGATGTGGAGATGGCGGCGCATATCGACAAGGTACGCGCGCCGTTCAAAGACAAGCTGGAAGAGAAACTCGCCGTCAGCGATGACCTGTTATATCGCCGCGGCAACTTCAACGGCACCTTCGATCAGCTCATCTGCGACGCCATGATCGACGTCGCCGGCGCTGAGATCGCCTTCTCGCCCGGCTTCCGCTGGGGCGTGAGCGTACTGCCCGGCGAGACCATCACCATGGATCAATTGATGACCCAGACCGCCATCACCTATCCGAACGTCACGCTCAACAGCATGAGCGGCGCACGCATCAAGGAAATTCTCGAAGACGTCGCCGACAATCTGTTCAACCCGGACCCCTACTATCAACAGGGCGGCGACATGGTGCGCGTCGGCGGACTCAAATACAGCATCGATCCAACGGCCGACATCGGCAAACGCATCAGCGCCATGGAACTCAACGGTAAAGCCATCGAAGCGGATAAAGACTACTCGGTCGCCGGCTGGGCCAGTGTGCAGGAAGTCCCTGCCGGCGATTTGGGTCGGCCGATCTGGGATGTGGTCGCGGAATATCTACGTGACAAGAAGACGGTGAAGATCGCCGAGTTGAATCAACCCATCATCATCGGGATGGAAGGTAATGCGGGAATCGCCCCGATCATTGGCCAGCGTTGCGTCCGAATGAACTCGGCGCGCCTTGCGCAGATGTTTATGTGGTGGTCAGTGCGTACTCGGCAAATAAATAAGGCCAACCTGGGCAGGTTGGCCTTTAATTTTGGTGGGCCGTGAAGGACTTGAACCTTCGACCAATGGATTAAAAGTCCACTGCTCTACCAACTGAGCTAACGGCCCGATACTCGAAAGCCGGTCATCATACCCGACCCGGCGGGGTAGGCAAACCCCGCCGTGCGAATTCGGATCAGGCCGCTGCGAGTCGGCGCAGACCCTTGGGCAACAGATGAAAATCGACCAGCGCCGTGACCAACGCCGACAGCACGCTGGCCTCACCTTCATAGACCATCCGGTAATACTGCACCTTCATGGTCAGGGCGCTGCCGAGCACGATGCCGCCGAAGGCGATAAACGAGCCGACTGCCAGCGTCGATACGCCGGTAATGGCCTGGCCGATGGTGCAGCCCATGGCCAGGATGCCGCCGAAACCCATCAGCATCGCGCCGATAAAGTGATTGAGAAAGTCGCGGAACGACGCGAACCATTCGAAACGGAAACTGCGACTCAACAATGCCCACAGCAACGAGCCGAGCACGACCCCCGCCAAGGACATCACGCCAAAGGTGAGATACGCCGGCTGCAGGCGCTGCATGGCGTAGCCCAAGGTCTGCCCCATCGGGTTGATAAAGGTGAAGGACTGCGGGCTCAGCGGCCGGCTGTCGGCCGGCTGCCCTTCGGGTGAATCCGCCAGGAAATCCCACTGCTGGGCATAGCTGCGCAGCGTATACGGCTCGCCATCCAGATTAATCAGCACATTGCTGGTGAGATACCAGGCACCGACCACGACCAGGCCAACCACCAACCCGCCGAGAATATTATCGAAGCGACTCCGGAAGTCGCTGGATTTGAACACCAGCCCCAGCAACACCACACCCAACACGCCACCGATCGCCAAACGCGCGGTGGGCGCGCCCTCGCCACCGGCCACCAGCGCACCCAGATCCTGGCTCGCCCCGAGATCGATGGCCAACGGCCGTAACCAGCCGTAAAACAGCAGGGTAAACAGGGTCTGATCACTGCCCGGGAACGGGTTGACCATGAAATAGGCGATCACCGCGATCACCGCCAGCACCAACACGGACTTGAGATTGCCGCCGCCGATGCGCACCAAGGTTTTATTACCGCAGCCGCTGGCGAGCGTCATACCGATGCCGAACAGAATGCCGCCCAGCAGGTTCTCGGCCCACACCAATTGGCCGGCGCGGTACGGCGGAAATGATTCGCCGACCTCGACCATGCCCAGGTATTCCAAACCGGCCACACCCAGCATGGCGACGGCGATGGCGAACAGCCAGGCGCGCAAACGACCGGTGTCGCCCATGTTCACCCAATCGGAAATCGCACCCATGGTGCAGAAATTGGTTTTGTTCGCGACCGCGCCGAGCAGCACCGCCAAGGCGAAGGTACCCCACAGCATGTACGCCTGGGCCGAGGCGAAATTTTCAAAGGTCATGACTGATTCCTCCTGATGTCTCCCGCCGACCATGTATCGATCATCGCCGACGTGGTGCTGATTCAACTATAGCGCCTGTTGCGTGTCATGGACGTGCCCTGGCGTGTTGATCCTATACGTAGCGTGTTGGATCCGGCACACCGGCTTGTGCAAACCCGGCGGCGCGCAGGCGGCAGGAATCGCAACGCCCGCAGGCACGTCCGTCACTGTCTGCCGCGTAACAGGAGAGCGTCAGCGCGTAATCCACACCGAGTTGCAGGCCGGCCTGGATGATCTCCGCCTTGCTCATGGCAATCAGCGGGGCGTTGATGCGGAACGGCGCTCCTTCGACACCCGCACGGGTGGCGAGATTAGCAAGACGCTCGAAGGCGGCGATGTATTCCGGGCGGCAATCCGGGTAGCCCGAATAGTCGACGGCATTCACGCCGATAAAAATATCCTGTGCGCCGAGCACCTCGGCCCAACCCAACGCCAGAGACAGAAACACGGTATTGCGCGCCGGGACATAGGTAACGGGAATGCCGACACTCGGCGTCTCGGGCACGGCGATGCTGGCATCGGTCAAGGCCGATCCGCCGATCTGCGTCAGATCCAGCGCGATGATCTTGTGTTCGACCACGCCCAGCGCGGCGGCCACGCGCCGCGCCGCCGCGAGTTCGCTCGCGTGCCGCTGGCCATAATCCAAACTCAGTGCATAACAGGCGAAACCCTGCGCGCGCGCCTGCGCCAACACGGTCGCCGAATCGAGCCCGCCGGATAACAGAACGACCGCTTTTGCCTGCATAACTTCGCTCCTGCGGGAACGCCGAATATTTCATGTTTCGTCATTCCCGCGAAAGCGGGAATCCAAGGGATCGAGGTGCTGAATTTCGGTATACACCGGAATGACGTAGCCTCCTATTTCCCCGCGACATCGCCCCACAGATATTTGTGCAACTGCATCTGGAAACGCACCGGCAAACGATCCGCGACGATCCAATCCGCCAATTCGCGCGGCGCCAGTTGACCCTGCACCGGCGAGAACAACACTTCGCAGATATGCGGCAATTCGTACTTCACGAGCTGTTCCTTGGCCCAGTCGTAATCGGCGCGATCGCAGAGCACGAATTTGACCTGATCGCGTGGATTGAGGTGTTCGAGATTGCAGTAACGATTGCGTTCGACCTCGCCGGAACCCGGCGTCTTCAGGTCCATCACCTTGACGACGCGCGGATCGACGCGCGCCACATCCAAGGCGCCGCTGGTTTCCAGCGACACTTCATAACCGGCATCGCAGAGTCGCGTGAGCAGTGGCAGACACGCCTTCTGCGCCAGCGGCTCGCCACCCGTGACCGTGACATGCTTGACGGTGAAACCGGCCGTGCGCGCGAGGATGTCGTCCAACGACATCCATTCACCGCCCTGAAAGGCATACGCGGTATCGCAATAACCACAACGCAACGGACAACCGGTCAGACGGATAAATACCGTGGGCCAGCCGACGCTGCGCGACTCGCCTTGCAGAGAGAGGAAAATTTCGGTGATGCGCAGACGTTCCAACGACGTCTCCGTCGTTGGCATGTCCGGCACCGCGGGCACGATGTCGTTCATGCGCGCAGTGTACTACAGCCGCATTGCGTCTCGGCAGAGGCCCTTATTTGCCACGGAAAACACGGATGGCACGGACAATAGCTGGGGAAAACCCATCGCATACCGCTGCGGCGGCTGGGGACCGGATTCAGCACGATTTATCGAACAAATGAATTCCGTGCCTTCGCGTGTTTTCCGTGGCCAAAAGAGATCTAGTGGCCCTCGCGGCTCATGCGTTGCAGACGTTCATTGGCCAGACGGGCCGCCGTGCTGTCCGGGAAGCGCTGCACCAAAGACTGCAGTTGTTCACGTGCCGCCACCCAATTGCCCTGCTCATAATGGATGTAACCCATCTTGAGCTGCGCATCGGGCACCTTGGTGCTGTTGGGATAGTTGTTGACCACTTTCCCGAACTCTTCCAGGGCCTGTGGAAACTGGCGCGTCACATATTGCGTTTCGGCCAGCCAGTATTGCGCATTGTCGACGTAACGACCGTTGGGATACGTCGCCAGAAACTGCTGGTAAGCCTTGGCGGCATCGGCGTAACGGCCTTCACGCAAGATATTCAGGGCTTGTTCGTAAGCCGCCTGTTCGTCCGGCGAGGCCACGGCCGCCTGCGTTGTTGCCGCCACCGCGGGTGCGTCAGTCTGCGCCGTCGGCGCTGGCATGACCGTCGAGGGCGTCGCTGCACCGGGGGGTAAACCCGGCGCTGAATAAGTCGGCGCGACGGGCGCCGGTGCAACCGTCGTGGGCACAGTTGTGCCCACGGCTGGCGCTGTTACTTCACCCGCTGGGGCTCGCCGGAACTGCAGGGGCGGCCACACCGGGTGTAATGACCACGGGAGGCGTCGCCATCGACGCCCCCGGTACCGCTGTCTGCCCCGCTGCCCCGCCCTGCAAACGCCGGTCGATGTCCAGATACAGGCTGCGCTGCTGCTCTTGCATCTGCTGCAGCTGATTGCCCTGCGTCTCGACCTGACCGCGCAACTCTTGCACTTCACTCTGCAGTTGCTGGAGCTGCGTCAGCATGTCCATCAAGCCCTGACTCTGCATCAGCGACTCGATGCGCGTAACGCGGTCCTCCAGCTCACTGGCGTGAACCGTCGGCATGGCCGCGGCAAGCATTGCCGCAGCCAACAGCCCCAGCCTGCGGGTCGGGTAGCGGGTCGGCATCATCTCAACGTCCCGGGTAGATCAGCTCGACGCGACGGTTCTGCGACCAGGCCGACTCGTCGTGACCATCAACCGCCGGCTTCTCTTCGCCGTAGCTGACGGTGGGCAGCTGCGTCGCGGTGGCACCCGAGAATTCCATCATCTGGCGCACGGCCTGGGCACGACGCTCGCCCAGCGCAATGTTGTACTCGGGGGAACCGCGCTCGTCGCCATGGCCTTCCAGCGTAATCACGGCCTGCGGATTCTCCTTGAGATAGGCGGCATGGTTGGCCAGCACGCCACGGTCGGCTTCGCGAACCTGGCTGCTGTCCAATTCGAAGTAGATCACGCGCTGCGCCAGCGGGCTGCTCGGATCGTCGATGGACATACCCTGGAAGGTGCCGCTGCCGACGCCCACGCCGGTGGTCGCGCCATCACCCATGGCACCGGTTTCCGCACCGGCATCGGTGCTGGACTTCTTGCCCATGCTGCTACAACCACTGACCGCGGCGACCGCAAAAGCCAGCAAAACAGGTTTCCATATCGCACGCATAACACACTCCTCACTGAAATGACCGCCTCGACGAGGCGGCTGAATTTAAATCCGTACAGCTATTGTATCCGAACCGGTCTCACCAGCCCGAAAAGCTCATTTCGGCAGGAACGGCGACCACGCGGGTTCGCGCACAGCGCCTTCCTGGAACGTCAGGCGCTGGCCGGCACGGCCATCCACCGAACTCGTGGCCAGCACACCGCGGGCGTCGCTGGCGGCATAGATCACCATGCGTCCGTTCGGTGCCAGACTCGGCGACTCATCCAGACGCCCTTCACTGACGACCCGCAACATCCGCGAATCCAGTTCATAAACGGCAATGCGGTAATTGCCGCTGCCGTCGCGGTGCACCATCGAGAGCCGCTTGCCATCCGCGGAATAATCCGGGCTGGCGTTGTAGTTGCCTTCGAAGGTCAGCCGCTGCGCCTGACCGCCGCCGGCCGACACCTGGTACAACTGCGGCCCACCGGCACGATCCGAGGTGAACACGATGCTCTGGCCGTCCGGCGACCAGGTCGGCTCGGTGTCGATGGACGGCGACTGCGTCAGCCGCGTGAGACTGCCATCGGCCACGCGCAGGATATAAATTTCCGGATTGCCGTCGCGCGACAAGGTCAGCGCCAGCCGCGTGCCATCCGGCGACCAGGATGGCGCACCGTTAATACCGGCAAAACTGGCCAGCTTGCTGCGACTGCCGGTACGCAGATCCTGCATGTAAATCTCGGCGCGGCGTTTCTCGAACGAAACATAAGCAATACGCGAAGCATCCGGCGACCAGGTCGGCGACATCAGCGGCTGCTTGGTGCGTACCACGGTGCTCGGACCATAGCCATCGGAATCGGCAATCTGCAATTCGTATTGCTTGACCTTGCCGCTGCCACGGGTGGTGACGTAGGCGATCTTCGTGTTGAACGCTCCACGCTCGCCGGTCAGTGCCTCATAGATCTGGTCGGCAATCTGATGCGCAACACGCCGCAACTGCGCGCGCGTGGCCGGCACGGTATAGCCGATCAACTGACCGCCACGCAACACGTCGAACACCTGAAAACGGATGTTATAACTGTCCGGCCCGGTCGGCTCGATGTTGCCGATCACCAGGCTGTCGACACCCAGCACGCGCCAGTCGCGGAAATTCACCTGCGCGGCCTCGGTGGGACGGGACAGGAGATCGTTGGCCGGCAACGGCGCAAAGCGCCCGCTGCGTTGCAGGTCCGCGGCGATGATGGCCGAGACGTCCTGGGGTAACGCTTGCGGCGAGGAAGAGCCGAACGGCACCACAGCGATCGGCACGGCGCCTTCGACGCCCTGATTGATCTCGATGGTCAACGCCGCCTGGGCGGCCACAGCCCACAGGCTCATCAGCGTACCGACCAGCAGCGCGCGCACAAATTTAATCATCGGTCTTTTCCTTGAGATTCTGTCGCTGTTTATTTGGCATTGTTCACTTGGGCGAAAAATTAAACGTCAACGTCCTGAAGCTCTCGAACAAGCCCGGATCGGGCGGCAACGGCAACGGCGCGGCACGATACACCGCCGCTTCCACCGAACGATCGAAGGCCGCATCGCCACTGCTCTGCACCACCTGCGCGCTGACCACATCGCCGCCCGGCATCAACTGTACCTGCACCACGCAGGACAGGCCCACCCGGCTGCTCGGTGGCTGAATCCAATTGCGCCGGACCCGGTCGCCGATGATACCGACATACTGGCTGATAATACTCTGATCGCGCGCCGCATCTTCCGCCGCGATCTGTGCTTGCAAGGCCTGCTCGGCGGCCTTGCGCTGTGCTTCAGCCGCCGCTTTCGCCTTGGCTTCCGCATCGGCCTTGGCCTTCGCCTCGGCATCCGCTTTGGCCTTGGCCTCTATTTTACGTTTCGCCTCGGCTTCGGCCAAACGCTTTTCTTCGGCTTGCTTCTTTTTTTCAGCCTCGGCCGCCTGCTGCTTCTGCTCGGCCTGTTTCTGTTCGAGTTTCTTCTGCTCGAGCTTTTTCTGCTCGGTCGCGAGCTTCTGCTGCTCCAGCTTACGCTGGCTTTCCTGCTCTTTGAGACGCTTTTCTTCGACGACCTGCTTTTGCTTCAGCGTTTCCAACTTCTTCTGTTCTTTGACTCGGGCCGCCTCGGCCTGCTGGGTCTTCGCTTCCAACTCGCGCAGCCGCTCGGCCGCGGCTTGCTCCTGCTGCACCTTGCGCTGATCCTCGGTCTTGAGTCGCTCGACCTCGGCGTTGACCTTGGATTCATCGATGACCACCGCCTGCACCGGCGCGCTGGGGGCACCGGCCGGCGTCGGTTTGGTGGCCCAATCCAGATTGATCACCAGCATGATGATCAGCAGCAGATGCGCCAGTAACGCATAGACAAATGAGCGGGGATGTTCTTTAACGAGTTGCCACATAATCTCAACGTTCAGCCGCAGGCTGTGTATTGTCCGTCACCAGGCCCACATTCGGCGCCCCGGCCTGTTGTAACAGAACCATGGCGCGCACCACCGTGCCGTAGTCGACATTGCGATCGCCGCGCACCAGCACCGGCGTTTGCGGTTTGTGACGCAACACCGCCGCCACTCGCTGCACAATAGTCTCTTCGTCGACCGGCGCCTTGGTATCGCCACCGACATTCAGAAAATAATTGCCCTGCGCATCGACGCTCAGCTCCAACGGCTCACCTTGATCCGGCGGGATCGGTTGCGCGCTGGCCTGCGGCAGATCCACCTGCACGCCCTGCTGCAGCAACGGCGCGGTGACCATGAAGATCACCAACAGCACGAACATCACGTCGATATACGGCACGACGTTCATCTCGGCGATCGGCTTTTTGCGGACCCGTTGTCTGGCCATGGCTCAGACCCGCCCGACGCGTGCGTTATCCAGGATCATCGATGCAATCATCATCAATGCACCTGGCGCATCAGGATGGAGGAAAATTCTTCCAGGAAATTGTCGTAACGATTGATCAGCCGCTCGACGTCAGTGGAATAGCGGTTGTAGGTCACCACCGCCGGGATCGCCGCGAACAGACCCATCGCGGTGGCGACCAGCGCCTCGGCGATGCCCGGCGCGACCATCGCCAGCGTCGCCTGATGCACATTACCCAGTGCGCGGAAGGAATTCATGATGCCCCACACCGTACCGAACAGACCGACATACGGACTGATCGAGCCGACCGTGGCCAGAAACGGCAGATTCATTTCCAAGCGATCCATCTCACGCGACAGCGCCACGCGCATGCAGCGCTGCACACCCTCGATCAAGGCCTGCGCATCGTTGCCGGACTGCTTACGCAGCCGCGCGAATTCCTTGAAGCCGGCCTCGAAGATATCGGCCATGCCGCGTGCCTCGTCGGACCCGTCCGCGACTTCTTTATACAACATGGCCAGATCCCCGCCCGACCAGAAGCGCTTCTCGAAGGCTTCCGCCTCGCTGCGCGCGTCCTGAATCATCTTCCATTTGTGGAAGATCATGGTCCACGAGGTGATCGACACGACCACCAGGATGAGCATGACAATCTGCACCACCGCGCTCGCGCCGGTGATCAGATGCAGAATGGACATATCAGTCGCCATCAGGAATTTCCCTTAATAACGCCTCCGGTATCGGCCGGGGGCTAAACCGGGCGCTGTCCAGACTCGCAATCTGGACGCGGCCCTCACATAAAAGTTCATCGTCGCGATACACCGCTTGGGCAAAGCGCAGGCTAACACGACGCCGCTCGATAACCTGTGCGGTGACCGTCAGCGCATCGTTGAAGCGCGCTGGCCGCCGAAATTTCAACTCGGCCTCGGTCACGGCGAAGATGATGCCTGCCTCGCGCGCCATCCGGTCTTGCTCGAATCCCAGGCTGCGCAGCCATTCGGTACGCGCGCGCTCCATGAATTTGAGGTAATTGGCGTAATACACCACGCCCCCGGAATCCGTATCCTCGTAGTACACGCGTACCGCCCAGCGGAATTCATGCACCACTCTCATTCTCCCAACGTCCCGTGACCAACATGCAGCCCACACAACTGCATAGCTTACCGGCGTGCGGGCACGCTATCCAGCAAAGACAGCAACCAGTACGCGGGAGTTCCAGCCTGCAGAAGGGGAAAATCGGCCGCCTGCGTTCGCCAAGGCAACCGGAGCGGCATCAGCAATGCCGCGAGAAACACAGATGACATAGAGTTGGGTGGGCGTCCGATTTGGTGCATGCGATCCAGGAAAATCCGGGATTCCCAGGATAACTGCGCCATGACCGCGCCAGCGCCGCCTCCTGCGGGCGCGACTATATATCAATCCCCGCTTACGTCAAACAACGACAGCGCTTCCACCTCGGTCGAGCGCGTCGGCGGCTTCAAACCGAAGTGCAGATAGGCCTTGCGCGTCGCCACACGACCGCGCGCGGTACGCATCATAAAACCCTGCTGGATGAGGTACGGTTCCAGTACGTCCTCGATGGTGCCGCGCTCCTCGCCAATGGCGGCGGCGAGGCTGTCGATGCCGACCGGACCGCCGTCGAACTTGTCGATCAGCGCCATCAGCAACGTGCGGTCCATCATGTCGAAACCGTGACTGTCGACGCTGAGCATCTCCATGGCCTTGCGCGCGATCTCGGCATCGACCCGGCCGCTGCCTTTGACCTGGGCATAATCGCGCACCCGGCGGAGCAAGCGATTGGCGATGCGCGGTGTGCCGCGCGAACGTGTCGCCAGTTCTTGCGCGCCTTCAGGCGTCATTTCCACACCGAGAATCCCGGCTGAGCGCATCAGGATATGCGCCAGATCGGCCTGGTTGTAGAACTCCAAGCGCTGCACGATGCCGAAGCGGTCGCGTAAGGGTGAGGTCAGCAACCCGGCGCGTGTGGTCGCGCCCACCAGCGTGAACGGCGGCAGATCGAGCTTGATGGAACGCGCCGCCGGTCCCTCGCCGATCATGATATCGAGCTGATAATCCTCCATCGCCGGGTAGAGGATTTCCTCCACCACCGGGCTGAGGCGATGAATCTCATCGACGAACAAGACATCATGCGGCTCTAGATTGGTCAGCATCGCCGCCAAATCACCCGCCTTTTCCAGCACCGGCCCGGAGGTATGGCGCAGATTGACGTTCAACTCATTGGCGATGATGTGCGCCAGCGTGGTCTTGCCCAGCCCCGGTGGGCCGAAAATAAGCACGTGATCCAGCGCCTCGCCGCGCGCCCGCGCCGCGCCGATGAAAATCTCCATCTGCTCGCGTACCGCCGGCTGTCCAACGTAATCGGCGAGCAGTTTAGGGCGAATGGCGCGGTCGATGCGCTCTTCGTCGGACGAGGCGGTGCTGGGGTCGATCAGGCGGTCTGTGGTCATGCGGGGAAGATACTCGATATGACGCGGTGGCGGAACCGCAAACATCCGTGATGTACCGCGCCGGTGGGGACAGATCTTTAGCTCTGTCCCCGTCCGTGCGGACCACGCGGTTAAACGAAGCCGCTGAGGATGCGTGAGGATGAGTTGTTGGGTGGCTCCGCTCTGTTGAGTGGAACCACAACGGGGACAGAGCTAAAGATCTGTCCCCACCGCGGCGGTATCCGAGGATTATTTCGCCGCCGCCTGCAAGGCGCGGCGGATGATCTCTTCGACACCGAGATCCTTGCTGTCGATACCGCGCACCATGCGCGAGGCGTCGGGTGGTTTGTAGCCCAGCGCGATCAAGGCGCTGACGGCCTCTTCCACGGCATTGGCCGGGCCGGCGCTGGCCGCCGACACATCCGCCCCCGCAACCCCAGCCTTACCAATGTTGTCACGCAGTTCGATCACCAGGCGCTCGGCGGTCTTTTTGCCGACGCCCGGCACGCGCGTCAGCGCGGCGGTGTTGTTGTCCTGGATGCAGCGCACGAAGGCATCGGCACTCATGCCGGAGAGAATCGCCAAGGCCATGCGCGGACCGACGCCGCTGATCTTGATCAACGCGCGGAACAGCGCGCGATCGGACAGGCGCAGAAAACCGAACAGCGTGTGCGCATCTTCGCGCACCACCAGATGCGTGTGCAGGGTGATTTCGACGCCGGTCTCGGGCAGGTCGTAAAACGTCGTCATCGGCGCCTCGACCTCGTAGCCCACACCGTTGACATCGATGAGCAGCACCGGCGGCTGTTTGACCAGCGAGTTTGCCGCGCAGAAAACCGATCATCGAAAGCGTCCTCCGCGCGCCGCACGCGCACCGGGAATTTTCGCCAGCGTCTGGCGCATATGACTGTGACACAGCGCGATGGCCAGGGCGTCGGCTTGGTCGGGCTGGAGATTTGCGGTCAGCTTCAGCAGCACACGCACCATGTGCTGCACCTGCTCCTTGGTCGCGCCGCCCTTGCCGACCACCGCCAGCTTCACTTCGCGCGGGCTGTATTCGGCGATGCTGGGCACCGTGCCGACCGCGCCGCAGATCGCCGCGCCGCGCGCCTGACCGAGTTTGAGCGCCGAATCGGCGTTGCGCGCCATGAACACGCGCTCGATGGCCACCTCCTGCGGCTGCCATTCGCTGACCAGATGCGCGAATACCGGCGAAGATCACGCCGAGTTTTTCCGGCAGCGCCTCGCCGTCGACCTTGATATGACCGCTGTGCACATGCGCGTAACGCGGCCCGTCGACATCGATGATGCCGAAGCCAGTGATCACAGAACCAGGATCGATGCCGAGGATACGCATGGCGGCATAGTAACGGGTTATCGCGGATGAGTGTAGGCGTTGATACACCGCCGCCGTGGGGACAGATCTTTAGCTCTGTCCCCGTCCGTGCGGACCACGCGCTTAAACAAAGCCGACGGATGAGGTCGGACGTTTCTTATACCGCGCGGTATGCAGATGGGAGGAAACGTTCCACTGTGTGGAACCACAACGGGGACAGAGCTAAAGATCTGTCCCCACGAGCGGCGGTATCCGCAGAGTGTTACAACTGCGCGAGAATCTCCTCGGAGATATCCGCGTTGGAATAGACCTGCTGCACGTCGTCGAGATCTTCCAGCACATCGAGCATTTTCACCATCGACGCCGCCGCTTCGGCATCCAAGACCGCGCTGGTGCTCGCGCGCATCGTCACCTCGGCGCTCTCGGGGACGAATTTGGCGGCGAGCATGGCGTCTTTTACTCGATTGAAGTCAGCCGGATCGGTGAGCACATCGACGGAACCGTCGTCGTTGCTGACAACGTCCTGCGCGCCGGCTTCGAGCGCGACCTCCATGAGCGCGTCTTCATCGCTGCCGGCCGGATAACTGAGCACGCCGAGTTTGGTGAACAGATAGGCGACTGAACCGTCGGTGCCGAGATTGCCACCGTATTTGGAAAACGCATAACGCACATCGGACGCGGTGCGGTTGCGGTTGTCGGTCATGCAATCGACCATCACCGCCGCGCCGCCGGGCCCGTAGCCTTCGTAGCGCACCTCCTCGTAGTGTTCGCCCTCGATCGCACCGGCACCGCGTTTGATGGCGCGCTCGATGGTGTCGCGGGTCATATTGGCGGTCAACGCCTTGTCCACCGCCGTGCGCAGGCGTGGGTTGGCGTTGGGATCAGGATCGCCACTGCGTGCAGCGACAGTGATTTCACGGATCAGTTTGGTGAAGAGTTTGCCGCGCTTGGCATCCTGGGCATTTTTGCGGTGCTGGATGTTCGCCCATTTGCTGTGACCTGCCATGACTGCCTCGTATGGAACTCAGAACGCGGCGAAGTTTAGCACTTGGCAGATACGGCATGAACCTGCAGTCGTATTGGAGTTGAACCGCCAAGGCGCCAAGGATGTCAAAGTAAAAACCAAAAAGATGTTTGCCTGAATTCTCTTGGCGTTCTTGGCGCCTTGGCGGTTCATATCGCCTTGGCGTCTTGGCGGTTCCCAGTATGTGTAGCCCGGATGCAATCCGGGGAATGGCGGCATGCATCCCGGATTGCATCCGGGCTACAGACTCAATGAGCGTCTGAAAACAAAACAGGCCGGCATTATGCCGGCCTGTTTGTCGAGCGGTTATCGCAGTGCGCTCAGAAGCGATGCGAATAAATAAACTGGAAGCTGGTCTGCGCGTGCCGCGAGGTCACTGCCGGGATGGTGGTACCGTTGCCCGGATTGGTGTTGGACACTTCGAAAGCGTGCTGCAGCGAGAAGTCGATGGACTGTTTCTCGTTGAAGCCGTAGCCGAAGCCCGCGGTGAGGTGGTCTTCCACAATCGCCGGGAACAGGGCATTCAGATAGCTGTTCGGCACCGGATTGTCGGCGTGATTGAAGCCGGCACGCAGGGTGAGCTGCTTATCGATCTGATAGGCACCACCGACCTGGTAAACAGTCTGATTGTCCCAATCCTGGTACAAGGTGGCATCCAGATCGAGTCCGGCAAAGCCCCCGGCGAGCGGATTGGCCTGCACCGCATCGGCGGTGAAGACCATGCGGAAATTCTGCATGGTATCGGCCCAGCTGATGCGCTTGATGTCGGCCGCCAGCAGCAATTTATCCGTGGCCTGGAACGCGGCGCCGATGCCGTAGGTCGACGGCCATTGGAAATCCTTCACCTTGATCTTGCCGGATACCGGGATCACGTAGTCTTGATAACCGCCGCCGAAATTGGCGTTCACACTCATCTGTACCTTGGCGCCATCGGTCTCCATGTCGCCCAGCTTCGTCTCGGAGTGATAGGTCGCACCAACCGTCAACTGCTTGTTGATCTTGTAGGCCGCGCCGATCTTGCCGGCAGCTCCGTAGCCGCGCGCCTTACCGGAGAACCGGTTGTCATTGCTGTAATCGAAATAGGCGTAGTTGAGCTGACTGATGCCGGTACCGCCGAAGGGTTCATACATAGAGCCAAAGGCATTCACCAGCGAACCCGAGGCAGACCCGATGTTCTGCGCCATCGGATTGGCCATATCGGCGAACTGCGCCTCGGACACGCCATGCGCAGATCCAGACCCGCCCAGACGAAGTCCACACTGCCGCCGACCGTCAGCTTGTCGTTGACGTTGAAACTCAACGGCGCGATGACGCGGCCGACGCTCAATTCGGTGCGATTTTCCAGACCGGCGCCCATGCTCATGAAGCTGTCGCTGCCGTATTCGGTGCCCATGCCACCTTGGCCGTAGAGGCCGATGCCGTAAGTCAGGCCCTCGCGCTTGCGCAGGAAACCCACCGCCGGCATGTAATAGGCGGTGCCATCGGACTTGGCGGTCATGCCACCGGCTTCGGATTCGACATCCGGCCCGAGAAAACCGAAGAACGCATCCAGGCGATCGCCGTCTTTCATCATGCCGAGGGTGGCCGGATTGTTCATCATGGCGGCCGTGCCATTATCGTAAGCCATCGAGGCACCGCCCATCGCGGCAGCAATCGGACCGTAGCCCTCCATGTTCATCCCGTTGGTGGCACTGACGGTCAGGGGGATGAGAGGCAAAATGGCGGCGCACAGGGCGGTCAGCCGTCCGGGGATACGCATCATTGGGGATCTCCAACTAGTCCACTGCTTGAGGGTGTGTTGCGCACCCGAAAATGCCCCAGCCTCGGGGCACCCGGTGGATCGGCCGCTCAGAGGGGTTCTTTAGAAGAATTCGCAAATATCGATTGAGGCTTTAGCTGGCGCACGCCGGCACCCAGGCAAGAATCGCCTCGCGGTTGGTATAAGAGCTCGCCAACGCGGCCGCGGATACACGATCAAGCCACTGATATTCCAGGTGTTCGGCAAGATCGATGCGGATCGCGAGGCGCTCGGTCAGCGCCAGCCGAAAGACATACTCGGTGTTGTGGCTGACGTCGGGGGCATAGCGGGAGCGCCAGGCGGGCAGGATGGGAAAGCGATTGGTTTTTCTGCAGTCGACCAACCCAGCGCTCACCGCTAGACCGGTTTCCTCGAACAGCTCGCGCCGTGCCGCCTGCTCCGGGGTCTCGTTCCCTTCCAGGCTGCCCGTCACCGATTGCCAGAAATCATCCGGCTGCCGCCGGCGCAACATCAGCACCTCACCGGCCTCGGTGTAGACCAGGACCAGGACGGATTCGGGGCGTTTGAAGGTGTTCAAGGTCACTTAGTATTTGAACCGCCAAGACGCCAAGCGCAAGAAATCCTGGTGAACCGCCAAGGCGCCAAGACGCCAAGAACAATTAATGTAAAAAGCCAAGTTGGTTTTTCACATGAATTCTCTTGGCGTCTTGGCGCCTTGGCGGTTCAAATCACGCTTTCTTGGCGGCCTTGGCGTCTTGGCGGTTCAACTAAACTACTCCACCACTTTCGCCCGCAGCCGAATGCCCAGCTCACGCAGCTGCTTTTCACCGGCCGGCGACGGTGCGTTGGTCAGCATGCACGCGGCGCTCTGGGTCTTGGGGAAGGCCATCACATCGCGGATCGATTGCGCGCCGACCATCAGCATCACCAGACGGTCGAGGCCGAAGGCGATGCCGCCGTGCGGCGGGCAACCGTATTTGAGCGCGTCGAGCAGGAAGCCGAATTTCTCGCGCGCCTCTTCGGCGCCGATGCCGAGCAATTCGAATACGGCCGCCTGCATGTCTTCACGGTGAATACGTATCGAACCACCGCCCAATTCGGTGCCGTTGAGCACCATGTCGTAGGCGCGCGACAGCGCTTCGCCGGTATTGTCGCGTAGCGCTTGGACATCATTGATGTTCGGCGCGGTGAACGGATGATGCAGCGCGACCCAGCGATTGTCCTTTTCGTCATGCTCGAACATCGGGAAGTCGACCACCCACAACGGCTGCCACGGGCTGGTCAACAGATTCAGATCGTGACCGAGCTTGATGCGCAGCGCGCCCAAGGCCTCGCTGACCACCTTGGCGGAATCGGCGCCGAAGAAAATCAGATCGCCATCGGCCGCACCGGTGCGTTCCAGAATGCCGGTCACGGTCGCATCCGGCAGGAATTTCAGGATCGGCGACTGCAGACCGTCGCGTCCCTTGGCCAGTTCGTTCACCTTGATATAGGCGAGACCCTTGGCGCCGTATTTGCTGACGTACTGCGTGTAATCGTCGATGTCTTTACGCGACAGGCTGCCGCCTTGCGGCAGATCGCAGCGCGGTGACGCGACCCTTCGGATCTTTGGCCGGCGCGGCAAACACCTTGAATTCGACGTCTTGCATGAGATCGGCGACATCGACCAGTTCCAACGGAATGCGCAGGTCCGGTTTATCGACGCCATAACGGCGCATCGCCTCGGCATAAGTCATGCGCGGGAACGGTATCGGCAGGCTGACATCCAACACCTGCGCGAACAGCTCGCGAATCATGTCTTCCATCAGCTCCATGATCTCGTCTTCGTTCAGGAACGAGGTCTCGATATCGAGCTGGGTGAATTCCGGCTGCCGGTCGGCGCGCAGGTCTTCGTCGCGGAAGCAGCGCACGATCTGATAATAGCGATCCATGCCGCTCATCATCAGCAGCTGTTTGAACAATTGCGGCGACTGCGGCAAGGCGAAGAACTCACCGGGATGGGTGCGGCTCGGCACCAGATAATCGCGCGCGCCCTCCGGTGTGGTCTTGGTCAGGATCGGCGTTTCGATATCGAGGAAACCGCGCTCATCGAGGAAGCGGCGCAACTGCCGGGCGATGCGGGCGCGCAATTGCATGCGCTGCTGCATGACCGGACGGCGCAGATCGATGTAGCGATAACGCAGGCGCAATTCCTCGCCGATGTCTTCATCGTCGATCTGGAACGGCGGCGTTTCGGCGGCGTTGAGAATCTCCAATTGCTTGCCGAGGATTTCGATCTGCCCGGTCGGCATGTTGGCGTTTCCGGTGCCGTCCGGACGGCGGCGCACCGTGCCGTGTACCTGCAGCACGAATTCGTTGCGCACGCGCTCGGCGATCTGGAACGACTCCGGGGCATCCGGATCGAACACCACCTGCACCAGACCCTCGCGGTCGCGCAGGTCGATGAAGATCACGCCGCCATGGTCGCGCCGACGATGCACCCAACCGCAGATACGGATCTCTTCATCGATGTGGGATTCGTTCAGTTCCCCGCAATAATGTGAACGCATGGGGATACGCGTGGAACTCATGGCGCGACGGCCTCCGGGTAGGCATTAAGAAGGGTGGGAATGGTACGGGGTCGGGATGGGACGGGCAACCGGAAGCGGAAAATGGGGCGGGGCCGAATGGCACTTACTTGAGCGGTTCCGCCATCAATGTAGGGTGGGTTAGCGTTTTTTGCGTAACCCACCAAGCGTTGCGCAGCAACACAACCCGATTTTTAGGTGTGCCTGACGGCACGCTTGGTGGGTTACGGCCAACGCAACCACTTGGCCCTTTAGGGTAACCACCCTACATTTCTATACGCAAGCGCCATTCCGGCGGCGCCCCTTTCAGACGCGCGGTTAAATCAGGAGCACGACCCGCAACCGCCGCCGCCACAGCTATGTCCGCCGCCAGAGGCCCACCAGACGCGCCGCCGGACGAACCGCCACTCGTGTCTTTCTCGGCCACATTGCGCTTGCTGCCGGATTTGAAGTCGGTTTCGTACCAACCGCCACCCGAAAGACGGAAGCCGGCGGCCGAAATCTGTTTCTGCAACTTGGGCTTGCCACATTCCGGGCAATCGGTCAGCGGAGGATCGCTGAGCTTCTGCAGGGATTCCAAGCCGTGACCACAATCACCACACTGATACTCATAAATCGGCATACAGCACCTTCCAAAGCAAACTATTGATACGCCCAAATGGGCGCGGGTTGCCGCGAAACATGCGGGCGGCACCCTAAAAAGTCAAGGCTGGATCACGCCAATCCCAGCGTCTCTGCCTCTCCAACCGCGGCCTCCTCGGCACGCCGCGCGGCATCCAGGGCTTTGACCAGCAACGCATGTTCGTGCTCGTCCATACCGAATCTCACCATCCGCTCTGCCCGCAAGCAGATGTCTTCCAGATGCCGCAGGCGCTCCTGCTGATACAGCACCGTTTTGGCCAAGGCATGCGTATCTTCGCCGGCCGCGCGCAGGCGTTCCGCCTCGCTGACGGCCTGACGCAATTCTTCAGGGCTCGGTTTCATGGTGCATCGTCTCCGTGTGTGCCGGCCAGAACAGCCGCGACTGTGGATTTACGGGTGATATTCTCGCATAGCGGCGGGAATTTCCGCTCGCTGTAGCGGGTGATTTCCCTCCACTGTCGCATTTTGTGACAATGGCGCCTCGCTCACCCTCGGTCACGCCATGCGCGCCTACATCCACCCCACCGAACTGCCCGACAGCCGCCCCAGTGATGTCCGCACCCTGCGGTCGCTGATGCCGTTCCTCTGGGACTACCGTGGCCGCGTGCTGTTGGCGCTGGCCTTCCTGATCCTGTCCAAGGCCGCCAACGTCGGCATTCCGCTGATCCTCAAGGACATCGTCGACAGCCTGGATGCCAACACCCATACCGAACTGCTGACGCTGCCGTTGGCGTTGCTGCTCGGCTACGGCGCGCTGCGCCTGGGCAGCTCGCTGTTCAACGAACTGCGCGACGCGGTGTTCGCCCGCGTGCGTCACGGCGCCATGCGCAGCGTGTCGGTGCGCGTGCTGGAACATCTGCACCAGTTATCGCTGCGCTATCACCTGGAACGCAAGACCGGCGGCGTGTCGCGCGACATCGATCGCGGCACCCGCAGCGTCAGCTCGCTGCTCAACTACATGGTGTTCAGCATCCTGCCGACGCTGATCGAGGTGCGTGATGATCGCCGGCATCCTGCTGGCCAAATACGACCCGTGGTTCGCCGTGGTCACCTTCGGCTCGGTGGTGATCTACATCGCCTACACGCTGCTGGTTACCGACTGGCGCATGCAATACCGCGTCACCATGAACGCCATGGATTCGCAGGGCAACACCCAGGCGGTCGACAGCCTGATCAATTATGAAACGGTGAAATACTTCGGCAACGAACAACATGAGCTGCGCCGCTACAACGAAACGCTGCATGTCTGGGAAGACGCGGCGGTCAAGAGCCAGACCTCGCTGGCTGCACTCAACGTCGGTCAATCGGCGATCATCGCCGTGGGCGTGACGGGGGTGATGATCCTCGCCGCGCAAGGCGTGGTGGCAGGTGAAATGAGCATCGGCGATCTGGTATTGGTCAACGCCTTCCTGCTGCAACTGTTCATCCCGCTGAATTTCCTCGGCGTGGTCTACAGCCAGCTCAAGCACGCCATCACCGACATGCGGCTGATGTTCGATGTGCTGGAAAAGCAGCCGGAGATCGTCGATCGCAACGACGCACAACCGCTGGACATCGGCAGCGGTGAGGTGCGCTTCGAACACGTCGCGTTCGCCTACGACGCCGACCGGCCGATTCTGCACGATGTCAGCTTCACCATTCCCGCCGGGCACAAGGTCGCCGTGGTCGGCCCCAGCGGCGCGGGAAAATCCACGCTGGCGCGGCTGTTGTTCCGCTTCTACGACGTCACCGGCGGACGCATCCTGATCAACGGCCAGGATGTACGCGCGGTCACGCAAGACAGTCTGCGCGCGTCCATCGGCATCGTCCCGCAGGACACGGTGCTGTTCAACGACACGCTCTACTACAACATCGCCTATGCACGCCCTGGCGCGACCCGCGCCGAAGTCGAACGCGCCGCGCAACTCGCCAACATTCACGGCTTCATCGCCGCACTGCCCAAAGGTTACGACAGCATCGTCGGTGAACGCGGCCTGAAACTCATCCGGCGGCGAGAAACAAGCGCGTAAGGATCGCCGCGACATTCTCAAGAACCGCGCATTCATGGTATTTGACGAAGCAAATTACAGTATGGATTCAGCATTCACGAACAAATGGCATTGCGTCGAGCGAGCTGGTGATAACATCGAATCGAACGACGTAAGTAGATCAGGGCATACATATGGCGTTGCAGCAGGAAGAACGCAGCGGAAACGGAACAGTTGGAAGTGGCAACGCTTGATTTCGTAGGATGGGTGACAAGCGCAACATGAAGAATCGCGACAAATGATGGGTTACGCTTTGCTCCACCATCCTACCAGGCTCATGGCTTCACCTTCCTGATCCTGTCCAAGGCCGCCAACGTCGGCATTCCGCTGATCCTCAAGGACATCGTCGACAGCCTGGATGCCAACACGCATACCGAACTGCTGACGCTTGCCGTTGGCGTTGCTGCTCGGCTACGGCGCGCTGCGCCTGGGCAGCTCGCTGTTCAACGAACTGCGCGACGCGGTGTTCGCCCGCGTGCGTCACGGCGCCATGCGCAGCGTGTCGGTGCGTGTGCTGGAACATCTGCACCAGTTATCGTTGCGCTATCACCTGGAGCGCAAGACCGGCGGCGTGTCGCGCGACATCGATCGCGGCACCCGCAGCGTCAGCTCACTGCTCAACTACATGGTGTTCAGCATTCTGCCGACGCTGATCGAAGTGGTCATGATCGCCGGCATCCTGCTCGCCAAATACGACCCGTGGTTCGCCGTGGTCACCTTCGGCTCGGTGGTGATCTATATCGCCTACACGCTGCTGGTCACCGACTGGCGTATGCAATACCGCGTCACCATGAACGCCATGGATTCGCAGGGCAACACCCAGGCAGTCGACAGCCTGATCAATTATGAAACGGTGAAATACTTCGGCAACGAACAACATGAGCTGCGTCGCTACAACGAAACGCTGCATGTCTGGGAAGACGCGGCGGTCAAGAGCCAGACCTCGCTGGCTGCACTCAACGTCGGTCAATCCGCCATCATCGCCGTGGGTGTGACGGGGGTGATGATCCTCGCCGCGCAGGGCGTGGTCGCCGGTGAAATGAGCATCGGCGATCTGGTGTTGGTCAACGCCTTCCTGCTGCAACTGTTCATTCCGCTGAATTTCCTCGGTGTGGTCTACAGCCAGCTCAAACACGCCATCACCGACATGCGGCTGATGTTCGATGTGCTGGAAAAGCAGCCGGAGATCGTCGATCGCAACGACGCACAACCGCTGGATATCGGCAGCGGTGAGGTACGCTTCGAACACGTCGCGTTCGCCTACGACGCCGACCGGCCGATTCTGCACGATGTCAGCTTCACCATTCCTGCCGGGCACAAGGTCGCCGTGGTCGGCCCCAGCGGCGCGGGGAAATCCACCCTGGCGCGGCTGTTGTTCCGCTTCTACGACATCAGCGGCGGACGCATTCTGATCAACGGCCAGGATGTACGCGCGGTCACACAAGACAGTCTGCGCGCGTCCATCGGCATCGTCCCGCAGGACACGGTGCTGTTCAACGACACGCTCTACTACAACATCGCCTATGCACGCCCTGGCGCGACCCGCGCCGAAGTCGAACGCGCCGCGCAACTCGCCAACATTCACGGCTTCATCGCCGCACTGCCCAAAGGTTACGACAGCATCGTCGGTGAACGCGGCCTGAAACTCTCCGGCGGCGAGAAACAGCGCGTCGCGATTGCCCGCGCCATTCTCAAGAACCCACGCATCCTGGTGTTCGACGAAGCGACCTCCAGCCTGGACTCGCACTCCGAACAAATCATTCTCGATGCATTACGCAAGGTCGCCGCGAATCACACCACGCTGGTGATCGCCCATCGACTCTCGACGGTCATCGACGCCGATACGATTCTGGTTATGGATCAGGGCCGCATTGTCGAACGCGGCACGCATCAGGAGTTGCTGACGCAGGCCGGCGTATACAGTCGTCTCTGGGCTTTGCAGCAGGAAGAACGGCAGCGGGAAGAACAACTCGACGTGGGACTGGAAGTGGTCGGTTAGTGCGTAGGATGGGTGGAGGCGAGTTTATGCCGTAACCCATCACCTCACATGATGAGTTGCGATGGGTTACGCTTAGCTTCACCCATCCTACCTGGGCTCAGATCCCTACTGGACTTCGTTGTCCTCATCGCGTTGCCGCCGCAACAACTCGGTCTCGCGATTCATGATGTGACTGACCAGCAAATCGCGGTCGACCTCGCGGATGTGCGAGTATTCGACGGCGATCTGCCAGGGATAAATCCCCGCCGCCTCCGCGAGACGTTCGCAATACACCACTTTCGACATTGAGAGAATGCCTGTGATCGACGGATGCAACACCATGCTTATTTCCAGCAAGGTGCCGGGCACGTGCTCAACCGGCGAGGGGAACACCAGACCGCCGGCGCTGAGATTGACGTGCATGGGGAGAAAATCGCCGCGTGCCGACTCTTCAAGCACGAACAGCCGTGCCAGGTGATTCAACTTCTGATCGACCATCTTCAGATAGCGCCCCACATCCGGCGTATCGGCCGCGAAACCGTGCAACACCCGCGACATCTGTCGCGAACTGACCGCGAAATTCGCCGCCACGGTAAAGCGGTCCGGCATCTTGTCGTTGATACGCGCGGCAATTGCCGCGACATCGGCCTCGCCGATCGGGCGCACCTTCAGCTGCACCTCGTCGTCGATACGGAAATATTCGCGACGTTCGGCCGATTGGAGGGTTATTTTCTCGTCAGACATAATTTCTCCCTTGCACTCATCGCGCACAAATGGATCTTCTTCAGCGGGCTGCGGCGCAGATCGTAGTGCTGTCGGCATGGCAGCCACCCCCGCTGATATCTCCGCTTGATACCGGATCATCACCCTGTAAGCGTTTTATTTCCAGCCGGCGATGGTGCGCACGGTTCTCAAAACTGTCGTTTGGCACGTTCGGACACGCTGCTGCGCCCTTCCGTTTCAATGGGCACTTGGCCGATAGCCATCGAGGGTCGGCCGGCCAGTGCCCACCGATTCCGGCTTAGCGCTACAATACCCGTAGTATCCACCCTGATACGCAGGCAAGGACCGTTCCTACTTTAACTATGACCGATCTCCAGACCAACCCCGAGACCCCGGCCCAGGCCGCGTGCCATCTGATGCTCAAGCGCGTCGCGATCGATACCTATCGCGAGAACGTCGCCTATATGCACCGCGACTGCGGCGTCTACCGTGCCGAGGGGTTCCAGGCGCTGTCGAAGATCGCCATCACCAACCATGGCCACCGCATCCTCGCCGTGCTCAACGTGGTCGACGACGCCAATCTGGTCGGACTCGACCAGCTGGGGCTTTCCGAACAGGCGTTCGCGCAATTCGGCGGGCAAGAGGGTGAGCAGGTGCATGTCGCGCATGCCGAACCACCGATGTCGATGGACGCGGTCCGCCGCAAGATGGGTGGCGAACGTTTGCGGCTGGAAGATTTCCAGGCCATCACCCGCGACATCGTCGACAACCGTTATTCCAAGACCGAGATGGCCGCGTTCCTGGTCGCCTCCGGACAGACCGGGTTGGATCGCGATGAGATTCTGTATCTCACCCAGGCCATGCTGGAATCCGGCGACCGCCTCGATTGGGATGAAGCGCTGGTCGCGGACAAGCACTGCATCGGTGGCATCCCCGGCAATCGCACCTCGATGCTGGTGGTGCCGATCGTCGCCGCGCACGGCATGCTCATCCCCAAGACTTCCAGCCGCGCCATCACCTCGCCGGCCGGCACCGCCGACACCATGGAAGTGCTCGCGCAGGTGGAGTTGAGTCCCGACCGTCTGCACGCCCTGGTGCGCAAGCACCGCGGCTGTCTCGCCTGGGGCGGCACCGCCAAGCTGGCGCCGGTCGACGATATTCTGATCGCCGTCGAACGTCCGCTCGGCATCGACTCGTATGGCCAGATGGTCGCGTCGATCCTGTCGAAGAAACTGGCCGCCGGTTCCACGCATCTGCTCATCGACATCCCGGTCGGGCCGACGGCGAAGGTGCGGCGCATGTCGCAGGCACTCGCGCTGCGCAAACTGTTCGAATACGTCGGCGACCGCATGGGACTGCACCTCGAAGTCGTTATCACCGACGGTCGTCAACCGATCGGACGCGGCATCGGCCCGGTGCTGGAAGTGCGCGACGTCATGCAGGTATTGGAAAACGATCCCAACGCACCGGCGGACTTGCGGCAGAAGGCGCTGCATCTGGCCGGGCGCGTCCTGGAATTCGATCCCGATGTGCGCGGCGGTCATGGTTATGCCATCGCCCGCGACATCCTCGAATCCGGCCGCGCGCTCACCAAGATGAATGAACTCATCGACGCGCAGGGACGCCAGCTAACGCAGTACAAGCCCGGCGCATTGCAGTTCGAGGTCAGTGCCGAACGCAACGGCGTCGTCGCCGCCATCGACAACTTCCAACTCGCGCGCATCGCGCGGCTGGCCGGCGCACCGATGGACAAAGGCGCCGGCGTGGATCTGCTGAAGAAGCTGGGCGATCCTGTCATGGCAGGCGAGGCGTTGTACCGCGTGCATTCGGAAGTGCGCGCCGATTTCGATTTCGCACGCAATCTATCGCAACGCGCCCGCGGCTACAGCATCGAAGACACCTACGATGCGGGCGCGCCGTTTGCGGCGGAGAGTTGAGGAAAGTTTTTCGTTGAACCGCCAGGACGCCAAGAACATTTTGGAACCGCCAAGGCGCCAAGACGCCAAGAAATCCTGTATTAGGCAAAAAGAAAAATCGGATTCGCAGCTTCGCCAGACATCGATCTTATCTTATGCAGAATCGTTCTTGGCGTCTTGAGCGTTTTAACAATTCGAATTTTTCTTGGCGTCTTGGCGCCTTGGCGGTTCAACCATCTTCCTTGGCGACCTTAGCGTCTTGGCGGTTCAATGACCCAGCATGAAAAAACCACCCTGCTCGGCTTTCCCGACTACGCACCCCAGGCACGCGCGCTCGCGGACGCGCTCGGCGTAGCGTATGCCGAGATCGAACTGCACCGTTTTCCCGATGGCGAATCGCGGCTACGTCTGCCAGCCGCAATTACCCGCACGCGTGATTCTGTGCCGCAGTCTCAACGATCCGAATGCCAAGCTGGTGGAACTGCTGATTGCCGCCGAGACCGCGCGCGAACTCGGCGCGCGCGAGCTGATCCTGGTCGCGCCGTATCTGTGTTATATGCGCCAGGACATGGCCTTCCACCCTGGCGAGGCGATCAGCCAACGCCACGTCGGCCGCTGGCTGGCCGCACACTTCGATGCCGTCATCACAGTCGACCCGCATCTGCACCGCGTACACGCGCTCGTTGAAGCAGTACCCGCGCAACACGCCCTCGCGCTCAGTGCCGCACCGCTGCTGGGAAAGTATGCCGCGGAGCATTTCGATGATCCGCTGTTGCTCGGACCTGACGAGGAATCGGCGCCATGGGTCGCCAGCGCCGCGCAGGCCGGCCAGTTGCAGGGTGTCGTCGCGCACAAACAGCGTCGCGACGACCGCAGCGTCACCATCACGCTACCGGATATCGATGTACGTGGACGCACGGTGGTGCTCATCGATGACATCGCCAGCACCGGCCGCACCCTGGCACGCACCGCCGAGCTGCTGTACAGCGCCGGCGCCGGCGCGGTCCACGCGCTGGTCACACACGCCGTATTCGCCGACGATGCCGAGACACTGCCTACGTGCTGCCGGCATACTCAGCCTGCACAGCAGCGACAGCATCGCGCATCCGAGCAACGCCGTTGCGCTGGCGGGACTGTTGGCGCAGGCGTGCAAAGAACTCATTGTGTAGGCGCGACCTGAAGGTGAGGCGCTTGCGCCGAGTTCGTGTCGCCTGGGTGGAGATATCGTCGGTGAACATCCAGGGGATTGTCACTCGCTGCCACACGCAAACGGCTGTAACACCTATCGCAAACGCTTCATGTTCTATCTGATAGCGATAAGAGATAACTCAGATCTATGCCCTTCTCACCTCTATACCTGCTGCTCCTGATCCTGTTGTTCGCCTTCCTGCTGGCGTTCATCCAGGTGGGTCTATTGGCGATCGCGTTCGATAAACTCGGATTGTCGCCGAACTCCGGTTTGCTGCTGTTGTTCAGCGCACTGTTCGGCAGTCTCATCAACCTGCCGGTAGCCCGCGTGCGTGCCGAGGAACCGCAGACGCCACCGCCGGTCTGGGTCGGACTGCTGCGCGGTCCGCAATTGCGCTTCGAGGGCAGTACGCTGATCGCCGTCAACGTCGGCGGCTGCATCATCCCGGTATTCTTCTCGCTGTATCTGTTGCGACACACGCCGCTGCCGCTGCTGGAAGTCGTCACCGCGGTCGCCGTCGTCGGCGCCGTCAGCTATTACTTCAGTCGCCCTATTCCGCGACTCGGTATCGCGATGCCGGTGCTCATCGCACCGCTGACCGCCGCGCTCATCGCTGTCGCGATCAATATCGAACACAGCGCACCGCTCGCCTACATCAGCGGCACGCTCGGCGTGCTGATCGGCGCCGATCTGTTGCGGCTGAAAGATGTACGTCAACTCGGTGCGCCCGTTGCCTCCATCGGCGGTGCCGGAACCTTCGACGGCATTTTCATGACCGGCATCGTCGCGGCGTTGCTGACGTGATTCCAACTCCAGGCCCCACGGAATTAATATGACCACCCGCCCCAAGTCCATCCTCATCACCGGTTGTTCCAGCGGCATCGGCTATCACGTCGCGCACGCGCTCAAGGCGCGCGGCTATCGCGTGTTCGCCACCGCGCGCAAAGCCGATGACGTCGCGCGCCTGCATGCCGAAGGTCTCGAAAGTCTGCAGCTGGATCTGACGGATTCCGCGTCGATCCAGAACGCGGTGGCGGACATCCTCGCCAGTACCGGCGGCACGCTCGATGCGCTGTTCAACAACGGCGGTTATGGCCAACCGGGCGCGGTGGAGGATTTATCGCGCGACATGCTGCGCGCGCAATTCGAAACCAATGTGTTCGGCACTCATCGAACTCACCAATGCCGTGATCCCGGTGATGCGTCGCCAGGGTTATGGGCGCATCGTGCAGAACAGTTCCGTGCTCGGCTTTGCCGCGCTGCCGTTTCGCGGCGCCTACACCGCCAGCAAATATGCCCTGGAAGGTTTTTACGACACGCTCAGACTGGAACTCGCCGGCACCGGCATACACGTGTCGCTGATCGAACCCGGCCCGATCGAGAGCCGCTTCCGCGCCAATGCCCACGCCATATTTAAACGCACCATCGACGTGGAACGCAGCGCCTTCCGCGAGACCTATCGCGCCATGGAACGCCGCCTCACCAAAGTCGGCCCGGCCGTGCCGTTCACACTGGGTCCCGAAGCCGTGTTGGAGAAACTGCTCCACGCACTGGAAAGCCCGCGCGCACAGCCGCGCTATTACGTCACCTTTCCCACGTATCTGTTCGGCAGTTTGAAACGGCTGCTCTCGACGCGCGGCCTGGACTGGGTATTGCGACGGGTCTCACGCAGCGAGAACCGCTGAGCGTTCCTATTAATAGCCTATAATACATGACACCTGTCAGTAGCCGGCGATGGCGAAGGTTGCCGAAAGCGGTTTCGCGGTGAACGCCCAAAGGGTGGTCAGTAGGGCGAGCGCAGCGAGTAATCCGTGTACATAATCCAGCGCGGCATTGGATTCCGGCCTTAACGCGCGTGCATGGGCTGACGAGGTAACCTCCAGACAATTCACCTAACCCGTCATCGATCAAGCAAGCACGTGCCAATGCTATCGGCGGGTTACAGATTGCTTCGTCGCCGCCTCGTTCTCTAGCAAACGACCGACTCTATAAGAATCAACAATTCCGATCAGCCAGGTAATGATCAAAACAGCCGTAGCGATATTGATGAGTTGAGCTTCAGCACCCATGGGTTGCTGTGAGACCAAATCAGCAATGACCGTGACATCCGGCTGAACCTCACCCCGCTCGATCATATCGACTATTTGTAGCGCCTGTTCAACCGCGCCAGAAACGAACACATAAAGCGCTGCCAATGCAGCACCGGCTAATACGACACCAAAGATATACCTCTTCAAGATAAAGATGCCCGGAGCCCGGGAAAACAAACGCTGATAACAGCACCGCCTTCGTAGATCTTTTCATTTATGTATCACCGTTAAAATACTATAGGCAGCCAGGCATCATAACGACGCGGCAAGGCGGGACTGCTCGATTATTTCTTCGCGCTCACGATTGGCACTGCATCCAATGGCGATTCAAAGGCAATAAACAGAACACAAGCGTCATCACTTGCGCAGAAGCCGTGGTGTGGTCGTTTCGCCGGGCCGTAGGCATACGTCCCCGGCCTGAGAATCGCTGTCTTCTGTCCGTCATAGGTGACGTGAAGTTCACCTGCAACCAGCACCATGCGTTCCGCTGAGGTGTGCCAATGGAGCGGGATGGTCGACTTGCCCGGCACCTTGAAGAAAACGTCGAGGTTGTCTTTCGCCGGGTCGCCATGCAGGACCGCGAGCGCACAGCCTGCGGGTAAGAACGGCGGACAGGGGCCCCATTTAAGCCCCGCGTCATCGGCGGTCTGCGTCAGCGCTTGCTCGGGAACAGGCGCTTGCGCGAATGCGAAGGCGCCGACCAGACTCAACAAAAACAAAATTCCCAACTGCAATGAACGGCCGATAACGGATAGATTCCACATGGTCATTTCTCCCTTTGATTGACAGTGCCGAGTGGCTTGATTGCCGCCCAACGGTCTGGATATGCGGCACCGGCCGCGTAAGTGAGCCGCCAACCACCAGAAGCCCTCCTCGCGACCAGCGTCAGGTGCAGTGCCTGATTGAGCGAGCGCTCTAACCGTCACAACCTTCGTCGAGCTAACAACCCTGAAGCCGACACCTTATCTCTACTTAAAAATAAAGTAGTAGATAATATAAAACCAGCTCAGGAAGCCGTGCACGATAGCCCACAGTATAGAGTGGTTTGCACCCCATGAAAGGGCTACCGCAATGACTACACCCAAACCAAAGCCAGCCCCGCCGCCGCTATATTTATTCATAGGTAAACCTCCGGTTGAGTGTTCATTTTGAACATGGAATTGACCATTTCTTAGCCGATACCTAACATCAGTGTTCGACGGCCACAGTAAACGATCCTCTGGAACGAAGGGATACGCGCTTTTTCGCAGTCACGTTGAGCGCAATGGCCAACGCCGCCAGAACATATGTGAGGCAGATTGATATAGGTATGAGCATACTTGCGCTCTAACGTTGGGGTGAGCCGCGCGCGATAGCGTGTCTACTTAAGGGGAGCAACTCCAGTCTGAACTAGCACCACTTTCGTGGACACTTTACGCGCATAGCTTTTCATAATTCTCCGGCGAATGGTAGCCGATCCCTGAGTGAAGACGCTCGCGGTTGTAGAACTCGATGTATTCAACGATCTGTGCCACCGCATCAATATCATTATCGAACAGCCGCCGATGTACGAGTTCTGCTTTCAGGGTGTGGAAGAATGATTCCACGGTGGCATTGTCGAGCGGATTACCTTTTCGACTCATGCTGCGCGTCATGCCCGCTTGCTCGACCAGATCACGGTATTCATGTGCCGCATATTCAATGCCCTGATCGGAGTGAAAAATACAACCTTCGGCTGTCACTTCGCGTGACAAGGCCATGCGTAATGCGCTCTTCGTCAGGTCAGCACTCCGCCTGCGACTGAACGACCAACCCACCACCTTGCGACTGTAGAGATCCAGCACCACGGCATGATAGAGCCAGCCAGACCGCGTCTTAATATAGGTAAAGTCACCGGCCCAATGCGTGCCCGTATCAGTGGGCGCTTCAGCATGTTTCAGCTGGTTACCGGCGCAGGTGTAAAACTCATGTTGGCCGGGACGCCAGGCATATAATCCCGTTGTAGACGCCTTAATACCAAGCTCACGCATCAGCCGATTGATTCGCCGACGACTGCAAGAATAGCCTTTTTTGATCAGCGCCTGGTGCACGCGGGCGGCGCCGTAACAGCGACGAAATCCCTGGTGTAGCTCTTTGATCAGGAACTTCAGTTGCTCATCATACTGACGGTGAGAACTCATCGGACGTGAGAGCCATGCATAAAATCCGCTGGTCGAAACATCCAGCAGCTCACACAAACGATAGATTTTGCAATGACCCCGGTTCTTCTCGATGAACGCATACTTCACCGTTTTGTCTTCTCGAAGAACCGCCGCGCTTTTTTTAACAGATCAAGCTCCTCTGTGCGAAGCAGTAGCGCCTTCTCCAGTTCCTTGATGCGTTTATTGGCCTGGATTAGTTCGTCGTCTTTGCTCTTGGCAGGATCTGCTCGCACCTTCAGTCGCTTGGGCGAAGGCTTGACTGGTTTCATATGTTTATTCTCTCGTAACTCGCCGTTCTTATACTCCATCCGCCAACGATAAAGCATGACCACGTGAATCCCGAGTGACTCTGCAATATCCTTGGCCGTAACGTTTGGGTGATTCGTCAATCTAACGGCTTGTTGCTTGTACGCCAGAGTGTATCTGTCGTACTGACGCTTCTTGGTTTGGCCCATCTCTGCACCTTTTTAGTAAAACAGTGAATGACTGTCTACTAAAGTGGTGCTAGTTCAGCTCGCGCCGCTTTCTGCTGGCACTCTCTCCAACGCAATGTTAGAGCGCCGGCGCAAAATAAGAGCCCCGATCAGCGGCTGCAAACAAAGGCGCGAACATCTCTAACCCCCAAAACTGCCCGTGGTCTTTGAACGCGGCGAATAGAGAGCCGCCGTGTTAGACCACGAGTGATAGACCGGCAAACCGATGGCGAATAGATACCGCGACGGGAAAGACAAGCGGTTACAAAGAAGACTACGATCAAGGGCAACCTTAAGTCGTCCTTGCGCAAACCGCTGATACGGCCCAGATGAAAGAGAAGTGAAAGAGCAGCCATCGAGCCAAGGCGAAGCGACGGGCCCGAACAAAGGCCCGAGGCCGATGACCGCAGCCACGTAGAGAAGACAAAGCGCGATAGGGGTGAGGGTTTTCATGCGCTCTACGTTTACGTTGAGGGGCCGCGAAATCGCTGCGCAGCGAAGCGGAGCGGCGCTGGCAAGTGGTCCCCTCGAACGTATGGTTGGGCGTCATGGCACGCTAGGGGCTTGGTCGAGACGCTGGAGAAGCGGACGGTGGCGAAACGCCGGCCTTGAGAGACCACTTGAAGCCAGGCCTCGGCGTCAGGCCTTCTCCGCAATACCTCCTGCAGCATGGCTTGCGCGCGGTCCGACTGATTGCGCGCAGAGAAAAGGATCGCAAGGACCTGTAGCGAGTCCATGGTATTGCTTTCCTCCAGTATCTGGATGAGGCCGTCTTCCATTCGCGTTCTCTGAGCCACGGCAAGGCGTAGTCCTCGACTGCTTTGTGAAAACGCATTGCCTCTTCGTGATTGTCGGATCCAACGCGGATATTCCAAAAGTCCTGCCGTCGGTCGGGCATGATCCAACCCAGGACAGTCAGTATGCCGCTCTCGTAACCTTTGGCGCTCGCCACATCCACAGTAAGTCCATGTAGCCGTTGCGCCAAGCTCGGAATCACGACCGCCAGGGTGACTGTGAATTGGCCCGCCCCCTCGCGGTTCCAGGTGCTTGCCTCGACGCTGAAGATCTCGACTCTATCCTCGAGCACACGCGCTTGTACGTACGCGTCTCTCGCCGAAAACCCTCGCGTTTGAGAAGAGGGTCGAGATTCTCTCGGAGGAAAGCGTCGATATGGGAAGAAATATCGCTCATATGTTACGGTGACGCCTAACGTGCAGCTAAGGGGCGCGCCGAAGGCGCGTCCCAGCGACCGGAGGGAGCGAACTTGAGCGTAGGGTTAGAAGGCACATGGCTAGCAATGCGCCCTGGAATGCTACTAAGTTTTTGCATTTTGTTCACTGATAGATGAGACGACACGCTGACTACAACGCACGCATTTACCCTCAACAAATAATTGTCCGTCCTCTGCATATTCGACCGAATCCAGAAGCTGAAGT
>CAVTTB010000004.1:0-224782 GCA_963737555.1 uncultured Gammaproteobacteria bacterium
CATGATTTACCGATTTATTGATATTTCAGACGGTTACAGCCCACATTGATTGCTAAGCTAAAAGCTCAACTCATTGCAATCAATTGCTTACCGTATTGTTTTGCGAGCGCGGATACTAGCCCGTGATATTCCATTCGTCAATCAATCCAGCTGCCTTGTGGACACTGTGTGGCCGATACAACAAACCTGGACGCGCAGTAAGTACATATGCCCAGCAAATCTCAATATGCGCATAACACCGCATTTGAAGGTTCTACATTTATGCGTTCGCCTAAAGTGTATGAGACAACAGCGCGACGAAACGCTCTTGCCACAACGCCCGGCTGTAAGCCGGGCATTGATAGTTTTCACGGACCTGATGATGGACCCAGTATTTTTAGGCAGCCTGCCAGTTAACCGCGAGTACAGGTTCTAATTCATTTCGATAACTTTCAGATAGGCTCAACTCACCACTCGACGGCGGTGCAAATGCCGCCATCGCCTGTACAAGTTGGTCGACTTGCTCGCTCATCAACTGGTAGCCATCACCGGCATGAACTTCCTCGACTTGATACGCCGAACCCGTGTACCAACCTTGTATAGTCATCTGATCCGTAGTCCCGATGACCCGCATCAGCAAGTCGTTCCCAGAGCGAGTGAACCAGAGTTGATCATGGGTGATGTCACCAGCCAGCTGGATGATATCAGTGGTCGCACTATACGTAGATGGATCTGCATCCATCGCATCGTAGTCACTGACCGTGTCAGCCCCATCGCCACGACCGAGGCTGTATATGTCACTGCCTTGACCGCCAGTAAGGCTGTCATTGCCAGTACCACCAGACAACGTATCGTCACCCAAACGTCCAATCAAAGTATCATTGCCGGTATCACCATTCAGCACGTTCGCCGCAGCATTGCCCGTGAGAATGTTCGACAGCGTATTGCACGTCCCATCAATGGCCACGGCCCCTGTCAGCGTCAGCCGCTCCACATTCGCACCCAGCGTATAACTGATCGCACTGTTGACCGTGTCCGTGCCCTGCACCGACAACTCAGTCACGAGGTCACTGGCATCATCGACATAGTAGGTGTCGTTGCCATAACCACCCAGCATCTCGTCGGCACCGGCCCCACCGTTCAGCACATCATTGCCATGGCCACCATTGAGATAATCGTTACCCACAAGACCGCTCAGCGTGTTGTTATAGCTATTACCCAAAAGTCGGTTGTTGAGGCTGTTACCTGTTGCCGAATTGTTCAAATTGCTGGTTAAAGTCAGATTCTCAACATTCTCCCCCAACGTGTAACTGAACGCCGCAGACACCGTGTCCGTCCCGGCATCAGCATTCTCAACAATGACATCACCCACACCGAGCTTATACGTATCGTCACCCAACCCGCCGGACAATACGTTGGCTGCTGTGTTGACGCTGCCGTCCAGCGCGTTGTTCCCCGCGTTACCCGTGCCCGCGATCGCCGCCGTGCCAGTCAGCGTTAGATTCTCCACCTCATCCACCAACGTGTAGGCAATACTGCTGTTGACCGTATCGGTACCACCGTTGGCCGCCTCAACGACCACATCACCGACATTATCCACCATGAAAGTGTTGCTAGTCACACCACCCACCATCCGGTCGGCGCCCGCGCCACCATTCAGGATGTAAGTGCTACTCCCTGCGATCAACGTGTCGTCACCATCCTCACCATACAGCTGCTGATACCCAGAACCCCCGCGCAGTTCGTCATTGCCCGCACCGCCATACAGGTGGGCATACTTGCCGCCACCCTGGATCAGATCATCGCCGTCTTCGCCGTACAGATATTCTGCCGTCCAGGTGCCCGGGGCATTGTCACCACCCGTGAGCGTGTCATTGCCAACACCGCCGTAGGCATAGTCGAAGCCATAATCAGTCTCGATAACGTCATTGCCCGCGCCACCGTTCAACGTGTCATCGCCCGCCATACCTCGCAGCGTGTCGTTGCCCGCATCGCCGCTCAGTACATTCGCCGCGTCATTGCCCGTGAGGATATTCGACAGCGTGTTGCCCGTCCCATCAATGACCTCGATTCCCGTCAGCGTCAGCCGCTCCACGTTCACCGTCAGCGTGTAGCTGATAGCACTGTTGACCGTGTCCGTGCCTTGGCCCGACATCTCTGTGACAACATCACCGATGTCATCTACATAGCAGATATCGTCACCGTCACCACCCAGCATCGCATCCGCGCCGGTACCTCCATTCAGCGTGTCATTGCCGCGACTACCTGACAATAGGTCTGCGCCGCTCCCGCCATCGAGATCGTCATCACCATTTAAGCCGTGGACCTCATCGTCGCCATCGCCTCCGATGACATAACCAGATGCTACGATGAGATCGTTCTGTGCGGTTCCGGATATCTCGCCATTGACGGAACCACCTGTCGTGACGGCGATCGAACCACTGGACGACACCACAACGCTGGCCCATTGCCCCAGATCGGCATCGAAATATGTACTCCAGCGAGGCGCCAGCAGCGCCGCCGCCGAGACCAAACCCTCACCCTCAAATACAAAAGTCTCGATAACTGGTGTCGCCCCCCACCCACCAATGACTATGGCATCTTCGAAACCTAATCCCACGCTTTGATTCGAGAGGTAGAGCTGCCCAGCAGCCAGCAAAGGCCGAATGTCGCCAAAGGCAGTGCCAGTGCCGAACACAATACTATCTGTGCCAGAGGCATCGCTGATAAAGTCAAATCCATCGCCTCTGTTTGCAATATAGGTGTCATCGCCGTCACCACCATCCAGCACATCGTCACCAGCGCCACCCGCCAACGTATCCGCGCCTAGTCCACCAGCAAGTGTGTTCGCCGCGCCATTACCTGTGAGTTGGTTGTTACCAGCATTGCCAGTACCATTGATGGCACTGACACCAGTCAGCGTAAGGTTCTCTACATCTTGCAGCATTGCAAGTGAATATGTTGTGCCGGTAAATACCGTATCTACTCCCCCGGCCGGCAGTTCTATTACAGTATCCGTGGCATCGACCGCTGTGTAGACATCATCGCCCGCACCGCCGTCCAGTCTGTCGTTGCCAAAGCCACCATCCAGTGCATCATTCCCATTGCCACCGTATAGCTCATCGGGCCCATCCAGGCCGGAGAGAATGTCATTACCCTCACCGCCATACATGAGATTGTTGCTCGTTCCGCCAACCAGCGTGTCATTACCCCCCAGACCATAAACAATGTCATTACTTGTCATTCTAGCGACTATGGTGTTGTCCAATTGATTCCCGTACAACGTAGCACGCGTAGAGTCGGTACTCTCATTGCGCAGGTTCTCAACATTATCTGGCAGCGTGTACCAGTTGCTGCCTTTGAGGATTACCGAGTCATCGCCCCCGCCGGCGACTTCGACCACCGTGTCGTTGTACACATTGAACGTATCGTCCCCAGGACCACCAATAAGTTGGTCATCCTCCCAGCTACCGCCATCCAGAATATTATTCCCCGAGTTCCCAAGCAGGATGTTGGACAAGGTATTGCCAGTACCGTCTATATTCGCGAACCCCGTCAAGGTCAGGTTCTCGACGTTACCGGGCAAGGTATAGCTCACGCTGCTTTGTATCGTATCCGTACCGCCATTGAGCGATTCCGTTACAACGTCGGCCTGATTGTCCACAATGAACATGTTGTCGCCTGCACCACCGGCAACACTGTTTGCGGTTCCACTGACAATGCGTTGATTGATTGCGGTAAGATCCCAATACAGACCACCATCGAACTCAATACGCTCGATTTGAAAGGTAGAACCCGGATTGCTTTCATGGAAGAAGAAATTACCGACCTCCAACTGCGTCGGGCTCTGGTCGAGAACAATAAGGAGATTATTTCCATCCCGATGCAGGGCGACATCGCCTGGCAGTATCCCACCAGTCAACCGAACCGTATCCGTTCCACCCCCGGTCTCTTCGAGAGATTCCCAGATAATGTCCGCACCCGCTCCACGATAGAAATTATAGGTATCGTTACCCGTCCCACCCGATAGCTCATCGTTGCCAATACCTCCATCAAGCATATCGGCATCGGCCCCTCCGGACAGTTTATCGGCACCCGCATCACCGAATATCTGATCGTTGCCATTCTCGCCATTAAGCACGGTGTCGTCGCCGTCACCACCATGGATTTCGTCACCCTCTGTGCCGCCATAAATTGAGTCCTCACCTGTGCCGCCGAACAATTGATCAGCACCCGCTTCACCACGCAAGGTATCGTTACCCGCCAAGCCATCGATGGTATCCGCCGTCTGGTAACCGCGCAGACTGTCCTGCTGGTCGGTTCCCGCAATCAGTCGCGCACGTATATCAGCCTCCGTCCAGACCGTACCGTCGACGAATTCGATTCGATCCACCAGACCCGAGTTGGTGTCGCGAAATAGTTATCCAGGATCGATACGGTCGGAGGTGCCGATAATCGATAACTGCAGATGGTCGCTTGTCGATGACCAGAGACGCTGAAGAGAAACGTCTTCTGGATATACATCTTCTCTGAACTGTACGGTATCGACATCCGTCCCTAGCGAATTCGTAAAGTTGTAGACCGTATCGACACCGTCGCCACGTCCAAACAGGTAGGTGTCGTTCCCTTGTTCGCCACGCAATGTGTCCGTTCCTGCGCCGCCTTCCAATACATCGTTTCCGGCGCGTCCCCATAGAGTGTCGTTGCCAGCGAGGCCGCTGAGGGTATCGTCGCTGGCATACCCATAGAGCGTTTCACCCGTCGGTGTGCCCTGAGTCACCATCGTCTTGATAGTAGCGATATCCCAGACGGTTTCATCGGCGAAACGTATTTCGTCCACACTGTCCTGACTGGCACCGTCCTGGTTGAAATATCCATTCACGGTTAGGGTTTCGCCGGTCGCAATGATTCTCAGAACCAGATTGTTCCCTGTGCGCGCGGCTGAAACCGCGCTAGGCGCCAGGCCTCCGGTGAACTCGACAACATCCCGTCGACCAACAGCCGCATCAGCGTTGTTGATGGCATCAACCCCATCACCTACGCCAAACCTGTACGTATCGTTGCCACTGTCGCCGTAAAGCGTATCGTTACCCGTCCCGCCATAGAGGATATCGTTACCCACTTCGCCGCGCAGAGTGTCGTTGCCCGCACCACCGTCTAGCGTATCGTCACCCGCACGCGCCCAGAGTGTGTCAGTGCCGCCAAACCCAGACAGCGTGTCAGCGCCGGAAAACCCATACAGCGTATCGTTCCCGGAGGTGCCTTGTGTGATCAGCGCCTTGACCGTGGCCACATCCCAGACCGTGCCGTCTGCGAAGCGAATCTCCTCAACGCGGCTGCTGCTGCCACCATCCAGGGAAAAGTAATAGGGTATGGTGAGGGTATCTGTTGTACCGACGATCCCAATGATCAGATCATCGATTCTTCCACTGGGGCCACGCTTCAGAACAACCTCCGTTGTAAGGATATCGTCGGCGAGTGCCACCGCATCGAGCTTGGCAACGTTCGTATCATTGACAACGATATTATCTACCCCGTAGCCGCGACCGAAGCGGAACACGTCATCGCCTGATCCGCCATTCAGCGTATCCGTGCCGATTCCACCATCGAGCACATCGTTGCCGGCCTCGCCCTGCACGATATCGTTACCAGCACCGCCATAAATCGTATCGGCGCCGCTACCACCCTGCAGGTAGATTTCGTTACCATCTCCACCATCCAGGATATCGTCGCCTTCGTCACCCAGCAGGATGTCGACGCCGTCACCTCCCAACAAGGTGTCATTACCAGTACGACCATAGAGCGTATCGAGGCCCGCCCCGCCGACCAGGCGGTCGTTCTCAGCGCCACCATCGAGCATGTCGTTGTCATCGCCGCCATCGAGATCGTCTTCGCCTTCTTCACCCCAGAGCAAATCGGCACCCGCTTCACCACGAAGAAGGTCATTGCCAGTACTACCAACGAGTTGATCCCCTCCGATACCGCCATACAGCGCGTCATTCTGCTCCCCGCCGAACAGAGTATCTTCACCGTCCTCGCCATACAGAACATCGTCGCCTTCGTTTCCCTGCAGCTCGTCATCTCCCGTGCCACCGTAGATAAGATCATTTCCGCCATTACCTAAGATCAGATCGATACCGGCATCTCCATAAATGATATCCGCGCCATGCAGCGCCGGATTGAGATTCCCCTGATCGCCCTCTATATTATCGTTGCCGTCACCACCGCGGATATAGTCGTTGCCACCGTCGCCCGTAATGGTGTCGTTGCCCGCCCCACCGTCGAGATAGTCGTCGCCGTGTACCGCTGGATCGTCGAGCAGCAGATCGCCGAACAGATGATCGTCGTCATCGCCACCGAACAGCTGGTCGTTCCCGGCGCCGCCGGTCAGGTTGTCCATACCGGCGCCACCCATGAGCGTGTCGTTGCCGCGCATGGCCGGATAGCGGTCATCGTCCTCGCCGAACAGCGTGTCGGCACCTAGGCCGCCGTCGAGCAGATCATCACCAGGGCCGCCGATGAGCTCATCGTCGCCGTCTTCGCCGTAGAGGAAATCATTACCGGATATTGTGCTGTCGTCCAACACATCGCCGATCAGAGCATCGGCGTCCGCACCACCGAAGAGAGTGTCATTTCCAGCGCCACCCGTTAGATGATCCAGGCCCGCATCACCAAGCAGTGTGTCGTCGCCTGTAACCGCCACGTCATTGGGATCATCACCCCAGAGCGTATCATCGCCCGTACCGCCACTTACCAGGTCGTTGTCCGCACCGCCTTCGAGGGCATCGGTGCCATCGTCACCGCTCAGGTAATCGTCGCCGCCCTGGCCAAGCAGATAATCAGTACCCTGCCCGCCGTAGAGAGTATCGTTGCCATCAGGCCCGGTAGTTGCACCTTCAACAACATTGGTCGTGTTACCAATGAAGTTATGATTACCATCATGGGATATACTGAAATTCCAGTTGCGCCAACTATGAACATCACCATTTTCACCATTTAATGCTATGGAATGGTTTCCGTCACCGAAGATAAGGTCATCACCGGTACCACCCAGCAAATAATCACTTCCAGTGCCACCACTCAATAAATCCCCGTCATCTCCACCGTCAACCCGATCATCGCCATCACCGGCTGTGGCGAAATCCTGTCCAGAACCTAATTCAATTGTATCGTTTCCGCCGGATGTAATTGCATAATCGCGCCCGACACCTGTACTCACGTAATCAGGGCCAGCCTGACTTGGCGTATACACTAGGTTATTGTCGACCGGGATACTCGAAACTCCATCACTACCATCGCCAGTGACAACCCAGTCACCCAAGGCACCTCCACCGGCGATGATGTTCCAGTTCTCACCAAAGGTAACTCCCATTGTAATTTGTTGTGATATCCAATTGTCTTCATGATCACCATAGAAATAAGTATGATACTCGAGACCTCCCTCCACCTCGTTTAAGACCGTCTGCAGGTAATTAACCGGCTCCTCTTCGCCAGCCCCATCCAACTGAATCCCAAACGCACCCTCCGTGTAGTTCTGAATCTTGATGACGTTATTGACCCACAGATCCGTGCCCGTGTCCGTCTCGACCCGCCTGTAGATGTAATTGCCGTCGGCACTGACGAACACATCGCCATCCGTGTGCGTCGCCACGCCGCCGGACAGCACTACGCCATCGAATTGAATAGAGCCAAGACCGTCTATGTCGGCAATCGTATCGATGCCATCACCCGTCCGATAAACATAGGTGTCGTGCCCCTGTCCGCCATCAAGATAATCGCCGCTGGTTCCGCCATACAGCGTATCGTTACCGCCCTGGCCATAGAGCGCATCGTAGCCCGCGCCGCCAAGAAGAATATCGTTCCCAGACGCACCTCGAATCAGATCACTGATTTTCCCGCCCGCCATGAAATTGTTATGTCCGTCGATGGCAGTCGCACTCAGATTCCCGAGTCCGCTTTGGAAATACCACCGATCCGTTGCGCCAAGATGAAGGGCTGCGGGGATCGTATCGCCGTAATAGGCCAGCAGTGTTTGTGCAATATCCGACAAAGATACAACTGCCGCATCAGCCGCTATACGATCTACATCCAGATAAAACCCACCAGTGACACCTGTGAACATATCTTCCGTGAATTGCTCGGACTCCAATCGATAGTAGCCCTGGAACAATGCTTTGATCAGCGCATCCTCAAGTCCGGCTGCATCCTTGATAAGACCGCCCTGAGCAAGCTGGTTTGCATCGCGACCAAATCCATCCAGCATGCCGTCGGGCGCGATAGACACCCCATCTCCAAAGTGATGGCGCATGATCATACTCAGGATGTCGGTCTTGCTGGCGTCGCGGCGGTCTCCAGCCGCATAGAGGCTAGGATCGAGCAACAGCGGCACGAAATCCGGCAGCTTACGAATGGCATTCAGCAACTCGCCTCCATGCTCCAATGAATACAGCATGGACTCGTGGAGCAGCATGGAATGCAACTGGACAGAATTTGCGCTGGTTTGTCCTACATCGATTGGATAGATGAAACCCTCGATCCGCGGCAGGCCGGAAACCAGCGGGTTTTCATGCAATACCTCACCTTCCAGATAGGTATGTGAAACATTGCGGCTGCGTGCCTCCAGATTTCCGACCGGATCGAGCAAGTACTGCCTGAAGTCGCCATCGAATATATTCCAGGTATCCAGCAGTCCAGTAAGAGAGTTCAAGACCGATGAACTTGTCGCTGAATTCTCAAAAGGCGCTTCGGCAAACACGACCGCAAGCTTATTCACAAATACGGACATGAGCGATGCCAGCCCGCCACCCAGCGAATGTCCCGTGAAGGAGATAGGTGAACTGGGATTCTCCGCCTTGATCTGCTGATAGAAAAGCATGGCTTGCTCGATCTGCGGAGCAGCCAGCCATCCTGAACCGCCCAGGAAATTACTGATCCAGTCAACGCTGTTATCGTTCGTACCTGTGTAGGCAACCACTACCTCTCCGGTTGCATCATTGCGGTATGCGCCCGCGGAGAATCCGGTGGACGCCAGATCGGATATCCACGTTAACTCCGACCAGCCCGGGGGAACAAAGGTTCTATTTCGCGACGGGTCTGCAAAATAAACACGCGACGCAAACATAGAATATTCGAGTTTTGTTGCCATAAGTCCTCCTTGATCTATAGTTTGTTATGCTTTGCAGTCTATTCTCTTCGGGCCGATAACCTTAAACCGTTTGCTATACTGGAAATCGTTCATTACCGACGCCTTTTCTTTCAATGATACCTGCCGGGGGATATCAAGAGCCGCCCCGGCAATATACAAATTTGACTGGAATGGTTCGAACTTGTCTGGCAAAGCATCCTCATACCACCCACCATCACGATATGCATAGCGCAAGTACTCAAAGCAAGCACCTCGCAACGCGTGAATAGTTATGACAACTGGAAACTGTTTATCCTCAGATATGTCGAAATATAGAGGCATTTCTGGCCAAGTCACCCCTTCCGCATCCCACTTACTCGTCTTCCATTCGATATCAAGAACTCCACGCGGCGGATAATTGTGCTTGAAGCGGACAATAAACATATCAGGGCGCCATCCGCTATTAAGCGCAATCTCGCCGCCACCCGGGCGGTGCCGCGTCTCGCGCTCTATAGTTATAGTCTTATCATTACTGAGCTTCACCTCTTCAGTCCAACTGACTGTCTTGGAGCAGCCCGAAACAACTAGGAGCACCGCAACAAGCGCCAAATTCTTTGCAATTATTAACATCACCCCACCGTTCGTATTCATACAACCCCCATTAGTTCAACTACAATCCACCGCATCCGAAAACATTCTCTAAGGCATTACACTTGGGAATGCGCTAGAGAATATTAGCGATAATCGCTCTCTGAACCTGATTTCATCGGACACCCATTCTAGCTCTGTCCATCCAGATGGGATTGCTGTCTTATTACGATCTGCCGCGTCATAGACACGTGATGACATCATTGAGCATTCAATTCTCGTTGCCATATCTCCTCCTTAAGTACTTCGACTAAATTACGCTTTGCAATCCTTTCTATTCGGCCCGATTATTTTGAAGCGCTTGCTGTACCTAAAATCATCAAATACTGTTTTTTTCTCCTTCAGAAGAACATTTCCTGGCATATCTAGTGAGGCTGCTGCCAAGTACAAATTCGCCTCAATTGGCGAAAACACATCAGGAAGAGGATCTTCATACCACCCCCCATCGCGATACACATAACGAATATATTCGAAGCAAAAACCTTTCAGACCATGATAAGTGATAATAAACGGCCTATTTTCTGGATCCATATCCATGACCAATGGCAATTCTGGGTCGGTCACCCTGTCCCCATCCCACTTGGTGGTTCGCCATTCAATGTCTAGATTCCTTCTAGGCGGGTAGTCATGTTTGAAGTTGATAATATAAAGCTCGGGCCGCCAGCCACTATTCAGCGCGATCTCACCCCCGCCAGGACGATGCCGTGTTTCACGTTCTATAGTCATCGTCTTACCATTACTGAGCTTCACCTCTTCAGCCCAGCTGACCGTCTTGGAGCAACCTGAGACAACAAATAGCATCGCAAAAAGCGTTGCAGTCCTTGTAAATATCAATATCATTCTGCCGTTCGCGTTCATATACACTCATCAGTTCAACTGCAATTCACCGTCTCTGTCACAAAACCGGCGCAAAACCGAGACAGATTTATATTTCACGTCGCCTCCTTGTCGGACGCCCCGGTCGCCGATGCTCGACGCGTCGCCCAAGAATGCCTTCAACCTGGTCCACGAAGCGGTCTTTCCCTGTCAGTTGCCCACGCTGCACGGCCACCCTGATCAATGCCCATTCTCCTTCCGGTATCGCCGACCTCAGGAACTCCTGATATCTTGCCTCGCGCACCACCGCTTGCTCGCCCAGCGCCAGATAGCACGGATCCTCATCCAGCCACTGACACCGCTCAACACCCAAGTGATGCCGGGCGCTGGACCAGCGATATGCATCAGGTGCCTCTACTATTCGCGCGCGCACCGGATTCAATTCAATGTAACGGGCACAGGCCAGCAGATAGTCGTCCGTGTCGACGGGACTGGACTTGTAACGACTCTCCCACAGCGTACCGGTCCTGCCCTCCAGGACGTTGTGGTAACGCGTCTGGCGGCCCGCCAACCGCTTCATCAGTCGCCCCAAGTCGGCCACCTCCTCACCGGGTGACAACAGCAGGTGCACGTGATTGGTCATCAGGCAATACGCATACACCTTGACGCCAAACACCGACTTGAAATCGGCGAGCGTTTCCAAGTAACGCCGATAGTCGCCCGGCTCCGCAAATACGGCCTGCCGATTGTGCCCGCGTTGCACGACATGGTGCGGATAGTTCGGCAGCATCACCCTGCCCATCCTTGGCATGGTCCCGCTCCTCATAATTTCTAGTGTCTCTTAAATAAATCTGTCCCCGTTTTCGCTTGCTCTGGCTTTGCAAGTTTGTGTAGATGCCGCCCATGTAATGCAGGTCCAGCAGATTCTTGGCCGCGAGCAGAATCGGCACGGCGGTGCCGCCGCTCAGCGCCCAGGCCGCCATCAGTTCGATGACATTGAGCGTGCCGTCCTCCACGTCGATCGGCACTGGTGTCGCGCCAATGTGCGTGCCGACTCCAGAGATCACGCTCCCGGCCACGGTCAGGTTTTTGAAGACCGCCTCGCTCGGTGGCACATGGCCGAAGCTCTCGCCCGTATCCGCGAAGAAATCGTCGAACTGATTCGCGTCCGATCCGCTCATGAATCGAACCATCCCCGGCGCATCGAAGGTAACACCACCGAATCCAAACACATCCGCCGCCAGCTGCGCCAGACCGCCTCCAAGGGAGTGGCCGGTGACGGAAATCACAGATCCCGTTGCAGCATATTGGTCGCGAACTGCTAACGCGAATTGCAGTGCGCCAACGAACTGCGGATGCTCGCCACCAAACAGGATTGCAGTGTCTGCCGCCAGATCGTCCGTATCTGTCGTGCCTCGGTAGGCAATCACGATCTCTTGTGTTGTTGTATTCTGATAAACCGCTGCGTAGAAGCCCGGCGCAACACTGATGATCTCCGAAAATTCTTCATCCTCAGAATCTTTCAACAGATTCCATCCGTACGGCACCGATCCCTCGTACACTTCCCAACTCAATTTCGCCAAGTCTTCTGTGCTCGCCATGATTGTTCTCCTTCCGTGTTGATTAGGTTATCTCTCGATAATCTCGTGCCACTGCTTGGCGGCATCCTTACCCGTTCGCTCGTACCAGTTCTGATGGAGACGCTGCATGTACTGTTCTGGTATCTCGATGCGATGCGCAACATCTGCTTTGTCGTATATCTTTTCTAGAGACTCAGAGTCATGCAGGAAGTCGATCCAATAGGCTGTCTGGGCCGTTTCAAGGCACCCGCGATAGAACGAAATATAAGTAACGCCCTGGTACAGAGCCTTGTCGAATTCACGTATCGACAGTGATCCCCCCTGGTAATTACCAGACTTTCCCATGGCAATAACTGGCCTCCGCGCCTTCTTCCCAGGACTCTCGATACCTACCGGGCGCCATCGCCAGACACGATCTTCAGATGTCTGCGGCAGAACATAGGCAGCAGATGTCGGCGTAAATAACCAGGAATCAGCTACTTGATCGTCCATCCACGGAATAGGTGCATCGCTTGGAACATAAACATCCAATATGCATCGCTCAATCGGCATCGACACATCCGGCCCCTTATGCGGAAACATCATTCTGCCGGAGGCATACTCCACACGAAACGCAACCGCATACGCCCCCTGCAGCTTGTCATCGATCCACTGCTTCGGCATCCCAAAGCGCTTGGCGAACTCCGAGGTATATACCCACACATTGATGTCCTCGTTGTACGCCTTGCCCGCCTTGGGCGTGAATGTCTCTTCGTAGGTCGCCGCCGAGGCATGGCTTAATACAGCCAACAATAGAAATACCGCCAATATCCGATTCATTACCCGCCTCCCATTGTTATGAATGATTAATCACATACGCCTGCCGCATACAGGCTGAATTATCAGCGGGATATTTTCATGATCAACATCACCCAGAATCATGAAATCCTTCCCATCCGTTATGAAATGTTTGGGTATTGGCGATAAGCCTTCAAAGTAGCTATAGATATCCATGCCGCAGTGAACGCTTCGATCAGGTTTTCGATTTTTTACGCCATCAAGATATCTACTGCCCGACTGACTCACGGAGCCAACCGTAATCCATGATTCGACAACATTCCTATCAGGCCCGTGCCTGTCACAAACATACATGGTCTTTCCGGATCGACTTTCCTTCTCATATATCTCACAGTTCTCAGGCAGTCTCACATGAGCGCCGAATAAAGGAATCATTTTCCAGTTGTCGCCAGCCTTAGGAACAACCCGATCCTGATAATCATTTGTCGCTGCGTCATTCGATCTAATCTTTTCAATACATTTATTGAAGACATCCAGATCCTCACTGATCCAATCTGCTGGAGCCTCCGCCCGCACCACCTTCCCATCCCTGGCGATTGCCTCAAGGCGAAGCGACGTCGTATACATAAGATCCATTGCTTCACTGATTCCTTCGCTAGAAACCGGCTTTCTTCTCATTGCCTCATGATGCATTCTTGACGGTTTAGTCAGCGCATCAAGCAGCGCCTGCGCCGAATCACCTGAAACCAAAAAGTAATACACCTTTTTAAGTCCACGCATCTGAGTCATCACTGTCCCTGTGCGATATTCATTCATTACATAGAACCCGACCGAATCACCGGCATCAAAACCCGCACGCATAAGATCCGGGAAGGTCAGATGAAGAATTCCAGGCTCTAGATCATAGCGAAGCTTCCCATTTTCACTTCTTGACGCCTGTTCCCCGTGAGATTGAAACGCAAATGCGGCGCCAAAGATATCCACACCATCTTTAATGACCGAAACATTCTCGCTAACCAAATTACATGAATCTCCTTTCTCTACCAAACCCCAAGCATGCGCATTACCCGAAAAAACTAAACTCACACACACAACAATCGCACGCATCGTATGCCGTAGACACGCAGTTGAGTTTACGAAACCATCGGTCATAACTACCCCTTTGTTTATGTTTCGAGCTTGTCACACAAGTGCAGAGCCTCACCGCTCCCGCAACCCCTCATCCCTATACTTCAGCAACGGGCTCAACACAAACTCGATCAACCGCCGCGTGCCGGTCTTCACTTCCACCGTCACCGCCATGCCCGGCGTGAGATTGACCATCTTGTTATTGACGCGAATCGTCGCGTCCTTCATCAGTACTCGCGCGGCGTAGATCAGACCTTTCTTTTCGTCGGTCACGGCATCGCTGGACACATCGATCACTTCGGCATCGAGCGTGCCGTATTGGGTGAAGGGAAAGGTCTCGACCTTGATCTCGGCGGTCTGGCCTTCCGTCACAAAACCGATGTCCTTGTTCAGCACCCAGGCCTCGACTTCCAGCTTGCCTTGCTGGGGGACGATCTTGAGCAGTTCCTGCGCGGGTGTGACCACGCCGCCGACGGTGTGCACGGCGAGTTGCTGGACGATACCGGCGATGGGTGCGGTGAGCGTTTGCAGGCCGGTGCGCTGTTCGGCCTTGATGAGTTCCTGTTCGAGTCCGGCTGCTTGACGTTCGGCCTCGGCCAGATCTGTGTAGACCTTGCCGGTGAACTCGGCCTGCGTGCTGTTGCGCTGTTGGTGGGCCTCGGCGATGGCGGCCGTGAGTTCGAGGCTGCGCTGTTTGTGGCTTTCCAGGTCCTGCTGTTGTTCGATGCGTTCCTGTTCCAGTTCCAGCCATTGGCTTTCGGCGACAAGTTTTTTGCCGAGCAGGCCTTTCAGCGCATCGGCGCGCTTGGTGATCAGCGGCAGGGTCTGTTGCAGCTTGCTGACCTGCGCCTTGACGCCGGCGAGTTCGGCGCTGCGCTTGGCGAGATCCGCGTCCAGTGCGGCCAAGTGGGCGGTGAACTCGGTCCATTGGGTGCGCAAGCGGTGTTGTTGCAGGGTCACTGCGGCTGCATCTGTGGAAGGTATCCCTGAAATATCCATCTCGGGAAATACCGCGCGACCCGCCGCCGTGGGTTCGGTTGCATCTTGCGCGGTGAGTTGTTGGGCAAGCGCCGCGAGACGGGCGCGGTTCAGTTGTGCAGTTTGATATTCGCTGATCAGACGATCACGGTCGGCGGCGTTCACGGTCGGGTCGAGTTCGATGAGCACATCGCCCGCCTTGACCGGTTGGCCTTCGACGACATGGATGGCGCGCACGCTGCCGATTTCCACCGGCTGGATGACTTTGACATGACCGCTGGGGATGATCTTGCCCTGCGCGGTGGCGACGATGTCGATGCGACCGACGATGGACCAGACCAGCGCGATGACGAAGAACGCCACGAGCGTCCAGATGAATCGCTCGGCCGATTGGCGACGGCGGGCGTCTCCTGGATTTCCAGGGCGGCGGGGAGGAAGTCGATTTCGTCGGGTCTGGAAGCGATTTAGTTCAGTAGTCATCAGCGCATCACCGTGACGGCGGGATCGCCGGATTGGAGTGACCAGAGTCGGGCGTACTGGCCACCCTTCTTCACCAGATCATCGTGCGCAGCCCTGTTCGATCACCTGGCCGCGTTCGAGCACGACGATGCGGTCGGCGTCGCGCACGGTGGACAGGCGATGGGCGATGATGATGACGGTGCGGCCGTGGCAGATGGCCTTCATGTTGTTCTGGATGATGCGTTCGGATTCGTAGTCGAGCGCGCTGGTGGCTTCGTCGAGGATCAGGATGCGCGGGTTGGTCGACCAGCGCGCGGGCGATGGCGATGCGCTGGCGCTGGCCGCCGGAGAGGTCGCAGCCGTGTTCGCCGACCAGGGTGTCGTAGCCCTGCGGCATTTCCAGGATGAACTCGTGCGCGCCGGCGAGTTTGCGCGGCCTGCACGACGGCCTCCATCGGCAGGCCCGGATCGGTCAGTGCGATGTTGTCGCGCACCGAGCGGTTGAACAGGATGTTTTCCTGGAGCACCACGCCGATGCTGCGACGCAGCCAGGCGGGATCGACCATGGCCAGATCGACGCCGTCGATCAGCACGCGGCCGCCCTCCGGGACGTACAGGCGCTGCGATCAGTTTGGCGAGCGTGCTCTTGCCGGAACCGGAACGGCCGACGATGCCGATGACTTGTCCGGCCGGGATCTCCAGACTGACGATCCTGCAGGACTTCCGGATCATCGGGGCGATAGCGGAAGGTGACGTGATCGAAACGTGATGCGGCCGTTGAGTTGCGGCAAGCGCGTGCGGTTCGGATTGAAGCTGGGCTCGGGTGGCGTGTTGAGGATGTCGCCCAGGCGCTGCACCGAGATGCCCGCCTGCTGGAAATCCTGCCACAGCTGCACCAGGCGCAGAATCGGGCCGCTGACGCGCCCGGCGAGCATATTGAAGGCGATCAGCTGGCCGACGCTGAGGTCACCCTGCAATCACCAGCGCGCGCGCCGATCCACAGGATCAGCACGATGATCGACCTTGTTGATGAAGCCCGGCGATCTGATTGGCGATGTTGCCGAGATTGCTGGCCGGAAGCTGGCGTGCACATAGCCGGCCAGCTGTTCTTCCCAGCGGCGCTGCATCTGCGGCTCGACCGCCATGGCCTTGAGGGTCTCGACGCCGTTGACCGATTCCACCAGGAAGGCCTGGTTCTCCGCGCCGCGGTTGAATTTTTCATTCACGCCGGGCGCGCAGGATCGGCGTAACGAACACGGACAGCAACGCATAACACGGAATCGCGCCGAGCACGATGTAGGTCAACAAGGGGCTGTAGTAATACATCACCGCGAGGAACACCACGGTGAAGAACAGATCGATGACCACCGTCAGCGCCGAACCGGTGATGAAATTGCGGACGTTCTCCAGCTCGCGCACCCGCGCGACCGAATCGCCGACGCGGCGCGCCCCGAAATAACCAGGGGCAAGGCCAGCAGATGCCGGAAAAGTTTCGCGCCGAGCATCACGTCGATGCGGTTGGTGGTGTGCGAGAACAGATAGGTGCGCAGTCCACCGAGCACCACTTCGAACAGATCGACACGACGATCAGTCCGAAGGCCAGCACGTCCAGCGTGGTCAGGCCCTTGTGCACCAGCACCTTGTCGATGACGACCTGGAAGAATAACGGTGTGATCAGCGCGAACAGCTGCAGGAAAAACGAGGCGATCAGCACCTCGCGAACAGCTTGCGATATTTGACGATGGCGGGGATGAACCACTTGAAATCGAACTTGGCATTCTCGCCCAGCAGCACGGCGCGCCGCGTCAGCAGGATGAGCTTTCCCGACCAGGCTTCTTCGAAAATCGCACGCGGCAGGGCCAGCGGGCGGGGTTCCAGCGGATCTTGAATCAGAACCTTGTCGCCGTCGATCTTGGCCAGAACGAAATAATGGCCATCTTTGTGTTGGGCGATGGCGGGCAATGCGGTCTTGGCGAGGCGTTCGAAACTGCCGGTGATTTCGCGCGCCTTGAGTCCGAGGTGACGCGCCGCGCGCAGCAGCTCCGTCGTGGCGAACAACTCCCCCGGCCTGGCAAAACGGTGCTTGAGCTGCGCGGCATCGGCCGGCAGACCCAAAGAAGCGCGCAACGAGCACCAAGCTTAATAGCCCGGTATCAATACGCGGCTCAGTATCGGTTGCGTGAGGCATGCGTTCCTTGCCGAATTGTTGTTTTGATTATTCTGAGACGACCCACCGGACATTCCATGTCCTAGCCCTCTGGCCATCCGCTACGAACTATATCCCGCTCTCCCAAGAACAGGCAAACTCCCCGCGCCTCAATGTATGAAACGTGCTGGCAGAATCGATTAAATGTGCGAAGGGGGTAGATACAAGTCCTTATTCACACCAAAGCGCGCGAAGACCTCAAAGCAATTACGTTTTCAAGAAAATGATTTTTTTGCGTGCTTGGCGCGCTTTGGTGTGAATAAATACTCCAACCCAACAAATAGAAATACACACCCAGCCGTTCGCAGCAGAACTACCCGTTCGGCAAAAAACCGCGATAGTGTTCCAGCATGAAACGGATTTCGCGGTTGGCATGTCGTCGATGGCGAAATCCAATTGATAGGAACCACTGCCCTGCTAATTCTGTACCGGGATGGCCTTTCAGTCTGGGCCAGCCAGGATCAGAGTCAGGCAAGGTTTATCGCAGCGGCAACATATGCATCCATGCGCCCTTCAAGATCGCTGCCAGGACTCCCAATATCACCGCGCCGCACCCACTCATCTAATCATTTAAATAGTCGTATTCGATTATTTATCTCGTTAAAATACATTTAATTACCGTTTTCGATAATTATATATATTGTCGTAATACGGCTATTTTGTCTATATTCAGTCGACATTATCGAATACGAATAGAGGCCAGCCATGAGCGACGGACTAACAGAATTGCTTGCAGAAATTGTGGATGCCGCTGAAAAGCTTGGGAAAACCCAGGCGGAGATTGTCGCCCAGGCGGGGATCGGGGCGTCGTCGCTGTCCCGCGCCAAGCGCGTCGGCGATATGCGGGTGTCGACCCTGGAGAAGTTGGCGAAGACTGTCGGGCTGCGGCTGACGCTGAGCACGGATGTGCCGATCGCCGCCAAGATCCAGAAAGGAACGCTGTTCAAATGAGAGAACGTCGCGCCGAGGTCTGGACGCGCCAGGCTGTGCAGCCGATGAAAATGGGCAGCCTGTATGTGTCGGACACGCAGTGCCGTTTCACCTATGACCTGGATTATCTGCAGGCCGGTCTGCCGGGACTCGGGCGTGTGTACGCGCCGGAGTTCTTTGGCGAGAACACCATCAAGCGCGCGCGCAGTCAGGCGTTCGATTTTCTGCCCCCGCTCCAGGCACTGATCCCGCCGCATGCCGAAGACAATTTCATTCGTCGATTGGTAGTGCAGGCCTTGCAGAAAAAAGGCGTGCCGATGCGCGACCGCTTCGAGCAGGACTGGGAGATTCTCATGCTCGCCGGTCACGGCGGCATCGGCCATATCGACGTGTTCGCCAGCGATGAGGAAGCGCGTGCGTGGTATGCAAAACCCAGCAGCAAGTTGCGCGCGGTGGTGGATGCAGAGTTTGGTTTTTCGCTGAAGGAATTTCTAACCTGGTTCGATGAAGACGCGGAACACTTGCTGTCGATCATCGGACCGACGCCGTCGGTGGGCGGCATGGTACCGAAACTGTTGCTGGCGATTCCGGCAAACGGTTGGGATGGACAGATCGGCCTGCCGACACGCTATGGCGACACGCACAACACCGATGTAGTACTCAAGCTGGAAAAGAGCACGCTCTATCCCGGTATCGTGGAGCTAGAGGCGATGGGCCTGGATATCCATAAGGCCGCCGGGCTAAACGTGCCGCGCTATTGGCGCGTGGACTTGTCGGGCGTGCCCGGCATCGCGATTGAACGTTTCGACCGCGATGCGCAACGCGTGCCTTTGTTCATGGAGTCGTTGTATTCCATTCTGGCCTCGGCGGATGAAAGCATCCTCACGCCTTACGATGCGCCCTATGATCGCATCGGCCGCGCATTGAACAGTCCGGACATTCAATTGGTCACTGATCGCAAGGCCGCTGTCGAACATCTTCTGCAACGCTTGCTGCTGGCCATGCTGACCGGCAACGGCGATCTGCATCTGGCCAATCTGTCACTGTTGAACACACCCACCGGCATGGCCTTCTCGCCGGTCTACGATCCCACGCCGATGCGCGCCTATTCACTGCACAACGCCTTGGTACCGGCCGGCATGTTGTTCGGTGATTATTCCGACTACATCAAAAACCAAGATACGGCCGTCGGCTTTGAACAGGCCATCACGCGTTTCATCAAGGGCTTGGGTATCGCCAAGGACAGAGGCCGCGCCATCATCGAGAAGGCGCTCGCCGATACAGCGGATTTTACCGATCGCGTCGCGGCGCTGACGACGCTGCCGCCGGAACACAAGCAGCGCCTGGAAAACATTCACGCCGATATCGCGCAGAGATTGCGCGCGATGGTGTAGTCACACGACAACTTGTACCGCGGAAGGTTGTTTAACCCGTCATTGCGATGCCTAGACCCGAAGGGTGACGTACCCAATGTACCAAGCCCGAAGGGATTCTTCGCGATGGCGACGTTGTGCTACCAGATCTTCTCGCCGTTCCTGACGTTGATGATCTGGGCGCTGATCCTCGCCGTCACGTTGTATCCGCTGCATCAGCTGCTGGCGCGGAAGCTCGGCGGCAAGCAGGGGCTTACCGCCACCGTGCTGGTGCTGTTAGGCACCGTGCTGATCGTTGCCCCGACCGCCGTGCTGACGAGTTCTCTGGGCGATCAGGTGCATCAACTCGTCAACGATGTGCAGAACAACACGCTGGCAAGTTCCTGCGCCGCGTCCCGGCGTGGAGGAATGGCCGCTGGTCGGCAAGAAGATACATGCGCTGTGGTCGAAGGCGCACGCCGATCTGCCGGCGCTGATCAAGAGCCAGCAACCGAAGATCGGCGACCTGGCCAAAACCGCGCTGGGTTTCGTCGCCAGTATCGGCGGCGGGATTCTGCAGTTCCTGGCCTCGTTCATCATCGCCGGCATCATCATGGCCTTCGGCGAGGCGGGCGCGCGCGGCATCCTGGCGATCTTCCAGCGCATCTCGGGAATGGCGCGCGGCGGCGAATTCACCACGCTTGTCCACGGCGACCATCCGTGCCGTCGCCCAGGGCGTCATCGGCGTCGCCTTCATCCAGGCCATCGTCGTCGGCCTCGTGCTGCTGGTCGCCGGCGTTCCCTGGGCCGGCGTGCTGACGGTGATCGTGCTGGTGCTGGGCATCGCCCAGGTGCCGGCGCTGCTCGTGACCTTGCCGGCCATCGGCTACATCTGGTCGAGCGGCGATTACGGCAACGCGGCGGCGATCGTCTACACCGTCGCTGCTGTTCCTGTCGGGCATGGCGGACAATGTACTGAAGCCGCTGATGCTCGGCCGTGGCGTGGATGCGCCGATGCCGGTGGTACTGCTCGGCGCGCTGGGGGGCATGGCGACCGCCGGTATCCTCGGCATGTTCGTCGGCGCCACCTTGCTGGCGGTGGGCTATCAGATCTTCATGAAATGGGTCGACGACAATCCGGAATCCGAACCGGCGCAGACAGCGTCCGATGCAAACGCGGCACGCTGAGACGATGACCGGCCTGCCGCTGCACCGTCCGCCGGCCTGGCCGGTGACGGTGATCGTCAGCCTGCTGTTGAACGCCTGCACGACCGTGGGGCCGGACTTCAAACGCCCTGCGGTCCCTTGGCTGGACAACTGGTCGGGCGGCTCGCTCGAAGCAGCGAGCGCGGACGCCCAACCGCGTGAGCGTCCGCAAACCGAAGACTGGTGGCGCAACTTCAACGATCCCGTGCTCGACCAGCTGATCGCCGAGGCGCAACGCCTGAATCCCAATGTGCGCACCGCCGGCATGCGCATCATGGAGGCCCGCGCCCAACTCGGCATTGCGGGCAGCGCGCTCTATCCGCAAGTTCAGCAGGTCACCGGCGATGCGTTGCGCGCCGGACAAAATCAAGTCCGAAGGCGCCGACACCGCCTTCTCCACCTACAGCATCGGGCTGAACATCGGCTGGGAACTGGACTTCTGGGGCAAGTTCCGGCGCGGCATCGAGGCGGCCGATGCCAACTACTTCGCCAGCATCGCGCAGTACGACGATGTCCAGGTGCTGGTGGCGGCGCAGGTGGCCAACTTCTACAGCAGCATCCGCATCATCGAACTGCGTCTGCGCATCGCCCACGAAAATGCCGCGCTGCAGAAACGCAGCCTGGAGATCACCGAGCGTCTGTTCAAGAGCGGCAACGAATCCGAACTGGACGTGCAGCAGGCCAAGGCGCTTGTACCTGAGCACGCTGTCCACCATTCCCGAACTCGAATCCACCCTGCGCCAGTCGCAGAATGCGCTGAGCGTGTTGCTGGCCAGACCGCCCGGACCGTTGCCGGAGATGGCGGCCGGCACGGAAAAGATTCCGCAGGCGAGTCTCGCCGTCATCGTCGACATGCCCGCCGATCTGCTGCGCCGCCGTCCGGATGTGCGGGCCGCCGAAATGCAGTTGGCTGCGCAGTCCGCCTTGATCGGCGTCAGCGCAGGCGGACTCTATCCCTCGATCTCGTTGCTCGGCTCGGTCGGTCTGTCCGCGACGTCGCTGGACTGGTCGGCGCGCACGGTCGATTGGGCGGTGGGCTCCGGCCTGGTCTGGAACGTGTTCGATTACGGCCGCCTCAAGAACCAGGTGCTGGTGCAGGATGCGCGCTTCCAGCAACTCTACGAGCTCTATCAGGATACGGTCCTGCGCGCCGCGCGCGAGCTGGACGATGCCGCCGTCGCCTTCGCCAAGAGCCGCATACAGATCACGTTCCTGGATGCGGCGGTGCAAGCCGCGCAACGCTCGCTCGACATCGCCACCATCCAGTATCGCGAAGGCCTCGTCGACTTCCAGCGCGTGCTGGATTCGCAGCGCACCCTGTTCAGCCAGCAGGAGCGTCTCGTGACCAGCCGCGGCAATGTCACCTTGAATTTGATTGCGCTGTACAAGGCGATGGGCGGCGGTTGGGAAACCGGCCGTAGCAGACCCGTACTCGACGAGCAAACCCACAAGACGATGCGCGAACGCAGCGAGTGGAAGGGGCTGTTGGATGCGCCATTGCCGCCGCGCCATATTCCGCACCAGATTTCCCTGAAACCCGGCCACCGGGAATGGATACGCCATGAACCAAGAATCCGCAGCGACAGCCTCTCCACCTGCAACGGAACCGACACCGCCACAAGCCGGCAACGGCACGCGCATCGGTGCCGGCATGCATCGCCGCGCTGATCGGTCTCAGCCTGCTGCTGTACTTCGTCGGCGACCGTCTGACGCCGTACACCTCGCAGGCGCGCATCCAGGCGTTCGTCGTGCCGGTCGCTGCGGAAGTGTCCGGCACGATCCAGAAGGTCTACATCAAGAACAACGACGAGGTGCAGCCGGGACAGCCGCTGTTCGACATCGATGCCGAGCAGTACGCAATCGCCTTGCAGCGCAGCCGCGCCGATTACGATTCGATCGGTCACTCGGTCAATGCCTCGGCGGCGGCCGTGGATGCGTCGCGGGCCGCATTGCTGGTCGCCGAAGCGAACCGTCAGATCGCCGAGAAGGATGCCGGCCGTCAGGAACGCCTGCATGCGGAAGACCCCGGCGCGATCTCGATACGCCGTCTGGAGATCGCGCAGTCGACGCGCGAGGAGGCCCGCGCCAAGGTGAAACGCGCCGAGGCCGATCTGCGCCAGGCGCAGGAAGCGGCTGGCGAAGCGGCGATAACAACGCGCAATTGCGCAGCGCCCGCGCGGCGATGGAAAAGGCCGAACTCGATCTGGCCAACACCAAGATCGTCGCACCGTCGCGCGGTGTCGTGACCGACCTGCGCGCCGATGCCGGCCATTTCGTCCAGGCCGGCGCGCCGGTGATGACGCTGATCGCGATGCACGACCTGTGGATCAGCGCCGACATGACCGAGAACAATCTCGGCAACATCGATCCCGGCGACGAGGTGGCGATCGTGCTCGATATCATGCCCGGCAAGGTGCTGAAAGGCCGGGTGCGCAGCGTTGGCGGCGGCGTCGGCACCGGCTCGCAGACCACGCCCGGCACGCTGCCGACCATCGAGAACAGCCGCGACTGGCTGCGCCAGGCGCAGCGCATTCCGGTGGCGATCGAGTTCGATCACGAAGAACTGTCACGATTGAAGGGCGTGCGTATCGGCGGTCAGGCGGACGTGCTGGTCTACACCGGCGACAACAGTCTGATGAATCTGTTCGGCGCGCTCTACATCCGGCTGATGAGCTGGGCTTCCTACCTCTACTGAGCATGAACATGGCGCGTGCGGACAAAGCGGTACTGCGGTTGACCCTCGGCCTCGGCCTCGCCGTGCTGGTCGCCTACGGTCTGGCGCTGCCGATCCCCTTCGTCGTCTGCGTGATGGCGGTGCTGGTGCTGTGCAAACCGGGACCGCCGATCCCGCTCGTCAAGGGGGTGATCATCGCCGTGGTGTTCGCCGCCCTGGTCGCCGCCGGCGTCGTGATGGTTCCGCTGCTGGAAAACTATGCGCTGGCCGGCATTCTGCTCACGGCAACGGTACTGTACGGGGTGTTTTTTGTCGGCCTGCTCAAGGCCAATCCGCTGACCATCGTCCTGGTGATTTCATTCACGCTGATCCCGGTCGCCGGTGTCGCCGATCAGGCGCTCGTCGGCATGCTCGGCATGACGCTCGCCATCGGCATCGTCATCGGAACGCTGGCCAGCGCCGTGTCGAATGCCGTCTTTCCCGATCCGCCCGACACGGCAGCGCAGCGCCCCGCGCCGCCGTCACTGAGCCAAGCGGCCGCCAGCTGGATCGCCCTGCGCGCGACGTTGATCGTCATGCCGGTTTTCGTGCTGGCTTTGACCAATCCCGCGTTTTATCTCGCGGCGATCATGAAGACGGTGATGTTGAGCCAGCAGGCGGGCGAAACCGATGCCCGCTCGGCCGGACGCGAACTGGTCGGCTCGACGCTCATGGGCGCCTTGATCGCGGCTGTGATCTGGTTCGGCTTGTCGCTGCTGCCCAATCTCTGGATGCTGATGCTGTGGATGATGGCCGCCGCGCTCTGGGCCGGCAGCGGCCTGTTCGGTGTCCGCGCGACGGCCTTCAGCCCCTCGTTCTGGAGCAATGCGCTGATCACGATGTTGATCCTGATCGGCCCGGCAATCGAAGACAGTGCCAGCGGCAAGGGCGTGTTCGAAGCGTCCGCCGTACGCACCGCGCTGTTTGTCGGTGTTGCGCTCTACGCGTGGGGCTACGGTCTGGATACTCGAACGCTGGCGCGCAGCGAAGCTTGCGACGCTGTGCATTGAACATGGGCAATCAGGAGAAACGACATGACTTTCACAAATCTCATTATCGGTCTACCCATCATGTTGCTGTGCCTGATGGTGCAATCCGTGGTCGCCTTCTGGTGTGTCCGTTACTACGTACGACAATCGTCGCACGCAGCGGAACATCATTGGTTTGTGGCCGGCCTGCGTCCGCTCCTCGTCGCCATGCTGGCCATGACAGCCGGCAACTTCGTGCAGATCACGCTGTGGGGAATGCTGTTCGTCTGGCTGGGCGAATTCGACGTGTACTACGTGGCGATCTATCACTCCGCGGTGAATTTCGCCTCGCTGGGCTATGGCGACATCGTCATGAGCGACAAATGGAAGTTGCTCGGCCCGCTCGAAGCCGTCAATGGCGTACTCATGTTGGGTATGACGTCCGCGGCGTTGATGGTGATACTGCAACAACTTGTCAAAGCGCAGCGTGATGCAATCCTACCTGGGGTGCGCAGAGAGTAAGAGGATACCGACAGCTAGCGTTATTGGAGATACGCAATAGTCCGATCCCAGAAACGACAAAACCCGGCTAGGGCCGGGTCTGTTTTACCACCATACCAAGTAGAAATTGGTAGGCGCGATTGGACTCGAACCAACGACCCCCACCATGTCAAGGTGGTGCTCTAACCAACTGAGCTACGCGCCTGCGAAGGTTGGCAAAGATACAGGAACACAGCGGCTTGTGGCAAGCCTTGTGGCCACGGCTCAGTCGGCCAGTCCCGTGGCCAGTTCCGGGAGGCCGAAGCCCGCCTCCCGCAGCACGCGGATTTCGTCGCGCAGACGGCCGGCGTCCTCGAACTCCAGGTTGCGGGCGTGTTCGTACATCTGCTTTTCCAGCTGCTTGAGCCGCTGCGCCACTTGTGCCGGCGTGAGGCGTGCGTATTCGGCCTGCTGCTCCGCCACCCGGCTCTGTCGTTTCGGACCGCCGGGAATACTCCGGCCCGAGCCCTCCATGACGTCGGTCACGGCCTTGCGCACGCTCTGCGGGGTGATGCCGTGGGCGATGTTATGCGCGACCTGCTTGGCGCGGCGACGGTCGGTTTCGTCGATGGCGCGACGCATCGAGCCGGTGATCTTGTCCGCATACAGAATCGCCTTGCCGTTCAGATTGCGCGCGGCGCGGCCAATGGTCTGAATCAAGGCGCGGTCCGAACGCAGAAAACCTTCCTTGTCCGCATCCAGAATCGCGACCAACGACACCTCGGGCATATCCAGACCTTCACGCAGCAGATTGATGCCGACCAGTACATCGAACACACCCAGGCGCAGATCGCGGATGATTTCCACGCGTTCGACGGTCTCGATATCCGAATGCAGGTAACGCACGCGCACATCATGCTCGGCCAGGTATTCCGTGAGATCCTCGGACATGCGTTTGGTGAGTGTCGTCACCAGCACACGCTCGCCGACCGCAACGCGCTTGTGGATTTCGGAGAGCAGATCATCGACCTGACTGGTCGCGGGACGAATCTCGATTTCCGGATCGACCAAACCGGTCGGGCGCACCACTTGTTCGACGACTTGACCGGCGTGTTCGGCCTCGTATTTCCCGGGCGTTGCCGACACAAACACCATCTGCGGTGCGAGGCGCTCGAACTCCTCGAATTTGAGCGGTCGATTATCCATGGCCGAGGGCAAACGAAATCCGTATTCGACCAGCGTCTCTTTGCGCGAACGGTCGCCGAGGTACATCGCACCGAGCTGCGGAATGGTCACGTGCGATTCGTCGATGAACAGCAGCGCATGTTCGGGCAGATAATCGAACAGTGTCGGCGGCGGTTCACCGGGCTGACGCCCGGACAGATAGCGCGAATAGTTTTCGATGCCCGAGCAATAGCCCAGCTCAACCATCATTTCGATATCGAAACGAACCCGCTGTTCCAAACGCTGTGCCTCGACGAGTTTGTTGGCTTCGTAAAGTTGCGCGAGACGTTCACGCAATTCGTCTTTGATGGCGTCGATGGCATCCAGGATGGTTTGGCGCGGCGTGACGTAATGGGTCTTGGGATAGATGGTCGTGCGCGGCACTTTGCGCGACACCTCGCCCGTCAACGGATCGAAGAAGGCAATGTTCTCGATCTCATCGTCGAACAATTCCACGCGCACGGCATCGCGATCGGAATCGGCCGGATAGATGTCGATGACCTCGCCGCGCACGCGGTAGGTGCCACGATGCAGCTCCACGTCATTGCGCGTGTATTGCAACTCGGCCAGACGCCGCAGCACCTGACGCTGGTCGATTTTCTCGCCGCGCACCAGATGCAACACCATGCTCAAATAACTGCGCGGATCACCCAGGCCGTAGATCGACGATACCGTCGCGACGATGATGCTGTCGGGTCGCTCCAGCAAGGCCTTGGTCGCCGACAGGCGCATCTGTTCGATGTGTTCGTTGATCGAGGCGTCTTTCTCGATGAAGGTATCCGAAGACGGGACGTAGGCCTCGGGCTGGTAGTAGTCGTAATAGGAGACGAAATATTCGACGGCGTTATCCGGAAAGAACTCGCGGAATTCACCGTAGAGCTGCGCTGCCAGTGTCTTATTCGGCGCCAGCACCAGCGCCGGACGTTGCAGCGTCTGGATGATATTGGCGACGGTGAAGGTCTTGCCCGAACCGGTCACACCCAAGAGTGTCTGATGAGCCAGTCCCTGCTGAATCCCGTCCACCAACAGACGAATGGCCTCGGGCTGGTCACCGGCCGGTGTTATTTTGGCTTGAAGGTCGAAATTACCGCTCACAGGGGATTCTTCGAGGTAGTCAGTTACAGTATGATTCGGCCCGTTTAATGGCTTGTGTCCGCCGCGCTGGCGAAATATCGGGATTCAATCGTGAAAAACACTTTAACGCTCGCGGCCCGGGTCGGTCGCATCAAGCCCTCCCCCACCCTCGCCGTCACCGCGCGTGCCGCGGAATTGCGCGCCGCCGGCCATGACATCATCGGCCTGGGCGCGGGCGAACCCGATTTCGACACCCCCGATCACATCAAGGCGGCGGCCATCACCGCCATCCACAACGGCCAGACCAAGTACACCGCGGTCGACGGCACGCCGGCGCTCAAGGCGGCCATTATAGACAAGTTCCAGCGCGAGAACGGCCTTGCCTTCACAGCCGATCAGATCCTGGTGTCCTGCGGCGGCAAGCAGAGCTTCTTCAACCTGGTCATGGCACTGCTCAATCCCGGCGACGAGGTCATCATCCCGGCCCCGTATTGGGTGTCCTACCCGGATATGGTCCTGCTGGCCGACGGCAAGCCGGTGGAACTGTATGCCGGCATCGAACAGCGCTTCAAGATCACCCCGGCACAACTGGCAGCGGCGATCACGCCCAAGACCCGGCTGTTCGTCATCAACAGCCCGTCGAACCCGACCGGCATGGCCTATACCCGCGCCGAACTGGTCGCGCTCGGCGAGGTGCTGCGCCAACATCCGCAGGTGGTCATCGCCACCGACGATATGTACGAACACATCCTGTGGGCCGATGAACCGTTCGCCAACATCCTCAACGTCTGCCCGGATCTCGCCAGCCGCACCATCGTGCTCAATGGCGTGTCCAAGGCCTATTCGATGACCGGCTGGCGCATCGGTTATGCCGGCGGGCCTGTGGAACTGATCAAGGCCATGAAGAAGGTACAGTCGCAGAGCACGTCGAATCCGGCGTCGATCTCACAGGCCGCGGCGGTCGCCGCACTGAACGGCGATCAGACCTGTATCGCGGACATGCTGAAGGCCTTCAAAGAGCGTCACGACTATCTGGTGGCCGCGCTGAACGCCCTGCCGGGCATGACCTGCCTGCCCGGCGACGGTACCTTCTACGCCTTTCCTAACGTGCAGGGCGTGATCGATCGTCTGCCGAATGTGAACAACGATGTGGAACTGTCCGAGAAGCTCATCACTGAAGCCAATGTCGCCTTGGTACCGGGCTCGGCGTTCGGTGCACCGGGGTATGTGCGGCTGTCGTTTGCAACCTCGATGGAGGTCTTGAAAGAGGCCATCGCGCGTTTACAGAAGTTTTTGAACAATAGCGCAAAATAAGCCAAATCCGGGGCCGTCCGATGGTTGACGCCTCGGGCGGCCATCAGTATGATCTGCGCCCTCAAGTAGAGAACTATTCCCCGGTAGCTCAGTCGGTAGAGCGGATGACTGTTAATCATTAGGTCGGCGGTTCGAGCCCGTCCCGGGGAGCCACTCTCCCTTCTCGCCCCAAACGTTTCCCCGTAGCTCAAACACCTCTAGACCGATTTTCAGCGTGCGCCTACAGCGCTCGGATCACGCCTGTTTGATCGAATCCGGTATCTGACAGAAGCGGCTGTCGAGGTAGTTCCGGAAGTCGTCCTTGAGATCTTTGTGCTTGAGCGCATATTCAACGGTCGCCATCAGATAGCCCAGTTTGCTGCCACAATCGTAGCGGGTACCTTTGAACTGATAGGCAATGACCTGTTCTTCCGTCAACAGGCGCGCGATCGCGTCGGTCAACTGAATCTCGCCACCGGCACCGCGCTCGGTGGTTTCGAGCAACTCAAAGATGCGCGGCGTGAGGATGTAACGCCCGACCACGGCGAGGTTCGACGGCGCATCCTTGGGATTGGGTTTCTCGACGATGGCACTGACGCGGCTGATACGGTCGCCGAACAATTCCGCTTTAACAATGCCGTACTTGTCCGTTTCGGATTTCGGAACTTCCTCAACACCGAGCACACTGGAACGGTGATATTTGAACACTGATGTCATCTGCTGCAGACAAGATTTGCTCTCACCGTCGATGAGGTCGTCGGCCAGGATCACCGCGAAGGGTTCATCACCGACCACCTGTTTGGCACACAACACCGCGTGACCGAGACCCAGCGGTTCTGCCTGACGCACATAGACGCAGGAAACGCCCGCCGGCACCACCTCGCGGAGAATTTTCAACAGCGCCTTCTTACCGCGCTTCTCCAGTTCAGCTTCCATTTCATAGTTCTTGTCGAAATGGTCTTCGATGGCGCGCTTGCTGCTGCTGGTCACGAAGATCAATTGATCGCAGCCGGCCGCGATGGCCTCTTCCGCGGCATATTGGATCAGCGGTTTGTCGACAATCGGCAGCATTTCCTTCGGATTGGCCTTGGTGGCGGGCAGGAAGCGCGTGCCCATACCGGCAACGGGGAAGACAGCCTTCGTGATTTTGTTTTTCATACTCGGGACTTAGCCTCAAAAGGGATCACATTTCCGGTCAGAACAGCGGCCGTCGCCTGCATTTCTGGAACCAATTCGCGGATGAGCGCCATAATCGCAGCTTCGTCGTAGGTCTGGCAAGCCTCCTCAAAACGCCGCATGCGTTGCTCCAGGAATTCCCAATCGACCGGGCGCCCCTGTGCCAGCAGGATTTTCTCGTGTGTCGTGCCAGACAGCTCTTTTTCGTGGAACAGTTCTTCAAACAGTTTCTCGCCCGGACGCAGCCCGGTATAGACAATCTCGATGTCCTTGCCCGGTTCCCGACCCGACAGGCGAATCATCTGTTCGGCCAGATAGGTGATCTTCACCGGCTCACCCATATCCAGGACGAAGATCTCGCCGCCCTTGCCCATCGCACCGGCTTGCAGGATCAATTGGCTGGCTTCGGGTATGGTCATGAAGTAGCGGATCATTTCCGGATGGGTCACGGTCACAGGGCCACCGGCGCGGATCTGTTCGCGAAACAGCGGGACGACGCTGCCCGCCGAACCGAGCACATTGCCGAAGCGCACGGTAATGAAACGCGTGTTGGAATGACGATCCAGATTCTGGCAGAAGATCTCCGCGACGCGTTTGCTTGCACCCATGACATTGGCGGGATTGACCGCCTTGTCGGTGGAGATCATCACGAAGGCTTCGACACTGTGACGATCGGCCGCGAGTGCAACCGTGCGTGTGCCCAGCACGTTGTTGCGCACCGCCTGACGAATTTGATGCTCCAGCATCGGCACATGCTTGTAGGCAGCCGCATGGAAAATCACCTGCGGTTTATGCTGCGCCATGAGGCGTTCAACCACCACCGAGTCGGTGATATCGCCGAGACAGACATGCAGTACAAGTTTAGGGAAATCGCGGCGCAACTCGCGCTCGATTTCGAACAGATTGAATTCACTCTGTTCGAATAGCACCAAAGCTTCCGGTCCGATCTTTGCCACCTGGCGGGACAGCTCCGACCCTATCGAACCACCACCGCCGGTGATCAGCACACGTTTACCCGCGAGTTCACGGTGGATGCTGTCCCAATCCAGCGTTACCGGCTCGCGTCCCAGCAGATCGTCGATACCGACATCGCGCAACGTATTCACGGCCACACGCCCGGCGACGAGATCCTGGAAGCGTGGCAACGTCCGGAACGGCACGCCCGACTCTTCGCACAGCGAAACGATGCGCTGCATTTCTTTGTTATGCGCGGAAGGTACCGCGAGGATGATCAAATCAATGTCGTACTGCTCGACCAGCTCCGGAATCTGCTCGGTTAGTCCCAGTACGCGAATGCCTTGGATATCCATGCCGACTTTACGTGCCTTGTCATCGGCAAAGCCGACCGGCACCAGCGTCCGCCCCGCATCGCGGAACATGTCGCGCACCAGCATATCGCCGGCACGCCCGGCGCCGACGATGAGCACGCGTTTGCCCTCACCGATATACAAGCGCCGATCTTTGATCCAGCGATAGACCATGCGCGGAAAACCGAGCAGACCGACAAGCAAGACGCAATAGAGCGGAAACACCGAGCGCGGTATCAACTGGAGTCGCGTGGTAATGAAGATCGCCGCCACAACGATGATGGCACCCACAATCACCGCCTTGATGATGCGGATCAGGTCCGGTAGAGAAGCAAACCGCCAATGCCCGCGATAGAGCTGGAAATAGATGAAGGCGCCGGCCTGGGCGACCACGACCAGGGGCAACCAGGACAGCGCGGGACCGAGAAATTCCGGTGGGATTGTGCCGAGATTGAAGCGCAGCCAGTAGGCCCCGAACCACGCCACCGGGATCATCAATAGGTCATGCAGGAAGGCAACCGAAGGGTTGCGTAGCCAGTGCTTAGGTTTTGAAGTCGGCATCGCCTATCCGTTCCCGCCTATGAATAGCCGTGGCAGCGAGGATATATCCCCCTGCCAGGACGCATAGCATAACCCATTGAGTCCGGGTATTTGCGGACTTCATCTGCCATGCCAGCATCGCACAGGCGAGCATGACCGCATACTCGACCGTCACGGTGCGGCGGTGCCCCCAGCCGAGCTGGACGAGTCGCTGGTAATAATGGCTGCGGTGGGCGCGCCACACCGGCTCGCCACGGAAAGCCCGCTTGAGCAGCGTGACCGTGGCATCCACGACAAAGGGCGAGAAAATCACCAGCGACAACCAAACCGGTGCGATCCCGCGGCGACTACCCCAGATGGCGAACGCGGCCACCAGAAAGCCGAGTGTCGTCGATCCGGAGTCGCCCATGAAAATGCGTGCCGGCGGGAAATTGAACCACAGAAATCCGGCCGCCGCCGCACAGACCGTCAAGGCCGATCCGGCGAATAAAATATCGCCCTGCGCCCACCCGAGCACTGACAGCGTTCCAAAACCGATCACGGCCATGCCGCCGGCAAAGCCGTCCATCCCATCCATGAAGTTATAAAGATTGATCAGCCACAGGGTCAACAGGACGGTCATGGCCGTCATCACGGCCGTATTCGCGGCGAATACTATTCCCGGCATGACCTCACCCTGAATGAAGAAGCCGCCATAGATCATGACCAAGGCCGCGCTGAGTTGTACCAATAGGCGTAGGCCGGCGGATAGATTATGGCGATCGTCGAGAATGGCGATGGCCGCGATAATCACCGCGCCCAGCAGGATGTTGATCGGAAAGAATTGCAGATGCGTGGTCAACGCAAGGACCAGCCAGGCTACAAATAAGGATACGCAGATTGCGATGCCACCGGTGCGCGGTGTGGGTGATGTATGCAGCGAACGTTCGTTGGGTTGGTCGAGCAGCCGAATCGGAGCGTCAGGATGGACCAGCCACCGGGTCAGGACGGCCGCGAGCAGACCAACCACACCGACAAACACTGCAACTGATAGCATATGGGTTCCGCCTATCCACGCAATTTGCGTCGAAACAATACCAAAATAGAGGCTTCCACGCCCAGATTACTCAGCACGAAGCGCCGCATCAGAAAATTCCAGAACACCGTCGTGGTCGCCGTGGCAATCGCCGCACCGACCAAGCCATAGAGGGGAATCAGCACAAGATTCAGCACGAGGTTGAGCACGGTCGCCAGGGCGAGGATACGCAGCGACTGCTGTTGATGTCCGGTCATATACATCAGAAAATCCACCGGTCCGGTGAGTGCATTCACCATCTGGCCACAGACCAGAATCAACAACGGCACATAACCGATCTGATAGCCCTCACCGAATATCCCAAGAATGGTGTGACCGAAGATCCCGACCAGCAGAACCAGCGGTGCCGTGAACACGAGCACGCCCTTGGCCAGCAGCGTCATCACCTGCTGCAGCCCGGCCATGTCGTCGCGGGCGTGGAACCCGGAGATCATCGGCGCAACAATCGCATTCGCCGCGGCCAGGGCAAAGACGATAAGATCCGCGACCCGACTGGCGGCGGCATAAATCCCCGCCTGCTCACGACCGGCGAGCGCACCCAGCAGGATGATATCCATGCGCACGATCAATAGCTGCATGCTGGCGATCAGGAACAGCGGAACGGCGATCTTCACCCATTCACGGGACCGTGTTGCAGGCATCGCTGCCGTCGCCTCGGCAGGCATGGCGCGACGTTGCCAGTACACGCCCAGCAAAAAGGCCAGCACGATGGCTACACCGTTTATCGCCAAGGCGAGCGGAGCCGACATCGGTATCTTCAATGCCCATGTCAGCGTCGACACCACGAGAATAAGCAACAGGGGTCGCACGATATATTCCGGCGACAAGGCCGTGGCAACGCGATGCAGGCCACGCAGTATCGATTGCCGCTGCACTGACAGTGCATGCACTGGCAAGGCGGCAAGGCCGATCAGGAACGCCCAGCGCAACTCTGGAGATACACGATCTGACAGCACCGTGAGCGCAATCGCCGCGAGCGTAAAGATAAGCGCGCTGATCACGAATGCACCGCGATTGCACAATCGCAACAGGCCACGCAACAGCGACCAGTCTCTAGTCGCGACGTAGGCCGGCACGAAACGCAGCAGGAGATGGTTACTGCCCAGCAACGCGACCATTGCCAGCACCTGTAGCCAAGCGATCACTGTCGCGTACAGGCCATAGCCATGTGCGTTCAAGGCACGCGCCAGGATCACCTCGGAGAAAAAGATCAGACCCGCTCCCGCGCCCTGAATCATGAAAGAGATCAGGGAGCCGCGCGCGAGTTGCTGCGCTGGCGCATTGCCATGCAAGAGACGCAGAAGGCGCAGATGAGTCGTAGGTGGGATCATCGGGGTAAAATACCATGCAATCCCGGACATGAAATCCGATATTTCAGGGCGTCAGAGCGACCGCCGGAACGATCGCCAGAAATGCTTGCGCAGATAGCGGGCCATGCTGGTCGCATGCCAGACCATGTGCCGAAGGTTACGACGGCTGGCCCGGCGGGCATCATGTACTACATGCACGCTCGGACAGAGCATCACGCTTCGTCCGCTCTCCCATATCCGGGCGCACAGGTCCACATCTTCGTAATAAAGGAAGAAACCCTCATCGAATCCCGCCAGCGCGACATAATCTTTACTGCGCAGGAGCATGAACATGCCGGCCACCCACGGTGCGGGCAGCGGCGGATCTCCGAGCGCATACTGCAAACGGCCGTCGTAGCGATGCAGTGCTTTCAACACGAGATCGATCATCGAAGGGAAATGTCGTGCACTGTCTTCCAAGCCACCTGCTGGGTTGAGAACCGCAGGCGCACTTAGCACAGCGCCCTCCTTCTCCAAGCTTTCAAGTAAAACTGGAAATGGATTACCTGCCAAGCGGATATCCGGATTGAGCACCGCGAAATACGGCGTCTGAGCGTATTGGAAGGCGGCGTTATGGTTTGCGCCGAAACCCTTCGGATGTGGGTTGTCGATGATCGTCAACCATCCTGGCCTGACGATATCGAGTGCCGGCTCCGGTATGTTGCGGGTGATGATGACCGCCGCCACTTCAGGACAATCCGCCAAATCTGACAACAGCCCCGGGAGCAATGCCCCATGGCCATGACTGACAATCGATACTGTTATCTGCCCCATGCTCGGTCAGGAACGCTCGAACACACCGTAGAGGCAGTATTGAGGCAATTTCGCGTCCAGCCAGTCCCATTTGATTGGCATATAGAAAACCGTTATCTGCTTCAGACCAGATGCTTCCATAACCTGCCTTAGATTCGATTCATCGTAGAATATTTTATGGTCCGCATCGCAGGTGTATCCAAACGTTCCCGGCACACCCACCAGCACACGTCCACCCGGCGTCAGGACACGCCTGATCTCCGCCAACAACTTCGCAGGTTCAGAAAGATGTTCGAGGACATTATCGAGCACCACACCATCAAAACTGGCGTCATCGAAGGGTAGATGATCTGCCTCCATCAAGCGCGCATCGAGACCACGGTTCTGACACCAGTCCACGGCGTAGGTATTCACATCCACGCCTACCGTGTTGGGACGGTAGGCGATAAAATCGCCGATGCCACAGCCCACATCGAGAACACGGCCAGTCAGTTGACGGACAAGACGCGGATAGAGACAAGTACTTACGGTACAGAAGCCCCAGCAAGCTGCGATGCTTCAGATAGTCGAAATACTCTGCTTGTTCATCTGTGACTTCACGGGCAGTGTGCGGTGGGTATGATCCACTACCAACTGCATGCAGACTACCGGGTTTCCCCGCCAGTTTCTTGCCCGGCCGGCGTACCGGAATCATCCGCTTATCCATAAAGCGGATGACTTGCGCGACGGATGCCTTGCGTTTTGCCTGAATGCTACGACGCTTCCGCCAGGCCTGCTTGAGGCCCTTAAGCGCATCCCATTTGGCGCGAAGGATAACGCGCCCACGTCCAGCCGCTACAAACCAGCCAACAGTGACAACATTCATCGCTATATGCAGCGGCAAGAATAACCAGAATGCATAACCTGGCATATCCTTGATATATGTCCACACCAGATTTCGGTGGCCATAATACACAGAAAAATCACTCTGCTGTCCACCCGATGTAACCGATCCTATGTGGTAGGCCACTGCGGACGGAACGAATAGACAGCGATGCCCCATCAGTCGCATACGAAAGGCGAGATCGACGTCTTCGAAATAACAAAAGAAATCCTCATCGAAGCCACCCACTTCCTCCCAGGCGTCGCGTCGATACATTGCTGCAGCAGCACAAGGCGCGAACACCTCTTCTTCTTTTATGTCCGCAGAAGCGATATACCTCTCGTAGCCTCTACGCCAACCTATTCCGCTGATGTGGTAGACATCACCAGTGCCATCGAGATATTCAGGCTCGTCGGCAATGATCGTCATGCTGGCGAAATACGAAAATTCTGGTCTTCGTACAGCCGCAGTCGACAAGCTGTCTCTAACCAATCTGGCTCGGGAAATGCATCTGGATTTATCAGCGCTATCCAGCTCGCACTCCTTCAGCATCGAGACAGCATAGTTATTGGCATGCGCAAAACCCGTATTTCGATCTAGCCTGACATAGAGCGTGTTGTCCGGCGCATCAAAAGCTAATTCAGAAGGGGCATTAGTACTGTTGTTATCGATAACTATTGTGACTTAGGTGGTACCGTTTGATTTTTCAGCGCAGACAAGCAACGTCGCAAGACATCGACATGGTACATTCTCCCGATTAGTGGGTGTGAGAGAGAGCTAAGCCGCCAGGGCCGACTTCTGTTTTAGGGGGATGCCTCGTTCGCCATAATCAGCACACGCATCAGCGGGTGCTGTGCAGACTTTCCTTAGGCATTGATCTAGTGTGATTGATAAATAATCGGCAACTTGCGACCGCATCCGCTTAAGCAAAGGATGATCTTCTCCTTGCAGGCATGCTATTTTTATCGCTTCAACTCCGTAAACCACGCGCAGCCGTTGACCCGCCAGACCCATATGAACGATACGCTCTTCCTCGTCAATGCTGCGAGATTTCCGGTGGAACACAAAAGTGTTTGTTGCAATGGCGAAGCGAAATCCTGCGGCAGCTGCCCTAAAACAGTAGTCATTTTCTTCACCATAATATCTGCCAAAGCTCTAACCGGATCAAATAAGCCGATTGCATCAATAACTTCTCGCTTAATACCGAAGCAGAATCCGTGAACGAGAGGTACCTCAGGTATAACGTTAGCCAGGCTCGTTTTCTCCAGGAAGTGATCGATATCGGCGTATGTAATTCCTTCAGGTATGGCGTTGATAGCCGTATTGTTGCTGCCACCTTTGATTTCCGGTACCGATTGCACGCCCGCAGCATTCGATAATGGACCGACGACACCAATTTCCGGACTCTGCATAGCGGCATCGAGCATTTTAATTGCCCAGTTTTCGCACACAATGGTGTCGCTGTTCAGCATAATGCGAAAGTTCGCAGTCCCCGCAGCCAAACCGCGATTTGCCGATTGCGTATAGCCCAGATTTTCCTCGTTCTCAATCAAAGAAACGCGCTCGTCACCAACAGCGAAGTCGCGCAAATATTCGGTTGTCGGCTGATCGGAACAGTCATTGACAATAATGATCTTGGTCCAGCAGAAGATACTTGCGGGCGGCCTCCAGACACAGTCGGACGTCCTCGAGCGCGTTGTACACGCAGACAACGATATCGATCGTCATTCTCTTTGACTTTTGAAAGCCGCTCATCCTTGATCTCGATAAACGAAACGTCATCAAGAGGATTCTTGATCTGAGCAAGTTGCAGTAACTGAGCTGGCACACGTAGTTGCTGGCACTCCTCATGTAAGTAATACACAAAATCGTCGTCCTCTCGAACTGAGACTCCTTTCGGCAGCAAATGGGATATCTGAATTTCGTTCTGACTCAGCGCCCATGCCAGCCCAAGCTGATCGCGTCGGCTGAATTTTTCTATCTCTTGCCACCAGGTTCGGAACACCAAGGACACCGTCTCATCCGCCATGCGAATGATCATGAAACCGGTTTGAAACAGGCCTGCGAATTTCTTCAGCCCGTTTTTCATCTAAAAGTCCGCCTGGGCGTCAATTACGGATGAGTTGTCCTTGCGGCGTAGTTTGCATGCATCTGCCTCTTGGTAGAAACAGTCACGATTCGGGTGCGGGATCAATCCGAAGCTTGTATTTTCCAACCTCAGCATGTCGACGTACTTTTGGAGATCACCACGCGGAACAATGTTGGCATCTAGCCAGATCGCGAAGTGATAACCAGGGAACAGCTGGTGTGGATGCGTCTTGATGTACCGTGCAATACGTGTCGAATCACTATGGTAATAAGGCGAAGCGCGTAATTGCCATACTCCGTAGGTATTGCGCGGGCGATCGGTAAAGGAACGTGCGTCGATATCTTCGTCGATCAACTCGGGCAACAGGAGATTGTCATAGTCGCCGAACACAGCTGTATAATAGACAATTTTGCGCGTACCTTTATTGGGTGATGCCTGATACGCTCGTATCTTTTGGCCGATGGCAGCGACCTCCTCCATTCAGGAAGTATCAGTGTTGGAGCGTTATCCGTATTTGCCGTTCCACGTCCAACACTTATCAAGCCCCGCAGCGCACCGATCACTACAGCCCCGGCGTGCGGAAATCGTTGTGAAGCATCACGAAGGGGTTTCGTAAGTCTCCATGAGTAGGATCGCTGCATAATTTTAATCTGAGCCTGCAGACGCTTGATGTCTGCATCAGAAACTTTCTTTAGTTTTGAATGTTCGGCTTTCAGACTGGTCAATTCGGTTCTGTGCGCAAGTTCTGTAGCTTTTAGGGCACTATTATGTTCGTCATCACGAATCTCCAGCAACGTATCAATAGCCTTGTTTTGATATTCCAGAAATCGGCGCCAGCTCAATTGAGACTGCACTGCTTCTGGCTTTATCACTTCACTCTGTAACTCTTCACGAATACGTTTCCAGTGAATCTCGAGCGCCTGATGCGCAGAATCCCGCACTGCCAGCAAATCAATCTTACGTCGATTGAAGTCCATGTTCCGCAGCGCATCCATAGCCTGGCCCCCGTCTTTCGATAACCATGTCTGGTTGATTTACTAGCGCAAGGACGCCTGCGAATTTGGCCATAGACCGTTTAGCCACACTCACGCCTGGGACACCAAAAGCGGAAGCTGTTATCAGTCCATGCATGGACGATCCCGCGTACGCACTTGAAAACGCGATGCAGGCCGCGATTTCACACAATGACTGGGGCCGATATCGATAAGAACCGGATGCGACGCCATGCTCGCCGCTACTTCGCGGGCAAGAGTGTCGTCCCCGTGACAGGGCGCAAATGCAATGAGCAACGGTCTCGCAGACATTTGCTCGGCTATTGAATCGAGCTGCTTGCCGACAGCCTTGAGTCCTTTGTCCCCAAGATAGCGTCGATTAAGATGAAAAACGATGGTTCGATCAGGTACCGTAATACCCAGTCGCGAGAATAATGATTCGTACTCGAACTTCAGATCTTCAAGAGTCCATAATCTGTTGATCGTCCACGCCGAATCTGGAACGATGGCAATGTCAGCATCGTTCCAGACATCAAGTAGATATTGACGGCTAATCTCATCTCTGACCGATAAATAGTTGGTTCGCTTCAGTGCCGCCCTAACCAACTCATGATGCGCCTTCTCGAACGGTCCTGGGACACCTGGCGCGTTCCAGGCAATCGGCACATGCTCCGGGAGAAGAATGGTGGGGCCGATCCACAGGTCGCCATAAGCTAAGCTCCCCCTTCCTGCTGCCACATAGGGGGCCAGCCGCGAAGGCGTACAGTGAATAATGTTACCGCCACCGATGAATGCTCCATCTACATCTTCGGCACCTTGAACTAGATCAAGAGTGCCCGTGCAAGGAGCGCAGTCATTCAGACCCGGGGGAGCGCTACTAATAGGAGATACCGCTCGCAAGCCGAAGCGGTAAGAATCATCGAGTTCCTGCTTTGCCAGAAGAGGAAACAGCAAATCTCCATAGTTACTCACATCAAACGTGCCAAATTGAAGAATATTAATCATAATCGACTCTGGAAATGAGCAAATGCTCGGGCAGTGCAATCAAATAAAGGGTGATGACTATGGCCTATTTATCTGAATCTCCCACTTTTGATTTTAGCTTCGAGCTCCATTATTCTGATGCAAGCCCAAAGCCACAATTTGGCAGAAAACTCAACAGCCGGTGTTGAGTCCACATCTTGGAAATCACCATCCGTTAATTCATCCAGATCCCGATAAAAAAGTCTGCCATCTCTTCTGGACAGAAACTCACTTGCTAATTTTTTGTTCTCGTCTTCAAATTGCTTTATCAACTCAGACCTAGCGACTGTGGAAATTGTAAATGCCGGACCATCCGATATTTCTTGTGCTGCCATGCCAAGTCGCTGTTTGATATCTTTTGCATCATTTAGGTTTAATTCATCAATAACCAGATTCATTTTTCTAACCATTTCCAGCGAAGCGTGGCTAAGGCTCTTATTCTTGTGCTTGGGGGTAAAATTTATCATTATATTCCAACCCTAGAATCAATCGAAAATCTATCGCTGGATCCCCCTGAATCAATTGTTCCTTTTGAAAGGTCTCACAATTATATTATTGGCACCAAAGACATCTTTCCAACGGGATATTATTTGGTAATAATTCAGCACTCGCATGGCGTCTTTCGCATTGGGTGGTTCGTAGCGCTTTGTTGTTTTCCCCATTTTAATCATTTGGCAATATCGGCTTACCCACCAGTCATCTTGCCTTCTTACATAAACGATTATTTTAACATTTCCCGCGAACGGCTCTAATAAGGAAGCTATTTTTTGTATTTCATTTTTTTGTAAGGAGAAGCAGAACTCACTACTTAAAATAACGTTTGGGAGAGCTGTGTTTGCAATCTCTTTATTGAAATCACGAAAGAATTTGTCGCCAAATTCGTCCGCCTGTGTTTCGTTGAATACTTCCACTCTATGAAGTAATCTATACCCATTGCCTCCAACCGTCGCATAAGCAGCAATACGAAAATGATGAGGCAGTCCTGGTGTTGCTGGTAAAAAGAACCCCCGCTCAGCCAATATATCGCGGTTATCAAGCAAGAAGGTTTGTATTGTGGTGGAGCCTGCCTTTCCCATCCCAATATGTAAAAATACGTTTTTTTTCATATATGATTTCCTGTTTCAAGCACCAAGCGCTAGAAGATGAGCGTGATACCGCTTAAAACCAAATGCGTCTCGCGTAAACAATTGCGCTGGAATTAGAACTCCACCGCAACAAGTTATTGGTGTTCTCGTTGATACCTCTTTGCCATCGACTATGTGAGTCGGCAAAGTAAGCTTGAATACCAGTCTCTGCCGTCAGTTGTTGGTGTCCTGCCATATCATAGCCTTGAACGTAAGTCATCGATAGCCATTTTTGCCCCTCAACACGATTGAGTAAATGGCTTAAGCGATTAATCGCAGAGGCGGCGCTGGCATCTTCCATTCTGGTCAATACGGCGTACAGGTGGCGCGCCACTCCATTAGTGTGCTCATCGATAAGCGGTTAAGAGCATCATTGATGAAACAGCCTTCAGCGCTGTTCCGGCATCAGTCACAATTAAATTTCCGAGGGGCGATCACGTCAAATCATCTCCGTATAAATAGCGAACAAAACTTAAATTTGTAATCAACAACCTCTGCAGAGTACAACGGGAGTCTCCATGAATAACCAGGACTGGCTGGATCAATGTCTTTATCGGTTATTTTCTCTGCCCAACCGTAATGGATCTTCTTTATGTTTGCACAATAAGGAAAAAACCCAATCGACTCTATATCAGGTTTTATTGAGTCAGGATGAAAGGCGGTAAGACAAAGTATTTTGCTTGTGTATTTCTCAGCCGAGCGCAAGGCCATGCTTTGCTCTCTAGGCGAAACATACGTTAGAGAATTCATGATCAATACGGCATCATATATCTCATCGGGTACGTCCGTCACAAAATTCATGGGCGGCAGAAACTCAACCATATCCATAATTTCTCTTGGAATATTTGCTACATTGTTTTTTATATCGACATCGAAATAAGGTCGCCCGTCAGGAGTCATTCCGTTTAGCACATCGGCGCTATATTCGCCGCATTTAGCAATCTCAAGAAAGTCTGGGTTTATGTCGGTTGCATATATTTTCACTTGCTCATCTATTTTATATTTATACTTTAGCATCATAGCAAATGAATATGGCTCAGCACCAATTGAGCAAGAGTGAAACAATACCTTGCACTGGCCATTCATATTTGATATCAGCAGCTTAATAAAACTCATCGAGAAACGGACGATTTCTGAAAATGTGGTTGCACCTTTATGCGTCTGGCTATAAATCCTGATCATCGAAGGAATCCCCCCCCCTTTTCTACGAAGAGAAGACCTCACAAATTTATAGAGCAGTTTTTTAATAAAATTTTTATACGACATAAGGTTTTAATTAAGCATTTATTGCTATGACTTCCACTTAGAATCAGTTAATGGTTTTATATTTACATTACCAGACACACTTTTCTCCATGAACTCTACGCGCAACCCAGGATACGTCATCGGTCACAACAAGCTTACACCTAAGACTATTACATATTGATATTAGAATTGAAGCCTCTATGATTACGTTGTGCGCATGTAATCCAGTAGGTATATCAGACTGCCAATAATGATGAGAAGTATGATTTAGAAACATTGTAAATCCAGTAACCGACACATGTGCCGGCCTCTAATAGACGCGAAAGGAGGTGTAATCCATAAACCCCAGTCGTCAACGATGCCGTATGTTCAATGTCGCCTACTTGCACGATATCAGGCGGAAAGTGAATAGGACCGAATTATTGCCCACCCAACTCTCAAACTGGGCGAGATGGCAGTCGCCGCGTTTGGGGTGAAATTACAATAACCACACCACCGTTTGTAAGTGCGAATGGACGGCGATTTTCAGGATAAGGGTTGGTAACCAATATGTCCGTACGTAACCCGACATCATCCTCGTATCCAACTATTGGCGATTCGTTGAAACGTATAACCAGATCATGACTATCGATCCATTTCCCGAGTCTCTCACCTTTCAATGAAGGTGCGTTTCCCACAAAAATAATACTCTGGCCTTCCGGATATCGGCTTAAGAATTGAGATGGCGTTATAAGATACATGACCGTAACTGACCCAAAAGTGACTCACATAACATCTTCCCTGCCTCATACGATCGCAAACAATCTACTGATAGGCTTTCTCTGTTTTGATACACATTGCGTAGCGCTGGAAGTAAATCAGAATAAAATATGCTCTAATAGGTTGGACTGGATATCCAACCAAATTCAATGTCTCTTCTATTTTCCATGTATTTGAAGGCAATGGCAGAAAAGGAACGCCTGCACGCATTAAAAAAATATTGATGTGATGACGACCGGAAATAGCAATGGGAAATTGCCGAAGAAATCCAATCATTTCTTTTAGGCCTAGGCTACCTGCATCGATCCATGGGATTTTATATTTAGAGCAAATAGCCTTTGAAGCTTCAGCCTCACCACCATCACCAATACTGAGGTAAGCAGGTCGCAATTCAATCTCATCCACACATTCAAACAATTTCGTCAGCGCCTGTTCATTGGCTGTTACTCCCGCTGTAACCAATACGTAGTTCGATGCATCAAGTAATCTCACCGTAGGAGCCAACTCACCTTCCATGGCCATAAATGCAAGATCCGCAGTAACAATCGATTGAATTCCCAGTTGAGCAAGAAATTTCTTTGAGGCCATTTCGCGCACGTGGACGACCTCAATGCGCGAAAGGACTTCATGCAGCAGTTGGGGCATTATTTGTTGAATGGTTGCATTGAGGAGAAAGACCTTTTTACCTTTCTCTAAAGCGGTCTTCGCCAGGGCAAGCAGAGCCAGCGCACGCACCGAATTATGATGTATCGAGCCCTCTCCGTTTAGCACGACCAGGTCGGAAGCTTCCAATGCGGCGTGCAGATCTTGATCTTTGTTTGCCAATTCACGTCGAGTGCTTTCCCACCGTTCGATGTCGATATCGGCAACCGTGTCCGCAGCGACAGGAAAGCTGTCTGCTTCCTGCTGAATTGCATTTTTTCCCGTCACGGCGAATGCACGAAAGTGTTCGATCCAATAATTGACAGGTATCGATGCAGTGATTGCCGTTCCACTGATATGTTTGTTAAAAAGAAGCTTGTATGCCTTTCGAACAGCTCGACATCCGGGATTAGGTAACATCCCGGTATCGTTGATAAGAAGGACTGCGGGTTTTCGCTGCACGACCGGCGCAGCGCCTGTTCCAGAGGCCATACTTTCCGGCGCCTTTGCATCTATACGTTTGGATCCGAGCGGCCGCATACCGATTTTCGATTTATAGGCCTCGATCACATCATCAAGCGGTCCAAAAGCCTGAATTTTGCCATGCTGGAGCAAGAGTCCCTTATTGCAGATTTCGCGCAAGACTTTATTGGAGTGCGATGCCAGCACCAGAATGCTTGAGTCAGTGGCTATCACCTCAAGCTGACGGCGCGCCTTCTGAACAAACGAAGCATCACCGGTGGCAACAACTTCATCAAGGAGGAGGATGTCGGCATTGACATGCATTGATATCGCAAAGGCAAGTCGAGCACGCATCCCTGACGATAGGTGCGCATCGGCAAGTGCAGAAAGTCCCCGAGCTCGCTGAAGCGGCCGATTGCATCAATTTTGCTTTTGATCTCGGCCCGGCTCATGCCCAGAAACAGTCCGCGTATCCATATGTTGTCGTAGCCGGTCGCCTCCATATCCATTCCGAGGCTGAGTTTGAGCAGTGGAGCGACTCGACCCGTGGTATACACCCGTCCTTGCGTCGGTGCGACAGTCCCGCCATGACGCGCAAGAGTGTCGTCTTACCGGCACCATTGTGGCCGAGCAATGCCAGCTTATCCCCCGGGTTCAGAGTGAGCGAAATATTTTCTAATGCACGCACTGAAAGCTTGCCGTCCTCCCCAGAATTAACTACACCGCCGGTAGCTTGCTTTGAGTGCTGGTCACTGCGGCGATTTCGAACCTTATGAGGCAGCACAGGAAAGTCTAACGTAACATTCTCAAGTTTGATCATCCAAATCACCTAGACCCAATAAGCAATCTGCAGCCGCCAACGCGCATAGACCGGCAGGGTAACCATCCATCCCACCACCGTAATCGCAATAGCTACGACCCAAACTTGGGTGCTGGGAAATAAACCAAGCATCGGCGCACGAAGAACCTCAATAAGATAATAAAATGGGTTCAGCTGGACAAAGGCACCACGATATCCTTTGGCAAGCTCTGCATGCCAAATAATCGGTGTTACGAAAAAAAACAGCCTCATAGAGTTATGTATCAATTGGCTAAAATCTCGAAACCGCGCGTTAATCAGGCCGAATAGCAATCCAATCCACATACCATTGAGAAGGATGAGGACCAACGCTGGTAGCGCAAGCAAAACGGCAGGAAAAGGTGATATCTGAAATATCAGCAAGAGCAACACATAAACGACGATATTATGACAAAAAATCAATGTGTTTCGCCATATAAGGCGAAATACATACACAGAATTTGGAACCGGGATCTCCTTAATTGCCGCACTATTGGAAACGAACGATTGTGTGCCTTCAGAAATTAACGCAGAAAGCATGTTCCAGGCGATGAAACCTACTGTCAGGTAAGGAATGTACTCACTCGCCGGACGCTGCATGATGGCACTATATAAAGAACCCATCACACCGGCGATTATAGCCATGCTCAGGGTGATCCAGAGCGAACCCAACCAGGACCGACGATATCTGGACAAGACGTCACGCCAGCCTAGAGTCATCCATAACTCATAACGAAGAAATGCAATATATATGTCCCGCAGCGCGTCTTTCGTACCATTCATTTACGTGTTCCGATTCCGACGATACTAAAAACATCCTTCAGCTTTTCGAGCATTCTTCTTCCAATTTCACGAACAAGATGAACTTTCTGTCTCAATTCGAGGCTTGTGTTCATGTTGCCTGAGCTGTCGATTATTGTGCGATTGTAGCGAAGCTTTTTGAGCTGCTCTACGTGATCAAACCCCGGGAGAGTGATCAGGCAGATCAGTTCATAAAAGACATTATTATCGAACTGTACAAACAGATCTTTTGGCGGATGAACATCCGCAGTGTAGTGAATTGGTTGACAGGTGAGGCAAGTGGATGAATACGTGGATCAGATCAATCAGGGATTCGTCTATATGCGTGAAGAGAGAAAGTTATCGGTATTCCCTCCTCTTTCAAGTCACGCAGCACCAGCCATAGCTCCAGAGATGTCATCCGATTGGGATGCCCAGACCAATCTGACCAAAAGAGCTTAAGGCCCCGCTCGAACAAATACGGATCGGCATCAAAATAGGGTTGCTGGATATAGACAAACTCGTCGGAAATTGTGCATGCCTTGCGTATAAAGTCTTTTACATCCGCGTTACCCGGCACATGCTCCAGAAAATGTGAAAGCACTACAAACCGCACGAGCTTTTCATCCGGAATGTCATGAATGTCATACCGGATGGCATCGTAGCCAGCCGCGATCGTCTTTTCAACTTTGGATTGGTCAATATCTATTCCCAAGCCCCGATGACCATTGAAACGCGTTTTGGCAAAAGCGAGTGATCCACCTTTCGAGCAACCGAAATCAATGTAATCAATGCTCGAGGTTTCAATCAACCTCCTGAACCTCAGTAGCTTTGTCGGATTTCCCGTTATCTTGCTGTCCTGCGAGGTCCATTATCATGCCTTAATTACACGAGGATGTTGTTCGAGATAAACGCCACGTGTATCGACGATCAGCTTCGCGAACTCCATAATCATTTGATAGTCGAACTTATCGTGATTTGTTGCCAATACCACACAGTCGTAATCCGGCAAACTTTGGGGTGTCAAAGGGACGCTAGTAAGGTCGAAATGATGCTCGCGCATCTCCGGGAACTTAGGGACATGAGGGTCGCTGTAGGATACGTCAGCACCCAAGTCTCGCAATTTCTCCATCAACATGACCGATGGGGATTCGCGCATGTCATCAACATTTTTTTTGTAGGCTATTCCGAGCATCAAGATACGACTGCCGTTAACCGACATTTTCGTGAAGTTGAGTGCGGAGGCAATCTTGGAAACAACGTAATCTGGCATTGACGAGTTGACTTCGCCGGCCAACTCAATGAAGCGGGTATGTACGCCATACTCGCGCGCCTTCCACGTAGGTATAAAAGGATCAATCGGTATGCAGTGCCCGCCCCCAGGCCGGGACCAGGATAGTACGGAACAAAGCCAAACGGTTTCGTTGCTGCCGCGCGAATGACTTCATGAATGTCGATACCCATTTTATCGGCGACGATCTTGATTTCATTCACAAGTCCGATGTTTACTGCACGATGAATATTCTCTTGGTCAACTCTGCTGCACGCAGCGAACTTACAGGAACGACCTTGTCGATGACCTGCCCATACAGCGCAATGCCGACTTCGAGGCAATCCTGGGTGTGTCCGCCGCAAACTTTGGGAATGGAGCGTGTGGTGAAGTTGGGGTTACCCGGATCTTCACGCTCCGGCGAGTAAACGAGAAACGCATCGCTGCCGATTTTCAGACCTTTCGACTCGATACGTGGCAGCAACTCCTCGTCCGTAGTACCTGGATAGGTTGTGCTTTCCAGGGACATGACTTGAGCCCCGGACGCAAATACGGCAACAACGAGTCTGTGGTGTCGAGGATGAAGCTGAGATCGGGTTCGCGATACTTGTTGAGTGGAGTTGGCACGCAAAGTATCAGAGCGTCAGCCTGTGACGCGCGCGAAAAATCCGTAGTCGGTTGGAATCCGGCTGCGATTGCGGTATTAATGGCGCCGCTCGAAATATGCTCAATATAGCTCCTTCCTTCCTGCAAAGAATCGACCTTCCGCTGGTCGATATCGAAACCGACTACCTTGTAGCCGACCTCGCAATATCGGAGCACGAGGGGAAAGCCCACCGTCCCAACCCAACGATCCCTATCGTAGCCGTCCTGTCCGCTAATTTTTTTAAGAGGGATGCTTTCATCTTCTATCCTTATTATTATCCAGCGGATACATTACGTATGTGCAACTCAATAGTTCGGAATGAAGGGCATGCTGCGTGAGTTCACGAGACACTATTTCCAGTGCCGCCAGAAAGCGGGCCCTCGATACACGAACCACCGGGATCACAGCTCGACGCACTGCTCCTACGCCCTCTGTGTACGGGCAGCTTCTTCATGCCCGACCAGACATACATAACATCAACTTTACGCCCACTGATTTTCATCTGATATTTTTGCAGCCAACCTGAGTGCGAATACCCCTGCATTTTCGATTGGCTCTGGCCATTCGATGAGCAGACCGATCTCGCCACCTTTGGCGTTGTCGTCCACACGAGAGCCGAATAATTTCATCCTCGCACCGGAGCCAAACACTTCACGCATGGTGCTGTGAATTGTTTCTATCTGGTATTTCGTCAAACGCATACGCGGTCCTGCCCATCGGCAGCCTCAGGCCTCGACGCGATTGTACACATCCTGAAACCGCACAATATCATCCTCGCCCAGATAACTGCCCGACTGCACCTCGATGATCTCCAGCGGGATCGTGCCGGGATTTTCCAGGCGGTGCTTCGTCCCCAGCGGGATATAGGTTGATTCATTTTCAGACAAGATGAATACGTCTTCACCACGCGTAACACGTGCGGTGCCCTTCACGACGATCCAGTGTTCTGCTCGATGGTGATGCATTTGCAGCGATAACTGGGCACCCGGTTTCACGGTCAGGCGTTTGACCTGATAACGGGCGCCGTTGTCGATGCCTTCGTAATCGCCCCACGGACGGAACACGCGGCGATGGAATTTGTATTCGTTCCGACCGCTCTTTTTGAGTTGGTTGACGATCTCTTTGACATCTTGTGCGCGGTCACGATGCGTGACGAGCACGGCATCGGGCGTCTCGATGACCACGGCACCTTCAAGGCCGATGGCGGCGACGCAACGGTGTTGTGCCAGCACCAGGGTATCGCGCACGTCGAAGGTGAGCACATCACCCTGCATCACGTTACCGGAGGCATCGCGCTCAGAAATCTCCCAGAGAGCCGACCAGGCGCCGACATCGGACCAACCGGCATCCAGCGGCACCACGGCAGCCTTGTCGGTTTTTTCCATGACGGCATAGTCGATAGAGTCGCTCGGCGAGCTCAGGAAAGCTTCCTTGCCGACGCGACAGAAATCCTCATCGCGCTTACCGGTGGTGACTGCAGTCTTGCAGGCTTCCAGAATGGCCGGTGCAAAGCGTTGCATCTCGGCGATCCAGGCATCGGCGCGCATGGTGAAGATGCCGCTGTTCCAATAGTACTCGCCGGAATCCACATAGCCCTGCGCGGTGGCGAGATCGGGTTTTTCAACGAAACGGCTGACGCGGTAGGCATCGCCGCCTTCGAGCGCATCGCCGCGACGAATATAGCCGTACCCGGTTTCGGCATGCGCGGGTACGACACCGTAGGTTACCAGGTGCCCGGCATTCGCCAAGGCAATGCCGCGTTGAACGGCTGATTCAAAGATGCTTTTGTCGGGAATGACGTGATCGGCCGGCATGACCACCATGACGGCATCGGGATCTTTTTCCAATAGGTACAAGGCGGCGACTGGTCAGTGCCGGCGCGGTGTTGCGCCCTTCGGGTTCGAGCAGAATCGAGGCGGTTGTGCGGCCTAGCGTCTGTACTTGTTCGGCGACCAGAAACCGGTGTTCTTCATTGCAGACGAAGATGGGTGCCTGCACACCTGGCAAGTCAGCTAAGCGCACCGCCGTCTCTTGCAGCATGGTGCGATCACCGAACAACGGCAGCAGCGGTTTCGGATAGTGCTCGCGCGACAGCGGCCACAGTCGGCTGCCAGCCCCGCCGGTAAGAATAACCGGGTAAATCGACATTCGTTTCGCCCCTTGGTGACCTGGCTCGGGTGTGCTGCCCGGCCAATCCGAAAGAAGGGGAGATTATACGGTAACTCTGCTGTTTTAAAACGACTTGATTCTCAAGCCGAACCCCGTTTGCCATAAAAAAACGGCAGCCGCAAACTGGCTGGCGGCTGCCGTGACTCGCAAGTGTAACAGGGGGGGTTATTTCTTGACGGCTGCCGGTGCCGCCTCGCCAAGGCTGATGAGGCCCTGGTTTTTCTCCAGCAGGCTATCGCCGATGCCTTTCACATTGGTTAGATCCTGCGGGCTGCGAAACGGCCCATGCTGTTCCCGATAGGCAACGATGGCTGCGGCCTTGGCGGGGCCGACCCCTTGCAGAGAGGTCGAGAGCTCCTCGGCACTGGCACTGTTGATATCCACGGGCTCGGCAAAGGCCAGCCAGGGTAACAGGCAGAAAAAGGTTATGAGGGTACGGAAAAAGATGCGGATCATGGAGAACCTCCTTGTCATGTTGAAATGGATAACGCCGACCACTCCCTGTGGTAAGCGCGCTTAGGTTAGCAGCTAAGCAGCGCGGGTCAAGTGTCACGTAGAAGTGACCTGAAGGCTGACCGCGGCGCGTCCTACAAAGTCCGCTGATGATCAGTCTATTTCCGCATTGATGGCGTGCAACGCGGCGATAGGGTCCGGCGCCTGGGTGATCGGCCGGCCGATCACGAGGTAGCTGGCCCCGGCGGCCACGGCCTGTGCGGGCGTCATCACGCGACGCTGGTCGTCCTGCGCGGCGCCGGCCGGACGCACGCCCGGCGTGATCAGCCGGAATCCACCCCCTAGACGCTGGCGCAGGTCCGCCGCCTCCAGTGGCGAGCAGACCACGCCATCCAAACCACAGTCCTGCGTCAATGTGGCCAGTCGCAGAACGTTCTCGGCCGGCGTGCCCTGCAAGCCAACTTCGGCAAGCTCGTCCGCGCCGAGGCTGGTCAGGATCGTTACCGCGATCAGCAGCGGACGCTCATTGCCGTATTCAGCCAAGGCCTCGCGCGCAGCCATCATCATCTTGCGCCCACCTTGGGCATGCACATTGACCATCCATACGCCCAAGTCAGCGGCAGCGCGACATGCCTGCGCGACCGTATTGGGAATATCGTGGAATTTGAGATCGAGAAAAACATCAAACCCGCGTGCCGTTAATTCACGGACCAATTCGGGACCGCTGCGCGTGAACAATTCCTTGCCGACTTTAAGGCGGCACAACTCCGGCACGAGTCGATCAACATTTCAGCGCATCGGAAGCATTGGCGTAATCCAGCGCGACGATGACGCGGGGATTGTGGGTGTCGGTTCATCATGATCGTCTCTTGCGGGGTTGCCATAGTTAACAATTTGGCCACGGATACACGACGCAATCAGGAAAACTAAAACCTGTAGGTCGGTGCAGTACCCGCATGCGTCATATGGTTCGTGATACCGTTTTCCGTGTAGCCGTGGCAATCTTCTCACTCACCTTCCACACCGTGAATCGGTTTCACGGTATTCCATTCTTTGCAGGTCGGGCATTGCCAATGCAGGGACTTGCCTGAGAAGCCGCAGTGGCTGCATTTATAGATCGGTTTGTTTTTGAGTAACTGTTCGACGAGATCGCGCAGGATCAGCAGATCGTCTTTACCTTTGCCAGAGGAACCGACCAGATTGAGATCGATGAGACGCCCCAGTCCACGCACCGATGGGCGTTTGCGCAGTTGCACCGTCATGAATTCCACCGCCACCGACTCACCCTCGGTGCGCGCCAGCACATCGGCCAACATCAGCACCGGCGAGATCCCTTCATATCGCCCGATGATGCCGCGCAAATACTCCTTGAATGCGTCCAACGTATGCGTCTGTTCATAGCAATGGCGCATCTGTTCGAGGATTTCCGGCAGATAATCGATGTCCTGTTCTTCAACCTGGCGGAAGGCCTTGAGCGCCGCCTTGCAATTATCGGCGGCCAGCGCCATGCGTCCCTGCAACAGACTCGCTCGCACGCAGCGCTTGTCGTGGCTGAGCGCCCGCTTCAGGGCCTGGCTGGCTTGGTTGTCGTCTGAAATTTTCAGCGCCTTCTCGGCGAGTTCACAGTGAAATTGCGCGATGATCGGATGTATGGGCTGATTGGTTTCGCTGCCTATCCGCTTGGCAATCGCGATGGCTTTTTCCCATTCTTTTTCCTGCTGGTAGATATCCAACAAATGCCGCAGCGCCGGCAGCGTATGCAGACCGCCTTCCAGCAGTTCATCGAAGAGACTCTCGGCGCGATCCAGCCATCCGGCGCGCATATAGTCTTGACCGAGTTCGAGCAAGGCCGCACTGCGCTGAGATTTATTGAGCGTGGGACGCGCGATCAGATTCTGATGAATACGAATAGCGCGATCCACTTCGCCCCGGCGCCGGAACAGGTTGCCCAGCGCCAGATGCGTTTCGACCGTGTCACTGTCGACTTCGAGCATTCGGATAAAGACCTCGATGGCTTTATCAGGTTGCTCGTTGAGCAGAAAGTTGATGCCTTGAAAATAATCGGGGTTGATAGCGCGCGCACGATCGCGTGGCGGCGATGACATAGAGCGCTTGGCCATGATCCATCCGGAAGCAGCTGCAACCGGCAACAAGAACCACAGCAACTCGTACATGATCAGCGGGCGTCTTTGATCGGCATCGTACGCAGATTGACGACTTCCTGCTCAGTCTGCTGAATTCTTCGACGCAGACGCAAGGTCTCGCGTTTCAGGCGGATCACTAGCCCGAGGCTGAACACAATCCCCATCAGCGCCCCCAGGATCAAGGTCAAAACGAGCACCATGGCCAAGGGAACTTCACGGCTGGCGAGAAAGTAATTCAACTCGACGGGTTTGGCATTGACGACGGCGAACGCCAAGCCCAGAAGCACGAGTATCGCTATCAGGATGAGGGAGATAACACGGGACATATTGTCCTCCACGCTAGCCGTAACGGCTCGTTCACCCTACACGGTTATGAATCCGCGGCCAACAGCAATTGATATTATGACCAACGGCATCGCCGCCGACATCGCAAGGGTGCGACTCATGGCGATTTAGATTGTAGTGAGGATATAGCAACGCAGATCCGCAGTGCATGCGGGCTGGACACACATCAAGGTCTGTTACCCAGCTTTATGGTTTGATCTCTGTACCGGCACCTTCATTCACCCGTTCGCGCATTTCCTTGCCCGGTTTGAAATGTGGTACGTATTTGGCTGCCAGTGCTACCGCTTCGCCCGATTTTGGATTGCGCCCCAAACGCGGTGGACGATAGTGCAGCGAGAAGCTGCCGAAGCCTCGGATTTCAATACGCTGCCCGGTAGCCAGCGCCTGGCTCATTTGTTCCAAAAGACTCTTGACTGCAAGTTCCACATCTTTGTAATTGAGGTGGATGTTCTTGCTCGACAGAATTTCAATCAGTTCGGACTTTGTCATTATCTTCATCCTGATTTGGGTTGGGAGGCCGCGCATTCGCAGCCTCCCTGTCCAATCAACACGTCATCGTAACCGGGCAATCAAGCACCCGGACGCCTACCTCAGCTGTCCTTGCCTTCCATCTTCTCTTTGAGCAGATCGCCCAAGGTGGTCGGGGCCAGACCAGAACGCGAGTAGTCGGATACAGCTTCGGCCTCTTCGTCGGTATCTTTAGCCTTGATAGATAAGCTAATCATGCGCGTCTTGCGATCCACACCCATGAACTTGGCTTCAATTTCCTCGCCAACCTTGAGCACGGTACGCGCATCTTCAACCCGGTCGCGGGTCAAGTCGGAGGCCCGCAGGGTACCCTCAACACCGTCGCCCAGGTCGATGATCGCGGCCTTGGCGTCCACTTCACGGACCACACCCTTCACGATGCTGCCCTTGGCGTGTTCACCGACGAAGTTGGAGAACGGGTCGCGGTCCATCTGTTTGATGCCCAGCGAGATACGTTCACGCTCCGGATCGACGGCCAACACCACGGCCTCGACCTCGTCGCCCTTCTTGTAGTTGCGCACCGCCTCTTCGCCCGGCATGTTCCAGGAGATGTCGGACAGATGCACCAGACCGTCGATACCGCCGTCCAGACCGACGAAGATACCGAAATCGGTGATGGACTTGATGGTACCCGACACGCGATCGTTCTTGTTGTGGATGGCACCGAACTCATCCCACGGATTGGAATGGCACTGTTTGACACCCAAGGAGATACGACGGCGTTCTTCGTCGATGTCCAGGACCATGACTTCGATTTCCTGGCCGATGTGAACCACCTTGGCCGGGTTGACGTTCTTGTTGGTCCAATCCATTTCGGAGACGTGCACCAGACCTTCGACGCCCTCTTCGATTTCGACGAAGCAGCCGTAGTCGGCGATGTTGGTGACCTTGCCGAACAGACGGGTGTGCTCCGGATAACGGCGCGCCAGATCCGCCCACGGATCCTGACCCAACTGCTTCAGACCCAGCGATACGCGATTGCGCTCGCGATCGAACTTCAGCACCTTCACATCGATCTCGTCGCCGACATTGACGATTTCGGACGGATGCTTAACGCGCTTCCAGGCCATATCGGTGATGTGCAACAGACCATCGATGCCGCCGAGGTCGACGAACACGCCGTAGTCGGTGAGGTTCTTGACCACGCCCTTGACGACCATGCCTTCCTGCAGATTCTTCAACAGCGCATCACGCTCGGCGCTGTATTCGGATTCCACCACAGCGCGACGCGAGACAACCACGTTGTTGCGCTTCTGATCGAGCTTGATAACTTTGAATTCGAGTTCTTTGCCTTCCAGGTAGCCGGTATCGCGGACCGGACGCACATCGACCAGGGAACCCGGTAGGAATGCACGGATGTCGCTGATGTCGACGGTGAAACCACCTTTGACTTTGCCGCTGATCATGCCTGTGACGGTCTCGCCCTTCTCGAAGGCCTTTTCCAACACAATCCAGGCGCGCGCGCGTTTGGCTTTTTCGCGCGACAGGCGCGTCTCGCCGAAACCGTCTTCCATCGCGTCCAGCGCGACTTCGACGCTATCGCCAATACTGACTTCGAGTTCACCTTGTTCGTTACGGAATTGCTCGATCGGAATCACGCCTTCCGATTTCAGTCCGGCATGGATGACCACAACATCGGAACGGATGTCGACCACAACGCCGGTAACGATCGCGCCTGGGCGCATCTGTTGATTGGCAAAACTCTGTTCAAACAGTTCAGCAAAGCTTTCGTTCATAAAGCACTATCCTTGAACCACATACGGCTGCGGTTCGGTTGCATTGCCACATCCAATCACATGCGGGGGATCACATGCGCGGGGCGGCGGGTTGGTTAATGAAAAAGCCCGGATACACCTGCACCCGAGTACCTACACAAAAAAACATTCAATCAGACGCACGCGCCTGCTCTGGTCTTACATACCCAGTCGGTCCCGCACCACGGCGCGCACATAGGCCACAGTCTGTGCGATGTCGAGATCCGAAGTATCGATGATCTCGGCACCCTCCGCAGGTCGAAGCGGCGCCACACTGCGCGTCGCATCGCGGTGATCACGCTCGGCGATCTCAGCGACAAGGGCGGCAAGGTTAGCATCCAACCCTTTCTCTATCAACTGGTTATAGCGTCTGCGGGCACGTTCTTCGGCACTGGCGGTCAAAAATACCTTCACCTCGGCATCGGGAAACACCACGGTACCCATGTCGCGACCATCGGCAACCAGTCCGGGTGCCTCACGGAAGGCACGCTGGCGAGCCAGTAAGGCAACGCGGACCTCAGGGATCGCTGCGACCTTAGAGGCCGCATTTCCGGCCGCCTCTGTCCTAATTTCATCTTTTATATCAATGCCTTCGAGCCTTATTTTTGCGTCGATTGGCGAGAAGATGACCGCCAGCTGCCGGGCCAGTTCAGCAAGCTCGGCCGCTGCATCCAAAGGAATGCCGCGCTGCCCTGCCGCATAGGCAAGGATTCGATAGATGGCTCCGGAATCGAGGAAATGCCAGCCCAGTTCACGCGCCAGAATCTGCGCGACCGTGCCCTTGCCCGAGCCGCTCGGGCCATCGATGGCGATGACCGGCGGCGCTTCGGGCAGGATGCGGATGTCGGTCATACGTTGATCATGCCTGGGAAACGGCCAGACCGGATTGACGTGCCAGATCGAGAAAGCTGGGGAACGAGGTGTTCACATTGGCGCAATCGTCGATGTCGATCGGGCCGGCGGCGCGCAACGCGGCCATCGCGAAGGCCATCGCAATGCGATGGTCGCCGTGACTGTTGATCTGGCCCTGGCCCAACGTTCCGCCGTTGATGACCATACCATCCGCTGTGGGCTGCGCATCGATACCCAGCGTCAGTAGACCATCGGCCATGACTTGAATGCGGTCGGACTCTTTCACGCGCAATTCTTCAGCGCCGGTCAACACCGTTCTACCTTCAGCGCAGGCGGCGGCGATGAACAACACCGGGAATTCATCAATGGCCAGCGGCACCAGATCCGGCGGGATATCGATACCGCGCAAGGCTGCCGAGCGCACGCGCAGATCGGCAACCGGCTCGCCGCCGACTTCACGCGGGTTTTGAACCTCGATATTGGCGCCCATGGCGCGCAGGATATCGACCACGCCGGTGCGGGTCGGATTCATACCGACATGCTCCAGCAACAGATCAGAACCGGGCGCGATGCTGGCACCGACCAGAAAAAACGCCGCCGACGATATATCCGCCGGCACATCGATCGGCGTTGCCCGCAGACTGCCACCACCCGCAAGACAGGCCGTCGCGCCGTTCACATCGACGCGATAGCCCATGCCGCGCAACATGCGTTCGGTGTGATCGCGGGTCGGCGCGGGTTCAGTGGTACAGGTGCGGCCCTGCGCATACAAGCCGGCCAGCAGGACACAGGATTTCACCTGCGCACTGGCCATCGGCAGAATATATTCGATCGCCTTCAGCGTTTGACCACCGTGAATTTTCAACGGCGCCGTGCCGCCTTCATGCGTGTCGATGCGCGCGCCCATGTTGGCCAACGGCTCGGTGACACGACGCATCGGCCGTTTGGACAATGACGCGTCGCCGGTCAATTCACTATCGAAGGACTGGCCGGCGAGCAATCCGGCCAACAGGCGCATCGAGGTGCCGGAATTGCCGAGATACAAAGGTTGGCTCGGCGCCTTGAGTCCGTGCAGTCCGACACCATGGATCCGCACATGCCCTTGATACGGCCCTTCGATCTGCACACCCATGGCGCGAAACGCGGCGAGTGTCGCCAGACTGTCTTCGCCTTCGAGAAAACCACTGACCTCGGTGATACCGTCGGCCAATGAACCGAGCATGATCGAACGGTGGGAAATGGATTTGTCACCCGGCACGCGGACGGTGCCGGTCAGAGACCCGCCGGGGTTGGCACGAAAACGGATATTGGTGGCTGCGTTCATATGTAAAACCCAAATTCGATTTAGCCACGGACCACACGGAAGACACGGACACGATTCATACACAAAACACTCAACGCATCGCAGGCCGGGATTCAGCGCCGAAGGCATGCGCCCGGCATAGACCCGTAAACACGTTCGGATATTGTTTCACATAATTCTCGTCCGTGTTTTCCGTGTAGTCCGTGGCGACAACGATTTTTTCACCGCTCGCTGTGCCGATCCCGCGCTGCTTTGGCATTGCGGAATACGCGTTCCAGCTCGCTACCATCGCCGGCGCGGATCGCCTCGGCCAAGTGACTCAGATCCTGCTGATAACATGCCAGCATCTTCAACACCGCGCGGTCATTCGCCAGACAGATGTCCCGCCACATAACCGGATCACTGGAGGCGATGCGCGTGAAGTCACGAAAACCGCCGGCAGCATACCGGAAAATCTCGTCCTCGTCGCTCATCCGCGCCAAGGTATCGACCATTTGAAACGCCAACAGATGCGGCAGATGGCTGGTCGCCGCAAGCACTTCATCATGATGTTCGACAGCCATGCACTGAACCTGTGCGCCGGCCACTTCCCACATCGCCTGCACCCGCGCCGTCGCGGCCGGATCGGTCTCGGCCAGTGGCGTGAGGATGACTTTACGATTCTGGTAGAGTTCGGCGAACGAGGCCGTCACGCCACTCTTTTCAGTGCCGGCGATGGGATGCCCGGGCACGAACCCGGCCGGGATTTTTCCAAATGCCGCGCGCGCCGCCGCGACGACACTGGCCTTAGCACTGCCGGCATCGGTCACGACCGCATCGACCGCCAGCGCCGGCGCGATAGCCCGGAATGTTTGCTCCATCGCACCGAGCGGCACACACACCACGATCATATCCGCGCCTTCAACCGCGCGCGCGGCATCGGTATCGAAGCGGTCGATGACGCCGAGGTCGACGGCCTCTTGCAGGTGTTCCACGCGGCGACTGGAACCGACGATCTCCTGCACATAGCCCGCCTTGCGCAACGCCCGCGCCAGCGAGCCGCCGATCAGTCCTACACCGATGATGCAGAGACGGCGGATCATCCCAGAACCTTGCGCAGCGCCGTGATGGCGCGGCGGTTTTCCTGCGTCAATCCGAGCGTGATACGCAGATGATTCGGCAGACCATAATTGGCGACCGGCCGCACAATCACACCTTCGTGCAGCAACGCTTCATACACTGCTGCCGCGGGACGACCGACATCCACGCAGAGAAAATTACCGACCGAGGGAATGTAGTCCAGCCCCAGTTCGGCCATTGCGTCGATCCACTGCTGCATGCCGGACTGATTCAGTTTGAGACTGGCTTCCAGATGCGCGCGGTCCATGAGTGCTACAGACGCTGCGGTCATCGCGAGGATGTTTACATTAAAGGGCTGACGCACGCGATTGAGAATGTCCGTGACTTCCGGATGCGACAATGCAAAACCCACACGCAAGCCGGCGAGTCCGTAGGCCTTGGAAAAAGTCCGCGTCAGGATCAGATTCGGGAAGCGCGCCAACCAGGGAATACTGTCCGGATATTCGGCTTCGGTCACATACTCGACATAAGCCTCGTCGAGCACCACGATGACCTGCTGTGGCACACGCTCCAGGAACGCTTCGAGTTCGTCGCGTTTGAGCCAGGTGCCGGTGGGATTATTCGGATTGGCGATAAACACCACGCGGGTCTTATCGTTGAACGCCGCGAGCATCCCTTCCAAGTCATGCCCGTAGCGCGGACCGTGCGAACCGTCGTGGGCCGGTACCACACGTGCTGTCGCACCGATGGCCTGCGTGACAATGGGATACACCGCGAAGGCATGCTGTGAAAATACGGATTCAAGACCCGGCTGCAGGAACGCCCGTGCAATGATCTCCAGCACATCATTCGAGCCGTTGCCGAGCGTGATGCCACGCATGTCGACGCCATAACGGTGTGCAATCGCGCGCTTGAGTTCGAAACCGTTGCCATCAGGATAGCGTGCGATCTCGCCAATGACGCCGCGCGCCGCTTCCAGCGCTGCCGGACTCGGCCCCAGCGGATTTTCATTGGATGCCAGCTTGATCGCATCGCGAACGCCGTATTCGCGCTCCAGCTCACTGAGCGGCTTGCCGGGTTCATAGGGACGTAGGCCTTGAACGCCCGGCGTTGCGAGATCGCAGAAAGAGAAGGCTGATGACATCATGCTATCCTGAAACCCAAAGTAATCATTAGCCACGGAATACACGGAAAAACACCGAATAAGATTAGGAACGCCTCTGATATTTTATTGAATCGTCATTGCGAGCGACAGCGAAGCAATCTCCCAATAGAAGAACGATACTCTGGAGATTGCCTCGTCGCCACGCTGCTCGCAACGATGGATTAATTAGAGGTTTCTATTCTGTAATCATGTCCGTGTCGTCCGTGTTTTCCGTGGCAGGCTATATTGAAAACTAGATAACCGCACGCGGATAGGAGCCCAGCACCTTAAAGAAACTCGCGTGCTGCTCCAACTCTTTGAGCGCAGCCGTGACTTTCTCGTCATCGACATGGCCTTCGATATCGACGAAGAACACATAATCCCAGATACCCCGCCGCGACGGGCGCGACTCGATACGCGTCATGCTTAGGCCGTGGCGAGCCATCGGTTCCAACATGCGATACAAGGCGCCCGGCTCATTCTTCACCGCAATCAGCAATGAGGTCTTGTCCTGACCGCTGCGACCGACGGCTTGTTTGCCGATCACCAGGAAACGTGTGGTGTTGCCCGGCTCATCCTCGATACGGCTGGCCAGTCGCGTCAAACCATATACTTCGGCTGCGGCTTCACCGGCAACAGCCGCCGCACCGGATTCTTGAGCGACTCGGCGCGCCGCCTCACCATTACTGCTCACCGCGATACGTTCGGCGCGTGGCAGGTTGGCATCCAACCATTCGCGGCATTGCGCCAGCGCTTGTTGATGCGCATAGACGCGTTGCACTGCGGCCAGTTCCGATTCGCGACTCAGCAGATGCAATTCGATGCGCAGCGACACTTCGCCGCAGATGCGCAACGGCGAACGCAGGAACATGTCCAGGGTGTGATTGACGACGCCTTCGGTGGAATTCTCGATCGGTACGACGCCGTAATTGCAGTCGCCGGCCTCGACTTCGCGGAACACCACATCGATGGCCGGTTGCGCCTGAGTCTGCACCGAGTGGCCGAAATGCTTCAACACAGCCGCTTGAGTGAAGGTGCCTTCCGGACCGAGATAGCCGATCAGCAACGGCTTTTCCAGAGCCAGGCATGCGGACATGATTTCGCGGAACAAGCGGGTGATCTCGGCATCGCCGAGCGGTCCTTGATTGCGCTCACGCACGTGGCGCAGCACTTCGGCCTCACGTTCCGGGCGGTAGAAGTCAGCCCGTTCGCCCTGCTCTATCTTGGCCTGCGCCACGTGTTGCGCACAGCGCGCACGCTCATTCAACAAATCCTGAATCTGCTGATCCAGTGAATCGATGCGCTCGCGCAAAGACTGAAGGGGCGGTTGATCGCTCATTGGCGTCAGAGAGCGCGCACCGACAAGACGCCATTGATGGCACGCAGACGATCTTGGCAGGCATCGCCCACGGCAGTTTCAACGTCGACCAGTGTATAGGCCAATCCACCCCGCGACTTGTTGAGCATGTCGATAATGTTATGACCGGACTCGGCCAGCACGGTCGATATCTGGCCCAGCATATTCGGCACATTGGCATTGACCACCGCCAAGCGGAAACCCTCGGTACGCGGCATGTTCACCTCAGGGAAATTCACTGAGTTGAGCACGTTGCCGTTTTCCAGAAAGTCACGCACCTGATCGGCGACCATGATGGCGCAGTTATCCTCGGCCTCGACCGTCGAGGCACCCAGATGCGGCAGGGTGATCACGCGCGGATGATTTTTCAGCAGGTTGCTGGGGAAGTCGCACACATAGGCGTAGACCTTGCCGGACTCGATCGCGGCCAGCACAGCCTCGTCGTCAATGATGCCGTTACGTGCGAAGTTGAGCAGCACCACGCCCTTCTTCATGGACTTCAGACGATCGGCGTTGATCATGCTGCGCGTGGCATCGATCAGCGGCACATGGAACGTCACAAAATCCACGCGATTGAGCAGATCGTCGACGCTGTTGGCCTGCTGCACTTCCGATGACAACTGCCAGGCGCGCTGCACCGTGATGTCCGGATCGTAGCCGATCACCTTCATGCCCAATGCGAGCGCGGCGTTGCACACTTTCACGCCGATGGCGCCGAGGCCGATCACGCCCAGCGTGCGGCCCGGCAACTCGAAACCGACGAAATTCTTCTTGCCGGCTTCAACGGCCTTGTTGATGGTCGCGTCGTCGCCTTGCTGATTGCGCGAGAAATCCCAGGCCTGACAGATGTTGCGCGCGGCGAGCAGCATGCCGGCGATGACCAGTTCCTTCACCGCATTGGCATTGGCGCCCGGCGCGTTGAATACCGGAATACCCAGCGCGCTGAGCTTGTCGACCGGAATATTGTTCACGCCCGCGCCGGCACGACCGACCGCCTTCAAGGTCGCAGGGATATCCATGTCGTGCATTTTGAAGGAGCGCAGCAATATCGCATCGGGATGCGCAATCTCGGAGGCGACTTCATAACGGTCACGTGGCAGCCGTTCCAGGCCACAGACGGAGATATTGTTCAGCGTGAGAATTTTATACATGGTCGAGTTAACCGTTACGCTTCTGGAAATCGACCATGAAGCTGATCAAGGCATCGACGCCGGCCTCGGGCATGGCGTTGTAGATACTCGCACGCATGCCGCCCACGGAACGATGGCCTTTGAGCCCGACCATGCCGGCAGCCTTGGCTTCGCTCAAAAATGTCTTGTCCAGATCGGGTTTGGCCAACACGAATGGCACGTTCATCCAGGAGCGACACGCCGGATCGACCGGGTTGGTATAGAAACCGGAGTTGTCGATCGCCGCATACAGCTTGTCGGCCTTGCGCTTGATTGATTTCGGCCACTTTGCTCAGGCCGCCCTGCTGTTTGATCCACTGAAACACCAGTCCGGCCAGATACCAGCCATAGGTCGGCGGCGTGTTGTACATGGATTCGTTGTCAGCATGGATCTTGTAGTCGAGCATGGTCGGCGTGCCCGGCAGGGTCTCGCCGATCAGATCTTCGCGCACGATCACGACGGTCAACCCCGCGGGGCCGATGTTCTTCTGCGCGCCGGCATAGATCAGGCCGAACTTGCTGACATCGATGGGGCGCGACAGGATGGTCGAGGACATATCGACGACCAGCGGCACATCGCCCGCCTCCGGCACCCAATGGAATTCGACACCGCCGATGGTTTCGTTCGGCGTGTAGTGCAGATAGGCAGCGTCCTTGGACAGCTTCCAATCGGCGAATGCAGGTATGGTGGTGAAATTGCTCGCCTCGGAGGTCGCGGCAACATTCACGCTGCCAAATTTCTTTGCCTCACTGATGGCCTTTTTCGACCAGGCGCCGGTGTTGACATAGTCCGCGCCTTTTTTGCCGCGCAGCAGGTTCATCGGGATCATGGCGAACTGGCTGCTGGCGCCGCCCTGCAGGAACAGCACTTTGTAGTTGCTCGGGATGCCCATGATCTCGCGCAGATCGGCTTCGGCCTGGCTGGCGATAGACATGAATTCCTTGTCGCGATGGCTCATTTCCATCACCGACATGCCACAGCCCTGCCAGTCGACCATTTCATCCCGCGCCTGCTGCAATACGGATTCCGGCAATACGGCGGGGCCTGCACTGAAATTGAATACGCGCGCCATGATCTGTCTCTTACCTCATCATGTAGGTCGGGCTGAGGAACGAAGCCCAACAATCCGCGGAACATCGTTGGGCTTCACGGTCGTTCAGCCCAAGCTCGGTTTATTCCTCGCCAGGCGTCGCGCTATCCTCTTCGTCAGACGCCTCACTTGTGTCTTCGGGCTCGACGATACGTTCCATACCGACCAATTGTTCATCATCGGACAGGCGAATCAAACGCACACCCTGGGTGTTTCGACCCATCTGCGAAACTTCCTCGGCGCGAGTACGCACCAGCGTGCCGGCATTACTGATGAGCATCAACTCATCGGAATCAGTTACCAGGATCGCGCCGATAACGGGGCCGTTGCGTTCGTTGGTCTGAATAGAAATCACACCCTGACCACCGCGACCGTGCACCGGATAATCGTCGACCGACGTGCGCTTGCCATAGCCGTTCGAAGTCGCCGTGAGCACTTGGCCTTCTTCCATGATGATGAGCGCGATGACCTTCTGGCCTTCCTGGAGTTTGATGCCGCGCACGCCACAGGCGGTGCGGCCCATCGGGCGCACGTCGGTTTCCTTGAAGCGGATCGCCTTGCCGGCATCGGTAAACAACATGACATCGCGCTCACCGTCGGTGATCGCCACATCGACCAGCTGATCGCCGTCGCGCAGTTCCACGGCGATGATGCCGTTGGTGCGCGGTCGCGCGAAACCGGACAGCGGCGTCTTCTTGATGGTGCCCGTGGTGGTCACCATGAAGACGAACTTGTCTTCAGTGAATTCGCGCACCGGCAACACGGCGTTGATGCGTTCACCCTCTTCCAACGGCAACAGATTCACGATCGGCTTGCCGCGCGCGGTACGACCGGCCTGCGGCAACTGATAGACCTTCAACCAGTACGCCTTGCCGCGACTGGAGAAACAGAGAATCGTGTCATGGGTGCTGGCGATGAAGAGCTTGTCGACGAAATCCTCTTCCTTGACCGTCGTCGCCGCCCTACCGCGTCCGCCGCGCCGCTGCGCAGTGTACTGAGTAAGCGGTTGCGACTTGGCATAGCCGGTGTGCGAGAGCGTCACCACCACATCTTCTTCGGTGATGAGATCTTCCATCGACATGTCGATGTGATCGACATTGATTTCGGTGCGGCGCTTGTCGCCGAACTGCTCGCGGATATCGACCAGCTCACCGCGGATCACTTCCATCAAGCGATCGGGGCTGTTGAGGATGGTCAACATCGCGTCGATCTTGTCCAGCAGTTCTTTGTACTCGCCGACGATCTTATCCTGTTCCAGACCGGTCAGCTGGTGCAGAGCGCAGTTCTAGAATCGCCTGAGTCTGCGCCTCGGACAGACGATAGCCGTCGTCGATCAGACCAAATTCCGTTCCCAGATCGTCAGGGCGCGAGGCCGTCGCACCGGCGCGCGAGAGCATGTCGATGACGACGCCCGGCGCCCACGAACGCCCCATCAAGGCGTCACGGGCCTCGGCGCGGCTCGGCGAATTTTTGATGACCCTGATGATCTCGTCGATGTTGGCGAGCGCGACCGCCAGACCTTCCAATATATGGGCGCGTTCGCGCGCCTTGCGCAGATCGAACACCGTGCGGCGTGTCACCACTTCGCGGCGGTGGCGGATAAACGCCTCCAGCATCTGCTTGAGGTTGAGCAGCCGTGGCTGCCCATCGACCAGCGCGACCATGTTGATGCCGAATACGTTCTGTAGTTGCGTCTGCTGATAGAGGTTGTTCAGCACGACTTCCGCGACTTCGCCACGCTTGAGTTCGATGACCATGCGCATGCCGTCCTTGTCGGACTCGTCGCGCAGGTTGCTGATGCCTTCGATCTTCTTGTCTTTGACCAGCTCGGCGATTTTCTCCAGCAGGCGGGCCTTGTTGACCTGATACGGCAACTCGTGAACGACGATGGTCTGTTTGCTGCCTTCTTCGCCTTCAATCTCGGTGCGCGCGCGCATGTAGATGCGACCACGACCGGTCAGATAGGCCTCTTGAATACCGCGCACGCCGTTGATGATGGCGGCGGTCGGGAAATCCGGGCCGGGGATGAATTCCATCAGGGCGCGGATATCGAGTTCCGGATTGTCGATCAAGGCCACACAGGCATTGATCACTTCGGTGAGATTGTGCGGCGGGATGTTGGTCGCCATGCCGACTGCGATACCGGCGGAGCCGTTGATCAGCAGATTCGGTATGCGGGTCGGGAAGACCGAAGGTTCGCGCTCGGATTCGTCGTAGTTGGGGACGAAATCGACGGTTTCTTTTTCGATGTCGGCGAGCAGCTCATGGGCGATCTTGGCCATGCGCACTTCGGTGTAACGCATGGCCGCCGGAGCGTCACCGTCGACCGAACCGAAGTTGCCCTGACCGTCGACGAGCATGTAGCGCAGCGAGAACGGCTGCGCCATGCGGACGATGGTGTCGTACACGGCGGTGTCGCCGTGCGGGTGATATTTACCGATGACGTCACCGACGACACGGGCCGATTTCTTGTAGGGTTTGTTCCAGTCGTTGCCCAGTTCGCTCATGGCGAACAGCGCGCGGCGGTGCACGGGCTTGAGCCCGTCGCGCACGTCAGGCAGCGCACGCCCCACGATCACGCTCATGGCGTAATCGAGGTAGGACTGCTTCATCTCGTCTTCGAGATTAACGGGCAGAATTTCTTTGGCGAAGTCGACCATCTAGGGTGCTGCCAGTCCTTAACTATAATTATCGCTTCTTATTTCGTATAACTTGCATCAGCGCAATCCAATTCAGTGCGCCGGAAAGCCCGTTCAAATCGAGCAGCATCTTAGCATAGCCACCCCCCACCTGCACCTGATGAAAATGCCTGATTCGGGACCTCCGTGCCTTAGGCGTAATCCGCACCACTCATGAGCGCCGCCATCTTGGCAGCGTTGGGCCGCTCGACCACACCGCGCTCGGTGACGATGACATCGATCAGTTCAGCGGGAGTGACATCGAAGGCCGGATTCCAGGCCTCGGCACCGGCTGCGGCGATACGCTGCCCACCGAGTGCCAACACCTCGGCGGGGTCGCGGTTCTCTATGGGTATGTCCGCGCCGTTGGCAATCTGCATGTCAACCGTCGTCGTCGGCGCGACCACCATGAACCGCACGCCATGGTGACGCGCGTTTACCGCGAGGCTATAGGTGCCAATCTTGTTGGCGACATCGCCATTGGCGGCGATACGGTCCGAGCCAACGATGACCCACTGTACGCGTCCAGCGCGCATCAGCTGCGCCGCCGCACTGTCTGCGAGCAACGTGACAGGGATGTCGTCGTGCACCAATTCCCACGCCGTCAGTCGTGCGCCCTGCATCCAGGGTCGCGTCTCATCGGCGTAGACGGCGCGAATCTTTCCATTCGCCCAGCCACTGCGTATGACACCCAATGCCGTGCCGTAGCCACCGGTCGCCAGTGAGCCGGTATTGCAATGGGTCAGCACACCGGCCAGATCTGTCAGCAGGGCCGCGCCCAATTCGCCCATGCGACGGTTGGCCTGAATATCTTCCTCGTGAATGGCGCGTGCCTCAGCCAAGCAGCGCCGCGGTCGGGTCACCTTGTAGCGATGCAAAACCTGCACGCATGCGTGACAACGCCCAGAACAGATTGACGGCTGTCGGACGCGAAGCGGCCAAGGCGCGCATATCAGCCTCTATTTCGCGCCGCCAATCTTCACCCGCACGCGCGTAGGCTTGGCGGGCCGCCAGAACCACGGCATAGGCTGCCGCGATGCCGATAGCCGGCGCACCGCGCACCACCATATCGCGGATCGCCTTGGCGACCTCCGCGGCGTCGCGGAAGCGCAATCGATTTTCGCTCGCCGGTAGATCGCGTTGATCGAGCAATTGCAGACAATCTTCTTCCCAACTGACAGCACGGACAGTGTCGTGGCTGGCTGACATTTCTATTACACCTCGTGAATAAATTTAGGGGTTGGGCCTGAGTGGTGCTCGAGATTACTCACGAACCTGCGGAAACATCACTGTTCTGCTCCAGGCGCTCAAGGCGATACCCATGCTGGTAAACGGCGCTCAATTTCCAGCCATTTTCCGGCACCAACCCAAGCTTGTTACGAATCCGGCTGATGTGCGTATCCACCGTCCGTGTGTTCAATTCCGCCGTTGTACCCCAGACCGCTTCGAGGATATTGCCACGAGACAATAGGCGTCCTGCATTCCGGAGCAGGTACAGTGTCAAATCGAATTCCTTATGCGTTAAATCGACCCGTTGGTGACGCCATTCCACGATCCGGCTCAGTGTGTTGAGGCGATAATCACCGAAATCCAGCGTCTCACTTCGATCGGCCAGGGGATACGCGCGTCGCCCCAACGCGGTGATTCGCGCCAACATCTCCAACGGCTTCACCGGCTTGGTCATATAATCGTCAGCGCCCTGCTCCAGCGCCAGCACCACATCCTCTTCCTTGTCCATCTGCGTGATAAAGATGACGGGAATCGGCCAGTCGAGGGTCTTCCTGATCCACAGCAGTTCAGAAATCCCGTCGGTATCGGGCAATACCCAATCCAAAATCACTATATCGAAGCGATCCTGGTTAAGGCACAGGCGGAACGAGGCCCCGGTCACGCACACAACGCACTCGTGGCCAGCAGCCTGTAACCAGACTTGCATCACCTCCGCCTGGCATTTGTCGTCTTCTAGCAACACTATTCTCAAGCGCGATCTCCCCAGTAAGTATCCGCCACGGTAGACCTTTTGCAATTCTGTCACACATAACCACTAGCATGTGAACAACAACTGTTGTAGTGTATTTGACCTCATGGGTCAGTGGACCCACCAGTATCAAGTGACGCCACATACAATTCTCATTTAAAAGGGAGCACCGATAATGAACAAGACCTTTCTGAACTTGCCGTTATTGCCGGCCTCGGTCTGAGCGCACCGGCTTTCGCCCACGAAGCTGGCCAGGCAAATGCCGCCGTCGTCGGTGATGGCACCGGCCATTGCATCAGCAGACGGCTCGGGTGAGAACGTCCGTACCTCCGCCTGGACTGCTGAAGAAGCTGCCGTAGCCTGTGGCGCCACCGTCGCCGCCGTGGCAGCCGAACCGGCCCCGGCACCCGGTGCCGACACCGGTCAGCGAGACCATCACCCTGTCCGCCGCCGCCCTGTTCGACTTCGACAAGTGCCACCATCAAGCCCGATGCCGCCCGCAGCTGGATGAATTCGCCGACCGCGTAAGGCCGTCTGTCCTCGGTCGAATCCGTCAGTGTCGTCGGTCACACCGACAGCGTCGGCACCGATGCCTACAATGAGAAGCTGTCCGATGCGTCGTGCCAGCGCGGTCAGAGACTACCTGGTCGACCAGGGCGTCAATGCCGCGTCATCAACACCTCCGGTATGGGTGAAAGCCAGCCGGTCGCCGACAACGCACCGCTGATGGACGCGAGCAGAACCGTCGCGTGGAAATCACCTTCAAGGGTAGCGAAACCCTGAAGTAAGCTGAGCGCATTACCCGCAAGTACGCCATCGGCCGCCGCAAGGCGGCCGATGCATTTCTGCTCCTCGCTGGCCCACCTGCTCCACTCTGCTGCCTTAAAGATGCTTCGTTGAACGTTTTCGGTATACTGCCGCGAACACAACGATTATTCGCCCATGCACACCGTCGATACCCTCCTGCACGCACGCTGGATCATCCCGATCGAACCGGACGATCGCGTCCTCACCGATCACAGTCTCGCCATTCATGAAGGGCGCATCGTTGCCGTTCTACCGACCGGCCAGGCGCGTACGCAATATCGCGGCACTACCGAACTCACGCTCGACCGGCATGCGCTGATACCGGGACTCGTCAACGCGCACACCCACGCCGCGATGTCCTTGCTGCGCGGCTTGGCCGATGACCTGCACCTGATGGACTGGTTGCAGCATCACATCTGGCCGGCCGAAGCGCGCTGGGTAAACGAGGAGTTCGTACACGACGGCACCGAACTCGCCATCGCCGAAATGCTGCGCGGCGGCACGACTTGTTTCAACGACATGTATTTCTTCCCCGAGGTCACCGCGCGGGTCGCCGCCAACGCGGGCATGCGCGCCACGGTCGGGTTGATCCTCATCGACTTCCCCACCGCCTACGCCGCCGATCCCGACGAATATCTGACCAAGGGCCTGGCGCTGCACGACGCCTATCGCAGCCATCCACTGATCCACACGGCATTCGCACCGCATGCACCGTACAGCGTGTCCGATGCGCCACTGGATCGCGTGCGCGTACTCGCCGATGAGTTGGACATTCCGATCCACATGCACATTCACGAAACGGCGCATGAGGTCGAACAGGCCGTGCAGCAATCCGGTCAACGCCCACTCGCGCGCTTGAACGCGCTGGGCGTGGTCTCGCCGGCACTGCTCGCCGTGCACATGACGCAGTTGACCGACGATGAGATCGCGCTGTGCGCCGCCAACGGTGTCAGCGTCCTGCACTGTCCGGAATCGAATTTAAAACTCGCCAGCGGCTTCTGCCCGGTGCACAAGACTGCTCGCAGGCTGGCATCAACGTCGCACTCGGCACCGACGGCGCGGCCAGCAACAACGATCTCGACATGCTCGGCGAATTGCGCAGCGCCGCCCTGTTAGCCAAGGCCGTCAGCGGCGACGCCAGCGCCGTGCCCGCCTATCAGGCCTTGCGCATGGCCACATTGAACGGCGCCATCGCGTTGGGCCTGGGCGATCAAATCGGCTCGCTGGTGCCAGGCAAATGGGCCGATATCTGCGCCGTGCGCCTGGACGATATCGAAGCCACACCGCTGTATCACCCACTGTCGCAACTGGTCTATGCCAGCAGCCGCCATCAGGTCAGCGATGTGTGGGTCGCCGGCGAACACCTACTCAAGGAACGCGCCCTGACGCGCATGGACGAGGCCGACATTCTGCGCCGCGCCCGGCAATGGCAAGCGCGCATCGGCGCGGGCGATGTCGAAGTGAACACCTAAGCCCTCAATTCGGATACCACACACCTTGTAGGAGCGAGCCTCTGGCCGCGAACGGTTCGGTAAATCGCCGTTCGCGGCCATGCCCCAGGGCAGCCTCTCGGCGCAAGCGCCTCACCTTCAGGCCGCTCCTACAATGACAATCTGCCATCCGCCTCGCACCGAACGATCCATCGCGTTATCCTAACGCCCATGCCCCACACCGCTCACAACGTCGACCCCGCCGAAATCGCCAAGTTCGAGGAACTCGCCGCGCGCTGGTGGGACCCGCACAGCGAATTCAAACCGCTGCACGATATCAATCCACTGCGTCTGGATTACATCGAGCGCCTCGAACCCCTGCAGGGTAAACGCGTGCTGGATGTCGGCTGCGGTGGCGGACTGCTCAGCGAAGGCATGGCCGCGCGCGGTGCGCAGGTCACCGGCATCGACATGGGCGAGGCGCCGCTGTCGGTCGCCAAATTACACCTGTACGAATCCGGTCTCGAAGTTGATTACCAGCAAATCACCGCCGAGTTAATGGCTGATGAAAACCCCGCCGCTTTCGACATCGTCACCTGCCTGGAGATGCTCGAACATGTACCGCGACCGGACTCGGTGATCGCCGCCTGCGCACGCATGGTCAAGCCCGGTGGCTTAGTGGTGTTCTCGACGCTCAACCGCAATCCGAAATCCTATTTGTTCGCCATCGTCGGCGCCGAATATGTGCTGCGCATGCTGCCCAAGGGCACGCACGATTTCCGCAAGTTCATCCGCCCGTCCGAACTCGACAGCTGGGCGCGTTCCGCTGATTTGGCCATGTCTGATATCAGCGGCATGACGTACAACCCGTTCACCGCGAGCTACAGCTTGGGCAATGATGTCGCCGTGAATTACCTCGCCGCGTATCGTCGCTGAATCATGTCGTCATCCTCCACTGCCGCGGATCGACGCATCCGCACCGTTCTGTTCGATCTCGACGGCACCCTGCTCGACACCGCGCCTGATCTCGCCTTTGCGCTGAACGAAACCTTGCGCGAGTTCGGACTAGCACCGTTGCCGTATGAAACCATCCGCCCGGTCGTCTCGCACGGCGGCATCGCACTGATCAAACTCGGTTTCGGCTTGAATCCCGATGACGAAGGCTATCAGCCACGTCGCGAATATCTCTTGAACACCTACCGCGCCAACATCGCGCGCGAAACCCGCCCATTCGACGGCATGGATGAACTACTGGACACACTGGAACGCCAAGGCCTGAACTGGGGCGTGGTCACCAACAAACCCGCCTGGCTCACCGAACCGCTGTTGCAGGAACTCGGACTTGTACGAGCGCGCCGCCGTCGTCGTCAGCGGCGACACCCTCAACGAACGCAAACCCCACCCCGCGCCCATGCTGCTCGCCTGCGAACGCGCCGGCTCGCACGCGCACGAATGCCTGTACGTCGGCGACGCCAAACGCGACATCGAGGCCGGCATCAACGCCGGCATGCCGACACTGGTCGCGCTGTTCGGTTACATCGGGGATGAGGATGATCCGCACAACTGGGGAGCGGATGCGTTGGTGGAGACGCCGGGGGAGATTTTGGGGTGGCTTGAGCATACCACGGAAACAGTGCATTGAGAAACGCAGCATAGTGCCAAGGCCTAATTTACCTTTACTTAGACCGTCGGCCATTTTATGCCGCATCCTAAAGCGACCAATAGTAATGCTATAGTGCATGCGCACGTATCTGCACAGCTCAAAACGCATCTCTGCAATCCGCCACCAACGATGCTGGTATCCTGAATAGCGGCAGGCTTGCTACTCCCAAAAACAAATAGATCCGAACAGCATATGATCTCGTAATCACTTATGGTCAGCACGTTATGCGATAATTCTTTTCGAATAGTTTCCGGAATATGAAAAAGTAATTGCCAATACCACAAGTATTACGGACATGAATCAGACCGCCATGACAACAGCAACAAACGACATTCGATTGATCTGACAACACCATCAGAAATTGGCAGTACAATCAGAGACGCATCCATCGAGCTGTATCCCAGGAAAAACGTGGTCGACTAGATTTACGCAGCGATCCTACGCCGCCACCTCAACATACGACGAACGGCTAGCCGGCTTGGGAATCATCATATACCCTCCGCACGTCAGCCGCCTGGATATGAATGCTCGATGGCCTCGCGCATATTGCGTTCGAGTCTCTTCCAGACGTTTGACCGGTGGATACACAGCCAGGCAAGGTCGGGCGAGTACGCGGAAAACCCCGTTTCAGTCTCTTCGATCACAATGAGGATTTCATGGCGTGAGCCCGGCCTGTTGCAGAATAGCTATTAAGGGTGCCCGGCGCTAGGTCATCACTCGAATGACCGGGTACCGTACCAGTGCGCTCTTGGTTGCGGTGCTTGAACGACGGTGACTACCCTTGGTACGCACTAGATACCAACTCCGCTTCGATCAATGCGGATCGCGTCCCTGACCTTCATATCCCATGCCTTCCTGGCTGGGTGATAGACTCGCTGAACCGGACTCTAGGCTGATCGGGCCATGCATGCATCAGCGACGTCCCGATTCAACCCCTTCGCAGGCGCAATGTCAATTTCCTGCACCCACCCACCCCAATGCTATGATGCCCACCATGCCACCCATCGACAGCACCGTCTTTATCCTCGCCGTCACCCTGGCTGCCCTGTTGGGTGGACTGGTGGTGTTTCTCGTCCAGCATCGCAAACAGTCGACGTTGCGCGCCGAGAACGCACGCTTGGAGGCGGAACTCACGGTCGAACGTCGCCGCGCCGAGGAACGCATCATCGCCTTGGACGAGGCGCGTGATCAGTTGCGCGAAACCTTCGGCGCGATGGCCAGCGAGGCGCTCAAACACAACAGTGGCGAGTTTCTCAAACTCGCACAGGAGAACCTCAAGAGCTTTCAGACACACGCCGAGGGCAATCTCACCCAGCGCGAGAAGGCGGTCGAGAATCTGGTCAAGCCGATCCGCGAGGCGCTGGAGAAAACCGAATTGCAGATTCGCCATATGGAGAATGATCGCAAAGAGGCCTACGGCTCGCTGACCAAGCATCTCGAAACCATGGCCGCGTCGCAAAAATTGTTGCAGGGCGAGACGCGCAATCTGGTGCAGGCACTGCGCCGACCCGAGGTGCGCGGACAATGGGGCGAGCTGACGCTCAAGCGTCTGGCCGAACTCGCCGGCATGGTCGACCGCTGCGATTTCTACGAACAGGAACAGGTGCAGACCGATACGGGCCGGCAGCGTCCGGACATGATCGTGCGCATGCCCGACGGGCGCGAGATCGTCGTCGATGCCAAGACGCCGCTGGACGCCTATCTCAGCGCCATCGAGGCGGGCGACGACGAGACCCGCAAGCGCGAGTTGGAACGCCATGCACGCAAGGTGCGCGAGCGCGTGCGCGAACTCTCGGCCAAGGCCTATTGGCAGCAGTTCCGCAACGCGCCGGATTTCGTGGTGCTGTTCATCCCCGGCGATCAGTTCCTCACCGCCGCGCTGGATCATGACCGGTCGTTGCTGGAAGACGCGCTTGCCGCCAAGGTCATCCTCGCCACGCCGACCAGCTTCGTCGCCTTGCTGCGCGCAGTGGCCTTCGGCTGGCGTCAAGAAGCGCTCAATGAAAACGCCGAGAAGATTCGCGAAGTGGGCGAAGATCTGTACCAGCGCTTAGGCACCTTCGCCGATCATTTAAGCAAGGTCGGCAAGAGTCTGGACAGCAGCGTGAACGCGTATAACAAAGCCGTCGGTTCCTTCGACAGTCGCATCCTGCCCGGCGCGCGCAAGTTCGCCGAACTGGGCATCGCCGCGAAGACCGAAGTCACCGAGCCAGACCAGATCGAACGCGCGGCACGCACAGTGCAGACGGCCGTCGATTCAGCCGAGCTCGTGGACAACGAAACACCTATCGGGCATTGAGCCGCAAAGGTACAAACCTCTTTCTGAACCGCCCAGACGCCAAGGCGCCAAGAATGTCTTATAAGAAACCAAAGTCATTTCAAATGCACTTTTCTTGGCGCCTTGGCGTCTTGGCGGTTCCCCAAGTTTTCTTGGCGGGCTTGGCACCTTGGCGGTTCAACTCGTTTGACGTAACAACACAATGAGCCACCACGCTCTCGAACAGGCCTACGCCGAGTGCCTGGCCCTGACGCGTTCTCATTACGAAAATTTTCCAGTGGCCTCCTGGTTATTGCCGCGTGCGTTGCGCCGACCCGTTGCGGTGGTCTATGCCTTCGCGCGTCAGGCCGATGATCTTGCCGATGAAGGTGATCTCACGCCGGAGGCACGACTGGCCGGACTCGCCGCGCTCGATGCCATGCTCGACGCCATCGAAACCGGCACGCCGCTAACGTCACCGCTGAGTCTTGCGCTGGCCGATGTCATACGACGCCATACCTTGCCTGTCGAACTGTTCCGCGACCTGCTCAGCGCCTTCCGTCAGGATGTCACGCAGAAACAGTATGCGAATTTCGGCGAACTCATGGAGTATTGCCGACGCTCGGCCAATCCGATTGGGCGGTTGTTGTTGCATCTGATGCGCCACACCGATGCCCACGACCTCGCCTGTTCCGATGCCATATGCAGCGCGCTGCAACTGATCAATTTCTATCAAGACCTCGCCCAGGATTACGCCGAGAATCAGCGCATTTACATCCCACAGGATGAGATGGCGCGCTTCCAGGTTGATGAAGCGCAGTTCCGCGAACGCCGCACCGATCTGGCTATGCAGCGACTGATGCAGATGCAATACGAGCGCGCCTTCAAGCTGTTGCGCGCCGGCGCGCCGCTGGCCAAACGTCTATCCGGTCGGTTTGGCTTCGAGCTGCGCCTGACGGTGCTGGGCGGGCGGCGGATTCTTGAATACCTGGATAAGAACCGCACGGATGTCTTTGCGCGACCGCGCCTGACGCGTGTCGACTGGCTGAAAATCATCTGGCAGGCGTTGCGCGGACGCTGATGCACGGACTCGCCTGATCGTATATGCTTACACCCATGCCCAGCACAGCCACCCCGGCCGACCCCTTCGCCTACTGCGAACAAAAAACGGCCAGCAGCGGTTCCAGTTTCTATTACGCCTTCCGTTTCCTGCCGGACGATCAGCGCCGCGCCATTATCGCGCTGTACGCCTTCTGCCGGGAAGTCGATGATGTCGTCGATGAATGCAGCGATGTGGGTGTGGCACGCCTCAAACTGCACTGGTGGCGCGAAGAGGTTATGCGCATCTATGACGGCACACCGGCACACCCGGTCGCTTTGGCCCTGCATGCGCAGGTACAACAGCGCAATCTGCCCAAGGAATATTTCCTGGAGATCATCGACGGCATGGAGATGGATCTCGATCAACACCGTTACGAAACCTGGTCAGATCTCGCCTTGTATTGCCACCGCGTCGCCGGTGTGGTCGGGCTACTGTCGGCGGAGATCTTCGGCTATACGAATCGTCAGACCTTGAAATATGCCGGCGAACTGGGTACAGCATTCCAACTCACCAACATTCTGCGCGATGTGCGTGAAGATGCGCGCCGTGGTCGCATCTACTTGCCGCGTGAAGATCTGGCGCGATTCGGCGTCAACGAACAAAATATTCTGAGCCATCAACACACGCCACAGGTGCAGGCGCTATTGGCGTTCGAGCTTGAACGCGCCCGCGGCCATTACCGCAAAGCGCTTGCCCACCTGCCCGCGGAAGATCGCTATGCACAACGCGCCGGACTCATCATGTCGGCCATCTACCAAGCCACGCTGGATGAGATCGAACAAGATGGCCTGCGTGTGTTGGATCGCCGCGTGAGCCTGACACCGTTGCGCAAACTCTGGATCGCCTGGCGCACGGCACGGCGTGAAAGCCGCACGGCACGACGTGAAGGCCGCAAGGCAGCCGCTCATGGCTGAACCTGACCCTAAACCCGACAAGGTCCTGGTGATCGGCGGCGGCTGGGCAGGTCTGGCGGCGGCGGTCGAACTGACCCAGCACGGCATCCCCGTCACACTGCTCGAAGCGGCGCGCCAACTCGGTGGCCGCGCACGCTGTATACCGTTCGACGATCAGCGCATCGACAACGGTCAGCATCTGATGATCGGCGCCTATCAGGCCATGTTGCGACTGATGTCCACGGTGGGTGTCGATGTCGAGAGTGCTTTTTTGCGACAGCCGCTCGATCTGCATATGCGTGGCCTGCACCAGCCCGAATTACGTATGCGCGCCCGCAAACTGCCGGCGCCTCTGCATCTGGCCCTGGCCGTGGCGACAGTGCGCGGTCTGCCGGCGCGTGAACGTCTGCAACTGCTGCGTTTCAGCCATCGCCTGCTACGCAACAAGATCGTACTCGACACCGACATCACTGCCCTGGCGCTGCTGATGGGTGAACGTCAGGGCGCGCGCGTTACCCGCGCCTTGTGGGAACCGCTGTGTCTGGCGGCCATGAACACGCCCTTGGCCGAGACCTCGGCCAAGATGTTCCTGAACGTGTTACGACGCACCTTCACCGGCGAGGCGCACCATTCCGATCTGTTGATCCCGAAAGACGATCTCGGTGTGCTGTTGCCGGAACCGGCGTTGGATTTCATCGAGCGCGGTGGCGGTACGGTCCTGCTCAATCACCGCGTCGAGCATCTGCTGATCGACGCCGAGGGTTGTCACGGTGCGACTTGGCGCGGCGGCGAAATCAAAGCCGAACGCGTGATTCTCGCGGTGCATCCTGTGATGTGCCGGCGATTGCTGGCACCACACCCGGCTTTGGCGGGGATTGCCACCGAGCTGGCGCAGTTGCGGCAAGAACCCATCACCACGGTGTATCTCCGTTACCCTGAAGATGTCGCCCTCGACAACCATATGCAAGGTTTGCTGGACGGCCTCGGTCAATGGATTTTTGACCGGCGTATCGCTGGCCATCCCGGGCTGATCGCGGTCGTGATCAGCGGCCGTGGCGAACACCTGATGTTGGATAACGGAACGTTGAGCAACCAAATCGGCGCTGAGCTGGCCAGACTGCACCCGGATTGGCCGGCCCCACTCGCAAGCCGTGTCATCCGCGAAAAACGCGCCACCTTTGCCGCCACCGTCGACGTGGACCGGCACCGCCCTGCCACGACCACACCGACCCCGGGTCTGTGGCTGGCCGGCGATTTCACCGCTACCGGCCTGCCTGCCACCTTGGAAGGTGCGGTACTCAGCGGCCAACGCGCCGCGGCGGCGATTCTCGGTCCCGCCTACAGCGGCGCAACCCCACCGTAATACTCAACTTTTCCCATCGCTCGCCGAAATATCCCGAGACCGGGGCAGTCCAATCGCTTGCCCCCGCAATGGACTCGGACCCACATCATGGAAAAGAAAGTCGACCGCGAAGAACTTGCGCAAGGCATGTATGTGTCACGGCTGGACCGGCCGTGGCTGGAAACACCGTTCCTGTTCCAAGGTTTCATCATCCAGAGCCAAGCTGAAATTTCCGACCTGCAGCGCCACTGCCAGTTTGTCTACATCGATATCGAGAAAGGCGAACCGGCCAAAAAATATCTCGAACCCAAACCGAACCAACAGCAACGCGCGGAGGCAGACCTGAAGCGTCTTTGTCGCAGCACACCCGGAAAGCCCATCTATCCCGACACGATCAGTGTCGAAGAGGAATTGGCGCCGGCGCGCGACAGCCACCACGACGCCTGCGAACGCATCAGCAATATTCTCGACGACGTACGCTGCGGTCGTAAATTAAATGTCGCCGCCGCGGAGCAAGCGGTCAACAAGATGATCGAGAGCATCCTGCGCAACCCGGATGCCTACATGTGGTTGACAAAATTAAAGCACAAAGACTCTTATACCTACGCGCATTCCATCGATGCCTGTGCGTTGGCGATCACCTTTGGCCGACATCTCGGCCTGCCACGCACCGAACTCGAACAAGTCGCTGTCGGCACCCTGTTGTTCGACATTGGCAAGATGAAGCTGCCAGAAGAACTGTTGGACAAACCAGGCCGGCTGACTGCAGAAGAATTCGAATTGATGCAGGCGCATGTAGCGCACAGCGTGCATCTTATGACCGATACCAAAGGTATCAGCCCAACCTCCATCGAAGTCGCGTACAGCCATCACGAGCGTCATAACGGTCGCGGCTATCCGCGCGGATTGGATTCTGATCACACCTCTGTGTATGGGAAAATAGCCGCCATCGTCGACTGTTATGACGCCATCACCAGCGACCGTCCTTACTCGGTTGCCGTGTCGCCGCATGAAGCCATCCGCAGCCTGTACGAATGGCGCAACGTCGACTTCCAGGAGGAGTTGGTCGAGCAGTTCATTCAGTGTTTGGGCGTATACCCGACCGGCACATTGGTAGAACTCAGTACCGGACAAGTCGGTATTGTGCTATCGCAGAATCGTGTGCGCCGCCTACGCCCGAAGGTGATGTTGGTATTGAATGCCGAAAAGCATGGCTACGACATTGCGCCGACAATTGATCTGATGCTCGAAACGGTCGACCGTCAAGGCCAGATGCTGGAAATCGCACGTTCGCTCGATCCCGGCAGCTATGGCATCGACACCACCGCGTACTTCCTGTGATAGGCGGATCTGTCGATGGAACTTGATACGCTAACTGGATTGCCTGACCGCCACACGTTTTTCCAGCGCCTGGAAGCACAGATCAAATACTGCGGTACCGTTGGCGACCTGCTTGGTGTCGTGGTGTTCAATCTGCGTCGTTTCCGCGATATCAATCGCGAATATGGCTATCAAGTTGGCGATGCACTATTGGTCGAGGCGGCAAGCCGTATCCGGGGTGCGCTGCGCCAGTCCGATACTGTCGCCCGGCTCGGCGCGGATGAATTCGTCCTGCTGCTACCCGGCATGATAAACCCAGGGCATGCTCAGCTCGCCGCACACAAAATCGAGCGCGCCTTGAGAGAACCTTTCGACGTCCAGGGATTGCGTCTGCGGATGCGCAGTTATGCCGGCATAGCGTTGTATCCACAACACGCCGCTAATGCACAGCATCTGATGCAGGCGGTCGACTGCGCGCTGATCGAGGCGCGCGAGACCGCGACCAGTTGCGAATTATTTTCTGAAAACCTCGATGCCGCCAAACCCAGTCTGTTGGCGCTGGAAAACGATCTGCAGGATGCCATCGAACACAATGAGCTGCGGCTGTATCTGCAACCACAGATCGACCTCGAACGCAGCCTGGTCACCGGCTTCGAATGTCTGTCACGTTGGCATCATCCAGATCGAGGCAATATCTCGCCCGATCAATTTATAGCGTTGGCGGAACAGACCGGGCATATCGAGGCGCTGACATTATGGTCACTGAAAACCGCGCTGCATCATTTGAAAATGCTGTCCCATCTGCAACCGCAATTGACGATGTCCGTCAATCTTTCTGCAGGTATTCTGCACCACCCGGATATCGTCGACCTGGTCCAGCAATCTCTCGCCATCTGGAATACCTCGCCGGGCAGCCTGATACTGGAAGTCACTGAAAGCGCCATGATGCAACAGCCGGATCGAGGCGTAGAGGTTTTGCGCCGCCTGCAGGCTCTGGGTGTCGGTCTGTCCATCGATGACTTCGGCACCGGTTATTCATCACTGGCCTATCTCAAGAAATTGCCTGTGCAAGAACTCAAAATCGACAAGTCATTCGTCGCCGACCTGGATCGCTCCGACGAAGACGAACGTATTGTCCGCGCGATAATTTCACTGGCACATAACTTCGGCATGCGTGTCGTTGCCGAGGGCGTGGAAAATAAAGCCATTCTGGAACGGCTTGCCGATCTGGGTTGTGATCTCGCACAAGGCATGCACATCGCCATGGCCATGCGCGTCGACGATGCGGCGGCCTGGTTGACCCATCCGTCCGATCAGACGGTCACGGCGCCGCTTGTATCGAGTGACGCATACCGCCGCTGAATGGCACCCAGCCGGCGCCAGCAGTTCCTGCCCGCTAGGTTTTACGTATAATGCCGTCTCCCACTGGCAGGCATCTTAATCAGCATGAGCATCTATTCTCCCCCCGCCGATCTACTGGCCGATCGCGTCATCCTCATCACCGGCGCGGGCGATGGCATTGGTCGCGTGGCGGCACTGACGTGCGCGGCACACGGCGCGACCGTCATTTTACTCGGTCGCACCATCGGCAAGCTCGAACGCGTCTACGATGAGATCGAACAGGCCGGGCATCCGCAGCCGGCGATTTATCCCATGAATCTGGAAGGCGCCACCGCAAAAGATTACGCCGATCTCGCTGCGACGTTGGAGCGTGAATTCGGTCGCCTCGATGGCCTGTTGCACAACGCTGCGCTGCTCGGCAGCCTGTCGCCTATGGCACATCAGGATATCGATCTGTGGTTCAAGGTAATGCAGGTCAACCTCAATGCGCCGTTCTTGCTCACGCGCGCCTGCCTGGGTTTACTGATGCAGGCGCCGGACGCTTCGATCGTGTTCACCAGCGATCAGGTCGGGCGTAGCGGCCGCGCCTATTGGGGCGCCTATGGCGTGTCCAAGGCCGGCATCGAAGGGATGAGCCAGATCCTGGCGCAAGAGTTGGAGACCAATACCCAGGTACGCGTGAACAGTCTCGACCCGGGTGCGGTACGCACGCGCATGCGCACCCTTGCCTACCCCGGTGAAAACGCCCTGGCAAATGTTCCACCCGAGACGGTTATGCCGGCCTATCTGTATCTTCTGGGTCCGGACAGCCGCGGCATCACCGGCCAACAATTCGAAGCCCAGAATTTCGATTGGCCTGCGACGTTGCGGCATTGATCACTGCATGATATCCACATGCACGCCCTGCGCTTCTCAGCGCATCGGCGCGCGCTTGAATGTAGCGCTGGAAATTGGGTTGCTTCTTGTATGCACCTGAGGCGACATAATCCATGGCCGTCTGAATATGGAATGCCTTCAGATAGGCCTCGGTCCTGAAATATCTCTTTGCCACTCGCATCGAACATCACCAGCGTCGGCGCATATTGGACATTCAAGGCACGCGCCCATTGCGCGGCCGTAAGATGCTCTCCGTCCGGCGTGGTCAACGCTGTCTTCGACCACATATCGAACAGCGCCACATCGAACTTGGCCAGCTCCGCACGACTCTCCGGACGCTTGAGTATATCGAGATGCAGTTCATCGCAGGCCGCGCAATCGGCCTGTTCGAAAAATACGGCCAGCGGCCGGTTGCCGACGCGCTTATCCAGTTGGTAGGGTGCAGAGAGGTAACTCTCGTCCTGGTGCAGTTTGCCGTGCGCGGCCACCGGCACCTGTTGCTGTAGATAATCGCGGAAACTCTGTCGGCCACTTTCCGTCGGCGAACCGGCATACTCGAGCGCCGCTTTAAAACGATGTGGCGGATAGTAGCCGTTCAGACGCAGCACCACCGCGCCCGTCTCATCGAGGAACACCAGGGTCGGCGTGAACATCACCTTCAGTTGGCTGGCGAACTGCTTTTCGATCATCGGCTGGCCCTGCAAATCCACGACCTCGCGGTCACCCCAAATGTTGAGGGCCAGCACATCGAAGCGGGCGCGGGTCATTGCCTCGATATCACGCAAGGCGAAATTGGTCTCTAACAGTTTTTGGCAATAGGGGCAGCCGTCCTGATAAAAAAACAGCACTAATCGCTTGCCTGCTGCCTTCGCTTCGGCGACATCGTCACGCAGATTCAGGAAGGAATGTTTAAACCACACCGGCGGTTCGTGGTAACCCGGATTGACCATCCCGGGCTCAAGGCTGGGGTTGACCGTGACTGGTTCTACATCCGCCGCCCTGAGCGGCGCCAAACCCATCCACATCACTGTCATCATGATTAAGCCGAAGATGCGCGTCATCTGCGTTAGCTCCCCTGACATTGCTTAGAGCATGCTCGCACCCTCCTTACGAGCGGGCAAGCAAGACCCCAGTGAGCGGCATCAAACGGCCGTCAGTTTCCTGTCACGCATATAAACGGCAGAAATAAGCCGCCCTTGTACTCGTCAATTTAATGACTTAATAATTGACACTAGATAGACTAATCGATTCTATAGTGATTGTTATTATAATTTTTTTAATATAACGCCTAGTCTTTGGCATAGAACTCGCATTGTACTTCAGGCAAGTTAGCAGCAACGCTGTTGGACAACCCAATAGGACCGACCATGCAAAGCTACGCTGAAAATCTGAGTCTGGTGACGCCCAATCCGCCAAGCACCGATGCGGCTCGTCGCACCGACGACCTCGCCGACCGTCTGTTGCGCGTGACTCAATCGTTGCAGACGACGCTGGACATCCCGCCGCTGCTCGAACTGTTCTATCTTCAGGGCAATGCCAACGTCCCGCTGGATGCCCTGGAATACATCAACGAGGCCGCGAATCTGGAATATCGCGTCGGCACCCGTGGCCGACATACCTGCACCTATAACTTGCGCCTCGGCGAAATTGACATGGGTAGCCTGCTGTTCCGCCGGCGCAGCAAGTTCACGGAAGACGAAACCGTCATTATCGAAAAGCTGCTGTGCTGCCTGCTTTATCCTTTGCGCAACGCCCTCATGTACCGCGACGCCCTGGCGCTGGCACAGAAAGATGCACTGACGGGAATTCGCAATCGCGCTGCCTTGGACGAATCGTTGCGCGCTGAAATCAATATGGCCGGGCGTCACGGCACCCCGCTTTCACTCGTGGTGTTCGACATCGATCATTTCAAAGCCATCAATGATCAATTTGGCCACAGCCAAGGTGACGTCGCGATCAAATCGGTGGTCGAATGCGCCCAACACTGCGCTCGCAGCACCGACATGCTGTTCCGCTACGGTGGCGAAGAATTCGTCATGATCCTGCGTAACACAACACTGAGCGGCGCGCGCCTGCTGGCCGATCGCATCCGTCGTAGAGTGGAAAACATGGAATGCCAGGGTAGCCGCAAACCGATCAGCATGACCGTCAGCGCTGGCGTTGCTGCAATGGAAAATGGCGAGACCGCACAACAACTTTTTGAACGCGCCGATTCAGCCCTGTATGCCGCTAAGCACGGTGGTCGTAATCAGGTGTGCGTGGACGAGGCTTAAACCTCAGCTCGGACATTGTTTGCGTAACACACAGTCAGCACATCGCGGTTTTACCCGACAGATATCCTTGGCATGTGCGACAATCAGCGCATGGTACTCGTTGAACAACGCGACATCCGGCCCGAGCGCCTGCTCGAAGGCCTTTCTCAGTGTTTCGTAATTCTCATCACCGTCGATGAATTCCAATCGCGCGAATAGCCGACGCGTATAGGCATCGATGACAAAGACTGGCCGCTCGAAGGCATACAGCAACATATCATCGGCGGTTTCTGGGCCAATACCATTCACGGCCAACAGGTCGTGACGCAATGTCTGCGTGTCCTTGCGCATCAGCCGATGATATTCACCGGACTCGACATACCAGCGACAGAAATTCCGCAGCCGCTTCGCCTTGATGTTGAAATAACCCGAGGGGCGCAGCCAGTCGGCGAGTTGAGTCTCAGTCAACCGCCAGAATGCGCGCCGGTTCCAATGCATCGGCATTGATCAGATTGGCGATGGCCCGCTCGACATTGATCCACGCAGTGTTCTGCGTCAGCACCGCGCCGACCATGATTTCAAAGGGCGTCTCGCCCGGCCACCAGTCTTGCGGACCATGGTGATCGAGTAAGCGTCGATACACGCTGCGTAGACGGCGTGCCGGCAACTGCATGGGAGTCAGGGTCGGCGCGTCGACTTGCCACGACCGCGCGTTGACGCGGCTCGACCGGGCGAGGTCCTGGAGGTTGACTTGGCAGCCACGCGTGACGGCTTACCTGTTGGCTTACCTGTTGGCTTACCTGTTGGCTTACCTGTTGGCTTACCTGTTGGCTTACCTGTTGGCTTACCTGTTGGCTTACCTGTTGGCTTACCTGTTGGCTTACCTGTTGGCTTACCTGTTGGCTTACCGTTGCTTGCTGTCGGCTTCTCGGACGCTCTGGCAGCGGCCTTTGCCGAGGCGCGTTGGAGATTTCGTTTCAGCGGCGGCAAGCCTGCCGCTGCGCGCAGGGCCGCATGCTCATCGAGCGCGAGTTCGCGCCACCCACCCGGTATAGGCTGGCGACCCAGCTCGATCGGCCCATAACGAACCCGAATCAAGCGACTGACCTGCACGCCTTGGGATTCCCACAAGCGCCGCACCTCGCGATTACGACCTTCGCTGAGGATCACGTGATACCAATGATTGGCCCCGCTGCCGCCGGCGTCGCGTAGACCGAGAAACTTCGCCGGGCCGTCCTCGAGTTCCACGCCTTTTAACAAGCGATTGAGAATCAGACCGTCGACCTCGCCGAACACACGCACGGCATATTCACGTTCGAGTTGTTGCGAGGGATGCATGAGCCGGTTGGCCAATTCACCATCGGTGGTGAACAGCAACAAGCCGGAGGTATTGATATCGAGACGACCGACGCCGATCCAACGTCCTTGGTTCAAGCGTGGCAGTTGATCGAAAACCGTCGGCCGTCCTTCGGTATCGTGACGGGTACAGAGTTCGCCAACGGGCTTGTGATAGGCAATGACCCGCGGCGCGGTGGGCGCGGCCAAGGTCAGCGGTTTGCCGTCAAGGGTGATGGTTTCAGTACCGGAGATTTGCGCACCGAGTGCGGCGGTCACGCCGTCGATCTGCAGACGACCGGCGCTGATCCAGCCTTCGATTTCGCGGCGCGAACCCAGACCGGCCTGGGCCAGAACTTTCTGCAAACGTTCCGCCGCCATGATCAGAATCTACCGGGTCAGTGCAGAGTGTCAGGGGTCTGGAACTCAGCCAGACTCAGATCAACCGGCAGAAAGTCGGTGTCATCCGGCACGGCCGGCATATCGATCGCCGTGTCGTCACCGAAAGCGGCCATCGCAATACGCCGTCCGCCTTCCAGCGGCCCGAAGTCGAGTTCGGCGTTGATGCTGTCGATGTCGCGCAATTCGACGAGGCTGGGCAGATCTTCCAGCGATTTCAAATTGAAGTAGTCGAGGAACTCGCGCGTGGTGCCATACATGGCCGGTCGGCCCGGCACATCGCGATGCGCGACGACGCGTATCCATTCGCGCTCCTGCAGCGTCTTCATGATAGAGGTACTCACGGTCACGCCGCGCACCTCTTCGATCTCGCCGCGGGTAATGGGCTGACGGTAGGCAATCAAGGCCAAGGTTTCCAGCAACGCGCGCGAATACTTCGGTGGCCGCTCTTCCCACAGACGCGAAATCCAACGCTCCATAGTCTGGCGGACCTGAATGCGGAAGCCGCTGGCGACCTCGGCCACTTCCAGGCCACGGCCGGTGTACTCGTTGCCGAGTTCCTCGAGCGCGGCGCGTAATTCCGCCACCTCCGGCGCATCGGATTCCGGGAACAAGTTACGCATATCGTCCAACGACAGCGGACGCCCGGCCGCCAGCATGGCGGCTTCGAGGATGTGTTTTAGAGAGATGTCAGTCATATCGGAATCAGTCAGTTACAGTTAAAAGTTCACTTGAATCGGCACCCGGATCGACATTTAGAATCGACAATCGACGCTAGGCTTGTGCGCCATCGGCCACACCATCGGCCGATGTCACGAAGCCCTCGGGCAATTCTGCATGACCACCGGCGGCTTTCACATAGATGGGGGCGAAGGCGCCGGCCTGGACGATATCCAGCAGAGACTCTTTGATGAGTTCCAGTATGGCCAGCAACGTTACCACCACGCCCATCCGCCCTTCCTCGACCGTGAACAGGGTGTGAAATTCGACGAAGGCATCCGCGGTCACCTGGCTGAGCACGCTGGTCATGCGCTCGCGCACCGACAGCGGTTCCATCTGAATGTGATGGTGAGTAAACATCTCCGAGCGTTTCATGACTTCGCGGAACGCCAGCAGTAATTCCTGCAGGTCGATATCCGGATGCGCTTTGGTCTGCTGACGCTCGGGCACCTGGGCGCTGGTGAGGAACACATCGCGACCGACATGCGGCAAGGCATCCAGATCTTCGGCGGCCTGTTTGTAGCGCTCGTATTCCTGCAAACGGCGTATCAATTCCGCGCGCGGATCGTCTTCCTCGCCCTCGGCATCGGCCGGACGCGGCAGCAGCATGCGTGATTTGATCTCCGCCAGCATGGCCGCCATGACCAGGTATTCAGCGGCCAATTCCAGCCGCATGTTTTCCATCAGGTCGATGTACTTCATGTACTGATGGGTGATAGCGGCGATGGGGATATCGAGGATATCCAGGTTCTGGCGCTTGATCAGGTAGAGCAGCAGGTCCAGCGGACCTTCGAAGGATTCGAGAATAACTTCCAGGGCATCCGGCGGAATGTACAGATCCTGCGGCAGCGAGGTCATCACCGCACCCTGCACGATCGCAAACGGCATCTCTGATTGCTGAGGTGCTTCTCGGGACTCTGCGGGATTGTTGATTTCGCTCATCATTCCAGCTGCTGGCTGCGTTTAGATGGGCCGATTCTACCGGATTATGCCTGGGCGTGCCGGCTTAATTCCCCCCGCCGGCCGCGCCGCACTCAGGGGTTTTTGACCCGAAACCAGCTGGCATACAGGGCCGGCACGAACAGCAGGGTCAGCAGCGTCGCCACCAGCAGACCGCCCATGATGGCGTAGGCCATCGGCCCCCACAGCACGCTGCGGGTAAGCGGGATCATGGCCAGAATAGAGGCGGCCGAGGTCAGCGCAATGGGCCGGAAACGCCGCACGGTGGATTCGCGGATGGCATCCCAGTCGGCCAGACCGGCCTCGCGGTCCTGGCGGATCTGGTCGATCAGAATCACCGTGTTACGCATGATCATGCCGCCCAGCGCGATGGTGCCCAGCATGGCGACGAAGCCGAACGGCTTTTGGAACACCAGCAAGGCCAGCGCCACACCAATGATTCCGAGCGGCGCGGTCAACACCACCATCAAGGTGCGCGACAGTGACTTCAACTGCAGCATCAGAATGCCCAGGATCACCGCCAGCATCAGCGGCATGCCGGCATTGATCGAGGCCTGCGCACCCGCGTTCTCGCCGAGATCACCACCGACTTCAATGCGGAAACTGGGTGGCAGCGTGGCGCGCAATTTATCGAGTTGTTTATTCAACGCCAGCGAAACTTCCGCCGCTTGCGCACCATCGACGATATCCGCGCGCACACTCAAGGACAGATCGCGATTACGCCGCCACAGAATCGGTTCTTCCAAGGCGGACACCAGTGTCGCGACCTGACTCAACGGCACACTCGCCCCGTTGCTACTCGGTATATTCAGCGTCGCGACCTGCGCCAGGTCGTGGCGTTCGGATGTCGGTGAACGCAACACGATATCGATCAGTTGATCGGCTTCGCGATACTGCCCCAAGGGCATGCCCTCGACGACGCCACGCAAGGTATGGGCGATATCCGCCGAACTCACTCCCGCCGCGCGCGCGCGATCCTGGTCGATGTCGATGCGCAGCACCGGCGATTGATAACCCCAGTCGGCATGCACGTCACGCAGGCGCGTATCCGCGCGCATGATGTCGACGACCGCATCGGCCTGACGCTTCAGCTCGGCGAGATTGTCGCCCAACACCCGGAATTCAACGGGGTAGATCACCGGCGGTCCGAGCGGCACGCGTTGGACGCGAGTGCGCAGCCCCGGAAAATCATTGTCCATGGTCGTGCGCAATCGCTCGACCACGCGCTCGCGCGAGTCGATATCCTTGGTCAGCACGACCACCTGGGCAAAATTCGGCCGATAGAGTTTCTGATCCAATGACAGAAAGAAGCGCGGCGAACCGTAGCCGATATAGGTGACATAGCTGGCGATATCGACATCCTTGGCCAGCGTCACTTCGAGGCGTTCGGCCTGCCGCGTCGTGGCGTGAATCGAAGCCCCCTCCGGCAGCCAGAGTTCGACCATCAGCTCCGCCCGATTGGACGACGGAAAAAACTGTTTCTCGGTTAAGGCCATGCCGCCGACACCGAGCACGAATAACAGCAGCGTGCTAAGCAACACCGTCTTGCGATGCTGCAAACACCATTCTATGACCGCGCGCAGTCGGCGATAGAACGGTGTATCGAAGACTTCGTTGCGGGTACCGACATGTGCCTTCAAAAGATGAAAGCCCGCCAGCGGCGTTACGAAAATCGCCGCGACCCATGACACCAGCAAGGCCAGACACACCACGGCGAAAATCGAGAAGGTGTATTCGCCAGTCATGGATTTGGCCGTGCCTATCGGCAGAAATCCAGCGGCGGTGACCAGCGTTCCCGTCAGCATTGGAAACACCGTGGCCCGGTAGGCAAAGGCCGCAGCGCGCAGGCGGTCCAAGCCCTCCTCCAGTTTACGCGCCATCATCTCGACCACGATCATCGCGTCATCGACCAACAGGCCCAAGGCGATGATCAGTGCGCCGGTGGATACGCGTTGCAGGTCGATACTGAATTGCTGCATCAGCAGGAAGGTTGCCGCAACCACCAGCGGAATGGTCACCGCGACCACCATGCCGGCGCGCCAGCCCAGACTCAGAAAACTCACCAGCAAGACGATCGCGACCGCTTCAAGAAACGCGCGCATGAACTCACCCACCGCTTCACTGACAATCGCAGGCTGATTAGAAACGCGCGCGAATTCGAGACCCAGCGGCAGCTCGGCTGTCAATGCGTCCATGGTGCTGTTCAGATCCTGTCCCAGACGCAACACATCGCCACGCGGCTTCATTGAAACGGCAACACCGACGGCGGGTCGGCCGGCATAGCGCATGAGAATTTCCGGTGGATCGAGATAGCCACGCGTGATCTCGGCGATGTCCCCGAGGCGGATGGTCTTGTCGTTCACGCGCAGCGCCAGCTGACGCAGTTCATCCAGCGATTCGAAATTGCCTTTGACGCGCAACGGCACGGCGAAACCACCACTGTGCAGACGTCCGGTATCTTCGATGATGTTCTGTGCCTGGATCGCTGCAGCGATCGCCACCGGCGCTACGCCGAGCGCGGCGAGGCGCTGCGTGGAAATCGTCACCGAGATCTGTTCCGGTTGCACGCCGACCAACTCGACCTTGGCGACATCCTGCAGCTTGACCAGTCGCTGCCGCGCCGTGTCCGCCCAGCGCCGCAACTCCGCCTGACTGAAGCCATCACCGGTCAGCGCGTAAATCGAGCCGAATACGTCGCCCCATTCATCGTTGAAGTGCAGGCCCCATGCACACCGGGCGGCAAAGTATGTTGAATATCACCGATCTTCTTGCGCACCTGATACCAGAGCTCGGGGACTTCAGCGCGCGGCGAAGTGTCTTGCAGCTCCAGAATAATGATCGACTCGCCGCTGCGCGAATAGCTGCTGGCGACCTTGTAGTAAGGCACTTCCTGAAGTTTTTTGAGGATACGGTCGGTAACCTGATCGTCGACCTGACTGGTAGTCGCCCCTGGCCAGAGCGTGCGAATCACCATCATGCGTACGGTGAAATCCGGATCTTCACGCTGGCCCAACTGGAAATAGGCCAGCAACCCGCCGATGCCGATGAGGACGATGAAGAACCACGCCAGTTCGCGCTGCTTGAGCGCCAGCGCCGTCAGGTTGAAGCGATCACTCATCGCAAGGCCCTGACCGGTTGACCTTCACGCAGCAGGTTCGCACCGGCGCTGATAACGACATCGCCGGGCGCGATGCCGGCTTCAATCAACACGCCATCACCATCCAGCGCGCCGGTACGCACCTCGGCTGCATGCACCGTCGATGTGGCCGCATCCAGCTTCCAAACCTGCGGCTTGCCGTTACGACTGACGACCGCCGCCAGCGGCAGACGCAATACAGCGGCAGCATTCTGTATGTCGCTGACGGTGGCACTCATACCCAATTGCAACACATCGTCGGCTGCATCGACTGCAATGCGCGCCGCATAGGTACGGGTGAGCGGATCCGCCGCCGCAGACAACTCGCGCAGCGTGCCGTTGATAACTTCATCCGGCTGCGCGTTGAACCTGACCTTGAATTCTCGCGCAGAACGCATTCGCGCCAGATCCGCCTCGGGTACATTCACTTCGATTTCGCGACTGCCGTCGCGGGCGATTTCAAATACCCTCTGACCGGCACCGACCACCTGTCCGACATTCAGTTCCATGGCCGTCACCACGCCATCGGCATCCGCCTTCAGTGTCGTGTATTCGACCCGTCGGCGCACCACATCATGTTCGGCAGCCGCCGCTTTGAAGCGGGCACGCGCCGCATCCGCAGCGCTTTGTTTCTGATCGAGCGTAATCGCCGAGACATGGCCTTTTTCGACCAGTGCGCGGTAGCGCGCCAGTTCCGTTTCGGCGAGCGTCAGATCGGCGCGTGCCGCCGTCACGGCCGCGGCGGCTGCGCGCGCGGCCAACTCATAGTCGGTGGCATCGATCCGCGCCAGAAGCTGACCGGTTTTGACCGCTCGCCCAGATTCACGGCGCGTTCCACCACCTTGCCGCCCACCTGAAACGCCAGCGGGCTTTCATAACGGGCGCGCACTTCACCGGCCAGCAGCAGCGCCGAGACGGGCGTTTGCGCCGTCACCTCGAGCACTTTGACCAGACGCACCGTTTCGGGTTGCGGTGCCGGCGGCTTACCGCAGGCAGCGACCAACAACAGCATCGCAGCCAGGAGCAGGAATTTGTACATGCGGGTTCCTTACCTGAAAAAAACCTTGTTGAGCCAGACATGTTTTGCAATCACTTTGGGTATAATGCCGTTCCCGAGCCTACAATGACATCCCAAAGCCATGGAACTCATCGCCCAATTCATCGACATCGTCCTGCATCTAGACAAACATCTAGCTGCCCTGCTGGCAGACTATGGTACGTGGGTCTATGCGATCCTGTTCCTGATTATTTTCTGCGAGACCGGATTGGTGGTCACACCCTTCCTGCCTGGCGATTCGCTGCTGTTTGTGGCCGGCGCCTTAGCGGCGACCAGTGGTGCATCCGGCGGACTGGAAATCGAGATCTTAATCGCCGTGCTGCTGACGGCGGCTATTCTCGGCGACAACACCAATTACTGGATCGGTCATTACTTCGGGCCACGAGTGTTTCGCTGGGAGCAATCGCGTTTTTTCAACCGTGCGGCCTTCGATAAAACCCACGCCTATTTTGAATCTCACGGCGGCAAGACCATTATCATCGCCCGCTTCCTGCCATTGGCGCGCACCTTCGCACCATTCGTCGCCGGGGTGGCGCGCATGACCTACTCGCGCTATTTCCTGCTCGACTTCGCCGGTGGCTGCCTGTGGATCGGCTCACTGACACTGGCCGGTTATTGGTTCGGCAACCTGCCGTTCATCAAAAACAATCTGTCGCTGGTAATCGTGGCTATCATCGCACTGTCGTTATTGCCGGTGGCCATCGGCTATATCAAGCACCGCCGCGAGACTGCTGCAGCCAGCGCTTGATAGCCCGCCGATATAATTAGCCCGTCATTGCGCGCGACTATTTGTAGCTCAGCCCCATCACCGTTCTGACTTCCTGCAGGGTCTCGCGCGCGACATCCCGTGCGGCGTCGCAGCCTTCTTCGATGATGTTGCGGACCAGACTCGGGCTATTGATGTACTGCTGAGCCCGGTCACGCATCGGTGCAAGTTCCGCAATAACCGCATCGACGATGGGCTGTTTGCAATCCAGGCAACCGATACCGGCGCTGGTACAACCCTGGCGCACCCAGTCGCGCACGCCTTCGTCGCTATAGACCTGATGCATCAGCCATACCGGACATTTCTCCGGCGTACCCGGGTCGGTGCGGCGCACGCGCGCGGGATCGGTGGGCATGGTGCGCAGTTTCTGCGTGATCACTTCCGGGTCTTCGCGCAACGCGATGGTATTGCCATAGGACTTGGACATCTTCTGGCCGTCGAGTCCGACCATTTTCGAGGCCGGCGTCAGCATCGCCTGCGGCTCGGGCAGAATGATGCGGCCACCGCCTTCCAGATAACCGAACAGGCGTTCGCGATCACCGATGGTGAGATTCTGTTGTTCTTCCAGCAGCGCGCGACCGACATCCAGCGCCTCGGTGTCGCCTTGCTCCTGATAACGCTTGCGTACATCGCGGTAGAGTTTGGCGTTTTTCTTACCCATCTTCTTGATGGCGGCCTCGGCCTTGTCTTCAAAGTCCGCTTCGCGGCCATAGAGATGATTGAAACGCCGCGCGACTTCACGGGTCAATTCGACATGCGCGACTTGATCGTCGCCGACCGGGACGCCGTGCGCCTTGTAGACCAGGATGTCGGCGCTTTGCAGCAACGGATAACCGAGGAAACCGTAGGTGGCGAGATCTTTTTCCTTGAGCTTTTCTTGCTGATCCTTGTAGGTCGGTACGCGCTCCAACCAACCCAGCGGCGTGATCATCGACAACAGCAGATGCAGTTCCGCATGCTCCGGCACGCGCGATTGGATGAACAATTTTGCCGTGCCCGGATTGACGCCGGCCGCCAGCCAGTCGATGACCATGTCCCAGACACTTTGCGCGATGATGCTGGAGGATTCGTAATGCGTCGTCAGCGCATGCCAGTCCGCGACGAAAAAAAAGCAGTCGTATTCGTGCTGCAATTTCACCCAGTTCTTGAGCACACCGTGATAATGCCCCAGGTGCAGTTGACCGGTTGGGCGCATACCCGACAGCACCCGTGAATTTTGCGGAATAACGGAACTCAAGTGCATACCCCCAGCAAGTTTTAAATACCGACCAGCATAACCAGCAGCCGCTCCAACAGCGTGATCGGTGGCCCAATCACCTGCCCCAGGAAACCTGTGATCATCAAGCCGACCAAAATGAACATGCCATACGGTTCGATGCTGGCCACAATATCCGCGAGACGATCCGGCAACAAACCGACCAACACGCGCCCGCCATCGAGCGGCGGCAACGGCAGCAGATTCAGCACCATCAGAATTGAATTGAGGAAAATTCCGGTTTTGCCCATCAGCAACAGCGGCACACCCACCCATGGCATAGTAGGTGTCAGGACCAAACCCAATTTGGCAATCAGCGCCCAGATCAGCGCCATCACCAAATTCGCCATCGGGCCAGCCGCGGCGACCGCCGCCATGTCGCGGCGCGGATGCGCCAGGTTGCGCGGATCGACCGGCACCGGCTTTGCCCAGCCGAAAATGAAGCCCCCGGCAAGCAGAAGAATAGCCGGTACCAGCACCGTGCCGATCGGATCGATGTGTTTGATGGGATTCAGCGTCAACCGACCCAGCATCTCCGCCGTGCGATCGCCCAAGCGACGCGCCATCCAACCGTGCGCGGCCTCGTGAACGGTGATCGCAAACAACAGCGGCAGCGCCATGACAGCGGCAGTTTGAATTACATTTAAACCTAGCATCGGCGCAGTATACCCTTATTAAATCAAGGCCTCGACCGAACCCAGGCCTTCGCGCACAATCTGCGGCGCACCTTCGGTCATATCGAGAACAGTTGTGAGTTCGGGCGGGCAACCGCCGCCGTCGATGATCGCGCCGAGTTCATGCTCCAGGCGATCGCGGAACTCATGCGGATCGACTTCCGGGTACTCGGCGCCGGGCAGCAGCAGCGTCGAACTCATCATCGGCTCACCCAATTCCTCCAGCAGCGCCTGGGCGATGGGATGATTCGGTACGCGAATACCGATGGTGCGACGTTTGGCATGTTGCAGACGCCGCGGCACTTCGTGCGTGGCCTTGAAGATGAACGTGTACGGCCCGGGCGTGTGCGCCTTGAGCAAACGAAAGGCACTGTTGTCGACCTTGGCGTAGGTGGCGATTTCAGACAGATCGCGACACATCAACGTGAAGTTGTGTTTGTCGTCGAGTCGGCGGATGCGCCGGATGGTCTCGATCGCATCTTTCTCGCCGATCATGCAACCGAGCGCATAACTCGAATCGGTCGGATAGGCGATCACCGCGCCTGCGCGCAGGATTTCCACCGCGCGATGGATCAGGCGCTTCTGTGGATTGTCCGGATGAATTTCGAAGAATTGACTCATGCAGCAGCGGGATTCGGGATTTGGGATTCGGGATTTGGAATATCCCAGTCCTGCCAAACGGGGATACAACCTTCGGGCAGCATCGGGATGCGCCCGAGTTCAACCCAGGGATTTTCCGGGCCATGATAGTCCGAACCCCGCGAGGCCCGCAGGCCGAGGGTGCGGGCGACGCCGGCCATATGCAGCATATCGTCGGTGCTGTGACTGCCGGAAACGACTTCGATGGCGGCGCCACCACATTCTTTGAATTCGCCCAACAAACGCCGCAATTTGCTCGCCGTCAGCGGATAACGCGCCGGATGCGCGACGACCGCCTCACCACCGGCACCGCGAATCCAGTCGAGCGCCTGTTCCAGGCTGGTCCACTCGCCCGGCACATAACCCGGTTTGTTGTTGACCAGAAACTTTTTGAACACCTCACGCACCGAACGCGCCCGCCCCTGTTCGACCAGAAAATGCGCAAAGTGTGTGCGACTGACAATGCGTCCGCTGGCCAGGCGCCGCGCACCCGCATAGGCACCCGTGATACCGGCCTTATCCAGACGCCGGCCGATCTCTTCGGCGCGCCAGTCGCGGAAACCTTGCAGACTGTCCAGGCCGGTGCGCAAGCCGGCGTTGTCCGGGTCCACATTGAGTCCGACGATATGTACGGTCTGGGCATTCCAAGTCACGGAAATCTCGACACCGGCGATCAGCCGCAGCGGTGTTCCGGCCGCGGCCACGCGCGCCTCGGCCAGTCCGTCGATGCTGTCATGATCGGTGAGCGCCAGCACGTCGACGCCGGCAGCCTGCGCCCGCAACACCAACTCGGTGGCCGTGAGGCTGCCATCGGAGGCCCGGGAATGCGAATGAAGGTCATATTGAAGAGTCATTCGGCCATTCTACCTCAGAGCCGGGATCGCTCGCTCAGGGAATATCATGACGCGCTGTCCGGAATAGGGCCGGAAATTGATCCGGCATTTGGGCGGGCTGCGGCACCCTCGCGGTGGGCTGCGGAGTTTCACGCAGATGCGGTACCATGGCGCCTCTTCAGGACTGGATGATCTGCCCGGTATGGGACCACTACCCCCGGATATCGAACAACTGCAGGAACGGCTTGGCGAATTGCTCGTCGGCTTGCTGCTGGACGCCCGGAATTCAGCGGACGGTTACGACCCTCGCCCCCTGCTCAGCGGCTTTGGCGGCTTGGTCGCGGCGATGACCCGCGCGGAAAACGCCACGACCAGTTCACCTGACGAATGCGCACGTAACGCCAGCGCGCTGGGTGAAATCGCATACCAATTATTAAACAGCACCGCTGAACGATTCGCGCAGACCAACAACGAAAGCGACGCTCTGATTACCGAATTGCGAACCGGTTTCGCCGCCTGGATAACCCGTCAGGGTGGAACCAGTATGAAACTCGATGCGTTAGTCGATTTCCACAAGACCAACGAACCGGCGGATCAAACACGTCCCGATAGCGCGATGAATAACCGTTCACGCACGACCACGCACGCACACCCTGCTCTGCCTAACCGACAACCGCACAGAAACACACTGCACTGATAAAGTAATCATTACGACACATGAAGATCCTCTACGATTTTTTTCCGATTCTGCTGTTTTTCGTGGCCTACAAGCTGTACGGCATCTATGCCGCCACGGCCACGGCCATTGTCGCGACCTTCGTTCAAGTAGGCCTGTTCTGGCTACGCCACCGCCGTTTTGAAAAAATGCATCTGATCACGCTGGCCATCATCACACTGTTCGGCGGCGCCACGCTGTTGCTGCATGATCCGGTGTTCATCAAATGGAAACCGACGGTGGCCTATTGGCTGTTCGCCCTGACCTTTCTCGGCAGCCAGTTCATCGGCGGCAAATGCATCATCGAACGCATGATGGGACACGCCTTCCATACCACCCACAGTGTTTGGGTGAAACTGAATCTGGCCTGGGTCGCATTCTTCATTGTGATGGGGCTCGCAAACCTCTATGTAGCCTTCAACTACGCCGAAGCCACCTGGGTCAACTTCAAATTGTTTGGCCTGATGGGTCTGACGTTTCTGTTCGTCCTCGGCCAAGGACTGGTACTGTCCCGCTATATCCAGGAACCCACCGACGGTGAGGAAAAATCCTGATGCTCTACGCCATCATCAGCCGCGACCATGAAAACTCGCTGGAGAAACGTCTGAGTGCGCGTCCCGCGCATCTGGCACGCCTGGAACTGCTGCGCGATGAAGGTCGATTGATTCTGGCCGGTCCGCACCCCGCCATCGACAGCAGCGACCCGGGGCCAGCCGGTTTCACCGGCAGTCTGGTCGTCGCCGAATTCGCGTCACTGTCAGCCGCGCGCGCCTGGGCCGATGCCGATCCTTATCTAAGCGCCGGCGTGTACGCCGACGTTCAAGTCAAACCGTTCAAGAAGGTATTGCCCTGATGAATGAAGCCCGTGTTGCCATGATCCGTGAACGCCTGACCCGCGCGTTCGCCCCGACCGAACTGGACATTGAAGACGACTCTGCCAAGCATGCCGGCCACGCCGGCGCGCGTAGCGGTGGCGGACACTTCAACGTGCGCATCGTCTCGGGGGAATTTTCCGGGAAGTCACTGGTCCAACGTCACCGCCTGGTCTACGACGCCCTCGGCGACGCCATGCAACAGGAGATTCATGCACTGAGCATTCAGGCCAAGACGCCTGACGAAGCCTGATAGTGACAGTGCTAGGTGCAATGATCTAATTTCCAAAAATTAACCAACCGCAAGTGCCCGGTTGGCACTCAACCACACCGCAAGGAACTGTACTCATGAAGATAACCAAGGCCACCCGTTTCGCGTCGCTGCTGTTGCTGGGATTTTGCGCCCCGCTCATGGCCGCCGAGACACCGGCAGTGTCGCCCGAAGCCGTGGTCGCCACGGTCAACGGCAGCGAAATCACCGAAGAGATGCTGCAGATTTTTGCCGCGCAGCTCAGTCGCAATCCTGGCGCCCAACCGGTCAGCCGCGATGACGCGCTCGAGCAGTTGGTCAATATCGAACTGGTCACGCAGGATGCCGAGAAGCACAACATCGACAAGCGCCCGAATGTCATCAAACAACTGGAATGGCAGCGCCGCAGCCTGCTGGTTGGCGTAAGCATGCGCGAATATGTCACCACCCACCCCGTCACCGACGCAGAACTCAAGAAGCTCTATGACGAACGCATGAAGAGCCATGACGGGAAGGAATACAAAGCCAGTCACATCCTGGTCGACAGCGAGGCCGAGGCAAAGTCGATTATCGCGGAACTCGACAAGGGCGCCGCATTCGCCAAGCTTGCCACGGACAAATCAAAAGACCCGAGCGGCCAGCAGAACGGCGGCGATCTCGGCTGGTTCAGCCCCGACCAGATGGTCAAACCTTTCGCCGAGGCGGTTGCCAAGATGAAGAAGGGCGAAATCACCAAGAAACCCGTGCAGACCCAGTTCGGCTGGCATGTCATCCGTATGGATGACAGCCGCAAAGTGGATCCGCCGAGCTTCGAAAGTGTCAAGGAACAGCTGCAGGCGCATGCGCAGAATCAGCGCGTCGAGGCGTATCTTGCAGATCTGCGCAAGGGTGCCAAGATCGACATCAAGAAGTCAGCCGGTAAATAACGCCTTCTCAGGGCGATTGTTCACGCATCGCGCCGGCGACAGTTTCGTCGCCGGCCGTGTGAAAAGCACACAGCAGGGGCGCCCGGTCGCGGCGCAGCAAACGGAATAGCTCTACAGCGTCACCCTCGGCATCTTCCCGATGGACGCTTTCATGCGGATATTTCTCTAGCAATTGTTCGGCAACACGACGACCCACCGACGGCGACACGCGCCGCAGACTGGGCACCCATTCTGGCGGCTCGGTTTCCGGCGTCACCAGCACGTTGCCACCGGCTGCCATATAGGCACGTACGCAGTTCAGATCCTGATTGTCACCATCCAGCAGAATGCAGCCATCGCGGCCGTTGGTCAGCCAATAGCGCCGGTGCGATCCCAGTTGGCGCACCTTGCAGCCGGTGATATTACAATTCGAGAAAATCTCTTCGATGAAACTATCGGGTGATTGGATGTGATCGCACTGCAGTGTGATGCAGGTATATCGACCTGGCCGCAGACTGAATTCATTATCGGCATCCATCTGCAATTGATCGACATCGACCCGTACTTGCGTCGGCTGCGTTCCTTCTGCACCGGGCATTGCCTTGGACAGCATGCGCCCAACCACGCGACGCAGTTGCAAGGCATCGATCGGCGTCGCCCGTTGCGCATTGCGCACGATACGGGCGGGCGCGCCCGCCTCGCTGGCGCGCCGACCCTTGCGGAATTCTGCTGGTTTGGCCGCAGCTGACACTGGCAGCGCGTCGTCCGCGGGTTGTGTGTACTCGACGCTCAACGTCGGCGGGTGTGTCTGCAACGCTTGCACGACAGCCGCCAGTCCAGCTTCAAGCCGGGTTAGCCGGCTGGCCAAATCTGCAGGTAACGCTGCGGCTGCAACGGTCGGTTTGGGATGCGCGGCGGGCTGAGGTACAGACCGCGGGACAGAGCGGCGCTCGGTCGGATGACGCACGATCGGCGTCACTGCGTCTGTCTGCGTAATCCCCGTTAAACGCTGCCAAAATGCGCCCAGCGTATCTTTCGCATCGGGCGCACTCGATTCCAGCAAACGCGCCGCCAGATTCTGCATGGCCATAGCGGCCTGGCCTTGCGGGTCAAGCTGCGTTAGCGGTGTTTGTCTGCGGGTGGCCTCGGTCACCTGCGGGTCATGCGGTATCCAGCCCAGGAGCGGCAGCACAACACCCTGGTAGACGCGCACGACATCGCGGAATTTCGCGTAGGTCTGCAGGGCCTGACGTTCCGACGCAGCTTGATTCACCACCACCGAAATACGGCCGGCATACAGACGGCGGTACAACAATTTCACCAAGGCATAGGCGTCGGTCAGCGCGGTTGGCTCGGGGGTGATGACCAGCAGCACCTCTGGCGCAGCGGCCGCGAAGGCCAATACAGTGTTGGCCACACCCGCCGAGGTATCGAAGACCATCAGATCGTAATCGGGCAGTGTCGTGAGTGCATCCGACAAACGCCGTAACGCGGCCACCGGCAGGTTTGCCATCTCGGTGATCCCGGAACTGCCGGGAATGATGTCGATGCCCTGCGCCGAGATGACGATGTCCCGGAGTTTCACATCACCGGCAATGACGTCGCTGAGGTTTTGTCGTGGCGTGAGATTGAGGAGAAGACCGGCATTGGCAAGACCGAGATCGGCATCGAAAAGCCCGACTTTCAGACCCGCGCGTGCGCACTGCAAGGCCACGTTGACGCTGATCTGCGTCTTACCGACCCCGCCTTTACCGCTGGTCACCGCGATGATTCTGGTCATGCCGTTCTCGCCGGCGGGGTTTAATCGTTCTTGCGCGGACCGGAATCGGACGACACCGGCCTAGCCCCGCACTTCACGCAGACCCATCATACCGCTGCGACGACCTGTCCTCAAATAAGGTTTTGTTACCGCGCCGGACCTGGCTCGACTGGCATCCACCGGTATCAACCGGCATCGTCCACACGCGAATCCAGCGTCCCTAGAGGAAAACTCGGCTAAATCGAGATACGGCTGTGCTGCGCGATGAAATCGCGGACAAAATGCGCCGGCCGTGCGCTGCTGAAGCGGCCGCGCTCCTCGCCATCTTCGAACAGCAGAATGGTCGGAAAGCCACGCACCCGATAGCGCCCGGCGATCTTCATGTTGTCGCCGTCGTCGACCTCGATCTTCACCAGCGCGACCTTACCCTCGAACTCGGCGATGACTTTTTCCAGAATCGGCGCGATCACCACACAGGGCGCGCACCAGTCGGCCCACAGATCGACCAAGATCGGGCGCTGATGCGAGGCCTGAATGACCTGCTCGTCGAACCCTTCCAGATCGACGTTGAAGATAGGTAAATGCGGATGCGACATGCGATCAAAACCACGGCTGCAAAATGAAGCGGCGAGTTATACCAGCCGGCCGTTGGCCTGCCAAGGTCTGGTGATCGCGTTTTATCCTGATCCGCGCGATGTTTGTCCGGTGACGCAAGGCTGTACAGCCGAAATCATCATCCGTTCGCGTGTTTCTGAAGCATCCGCCAACCAGTCCTCCACGCAACACACCGCTGCGGGCACGGCGGCCGCGACAGCGGGTGAAAGGCCTGCACTGAATTCGTACAGACGTTCGGCCTCCACCGCCACCACCCAAACTTCATTCGGCAGCGCTGCGCCGAGCTTGCGGCCGAGACTGAGCGCCGTGGCGAAACTGGTATCGTGGCTGGAAGCGGTATGTCCGGCGGCGGGGTTCGGCAGCTTTTCCAAGGGAACGCAGAGCACCGTGCCGGGCGCTGCACCGGTGGTCATGGCGTCGATGATGATCGCGCGACGATAACCGACCAGCCGCTCCATGAGAGCGACCCCGCCGAGCGCGAGGCAGGCGACATCCACATCCGAACTGGGATCGGAATCGGGATTGGCACCTGCAAGGCGCGTTTCGATTTCCTGCGCCACACGCCAGCCCACGCCATCGTCGCCGAGAATCGGATTGCCGAGACCAACCACCAACGCGCTTGCACGCATCGTCATCACTTGCCGTCTTCGCTACGAATAACCTGGACCACGTCGCCGGTCGCGTCGTGGATCGACACCTGCAGCGCGATGCGTCCGGTCAGCGCATGCGTGGCGCAGCCAAGGCAGGGATCGTAGGCGCGGAAGGCCATCTCGATGCGGTTCAGCAAGCCTTCGTCGACCACCGTGCCGGGCTGGATCAGCGCCTTGGCCGCCTTGTTGATGGACAGGCTCATGGCGGCGTTGTTGTTGGTGGTGCCGACGACCAGGTTGACCATCGTGAGCAGACCGTTCTCGTCGGTGCGGTAATGATGGGTCAGGGTGCCGCGCGGCGCCTCCACGATGCCGACGCCTTCGGTGGGCATCGCGGTCGGGACGCTGCGGATGTCGGGCGAGGTGATCTCCGGATCGGTCGCCAGTTCCACCCAGCGCTCGGCGGCGTACAGCAGCTCGATCAGGCGCGCCCAGTGGATGGCCAGGCGCTGGTGCACCGGCTTGCCGCCCAGCGTCGTCGTAGAACGTCTCGTACTCCGCCTGCGCCAGCGGCGTGGCCATGCCGTCGGCGACATTCAGGCGCGAGAGCGGTGTGGCCATGTACACGCCGGAGTCCTCGCCGTCGGCAAAGCCTTTCCAGCCGACCTTCTTCAGATACGGGAACTTCAGATAACGTCCACGGTTCGACGTGCTCGGCGATCCAGTCGGCGTATTCGTCGGGCGCGTACTTGCCGATACGCTTGCCGTCCGGGTCGACCACGCTGCACCCTGCCGTCGTAGAAATTGACCTTGTTATTCTCATCCACCAGGCCGATGTAATAGGTGCGGTGGGTGTAGATGTCGCCCAGGATCAGGTCGAGGTAGGCTCGGGGTTGCCCAGCACGATGTCGTTGAACAGCTTCAGGCTGAACTGGGCGAACTCGACCGCCCAGCGGCCCATGCTCTCGATCTCGTCGCGCTCGCTCTTCGGTGATGCCTTGGTCACGCCGCCGGGGATCGGCGGTGCAGGGATGCACCTTGCGCCCGCCGATCATCTCCACGATGGTGTGGCCGTACTTGCGCGCCTGGATGACCTTGCCGCCGATCTCCAGCCCGACCTTGTGGATCACGCCCAGGATGTTGCGCTCGGCCACCGGCGCATCCGGACCCATGATGAAATCGGGACCGCCCAGGGCGTAGAAGTGGGTGGTGTGATCGGTGAAGAAGAAGGCGCTGTAGAGCAGCTCGCGCAGCATTTTGCCGGCCGGCGGCGGGTCGACGTCGTACACGGCATCGGCGGCCTTGGCGGCGGCCATGTGGTGCGCCTCGGGGCAGACGCCGCAGATGCGGTTGGTCAGCAGCGGCATTTCCTCCACCGGCCGGCCGACGCAGAAACGCTCGAAGCCGCGCAGCTCCGGGATCTGGAAGTAGGTGTTGGCGACATCGCCGTCGTCGTCCAGGAAGATCTCGATCTTGCCGTGGCCTTCGAGCCGGGTGATGGGATCGATGGTGATGCGTTGCATGTCGTGCCTCCTCCTACGGACTCGGTGAGTCCGATTCTTCGGCACGGCCAGGCCGCGCGGCCCGCGCGCAACAGCGAATCGCGCCAGGCTGAAGCGGTAGAACGTGCCCGACCGGATCGGGGATGCCGTCCAGGATCGCGATCGATCTCCTCCGGGTCGTTGTCGTCGATCACCGAGGCGAAGGCGGTCATCAGCCGCGCGCCCTAATCGAGTGACGCCGGCGCGCGGCGCCGTAGCAGCCGATGCACGGCGCATGCCCGCTGCGGGCAGCGCGCATCGCAGCCGCTGCGGGTGGCCGGGCCGTCGCACAGCATGCCCTTGTTCCAGCAGGCACAGTCTGTCGGATCGAGCGTCGGCATGGTCTGGATGCGCGTGAACTGCGTTGATGCGTCTTGACGTCGCGCTTGCGCGGGCATTCGTCGCAGACGGTGGAGTCGCCCGCGCCGATCACCGCGCCCTTGGGCGGCAGCTCGGCCTTGCCCTGCACCACCTGGATCACCAGATCGACGACCGCCGCGATCTGGTGCGACTCGGGCGGGCAGCCGGGCATGTAGTAATCCACATCGACCACCTGGTCGAGCGTGCTGCAGCACCGGTTAGCAGCGGCGGGATGGTGAGCTCGCCTTCGGGCACTTGGCACACGAGTCTGCGGGCGAATGCCCTCGGGATTCTCGGTGCTGAGCGTCGCTGTAGGCGGTGTCGAAGATCGCTTCGCAGGCTGGACAGATTGGCCAGGCCGGGGATGCAGCCTTCGCTGGCGCAGGAGCCGAAGGCCACCAGGATCTTGGGATTTCCGCCGCAGCAGTTGGGCCATGTGCTCATTCTCGTCGGTGCGGATGCCGCCGTTGAACAGGCGTGAGCAGGATGCGAGCCGTCCTCCATCGCTTCCACATCTTGTACTTGGCGTCCATCGCCACCGGCCAGAAGACCACGTCGAAGTTGGCGTCCACATCCAGGATCTTCTCGTGGATGTTCAGGACGGCGATTTCGCAGCCGCCGCAGGAGGCGGCCCAGTACATGGCGAATTTGGGTTTCGTCGGCTCATGCCGTCACCTCCGTCGATTGCCGGCACGTCCTCAGCGCACGGCGGCCGACTGTCCGTTCGGGACTTGCCGCCAGTTCAGCGGTCCCAGCGCGCGCACTTCTTCCACCAATCTCGGTGATCTCCTGCGGCCAGCTTCGCGCCCTCGGCGGCGCAGGCCCAGACCAGCTGGACGCGCTCCGGTTCGACGCCCAGCTGCGCCAGCGTGCGCTTGCAGCAGCGTGATAGCGGCGCAGGGCCTTGTAGTTCTGCTCCAGGTAGTGGCACTCGCCCGGATGGCAGCCGGCGATCAGCACGCCGTCGGCGCCGCTCGGCGAGGGCCTTGAGCACGAAGGTCGGATCGAGCCGCCCGGAGCACATCAGGCGGATCAGGCGCACGTTGGGCGGATACTTGATGCGCGCCGTGCCGGCCAGGTCGGCGGCGCGGTAACGAGCACCAGTTGCAGGTGAAGCCGACGATGACGGGTTCGAATTGTCGTCGGTCATGGCATGCTTCCTCATGCCGGTGAGCGCCGCTTCGCGTCACGTGCTCCAAGATCGAGCAGCAGCAGGCCCTCGATCTGGGCCAGGATCTGCTCGTTGCTGAAGCCGGTGCCGCTGATGGCGCCGGCCGGGCAGGCGGCCACGCAGGTGCCGCAGCCCTGGCACAGCGCCGGGTTGATCTCGGTGACCTGCGGTCCTCGATGAAGCGGATGGCGTTGAACGGGCACAGGGTGTTGCAGATGCGGCAGCCGGAGCACTGTTCCTCGATCGACGCTGGCGCGCATCGGCTCCAGCGCCATCTCGCCCTGCTGGATGCGGCCCAGCACGCGCGCCGCGGCCGCGGCGCCCTGGACGACGCTGGCCGGGATGTCCTTCGGCCCCTGGCGACGCAGCCGGCGATGAACACGCCGTCGGTCATGGTGGCGACCGGATCCAGCTTGGGGTGCTTCTCGATGAACCAGCCGTCGGCGCAGCAGGAAATGCCGAACGTCTTGGCCGACTTCCTTGGCGTCGGGCGCGGCTCCAGACCGGCGGACAGGATCACCATGTCCACCGGGATGCGCCGCTGCTTGCCGACCAGCGTGTCTTCCACCTGGACGATCAGCTTGCCCTCTTCGTCCGGGCAGCGGGCGGCATCGGTCACTTCGGCCACCTTGCCGCGGACGAAGTGCATGCCCTCGTCCAGCACCCGCTGGTAGAACTCGTCGTAGTCCTTGGCCGGCGTGCGCATGTCGATGTAGAAGTTGTAGACCTCGGCGCCGGTGCGCTCCTTGACCAGGTGCGCGAACTTCAGGCTCTGCATGCAGCAGATGGCCGAGCAGTAGTTGTTGTAGTTGCGGTCGCGGCTGCCCACGCAGTGGATGATGCCCACCGCCTTGGGCGCGGTCTTGCCGTCGCGCAGCACGATCTTGCCGCCGGTCGGGCCGGCGGCGTTGCACAGGCGCTCGAATTCCAGGCTGGTGAAGACGTTGGCCAGGCGGCCGTAGCCGTACTGCGGAATGCGCCGCGCATCGAACAGGTCGAAGCCGGTGGCGAGGATGATGTTGCCGACCTGCACGGTGACGATCTCATCCTGCTGATCGAAGTCGATGGCTTCGGTCGGGCAGAACTTCTCGCAGGCCTTGCAGGTGCCCTTGCTGATGAAGTAGGTGCAGGTGTCCGCGTCGATGCACCGGGATACTTCGGCACGGCCTGCGGGAAGGGCGTGTAGATCGCCTTGCGATAGCCCAGCCCGGCCTCGTAGACTTCGTCGATGCACCTTCTTCGGGCATTTCTCCTCGCAGATGCCGCAGCCGGTGCAGACGTCTTCGTTGACATAGCGCGGCTTCTTGCGGATGCGTGACGGTGAAGTTGCCGACGAAGCCGTCGACCTTCTCCACTTCGCTCCAGGTGAGCAGGTCGATGTTGGGATGGCTGCCGACCGCGACCATGCTGGGGCGTGAGGATGCAGGCGGAGCAGTCCAGGGTGGGGAAGGTCTTGTCGAACTGGGCCATGTGGCCGCCGATCGAGGGCTCGCGTTCGACCAGGTAGACCTGGTGATGCCGCATCGGCGATTTCCAGCGCGGCCTGGATGCCGGCGATGCCGCCGCCGACCACCAGCGTGGCGGCGTCGATGGGCACGCGGATCGGCTTCCAGCGGACGGTTGTGGCGCACGCGTTCCACCGCGCCGGAGACCACCGCCTTGGCCTTGGCGGTGGCGGCGACTCTTGTCCGTGTGCACCCAGGCGACCTGCTCGCGGATGGACGCCATCTCGCACAGATAGGGGTTCAGGCCGGCGCGGTCGCAGGCGGTGCGGAAGGTCTCTTCGTGCAGGTGCGGCGAGCAGGCGGCCACCACCACGCGCGTCAAGCCCATCTTCTTGAATGTCCTTCTCGATCAGCTCCTGGCCGAGGCTGGAGCACATGAACTTGTAGTCGCGCGCCAGCACCACGCCGCGATCCTTGAGGTCGCTCGGCCGCGAATCGCGCGACCTCCTCCACGTCCACGACGCCGGCGATGTTGCTGCCGCAGTGACAGACGTAGACGCCGACGCGTTCTTCGCTGGCATCGGGCTGCGCAGTCTTCTCGGACATGGCGATCTCCCTCAGTCCATACGCGGCATGGGCAGGCCGTCTTCCGCGCGCGGGCGCCGCTTCGGCCGTAGCTTCTGCTACTTCGGGCGCTTGGCCGTGGATGTTCGTCAGCGCCGTCCGCCGCCGCCGACGAATTCCTTGCCGATGCCCAGTTCCTCCGGCGATCTTGCCGAAGGCCAGCCCCATGAACTGCGTGAAGTACAGCACCGGGACGTGATAATCGGTCTTGAAATGCTTGTTCATCTCCACTTGGTAGGCATCCAGGTTGAGCTGACACATGGGGCATAAGGTTGCGATCAGATGCGCGCCGGCTTCCTGCGCGCCGTGGATCAGGCGCCGGATCAGACCGTAGGCGACCTCGGGGCCGATCACCGACATGTGACCGCCGCAGCATTGCGTCTTGAGCGGATAGTCGACCACTTCAGCACCCAGGGCCTGCAACAGCCGATCCATCGCGGTGGGATGTTCGCGGTCGTCCCAGCGTGAATCCGGATCCGGGCGCACCACCATGCAGCCGTAATAAGGCGCGACCTTCAAACCGTACAGCGGCTTCACCACCTTGGCGCGGACCGCTTCGTAGCCGACATCGTTGCACACCACATCGAGCAAGTGCCGCACCTTCAGACTGCCCGGCCGGTATTCCAGCCCGCCGGCATCGAGCGCGGCGTTGACGCTGGCCTTCAAGCGCGGATCTTCGCGCATCTGCTGATCGGTCTTGGCCAGGTTGAGATAGCAGGCGCTGCACGCGGCGGTGAGTGTCGGCGTGCCCTGCCCGTCCTCCGCCTGCATCTGTCGGCTGGCCAGCGCGAGGTTGCGACCGACCAGCGCGTGCGCGGGGACGCGGTGCACGGACATGTATTCGGTGGCGCCGCAGCAGTTCCAGTCCTGGACCTCTTCCAGTTCCAGATCGATGTCGGCGCGGATGGCCTGCAGCGAATCGAGATAGGGACGTGCCGTGTGCTGCATGGAACAGCCTGGATAGAAGAGCATCTTCATGGCGTTTCCTCCAGGGCCTTGGCCCGTTCGAGGATGCGCGTGAGCTGCGGCATGTCCTGGATGCGTTCGGGGGTGAGTCCCATGCGGCCGCGTTTCAACATGCCCATGCCCATGGGCGCCATGGCGGGCAGGCTCAGCGGATGGTGGCGCAGGTTGAAGCGGGTGGCGAGGCCGAGCTCGATAGCTGCGCCCGTAGCGTTCGACGTAATCGACAAAGGTTTCGGAGAACCCCGGAAGCGAAGCATCGCGATACAGGCCCGCGGCGATGGCCATGCATTTGAGGGTGTACATGACATCGGTGATGTGGATCTGCTGCGGGCAGCGCGCCGTGCAGTAATAGCAGGACACGCAGAACCAGGGGGTGTTACTGCGCAAGACTTCGTCGCGCATGCCGGCGCGGATCATGGCGAACAGCCGGCGCGGGGTGTGCTCCATCTCCGCCGCCGAGGGGCAGGAGCCGCCGCAGCTGCCGCATTGGATACACATGTTGAGACGCGTTCATGCCCGGCGTGGCGGCCATGACTCGCCCAGAAAGCCGGAGTTCACCGCGCGGCGGCGTGGCTGAACTGGCTGAGGTGACGACGCTCATGTGCGATCTCCTCTCGGCTCTTGAATGAGTCCCCAGACATCCCCGCGGGAAACTCCACTGCGCCCCGGATACACAGTCCACGGGTCGGTCGATGCTTTAGAGGATACCCATTTGCTTATATCGAATCTATGACGGTAATCAATTAGAAGCCAGTTAGTCACCGGCCGATTGCACTAGAGCATGCAAATTAATATCGCGCCTGATGTAGTTGATATACAGCCACATCCAGCACTGGCAACCACATCCCGGGTTCTGTTAGGGTGACCCAGCGAATTAGAAAACCGGCGGTGGATGGTTACTCATCACCGCGCGACATTATATTGAAGTTCAACCGGTCAACACGAGGTGTCTCATGAAAACACTCGCACACAACGAAACAGATGGCAGCTTGCCAGTGATACTGCTTGCCGGACTTTGCGGTGGCTTGGCGGAAGTGGTCTGGGTACAGGTTTATGCCGCGCTTACCGCACACAGCAGCGTGGAAGTCGCGCGCCAAGTGACCGCCAGCCTGCTACCGAGCATGGCTGACGCGGCGTTCGCGCCCGTTCTCGGCATAGCCATTCATTTCGCGCTGTCCCTGCTGGTCGCGCTGGCTTATGCAGCGCTGATATGGACGCCCTTCATGCGGCGCCGCGGCCCGGCTGCATCCGTAGCGGTCGCGGCGGGTGTGCTGGCATCGATATGGATGGTGAATTTCCTGGTGGTACTCCCGATTGTGAACGCCGCATTCGTCACCTTGCTGCCCTACTCCGTGTCGCTGGGATCAAAGCTCCTGTTTGGTCTGGCGATGGCTGGCGTTCTCTACACTGCGCAGCGCACGGTACAGGCTGGTAACGTCGCTCTCCATCGCTCTGAATAACGTGCGCAGGTATAATTCCTACTCAACGAAGGGGAGACACATTCACCGTTAGGGACGAAAGTCTGAATCCGATAATCGCCTGACAACATGACCTCCTCGATTTCTAGCGTACCCGCGGCATATAAAAGGCTCGCCATGAACACTCTCCCCCGCAATCACTGGTTGTTCACCGCACTACCTTTCTTGCGCTGGTGGCCAAAGGTGAACCGCCACACCCTGCGCGCCGACAGCATGGCCGCACTCACCGGCGCCATGATCGTGCTGCCGCAAGGCGTCGCCTTCGCGACCATCGCCGGGTTGCCGCCGGAATACGGTTTGTACGCAGCCATGGTGCCCGCGATTATCGCCGCGCTGTTCGGTTCCAGCTGGCATCTGGTATCCGGCCCCACGACCGCGATTTCGATCGCGTTGTTTGCGTCCCTCAATCACCTGGCCGAACCGGGCAGCGCCGAATTTATCCAGCTGGCATTGACGCTCACCTTTCTCACCGGATTATTTCAGCTGATTCTCGGACTGGCGCGGATGGGCGTGCTGGTGAATTTTATTTCGCATACCGTGGTCATCGGCTTCACGGCCGGTGCGGCGGTACTGATTGCCGGCAGCCAGATCAAAAACTTCTTCGGACTGGAGATGGCGCGAGGAATTCCGTTCTATGAAGTGCTGCATCAACTGTATTTGCAGTTTGACAAGATAAATTTGTGGGTAACGTTCATCGGCGCATTCACCTTGCTCATCGGCATATTGGCAAAGCGTTATTTGCAAAAACTGCCTTACATGATTGTCGCCATGGCCGTTTCCAGCGTTGTCGCATTGCTACTCAACAACAAGTTTGGCGTGGATGTCACCCATATCAAGACCGTTGGCGCGCTACCGGCTTCATTGCCACCGCTTTCACTACCCGACTTTTCACACAAGGCCATTGCATCGACAGTGTTCCCCGCACTGGTTATCACCATGCTGGCGCTCACTGAGGCCGTTTCCATAAGTCGCTCCATCGCCATCAAATCCGAGCAACGCATCGACAGCAACCAGGAGTTCATCGGCCAGGGCTTGTCGAATGTCGTCGGCAGTTTCTTTTCCGGTTTTGCATCCAGCGGCTCATTCAATCGCAGCGGCGTTAATTTCGCTGCGGGCGCGAAAACACCCCTGGCCTCGGTGTTCGCATCTATTTTCCTGGCAATAATTGTGTTGCTGGTGGCTCCCCTGGCTTCGTATCTGCCCACTGCCGCCATGGCCGGCATTCTGTTTTTGGTGGCCTGGGGATTGATTGATTTCCATCACATCACATCCATCAGCCGCACCAGCCGCGGCGAAACTACCGTGTTGTGGGTGACTTTGATCGGCACCATCATTAATCTGGAAAAAGGCATTTTTGTCGGCATAATTCTCTCGCTGATCATGTACCTGTATCGCACGTCACGCCCCGCTATTCACGCCGTCGTACCCGCCGGCCAGAAAGGCAGCATTGTGTTTGAGGAGGCCAAAGGTCATGACGAGTGCCCGCAACTCTGTATGATCCGCATCAACGGCTCCATCTTCTTCGGCGCGGTCGATCACATCCAGGCCAACCTCCTGCGCATAGATGAAAAGAATCCGCTAAAAAAATCCGTTCTCATCACCGGACGCGGCATCAACTTTGTGGACGTGGCCGGCGCTGAAATGCTGGCGCAGGAAGCCAAGCGACGTAAGAAACTCGGGGGCGGGCTTTATTTCTGGCGCTTAAAAGAGTCGGTGTATAGATTTTTGCACAAGGGCGATTATTTAAAGGACATAGGCGAAGGCGCCTTCTTCCCTGCCATGTCGAATATCACCCATGGCATTTATCACACACTCGATCCGGAAGTGTGCAAAACCTGCACAACCAAAATTTTCCCCGAATGCCGTGGCCCGGTCTTGCCGGATGGCGAGCCCTGGCCGAAGTAGAGGCGGAATCACTGCTGTCCGACGAACCTTGTGCGAATCGTCAGCGAACGCTGTTATTTTCCGTTGATGTATAAATTGTCATCGAAACTGCATACCCAATCGGGGCGCAATGCGACCAGCAGCGTCATGACCATACCGTTCATCACCGCCTCGGAAAAAAACATCAACGGGGTGAATGCCAAATATTGATAGCCCAGCCAGTCCAGACTGTGGGCGCCGGTCACCCACAGCAGCCCGGCCCCCGTGAATCCGGTTGCCACGATGGAAACACCGGCGGCGAGGAAGGCGTTGATATAGACGTAGATGAAAAAGTTATGCGGCAAGCGGCGCTGGGCCCAGTGCAGCAGGCATGAACTCACCAGGATGGGTATGCAACCCATGGTCAGATAATTCACCGCGTAGGTCACCCAACTGCCCTGGCCGTTGAGGGTCGAGCCGACCAGGATCAACGCCACACCGACGCTGGCGAACTGCCAGCCGAACATCAAGGTCAGCGCGGTGACTCCGAGTAGATGGAAATGCAGCGTCGGCGAGACAGACGCATGTATGCTCCAGAGCAGCAAGACCGCAACGCAGGCGCCAAAGAAGACGTGCGTGAACATATTGTCACGCAAATGTTGTCGTGGAAGGTACCAGAGTGCCGCGACCAGCCACGTCAGCGCCAGCGGCACAGCCAGCACGTGTAGAAATCCCGGGAACACCTGTTCAGGAAAATCCATGCCAAGCTCCAATCGAACAGCAGCGGATTAAGTAAGTATATCGCGCAGTAAGCGCGTCAACGCTATCTGCCGGCGGCGATGCTAAGCTGATACTCAGGAGTTGACTATGAACAGGTATTTCAGCGTGCTTATCCTTTTATTCGGCTTGGCCGCCCAGCCGGATGTCGCCGCCGTAACCCTCTATACCTGGGTCGATGCGCAGGGGACGCGACACTACAGCCAATACCCGCCAAGCGATGGCGAGCAAGCCATTGATACCCTGGAACTTGAAGTACCCAGCTTAACGCCCGAAGTCTCGGCATCGGCGCCCTCTCCCGAAAACCGTATACAAACGATCCTCGATGTGGCGCGCGATCTGGAAGACTCACGTCTGCAACGGGAACAACAACGTGCTGATCAAGCTGCCGCGAATGCTGCTGCCAGGATGGCCACACCATCCACGCCACAAAACTACGACCCTGAACCCGACGTGATATTTCTGCCTTACACCTACGGCAGACCATACCCGCCGCACGCCTATCCACCGGGTCGGCATCCGCCGTGGAAAAATATGCACCCAAAGCCTGGAGACCCCGGCCAGAGAGAAGCTCGTCCTCCGAAATCGCGCATCATCATGCCGTCTGCAGAAAAGCATCCCCCAGCCCCTTAAGGGAGAATGATCTCGGCATGTCACGTGACTGGATCGCGTATCCGCTCACTCCGGATAGCGGATACCACAGCCCCTCAGACCGCAGTAACCGCCCGGATTTTTTGCCAGATACTGCTGGTGATAATCTTCTGCGAAGAAAAACGTCGGTGCCGCTATCACCTCAGTTGTGATGCTGCCGCGCCCCGCTGCCGTCAAGGCCGCCTGGTATGCTTGCCGCGAAGATTCTGCGGCATGTTGTTGCGATGCTGAGTAGGTATAGATACCCGATCGATACTGCGTGCCCACATCATTGCCCTGACGCATACCCTCGGTCGGATCGTGTGCTTGCCAGAACACCCGTAATAGGTCGTCAAATGTGATGACCTGTGGATCGTACACAACCCGCACGACCTCATTGTGCCCGGTCAAACCGGAACAGACCTCTTTATACGTCGGATTCGGTGTGAGTCCTGCGGCATAGCCGACCGCGGTTGAATACACGCCTTGGAGTTGCCAGAACAGCCTTTCGGCGCCCCAGAAGCAGCCAAGCCCGAACATCACCTGCTCAAAATTCTCAGGAAATGGACCTTCGAGCGGGTTCCCATTCACAAAATGCCGCGCGGGCACTGGCATGGCTGTATCACGACCCGGTAGCGCTTCGTCCGGTGTGGGCATGCGGGGTAATTTTTCAGTGCGGAACATTGCGGCACCTCCTCCATCAAAGCGGTGTTGCAGAAACCACGCGATCATAAATCAGCTCAGCGGATTCACGGCGCACTTCGGGACGCAGCAGATGTGCCTGCCCAGGCACAGTATCGAATAGATGCATCACGACCATACCTTGCAGGACAAGATAGTCTGCGATCAGAGAACGCTGACAGACCATAGGATCGCGCTCGATGCATAGAATGGCCGTGGCTGCCAGACTGCCCAAGTGCATGAGTTGCGCCGCCGCCTTCTTGAACATCTCGGTACCCATGTAATCGGCATAACCCCGCAGCCCCGCATCTGCCAGTGCCCGGTGTGGCGAGGCGGGCCGCGCCTGTCTGAGTCCACCCAACTGCCGTCCGGCACAATGATAGTCAACACCCGCTGCGCTGAGTGCCTCGCGCACGCCTTCCTGACTGAAATGCTGATCGTGTGATAACTCGGACTGCTGGCGCACATCAACCACAGTACGTATGCCTGCCGACCGCAGCAGTTCGAGCAGTTCATCGAGTGATCGACCACTGTGTCCAACGGTGTGCAATGTGATAGTCATGAGTCCTTGGTAAATCCAGCACGCGGCGTTGATGGAAGCCGGCAGTGGTGGCAATACCCGCCGTGACGGCCTCGTCGGGCCTCACCGAAATTCGAGAGGGCCGCGGCGGCCAAATCCAGGTCCGGCGGGGACGGATGCACTTCAAGCCCAACGGGGCCGTTTAGATAGTATCATCTTTAAATACAATTAGATGCGATGTTTTTACGGATGTTTTCCCAGGTCACCGCGGCATACACAGTGTTGCACGCGCACAACACACCCGAATAAAAAAACCCGTTTACCCCCCTCCCAGCGACCCCCAAGAAGGCTACACTATGACCTCGCCATGGATCCTGGATCCTGGCCCCGGTGTCCGCGTTTCCAGCACTGGCCAACGCTCTTCGTGGCCTTGCGTACTCCGGAAGTAACTCGGTTCGCTATTCACTGCCATGTGGTTCGCGCAACGTCCGATGGTGGTTAACAGGGGGCGACATCGAGATTCTACCCCGCCTTAACGGCGGGGTTTTTTTTGGCCGGCTCGGCAGCCTTGAACGCAACAAGCGTCATTCACTATCTCGCAGCTTAAGGATTCTCTACACACCCCTCTGTACCAGTGTGGGTGCGCATACCCAGATTAACCTTCTCGAATGCGCGTCTGACCCTACTTGCTGCCGTCGTGCACGGTTATCGCGCGGCCCAGGACATAAACGGCGCGCAACCCCCGCCAATCATTGCAACGTCGCCCCGTCGTTCGGAGGCATCTGCAAATAGTAACCTTGTTGCTGCAATGACAGTCGCACCTGTTGCGGATCGGCCTGCGCAAGTCGACGGTCTGCCGTCAATTCCAGCGCCATGACCTGCTCCAAGCGCCCGAGCAGTTTAAGCAATGCCTCAGGCACGCGCGAAAAATCAGCCTCGCGCTCGATATACAGATACGCATCCGGCTTGCGCTCAGCCCGGTAAATGACACATTTCATGTTTGCTCCTGGTAGTCAGTTACAACGCCGAAGCCAATCCCAAGACGGCCTCGGCGTTCCGCGTCGTCACCGCGGCGATCACGTCAGGATCTTCGCCACGCACGTCAGCCAGCGCCTGTAGACAATCCGGCAGGTATTCCGGGCTGTTGCGCTCGCCACGATGCGCGACGACGGTCATATCCGGCGCATCCGTTTCAAGCACCAGCGCCTCCAGGGGAAGCGCCTTGGCCAAACTGCGCAGCTTGTTGGACCGCTCGAAGGTCAGCATGCCGCCAAAGCCCAGTTTGAAGCCCAGATCGATATACTGCTGCGCCTGTTGCAGGCTGCCATTGAAGGCATGCGCGAACCCGCCGCGAACCTTGATACGTTTCAGTGTCGCCAGCACCTGATCATGGGCCTTGCGCACATGCAGCACGACCGGTAATCCGGCGTCCCGGGCAACGATCAGTTGCGCCTCGAACACCTGCTGCTGACGCTCCCGATCCAGATCGCCGACGAAATAATCCAGGCCGATCTCACCTATCGCCACAGGGCATTCGCGCGCAACCCACGTTGCCAAGGCCGCCAGATCCGCGTCGCTGTGCTGATCGATATACACCGGGTGCAGCCCCAAGGCTGGCAACAAACCCGGTTCGCGATGACACAAGTCGAGCAAATTCCGCCAAGTACGCGCAATGACGGCGGGCACTATCAGGCGTCGGATGCCCAGGCGACGGCAGCGATCCAAAACCGCGGCGCGATCTGCGTCGAAATCCTCGACATCAATATGACAATGGGTATCAATCAAGTCCATTGCGCTATTCTAACGCAGTCTGGAGTAACTGGGACGCAGCATCTACCTGATGCTCACGGGGTGATGCCTACCGGTATCTGTGACGTTCGAACTTATAACACCGCTCAATATCAGGATTTTGGTTATGCGCTACATCAGATCGCTCGCGTTCGCTTTCGGCTTGCTGTGCATCGGTCTCACTGCGCCGGTCACTGCGGCGGAGACCGTTAGCACGCGTGTCGAGGCCGCGCTCGCCACGCAACGTTTCGTCAGCTACGTGCCGCGCGATTTTTCCATGCACGACGGCACGCCTCACGCCGCGACCGCCACCGGTATTCGCGACGATCTGCAACGCCTGCGGCCGTATTTTTCCGGCGTCATCACCTATGGCCTGGCACATGGTCAAGCACTGATTCCCGAATTGGCCGTAGACGCTGGACTATCACGCGATCATCCTCGGCGTGTGGAATCCCGCCGACCGTGCCGAACTGGATCAGGCCATTGCGTTGGCGCGGCAGTTTCCACAGCAGGTGGTCGCGGTGATCCTCGGCAATGAAGGGCTGTTCTGGAAGCGTTATCAGGCCAGCGACATCCAGGCGGCCGCCGCGTATGTGCGCCAGCAAATGCCGCAGCTCGCCCTGGGCAGCAGCGAACCGTTCAGTGTCTATCTCGATTCACCCGACGCGCGTATTTTGCTGGAACTGGATCTGCTGTTGCCGAATGTACACCCGCGTTTTGAACCCTGGTTCAAACCGGACAACCTGGAACAGGCCACAACCTTCGTCGCCGAAGTCGTGCAGCGATTACACGCGGCCACGGACACACCCATCCTGATCAAAGAAACCGGACTGCCCAGCGCGCCGGAGAGCCAGGGCTTCAGCGAACAACGTCAGGCCGATTTCTGGACTCTGTTACTCAAACGCATACCGCCCGGCCCGACACACAACATCGCCGGCTTCGAGGCCTTCGATGCCCCGTGGAAGCCCCGTGAATTACAGGATGAATTCGGTCACCTGGAGGAAAGCGAGGCGCATTGGGGCTTGTTCCGCCAGGATGGCAGCGCCAAGCCGGTGGTAAAGGCCTTCGGTGCCTGGCCAGGACAGCCGTTACCGAAGCCGTCGGCGAAATCCCTCTAGCAGACTGTTAAACTAGCGCCTGGCAGCACCTAGCTAATCTACCTGGCGTCTGGAGATCCCGTGTCCGAATCCCGTAAACCACCGCGCAAACCGCGCGCACCCGACAGAGTGACGCATCTGGTACACGTGGCACACGTGACGCATCTGGTGAAATTGGCGCGACAAAACCGGCCTCCGTCTGGGATACCCGCAACAAACCCAAGTCAGCACACAAACCGCGTGCCGACAAACCGGTATCGTCCCAAGCTACGCAGCCATCCGTAACCCAGCCCACCGTAACCAAGCCCGCTGCAACCCAGTCAGTTGCGACACCGGCAACTGCAACGCCCCGCCCCGTGGCACGTACCAACGAAGAGCGCAGCGCCGTACCGAGCGATGGTCGCCGCGAACTGAAATATTACGGTGTCGCCGCCTGCCAAGCCTTGTGGGACCGCCGCCCGCACGATGTCGTGCGCGTGTATCTGGAAGAACATTTAATTCCGAAATTCTCCGAGTTGCTGCGCGGCGTCGCGGCCAAGCGCAAGGCTTACCACATCGTCGCCAGCGACGACCTGGAACGCCTCACCGACACCATTCACCATCAGGGCATCTGCATTCTGGCCCGCGAGCGTTCGCCACTGGAATTTTCCGATCTGCTCGGTTTGCTCAAGGAAGACCAGGGCAAGCAACTGTTGGTGTATCTCGACGGCGTGGAGAACCCGCATAACTTCGGCGCCATCGTGCGCACCTGCGCGCATTTCGGTGTGCGCTTCATCCTCGGCGCCGAAGGCCGTCTGCCGAAATTTTCCGGCGCCGCCTGTCGCGTGGCCGAGGGCGGCGCGGAACAGGTGGCACTGGTGACGTTGCGCCATCCGGATCGACAGCTGCAACAACTGCGGGATATGGACTTTCACTTTGTCGCCACGGCAGTGGCTCGCGGCGTTTCCCTGTATCAACACCCCTTCGCCGCGCGCACCCTGCTGATTATGGGTGCCGAACAGGTCGGCGTTTCCAACGCCCTGCTGGAGCTGACGCAGCAGGTGCTGAAAATCCCCGGCAGCGGTAACGTCGAAAGCCTCAATGTCTCAGTCGCGTTCGGCGTCTGCGCGGGCGAGTATTACCGACAGCAGATCACCACTGCACGGTCGAGTGCGCATAAAACTCCGCGCAGCAAGGGCAACAGGCCAGGTCCAGGCTGAAGCCCTTCCGGCCCGCGCACCAGCCACCTACATCATTCAGGCAGCATTCAGCCACGACCGCCTATTCTGACGCTGTAAGACCCCAGTTAAGACGAACAGCTGGGATCGGTGTCACGAGGAGAGCGGTCCATGAATGCGCAACGAACAACCCTGATCAGTATTGCACTCGGCCTTGCCGGCGTGATGACCGGCCTGCCTGTGGCAGCCAGCCCCGACTACCCGCGCGAGACTGACGGCCATTACGATTACGCGGAGGTTGTCCGCGTCGAGCCGATTACCCGCACCGTGCGCATCAGCGAGCCGCGCGAGGAATGCTGGGAAGAACAGGTACCCGTCTACGAGAGCGGCTATAGATCAGCCACGCCGATGATTCTCGGCGGCATCATCGGCGGCGTCGCGGGGCATAATGTCGGCAAAGGCCGTGGCCAGGATGTGGCGACCGTGGCCGGGACAATTCTCGGCGGTTCGATCGGGCGCGATGTCGGTGAACAGCATCGGACGCCCGACAGCGTTCACACCGTGCAGGAGACCCGTTGTCAGCAGAGGGTCGATTACCGGGAAGAGCAGCGTGTCGAAGGCTATCGCGTTTTCTACCGCTACCAGGGCGCGGAGTACGAGACCCGCATGCCGCATGACCCCGGCGACCGTATCCGGGTTCAAGTCACTGTGCAGCCCGCCTGGTAACCCCGACGGGTAATCAGGCTGGCCAGTCAACTTGGCAGAGCGTGCCCTGGCCCGTACCATCGAACCTGTGAACTGGCTTGTTGCGCCGTTGGCTATTGAGAGACTGATGAAACTTCGGATTGGGAAACGACAGGTCTGGCTGCTGTGCGGGCTATTGCTCGCCCTGCCTGTCGCCCATGCCAAGAAGTCTCAGGACGAAGACAGCGAACGCCAGCAACGCGATCAACAACAAGGTGATCAAAAACAAGTGGAGCGCAGCGCGCCCGCGCGTGGCGGTTATCTTGAAAAAGACAAGCCGCGCAATAACTACGAAGAGCAATCGCGAGAACCGCCGCTCCGCCCCGCAACCGCAATCTCAACCCCAATCTCAACCGCGGTATGACAACGGCTACGAGCGCCGTGACAGCAATCGCAACTATGCCCCGGATGACCGTCGCGGCGGCGACCGCAATTATGTCCCAGAACAGCGTTACGAATCTGCACCGCGTTATGAATCCGCACCGCGTTATGCACCCCGGCAGATGAATCTGTCCGAGGCCGTTGCCGCGGCCGAACGCAGCACCGGCGGCCGCGTGTTGTCGGCCGAACCCATCGACGAGGGTGGCCGACTGTCATACCGCGTCAAAGTGCTTACACCGAATGGCCGTGTCAAAGTGCTGTTCCTTGACGCCCAATAATCGCCCGATAACCCATTGAATCCCCCATGCGCGTACTGATCATCGAAGACGAAAATCTCCTGCGCGAGCAATTACGCGTGCGCCTCAAGGCCGAAGGCCATGTGGTGGACACCGCCCGTGACGGTGAAGAGGGCCTGTTTGCCGGCCGTGAATATCCCATCGACATCGCCGTGATCGACCTCGGCCTGCCGAAACTCTCGGGTATCGAGGTGATCCGCGCGCTGCGCGCCGCCGGCAAGGATTATCCGATCCTGATCCTCACCGCCCGCGGCCGTTGGCAGGACAAGGTCGAAGGTCTGGAGGCCGGTGCCGACGATTACCTGGTCAAGCCCTTCGAAATCGAGGAACTGCTGGCGCGACTGCGCGCACTGGTGCGGCGCGCCTCCGGCTGGACACAAGCCACGCTGCAATGCGGCCCGATTGTGCTGGACACGTCGGCACAAAGCGTCCAGGTCGACGCACGAGCGATCGAACTGACGACCTACGAATACAAAGTGCTGGAACACCTGATGCTGCACAGCGGCGAGGTTATTTCCAAAACCGACCTGACCGAACATCTGTATGAACAGGACTTCGACCGCGACAGCAACACCATCGAAGTTTTCATCGGCAGACTGCGGCGCAAGCTCGATCCGGACAACGTACTCAACCCCATCGAAACCGTGCGCGGCCGCGGCTATCGCCTGGCGCTGGCCCGCGGTCAATAAATGCAATCGCTGAATCTCCGTCTCGGTATCGCCGCCAGCCTGGTGCTGGCAGCCTTCCTCGGCTTGACCGGTTGGGCACTCGACCGCGCCTTTCGTGACTCGACCGAAACGGCCGTGCGCGAACGCCTGCAGGCACATATCTACGGACTGCTGGCGGTGGCCGATCTTGATCGGCGTGGCGAACTGACGATGCCCGAGAGTCTCCCTGAGGAACGCTTTCAGCGTCCTGGCTCGGGTTTATACGCGCAGATCGTCCGCGCCAATCGCACCATTGCCTGGCAATCGCCGTCGCAACTCGGACAGACCCTGCCCACGCCGCCACAGATTCAAGCCGGCGAATGGTTGTTCACGCGCCAGGATACGGCGGACATGCACAGCCTGTTCGTGCTCGCCTTCGGCAGCAGTTGGGATCTGGGTAAGCGCAGCGTGGATTTCACCTTCAGCGTCAGCGAAGACCCCGAGGCGTACCTGGCGCAAGTCAACCGTTTCCGCCAGAGCTTGTTCGTCTGGTTCGCCGTACTGGCCATCGGCGTACTCATCGCGCAAGGGCTGGTGCTGCGCTGGGGCTTAAGTCCACTGCGGCGCGTGGAACGCGATCTCGCCGCCGTCGAGGGCGGCGAACGCGAACTGCTCGCCGGCGACTATCCGCGTGAATTGCGCGGACTCACCGATAATCTCAATGCCCTGCTCAAAACCGAACGCGGCCGTCTCGGCCGCTACCGCGATGCACTCGCCGATCTTGCCCACAGCCTGAAAACACCGCTGGCGGTGCTGCGCGGTGCCGGCACGCAATCATCAGGCGACAACACGCTGGAGCAGTTGGTGCGCGAACAGACCGAACGCATGAGCCAGATCGTCGATTATCAATTGCAGCGCGCCGCCACCTCGGGACGCACCACGCTGATGGCGCCCATCGCGATCGCGACCTTGCTGCAACGCATCATCAACAGCCTCGAAAAAGTCTATGCGGAGCGTCAGCTGGTGTTGACACTGGATGCCGACGCATCGCTCCAGTTCCGCGGCGACGAGGCGGATCTGATGGAACTGTGCGGCAATCTGCTGGACAACGCCTGCAAATGGGCCAAGTCGCGCGTGACGGCAACGGCGCACTTACAGGAGATCGACGGCGGTCAGGAATTGGTGTTGTGCATCGACGACGACGGCCCCGGCATCGCGCCGGAGCAGCGTGCCGCCGTACTCGGCCGCGGCGTACGCGTCGACAGCAGCGTTCCCGGTCAAGGCATCGGGCTTGCCGTGGTGCGCGATATTGCGTCGGCCTACGGCGGCACTATCGACATTGAACACAGCGACACATTGGGCGGCGCACGCGTGTGTGCACGGCTGGGCGTGAACTAGCATGACGACATCCGACTACGATCAGCGTTTCGGCGCCATCCAACGCCTGTACGGCGACCGTGCCTATGCCCTGCTCCCGCAGCTGCACTTTTGCGTCGTCGGTATCGGCGGCGTCGGTTCCTGGGCCGTGGAGGCGCTGGCGCGCAGCGGTGTCGGCCGCCTCACGCTGATCGACTACGACGTGGTCGCGCTCAGCAACGTCAACCGCCAGTTGCCGGCCGGCAGCGACACCGTCGGCCGCAAGAAAATCGAGGTCATGGCCGAACGCGTCGCGCAGATCAATCCGCACTGCGACGTGCCGGCTGATCGACGACTTCATCACCGCCGACAACCTCGCCGAGCATTTGAACAAGGCGCACGGCTACGATTACGTCATCGACGCCATCGACAGCATCAAGTTCAAGGCGGCGATGATCTACTACTGCAAGCGCAACAAGATCCCCATCATCACCACCGGCGGCGCCGGCGGCCTGACCGACCCGACGCTGATCCACATCAAGGATCTCAGCCGCACCTACAACGACGCGCTCGCCGCCAAGGTGCGCGCCGCGCTGCGCGACAGTCACAACTTCCCACGCAATACCCAGCGCTACTTCGGCGTCGAATGCGTGTTCTCCAGCCAGCAGCCGGTCTACCCGAAGGCCGACGGCACCGTCAGCCACGAAAAACCCGGCATCCACGGCGTGCACCTCGACTGCCGCTTCGGCTACGGCTCGATCACCTTCGTGACCGCGGCCTTCGGCATGACGGCGGCGGGACGGGCGATCAACAAGACGCTCAAGAAGCGGCTCAGCCATGAATAACAACCATCATCCCGTAAAGAGCGAACAACACGAGGGGCTGGGTTGGACTATCCACATATTGAAAGACTGATCGAGACGCGAAGCAGGCGCCTGGTCGGGGCGTTTAGTGCCAGCTAATAGTCTACTTTCGGCGAAAAACGAAAGTCGGGCAGGTTGAACTATTAGAATTATCTAAAGGGACCATGCGATAATGGCGGCGAGTCATCACTGATAAGGAGTTGTGCCCATGATGGGGCAATTACCTGCCGCGCAGAACAGCTTGTTCTACGATTTCTGTCTTGAACGCCACATCCCTGAAGATCATCTGCTGCGTCGCATCGACCAGTTTCTCGACTTCGATCAGATTCGCCAGCATCTCCAACCTTTCTACAGCACAACTGGTCGTCCTTCTATTGATCCGGAGCTGATGATACGAATGCTGCTCGTCGGTTATTGCCACGGCATTCGTTCAGAGCGTCAGTTATGTGATGAAGTGAACTTCAATCTCGCCTACCGCTGGTTTTGTCGTCTTGGTCTAGAGAACGATGTCCCGGATCATTCCACCTTCTCCAAGAACCGCCATGGCCGTTATCGCGACAGTGATTTGTTCCGTCGCGTTTTTGAGACTGTGGTACAGCGCTGCCTGGAGCAAGGGCTCGTAAAGGGCGAGAGCTTTGCGATTGACGCCAGTTATGTGCGCGCTGATGTCGCCCGAAAGCGTACTGAAGATAGCCCAGTAAACTGGGAGCCCGCCAAGGTAACCAGTCGTGCTGTGACCGAGTATCTTGCAACACTGGATGCCGACCCCGCGTTACGCCGTCCACAGGTGAAGGTCTCGCTGACAGATCCGATGGCGCAATGGTCGAGCGCCAAAGGGCTTGCGGAGTTTTACTACTCCACTAACTACCTGGTCGATATTGAACACGGCGTCATTATGGATGTGGAAGCTTCACCGAGCACGCATGCGCTAGAGGTGGCAACAACACGTACGATGATCGACCGGGTTGAAACCAACTACAACATACTGCCGACGCGTTTACTTGCAGATACCGCCTACGGTGCGGCCGAGAATCTCGGTTACGTGGTCGAAGAAAAACGGATTGAGCCACACATCCCGGTCTGGGAAAAATCGCAACGGAATGACGGCACCTATAGTCGTTCCGACTTTACCTGGAGCGATAACGACAACGCGTATTACTGCCCACAGGGAAAAGCGTTACGGGCAACAGGCTATGTCACCCCGGTCAAGACGATGCTGTATCGCTCTAGAAATCCGGAATGCGCGGCCTGTCCTGATAAGTCCAAATGTTGCCCCAACACACCCAACCGCAAGATCGCTCGCAACGTTAATGAAAAGGCGCGTGACGTCGCACGCGCCATTACGCGCAGTGAGATATACACCCGCAAAACGTTCTACCAACGTAAGACCGTTGAGATGGCCTTTGCCCATATGAAGCGTCATCTGAAATTAGATCGATTGCGGCTGAGAGGATTAAGTGGTGCCAAGGATGAGTTCTTACTGGTCGCTACTGCGCAAAATCTCAGGAAACTGGCAAGGCTTTGCAGCATCCCGCCACCGAATCACGGGATACCTGCGCCTGCATGAGGCAAACTAACCGATTAACCCACCAAAACCCATCATCAGAACGATGATGGCGAATAAATAAAGGTTAGATCCTTCAGTCATCGCCGACTGCGGTGGATAGACAACGCTTCTTGATCGAGTTTTTCAACACTATCGGTCGAAAGCAGACCTAGCGCGTAGGATGTCCGTAGCAAAGCGCAACCCATCACTATGAGCTTGTGACTCGCGTGATGGGTTACGGCGCAAAGCGCCTTCACCCATCCTACAGGATCGAACGTTCAGGAAAGGCACGGTCACCTCACCGCCTAAACAAATCCTCCAACGCCTTCCGCGCCGCCTCCGCCGCACTGTCGTCGCCGGGCGTGTACGCATCCTCGCGGTACTGGAAGTAGTCGCAGAAATTCGCCCGCGTCTTGTCCTTGACCTCTTCGGCGATGGTCTCGCGGCATTGCTTGGCGACGCGGGTGTCGTAGAAGGTGCAGGCGCGGCACACGTGCAGTTCGGTGCGGCACTGCGGACATTCCGCCTGCCGCGCCACGCGCCGTCCCGGCACCAGCAGTTGGTCCGCCACCGCTGCCCCGCACTTCCAGCATTGCGCCTGTTCGCCCATCGTCCGCGCCTCCCCGCCGCCATCTGTCTCATCAGTCTGTCGCCAGCATACCAGCGCGGGTATAGTTGTGCCGACTCCCATCACCGCGATCAGGATCCGCATGTCACGCTATCGCCCACCGCAACCCAAGGCCTCGCCTTACATCACCCCGGCTGGTTACCAGCAGCTCCAGGACGAGTTGAATGCTATCTGGAAACATCGCGCCGACGTAACCCAGGCCCTGTCCGCGGCGGCGGCCGAGGGCGATCGTTCCGAAAATGCCGAATATATCTACCGCAAGAAAGAGCTGCGCGAGATCGATCGACGCATTCGTTATCTGCAGAAACGCCTGCCGGATCTGAACGTGGTCGCGCAATTGCCCAGCGATCGCAATCGTGTGTTCTTTGGTGCCTGGGTGAGCCTGGAGGATGCCCACGGTGAAGAACACACATATCGGATTGTCGGCCCCGACGAGTTCGATCCAAAGCAAGGCTGGATCAGCATGGACTCACCGCTGGCGCGCGCACTCTTGAAACGCGCGCTTGATGATGAAGTGGTTGTGGAAACACCCCAAGGCACCAGTCATTACTGGATTATTGGTATCCGCTACTTGCCGGAATCATGATCAGCCTAGCCGCACGGACACTATTCCCTGCAATCGCGCCGTTTATTTGCACTGCATACGCAGGTTACACTGGCCGCATGAAAAAGACTGAAGATCCCCTTCTGCGCCGTGCCATCGATGCCTTGCAACGTGGCGACTTCGAAACCTCGTTCGTGCTCACCGAGGCGCTCGCCAATGACGGCGACCCGCTCGCCCAACACTTCCTCGGCTGGCATTACCACAAAGGACTGGGGATCACCGTCGATGACAGCAAGGCGGTATTTTGGTGGCAATTGGCGGCGGTCAGCGGCATCCCCGAGGCACAACAAGGCCTGGGCTGGGCCTACGAAAACGGTCGCGGCATCGACCGTGATGTCGAGCAAGCCTATATCTGGTACGCCCGTGCCGTCGCGGCGGGCGATCAAACCGCGCAGGAAAGTCTGACCCAACTCGCACGCAACATGACCGCCGAGCAGATCAAACACCTCGAACTGCACACGCACACCGCGCCGTAATGCGCTAGTCTGCGATAGCACGTCGTCCCCACACGGCAAATACCGGATCCGACGCTGCCAATTGATCGGCATATTTGTCGTCGAGCGGACGCGGCAAACCGTGCAGGGATTCAGTGCCGAGATCGACATAAGCCCCGGCCTTCTGGAAATACTGCAACACCAGACCCATGCGTTCGAATGGATGCAGTTCACTCCACAGCTCGATCGCCTTAGTCGGAAACCAACGGTCCGAGAACGTCACCACAAACGCCGCGCCCGGCTTCAGCACGCGTGCGATTTCTGTGAATACCTTTATCGGCTCGATCAGATATTCGACCGATGCCGTACACAGAACGGCGTCAAAGCTTTCTGCAGCGAAAGGCAGCCGCGAATCAGTATTGAGATCATGTACCACGCGTTCGTTGAGGCGTGGGTTCTGCGCCAATTCATCCGCATTCATCCCCAAACCCGTGACCTGCAGATCGTCGATTGCTTCGGGAAGATGCGATGTCCAGCTGCTCATCAGATCGAGAACACGCATGCCGGGCTGCAAAAAGCGCGCATATATTCCAGTGATACGCGCCCGCGCCTGTGCGTCGAGATGCTGGACCAACCGCGGCCCAGCGTAAAACTGCGCATCATCGCGCGGATCCAGACGATTGCATGCGCCGCCCGAGATAAAATCGGTATCCAGCCCTTGAAGTGGCGCCTGCGATGCCGGGACCGCGCGCGGTAATTTCCTGTGCAATATCGTTGCAGCGTCCGCCACGTTCCGTAGCATCACCATAATCGGCCGCAATGATCGCCTCAATCCGCAACGGGAAAGAGGCCAGCGGGTGATTGAAATCCACGTCAATGAATCGGTCATTCACACTGAGTATCCGCCCAGGCCGAGAATCACCGCGGAAGAATAAACGCGTGTCGAAGAATGTCGCCGGATACCAACGGCCCGCGCGCGGCACGACATTAAGTCCTGGGCGCGGCGATGATAAGAATTGTTCACGCTTGAGCTGCTGGACCAGATTACGATCATGCCCGGGTACCAGCTCACCGGCGTTAATGTCGACGCTTATCGACTGCCCAACCGGTGCATCCCGTAAGCGCTCGCCAAGATCTGCCGGGAAGAAATCACGCCATAGACTGACTTTTTCAAAATAGCGTCGATCACAGTGTGCGATATGGCCGCTGTTCCAATGCACAGCCACTTCCAGCGCAACTGCGCGTGTCGTATTCATAAACATCCCCAACAATATGACCGTCTAAGCGAGAAGGCACAGGATAGACCAGTGAGACGCTTTGCCGCCACGAAAACAGGCATATTGCAATACAGGCAAGATGGATTTTTCGTAGCAACGGAATTCTATGCGCCATATCCACAGGGCAAACAGGGTCAGACTCGAATGGCGCTTACTTAAGTCAGAATGTAGGGTGGGTTTACCCTGATGGGCGCAAGAGCGTTTATTGCGTAACCCACCAAGCGTTGCGAGCAACACAACGCCTTTTTAATGAGTGCCTGACGGCACGCTTGGTGGGTTACGGCACAAACTGCGCGCCTCACCCACCCTACATTGATGGCGGAACCGCCTAAGCCCAAGCGTTCACTGCACGATCACCTCAGTCAGTTTCAGGCCGGCGAGTGTGCGTATCGAACGGGCCAGGTAGTACATGACCGCCATCATGATCAGCATCGACGGCACAGCGATCATGGGATAACTCATCAGCGTCAATCGACCCAACTCTTCATTGAAGGCCGCCGTGCCAGACGGGCTGGTAACAATCCAGGTCGCGAGGAAATAATTCATGGCCGAGGAAAAGAAGAACGAACCACCCAGCATCCGGGTCGCGTTCTTCAGATTAGATTCGAAGGTCGCACGGTTGCCGCGCGCATCCAGGCGTTCCTGTATAAGTTCCACATTCATCAACGTCGGCGTGTACAACAGCATTTGTACGAGCGGATAACGGGTGTACGCAGAGGTGAACACGGCCACGCCGATCAGCCCGGGGATGGCGGCTTCCTTGATGGCCAGCCATTGCGTATCCAGTTGCAGCAGGCCTATACCGCCGGTGAGCAGAATGCTGACCAAGCCCAACGCAGCGAATAAATTGAGTTTGCGCCGTGCGAAAAAGTCCCGCGTGCCCCAAAACAGTGGGAAGGCCAGCGCCAGCAGCAGCGCGTTAAGCGCACCCAGATCATCCTCGCCACTGAGCTTCATTAGAATCAGTGAAGGGAGAATCAATGTGATCAGTAGTTCGATCAGCGGATTTGGTTTTGAGTCTGTCATTCATAGTGAAATCCATTGGCCGTTACTTGCTGACCGGGTTACCCGCACTGATCCAGCGGGTGATGCCGTCACGCACATTATATATCTGTGTGTAACCCAGCTTTTCCACCAGATACCGGCCGAGTTTATCGGTACGATTGCCGGTACGGCAAATCAGTACGACTGGCGCATCCTTGCTCACCTCGGCAGTGAAGCGTTCCAGAAATCTATCGCCGCCCTTACCGCTGGCATCGACAAAGGTCAGTTTGCGGCTGCCGGCAACGATGCCGGTCTGCTGCCATTCATCAGCGCGGCGGATATCGTAGACCGGCACCCCCTGTTCAATCAGCGACTTCAATTGTTCATTGTCGATATTGGTATACGGTGGCTCGGCACAACCACTCAGGGCCAGCATCATCAACAGCAGTCCAGGCAGGCGTTTCAGCATTTGCTATTCTCCGGTGTATCGCGCTCAGTTGTCCGACTCATGTCTCATATCCTCCAAGTCCAGCTTTCACTCACGCCAATGCTGATCGGACGGCACTCAAATCACATATTCATTCGACCTCACCTAATCTAACGCTTGCGCGTCGCGATCAGACTGGCGATGACACTCGACCCGATCAGTACAGCCACGATCGAGAGCGAGGCCGTCACGGGTACGTGGTACCAGGGCATGATCAGCATCTTGGTGCCGATAAACGTAAGCACCATCGCGAGACCGTATTTCAGCAAATGGAAACGGTCAGCCACATCGGCAAGCAGAAAGTACAAGGCGCGCAGACCCATAATGGCGAAGATATTGGAGGTGAAGACAATAAACGGATCGGTCGTTATCGCGAAAATCGCCGGGATGGAATCCACCGCGAACACCAGATCGGTGACCTCGATCAGGATCAGCACCAGAAACAGCGGCGTGAAATAGCGCACGCCGTCTTTCATGACAGTGAATTTTTCACCGTGGTAATCGTTGGTGATACGCAGGTGCCGGCGCGCGAATTTGAGCACCGGGTTCTGTTCCAGATCGGGCTGCTTCTCCGCCATCACCAGCATGCGGATACCGGTAATCACCAGGAACGCACCGAAGATATACAGCACCCAACTGAATTCACGCACCACCCAGGCACCGGCCAGGATCATGATCGCGCGCATCACGATCGCGCCGAGTACGCCGTAGATCAGCACCCGCCGCTGGTATTCGGCGGCGACATGGAAGGCCGAGAAAATCAGCAGGAAGATGAACACATTGTCCACCGACAGGGATTTCTCGATCAGATAGCCGGTCAGGAACTCCAGTGCCTTGCGATCGGCGATTTCCGCACCGACTGTGCCGTTCAAATGCCACCACAAACCGGCATTGAACAGCAGGGCCAGACTCACCCAGACCAAAGACCAGGCAGCCGCCTCTTTGACACTGACCTTATGCGCTTTGCGACCGCCGAACACGAACAGGTCGAGCACCAACATCACCAGCACAAAGCCAATGAAGACGGCCCACATCCAGGGTTCACCGATGGAGATTTCAGAATTCATTGGGATACTCATTCAGAGGCGTTAAACGGATTGATGCGTAACATCTAAGACAGACTGACGGTTCGCTGCCAACAGCGCTTTCAGCTCGCGGATCTCATCGCGCAAGGCCCGCACTTCAAGGTGCAGGTCCGCCTCGATGTGCGTGCGCGCCTGCTCCACCACGGCGACAGTGTCCTGATGCTCCTGCTCGCTGTAGCTCTGCATGGCATTGACGATGATCGCGATGAACAGATTCAACATGGTGAAGGTCGCCACCAAAATGAACGGGATGAAAAACGCCCAGGCATATGGGAAATGCTCCATTACAGGACGAGCGATACCCATCGACCAGCTCTCCAGCGTCATGATCTGAAACAGGGTGTAGAGCGAATGTCCGATCGTACCGAACCATTCCGGGTGGGTGGCGGCGAACAGATTGGTCGCGATCACCGCGGCCACGTAATAGATGATCAGCAGCACCAGCGCGATGGAGCCCAGCCCGGGAATCGCCGCCAGCAAGGCGCCGACCACACGCCGCATCGACGGCACCAGGGTCAGCAGACGCAACACGCGCAACACGCGCAAGGCACGCAGCACCGCGAGCTCACCGGTGGCCGGCAGCAACGCAATCGCCACCACCGTGAAATCGAACACGCTCCAGGGGTCGCGCCAGAAGGCGCGTCGATGCACATACAGGCGCAGCGCGATCTCCACCACGAACACCGCCAGTATCGCCGTATCCAAGGCGACGATCAGGCCGCCCGCCGTCGCCATCGCCACCGGCCAGGTCTCCAGGCCCAGCAATACTGCGTTGATCAGTATCAGCGCAATAATGCCAGCCTGTACCCGCGGATGTTCGATGAACGCGCGCAGACGTTGCGGCGCCATACCACCAGGATTGAGCGTCGCTTCCATTAACGTACTACGCTGCCCGCCGCCTTCAAGGCCGCAATGCGTTCTTCCAGCGGCGGATGCGTCATGAACAGACGCTTAAGACCAGAGGCACCGCCCGCGGCAATACCAAAAGCAGCCATCTTGTCCGGCAAAGGCTGCGGATGTTGCTGCGCCAGGCGTTCCAGCGCGGCGATCATCGCACCGCGACCTGCCAGCGAGGCGCCGCCGTCATCGGCGCGGAATTCGCGCTGCCGCGAAAACCACATGACGATGATCGAGGCCAGCACGCCCAGCACCAGTTCGGCGATGATCATGGTGATGAAAAACGCCGGACCGTGACCGTTCTCATTCTTGAACACGACGCGATCGACGGTATGTCCGATCACGCGCGACAGGAACATGACGAAGGTATTCACTACGCCTTGAATCAGCGTCAGTGTCACCATGTCGCCGTTGGCGACATGCGCCATTTCGTGACCGAGCACCGCTTCGGCCTCTTCCTGGGTCATCTTCTGCAGCAGACCGGTGGACACGGCAATCAGCGAACTGTTCTTGCTCATGCCGGTGGCGAACGCATTGACGTCCGGCGAGTCCCAGATCGCGACTTCGGGCATTTTGATGCCGACGGTCTGAGCCTGGCGCGCGACCGTCTTCACCAGCCATTGTTCGGTCGGCGTGCGCGGCTCGGTGATCACCTGGGCGCCGACCGCGCGTTTGGCCGACCACTTGGATATCGCCAGCGAGATAAACGCACCGCCGAAGCCCATCACCGCGGCGAAGATCAGCAGCGACTGCAGATTGAGACCATTGGCGGTCAGGTACGGCTCGACGCCGAACAGACGCATGGTCAGGGAAAGCACCAACACGATGGCCATATTGGTGGCCAGGAAAAGGATGATGCGCTTCATAACTTTACTCCTCAGTAAAACTCAAAAATAATAATGAGTTATGCGGTACACCCGACGCCTGATCGGGGCGCGCCCACACTGGCCGGGGCATGACCAGACTCCATGGAGGCAGAGTATGGACTTGTTTTTTCATAAAGAAAATTCGAATAATATTTGCTATATCTTCGTTACAGACTGATATCTAGGGGTACTCATGTTCAATTACAAGCAGCTCTACTACTTCCATCAGGTCGCCAACAGCGGCGGCATCACCCGCGCCGCCGAACTGCTACACCTGACCCCGCAGACCATCAGCGGTCAGCTCGGCGAACTGGAGCGCAGCCTGGGCAGCAAACTGTTCCGCCGCACCGGCCGCCGCCTGGAACTCACCGAGGCCGGCAAGCTGGCCTTGTCGCACGCCGACGAAATCTTTCAACTCGGCAAGGAACTGGAAGGCCTGTTACGCGGCGATCTGGATAGCGGCGATCTGGTGCTGCGGGTGGGCGTGGCGGATGTGGTACCGAAATCGATTGCCTATCGCCTGCTGGCACCGGCCCTCACGCTCACCGAATCGGTGCGGCTGATCTGCCATGAAGACAAACTCGAACGGCTGTTTGCGGAACTGGCCATCCATAAACTCGATCTGGTGATTGCCGACCGCGCGCTACCCAGCGAATTAGGCGTCAAAGGCTACAGCCATGCCTTAGGCCACTGTGCTATCGACTTCCATGCGGCGCCAGAACTGGCTGCGCGCTGTCGCGACAACTTTCCGCGATCACTGCACGGTGCGCCTATGTTGATTCCAAGCGCGGGCGCTGCATTACGGGGACCGTTATTGCGTTGGTTCGGTGAACAGCAGATTCAGCCGCGCATTGTCGGTGAGTTCGACGATGCCGCCTTGATGAAGGCTTTCGGCCATGCCGGTGCGGGTGTATTCCCCGCCCCTGCCGTCATCTCCGACGAAGTTCGCCAGCAGTACCAAGTCGAGTTGATAGGTCGTGCCGACAAAGTGGTCGTCAAGTATTTTGCCATCTCAGTCGAGCGCCGCCTCACCCATCCCGCAGTGGTAGCTGTTTGCCAAGCGGCGCAACAGGCCTTGTTCGTCGGCATCAATCCACCTACCAGCAACTAAATGACAATCACGACAATGCCATTAACGCTTCGGCACATTGAGCGTAAGGATGTCAGGCAGTAAACCCCGCTCATACCCAAATCATGCAAACGCCGCCCGCACCGCCGGATGGCGAATCTCACCACGTTGCACATTGATGCCACGGGCCAGTGCCGGATCATTGCGCCAGTCGGGATCACTCGCCAGTTTCAGTGCATAGGGCAGGATCGCTGCGGAGAGTGCTTGCGCAGCGCTGCGCGGCACTGCGCCGGGCATGTTGGTGACGCAGAAGTGAACGATGCCATCGACAGTATAGGTCGGGTCGACATAGGTCGTCGGCCGGCTCGTTTCGATGCAGCCACCCTGGTCGACGGAGATATCGACAATCACACTGCCCGGCGCCATGCCGCGCACCTGCGCATGACTCACCAGATGTGGCGCCTTTCCACCCGGCACCAACACTGCACCGACCAGCAGATCGGCCGCACGCACCGCGCGATCGACGGCATCGGCATAGGGATACAAGGCGGTCACGTTCGCCCCCAACGCACGCATCGCTTCCAGACGCTCACGCCGCGTATCGAATACCGTTACCTCGGCACCCATCGCCGCAGCCATGGCGACGGCACTACCACCCGCCTGACCCGCGCCGATCACGCTGACCTTGCCACGTTCGGCAGCGGGCAGACCGCCGAGCAACAAACCCTTGCCGCCCTGCGGTTGATGCAACAGGTGTGCGCCGACTTGAATAGCCAAGCGTCCGGCGATGTCGCTCATCGGTGCGAGCAAGGGCAGTGCCCGATTGTGTTCAACGGTCTCGAACGCCACCGCCGTGAGACCGATCGCCACCAGGCGTTCGGTGAGTTCGCGACTGGCGGCCAGATGCAGATAACAAAACAAAATGTGATCGGCGCGCAGCCACTGCAAATCTTCGGCGATGGGTTCCTTCACTTTGATGATCAGCTCGGCGCTGGCATAGAGCTGTTCGGCATCAGCGAGCACCGTCACACCCAAGTCCGCGTACGCCACATCGGGATAGCCGGCCAGGACACCGGCGGAGCGTTCGATAAACACCGCGTGGCCGGCGCGGACGAGGTCGGCGCAGGCGGCAGGGATGAGACCGACGCGGCCCTCCAGTGGTTTGATTTCCTTCGGCACACCTATGCGCATAGCGATTCCTTTACCCTCGTGGTCAAAGCCCTTAGGATACCCGGGCCGCGTCCGGCCTCCAGCTATTTCGGAAACACTTCGGGCCGCCGCTTAACAAATCGTTATCGTTGTGATTTCAAAGACATCACACCCAAGCGCATGTTCGGAGTCATTATACATGAGCACACCCAAGCACTGCCGTCTCCTGATTCTGGGTTCCGGTCCGGCCGGCTACACCGCCGCCATTTACGCTGCCCGCGCCAACCTGAAGCCGGTGCTGGTCACCGGTATGGAACAAGGCGGACAGCTGATGACCACCACCGAGGTCGAGAACTGGCCCGGCGGCGCGCATGATCTGCAAGGTCCGGCGCTGATGGAGGCGATGCGCGAACACACCGCGCGGTTCGATTGCGAGATCATCTTCGATCACATCAACACGACCGACTTGTCGCAACGCCCTTTCACTCTAACCGGTGATTCTGCAATCTACACCTGCGATGCGCTGATCATCGCTACCGGCGCCTCGGCCCAGTACCTCGGCCTGCCTTCCGAAGAAAGTTTCAAGGGCAAAGGTGTCTCGGCCTGCGCAACCTGCGACGGTTTTTTCTACCGCAATCAGCGCGTCGCTGTGATCGGCGGCGGTAACACGGCTGTCGAAGAGGCGCTGTATCTCGCCAACATCGCCGAACACGTTACTGTGGTGCATCGTCGCGATGCACTGCGTTCGGAAAAGATTTTGCAGGACCGGCTGTTCAAGAAAGTCGCAGAGGGTAAGGTCACTCTCGAATGGAATTCCGTGCTCGACGAAGTGCTCGGCGATAAGACCGGCGTCACCGGCATGCGCATCAAAAACGTCAAAGATGGCTCGACCAAAGACGTCGCGCTGATGGGCGTTTTTATCGCCATCGGCCATAAGCCGAACACGCAGATCTTCGACGGCCAGTTGGACATGCAACATGGTTATATTCGCGTCAAAGGCGGCAGCGATGGCGATGCCACCGCGACCAGTGTCGCCGGTGTATTTGCCGCGGGCGACGTCGCCGACCACATCTATCGGCAGGCGATCACATCGGCAGGTTCCGGTTGTATGGCGGCGCTGGATGCGGAACGGTATCTGGATGCACTGCCCGCCAAGGGATAAACCTCATGTAGTCCGGATGTAATCCGGGTTTGCGTACAGGGTGCGGCGGATTGTTCCCGGATTGCATCCGGGCTACGGGGTTTCCGCATTTAATTAACGGTCGAGTGCCGCGCCCGCATAGTGATTTAGCACGCGTAGGAGCGGCGTGGCCGTGAACATTCCGTGCCACACCCGTCCGCGGCCAAGGCCGCTCCTACAGTTCGTAGCCCGGATGTAATCCGGGATTCACCGGTGACGGATACATTCCATATTGCATCCGGGCTGCAGAAAGCCGCCATTTACGTCATTCAAAACTATGCACTCTTCAAGATTCTCTTATGCAACTACGCATCGTCGACAAACTCGAAGACATACCAGCAGCCGATTGGAACGAGCTGTCCGGTGAACGCAATCCGTTTCTTGCGCATGAATTTCTCAGCGCGCTGGAACGGCATGACTGCGTGGGCGAACGTTTCGGTTGGTTGCCGCAACATCTGCTGGCGTATGCCAACGATAAACTGGTCGGCGCGGTGCCGCTGTATCTCAAAGACAATTCTTATGGCGAAATGGTGTTCGACTGGGCCTGGGCCGATGCCTACCAGCGCGCCGGTCTGCGCTATTACCCGAAGGCTGTCGTCGCCATTCCCTACACACCCGTCACCGGGCCGCGTTTGCTACTACATCCGCAGGCTGAGGCGCAACAAGTCGCTGATCTGCTCATTGATGGCGCATTAGAGTTGTGCCGCAATTTTCAATTATCCTCGCTGCATTGGCTGTTCACCAATGCGGCCGACACCGCACGTTTGCAGTCGCACGGATTGATGCTGCGCAAGGGTGTGCAGTTTCATTGGCACAACCAGGGCTATCGCGATTTCCAGGATTTTCTCGACACGTTCACGGCGGAGAAACGCAAAAAACTCAAGCGTGAACGCCGCCGTGTGATCGAACAGGATATCGAACTGCGCGTGGTACACGGACATGAGGCCAGCGAAGAGCAATGGCAGGTAGCACACGCCTTCTATGCTTCAACCTTCGATCGCAAATCCGGCATGGCCACGCTGAGTCTGGATTTCTTCCGCGAAATCGGTCGGACCATGGGCGAGCGTGTCGTGCTGGTCTTTGCCATTGCGGCTAAACACACTGTCGCCTGCGCCATTAACCTGCGCGGGTCGGATGCCTTGTACGGCCGGCACTGGGGTTGCGCCGAGGAATACCATAGCCTGCATTTCGAGGCCTGCTACTATCAGGGCATCGAGTATTGCATTCGCCACGGCCTGACATTATTCGAACCCGGCGCGCAGGGTGAACATAAGATCAGCCGCGGCTTCATTCCAACGGCAACCTGGTCGGCGCACTGGATTGCCGATGAGCGTTTCCGCGTCGCCATCGCGGATTATGTGCAGCGCGAGGAGCGCGCCATGACCGATTACACCGACGAACTGCGCGAACATGTGCCCTACCGCAAATGACGCACTTCAGTCACCCTAGTGACATGAACTCCATCTGCATCTTCCTTACCGTTGGGGGATTGCCAAGGGGGAGTAGTGGAGCTCTCCCCCTTGGCAGTCTGCCCGCGCAGGACTTGTACGAGCAGGCGGAATTCAGGCCATCGCCAAGGGGGAGTAGCGGGACTCTCCCCCTTGGTAGTCAACCTGCGCAGGACTTCGTCCGAGCAGGGCGGAATTCACGACCATGAGCGGCCGCGCGCCCTACTGGCTCGATCCCACCGATCCGACCGCACCGTTTCCACCGGTAGAGCTGGCGTTGCGTGATCCCGACGGCCTGCTCGCGCTCGGCGGCGATCTGTCGCCCGAGCGACTGCTCTCGGCCTATCGACACGGCATCTTCCCCTGGTACAGCGAGGGACAGCCGATTTTGTGGTGGTCGCCGGACCCGCGCATGGTGCTGCGACCCGACGCGCTGAAGATTTCCCGCAGTCTCGGCAAGACGCTGCGCAAGCAGCCATTCCGCATCAGTCTCGATGAGGACTTCGCAGCGGTCATGGCGGCCTGCGCAGAACCGCGCAGCGATAGCCAGGGCACCTGGATCACTGAAGATATTCATCTCGCCTATCAGCGCCTGCATGCGCTGGGCTATGCCCACTCGGTCGAGGCCTGGCAGGGAGAACAACTGGTCGGTGGACTATATGGCGTGGCCTTGGGCCGCATATTCTTTGGCGAGTCGATGTTCGCGCGGGTCAGCGACGCCTCAAAGGTCGCCTTCGCGCATCTGGTGCGGCAGTTGCGGAGGTGGGGATTCGTCTTGATCGATTGCCAAGTCTATACCGGGCATCTGGCCAGTCTGGGGGCGGTGCCGATGCCGCGTGCGGAATTCTGCGCTGCCTTGGAGCGCCACGCGCGGCCGCCGCATCGCGCCGGTCTCTGGCGCATGGATGCGGACCTCGGCGCGGACGGCTGGGCGGTAGCGCCTTCAGGAGAGGCGTAGAATAATCTCTACATGAACGCGCCCCGCCAAGTGCAGTTTTATGCCACGCCGCCGCAGCCTTGTGCCTATCTGCCAGGGCAGGAATCGATCAGCCTGTTCGCCGATCCCGCTGTCACCGACAGCGCCCTGTACGACCGACTCGCCCGCCTTGGTTTTCGCCGCAGCGGCAGTCATGTGTACCGTCCGGCCTGCGCACACTGCAACGCCTGCGTACCGGTGCGCATACCCGTGACGGCATTTCATCTACGCCGGCGAGATCGACGTTGCCTGCAACACAATGCCGACCTGACAACACATCTGGTCGAGGCCCAGTTCAGTGAAGAAGCCTACGCGCTCTATTGCACGTACCTTGCGGCGCGTCATCCCGGCGGCGGCATGGACAAACCGACGCCCGAGCAGTTCAGCCAGTTTCTGCTGGGGACATGGAGCGAGACGCGGTTTCTGGAATTGCGACTGGATCAGCGTTTGCTTGCGGTGGCCGTAACCGATCAGTTGGAGGATGGCCTGTCTGCCGTCTACAGTTTCTACGATCCAGCGTTGTCGGAACGCGGCTTGGGACATGCGTCGATCCTGCGTCAAATCGAAGCGACGCGGAACATGGGGCTGCCGTATCTCTATCTCGGCTACTGGATCGAGGCCTCGCGCAAGATGGCCTACAAAGGCGATTACCGTCCTTTGGAGGCCTGGCGCGGCGATCACTGGGAAGCTCTGCCATACTCTTCATAGAGGCCCGCTAAAGCACAGTGGTACGCGGACGCTAAGCCAGTAATCCCAGCACACTTCCAGGCCCAACCACCGGGTCAGAATCGCCGGGAACCGACACTGGAGGCCGACTATGTTGAGCTTCATCTACCAGCAGGCAACCCGCTTCGAGCACGCCCATCAGGTGCGCCCCAATCTGCTCTACCTCAATCCCGAGCACCTCGGACAGTTACGCGACGCCTTTGCCGACCCCGAAGATTTGGGCCGTATCCTGGATATTCTGCATATGGAATTGATCGTCGATACCGAGGTTGTCCACCCGCACGTCGGCTGGATGCCCGTGCAGGAGCGTTGCACCGGCTAAGCCGCCGGTCGACAGTCACTGGATTGTGGAAATAATTGCCGGACAGGCGGCGGTTTCGTCTATAATGCGCGGATCATTCCACCGCTATCCAGGTACTACATGCCGAAGGAAGACCAAATTGAAATGCAGGGCAAGGTTGTCGACACCCTGCCTAACACCATGTTCCGCGTTGAATTGGAGAACGGTCACGTCGTGACTGCGCACATCTCCGGGAAGATGCGTAAGCACTACATCCGGATTTTGACCGGCGACAAGGTAACTGTCGAACTGACGCCTTACGATCTCTCCAAGGGTCGCATCACCTACCGGGCGCGTTAACAGCCTGCTGAAAAACGCGAACCATCGCCGCCTAACAGCGCGGCGATTCGGTTTACGCCGACTCTTCTTCGGTCACAATCTCCAGGGCAATCGCGTTGTCTTGCAGACGCACCTCGACATGCCCACCGTGGACCAGACGCCCAAACAATAACTCGTCCGCCAGCGGCCGCTTGATGTAATCCTGCATCACCCGCTCCATAGGCCGCGCACCCATCTTCGGATCGTAGCCCTTCTCGGCCAACCATAGGCGGGCGGCCTCTTCGATATCGATGGTGACGTTGCGGTCGGCCAACTGCGCCTCAAGCTGGTAGATGAACTTATTGACCACCAGCGCGACCACCGTCGGATCCAGCGGCTTGAACTGGATGATGGCATCAAGGCGATTACGGAACTCCGGCGTGAACAGGCGCTTGATCGCCTCCATGCCATCCGAGCGATGATCCTGCGTGGTGAAGCCGATGGAAGCGCGTTCCATGTCCTGCGCACCCGCATTGGTCGTCATGATGATGATCACGCTGCGGAAGTCGGCCTTGCGTCCGTTGTTATCGGTCAATGTACCGTGGTCCATCACCTGTAACAGCAGATTGAACACCTCCGGATGCGCCTTCTCGATTTCGTCGAGCAACAACACCGCATGCGGATGTTTCAGAATCGCGTCGGTCAGCAAGCCGCCCTGATCAAAGCCGACATAGCCCGGCGGTGCGCCGATCAGACGCGACACGGTATGCCGCTCCATGTATTCGGACATATCGAAGCGGATCAGTTCGATGCCCAAGCGTCAAAGCCAATTGACGACTGACCTCGGTCTTGCCCACGCCCGTCGGCCCGGCAAACAGGAACGAGCCGATCGGCTTCTGTTCATTAGCCAGACCGGAACGCGCCATCTTGATCGCCGCCGCCAAGGCTTCGATCGGCTCGTCCTGGCCGAAGACGAGCATTTTCAGATCGCGTGAAAGGGTCCGCAGTTTGTCCTTGTCCGAGGACGAAATACTCTTCGGCGGAATGCGTGCGATCTTGGCGACGATGGACTCGATATCCGCCGTGCCGATGGTCTTTTTACGCTTCGACGGCGGCTGCATACGCTGGTTCGCGCCGGCCTCATCGATGACGTCGATGGCCTTGTCCGGCAGATGCCGATCGTTGATATAACGTTCGGCCAGTTCCGCGGCGGCGCGCAGGGCCTTGGGCGAGTATTTCACATTATGGTGTTCTTCGAAGACACTCTTGAGGCCCTTGAGTATCTGCACGGTTTCTTCAACCGTCGGCTCGCGCACATCGATCTTCTGGAAGCGTCGCGCCAGCGCGCGGTCCTTTTCAAAGATGCCCCGATATTCCTGATAGGTTGTCGAACCTATGCACTTGAGTTCGCCGGAAGCGAGCATCGGCTTGATGAGGTTGGACGCGTCCATCACCCCACCCGAGGCCGCGCCCGCGCCGATGATGGTGTGGATCTCATCGATGAACAGTATGGCGTGCGGCTCCTTGCGCAATTGCGACAGCACGCCCTTCAAGCGCTTCTCGAAGTCACCACGGTATTTGGTGCCGGCGACCAGCGCACCCAGATCCAGAGAATAAATCGTCGCATCCGCGAGAATCTCCGGCACTTGACCGTCAACGATCATGCGCGCGAGACCTTCCGCCAGCGCAGTCTTGCCGACACCGGCTTCGCCGACATACAAGGGATTATTCTTACGCCGGCGACACAGAATCTGCACTGTGCGTTCGATTTCCTCACGCCGACCGATCAACGGATCGATCTTGCCGCGACGCGCCATCTCGTTGAGGTTGGTGGCAAAGCTTTCCAGTGGTTTGCGCGGCCCGGCCTCGGCACCCTCGCCGTCCTCACCCGTATTGCTGGAGAGTTCTTCAGACTGCTCACCTGCCACTTTTGAAATTCCGTGCGCGATGTAATTCACCACATCCAGACGCGAGACATTCTGCTTATTCAGGAAATAGACCGCTTGCGATTCCTGCTCGCTGTAGATCGCCACCAGCACGTTCGCGCCAGTCACCTCTTTTTTGCCGGACGACTGGACGTGAAAAACGGCGCGTTGGAGCACCCGCTGAAAACCCAGCGTAGGCTGTGTCTCGCGCGCATCCTGAACGGGCAGGATGGGCGTGGTTTCTTCCAGGAAACTGATCAGGTCACGTTTCAGCGCCGGCATATCCGCACCGCACGCCCGCAACACCTCAGCCGCTGCCGGATTATCCAACAGGGCGAGCAACAAGTGCTCCACCGTCATGAATTCGTGACGCTTCTCACGCGCTTGTTTAAAGGCGTGATTGAGGGTGATTTCAAGTTCTTTGCTCAACATGGGCGTTACCTCTCCACCTCAGGCCTCTTCAAGCGTACACAGCAGCGGATGCTGATTGCGTCTCGAGAAGTCATTCACCAGGGCAACTTTGGTCTCAGCGATCTCCCGGGTATACACGCCACAGACCCCTTTGCCGCGCGTATGCACATGCAACATGACTTGCGTGGCCTGTTCCCGGTTCATCGAAAAAAACGTCTCTAGAACCTGCACAACGAATTCCATGGGCGTGTAATCATCGTTGAGCAATACAACCTTGTAGAGCGGCGGCGGCTTCAGCTTGGGCTTGGCCTCCTGTACCGCCAACCCACCCTCATCGCCGCGTTTAATCAATTCATCTGCCATGGTTCGATTCTAACCGATCTTGATGCTGTCTATTTCCACAAACATTAACCTGTGCCGACCCTGACGTGCCATTGACCGAGCCCGGAAACGGATACGTTCGTTCACCGTCGAGCACCACCTTTCATCTCCGCATCCGATCCGCATCCGGGAGACAGACACGCCCCCTGAATACTTGACTATTTTAGTCTGCTGGTTGACAGTTGTAACCGGCATGCTCGCGCATACCAACCAAAGGAGGGGATTTCGACGTGAATTTCGGGCCTCGGCCAGAACCCTCGGCCAGAACGTCGATGTCCACAATAATACAAACGGATAAAAATCCGTAGATGTGGAGCGAGGATAATTAGTTATGGCTACAGGTACCGTGAAATGGTTCAGTAATACCAAGGGCTATGGTTTTATCTCTCCCGACGGCGGCGAAGAAGACGTATTCGCGCATTTTTCTGCCATCGAAGCAGAAGGATATCGGACACTCAAAGAAGGCCAGAAGGTCGAATTTGAAGTCAGCGAAGGCCCGAAGGGCTTGCAAGCCTCGCGCATCCGCCCGCCAGCAGACTGAGTCTACTCTTTCAGTAGACTGCAGCCGTAACAGTCCCATGGTGTACGCGCCATGGGACTGTTGCTGATTACTCGGCGTCGCCGGCGACTGTGCTCACATCATCTTGGCGATGACAGCGTCGCCAAATTGATCAGATGACAGTACTTGGCCGCCGACCATCGCGCGTGCCAGATCGTACGTCGCGGTTTTAGCCGCGATCGCCCCAGAAACACCCGTAACGACCAAATCCGCAGCCTCCTGCCAGTCCAGATGCCTGAGCATCATCTCCGCCGATAGGATTAACGACCCGGGGTTGGCCTTGCCCTGCCCCGCGATATCCGGCGCCGTTCCGTGGGTCGCCTCGAAGACAGCCACACTGTCGGACAGATTCGCACCCGGCGCTATGCCTATCCCGCCAACCTGCGCCGCCAGGGCATCGGAAATATAGTCACCGTTTAGATTCAGTGTCGCGATGACACTCGACTCCTCTGGCTTCAGGAGAATCTGTTGCAGGAAGGCATCGGCAATGACGTCTTTGATGAGAATCTCGCGCCCATTTTTGGGACTCTTGAAACTCAGCCACGGGGTACCCGCTTTTTCACTGGCACCGAATTCCTCTCGCGCCAATTCATAACCCCAATTCTTAAAGGCGCCTTCGGTGAATTTCATGATATTGCCCTTGTGAACCAGGGTCACGGAGTCCCGATCCTGGTCGATGGCATATTGGATCGCCTTACGCACCAGACGCACCGTGCCATCCTTCGAAACCGGCTTGATACCGATGCCCGAGGTACTCCGGGAAACGGATTTTTGTAACCCCCATTTCCTCCTGCAGGAACTTGATGACTTTGGCAACTTCGGGGCTGCCAGCCGGCCATTCGATGCCGGCATAGATGTCCTCGGAATTCTCACGAAAGATGACCATATCGGTCTTTTCGGGCTCCCGTAGCGGGCTTGGCGTACCTGTGTAATAGCGCACCGGCCGTAGGCAGACATACAGATCCAGATCCTGCCTCATGGTCACGTTCAACGAACGGATACCTCCGCCCACGGGCGTCGTCAGAGGCCCTTTGATCGCAAGAGAAAACTCGCGAATTGCCGCAAGGGTTTCGTCGGGGAGCCAGGTATCACCGCCATAGAGCTTATTCGCTTTTTCGCCGGCGAATATCTCCATCCAGGCAATTTGTCGCTTTCCGCCATAGGCCTTCTGCACCGCCGCATCGACGACCTTGCGCATGACGGGTGTGACATCGACACCAATCCCATCCCCTTCGATAAAGGGGATGATCGGGCGATCCGGAACGATCAGGGTATTACCCGCACCAATACGGACAGGCTCGCCCACGCTGGGAACCTGAATATGTTGATAGGCCATAGGACAATCTCGATGTGATGAAATGATGACGGATTCTAGCATCCGCCATTGATGTGATGCGACGCAGCGTCAAACGGACAAAAAAAACCCCCGCCGGACTGGCGGGGGTTTTTGAACCAACCGTGCTGCTGAACTTTAGACTTCGCCGCCGGCGGCCTGGATCAGGGCCTCTTCGATGGCATTCGGCGCGCACATGATGTTGAAGAACGTGGCACCGGTCGGGTTCTGCACCATCGGCAGATGCGGCCAGCTGATGGCGATACGGAAGCGCGCGTACAGGGCGTAAACATTACCGTCGGAGACCAGAATCTCATACGGCAGATGACCGGTGGAACGCACTGCGTCCTTGTCGACGCGGCTCATGATGTACTCGTCACCGCTGCAACCGTCGGTCAGTGCAACACCGAACACGGACTCATTCTTGCCCGGGATGTCGATACGGTAGACCTTGCTGGCGCCGCCCTTGTTTGCAGACAGACCGGCTTCAACCGCAGCGAGGGCTTCTTCCTGGCTGTCGTATTCGGCCAGATTGCTGGGGTCGTCGAAATATTCCATGCCGATCATGTAGTGGTACTTCTGCAGATCAGCTTCGCTGAGTTGCTTATCGCCGGTACCGAAGGTCTGCTGCTTGCCGAGTGCACCTTCCAGCGCAGCAGCGGCAGTCTGTAAATCGGCCTTGTCTTCTACAGCGGTAAGCACTGCCGTAGTACGTGGGGTTCGTGTAGGAAACTTGGATTTCATCACCCACTTTGGTCAGCGTCACGCGCTGGCCGGCGGCATAACCACCGAATTCAGTGCTGGCAGCGGCTTTTTTCAGGCCGTCGTTGGTGATAGCCAGAATGGTGGCACCCTCATACGGGGCATAGGAACCTACGATTTCAAAACCGGCAGCCGTGATCTTCTGCTTAACTTCGTCGGTCACCTGTTGCATATCACCCTTGGCGGAATACGCCAGTGTGAAGGGCTTCATGGCTTCTTCCGCAACGGAGGTACCCGCGACGGCGAACATGATGGAAGCGGCCAGACAAGCTTTCTTAAATGATGGGTACATAATGCAACTCCTCCACGCGATTATTGTGAGATCCTCAGGGCATTTAGCCTGGGATTCGTTAGTTATGCCTTGTACTCTCTGTGCCAGCGTCAGCTCCCGCAGCCACAGCCGTCCTTAACGGATCAAGGTCATGGCGGTTATTTATTACCTCCACGCCTCTCTATGTCAAGCTTGACTTTAATTTATCCGACAGACACCGCCACCGATCAGACTGCCGTTAATTTCCTAACATAAATCAATATAAACATCATGATATGATGCACCCTTAAAGAAGATGGTCTCTCTACACGGCGAACCACGATAGCGATAGGATTACAGCATGTCCCGAAACCTGCACATCACTGTCGCCGCACTCGCTGAGCAAGACGGGCGTTTTTTACTGGTCGAGGAACGTGTCGACGGGGAACTCCGCCTCAATCAACCGGCCGGACACCTGGAAATCGGCGAGACCCTATCTCAGGCCGTGGTCCGTGAGGCGCTGGAAGAGACCGGCTGCGACTTTCACCCGGAAGCACTGGTCGGCCTGTATCTCTGGCGCGTACCCGATTCCGAGCAAACTTACCTGCGCGCCGCCTTTTGCGGCACGATTAGCGCACGGCATCCGCAGCGCGAACTCGATGTCGGCATCGAACGCACCCTGTGGCTGCAGCGCGACGAGATCCTCGCGCGCCAGCCACTCTGGCGTAGCCCACTGGTCTTGCGCTGCGTGGATGATTACCTGTCCGGTCGCCGCTACCCCCTCGACGTGCTGGTCGACCTACTGCCCGATGCCTGAGTCGCAACTACTGACAGGATGGTGCATGCTGTTTGCCACTATGCGGTTGCGCACCGCCTGCGCAGCCGAACTGAAGAAAATCCAGTGAGCCAAGGTAAGCGCGTAGTGATCGGACTTTCTGGCGGCGTCGATTCCGCCGTCGCCGCCCTGCGTCTGCTGGAACAAGGCTATGCGGTCGAAGCCCTGTTCATGAAAAATTGGGATGAGGACGACCAGGCCGGCCACTGCCCCGCCGCCGAGGATCTGGCCGATGCCGAATCGGTTGCGCAGCAACTTGGCATCAAATTGCACCGCATCAGTTTCTCGACGGAATACTGGGATCGCGTGTTCGCCTATTTCCTGGCCGAATACCGCGCCGGCCGCACACCGAATCCCGATGTGATGTGCAACAAAGAGATCAAGTTTCGCGCCTTTCTCGATTACGCGGTGAGCCTCGGCGCCGACCTTATCGCCACCGGCCATTACGCGCGCATTGAGCACGACAGCCCACGGCCTGCATTTATGCAAAGGCCGTGATCCCGACAAGGACCAGAGCTACTTCCTGCATCTGCTCGATCAGTCGCAACTCGCGCGATCACTGTTTCCGCTCGGTGAGCTGCACAAATCAGATGTACGCAGCATGGCGGCCGCAGCCGGCTTCCAAAATCATGCCAAGAAAGACAGCACCGGCATCTGCTTTATCGGCGAACGTAAATTCAGCGAATTTCTCGCCCAGTATCTACCGGCACAACCCGGCGCTATCGTCGACCTCGACGGCACCGTGATCGGGCAGCATCAGGGCTTGATGTTTCACACCCAGGGACAACGCCAGGGACTCGGTATCGGCGGGCGCCACGGGGACAGCGGCGAACCCTGGTACGTCGTCGACAAAGACCTCGAACACAACCGCCTCATCGTCGTGCAAGGGAAAAATCACCCCGCGCAATTCCATCCCGCCCTGCGCGCCGAAACGGCGCATTGGATCGACGCGACACCACCTGACCTGCCGCTCCGCTGCCAGGCCAAGATCCGTTATCGCCAGGCCGATCAGGCCTGCACTGTGCACAGTGAAAACGACGGCACTGCTGCACGTCGCCTTCGACGTCCCGCAGCGCGCCATCACCCCCGGACAGGCCATCGTGTTTTATCAGGACGAACGGTGCTTGGGTGGTGCTACCATTCTTGCCGCCGCCGATTGACGAAACACCGTACCGCAGCCAACAGCGAAGCCCATGACCCACACCCTCACCGACCGTACCCTGGCCTTGGCCGCGCTGTTCCAGGCCGCACAACTCGTGCAGCATGTCGCGCGTCGCGGCCATGCCGCCGATTCCGATGTTGAGACTTGCATTAATAGCCTGTTTCAAATCGATGCGCCGTCCACCGAAGCGATCTTCAATGGCAGCCAGGGACTCGCGACCGGTCTGCGCACCCTCCGCGCACGGCTGCGCAGTGGCGGCAGCGCCGAAGAACTGGAAATCACCCGCTATGTCATCGTCATGCTGCACCTGGAACGCAAACTGGCAGGCTTTGCCACCATGCAGGACACCCTGCGCATCGGCATCGAACGCATCCGCAATCAGTTGAACTATTTCCCGTCGACGCATGACAACATCCTCGCCGCGCTCGGCGAGTTGTACCAGGCAACCATCAGCACGCTGCGACCGCGCATCATGGTTCAGGGCGAGCCGACCTATCTCGCCGACAAGGCGCGCGCCAATCAGATTCGCGCCCTGCTGCTTGCCGGCATCCGCGCCGCGGTCTTGTGGCGCCAACTCGGCGGACGTCGTTGGCAGCTATTCATCAGCCGCCGCAAAATCCTGGAAACGGCCCAGCAACTGCTAGAGCAACCGGCATCATCCGACGCCCCATAACGGCGCGCCCCATACCTGCAAATGAGCGACGAATTCGTAGCCGACTCCCCAGCCGCGTACGCCCGCGGGGCTGTTCCGACCCCACCGAATACCGCATAATGGCGCGTCCGAGCGTGGCCCCCGCATCACATGAACAAGCCACGGATTTCACTCGCCAAATTCCAGGAGTTCGCATGAGCAACAGCTTTTCCGCGCGCGCCACGCTGAGCGTCGCAGGCCACCGCTACGAAATCTTCCGCCTCCCGGCACTGGAAGCAGAATTCAAAGTGTCCCGCCTACCCTTTTCGATGAAGGTGCTGCTGGAAAATCTGCTGCGCTTCGAAGACGGCAAGACCGTCAGCGCCGACGACATCCGTGCCTTAGCGTCGTGGGATCCGCAGGAAGATCCCAATGTGACCGGCGGCCGCGAAATCGCCTTCCGTCCCGCGCGCGTGCTGATGCAGGATTTCACCGGCGTACCCGCCGTGGTCGATCTCGCCGCGATGCGTGATGCCATGAAGGCGCTCGGTGGCGATCCGGACAAGATCAACCCGCTGCAACCGGCGGAACTGGTCATCGATCACTCGGTGCAGATCGACGCCTTCGGCCAGAAGAACGCGATGGATCTGAATGCCACGCTGGAATACCAGCGCAACCAGGAACGTTATGCGTTCCTGAAATGGGGCCAGAAGGCCTTCTCGAATTTCAAAGTGGTGCCGCCCGATACCGGCATCGTGCATCAGGTCAATCTCGAATACCTCGCACGCACAGTGTTCGCGCAAGAGAACAACGGCGTGCTGCAGGCCTATCCGGATACGCTGGTCGGCACCGATTCGCACACCACCATGGTCAACGGCCTGGGCGTGCTCGGCTGGGGCGTGGGCGGTATCGAAGCGGAAGCGGCCATGCTCGGTCAGCCGGTGTCGATGCTGATCCCGCAAGTGGTCGGCTTCAAACTCACCGGCAAGATACCGGAAGGCGCAACCGCGACCGACCTGGTACTGACCGTCGTCGAGATGCTGCGCAAGCACGGCGTGGTCGGCAAGTTCGTCGAGTTCTACGGCGAGGGCTTGGATACGCTATCGCTGGCCGATCGCGCCACACTCGCCAACATGGCACCTGAGTACGGCGCGACTTGTGGCATCTTCCCCATCGATGACGAGACGCTGAATTACCTGCGTCTGTCCGGTCGTCCGGATGATCAGGTCGCGCTGGTCGAAGCCTATGCGAAGGAACAGGGCATGTTCCGCATGAAAGGCCAGCCGGATGCCGTCTACAGCAGCACCGTCGAGCTCGACATGAACACCGTCGAGCCGAGCCTCGCTGGACCGAAGCGTCCGCAGGATCGCGTGCCGCTGAAGAAATCCAAGCCGATGTTCAACGATGCGCTGGCAGCGATGAAGAAAGAACGCAATCTGACCAGCAAGCCTGCGATTGCAAACATGCGGCGGTGCGCACGAAATCACCGACGGTGCCGTGGTGATCGCGTCCATCACCTCCTGCACCAACACCTCCAACCCGTCGGTGATGCTCGGCGCGGGTCTGGTCGCCAAGAAGGCCGCCGCACTCGGATTGAAAGTGAAACCCTGGGTGAAGACCTCGCTCGCCCCCGGCTCGCAAGTGGTCACCGAATATCTGCAACAGGCCGGTCTGCTCGACGATCTGGAAATGCTCGGCTTCCACATCGTCGGTTACGGCTGCGCCACCTGCATCGGCAACTCCGGCCCACTGCCGGAACCGGTCTCGAAGGCCATCGCCGAAGGCAACCTGTCGGCCTGCTCCGTGCTGTCCGGCAATCGCAATTTCGAAGGTCGCGTGCATGCCGAAGTACGCATGAACTACCTGGCCTCGCCGCCGCTGGTGGTGGCCTACGCCATCGCCGGCACCATGGACATCGATCTCTACAACGATCCCCTCGGTGTCGACAGCAAAGGCAACAAGGTCTTCCTGAAAGACATCTGGCCGACACAGAAAGAAGTCAGCGACATCGTCGCCAGTGCCGTGAACCGCGAAGAGTTCACCCAGGTCTACGCCAATGTGTTCCAGGGCGAGAACCGCTGGACCAGCCTCGCCTCGCCGGAAGGCCAGCTGTTCGACTGGAGCGATGATTCGACCTACATCAAGAACCCGCCGTACTTCGACGGCATGAGCAAGACACCCGGCAAGGTCAGCGACATTCAGGGTGCGCGTGCGCTCGCCCTGCTCGGCGATTCGGTCACCACCGATCACATCTCGCCCGCCGGCGCCATCAAGCCCGACAGTCCGGCCGGAAAATATCTGCTGGAGCACGGCGTGCAAAAAGGCGACTTCAACTCGCTGGGTTCACGCCGCGGCAATCATGAAGTGATGATGCGCGGGACGTTTGCCAACATTCGTCTGCGCAACCTGCTCGCACCCGGCACCGAAGGCGGTGTGACCCTGCATCTGCCCGAAGGTAAAGCGATGTCGATCTACGACGCGGCCATGCAATACCGCGACGAGAAGACGCCGCTGATCATCATCGCCGGCAAGGAATACGGCTCGGGTTCATCACGCGATTGGGCCGCCAAAGGCCCGTGCCTGCTCGGCATCCGCGCCGTGATCGCCGAAAGCTACGAACGTATCCACCGCTCCAATCTGATCGGCATGGGCATCCTGCCCTTGCAGTTCAACGACGGCGAGGACGCCAAGTCGCTGGGCCTGACCGGCCGCGAAGTCTTCAACATCGATGGCCTCGGCGACGGCTCCGCCAAGAGTGTCACCGTGAAGGCGACCGGCTGAAGACGGTTCGGTCAAAACATTCACTGCCCGCGTACGCATCGACACCCCGCAGGAAGTCGAGTACTACCGCCACGGCGGCATCCTGCAATACGTGCTGCGCCAGTTGGCGGCTTGATCAGTTAAAGTTTGAAACCGCCACGGCGCGGAGGACGCGGAGAAAGATTTTTTTGAACCGCCAAGACGCCAAGGCGCCAAGAAGTAATTATTGTAAAAGCGATTTTGAATTTGCCTTTCAATTAATCACTCTTGGCGCCTTGGCGTCTTGGCGGTTAATAACAGAATTTCTCGGCTTACTTGGCGCCTTGGCGGTTCAAACATTATTTTCTTGGCGCGCTTGACGTCTTGGCGGTTCAAACTAAAAATTCAAGAGACTATTATGGACCTGACATCCCTCACCGCCGTTTCCCCCGTCGATGGCCGCTATGGCAGCAAGAGCGAATCGCTGCGGCCGATCTTCAGCGAATACGGGCTGATTCGTCATCGCGTATTGGTGGAGGTGCGCTGGTTGCAAGCACTCGCCGCCCATCAGGGCATCCCGGAAGTCCCAGCACTGAGCGGACATGCCAGCAACATCCTCAACGGCATCTTCGACAACTTCAGCGAGGAGGATGCACGACGAGTCAAGAACATCGAGCGCACCACCAATCACGACGTGAAGGCGGTCGAGTATTTTCTGAAAGAGAAAATCGCTGGCAATGCTGAACTGGAAGCCGTCAGCGAGTTCATCCACTTCGCCTGCACGTCTGAAGACATCAACAACCTCGCCTATGCGCTGATGCTGCGCGAGGCACGCGGCCAAGTGTTATTGCCGACTATGGACAACGTGATCAATGCGATTGTCGCGTTGGCGCACAACAACGCCGAGCTGCCGCTGCTGTCGCGTACTCACGGTCAGCCAGCCACGCCCACGACTGTTGGCAAGGAAATGGCGAACGTTGCCTACCGTCTGCGCCGTCAACGCGAACTGCTGACCCAAGTACCGATGCTCGGCAAGATCAATGGTGCCGTCGGCAACTACAATGCGCACCTGATCGCCTACCCGGAAGTCGACTGGCAGGCCTTCGCCGAAACGTTCGTCACCGGCTTGGGACTGGACTGGAACCCCTACACCACGCAGATCGAACCGCACGACTACATCGCCGAGATGTTCGACGCCATCGCCCGTTACAACACCGTTCTGATCGACTTTTCACGTGACGTCTGGGGTTACATCTCGCTCGGCTATTTCAAGCAGAGAACCATCGCGGGCGAAGTCGGTTCATCGACCATGCCGCACAAGGTCAACCCCATCGACTTCGAAAATGCCGAAGGCAACTTTGGTATCGCCAATGCCTTATTCGATCACCTCGCCGCCAAGTTGCCGATCTCGCGTTGGCAGCGTGACCTGTCGGATTCCACCGTGCTGCGCAATCTCGGCGTCGGCGTGGCACATACGATCATCGGCCTGGAATCCTTACTGCGCGGCATCGGCAAGCTCGAAGCCAACCCGGCGCGGACCGCCGAAGATCTAGACGCGACCTGGGAAGTGCTCGCCGAGGCCGTGCAGACCGTCATGCGTCGCTACGGCATCGAGAAACCCTACGAGAAGCTCAAGGAACTCACCCGCGGCAAAGGCATCGACGCCGATTCCATGCGCGTGTTCATTGACAGCTTAGATATCCCCGACGCAGCCAAAGCAGCGTCTGCGCGTGCTGACACCCGCCAGCTACATCGGCAATGCCGTCGACCAGGCACGAAAGATATAACGCTAATCACCCAGAGAACGCAAAGGATGCGGAGAAACCCTTCAGATTTTCGAATAAGTTAGCGATTATTACCAAGTAGTGAGCGATGCCGTACCTTGGCCGTCAGCAACTAACAGTTCGCGCGCAAGCTGGTGGGTTACGCGAAAAACGCTACCTACCCTACATGGCTTAACTAGTGCATTCATTCTACACTTTGCGCTCTTTGCGTTCTCCGGTGTAGATATCCCTCTCTATCACTTGAAAATCCCCGCCATTACGGCATCATCAGCGCATGACTGCCGAATCCGCCGACACTGAAGACGCAAGTTACCTGATCGCCCCCGCCGACTGGCCGGGCGACGAGGCCTCTATCCGCGCCATCCGCAATGCGGTGTTCGTAGAGGAACAAGGTGTCGACGCCGCATTGGAATGGGATGGTAAAGACAGCGACTGCGTACATCTGCTCGCCTACGACATGGACGGCAACGCCATTGGTACAGCCCGCATGCGCGCCGATGGTCACATCGGCCGCATGGCGGTGCTGCCCGCGTGGCGCGGCCGTGGCGTCGGTGGTGCATTGCTCCTGATGCTGATCGAACTTGCTGCTGCGCACGATCTCGACGAGGTCTTTCTGGATGCGCAGACCAGCGCGGCCGGTTTCTATCACCTGCACGGCTTCATCGCCTCGGGTGATGAATTTACGACCGCTGGCATCCCCCATATCCGCATGACGCGTTTTACCACTGATCCCTAGTATCCCTCACGAGGAGTGCACCATGTCCTTGCCGCCTTTTAGTGAACGCCCCGACACAAGCTGTGTACTCGGTGAGACAACCGGCGAGTATGCACTCACGAGCCGCGAGGACAGCCGCGCAGCGGCCGCTCTCCTTGCAAACATGGCGCGTCGCCAGATCGATTTATTCACTGCCGACCTGGAACCGGCTGTGTATGACCAGGAAGCCTTCGTCGACGCGCTCAGCCGCCTCGCCATCAGCCATCCACGTGCGCGTATCCGCATCCTGGCAAAAGACTTCGAACGCACCGTCAAAGAAGGTCACCGTTTGGTGGAAGCCGCACGACGCCTCAGCAGCTATGTCGAAATCCGCCGCGTGCATGAAGACTATCGGGATAACAACGAGACGTTTCTGCTGGTCGACGACTACGGCCTGCTGCACCGCCGCCACGCGCCACGCTACGAAGGCGTGTTCAGCTGCAAAGCGCCACTGGAAGTTCGCCGTCTGCGTGCGACCTTCGACGAAATCTGGGAACGCAGCGAACCTGATTCCGATTTGAGGCGCTTACATCTATGAGACACCTATTCATCACCCTGCTCTTGTTAGTGGTCACAGGCATCAGCACCACCAGCATGGCCGGTGACAGCATCGAGATTGTCCCGCTCCAGAACCGCAGCGCCGAAGAACTCATGCCGCTGATTCGCCCACACCTCGATCCCAGCGAGGCACTAAGCGGCACCGGCTATCAGTTGATCGTGCGTGCCTCGCCGGGGCGTCAGGAAGAACTGCGTGGTTTGATCGCGCAACTCGACCAGGCCGCCAAGCAATTGCGCATCAGCGTACGCCGCGCCGCATATGAAGAGATCGAACGCGAGCGCGCACAAGCCAATGTCGTCATCGGCACCGGTGGCGGCGACGTAGAGGTCCGCGGCGGCGCCATCGTGCACAGCACGCGTGACAAAAGCGGTGAGCGCAACAATTATCAAGTCACCGCCCTCGAAGGCACGCCTGCGCACATCAACACCGGTGAGGCCTTCCCCGTGCCAACCCAAAGTGGCTACATCGCAAACGGGCAAGCCGTCGTCACTCAAGGCATCGAGTATCAGCAACTCAACTCAGGTTTCTACGCACTGGCCCGCACCAACGGCGACCAGGTCACCGTCGACATCAGCCCACAACGCGAAGTGCTCGACCCACGCGGCAGCGGCCACATACAGACGACGTCACTGGTCACCACCGTGCGCGGACGTCTGGGTGAGTGGCTGGAACTCGGCGGCACCAGTCAGCAGCGTACTCAGCAAGGCGGCGGTTTGCTGCGCAGCACGCGTAGCAAGGACGATACGCAGCAGACGTTGTGGATGAAGGTGGAGTCAGTTAAATAACAGGGCGGATGCGCCAGTTATCTCGACCAACCGAGGATAGAGACTATGTGTGGCAGTCGCAATTCGATCTGACACTGTCCCAGGATTCTCATAGTCTGATATCCGGCCAAAGCAGAACATGTTGGGTGAAACGTCTAACAATACATCTATGCCTGCATTCGACCGGGAGCGGCCCTACGGTGAAAGCAGATTTCAGAATGCAGTCACAGCTGAGTTCGGCCAGAAGCAGTCCTTAACGACTAAGCCCAGCGGCGCGAAGCGTCCGGCTGGGGCGCCGTGTTAACCGGCTTGGAACCATGCTACCAACCACCCCATGCCGACCCACCCTTAAACGCAACCGCGGGCACCAGAACGTGACCCTCCGCTCTCGACACTTGGTTCATAGTAATAACAAATTCGTCACTGACAGTTGGTGTTTTCGTTTCATAGGCTAGGGCCAATCCCAGAAACGATTTCTCGGTTTTTGCTAGCTGCTGCGCAGGCAAGCTACCCCCCTGCAAAGGATGCCAACTGCCGCCCCCTCCATAATCAGAAGCCACGTCCTCACAACTTGCATAATAGGGTACTTGCATTAAGGCCGAAGGCTTCAGTTTCATCCCATCTGGCGTCGTCATCTCTATGCTCGATGGTTCTACAGCGAACGACCCGCTACTGGCAAGAAAAGTCACGATTACAACAAACCTCTCGGGCATCCTCGATCCCCTAATCGACCCGAGGGGCATTGGCACAGGAACCACCATGAACACATTCTTGTCACCATAATTGCAGGGTGTAAGCGTAAGGATGATGTCCTTACCCCAGAGCACAGTTGATTCGCGTGAATAGGCGCCACTACCCCCGCCGTATGAAACCCCCCAATCCGCGGCCGGCGCGATGTATCCCTTACTTACTGGCTGATACGCCGTGCATCCCGACAAAGAACCAATAATGAGCAGCAGTATGAAAGTGGGCCAATGCATTTTTGACGGCTAGCGATCAAGCCCAGCCGAGGAGGCGCGTTAGCGCCGACGTCGGCTGAGGCGAATTGTTAGCTGGCTCTGAACTCATCGTCTTGTCGCTACCTCGATGTCAGGCACTTCATTTTCAAGAGACGCCCGCAAGTCCTTTGTTAGCTCTCGAGAGCCCGATCTACAAGGCCCGCAAAACTCCGATACTGTTATGACAACCCGATACTCTTCTATGATGTACCGCATCTGAATAAAGCCGCGCTCGTATACGTTGCAGGTTGTGGCACTGCCACGGCACTCTAGGCCGTATTTCTTTCCCACATCTGAAATCGTTTCCAGAATACTTTGTGTTTGATTCTCAGTGAGAACGGCAGAATTGCCATGCAACTCTGTCGTTGAAAATACATCCAGATCCTGCTTCACGACAACATCACAACCAGTAACGAACGCTATTACAAACAACCCTATACAGATAAATAGTGGGCGCACACGCTCTTCCTCGCCAGCTAACTAAAGTTAGAGGACCTAAAAGCCTCCTTTGCTAGGGAGCTTTTGGGACCTAATAATCCAGTGTTTGTATTTAGTACAAACATTTAACAGGTTTTTATGTGGTCGTAGCAACTAATATTTGTTGCACCATTAATCGAACGCCATCTTCCAACTACGATCGATAATATCGAACTACACAAGGACAGCATGCGCCAGGTTTGAGCCGTATAGTTTAGGAACAGCCTAGGCTGAGGCTGACTTCTGCTTTGGGTCGAATGCAGCCTACCATTCAGCTCCATTAATGCGACGCCTCCAATGACTACTTTCTCGCCGTTCTCGGCTGTTGCAAAATGTAGAATCAGTCTTCACTCTAGATCTGCTCACGGCCATTACAGGTATAGATGACCACGGAAATTTTGGATGGCGCATAACTCAGGCTCAGTCTGGACTTGGACATCAGAGATGGCGCGGAAAGACTGGTCGAGATCAGCGGGGATTTCAAGTAATACGACCCGTTGATCGCTTCAGTTCTAATTATTATCCGACCCTGATTTCTTGTGTTTCAGCGTGTGCATGCGTACCAGTTTTAAAACCAGCAGGATTGCCGGCGTGGAGTGCATGAGCAGATCAAAAATATCGATGGGTCGGGACAAAGTTCCATCCATCAACATGTTCAGCTTTTCCCATAAATGAGGCTGGGGACTGACCGGCGCCAGTCCCAAAGCCAGCGCGATGATTAACAGAATGGGTAAGGGGATTTTGTCCAGCAGGTTCATGGGGTCCGAAAACAATCAGGCAAGGGGTCAGATATAAGAGTAATTGAAATTCACGTGTTGTGGAATGACTCGCTCTTGTGGTCACCACCAAACTTATACGGATTATGCCTACAACGCCTTGCTCACCCGCTTGATCGAATCGTCATCTTCACTGGTTTTGATTTCGAATCCCAAGCGCGTCATCAGTTTCAGCATGGACTGATTGGCGCGTAGCACTTCGCCTTCGATGCGCTCCAGTCCACGGTCGCGTGCGACGTCCATCAGGCTGGTCATGAGTTTGTGCGCCACGCCTTTGCCTTGCCATTCATCGGCCACGACCAGCGCAAATTCGCAGGATTGGCCATCGGGGTTGATGGCATACCGGGCAATGCCTAACTCAACTTCCTGGCCAGCCACTTCCGTCACCGCCATCAGCGCCATTTCCTGGTCATAATCGATCTGCGTAAAACGCGCCAGCATGGCCGGTGTGAGTTCCTGGATCGTTTCCATGAAGCGGAAATATTTGGCTTCGTCGGACAGGCCGTGCACGAAGATTTTTTCGAGATCCGCGTCCTCCGGGCGAATCGGTCGAATGACGATGTTGGTACCGTCTGGCAACTGCCAATCGCTGACCAAGTGTATCGGATAAGGACTGATGGCCATGTGCCCATAGCGGTCTGCACTGGGCTGATGGAAATCGACCATAAAGCGCGCATCGACAGCCAGCGCACCGTGTTCGTCGACCAGCAGCGGATTGATATCCATCTCTTTCAGCCACGGCAATTCGCAGACCATCTCCGAGACGCGCAACAGCACACTGACCAGCGAGTCCATGTTGACGGCCGGCATATGCCGGAAGGCACCGAGCAGTTTTGCGGCGCGCGTACGCTGGATCATGTTGTTGGCGAGATACGCATTGAGCGGCAGTAATTCAACGGCGCGATCCATTAAGACTTCCACCGTCGTGCCGCCCAGACCAAAGGTGATCACCGGACCGAACACCGGATCGGTCGTCACACCCACCAGCAGTTCACGGCCATTCGGCTTGACCGCCATCGGTTCGATGGCGATACCATCGATGTGTGCGGTGGGTCGGTTACGCCGCACTTCGTTGATGATCTCCTGATAGGCGGCGCGCACGGCAACGGCATTGGCGACATTCAGTCGGACACCGCCGGAGTCCGATTTATGGGTGATATCCGGCGAATTGATTTTCATCGCCACCGGAAATTCGAACTGCTCCGCCAACAGCAGCGCCTCGTTCGGCGAGTGCGCTACTACGGTTTGCGCCACCGGAATACGGAATGCCGCCAGCAACGCCTTGGATTCCATCTCATTGAGCACCTTGCGGTGCTCAGCCAGCACACTTTCGATCAGCAGGCGCGCGCCTTCGATGTCCGGCGCGACCTGATGCGCCAGCGGGCCGGGCATCTGCAGCAGTAATTGCTGATTGTGCGCATACGCAGAGAGGTAGGAAAACACCTCGACCGCCGGCTCCGGTGTGCGAAAGCTGGAGATGCCGGCTGCGACGAAGGCATCCCGCGCCGCCATCACCTGCGAGCCGCCCATCCAACTCACCAACAACGGTTTGGTGAATTGCCGCGCCACCTCGATCACGGCCTCGGCGACTTGCAGCGGTTGCGTCATCGCCTGCGGAGTGAGAATCACCAATACGCCGTCGTTGTCCTTGTCCTGCATGCAGATCGTCAGCGCATCACGGTAACGCTGTGCGGTGGCATCACCGATGATGTCAATGGGATTGCCATGCGACCATGTCACCGGTAACACGGCATTGAGTGCTTCGATGCTCGGTGGCGACAGGGTTGCCAATTCAACGCCGAGATCGGCGGCACGATCGGCCGCCATGACGCCGGGACCGCCGCCATTGGTGACGATGGCGAGGCGATTGCCGCTCGGGCGCATGCCGGTCGCCAATGCCCGCGCCGAGGTGAACAGTTGCGCCACGCTCAACACCCGCACGGCACCGGCGCGTCGCAGTGTGGCATCGAATACGTCGTCGGCAACTACCAGCGCGTCCGTATGCGACTGCGCCGCTTTGCTGCCGGCCTCATGGCGACCAACTTTGACCACGAGCACCGGTTTGTGACGAGCCGCGGCGCGCAGTGCACTCATGAAGCGGCGCGCATTACGGATGCCTTCGATGTAGAGCAGAATCGCGCGCGTCTTCGGATCGGAGACCATAAAGTCGAGGATCTCGCCGAAATCCACATCGGCGGAATCACCCAGCGAGACCACGCTGGAAAATCCGACATCATTGGGCGAGGCCCAGTCGAGAATCGCGCTGCACAGCGCGCCCGACTGCGAAATCAAGGCCAGGTTGCCGGGCTTCACGGAACTGTTGGTGAAGGTGGCGTTGAGGCCGAGTTCAGGGCGGATCACACCGAGACAGTTCGGACCGATCAGGCGCAGTCCGTAACGCCGCGCATTTTCCAGCACCGCCTTTTCCAACGCAGCGCCGTGGGCACCGGTTTCATGGAACCCGGCCGAGAGAATCACGGCAGCGCGTACGCCCTGTTGGCCACAGGCCTCGATGATCGCCGGCACAGTTTCGGCCTTGGTGGCAATCACGGCCAGATCGATGCGCTCGGGAATCTGCTCGACAGTGGCGAAGGCCGGCTGGCCTTGAATCTCGGTGTGCTTGGGATTGATGGGAAAACAACGGCCCTTATAGCCGCCTTCCAGCAGATTGCGAAACACCAGACCACCGACGCTCTCCAGACGGTTGCTGGCGCCGATGACGGCGACCGAGTTGGGTGTGAACAGTGAACTGAGATAATGCTTGCCCATGTGCGAAATTCCCTTGAGTACTTAGGCGCTCATTCTACCACGCACACCCCCGCATCAAGATGACAGCGGGTTTGTTATAGTAAGTAACGCTCAGCCGAAACGGACCCGCTCGTGACGACCGCCTTCATTACCCATCCCGCCTGCCTGAAACACCAAATGGAGCCTGGACATCCCGAAAGTCCGGCGCGACTCATGGCGATCGCGGATCAACTCATCGCCAGCGGTCTGAATGACTTTCTGCGTCATTACGAGGCGCCGCGCGCCAGTCGGGTGCAATTGGAGCGTGTGCATGCCGCGGCGTACCTCGACACATTGGCAGCCGCCGCACCGCGCGAAGGTCTGGTCGACATCGGTCCGGATGTCTGTATGAACCCCGGCACCTGGGAGGCCGCTTTGCATGCGGCCGGTGCCGTAATTCTTGGCACCGATCTGGTCATGGCAGGCACCGTGGCGAACGCCTTCTGCAGCATCCGTCCGCCCGGCCATCATGCCAACCGTGACCAGGCGATGGGCTTTTGCCTGCTCAACAATGTGGCGGTGGGTGCCGCGCATGCCCTCTCCGCGCATGGTCTGACGCGCATCGCGATTGCGGATTTCGACGTGCATCATGGCAACGGCACGGAAGATATTTTCCGCGATGACCCACGCGTGCTGTTGTGTTCGCTGTTTCAGCACCCGCTGTACCCGCACACCGGCCTCACCAGCAACGACCATGTCATCAACGTCCCGTTACCGAGAGGCACGGACGGCACCGGCTTGCGCCGCGCGGTGCTGGAACATTGGTTGCCGGCACTGCAGGCCTTCCAACCGCAGATGATCTTCATCTCCGCCGGCTTCGATGGCCACTGGCAGGACGAGATTGCCGACCTCGCGCTGCTCGAAACGGATTACGCCTGGATCACCCAACAACTCAAAGCGATTGCCAGCACCTATTCAGAAGGGCGCATCGTCTCAACGCTGGAAGGCGGTTATGAATTGCATGCCCTCGGCCGCAGCGTCGCGGCGCACATAAGGGTGCTGAGTGGTTTGTGATTACGTCGGCGCAAACCGCCGACTCTTCGCCACAATCCGCTCGATCTCATTCCTGAAAAACGTCGCGATCGCCTTGCACTCGACATGATCCACCGGGCCGCCCTCCCCCTTGGACAGGTCATAGGGATTGCCGATGACGAAGATGTTCTCATCGTTGTATTCGTTGGCCGGTCCGGTGTAGTTCATGCTCCCGGCGATGACGATATCGTCGTCGATGACCATCAGTTTGTGGTGCAGCTTGCGCAGGCCAGGCAGCTTGTCTTTATCGGACAGGAACACCCGAATACCGGCCTTGTGCAGCCACGGTGTCGCCGCCCAATCAGCACCGCCCTGCCCTGCATCGAGCACGCCTTGAATGTCGATATTGGCGAGCCGCAGCATCTGCAAGGCATCGTCGATGCCGGAGGATATGGCGAAGGTGAAAATGGCGAAGTCCAGGCGGCTGCGCGCCTTGAGCATCTGCTTGATGATCTCCAACTCCGGAAAATCGTCGGGCGCGAACAGTACGCGCACCGGCACACCCTTGATGTTGATGGTCTTGGGCAGACCGCGCTCGCGCAGTCCTAGCGCACCGAAGGTACCGCCCATCATTTCAGTGAACTCGCCGGCGTAGGCGCGGGCGACGCGGTAGTCGTGAAAAACAATGATGTGATTGAGATTCTTGTGGGTATCGGTCTCGGTGAAATTCGTCGACCCGGTCAGCAGCGCCGCATTGCCAACGGTTTTGCCGCCACGATAATCGCGGACGATAAACTTCTGATGAAAGATCTGCGGATTCAGATCGGCCTTCACGTCCACGCCACAGCGCAACAAGGCGGCAAGAATGTCGCGGTTGGTACGCAATGACGCCGGACGTCGCTGCTCGTCCCACTGCGCCGCCAACTCGGCATCGCGTGGGGTCTGATTGGCCTTAGGCGCCACCTTGGGCGGTCGATCGGCACGCAGATAGTCCTGCTCCATGAACATGCGGATGCTGATGCCCTTGAGGGCCGCATCCAGCAAGGCCTGGGCAATGACCTCGCTGTCGAGTTCCTGCACCGCGATATCGAGCGACTTCTTGGCGCCGCGGATGAACTCGACGATCACCTGTTCGAGGTTATCCGGCGCGCCGAGTTCGACGGGACCACAGTAGGCTTCGATCTTTCCTTGGGCAAAGGTGGCCATAATTACTCCAATTCGTCAGTTACAACGCCGCCATTACTCTATACCGCACCGACTGTTCCCGCACCAGCAACGCCCGCTCACGTTCCAACTCTTCGCGCAGCGCCTCCTCCGTCGGTAGATAGAGCCGGTATTTCGAGGCGAACAACTGCCGGTTCTCGTTGAGCACGGAGTATTTCACCACCGTGTGATCCTTCTCCGTACACAGAATGATACCCACGGTGGGGTTGTCGTCGGCGCCTTTCACGGTGTCCTCGAACAGCCGGACATACATATCCATCTGGCCGATGTCCTGGTGGGTCAGTTCGCCGGTTTTCAGATCGACCAGGACGAAGCATTTGAGGATGTAGTTGTAGAACACCAGATCGACGAAGAAGTCCTTGGTCTCTGTTGAAATGCGCTGCTGGCGGGCGACGAAGGCGAAACCCTTGCCGAGTTCGAGCATGAAGGCCTGGAGCTTGTCGATGATGGCTTGTTCGAGTTCCGCCTCGCGGAATTCGTGGGCATCCGGAATGCCGAGGAACTCCAGGACGTAGGGGTCTTTGATGAAATCCTGGGGCGTGGGGGCGAGAGGCGCGATATTTTGCTGCATTTCGTCGATGACGGGCGCCTTGTCACGACTCATCAGCAGGCGTTCGTAGTAGAGGCTGTTTATTTGCCGTTCCAGGGCACGGGTGCTCCAGTTTTGGTCGGCGGCCTCGGTCAGGTAATAGGTCCGGGCTCGCCTCGTTCTCGACACGGATCAAGGCCGTGTAGTGAGCTCCAGGTCAATTCGGTCCGCAGTGCGGAGCGAATTGGGAATGACACTGGTAGAACTGCCGCATGTTGCGCAGGCTCTGCTCCGAGAACCCCGTCCCCAACTCCGCGGCCAGACGGATGGACAGGTTCTTGAGCAGCGCGGCGCCGTACTCCGCCCGCGCCTCACCACGCTGCTCCTCCTCGACGATCGTCCGTCCAACATGCCAATAGGCCTCGACCATGGCGAAGTTGACGGCCCGATAGGCGTTGGTGCGGGCGGCTCGAAGAATGTCGGCGACGGTTTGGTAGAAATCGTGTTGTGTCGCGTCCTTTACCTGACCCTCTCTCGCTGACGGCGGCGATGAACGGTTTTTTCGGACACTGTTGGTTGTTGCTGTGGTGCCGGTCTTAGCTTCGTTTGTGGGTGACTTCCTTTTCATATGCCAATCCTCGCATGTGTGGCCTTCTAGGCCTGATCCGTTCCTTGGTTTTTCCTGCGCGTTCGATTCTTCCACGATTTCCGCTATGAGTCCAATGGCACTAACTTAAGCAGAAATGTAGAGTGGGTTTACCCTGAAGGGCACAAGAGCGTATTTTGCGTAACCCACCCAGCGTTGCGCAGCAACACGACGCGTTTGTTAATGTGTGCCTACGGCACGCTTGGTGGGTTACGGCGCAAACAACGCGCCTCACCCACCCTACATCGGATAGGCAGCTGCTTCTGAGTTCCCCTGAATTATGCCGTGTACGCAAGGCGAGCGTATCCTATAGCCTGATTGTCACGGCCCAGGTGATTTCCGCATGAGTACACCCATCCTCTGGTATTTCGCCGACCCGATGTGTTCATGGTGCTGGGGCTTTTCGCCGGTGATTGAAGCCGTGCGTGACGCCTATCGCGAGCGCCTGAAAGTCGCGTTGGTACTGGGCGGCCTGCGACCTGGCGAAACCGCACCGATGACGGCAAAGGCGCGCGATGAGATCTTGCACCACTGGCATCAGGTGCATGGACGCAGCGGTCAACCCTTCCGTTTCGAGCATGCGCTGCCGGACGGTTTCATCTACGACACCGAACCCGCCAGTCGTGCGGTTGTGGCGGCCGGCGGACTCGACCCGACGCATAGCTTCACCCTGTTCAAAGCGATTCAATCCGCGTTTTATGCCGAGGGTCGCGACGTCACCCAGCCAGATACGCTGATCGAGCTGGCGGTAGGCATCGGGGCTAACGCCACAGCGTTTACACAGGCGTTTAACAGCGACGACGCTCGCGCTAAAACCCAGGCGCATTTCATGCGGGCGCGCAAAGCGGGCGTGCGCGGCTTTCCTACCTTGATCCTGCAACGTGGCGAACAGCTCGACCGCATCGTCGCTGGCTACATGCCGCTGGATACTGTGCGCGCAGAGATTGATCGCCTGCTCGCGGCGAAATATGACGGCATCGAATAGCTTAAGGAACCACTAATTTATTCGTTAACTCGTCATTGCGAGCGAAGCGAAGCAATCTCCCACTACGGTAGATCAAGGGGATTGAGATTGCTTAATCCGCATAGCATTGCGGTGCGCATTGGGATGCATGAGTAGAGATGCCACCAGCTCCAAAGGAACTGCACCGACAAACTCACCGCCGCCGCGTCAGTCCCCGCTCATGCACAATACTGGCGGCGATTTCTTCAATCGACATATGCGTGCTGTCGAGGCTGGGGACCTGCTCACGTTCAAGCAGCTTTTGTAATTGACGCACCTCATACTGGCATTGCGCCAGGGACGCGTACGGGCTGTTGGGCCGGCGCTCATGGCGGATCTGCTGCAAGCGTTCCGCTGTGATCGTCAGGCCCACCAACCGCGCGCGATGCGGGTTCAACGCGGCCGGCAGACGCTGCTGCTCGAAGTCGTCCTCGGTCAAGGGATAATTGGCGGCGCGCACGCCGTATTGCATGGCCAGATACAAACAGGTCGGCGTCTTGCCGCTGCGCGATACGCCGACAACGATGACATCCGCGGCCGCATAGTTCTGAATGCCGATGCCGTCGTCGCAACTCAGGGCGAAATTGACCGCGTCGATGCGGGTATCGTAGCGCTGCTCATCGTGCAGGCCATGCGAGAGTCCGATGGAATGCGACGAGACCTGCTGCAGTTCCGCCTCCAGCCGCGCCATAAAGGCCGCGAAAAAATCCAGGTAGAGACCCTGGCAGGTCTTGAGGATGGCGCCCAGCTCGGGGCGTACCTGGGTGGAAAACACCAACGGCCGCTCGCCGCTGGCGGCGACGGCATTGATCTGCGCGACGGCCGCGCGCGCCTTGTCTTCGGTATCGATGAAAGGCAGGGCGATCTGGGTGAATTCCATGCCGGCGAACTGCGATAGCAGGCCCCGCCCCAGGGTTTCCACACTGATGCCGGTCCGGTCGGAGACGAAGAACACGGTGCGGCGCCCTTGTCGATTCATCTGTTGACCCATCTCATTTCATCCCCAGGTAGCCGATGCTAGGCTGCAATTGGTCATTCCAGACGCAGGCCGGTGTCCAAGTCTGTTGAAGACACTGGATTCAGGCATGCGCCGGAATGGCGGAGTATTAACAGTGTCCTTTTGTAAGACCTACGGCCGTTCGACGCAAGCACAAGATTCGGGGGACAGATGCAGACACCAACAGCCGGCTCGGTACGCTGGTTCGAAGACCTCGGCATGAACGATGTACCGCAGGTCGGCGGCAAAAACGCCTCGCTCGGCGAGATGTACCGTCACCTCACCGCCGCCGGCGTACGCGTACCCAATGGCTTCGCGACCAGCGCCGCTGCCTACCGCGAATTCCTCGCCCAGGACGACTTGGCTGCGCGCATCGAGGCGGAACTCAGCAGCTTCGACATCGATGATGTGCAGGTTTTGGCCGCGGCCGGCAAACGCATCCGCGGCTGGATCGAGGCCGCACCCCTGACCGCCACGCTGGAACAGGAAATCCGTAGCGCCTACGCACAACTCGAACGCGACGCCGGTGCGGATGTCGCCGTCGCCGTGCGTTCCTCGGCCACGGCCGAAGACTTGCCGGATGCCTCGTTTGCCGGTCAGCAGGAAACCTATCTCAACGTGCGCGGCATCGAGGCCGTGCTGGCCGCCGTGCGGCGCGTGTTCGCCTCGCTGTATAACGACCGCGCCATCGCCTACCGCGTACATCACGGCTTTAAGCATGAACTGGTCGCGTTGTCGGCCGGCGTACAGCGGATGGTGCGTTCCGATATCGGCGCCTCGGGCGTGATGTTCACACTCGATACCGAATCCGGATTTAGCGATGTGGTGTTCATCACCTCTGCCTATGGGCTGGGTGAAACCGTGGTGCAAGGCGCGGTCAATCCCGATGAGTTCTACCTGCACAAACCGCTGCTCAAGCAAGGTCGCCCGGCCATCCTGCGCCGTGAGCGTGGCGAGAAGGCCATCAAGATGATCTTCCGCGAGCATAGCGACGGTGGATCGCCGGTCGAGACGGTCGACGTCGACCGCGACCAACGGCTGCGCTTTTCGCTCAATGACGCCGAATTGGTAGAACTGGCGCGGCATGCCATGACCATCGAAGACCATTACGGTCGACCCATGGACATCGAGTGGGCGCGTGATGGCGTCGATGGAAAACTCTATATCGTGCAGGCGCGTCCGGAGACGGTCAAAAGCCGAGCCAACAGTCAGATTCTGCAACGCTACGAATTGAAAAACGCCGGCGAGGTGATCGTCACCGGTCGCAGCATCGGTGGGCGCATCGGCGCGGGACCGGCACGTATCATCACACGCATTGACGAAATGCACCGCGTGCAACCCGGCGATGTGCTGGTCACCGACATGACCGATCCCGATTGGGAACCGATCATGAAACGCGCCGCGGCCATCGTCACCAACCGCGGCGGCCGCACCTGTCATGCCGCCATCATCGCCCGCGAGCTGGGCATTCCTGCCGTGGTCGGCTGCGGCAATGCGACCGAACATATTAAAGATGGCGAAGCGGTCACGGTGTCCTGCGCACAAGGCGACACCGGCTACATCTATCGCGGACAATTGGACTTCGCGGTACGCGAGATCGCGTTGGACACGATGCCGCCGCTGCCGTTCAAGATCATGATGAATGTCGGCAACCCGGAACGCGCCTTCGATTTCCAATTCCTGCCCAATGCCGGCATCGGTCTGGCGCGCGTGGAATTCATCATCAACCGCAGCATCGGCATTCATCCCAAGGCGTTACTGGAATATGCCGCGCAACCCGAGGAACTGCGCCGTCTGATCGACGAACAGGCGACCGCTTATGGCGGTCCGGTGGAATTCTACGTCGGGAAACTCGCCGAAGGCATCGCCACACTGGCCGGCGCGTTCTGGCCCAAGCCCGTGATCGTGCGGCTTGTCGGATTTCAAATCCAACGAGTATGCGAACCTCGCCGGCGGCGCCGCGTATGAACCGAAAGAAGAAAACCCCATGCTCGGGTTTCGCGGCGCCGGACGCTATATCGCGCCGGGTTTCAAAGATTGCTTCGAACTGGAATGCCGCGCCGTGCGCAAAGTGCGCGATGAATTGGGACTGTCTAATGTCGAAGTGATGATCCCGTTCACGCGCACCCTGGACGAGGCGCGCGAAGTCGTCGAAGCATTGGCGGCGAACGGACTCAAGCGCGGCGACAATGGCCTGCGCGTGATCATGATGTGCGAGATTCCGTCCAACGCGTTATTGGCCGAGCAGTTCCTCGAATACTTCGATGGCTTCTCCATCGGCTCGAATGATCTGACCCAACTGACGCTCGGTCTCGACCGCGATTCCGGTCTGGTGGCGGCGCGCTTCGACGAACGCGACCCGGCGGTGAAGATGTTGCTGAGCATGGCCATTCAAGCCTGCCACAAGGCCGGCAAATACATCGGTATCTGCGGCCAAGGTCCGTCGGATCATCCCGATCTCGCGCTGTGGCTGATGGAACAAGGCATCGACAGCGTGTCACTCAATCCCGATAGCGTGATCGAAACGTGGCTGTATCTGGCGGGTAAAACGGCAAGCTGAATGCAAATCGCTATCGAGGTCGATTCAGACCGGGCAATTTGCATGGCAACCTTCTTTACCCAGGCTTTACCCAGGCGTCGGCGTGCTAAACTACTACGACATAAGGATGATCTATCCCCGTCGTTTCGTCACGTGAATCGCCGCGAGAAAATGGAGAACCTCTATGTCTGAGCTGAAATCTTATGTTGTATGGGATGCAAGTACCCGCTGGTTTCATTGGATCAATGCGCTGTGTGTTATTGGACTTGCGTTTGTAGGTTTTGTGATTCTCCACGCGGGCGATCTCGACGTTTCAAGTGCAGGCAAAGTAACCCTTAAAACGGTCCACGTCTGGATCGGCTATCTCTTCGTGCTAAACCTGCTCTGGCGTATCGTATGGGCTTTTCTCGGCAACCGTTACGCCAGATGGCATTCCATCCTTCCCGGCGGCAAGGGATACTTTAAGGCGCTACGCAGCTATGTCGCGGCCTTTATCGCCGGCCATCCCGAACAATACGTGGGCCACAACCCAGCCGGGCGACTGGGGATAGCCGTGTTGTTTCTCCTTATCACAATTCTGGCGATTACCGGCCTGGTACTGGCGAGCACTGACCTGTTCTATCCGCCGCTGGGGCATTGGATCGCGCAGTGGGTGGCGGCACCTGATGTCGTTCCGGGTTCGCTAAAGCCCTATTCGCCAGAGATGTACGACGTGGCGGCCTATGAAAGCATGCGCGCTTTCCGTAAGCCATTTGCAATGGTCCATCTATACAGTTTTTATACGCTGGTTGTGGTCGTGGTACTGCACGTGGCGTCGGTAGTCATCACGGAGCTGCGGGAAGGTGGCAATATTATTTCCGCCATGTTCACGGGACGAAAGACTATCAGCGGGCGTCCCGTGGATGAAGGACGCAGCGACGAAGACTGAAACCTCATGGACTAATCCCTTGCGAGGTGTTGATGACATTGGGGCGGTTCGTTGTCCTCGACCACGCCCTGCACTCTCCAGTGAGATGCGGCCGATTTATTGCTATGCTCTGACAAGCTTATGCAACATTAGGACGTCACCATGGCAGCTTGGTTTATCCCCGCACTCAAGGCCGTTCTTCCGCATGTAGGGATGATTATCTCTACAGCAGCGCCGGCATTCACGAAGAAACGTCTGGAGGAGGCAGCCAATCAGACGCTGTTGCTGCAACAGCAGATCGGCGAACTGCAAGCGGCGGCAACACAGAACGCGGCGCAGATCAAAGAGCTGGCGGCGCAGCTTCAGGATACCGTGGCGGCGCTGGAACAGGCGGCGGCGGTGGCCGAGGCGCGATTGCGGCGGGTGTATCTTATGTGTATTGCTGCCGTCGCAATGTCGCTCGCGGCGGTGGTGCTCGTCGTGGTCTTTGCGCGGTAGCTGTGTAGCTGCCTGAACATTACTTCGCACCACTTCGGTTGCTTATGTGGTGGGGCAGCACAGTTAAGCGTGAGGCGTTTCAATCACAGGTCGGTCGAACTTCCATGTACGAGCACAAAACACATCCACCGATCCCTCGCATACACTTCGTCAGGCGGGTGCTGCTCCATGTCGCGGCCGCAGTTGCCCTGTTGCTGCTCTCGATCATGCTCGGAATGATGGGCTATATGTATTACGAGCAACTCCCCTGGCGCGATGCCTTCTTGAATACTGCAATGCTCCTGGGCGGAATGGGTCCTGTAGACCCGCCGCGGACGGATGGAGGTAAATTGTTCGCTGGCTTTTTTGCACTCTATGCAGGTTTGGTATTCCTGGTCGCGGTGGCCCTCGTCTTCGCGCCGGTCGTGCATCGAGTTATGCACAAGTTCCACTGGGAGCAGGATCGGTAGATCGCCTATGTGCGTCCGCCGCGCTTCTAAGCCTCTCCTGTCATATCCCAGACCCTGGGTTGGACTGTCATGAGTGTCTCGCTTGCAGCAACCCAGCGTGAGCCGTCGCGAGGGGAAGAAATCGCCAACAGCGTCAGTCACGGCATAGGCTTGGTCGCGGCACTCGTGGCAACCCCGTTTCTGATCCTGCATGCAGTACGCCGCGGTGAGACAGGATTCATCGTCGGTGCGAGCATCTTCGCCGCGACCATGGTGCTGCTTTACCTGTTTTCCACTCTTTATCACGCCCTGCCGACAGGCAAGGCCAAGCGCGTGTTTCGGATCATCGAGCACTCCGCGATCTTTTTCCTCATCGCCGGTACGTATACACCATTCACGCTGGGTGTACTGCGCGGCGCGTGGGGCTGGACGCTGCTTGGGCTAGTCTGGGCTCTTGCCGTAACCGGGGTGGCGTTGAAGGTGTTTGACAGGATGTCTCATCCCATCGTCTCCACTGGATTGTATCTGCTCATGGGCTGGCTCATCCTGATAGCCATCGAGCCGTTGACTGCCCGCGTCCCCGCCCCCGGTCTACTCTGGCTGGTCGCGGGTGGTGTGGCTTACACGGCCGGTGTGATTTTCTTCGCGGCCGATGGGCGTCTGCGCTACGGTCACTTCATCTGGCATTTGTTTGTCATGATGGGCACTACATGCCATTACTTCGCCGTGCTCGGGTATGCGGCGTGACACCGCCGGCCAGATATGCAGTCCGGTAATTTGATTTTATAGAGGTTCCAGAATGCAGACTGAGTGCTATGCGACACGTTGAAAGACACAGAACACATCGCATTGGCTGGCTGCGTGCGGCTGTGCTGGGTGCAAATGACGGCATTGTCTCCACGGCCAGCCTCGTCTTGGGCGTCGCGGCAGCAGGCGCGAGTTCAAAGAACATTCTGATCGCGGGCGTTGCCGGTCTTATGGCCGGCGCCATGTCAATGGCGGCCGGCGAGTATGTCTCGGTGAGTTCACAAGCCGATACCGAGCGCGCCGATCTGGAACGGGAACGTAAGGAGTTGGAGACTGATCCCGAGCACGAGCATGCGGAGCTGACGGCGATCTATGTTGCACGTGGACTTACTGAAGAACTGGCCTCTCAGGTCGCGACCGAGTTGATGGCGCATGACGCACTCGGCGCACATGCGCGTGATGAACTAGGCATCTCCGATACATTGAGTGCGCGGCCGGTGCAAGCCGCCTTGGCGTCGGCCGGCACGTTTGCAGTGGGCGCGGCCCTGCCGCTCTTGATTGTTGTTGTTGGCGCCGGAATCAGCGCTCATGTGGTCTGTAGCGGGCAGCTCGCTATTGTTTCTCGCGCTATTAGGTTCCTTGGCTGCACGCGCCGGCGGTGCTTCGGTGATGACTTCCGCCGCGCGGGTGACCTTCTGGGGTGCCTTGGCGATGGCTTTGACCGCTGGCGTCGGGGCTTTGTTTGGAGTCACTGTATGAGACCCCGGCTATGTGTAATCTCGATATTAAACAACGCATCGAAAACGCATTGCATCTACTCCGAATCAAGTGACAGCTCTGAATTCCAATGGAACGCAGAAATGAACCAATTTGGCAGATATGCTTTACTTATGAAGTGCAGCCGGGAGATGTACCCGTGTCTGATGTTGAACTGGCGTAAAGCCATTCCATATAACGGAGTTGCCTGTGGAGTTTAAGGATTACTACAAGATCATAGGCCTGAAGCGTGATGCCTCTCAGGATGAGATTAAACGCGCCTACCGTAAGCTGGCGCGAAAATATCACCCTGACGTGAGCAAGGAGAAAAACGCGGAGGAGCGCTTTAAGGAAATCGGTGAGGCCTATGAAGTCCTCAAAGATCCCGAAAAACGTGCCGCCTATGATCACCTCGGCGCCGACTTCAAGGCCGGTCAGGATTTTCATCCACCGCCTAACTGGGATTCCGGCTTTGAGTTTCGCGGCGGTGGTTTTACCGATGCGGATAATGTCGGCTTCAGTGACTTCTTCGAAGAACTGTTTGGTCGGCAGGGACACGCTGGTCGCGCCGCCTATGGCGCTCAGTTCAGCGCCCGTGGTCAAGATCATCATGCCAAGGTCGTGGTGGACCTGGAAGATGCATTCCATGGCGCAACGCGCAGTATCAGCCTGCAATCACCGGAACTGGATAAGCATGGCCAGATGCGTTTAATAAACCGTACGCTTAACGTAAAGATCCCCAAGGGCATCAAAGAAGGACAACAGATTCGGCTCGTGGGCCAGGGGACGCCCGGCATGGGTCAGGGTGCGAAAGGCGATCTCTATCTGGAAATTCACTTCAAGCCCCACCCCTTCTACCGTGCGGAAGGACGTGACCTGCATATGCAATTGCCTGTGGCTCCCTGGGAGGCCGCGCTAGGCGCAACGGTGCAAGCGCCAACACCCGATGGCAAGGTAGATCTTAAAATTCCGGCGGGTTCGAACAGCGGAAACAAGCTCCGCCTGAAAGGGCGAGGCATACCGGGAAATCCTGCCGGTGATATCTATGTGACCTTGAGTGTGGTGGCACCACCCGCCAACAGCGAACAGGACAAGGCGCTCTACAAAGAGATGGCAAGCAAGCTGGCGTTCAACCCAAGAGCTGACATGGGGGTGTAGGGTATGACCACGCAAAGCATATTAACCGGCATCATTGTTGAAGAAACCACCGAGTTTACCCTGGGCGAACTCAGCCGCGCCTGCGGCAAACCTGCCGAGTGGATATTGGCCTTGGTGGAAGAAGGCGTGATCGAGCCTGTCGGCACCGATCAAACCCATTGGCATTTCCGCGGCCACTGTCTGCGCCGCGTGCGTATCGTCCAGCGGCTCCAGTCAGATCTCGGTCTTAACCTGGCGGGTGCGGCATTGGCTTTGGAGTTGTTGGAGGAAGTAGAAGCACTGCGTAATCGAATTGCTGTTTTGGAGAGATAAAGCAAACGTCACTGTTGCACACTCCAGGCCTGTGCGATCAATCGTCGTCATCAGGCCTACATCAGAAAATCCATCAACTCTCGATTTTTTTGGGCTTGAACAACGCGTCGTAGTTGGGGCAGAAATCGAACTTCTCGGTCGGCGTGTCCTTTTCCATGGCCCCGCTGCATTCCGCCGTCACCTTGCAGCCTTCGCAATTGCGCATCTCACGTTCGATCTCGTGCAGCTGACGGTCGTGCAGATACAAGGTCGGGTCGGCGCCGGAGCGCTCCAGTGCCTGCTCCAACGGCATGCCCGCCAGACGCTGCCGCAAGCGCCGGCGCAGCAACCTGCCCTGCACCAGATTGCGGCCGATGACCCAGACCATTCGGATGCTGAAATAGGCTATCAGCAGCGCAAACACAGCAATGATAATAAAGCTGATTTTTTCCACGACGCACCGATCCGATCTTTTGCAGACAGTGACCACTATGAAAGACAGCGGCCGAAATTGCCTTGACACATATCAAGCGCCACGGACCCGGCACAAATCCGGTGCAATCAAAGGATCGCAGAATCCCAGAAGCACGACGCCTCGGCACCCAGCCTGATTGCGACCGAGACCGTTCCTAAGGGAAATTTCTGGATTTCGTTGGGGATTTTTATCCGGGTTGAAAGCACGGCCGCCGAGAGACGGCCCTAGGCCTTCAGGTCGGCAGCGGTAGACTGAAGAATCTTTCCCGGTAGAACTGCAATTCGCGGATGGAGTCGCGGATATCGTCGAGTGCCAGGTGCGCCGAGTCTTTCTTGAACTCGCCGACGATGCCGGGTGACCAGCGGCGCGCCAGTTCCTTTACGGTGCTGACGTCGAGGTTGCGGTAATGGAAAAAGGCCTCCAGTCCCGGCATGCAGCGCGCCAGAAAACGGCGGTCCTGGCAGATGCTGTTGCCACACATGGGCGATGCCTTGGCCGGGACATGGCGGACCAGAAACTCGATGGTCAGACGTTCGGCGTCCTCCTCGGTATACGTACTGGCACGCACTCGCTGGACCAGCCCCGAACCGCCGTGCTGTTTCGTGTTCCACTCGTCCATGGCACCGAGCACGGCATCGCTCTGGTGGATGGCGAGCATCGGACCTTCCTCGATGATATTGAGTTGCGCATCGGTGACGATGGTGGCGATTTCGATAATGGAATCCGTCTGGGTGTCAAGCCCGGTCATTTCCAAATCGATCCAAATCAGATTATCAGGATGCTGCGCCATGGATTTCCCTTGCAATGCACGTTTGAATGGTTGAGTTGCATTCTAGCAAAGGCTACTCTTCAAAGGACACTGGAATTACCCCATCGCACGACGATCTACAGGATATTCAATGCAGCTCACTGCGAATGCTTTCACGCTTCTGTTCGGCACCGTGGTCGTTTTGGCGCTGCTGGTGCAGGAATGGCTGTCCAGCCGCCATATCAGCCATATACGCGCGCGCCGTGACCACGTCCCCGAGGCCTTCGCCGCCAGCATCAGCTTGGCCGCACATCAAAAGGCCGCCGATTACAGCATCGCCAAGACCCGTCTGGGACGTATCGAACTGGTATTCGACACCACCCTGCTGCTGCTTTGGACCCTCGGCGGTGGACTGGCACTGCTCAACAGCGGCTGGTTGCAACTCGGCTGGGCGCCGCTACCGACCGGCGTGGCAGTGATGATGAGTTTTTTTCTGTTGGGCAGTCTGTTGGATGTGCCCTTCTCCGCGTGGTCGACCTTCAAGCTGGAAACCCATTTCGGCTTCAACCATTCTTCACCGGGCCTGTTCATCGCTGACCTGGCCAAGCAAGCCGTCCTGCTGTTGGTAATCGGCACGCCGTTGATCGCGCTGGTGCTGTGGTTGATGCAGGTCTCCGGCACCTATTGGTGGCTGTATGTCTGGGCGGTCTGGATCAGTTTCAGTTTACTGATGATGTGGGCCTACCCGAGCTTCATCGCGCCGCTGTTCAACAAATTCGCGCCACTGGACAACGCCGAACTGCGCAGCCGTATCGAAAGCCTGCTCAGCCGTTGTGGCTTTCAAAGCGAAGGCATTTTCGTCATGGACGGCTCGCGCCGCTCGGGACATGGCAATGCCTACTTCACAGGGCTTGGCCGCAATAAGCGCATCGTGTTCTTCGACACGCTCATCCATGCGCTGGAACCCGACGAGATCGAAGCGGTGCTGGCGCATGAGCTCGGCCATTTCAAACGCAAGCATGTGCAGAAACGCCTGGCCGGGATGCTGCTGATGAGTCTGGGCGGTTTGGCCCTGCTCGGCTGGCTGGCAGAACAACCCGCCTTCTATCAGGGTCTGGGTGTCGCGGAACCCTCAACGCATATGGCCCTGCTGCTGTTCATGCTTGCGGCGCCGGTGTTCAGTCTGTTTCTGCAACCACTGCTCAGCAAACTTTCGCGTAAACACGAGTTCGAGGCCGATGATTACGCCGCCGAACAAACTGGCGCACGCCATCTGGTCAGCGCTCTGGTAAAACTCTACCGCGACAACGCCAGCACGCTCACACCCGACCCATTGTACTCGGCCTTTCATGACAGCCACCCACCCGCACCGGTACGTGTCGCCAAACTCGGCGCCCGCGGCTAGCGTCGATCACACGAGGGAACGACAATGCGTAAACTCAACACTCTGAACTGCCTGCTTCTGATCGCCACCTGCGCCCCCGGCTTCGGCCTCGCAGCCGACCTCAAAGCCGGCCAGGCGCTGCACGATGGCAAGTGTGTCAGCTGCCATGCCAGCGAGGTATACACGCGCAGCGATCGCCGCGTCACCAGCGTGGAGAGTTTGCGTCAGCAGGTACAACGCTGCGACGCCAACCTGGAACTGGGCTGGTTCGAGGAAGAAATCGAGAATGTATCCCAGTATCTGAACGCCACGTATTACAAATTCAAGTGAGCACCGCATGACCACGCCGCTCAGAGATCGTCATTGCACGCGCATCGAGAAGGGCTGCGCGCCGCTCAGCGACACTGCGGCGCATGCGCTCCTTGAACAGATACATGGCGACTGGGCCTATGACACCGACACAAAGGCCATCCGCCGCGTATTTCGCTTCCGCAATTTTCACGAGACCATGGCCTTCGTCAATGCACTTGCCTGGATCGCGCACAGCGAAGATCATCACCCCGATCTTGACGTCGGCTATAACCGCTGCGGCGTGCGTTACACTACGCACGCGGCCGGCGGACTCACCGACAATGATTTCATCTGCGCCGCCAAAATCGACGCGTTGTTGACCGGAGCCGACTGAAGTCCGGTCATTCGCCTATGGGTCATCACCACAGTTCACCGCGCCATACCACGCCCGACACCCGCTCATCGGCCCCCGACATCACGCTACCCGGTTTGGTCATCGCACACTTTGGCCGCGACCTCGTCGTCGAAGATGAACAGGGCAAGCTGCATCTGAGCAGCTCACGCAAAAAACTCGGGCGCATCGTCTGCGGTGATCGTGTGCGGTGGCAGCCGAGCGGCCCTGAACAAGGCGTGGTCACCGCCGTTGAAGCGCGCAAGAGCCTGCTGGCACGGCCTGATCCACGCGGCGCGGAACGCCCACTCGCGGCTAATGTCGATCAACTGATCATCGTCTGCGCACCGGAGCCGCCGCTCAGCGAAGGACTCATCGACCGCTACCTGGTCGTCGCCGAATTGATCGGCGCGCGACCACTGATCCTGGTCAATAAGGCCGATCTGCTCGCCCCCACCGCGCGCGCGCAATCTGGAAGAACGTCTGGCCGCCTTTACGCAGATCAATTATCCCGTGCTGTTCACCAGCACCCGCGATAACGCGCAGGTGAAAGCACTCATGGCGCATTGCAACGGCCGCACGTCCATCCTGGTCGGCCAATCCGGTGTCGGCAAATCCTCGCTGGTACGTCTACTCGCGCCGGATACGGAAATCCGCATCGGCCAGCTTTCCGCAGCCAGCGGACTCGGTAAGCACACCACCACCGAGACCACGCTGTATCACTTGGCCGGTGGCGGTGACCTGATCGACTCGCCCGGCGTGCGCGACTTCCAACTCTGGCAAGCCACTGTCGAAGACCTGCAACGAGGCTTTTGCGAACTGCATGACTATCTGGGTCAATGCCGCTTCCTGGATTGCCGGCACAACGGAGAGCCCGGCTGCGCTGTGGCGGCGGCCGTCGCTAGCGGCAACATCGATGCGCGTCGTTTTGCCAGTTATCGCGCACTGTTGCAACAGGCGCTGCAGCGGGAAAAGGATCGCTATCCGGCGTAGTTGATGCTGACTGTATGCACGCCGGATTGCATAATCAACCTGCCTGCGCAGACAAAGATTAAGACGATTCTCGGCCAGCATCAGAAACACCCGGATCACAGCCGAGAGCACAGTAAGACTCGCGTAAGTTTCCAGCACGGACTCATTGCCAAACTTCAGCAAGTGAAATAGTCTGCCCGTTCTCCCTGAAGCAGACCTCATTGGAAATACCGCCTTGCGCATACTCCTGGTTGAAGACGATAAGGTGCTATCGAAGACGCTGTCACTGGCACTGCAGCAGTCCGGATACGTCGTTGATCCAGTCAATGACGGTGCATCGGCGGACGCCGCACTGACACATGATGTCTATGATCTGGTGCTGTTGGATTTGGGGCTGCCAGGCCTTGATGGAATTGAAGTGCTCAAGCGGCTTCGCGCCCGAAAGTATCACGTGCCAGTGCTGATTATGACAGCACGCGACAGCCTTGATGATCGCGTCGGCGGCCTGGATCACGGGGCCGATGATTATCTGACCAAGCCATTTGACCTGCCCGAACTAGAAGCACGCATCCGCGCCCTGATCCGACGTAAACACGGAGTATCCGACACACTCATTGAATACGGCTCGCTTCGTTATGACACCGCCGGAAAACAAGCGATGGCAGGAGAACAGATACTCGATCTTTCCGCGCGCGAGACCAGCGTACTGGAGATACTGTTACTGCGCGCTGGACGTGTCGTCAGCAAAGAACATCTCGCCACACACCTTTATGGCTGGGGCGAAGAAGTCGGTGATAATGCCATTGAAGTCGGTGTTCATAGGTTAAGAAAAAAACTGGAGCCTATCGGCATCACTATCAGGACGATCCGCGGCTTGGGATATCTTTTGGATAAGCCCGATGCCAGCTAAGCCGTATTCGCTGCGACGCAAACTGCTGACCTGGCTGCTTCTACCCTTACTGATCCTGCTTTCCCTGCGTGCCGGCTATACCTATTTTTATGCTAACCAGTTGTCCAGTCGCGTATACGACCGTATGTTGTTTACGCTGACTATCGCGCTCTCTCAACAAATCACGTATGACACCGTCAACCGACGAATTCACCTGACCGATGCTGCCGTCCAGCTACTGCTCTCCGATGAACTTGATGCGCTCTATTTTTCAGTTCGGGATGCGCAAGGCAGGGTCGTTGCGGGTGAACGTACTCTGCCACCGCTCCCCGCTGAACTGGATCAGAATGAACAGCCTTTTTTCAACAGCCGACTAGGCGTGAATGACATTCGCATTGCCTATCTCCCACTGACTTTCGAGCATGAAGCTTATATGCTTGAGGTTGCTGAAACACTCAATAAACGCAAACTGCTGTCTCGTGAGGTTCAAGTTGGATCACTTATTCCACAGGCACTGATTATCATCCTGGCAACAATCATTGTCTGGTTTGGCGTAGGCAAAAGCTTGTCGCCGTTGGAGCGCCTCAAAAAAGCGATATCCGAACGCTCGCATCTGGACCTGAGCCCCGTGCACGAAGCTGAGATCTCCGCGGAAGTGCAACCCCTCATCCATTCCATCAATGACCTAATGGCACGGCTCTCCGGCGTTCTAGAAGTGCAGAACCGCTTCATCGCGGATGCCGCGCACCAGTTGCGCACACCACTGGCTGGCCTCAAAAACCAGATCGAACTCGCCTTGCGGCAAAATGACGCGACCAAGACCTCCGAGACTATACACAGTCTTTTAGCCAGCACTGACCGCATGACACGCCTGGTCAATCAACTTCTGGCACTGGCACGCAATGAACCAAATGCTGAAAGCGCCATTAATAAACAGCCACTGGATCTGGCGCAACTGGCATCAAAAATTACCATGGAATGGGTCCCGCACGCATTGGAAAAGGATATCGATCTCGGCTTCGAGGCTCCTAAGAAACGCGTACCCATACTCGGTGATGCCGCACGCATCAAGGATCTGATCGATAACCTCATCGATAATGCAGTGCGCTATTCAGCGCAGCATGGACGGATCACCGTCAGCGTGATCGACGCCGCTCGACCCCAACTGATCGTCACCGACAACGGCCCAGGCATCCCACCCGAGTTGCGTGAGCGTGTTTTCGAGCGTTTCTACAGTCTCTTGGGCAATAGCGCCGACGGCAGTGGGCTAGGTCTGGCCATCGTGCGTGAAATCGCGCGCATGCACGGCGCCGATGTCCGTATCGACACGGGTCAAGGTGGTATCGGAACACGCGTGTACATATCTTTTTAGACCTGAATCGGTCTGAAACTTATTTTTATTCTACAGGCACCGGGGACGCATTATCTCCGGGCAGAGTATGGGTTACAACACGATTACGGCCACTGCGTTTGGCGCGATACAGCGCAACATCGGCCTGTTTGAGCAGGCCTTCGGCATCGGCAGGCATAACCTCCATCGAACTGACACCGAAGCTGGCCGTCACCTTGATACCATCCGTGTCCAGGCCGGCCAGGGCACGACGCAACCGTTCAGCCAATTCGGAGCCCAGCTGCAGAGACAGACCCGGCAACATCAGACAGAATTCCTCACCACCATAGCGTGCGATAACATCGCTCTCCCGGGCACCGGAGCGCAACACGTCGGCCACTGTACGTATCACCTTGTCCCCCACATTGTGACCATGGGTGTCATTAATCAACTTGAAGTTGTCGATGTCACACATCACGCAACTGAGTTTTCCACCACTGTGCTTCGCTTTATCGAAAGCGGCATGCAATCGTTCAAACAGACCGCGCCGGTTTAGGCAACCTGTAAGCGGATCTTTGACAGCGAGCGTTTGCAATTCCTGATTCTGGCGATGGATCTTGTCCTGCGTATCCTTGAGCATCCGCAGCATGTCTTCGAGTTCCGCATTTTTTTCTTCCAGCTGCGTTACATCATCGAAAGTAATAATCGCACCGCGAACATGTCCACCTTCGTCCGTGATTGGGGCGCTATTAACCATTAACGTACGCATGCCGTGCTGATACGTTTCGAGATACATCGGCACACCGGTGACGACCTGTCCCTTCTGTAGGGTTGCCTCCCACGCGTGATGGATCGGCGCTGATTTTGGCCCGCTGTTGACCCAGGGCAAGCTGCTCAGTGTTCGACCAAGCATCTCATTGGGCGTGGTATTGAGTTTGGTCGCGAGACTCCGGTTCGACATCACAATATTGGCCTCGTCGTCGGCCAGGATGACACCTTCCGCAAGCACATCCAGCGCCGCACGCACGCGTGCAGGTATAACTGAACTCGGGTCCAAATGTTTGAGGACACGACGTATAAGGAGGTAGTAGAGAAGCGTGCCGAACAAGGCCATGAACACCAGGAAATGCACAAATGGGTTATTCAGGAAGCCTGCTAACCCCTCGCCTGAGAGCGGTGCAAAACTCACCTCCAGTGCACCCCAGCGACCCGTGTTCGAGTAAATCGGGACCGCGACACGTTCGGGTGAGACTTCTGTACCGGCCGGCCAAAGCGCCCTGTGCTCCGGCGTTTCTAGTAAAAGAGTACCGTCGCCACGACGTAGACCCGCCGTGCGGATTTCCGGGTAGCGCGCAACCAGTGAGCGCACCAAGGTATCAACAACCTTCAGTGAGGACTCTATCGGTAGACTCGATACTTGAATGGCCAATGTTTCGCAGAGTTGTTGCCGGTGCTTCAATTCGTTGGCCTGTTGATCGGGGAGAAGGCCAGCAAATTGCCCGAGCAGCAGCAAGCCGATGGTCAGCATAACCAGACTGAGTGTGATGCGCAGCGTATGTTGCGGTACGTTCATTTACACACCGACCGGCCCTGGACGCGCATCAAGCAGGCGCGTCATCCCGGCGCTATAGCGCAGCTCCAACGCGGCAGCCGCGGCCTGTGTCCGTTCACGGCGACGACGCATGCGTCGATTCAATGCCAGAATCGGCAGTGGGTCGAACGGCGTCCACAACGGCAAGGATGAGAACAAGCTTGCCAGCAGCGCACTGCCCTTGAGGTACCAATTGGTTGCACCGGCGAACAAAAACACTGTCATCGTCTTGGCTGCCGTATACGCAATCTGTCGTGGATCATCTGCCGCAAGTGCTTCGTCGGAAGCCATCTGCTCGCGCATGCTGGCGATCTCTTCCCAGAATTCCGCACTTGCGATCGAGGCGATTTCTAGCTGATCGCTCTGGCTGCTTAGCGGTTGTGCTGTCGTGGTGCTGACAGGCTGCCCGCCGTTGGTCCCGGGTCCAGCCGACGATGCGTGTGTCGCCAATGTATTGGTCTGGGCATTGTCCTGGGCGTCTTGCGGTTGACTGTCATCTAACGAGTCCTGTGCAGGATCCTGGGCAGACACTTCAGTCTGTTCCGGATTCGCAATGGTCGTCTCATTGGCTGCAATGACCGCCTGAGTTTCTTCAGCCTGTGTTGCAGAACTCTCCTCCCCAGTGGACTCGATCTGCTGATTTGGCAGGCTGCCCGGCATGCCCCCCGTCGACGGGGAGGTCAATGGCAGGTCAGGTAGGCGTGTTACCCAGGTCACTTGATGGCGGCGTGGGTGTGCTGATGGGCATGCTGGCGCTCGTTGAGGTGAGACTCAGCTGCATGTACGTCGCGGTGCTTTCGAAGACGCCATCACTGACGACAATCCCGATCTGACGGTTACCGCTGGTCGCCGTGCTTGCGAGATTGGTATAGCGGATATGGCGTAGCACCGACTGATAGGTCGACAGCGGTGCAATTCCTGAAATCGTCAGGACGCCGTTGACTGCATCCCAACTCGCGGTCAGGCCGGAATAAACGGATAGATACAGGAGATCCTCACCGCTGATAAAACCGCTGGTGAAGCGCAGCGTGGCATAGGCGAGCGTTGCCGAATCGATGTCAGAAAGTGTGATACCCGCAGCGATCAGAGCACTCTCCGCTGTCCCGGTGAAACTTGTCCGGGACAGGCCTGTGACTGACGGCGGTGCGTTGCTCGTATAGGTGAACTGCACACTGTTGTTAGCGGTGTTTGCATCCCACGATTCGGTGGTGATGCTCACCGTCGATGCCAGTGTTCCGCTACTGTCGGGCGCCGTGAATGTCAGCAAAAGATCGCTGGCTGCCCCGCTGACCAAATCGGCACCCTGACAGACGATATCGCTACCGCTTGCACCGCAGGTCCATCCCGCTCCGCTTGCCGCAACATAACCGGAGCCGGTTGTAGGTGTCAGTGTCAACGACAAACCCGTCGCCGTGTCCGGCCCGGCATTCGTTACCTGCAGAACATAGTTCATCTCGCCGGCGCGGATCACATTGGCCGGTGTGACCGTTGCCGTGACCGCGACATCTGCAAAAGGCAGCTCGATAGCACCAATATCACATGGCGCATTCAGAAGGCGGTCCCGCACCACGCTGATCCATGCCCGGGCAACTGGCGCCACCACTCCCCGGTTGCGCGGGATTCCCGGCATTCAGCAGCGGACTGTCGTCGAAGGGAAGATGATAGGCGATGGCATCGCCGTGCGTCGCCAGCACATCCAGGCGTGGATCAAGTGGCGCGCCCGCTGTGCCGATCTGATCGCCGCTCGCCGCGGCAATCGTACAGCCGGCATCAGTGCCGATCAGGTTGTAGCCGATCGAGTTCAGTGTGGCGCTGCAATCCGGTGCCGTGGCGTCATCATCAATATTGCCGGCCAGCACGGTATTGCCTAGCCGCACTGTGCCGGTTGCATATATACCACCGCCGTCGGCGGCACCGGCGGCACGATTTTCGGTTACCGTACTGGAGAACAGATTGACGCTATCGTTGATGGGAACATTGATGCCACCGCCGGCAAGCGTGGCAGTATTGCCGCTGACGGTGCTATTGACCAGCGTCACTACACCGTCCCCGAATTGTAGGGCGACACCGCCGCCCGATTGCGCCTGATTGTCGCTGATGGTGGAACCCGTAACCAACGCCATGGACATGAAAGAATTGAACAGCCCGCCGCCGACCTGTGCCGTGTTACCGCTCAAGGTGGTTGCGGTGATTGTGCTGGTCCTGAACGTGAAATTAGCATAGCCGCCGCCCTGCGCGGCGGCCGTATTGCCGCTGATCACGCAGCGCGTCAGGTTCACCATGCCGTCTTCCATCCAGGACCAGAGCGCAGCATACAAGCCGCCGCCGTGTTGCGCGCTGTTTCCAGAAATCTGTACATCGGTCAGGTCCAGGCCACCGTTATTTTCTAACAATATGCCACCGCCACTGCTGCCACCGGCGCTACCGTTGCGGATGGTCAGCCCCTGCATCTCGATCCGCCCCGTGGTGCTTAAATGAAACACGCGATCCAGCGCGTTCGCGTCGATGATGGTCTGGCTTATCCCAGCACCGACGATGCGGATGGGATCGGTGACATCCAGATCGCCGGTGACGGACAGGTTTTCACCTGCACCCGCGCGCGTCAGAACAATCGTTCCGGCGGGGATTTCGATCGTATCCATGCCATCCAGTGCGTTGGCTTCCTGTATCGCCGCGCGTAGGGTGCATTCCTGATTGCCTGATCCGGTTTCGCAGATCCCGTCACCCGGCGTGGCATCGACTTGATCGTTGAGATTATTGACGACGAGGGTGCGTCCGAACGTGGCGACTTCAAAGGCACCTATATCACAGGGTGTATTCAAGGTGCGGTCCGCCCCGCGCGCATCGGTATCCAGACAGGCATCGCCGCCACTGCCCGGTACGGCCGGATCGGCTGCGTCGATCGCTGGACTCGTCGCCGACAAGGCGTGCATGGGCACACCATTCTCTGCTTCTGCAAGGGTTTGCAGCAGCGGATCGATCGGTGCCAGCGATGTACCGATCTGATCTCCCGCCGCAGGTATGATGGTGCAGCCCGTGGCATCGCCAACCAGATTGTAGCCATTGGAATTAAGTGAGTCGCTGCAATCGGGCGCTTCACCGCCACTGTCGCTATTACCTGCAACAAGGCTGTTGACCAATGTCGCGGCGGTCATGCCGTTGAAAAGTCCGCCACCATCTCCGCTGCCATTCGCATCGCTGTCCGCCAGATTCCCGGTGATCGTGACATTGTAGAGCAGCGCGGTGTTGTTGCTCGTCACCATGCCGCCGCCATTTTGCGCGGCCGTATTGCCACTGAGCGTCATATTGTAAAGCCGGGTAAAGGATCGCGAGTCCTTCGGCAATTCCGCCACCACTACCGGTCGTGGCCGACGTTGTCGTGGATTGTCGAGTTGTATATCTCGACGGTCGAGAATTCGTTGTACAGACCGCCACCAGATCTGAGCCTGATTGTTGCGCAATGACCACGCCACGCAGCGTTAGAGGTGGAGGTGTTACCGACGGTGGCTATGGCACCGCCGGAGCGTACGGACTGCAAACCCCGGCTGAATTAGTGCCTGCCACACCATTTTCGATGGTGAGATTTTCGATCAGCACCGTGCCAGCATTGATTGCCTCCAGGGCGCGATCGATGCCGGCCGCATCGATCACCGTGCGGTCGGCGCCCTGGCCACGGAGCGTGACAGTCATCCGAGTAAATCCAGATCACCGGTTGCCGCGGCATGTTCGGCATTGCCGGTTATCGACAGCGTATAGGTCCCTGCCGGCAGAACGATGATATCCGCACCGGCAAGTGCATTACTTTCCTGGACAGCCGCGCGCAAGGTACAGTGGCCATCCGCATCGGCACAGATCCCGTCACCGGCATTGGCGTCGGTAGCGTCGTAGGGATCGGTAACCATGAAAATGGCCGCCATTGCCGGTTGGGCAAGCGACAGCAACAGGGCCAGGCTCACGATATTGCGGAACGGCTGGGTCAAGGCATATCCAGATTGAGTCAAATTTGTGACGTTATCGGCATTTGCGGCACCGAACTTGAACTCGCAGACCTGCTCAAACCACGCGGGAATCTTCCAATAAATACTATATTATTCAATATAGTTACAACATATAGCATTGCATCCTCACATGATAAATCTCCTCCCCCAATACGGGGGTAGTTCTGTAACGACGCACTGGGTGCCCAGCTTAGTTGAGCAACACTGCTGAATCTGGCAACAACGTGGCTCCCGACGGTGAGCCTGTGATTCAGAACCAGGGTGATGCTGTTACATCAAAGCGGGACGTATACATGAGGCTAAATACATCGAACCCTGCAAGTTGGTGCATGTGCATGACGAGGCATTTAGGTTTGTTGCGGATGGCTGAAGCGTATTGCCAGTAGATTATATGCGCGGCAAACGAGACTGGTTTGACGAGGGGCTCGCGGGTTTCCGGCATTCCCGGCGTGATTCATACCCAGGCATTTGCCACTTGCTGCGCCTGAATTCATTGCTTTCGGTTAAGCACACTATTCACTCACAACACGCGCGACCTGCTCCGCCTGCGGGAACATCACTAGATGATCCACCTCGACGCGGATACCCAACAATCCGCCGATCGCATGATCGTGATGACTCGGTGCAAGACACAATACGCGCGTACCGCTGGCCAGTTCCAGCGTGTAGAGAAACTCCGCGCCGCGGAATGCCTTGGAGACAACCTTGGCTTGCAACGGACTTTGGTCGTCGTGTTGAATATCATCCGGTCGTAGTAGTAAATCCAGCTTACAGCCGAGTTTGCAGCCACTCGGTAATGTGCCGTGCAACACACCGAGTTCGGTGCGCACCTGCCCTTGGTCCGACACTTCACCCGGCAATATCACACCCTGACCGATAAAGTCAGCGACAAATCGATTGCCGGGTCGGTGATAAAGATTGTAGCCGCTGTCCCACTGCATAATCTTGCCCGCACTCATCACACCGATCTCGTCGGCCATCGCAAAGGCTTCGTGCTGGTCGTGCGTAACCAGAATAGCGGTAACTTCTTCATCGCGCAGGATGTCGCGCACCTCGCGCGCGAGTTGTTCGCGCAACTCGGCGTCCATGCTTGAAAATGGTTCATCCATCAGCAGCAGGTCGGGACGTGGCGCCATGGCACGTGCCAGTGCTACGCGTTGTTGCTGGCCACCGGAAAGTTGATGCGGATATTGTTTTTCATATTCAGGCAGGCCCACCAGTTTCAACAATGAATGCAGGCGTGCGCGACGTTCGCGCTCGGAGAGATGTCGCAGGCCGAAGCTGATGTTGTCACCGACAGTGAGATGCGGAAACAAGGCAAAATCCTGAAATACCATGCCGACCCGGCGTTGCTCGGGTGGCAGGGCCCAACCGGCGTGACTCACCACTTGGCCGCGCATGCGGATCTCGCCGCCCTGCAAGGTTTCGAATCCGGCAATCGCGCGCAACAGCGTGGTTTTGCCGCAGCCGCTCGGTCCCAACAGGCAGCCGATCCGTCCGGCATCCAGCGCAAATGACACCTGCCGCACCACCGGTTCACCACCGTATCCGGCTACGACATCCTGTACTTCGAGTATTTTATTCATGGCGTGACCGGGCGTGCGTGATGCTGCGACTGAGGAGAATGACCGGAATGATACCGGCAAGTACGATGGTCAGCGATGCCGTTGCGGCATCGGCCAAACGTTCGTCGGCAGCAAGTTCATAGGTGCGTACTGCCAGTGTATTGAAATTGAACGGTCGCAATACTAACGTCGCCGGCAGTTCCTTGAGCACATCGACAAACACCAGCAGCATGGCGGTGATGAGGCTGCCACGCAGCATCGGCATATGCACACGTTTCAGAACTTGACTCGGACTGTGCCCCAGTACTCGCGCAGCGTCGTCCATGCTCGGCCGGATCTTGCCAAGTCCCGCCTCGACCGTCTGCAGGGCCACGGCCAGAAACCGCACCATGTAGGCGAACAACAAGGCGATCAAGGTACCGCTGAGCAGCAGGCCGCTCGACCAACCGAAGTGAGCGCGCAGCCAGGTATCGAGGGTGTTATCCAACCACGCGAACGGGATCATCACACCGACAGCGATCACCGTGCCGGGAATGGCATAACCCAGACCCGCCACGCGTACCGCGAACTGCACCGTACGGTCACTGTGCAGACGTCGGCCATAAGCCATAAACAGACCGACCGCCAACGTCACCAATGCGGCACTGCCCGCCAGCAGGAGGCTATTGAGGGTAAGCCGGAGAAAAGAGGCGTCAACGACATTCGGCGCGGTGCGCACCGTCCACACCAGGAGTTGTCCGGCCGGCAATACGAAGCCGAATAACAACGGGATCAGACACAATGCAAGACCCACCGCCATACGCCAGCCAGTCAATCGATGACGCGGCAGTGAACGCTGGCGCTGGCCGGTTTCGTGATAGCGTGCCGCCCGGCGCGACCAACGCTCAAGCATGATCAGCACAAAGACGAACACCATCAGCAATGCCGACAGTTGTGCGGCAGCGACAGCATCTCCCAAACCGAACCAGGTGCGGAAAATGCCGGTGGTAAAGGTGGAAATGCCGAAATATTGCACGGTGCCGTAGTCGGCCAGCGTCTCCATGAGCGCCAGCAGTAGCCCGGCGATGATCGCCGGTCGCGCCATCGGCAAGGCCACGCGCAGAAATGTGTGCATCGGTGTGGCGCCAAGCGTGCGGCTGACTTCCAGCACACAGACCGACTGCTCCAGAAATGCGGCGCGCGCCAGCAGATAAACATACGGGTAGAGCACCAACGACAACATGATGATCGCGCCCGGCAGCGAACGGATGTTCGGAAACCAGTAATCGCCGTAGCCCCAGCCAGACAGCTCGCGCAAGGCGCTCTGCAATGGGCCGGCGAAATCGAGCAGGCCGGTGTAGGTATACGCGATGATGTAAGCAGGTATGGCCATGGGCAGCAGCAAGGCCCACTCGAATAGCCGACGACCGGGAAACTCGCAGGTAGCACTGACCCACGCTGTTGATACACCGAGCAGTAATGTGCCGACACCGACACCGAGCATCAGCAACAACGAGTTCACGACGTAATCGGGTAACGAAGTGTGCGCGAGATGCTGCCAGACATCTGTGGCCGGCTGCAGTAAAAAACCAAATACCGTGAGTATGGGCATGGCCACGACCAACGCCACCAGCACGATGGCAGCACGCCAGCCGGGCATGAGCTTCCAGTGTTGCGCCGAGAGCCGGTGGTGCGTGATCGGAATGCTGTTCAATGCGCGGGTCCGCAATGCTGGCGGACTGCTATGCACCCCGCCCTGATTTTATCGCTGTCGTGACGACAGCCTATTTCCAGCCGGCGCGATCCATGAGCCGAACGGCTTCGGCATTATACTGGCCGAGTTGGTGCAGGCCCAGGCTATCGGATTTGAATGTGCCGAAACCGGCGAGCGTCTTGCTCATTGCGATGTTCGCGCGGATCGGATATTCGTGATTCACCTCGGCGTACCAAGCCTGCGCCTCATCGCTGGCCAGAAACTCGATGAGCTTCACGGCATTGTCACGATGCCGCGCGGCGACGGTAACGCCAATCCCGCTGACATTCACGTGCGCGCCGCGATCCTGTTGATTGGGCCAGAAGACTTTGAGCTTTTGTGCCGCCTCGCGTTGGGCCGAGTCTTCGTCATTCAGCATCGAGGCCAGATAGTAGGTGTTGATCACAACCACATCGCACTGGCCTGCGGCCGCCGCCAGCACCTGATCACGGTCTCCGCCCACCGGTGGACGGGCAAAGTTGGCCACCAGCCCCTTCGCCCAGGTTTCGGTCGCTGCCACATCGCTGTGCGCAATCATCGAGGCCACCAGTGACTGGTTGTAGATGTTGTCGGAAGAGCGGATACAGATACGGCCTTTCCACTTGGGATCGGCAAGCGCTTCATAGGTTGAGAGTTCGTTGGCGTGTACGCGCTCGGTCACATACGCGATCGGTCGGGCACCGCACTGACAGGCCGAACCAATGCCCCTGCGGGTCGCGGTAGGTGGCCGGCACCAACGCATTGAGCGCGGCCGACTCCACCGGTGCCAGCACCCCTGCTTCCTGGGCACGGTGCAGACGCCCGGCATCGCTGGTGAGCAGCAGGTCGGCCGGACTGTTGCGGCCTTCGTTTTTCAGTCGCTCCAGCAAGGCATCCTCTTTGCCGGTGACCAAATTGACCTTGATGCCAGTTTTGTCCGTGAATTTGTCGAGCAAGGGCTTGATCAGGTCTTCCTTGCGGGCGGAGTAGATATTGACCTCTTCAGCCGCCTGTAACGGACTTGCCAGCGCGCATAGAACCAGAATCGCCGACACTCCAACTCGAAATTTATGCATGCCCATCTCGTGACCACCCTAAATCAGCTATTAATAATGATATAGATTATCATTTACAATTGATCGGGCGTCAATATGCTTGTTTAGTGCGCTGGGCATACACCAGGCAAGTGCTGCATAGGCATCGGTGTCGAGCGGATAGACAGCAATACCGATGCTCACGGTTACCTCTGGCCTAATGCCCTGCGCAATATCCATCGCCGTAGCACGTACCTGTTCGCACAGCCGCTCGGCGATCACGGTGGCGCCCGCTCCGTTTGTTTCCGGCAGCATGATGATGAATTCCTCGCCGCCGTAGCGCGCCACCACATCGTTGGGGCGTAGCGCATCGTAGATCCGATCAGCAACACTCCTGAGGACGATGTCACCGACCGGATGCCCGTAACGGTCGTTGACGGTCTTGAAATAATCCACGTCGACCATCAATAAAGCCAGAACCCGCCCATGCCGTTGAGAGCGCGATCTCCAGATCCAACAGCCGCTGAAATTCCTTGCGATTGAACAGCCCCGTGAGCTGATCACGAACGAGACAGATTGCGTAGGTTGTCGCGGTCGCGCCTCAATGCGAACGCCATATCGTTGAACGTATGTGCGACGCTACCGATTTCGTTGCTGAAAGGGATGGCGATGCGATGATCGAGATTCCCGATAATGAATTCTTGAGCGCCTTCCAGATGACTCAACTGCGCGCCTCCCATCGCTGAACCAATATTGGGCGGATTCGATAATATTAGCAGCCAATCATATGCAATCTTACTGTCTAAAATAGCGGGAAAAATGTTCGCTCGCACAGCTGATAAATGGAGTCTTCCGCGGGGCCCATTGCCCGATTTAGCCTTGAATTTCCGGCATCAACTACCAGAGCCGATCGGGTTCGTTTTGGTCAGTAGTCGAAACCCGTCCAGTTCGTATGCATTCGCTTTGTTTACCTGCGCTATCAAACCACGCTAACCTTCCGGGGTAGATTACTGAGGAAGCCCCGATGTCAGACCGCTTAATGATTTTGCCCGCCCGTGAACCTGGGCAGACACGCCTGGTGCGCATGCCCGCCGACCTGGAAGACCACGAAGCCTACCGTCATGTGACTGGACTGATCGCCCAGGTGGAGGAAACCCAACCCGGATATGACTGGGACGATATCGCTGCGATTCTCGAGGACCACGGCTTTGAGTCGGTGGATTTCGTGCTGGGTCCAGCGCTGGATTGAGCGTTTTTCTGGAAGCCGGAAGCCCTAAATTACAGGGCCGGAGTGCGCTGAAAAAATGTTGTATTTCAATAAAATTGTGGGGTAGACTCGCCTTCGTTGCACGTAGGCTAGGTGTTTCAGAAGCTCTCTTGAGATCTCCTGCAAGTGTCCTTACCGTACATTGCAATAAACCACCACGTTATCGAATTTGTTTGAGGTAAGTTACATGGCTACTGGTACCGTAAAATGGTTCAACGAATCGAAGGGCTTTGGCTTCATCGCACCTTCGGATGGCAGCGCTGATGTGTTCGTGCACTTCTCCGCTATCGAAGGTAAGGGCTTCAAGACATTGGCCGAAGGCCAGGCTGTCAGCTACGAAGTCGAGAAGGGTCCGAAGGGCCTACAGGCAACACACGTAAACGTGCAGAGCTGATCTAAACCTGATTCCATCCGGTATCAGGAAACCCCGCAGGTGTCATACCTGCGGGGTTTTCTTTTTTCAGAGCCTCGTAATTAGTTACTAATCACCATTCAATGACATGCAATGTATTGCTCGCCGTCGAAATCAATGCGCGTTTAGCCTGCGCCGAAAGCTTTTTGATCGCCGCCTCACGTTGACTTGCCGAACTGCGCGTATGCCCCTGTTCCAGATACACCACCGGTCCGGGCATACGGCCACGGAAATATTTCGCCCCACGCTGATCGGCATGCTGCGCAACCCGCCGCTCTAGATTGTTGGTGATGCCGGTGTACAGCGAATCGTCCGAGCAGAAAATCATGTAAACGACCCAGTTCATGATCATCTCACCGCACCTGTTCCGTGAATCGCTCAAGCACAATTTAGTCGATACTGCAGACTCGCCGGCCGCATCAAAGCTGGCTAGCGTCTCCAGGTGAATAAGTTTGGGAGTCTCGGCTCCTGAGGTGTGATGCGCTTATCAGCCGCCATCATCCCGCTGTACACCAGTGCCGTGCGACACCGCCGACACAGATAACCCCCCTCACCGCGTTGCACGCGCGCGTGTCGCCGCACACCGAGTCGGTGTTGCGTGCAGGCACAGCGATAGTCGTATAACGATGACTGCCGCAGGGGGATGCCACTGAGATCATATTGGCCGGTGGCGCGAGGGCTGGCACCCAGAGCCACAGCGACACGGCGCCATTCCGGACCATGCGGACGGACCTTGCGCAGACCGTACAACAGGTCGGTCACATAGTGCGCGACCTCATGCGGCACGGTCTGGATGAGGCCATCGCCGAAGTACTTGGCGAAGATATGCGGGTTGTAGCGGATCAGTCGCGTCCCGCGATACACCCGATACATACCTGCCGCCCGACCGCGCAGATCGAAACGTATCGGAATGACCGGAAAGGCGCGCTGGTAAACAGCCTCGGCCTGAATCAGACAATCGGCCGTCGCCTTAATCACGAGACCACGTTGCGCGTCAGTGATCGGTTGAATGAACGTTTGAGCGTCGCGATTCATGCCCACATTATGCCATGGCGGCGGACAAATTTAAGCTACCGGGGCATCGTCTGCGCATCAATTCGGGCACCACAAATACAGCTCGACTTTCACGGCGTGTATTAGAGAAAACCGCACCACCCCGCTTATCCAGCAAACGGCACCCTGTTATAGTAGCCACGTTGCGCACGGCCTATGTAAATTTCGGAGTACCCATGAAAGCGAGCGAACTCAAACGCGGCCTGGTCCTGCAGGTGGACGGGCGGAATATTTTCATCAAAGACGTGCAGGCGCAAACGGGCTCTTCGCGCAGTGGCAACACCCTGTATAAAACCCGCGGCTATGATCTGGTGTCGCACCAGAAATTCGAGCGTGCCTACAAGGGCGATGAAGTCCTCAACACCGTAGACTTCGAACGCCGCGCGGTCCAATACCTGTACCGGGATAACGACGGCTGCACCTTCATGGATAAAGAAAATTACGAACAACACACCCTCAGCCTGGAGTCGATGGAAGACGAGCTGCCCTATCTGACCGATGGCCTGGAAGGCATTTATGCCTTAGTCGCCGACGGCAAGGTGCTCGGCGTTGAACTGCCTGCCACGGTTATTTTGGCCGTGGCCGACTGCGCCCCGGCACTGAAGGCCGCCTCGGCCTCCGCGCGCAGCAAACCGGCGACCTTCAGTACCGGTCTGATCGTACAAGTACCGGAATTTATCACGCCGGGCGAACTCATCAAGATCAACACCGTGACCGGTGAGTACATGTCGCGGGCGTGATGCCTCAGCCCCACCCCGCTTCAGCCCAGGCCGAGTATGACCGTGCCGCTGCGAAAAACCCCGCTGTCCATTCCCAGTCCCCAAGCGCGTGTGCGCAGATGCTCGTGATACATACAGACCGATGTAGACACACAGCATGTACAGAGGAATCACCCGTGACGAGGTGAAGTGAAATAATTCACCGGGCAGGTAATACGCATAAAACTCACCTATCGTCAGCAGAAAATAGCCGTTACCGAGCACCTCCCAGAGCAACGGTGCCTCGGCACCGATCAACATCGCCTTGATGATAATTCCGGCGCGGATTCTCACCCAGCCAACGGTCCAAGCGTCTGATTGAGAAAGTACAAATGGACGCCATAACTGGTCCATACCAGCGCGGCGAGCGCCGAAACATTTCCATCATGCAGTGGAAACACTCTGTAGACCCACAGCTTTTCGCCGAACAACAATTCGTAGAGCGGATTAAGGGTGGCTTCACAGATAATAGCCAAGACGAACACCAGCGCGGCCAGCAACATGATCTCGCTGCGCACAATCACGAGTTCGCCCTTGCACCAGCGCCGATTAAGCGAAAAACGACACGCTGGGGAACAACAGCATGAACAACAGGCCCGCACCGAGAATACGCCAGAAATACAAATCACCGAGTATCGCGTGCATTAGCCGATCAGCCTCAATCAACGGTTATCGAAGATAGCCTGTCCAGATCATCCAACACCTGACGGTAATGCGTGTCGGGATCCACACTCCGGTAAATCTCTGCAATGCGTCCTTGCGCGTCGATGAGAAAACTGTGGCGCCTGGAAAAGCGTATCGGCCCCAGCGACCACAACGCACCATAACGTTCGGCGACGTGGCCGCCGCTGTCGCTCAATAGCGGAAACGGTAACCGATGCTTGTTGGCAAAAGCCTGGTGCGAAGCCGTGTCGTCCAGACTCACGCCCACCACCTGCACGCCGCGTCGACGCAACTCCTGATAACCGTCACGGAAGGCGCAGGCCTCTTGGGTGCAGCCGGGCGTGTCGTCCTTCGGATAGAAATACAGCAACAACCATTCACCGCGGAAATCCTTCAGCTGTCGCTGCTGGCCCGCCGCGTCCGGCAGGCTGAATTCGGGAGCCGCGGCGCCGGCTAGCAAATCCTCCGCGCGTACGTGATCGCGCGTCCAGAACAAGCCAACCAGCAATGTGACTGACACCAGCGCCAGCACTAGCGTTATTTTCATACTGACTCCTCCAGCGCAGCCGCTTCGCTATCGGTTTCGATCAGTTCACGCAATACGGCCGTCGCATAACTCCCGGAGGGCAAGGCAAAGCGGAGCAAGAGCGAATCATCGGCCTGCCAATCCCACGCGAGATCACTCACCCGCACGCGCAATGCCCGCCGATCCTGTTCCAAGCCCGCGCGTTCCAGGCCGGCGCACCAATCGGCAAACGGCGCCAAACAGGTTTCTTCCAGACTGCGCGCAGCCGCTTGGCTCTCCAGCGTTCCGCGCCCCCACAACGGCCCGGTGGGATGTACATCGAGTGCGTGTACACGCGTCTCGATGTCCTGATCATCCGCATCGGCAATAAACCAGGCGCGCCGACCATCGAGTTGCAGCGCATCACCCGGCATGGCGCGTTCCCAACTGCCGTCACGCACCCGTGCCGCCAAGACGGTATTGAACAGAAAGCTGCGCGCCGCCGAGAGATACAGACTGCGGATATGCCGATCCAAACGCGGCCCTTCGCCACGCAGCATCGCGGCCGCCGCCGCGAGATTGCCGCCGTCACGACCGAAGCGCTGTTCGCCAAAATAATTCGGCATGCCACGCGTGGCAATGGCATGCAGACGCTCATCCACGGCGGCGCGCGCGCCGCTCAAGGCGCGAATGCGCAGTTCAAACGCATTGCCGCGCAGGGCGCCGCGTTTGAGTTTGCGGGAATGACGTGCGACACGAACAATCTCGACGCCTTCGATCTGCGCCGCCGCCCAATCAGGATCGGCCTTGCCCGGCAACTGTATAGAGAACCACTGCTCGGTGACGGCGTGTCGGTCCTTCAATCCGGCATAACTCACATCACGCGGGGTCACACCGGCGAAGCGCGCCAACTGTCGTGCCACCCACTCGGTATTGGCGCTGCGCTTGCGCACCCACAGCCAGACATGTTCACCGGCACCGTCGGGCTCGCAGATCGGCAACTCGCGGACAATGAAATCTTCCGGAACAGTACGCAGCCGACCGGTGCCGGTCGGACCGCCGAAGGCAAACGGCAGATCGATGGATGCGGGAATCTGCGTCGTCATACGCGTGCGCCGTCTCACGACGGCCCGACTGCGTTGTGGTTCCCTGAATGCATGTGGTTCATGGATTCACCGCAATCGATCTCCAACAACACCACTGCCAGCGCCGCGATACCTTCCTTACGTCCGGTGAAGCCCATCTGCTCGGTCGTGGTCGCCTTGATATTGACCGCATCGACAGCGACATGCAGATCCTGTGCGATCAGCGCACGCATGGCATCGCGATAGGGCGCAAGTTTCGGCACCTGGGCGATAACGGTGAGATCGGCGTTGACCACGACGAATCGACGCGCGCGCAGCAGATGCATCACCTGGGCGAGCAATTTGCGGCTATCGATGCCTTTGTAGGTGGGATCGGTGTCCGGAAAGTGCTGGCCGATATCGCCCTGCCCGGCCGCGCCGAGCAGCGCATCGCACAAGGCATGCAATACGACATCGCCATCGGAGTGCGCGGCCAGACTGTGCGTGTGTGGAATCTCCACCCCGCCCAATACCAGCCGACCGCCTTCACGGAAGGCATGCGCATCGAAACCCTGACCGATTCTCAGGCCGATACTCATAGGCGCCCCCTATAGTCGTCCATGCTGTCGCAGATAGAATTCGGCCAGGACGAGATCCTCCGGCCGGGTGATTTTGAGGTTGTCGGCATGACCTTCGACCAGGCGCGGCTGAAAACCGGCTTGCTCCATGGCCGAGGCATCGTCGGTGACGGTCACGCCCGCAGCGACTGCAGCACGCAATGCAGATCGCAACACGCCGACACGGAACATCTGCGGCGTCAGCGCATGCCACAACTGGCGGCGATCGACGGTCGCCACACTGCGCTGCTCCGCATTCGCCTGCTTCATGGTATCGCGCAACGGAATTGCCAGCAGGCCGCCAACGGGATCGTGCTCCAGGACGTCAATGAGTGCCGTTATATCCTGAATCCGCACACAGGGCCGTGCGGCGTCATGCACCAGCACCCAGTCTTCGTCCGACGCATGCTCGCGCAGTGTGTCCAGGGCGTTCAGCACCGACTCGGCACGTTCGCTGCCACCCGGCGCGGTGAACAAGGCACAGGACAAACGCGGCGCCAAGCGCGGCCAGTACGGATCATCGCTGGCGATCGACACCACGATACCCGCGAACACGTGGGTGTTGTCGAGTGCCGCAAGCGTGTGCTCGAGAATCGTGCGGTCACCGAGTTTGAGATATTGTTTGGGGGTGTCTGCGCCCATGCGCCGACCGATGCCGGCGGCGGGAACGATGCCCCAGAGGCGTGGCGCGCTCACTTCGCCTGTGGCTCCACAATCTGATAGAAGACCTCGCCGTCTTTGATCATGCCGAGTTCGGTGCGCGCACGTTCTTCGACCGCCTCCGAGCCTTGCTTCAAATCTTTGACTTCGGCTTCGAGTGCGGCATTGCGTTCCTTCAGGCCTTCATTCTCGACGCGTTGCACCTCGCCGGCCTGATGCAATGACCAGACCTCGGCGAGACTGCCCTCGCCCACCCACAGCTTGTATTGCAGACCAAGCAGCAGCGCGATCAAGATGAGTGTGAGCCAACGCCGCATGGAATAGATACGCCCTGCCTACTACGCGGGTTATGACCCTTTGAGCTGGTTGAACGCAGCACGACCGGCAAAGTGAGCATGATCGCGCAGCTGATCTTCGATGCGCATGAGGCGGTTGTATTTGGCGACGCGATCGGAGCGCGACAGCGAACCGGTCTTGATCTGCGTGGCAGTGGTGCCGACGACGATATCGGCGATCACCACGTCCTCGGTCTCGCCGGAACGGTGCGAGACGACGGAGCTATAACCCGCACCGGTCGCCAGCTTGATCGCTTCCAAGGTCTCGGTGAGCGTGCCGATCTGATTGACCTTGATGAGAATGGAGTTGGCGATATTCTTGTCGATGCCTTCCTGCAGAATGGCCGGGTTGGTGACGAACAGATCGTCGCCGACCAGCTGGATCTTGTTGCCGAGTTTTTCGGTGAGCAGCTTCCAGCCGTCCCAGTCGTCTTCGGCCATGCCGTCTTCGATGGTGATGATCGGATACTTGTCGACCCAGGCGGCGAGATAGTCGGCAAATTCGGCCGAGCTGAATTCCTTGTTCTCGGAGGCGAGCACGTACTTGCCGTCCTTGTAGAACTCGGAGCTGGCGACATCGAGACCGAGGAAGATATCCTCGCCGGCCTTGAAGCCGGCCTTGTCGATGGCTTCGAGGATCACCTCGATGGCCGCTTCATTGGACGACAGGTCGGGCGCAAAACCGCCCTCGTCGCCGACGGTCGTGGCGAGTTTGCGTCCGCTCAGCACCTTCTTCAGCGCATGAAACACTTCGGCGCCGTAACGCACGGCCTCGCGGAAATTCGCGGCGCCCACCGGCAGGATCATGAATTCCTGCATGTCGACGCTGTTGTCGGCATGCGCGCCGCCGTTGATGATGTTCATCATCGGCACCGGCAGCTGGAACGCACCGCCCATCAGATTGGCGGTACCGAGCAGGCGATACAGCGGCACCTGCTGCTCGCGCGCATTCGCCTGCGCGACCGCCAGCGACACGGCCAGAATCGCGTTCGCGCCGAGGCGCGATTTGGTCGGTGTGCCGTCCAGCTCGATCAGCTTGTGGTCGATCTCGGCCTGCGCATCCGCGTCCATGCCGAGCAGCGCGGCGCGGATCTCGCCGTTGACGTTCTCGACCGCCTTGAGCACGCCCTTGCCGCCGTAACGCTTGGCATCGCCGTCGCGCAGTTCGACCGCCTCGCGGGTACCGGTGGAGGCACCGGAGGGTACGGCGGCACGACCGACCGCGCCGGACTCAAGGATCACATCCGCCTCGACCGTGGGATTACCGCGGGAATCGAGAATCTCACGGGCGCGGATATTGCTGATCTGGGACATCGTTACTCCATCTATTCAGTAAAGTTGATCTTGATGACTAAAACACGCATTTAACCGCGAAGGAACCGCTTAGCCACGGAAAACACGGAAAGCACAGACATGATCAATGCTCATGGAAATCTTATTAATTCGTCATGCCGGCGAATACTGAAATCCAGTAGAGCGTACTACCATGCCTTTACAATATTCATATCGTCTGTGCTTTCCGTGTTTTCCGTGGCAAAAAGCATTTTGCTTCCACCTCAGTTCAGCAGTTCCGACTCGACGAAGCCGTGACGTTTGACCGTCGCATCCAATTCCTTGAGCGTCGCCAAGCAGCTGCGCCATGCGCGGCAACGGCCAGGCATTGGGACCGTCGGACAAGCGCCTTGGCCGGATCGGGGTGCGTCTCCATGAACAGACCGGAGACACCCGCCGCGACGGCGGCGCGCGCCAGCACCGGCACGAACTCGCGTTGTCCGCCGGAGGTCGTGCCCTGCCCGCCCGGCTGCTGCACCGAATGCGTGGCATCGAACACCACCGGACACCCGGTGGCGCGCATGATCGCCAGCCCGCGCATGTCCGAGATCAACGTGTTGTAGCCGAAGGACACGCCGCGCTCGCAGACCATGATCTGCTCGTTGCCGACGGCGCGCGCCTTGTCGACCACATTCTGCATGTCCCACGGCGCGAGGAACTGGCCCTTCTTGATGTTCACCGGCTTGCCCTGACGGGCGACGTTCTGAATGAAATTAGTTTGGCGACACAGAAACGCCGGCGTCTGCAGCACATCGACCACCGCCGCGACTTCTTCCAACGGCGTGTCTTCGTGCACATCGGTCAACACCGGCACGCCGATCTGATCCTTCACCTTCTGCAGAATGCGCAGACCTTCATCCATGCCCGGACCGCGGAACGATTGCGTCGACGAGCGATTGGCCTTGTCGAAGGAGGATTTATAGATGAACGGAATGCCGAGCTTATCGGTCATTTCCTTGAGCGCACCGGCGGTATCCAGCGCCAGCTGCTCCGACTCGATGACGCACGGCCCGGCGATCAGAAAAATCGGCCGGTCCAGTCCCACTTCAAAACTGCAGAGTTTCATAGTACTTCCATTCAATGTCATGTCTTGGCGCTGTGAACCGCCAAGACACGGAGAAAAACCATTTGAACCGCCAAGGCGCCAAGAACGCCAAGAATGAATCGATATAAAACCAAAACGCCCTTTCATTAACTTACTCTTGGCGTCTTGGCGCCTTGGCGGTTCCATTATCCTTTCTTGGCGCCCTTGGCGTCTTGGCGGTTCATAACTCAGACCAGTCACGCCTGCGCCGCAACCGGCGCCACGCCGCGTTCGCGCTGCGCACGCGCCGCACGCACAAAACCGATAAACAGCGGATGGCCATCACGCGGTGTGGAGGTGAATTCCGGGTGGAACTGACAGGCCACGAACCAGGGATGATTGGGGATTTCGATCATCTCGACCAGATTGCCGTCGAGTGACATGCCAACCAGATTCAACCCCGCCTTCTGCAGCACTTCGCGGTAGCCGTTGTTGAATTCGTAACGGTGGCGATGGCGCTCTTCGATGATCTCCTGACCGTAGAGGCTGCGCGCACGACTGCCGTCCTGCAAACGGCATTTCTGCGCGCCCAGACGCATGCTGCCGCCGAGATCCGAATCGGCGCTGCGGCGCTCCACATGACCATCCTCGGTCTGCCATTCGGTGATCAGCGCGATCACCGGGTGCGGCGTATCGGGACGGAACTCGGTGCTGTGCGCGCCGGCCAGGCCCGCCACGTGACGCGCGTATTCGATCACTGCCACCTGCATGCCCAGGCAGATACCGAGATAGGGGATATTGTGCTCGCGCGCATAACGCACAGCGGCGATCTTGCCTTCCACGCCGCGCTCGCCGAAACCACCCGGCACCAGCACAGCATCGACGCCATCCAGATTGACGTCGCCCTGTTCGAACAGCTCGGAGTCGATGTAGCGGATATTCACCTTAGTGCGGGTTTGAATGCCCGCATGGATCAGCGACTCGGACAGCGATTTGTAGGACTCGGTCAGATTGACGTATTTGCCGACCATCGCCACGGTGACTTCCGCTTCGGGATGGGTCAGGTCGTGGACGACTTTCTCCCACTCGTGCAGATCGGCCGGCTGGACATCGAGTTTCATTTTCTCGACCACGATGTCGTCGAGGTTCTGCGCATGCAGCAACAAGGGAATTTTGTAGATACTGTCGGTGTCGACCGCCGAGATCACCGCGCGCTCTTCGACATTGGTGAACAACGCAATCTTGCGGCGCTCGTCGTTGGGCAGCGGCCGGTCGGCACGGCACATCAGAATATCCGGCTGGATACCGATGGAGCGCAGCTCCTTCACGGAATGCTGGGTCGGCTTGGTCTTGATCTCGCCGGAAGCGGCGATGTACGGCACCAGCGTCAGGTGTATGAACAAGGCCTTCTCATGACCCAATTCCACGCCCATCTGACGAATCGCCTCCAGGAACGGCAACGACTCGATGTCGCCGACCGTGCCGCCGATTTCGACCATCGCAATATCGGCACCTTCGGCACCGGCACGGATGCAGCGCTTGATCTCATCGGTGATATGCGGAATCACCTGCACCGTGCCGCCGAGATATTCGCCGCGACGCTCCTTGCGGATGACGTTCTCGTAGATCTTGCCGGTGGTGAAGTTGTTGCGCTTGCCCATCGTGGTGCGGACGAAGCGCTCGTAATGGCCCAGATCGAGGTCGGTCTCGGCACCGTCGGCGGTGACGAACACCTCGCCGTGCTGGAACGGGCTCATGGTGCCGGGATCCACGTTGATGTACGGGTCCAGCTTGAGCATGGTGATCTTGAGGCCGCGCGCTTCGAGGATCGCGCCCAATGAGGCGGCGGCGATGCCTTTGCCCAAAGAGGACACCACACCGCCGGTGATGAAGATGTATCGGGTCATTGGATTCCGAACTGCCAGAGGCGTGAATCAGGGCGTGGTACAAGGCGAAAACCGCAGTTGAAAACGGCTGTGCATTTGCACCACAAGACGGTGTTGAACCTTACCAGAATGACCCCGTCGGCACAATCGCACGGCTCCAGAAAAAGCGCATGCCGGGCTCATCCGCCGTCGCCTGAAACTCCGCGCAAACCCAATACCCGGCCACCGCGATCAGCGCGTCATCGCGGTAGATCAGCGGCACCCGCGCGCGCTCCCACGGCGGCACACCGGCCTCCTGAAATAAATGCTTCAGGCTGTGGTGCTCGCGGCGACCAGCCGGTTGCAGCATCTCGCCACCCTGGCGGAAACGCACCTGTATGCGGCTGTCCGCCAGAAACCGCATCGCGACACCCTCACCGTGTGCACGGTCTGCGCTCAGTGTGCCGCCCACCAAGGGCAAGGTTTGATCCAGCGACCAATCAAGACAGCGACTTGGATCGCCCTCCTCAAGCACATCGTCGAGATACAGCGCATCGCGGTAACGGCGCAAATTGACCCCGCCCCAACTCACCAGCGGCTGGGCATCGACGGCGGCGTGCAACACATCGGCCTCGATCCGCGCCAACACGGCAGTGCTCGGCATCGATGCCCGTCGTTGCCGCAACCAATAGCGCAACAGATTGGCGCGCCGCGGCGCTGTCAGGCGCAACAAGGCCGCGACCGACAGACTCATCGGCGCACTCCCAGCCGGCGGACTGCGCATCCACAACGGCCAGATCGTCGAGCAACCCGGCTGCCTCGGCCTGATGCCGGGCAGCGCGCGCCAGCGTCGCCCCCGCTGCCGGCCAACGCATACGTACACGCGGCAGGATTTCATGACGCAGGAAATTTCGATCGTACTCGGTGCTTGCGTTGGTCGGATCTTCCAGCCAACGCAAACGGTGTTGTTCAGCGTATGCCAGCAGCGCCGCACGACTGACATCGAGCAACGGCCGCAACAACGGTACGTCGCCCAGCAACGCCCGCTCAGGCATCGCGGCCAAGCCCTTGGGACCGGCGCCACGCACGAGTTGCAGCAACAAGGTTTCCGCCTGATCGTCCTGATGATGCGCGGTCAACAGCACGCCGCCTTTCGGTACCGCATCGACCAACGCCTGATAACGTGCGGCGCGAGCCGCCGCCTCCGGACTTTCACCGGGCTGAGCGTGCGCCTGTACCGACAATGATCGATACGCAATCCCGAGCTCTGCACAGACGGCCCGGCACTGCTCCGCCCACGCGGGCGCGTCCGGCTGCAGATTGTGATTGATATGCAGCGCGCCCACCGACGCAGGGAGTTGTTCACGCCCCGCCGCCAGCGCGTGCAACAGGACCTGCGAATCCAGACCGCCGCTGTAGGCGACCCAATACCTGCGTGGCGGTGCGAGCGCGAGATTGCATGAGCATCGGTTGAGTCGATGCATGTTGAAATATCGGCCGTGGGATCACCTATGACGCATGGTGATAGCCAAACACGTAGCCGTGAGTTGCATGGCAGAGCGAAGTACGCGATTATTCAGCGGTCTTAGGAAGTGTGGCATTTATCCGGTCACGCACGTTAGGACGGCGACAGAGCTGAAGTTAATCATGCGGCGTTCACTAATCTCACACTGAAATGCCCATACCCCATCAGCCGCTTGTAACGCGCCTTGAGCAACTGCTCCGGCGTCGCGCTGGTCAGGGTATCGAGTTGCTGCAGTAAAGCGCGCTTGAGGGTCTCGGCCATCAGATCGATATCGCGGTGGGCACCGCCGAGCGGCTCGTCGATGATGGCATCGATGAGCTTGAGTTCGCGCAGCCGACTGGAGGTGATGCCCAGCGCCTCGGCGGCGTCCTGGGCCTTGTCCGCACTCTTCCACAGAATCGACGCGCAGCCTTCCGGCGAGATCACCGAATAGGTGCTGTATTCCAGCATCAGCACGCGATCGCCAACGCCGATGGCGAGCGCGCCGCCGGAACCGCCCTCGCCGATCACTGTGCAGATGATCGGCGTTTTCAGTTCGGCCATCACGAACAGATTGCGCGCGATAGCCTCGCTCTGACCGCGCTCCTCGGCACCGATACCGGGATAGGCGCCGGGGGTGTCGATGAAGGTCAGGATCGGCAGATGGAATTTCTCCGCCATGTGCATCAGCCGCAGCGCCTTGCGATAGCCCTCGGGACGCGGCATGCCGAAATTGCGCGCCAGTTTTTCCTTGGTATCACGACCTTTCTGATGACCGATCACCATCACCGGCCGCCCGTCGATGCGCGCGACACCCCCGACGATGGCGGCATCGTCGGCATAGGCGCGATCACCGTGCAGCTCATCGAAATCGGTGAACACCCGCTGCTAGATAATCGAGCGTGTAGGGTCGCTGCGGATGACGCGCCAATTGCGAAATCTGCCAGGATGAAAGCTTGGAAAAAATCGACTCGGTCAGCGAACGACTCTTTGCCTGCAGGCGTCCGATCTCATCGTTGATGTTGATCTCAGTGTCATTGCCGAGAAAGCGCAGCTCTTCGATCTTGGCTTCAAGCTCGGCGATAGGCTGTTCGAAATCGAGGAAATTCAGGTTCATGGATTTCTGATTCTGGTGCTGGGGAGGATGGCTCAAGGTGCGAATTCTAACCGGAATAGGTGGTTAAACCTAGCAGGGTCTCGGTGGAAATGGCCGGCATGCCTCGTCGGTGGGTTAATCGCGCCGCCTCCGAGCTGCGCAAGTCGGCTTCACGATTAACCCACCGACGAGGCGCGGAACGTCACGCAAAACGCGGAACATTCAGGTCTCAAACCCACTGTCTCCGGCTACCGGCAGGTCGATCCCTGCAGCGCTGTACTCGGCGCAGCCTCGGAGGCGGGAGTCGGATCGCTGCGCTGCATCCAGGGCTACATTCTGTCTGCGGCTGTCGGCGGGTTGATCCCGAAAGCCGACTAGCGCAGCTCGGAGGCGGCAGGGATCAACCCGCCGACAGCCCTGCACCGAGCGTCGGCAATCCATTCAGCGGTACTCCACCACCACCCGCCCCGCCCCGGCCAGTTCGTGCAGGCGGTGGATCAGCTCGTCGACCGGGCGCACATTCCAGTCCTTGCCGAGCGCGAGCTGGGCGCGGGCGGACTGATTGCGGTAGCGGATCCACACCGGACATTTGCCCTCGCGGAACGGGCGCAGAGTCTCTGCCAGTGACTGCACGAAACCGTTACCCGCGCGTTCGGCATCAACCTCGATCACGACACGCCGCGCAAAAATTTCACGCGCCTGGCTGATGTCATAAATCTTGTCGGCGGTGAGTTGCTGGCCACCGGAATAATCGTCGAAACCCAACACGCCCTCCACCACCAGCACCTTGTCCTTGGCGATCAGATTGCGGTGATGATCGAACACATCCGAGAACACGCGCATCTCGACCCGCGCGCTGCGGTCGTCCAAGGTCACAAAGGCCATCGAACCACGCCGGGTCTGGCGCACGCGCAATGCAATCACCAGACCGGCCACCACGACTTGACGATCGACGCTGCGCGAAGTCGGCGCCTCGCTGGCGTTACCCACCAAGGTCGCCAGCCGACCGCTGGTGATGCTCGCAAGTTCCGCCTCGTAACGCACGATGGGATGACCGGTGAGATACAGACCCAGGGTTTCCTTCTCGCCCAGCAGTCGCTGTTCCTCATCCCACTCGGGCAGACGAACAATCTCGATGGGCGCGGTCTCGACAGCCACGCTTTCCGCCGCGCCGAACAGGTCGTTCTGTCCGGTACCTTCATCGCGTTCGCGTTGTTCCGCAAGCTTCAGCGCGCTCGGCAACTGCACCATCAGCGTCGCGCGATTCTCGCCGAGACTGTCGAAGGCACCGGCGCGGACCAAGTGCTTCGAGCACACGTCGGTTGAGTTTGCGCAGATCGACGCGGCGGCAGAATTCGTAGAGATCCTTGAACGTGCCATTTTCTGCACGTTCGGCCACCACGCCCTCGATGGCCGCCTGGCCGACGCCCTTGATGGCGCCGAGACCATAGATCACCGTGTCATCGCCGGCGATGGTGAAGTAATAATCCGAACGATTGACGTCGGGCGGCACGACCTTGAGTTTCATGTCACGGCATTCGTCGATCAGCGTGACCACCTTGTCGGTGTTGTCCATATCCGCCGACAACACCGCGGCCATGAACGGCGCCGGATAATGCGCCTTCATCCACGCCGTCTGATACGACACCAGCGCATACGCCGCCGAGTGCGATTTATTGAAGCCGTAACCGGCGAACTTCTCCATCAAGTCGAAGATGTAGGTCGCGACCTTCTCGGCGACGCCGTTCGCCAGCGCGCCCTGGGTGAAGATCTCGCGCTGCTTGGCCATTTCCTCGGGCTTCTTCTTGCCCATGGCGCGGCGCAGCAGATCGGCCGCGCCGAGACTGTAGCCGGCCAGCACCTGGGCGATCTGCATCACCTGTTCCTGGTACAGAATCACGCCGTAGGTCGGCTTCAGAATCGGTTCGAGTTTGGGATGCGGATAATCGACCTTCTGCTTGCCGTGCTTGCGCGCGATGAAGTCGTCGACCATGCCCGATTGCAGCGGACCGGGGCGGAACAAGGCGACCAGCGCGATGATGTCCTCGAAGGTATCCGGTTGCAGGCGCCGGATCAGATCCTTCATGCCGCTGGATTCCAACTGGAAGACAGCGGTGGTCTGGCAGGCCTTGAGCAACTTGAACGGCGCCGGATCGTCCAACGGGATCAGTTCGATATCGATGGCGGCTTCATCACGCGCCGCGCGCTGGCGATTGAGCGTCTCCAGCGCCCAGGCAATGATGGTCAGCGTGCGCAAACCCAGGAAATCGAACTTCACCAGACCGACCGCCTCGACATCGTCCTTGTCGAACTGGCTGACCAGATTGGCGCCGCCGGCTTCGCAGTACAGCGGCGTGAAATCGGTGAGCTTGGACGGTGCGATCACCACACCACCGGCATGTTTGCCGGCGTTGCGCGCCAGACCTTCGAGCGACTGGGCGAGATCGATGATCGCGCGCACGTCCTCTTCATTTTCGTAGGCCTGACGCAGTTGTTCTTCCTGCTCCAGGGCCTTGTCCAGCGTGATGCCGATTTCGAACGGGATCAGTTTGGCGATGCGGTCGACGAAGCCATACGGATGTCCGAGCACGCGACCGACGTCGCGCACCACGGCCTTGGCCGCCATCGAGCCGTAGGTGATGATCTGCGACACCTTGTCGCGGCCGTATTTCTCGGCGACATAATCGATGACGCGGTCGCGGCCTTCCATGCAGAAGTCGACGTCGAAATCGGGCATCGACACGCGCTCGGGATTGAGGAAGCGCTCGAACAGCAAGTCATACTGAATCGGATCGAGATCGGTGATGGTCAGCGCATAGGCGACCAGCGAACCGGCGCCGGAACCGCGTCCCGGACCGACGGGCACACCGTTGTTCTTGGCCCACTTGATGAAGTCGGCGACGATCAGGAAGTAGCCGGGGAAACCCATCTGGATAATAACGTCGAGCTCGATCTGCAGTCGTTCGTCATAGGGTTTGCGGCGTTCGGCAAAATCGGGCGGCGTTGACGTTGAACAGCTTCGGCAGGCGCTGTTCCAATCCCTCGCGTGCCTGGGCGCGAAAGAAATCGTCCATGGTCATGCCGGCGGGCACCGGGAAATCCGGCAGGTAATTCTTACCCAGCGTCAGTTCCAGATTGCAGCGCTTGGCGATCTCGACCGTGTTTTCCAAGGCCTCGGGGATGTCGGCGAACAGTTCGGCCATCTCCTCCGGCGATTTCAGATACTGCTGTTCGCTGTGACGGCGCGGACGGCGCGGATCGTCCAAGGTACGGCTGTCGTGGATACACACGCGCGCCTCGTGCGCCTCGAAATCCGCGGCGGTGAGGAAATGCACATCGTTGGTGGCGACCACCGGCACGACACGACGCGTCGCCAGATCGACCGCAGCGTGCAGATAGTCCTCTTCATGATCGCGGCCGGTGCGCTGCAGCTCCAGGTAATAACGATCCGGAAATATGGCACACCAATCGGTCAGCATCTGTTCGGCCAGCGCCGCATTTCCTGCGAGCAGGGCCAGCCCGACATCACCCGCACGCCCACCCGACAGCGCAATCAGCCCACTGCTGTGTTCACGCAACCAATCCTTCTGCACGGTCGGCACACCGCGATGCTGACCCTCGATGTAACTGCGCGAGATCAGGGCATTGAGATTGAGATAACCGGCGCGGTCCTGACACAGCAACACCAGCCGGCTGGGCTGATTGGGGTCCAGTTCGTTGTGGATCCAGATATCGGCGCCGATGATCGGCTTCACCCCCGCCCCCAGCGCCGCCTTGTAGAATTTCACCAGCGCGAACAGATTGCTCTGATCGGTCACCGCGCAGGCGGGCATCCCCGCCGCCGCCACCGCCTTCACCAGCGGTTTGACGCGCACGATGCCGTCGACCAGCGAATATTCGGTGTGCAGATGGAGGTGGACGAAGGGAGCTGTCATGCCCGGCAGTGTCCGGCTTTGGGCGGGGGGTTTCAAGGCTTGACTTGTGGGCATGTAGCCGTCCGCCGACACGCGAGTGTGGTAAGTTGCTGACCTGTATCCCGCCGAGCGATTAATTTCGCCTTTTTATCTGCCTTTTTATCTGTTAATTGCCAGACCATCGGCATGTGAGGTCGCATGCAAGCCACTGCTGAATTACAAGTTGTACCAATTGGTCAGGGCGTGTCCGTCCGACACGAGATCACCCGCGTGGTCGACTTACTCAAGACCTATAACTTCATTCTAGAGACCCACGCCTCCGGGACCAATATCGAAGGTGAACTGGCCGATATTCTGGCGGCGGTCGCGCAGATTCATCAGGCATTGCACGCCGACGGCTGCGTGCGCCTGGTGAGCTATCTCAAACTGGAAACCCGCACCGATAAGTTGCCCACCCTCGCCGGCAAGCGTCTTGAATAGACGATAAAGATTATTGAGCAATGACTCATTCTGACTAAGACACCCGGTGAAATCGGTTTTTAGTCGCCTGAACGTCAGCTTCGTTCAATCTGTTTTGAGCAACGCGGCAATCTGATCACGCAGGAAACTGTTTTCATCTTCAAGCACGGCGATACATTGGCTCATTTCACGGTTGGTCCGCTCCATCTCGTCAAAGCGACCCGCGATATTCTGATCGGGTAATGGCTGATGCCCCAGTTTATCCAACAACTGCCCAACATAGTCACGCAAATGCTGGATGGTGCGGGCCTGCTGCGCAGCGATCACCTCCGTTGAGACCGTGTCCTCACCGTGAACGGCATGGACTTTCGCGGTCACGTGCGAGAACGCCTCGGCGCCAAGCTGGGTTGCGACCTGTTTCGCCAGCGCCATCCAGAGTGCGGCATCGCGTTCGCTGACGGGCTTCTTAGCCGACTCCGACTCTTTGCGGAGCAGTCCGGCACGCACACCCAGGGCCGCCCTCAACACGAGGTCGGTAGGCTCGGCCTTTGGATGATCATGCAAAGTTTCAACGAAGGTCTTAGTCTTAGCCGCTTCGCTGTCGAGGTAGAGACTTGGGGTTGGATAATCTTCAGTCCCGTCGATGTACTGAATGCTGTTCGTGCTACGTAAGCGCTGTTGCCGCCAGAACATGAGCCCGAGCAGCACCGTCAGCGCGGCTATGATTTCCAGCAGTGCGAGGAAAGAGAACGTGCTTAATTGGACCATCGCGACTCCGTGGCTAACGATCCGGCATCAGAGAGACTACAGGCGACTCAGCACCTGCGTAACACCCACTTTATGACACAATCTGAGACTTACTTCCATAGCATGCATGCAGTTTTTCAACCGCGGACCTTGCTCATAACGGCAGGTCAGGACTGTGCGGCTGACTCCAGCAACATGCGCACCGGCGCAAAGCTGCGACGATGGATGGATGTGACGCCAAGTTTGCACAATAAACGTAGCCCGGATGTAGCGCAGCGGAATCCGGGGCTTCATTCGCCCTTGTAGCCGGCAATCAATCCATGACGTTCGTATGATCCCGGATTTCGCTGCGCTACATCCGGGCTACACTTGCTTTCAGCCATCGTAACGGCCACTCTGGAAACCCGACCATGACCAAGCCCCGTATCGAAATCGAATATTGCAGCCAATGCGGCTTTCTGCTGCGCAGCGCCTGGATGGCGCAGGAACTGCTCACCACCTTCATGGACGATCTCGGCGGCGTGACTCTCATTCCCGGCAAGGGCGGCATCTTCGAGGTGCGTCTCGAAGACGGCACGATGGTCTGGTCGCGCCAACAGGAAGAGCATTATCCGGACCCCAAGGAACTCAAACAGCGCGTCCGCAACCTCATCGCACCAGAGAAGGATTTGGGGCATTCGGATCGGAAGTGAAGAGCCTGTACGGTTGGGCGCAGGCGGGGCTGCTTTCGACCGATTTTGTTGAAATACTCAGTTGGACGCCCGATGCTGTTCTTTTCCGGGGTCCTCAGATCCTCCCTCGAAGGGAGATCGGCGCTCCTATGCCTTCTTGCGAGGTCGATTTTCTGAAGTGTTTATCTTCCGGTCCCCGACAGGGAGATTTTCAACACAAGCGGTCAGGAGCGGACATAGGCGGGATGAATCTCATACGGCTAGAACAGTGACTACCACCCTAAAGCGGACTAACGAAATTTGACGACAAAACAGAGGAAGTAGTCATTAATGATATGCATGAGCGGTCATGGCGCTGCCGGCCGGCGTGAAATGCAACAGGACGAATCAGCACCGCGTAACTTAGGATTTTCACGCCATTACACGCCACCAGAATGGAGTCCATTGACAAATGATTACGATCTAGCGGTGGAAATCACCGGCCCGTTCGGGCTGGTACACGACTTCCACAAGACGCACCTTCAGCGTCCCGCCTCCCGGTCGCGGCCACTCGATTTCCTCACCTGAGGTCAGCCCCAACAGTGCGCTGCCGACGGGCGCCATTACTGAGATACGGTCGGCGCTGCCATCGATATCATCTGGATACACCAGCGTCAGACAAAACTCTTCACCCGACTCCAAGGCAAAACGCGCCGTGCTGTTCATCGTCACAACATCCGGCGGCACCTCATGAGGCTTGACCACTTCGGCGCGATCAAGCTCCGCTTGCAATTCGGTCTTACCCGCGAAATTGGCCGCCGGCAGCGTATTAAGCAGCGCATCGAGACGATCCAGGTCCTGAGATGTCAGAATAATTCTTGGTTGTTTATCCATCAGATTCTCTCGTTAATCAGTTCGTTCCAGGCAACTCAATAGCGCCGGGCAACAGAGAACATCATAATCTATAATTCTTTCCGACCCAATATTCAATATACTGACTTTAATATCGAAACCGATTGGCATCAAGGTTCAGAATCGTGATGAGGCCTTGCGGCTTCGATCGTCGCGAAACGCGGGATGAGGGACTTGCAAGCAGTCTCAGAACGGTCATATATCAGGTGGCAGTAATACTCGCTGACGGGCGTTAATCGATGGAGCAAGTAAATTGACGATATTCAAAAATATTCTTTGTGTGGTCGACATCAAAGAAGATTGCACGGCCGCCTTGGAACGCGCCGTCACCCTAGCCGAGAACAATCAGGCCAACCTGACCGTTATCGACGTGATCGATTGCGTGACTGCCGGCATCGGGATGCCCGAAGGAGGACCGATTTCCGCCGATCTTCAGTCCGCAATGGAAGCCGCTCACGCACAGACGCTGGAGACGTTGATCGATCCTTATCGTCAACAGATCCCGATCAAAACGAAAGTGCGGAGCGGCACTTGTTTTCTGGAAATTATCCGCCAGGTACTAAGCGACAGACACGATCTGGTGATCAAGATTCCCGAAAAACTGACCTGGCTGAACCGGTTGTTCGGTAGTGATGATATGAACCTGCTGCGCGAGTGCCCATGCCCAGTCTGGCTCGTCAAACCTCAGGCGGAGAAGTCCTACAGATGCATCTTGGCGGCGGTCGATGTAGTCGATGCGTATCCGCCGACGGAGCTGAAATCACGGCATGTGCTGAACCAGCGAGTTCTTGAAATGGCCGCTTCGCTGGCATTATCTGACTTTGCCGAGTTGCACGTCGTGGTTGCCTGGGACACGATCGGTGAAAACGTTATGCGCGGCGCGTTTATGCGTACTCCTGAAGTGGAAATCACTGCCTATGTGGAGCAGGTCAGACGCCGGTACGCGACCAGCCTGGATGAACTCATGCGTGGGGTCACCCGCAAGATGGGGCATGATGTCGCGGAGTATCTCAATCCCAGAATACATCTGGTAAAAGGCTGGGCCCGTAAAGAGATCCCCGCGTTGGCCAAACAGCTCGCGGCCGATGTTATCGTGATGGGGACGGTGGCCCGCACCGGTGTCCCGGGGTTCATCATGGGCAACACCGCTGAGATGATTCTGAATCAGATCGATTGTTCGGTCCTCGCCATCAAACCACCCGGCTTTGAAACGCCTGTTACATTGGAGCATTGAGCACACAGGTTTCAATTTTGACACAACTTGCGCCTCGCCATAGTCCAGCAACGCTCCATGCCGCTTGTAATCGTGGGATCGGTTGCCAATTCGGCCAGAACTCAACGAAAAACCCGCTGGCCACCGATTCATGTCAGGGGACAATCACGACGCGATTGCGGCCGGTTTTTTTTGCTTCGTACATGGCAGCGTCGGCGCGATCGAGCAAGGCTTCAGCTGTTTCGCCCGTCCTCAGCTTCGCCACACCCAGGCTGATCGTAATGCTGATATTCAAGCCCTGCACATGGAATGGAGTAACGGCGATTTCCTCGCGGATACGCTCGGCAATTATTCCTGCCATGCCGATGTCGGTGTTCCTGAGTACGATGGTGAATTCTTCTCCGCCAAAGCGACCGACAATGTCGAAATCGCGCACAGCGGCCACAATGCGCTCTGCCGCGTGCCGCAGCACGAGATCGCCGACCAGGTGGCCATGCGTGTCGTTGACCTTCTTGAAGTAATCCAGGTCGGCCATCATCACGCACAGGGGTTGATCCCGTTCCTGCGCTTTGCCAAGCGCTCGCGCCAGCGTTTCCATCAAGCTGCTATAGCTGAGCAAACCCGTGAGAGAATCCATCGACGCCTTGTAGCGCAGATGTTCGATTTCCTTGCGCAGCGCCTTCAACGATTCGCGGAGCACCTCAGTTTCCGGCAGCTGGTAGCCCTCGGCTGCCAGATAGATATCCAGGGCGCCGATCCTCAACACACAATCAACAAGCCTAGTAATGCGTGAGCGGGACTCTGCCCCAGTTGCGATGTGTTCGATTATCCCGTGCTGGATCAAACTATGCTCCAAGAGCAATAGACTCAACGGAATTCCGGCGCGGGCGCAACCCCGGAAAAAAGTCACTCGCCGTTTGAAATAGTCAGCTGATTCGAAATCCCGCCCAAAGCTTTGCAGGAGATCGATCCAGCCCGACAGACAAGCCGCACGGAAATCGAGTGTCTCTGCCAGCGGTGAGTCCAGGTTGTCCTGCAATGTAGTGAGGCAATCATTCACCAGCACTTCGGCCTGCTCGTCGAAAAAGCCGGCACGAAGCCAATGCGCCGAGTCGTCGTGCTCCGCGCTCAGGCCGACCGCCGCAATGACCCGCAGGAAACGCCCGTGGTCAGAATCGGGCGGAACGATCTCATGCATCAGGCGTTGCTCCCCAACAAATTATTTTACTATAGAGCTTCCACCCTGTTTTTCCATGTGGGCAGGCGAGACAACCTCGCCCGCCAGCGCTGGCACATGACGGCTGCTCAGAATAAGCTACTATCTGATGCGTGGCGCCATCGGTGAAGAAGGAGATGAACGATATGCGATACCTCGCACTCGTAACAGACTACGATGGGACACTGTCTGCGCATGACACGGTGGCGGAACGAACGACACACGCGCTACAGCGCTTGAAGGTCTCCGGGAGGCGGGCGATCCTGGTCACGGGGCGTCGGCTCGACGACCTGCTTACGGTTTGCCCCTGCTTGGACTTATTCGACCGCGTCGTCGCCGAGAACGGTGCGATTGTCTACGCACCGGACAGTCGCGAAGAGACGCGGCTTGCCAATCCGCCGTCCAAACTTCTGATACAGGGTCTGAAAGCCCGCGGGATTGACCCGCTTGAAATTGGACAAGTCGTCGTGGCAACACACGCGCCGCATCGCACGGATGTCCAGGACGTCATCTGGGAACTCGGCTACGAAGCGCAGGTGATCGGCAATCGTGGCGCCGTGATGATACTGCCGGCTGGCATCAACAAGGCAACAGGGCTCGAGTTTGCGCTGCGCGAACTGGGTCTTTCGCGCCACGAGGTCGTGGGCATCGGCGACGCGGAGAACGATCATTCGTTTCTAGAGCGCTGTGAGTGCGCCGTGGCGGTTGCCAACGCAGCGTCATCCATCAAGGCGGTCGCCGCCTTCGTGACGAACGCCGAGTATGGCGACGGCGTTATCGAATTGATCGACGAGCTGATCGCAAACGACCTGCGCCTGCTGGAAGGGTCGCTTACGCAAAATTGGATCTTGCTCGGGAGAAACGCGGAAGGCAGCGCAGTACAGCTGCCGCCCTATGGTCGCAACATGCTCGTTGCCGGCCCTTCGGGAAGCGGCAAGTCCACGCTCACTGCGGGCATTATCGAACGACTCATCGAGAAGGATTACCAGGTCTGCGTCGTCGATCCTGAGGGCGACTATGGAACACTGCGCGACGTCGTGACACTTGGCAACCAGTGGCGCGCCCCGAGTATCAACGAGGTATTGTCAATTCTTGAGGATCCCAAGATCAATCTGAGCGTCAACCTGCTTGGTATCCCGCTGGACGACCGCCCCGATTATTTCGCGCAACTCATTCCGAACCTGCAAGCCATGCGCGCCCGGACCGGACGTCCGCACTGGCTGGTTCTGGACGAAGCACACCACATGCTACCCGACACATGGGGTCACACCGCGTCCGTGTTGCCGCAACGACTTCACGAAACCATCCTGGTCACTGTACATCCTGAACATGTGGCCCAGGACATTCTCGCGCCGATTGACGTCGTGGTGGCTATCGGCCATTCACCTGAACAAACGCTTGGGAAATTCGCCGAGGCAACAGAAAGAATGCTTGTATGGCCTGTGGATCTTGCCTACCAGCCAGATCGTGTCGTCGTCTGGTTCAGCGCAGATGGGCACGCACCGTTCGCGATGCAAGCGCAGCCCGGGCGGGCCGAGCGCATCCGCCACCACCGCAAATATACGGAAGGCAACTTGCGCTGGCACAGTTTCTATTTCCGCGGCCCGGACAACCGTCATAACTTGAAGGCACAGAACCTCATCATCTTCTGCCAAATCGCCCAGGGTATCGATGAGTCGACGTGGATGTACCATCTGTACCGCGGCGATTACTCGCGCTGGTTCCGCCATGCGATCAAGGATCCACACCTCGCCGACGAAACGGAGCGCATCGAAGATCGCACCGACCTCGCGCCCTGGCAAACGCGGCAAATGATCGTAGAGTTGGTAAATGCCCGCTACACGCTGCCCGAATAGCAAGGAATAGCATTTATAAACCACCCTTTCCTCGAAATCCGAATCTATTTCGATGTCGCGGCAGTCAACCGCGAGGGCACGCCGGAGCACTGGTCGTTTACGGGTACGACGTCTCCCGGATGTTGTCCGCGCCAAGTAAAGTCGCACAGACGTCGGACAAACAACAGACATGACATTTACTCTTTGGTGGCACGCGACGCATCGGGTTTTGGTCGAGACAGATACTCAATGAGTGTAACTGCATTATTGCGCTCGGTGTCCGCGGCGCCGAAGGGCAAGGTAACCAATCGTGAGCTTGTCCACAAATCCGCTCCCTCTTACTCGCGTTTCGGGTCCATCAGCTCGTCCGCTCGTCACCTCGGTCGTTGCCCTCGTCGTCAGAGTCGTGATCGGCTTCGCTGTCGATGCCATCCCCCGCGCAGCGGCTATCGTCATCGTCGCAATGGCCAGAAGCGCGGTCGCGTTCCGCGTGGTTGACTGTGCGCGCCGTCGAAGCGCGCGTGGTTACATTCGATGCCAAGCGAGCCGCGTTATCGGCAACGGCATGCACCGCCGGTGCCGTCGACCACGCGGCCGCAAGGTCAAACCCGAGGCCGGCATTCATTTCGCGCATACGCTGCGCATACTCGGCCTCAATGCTTTGCGTGCCGTACGGCGCTGTCGGGCGTGAAGATGGCGCAGCGGCTGCGACGCCGCTGAAAACCAGTGTGACGATGAAGATCGGAAGTGCCCGTGCGTTTCTCATGCTGTATTCCTCTTTGGTAATTGCATCGTTGGATGGCGAATCATGAGACCTTGAATGTCTGTACAAAATGATAGTGCGGCTCGTCCATGTCGGCGTCAGCCTCGACGAACAGGCCATCCGCATAGTCGATCGTTAAGCCATTCTCGGTGATGGCGCTTGTCACTTGGCCAAAAAAGGCCATATCGTGCAGCGGAACGACATAGTGGAGTTCTGAAAGCCGACCTTGCGCGTCTTTCATGGCGTGGGTGACCCGCCAATGCGGGGAGTCCGCAGCGTTCGGCAGCCGCGTGCTGGCGTTTCGGTCGTCGTCATCCCGTACTGTGGTGGCGTCATCCGAATACGCGTATTGCCGATCATGTTCGTCATTGGAAGCGATCACCGTGCCGGCGCTCGTTGCCAAAGTGGCGGTCAATACGATTTTTGCGAGTGTTGGTGTCGTCTGTTTCATGTCTGCGTCCTCTCTCATGGGCTGTGGTTTTCATTCACGCTGTGTCATCAGCGCTTGGAAGAGGACAATACTAGCGAGACATGAAACCAGGCTGAACTCGACAAGGATTCGTCTGTTTTTTTCAGATGCAAAGGATGAGCGGGCACGATGGGAATGAACAGACGGGTTGGACGAGCGCGGCGCATCAGCCGAAATTCGTGATTCGGCTGACGTTGGGGCGGTGAACTGTGGAGTGGTAGAAGCGGCGAGTCGTAGAGAAGTAGAATAACCGAAGCGGACCGAAGAAAGGCGTTCGGTCCGCCTCGAAACCGGTGGCTGCGCCTGGTGCGTGCCCCTCAGGCGTTGCGCGGCAGTGCCACCAGTTTGGATTCGGCGCGCGACTCGCCAACCTTCTTCATAATTGGTGCGAAGGAGACGATGGCGATGTGGATCAGCACGATCATGAGCGACCCTTCGGCGAGCGCGCCGTGCAGATCCTCCCATTCCCACCAGTCGGCGGCGAGACCGCTGAGCGTTACCAGCACGAGCGCAGCGAGAATCACCAGACCGGACAGCGGAGCGAACGGCGTGCGCCCCAGCAGCGCGCTGACATTTCCGCCGCGCAGCTTGCGGCCGAAATTCTTCCACATCGACGCTTTCGGCAAGGGCAGCGCCCAGGGAGCGCGCTCGCCGGCAACCAGCGCGGCGAGCAGCCGCAGGGCGAGCAGCGCCATGGCTGCGTAGCCCGAAAATTCGTGCAGTCCGGGCGCGCCTTCGGCGGTGAGATAGGCGATGGTGTAGGCCCCGACGAACAGTCCGTGCCACAGCATCAGCAGATCGAAGGCATTGGGCAGGCGTAGCTTAATCATCTTCATTTCCCTCGTTGCGGTCCCCGTCGCCGAGTCCCAGGATACCGGCGGCGCTGGCGACGAAGCCTTTGTCGTAGAACGTTCCGTAGGTCAGAGTGGCGGCGCCCATGAACAGCACGCCGAACAGAACCAGAGATAGTGCCTTGTTGAACATGGATCCCCCTGCATTATTTGGAGCTTGCCGACAGCCTAGCCATCGGGCATGAAACCAAACTGAAAGCGGAATATGACGGGACTTAATCCTTGCTGTTTGCTTCAACCAAAATGGACATCGGACAAGGAGATCCGCATACAGGCGACGCGAAGGTAAAGCTTGTCGATAAGTAGGAACGGGGCAGACTGAGTAGGAATGTCATGATCCATTTCCGCAACCGGATTGCCCCGGGTATTGCGTTCCTGCTGCTGAATATCGGTAACGCGTTGGCCGCATCCGCAGGTCACGAACTGCCGCGGGCCACGTCATGGCGCATACGTTATCCGCCCCGCGAGCGTTGCGCCGAAACTGTCTCTGCGACGCCGCGACGCGGCAACATCTGCACGAGTGCGTTATCCCGTAGGATGTAATGGTGGAACAAGGCCGCTGCGGCATGTGCTCCGATGAGGTAATAACCGGCCGTGGCGGCGACCTCGTGGATCTCCTTGAACTGTTTCGCGAGATCCTTGTTCTCGCCGATAAGGGCGGGCAGTTGCAGACCGAAGAAGGGGATCGGCTTGCCGGCAGCGCTAAGCATGAGCCAGCCGAGCAGGGGTAACCCGATCATCAGCAGATATAGTGCCATGTGTGCGAGCTTTGCCAACAGCGCTTGCCAGGCGGGCGGTGCTGGCTCAATGCATGGCGACGGTAAGAGCAGGCGAGCCACGAGGCGTACCCAGACAAGAACAAAAACCATCATCCCGAGCATGAAGTGCCAGGCCTTCAGCGCCTCACGAGGATCGCTTGCTTTCGGGTAGAGCTCGCGTAACTCAATGCAAGCGTAAACCGCGACAAGCAACAGCAGCATCAGCCAATGCAGTCCTATCGAGAGTGGTTTGTACCGGTTGTCCTGGTCTGTCGACATGGTGTTTCCCCGTAAGTGAACCATCAGATATGCGCGATTATCCGGTGTAGAACTGAAACCAACCTTAAAATCGTCTTAATATGCAATTTGAGACAGGATTTGACGTTACGCGGCAATTTTGATGTGGGCTGCGCAAACAGCGCACGGCGCTGTGGCGGCAGCGATGTGCGCGTTTGTACAAGAAGTGAGACAAGGTGCGGCCTGCGGTCAAGATCGCACCATCATGTCTTGGCTTAGCCTCCCCTACGTCCCGAACAGCACCGCGTCAGCCTGCTGTCGGCCCGACTGTGGCTGTGCCAGATGCGTTCTGGAGCGGTGCTTCGCCATAGTTATCGCGACGACGGCCTACGCGCTCGGCAGCGACCAAGTGCAAGGGTGATATCGCGTCCGCTTTGGGTTTGATATGACGCGCCACCTAAAGGCTGGCACTTTTCTTGGACCGGTTTTGGCTGCGGATTCAACCGGTGAATGCAACGCACTAGACTCTACGTAAGTAGAAGGAGTGTTGCAGATGAATCGAAGACCACGGATTTATTACACGGAAAGCCAGAAGTCGCTGATGTGGGACCGCTGGCAGAAAGGGGATTCCCTCCATCAGATTGCCCGGTTGTTCGATCGAGGCCATTCAGCGGTACAGGGTGTTCTGGCAGAGACGGGTGGAATACGTCCGGCACCACGTCAACGTTCGCGCTTGGCGCTGACTTTGGCGGAGCGTGAGGAAATTTCGCGTGCTGTGCTTGTGGGCCACTCGATCCGCTCGATTGCCGCGTCACTTGGGCGAGCACCTTCGACAATCAGTCGTGAAATCCGGCGCAATGACGGGCAGTCACATTATCGGGCGAATCAGGCTGATCAAGCAGCGCGGCATCGTGCGCATCGTCCCAAGACCTGTAAACTGACGGAGAACCGAACGTTAGCGCGCATCGTAGCAAGCAAGCTTCAGATGGAATGGTCGCCGGAGCAAATTGCCGGGTGGCTCAAGCGCACTTATCCAGACGACGAGACCTACCAGGTGTCACACGAGACGATCTATCGTAGCCTCTTCATTCAGGCCCGTGGCGCCTTGAAGAAAGAGCTGCTGCAACATTTGAGGCGCACACGTGGCATGCGTCGGTCGCGCCATCATACGCAGAAGACAGCTAATCACGGCAGAATCACTGACACCGTATCGATTAGCGAACGTCCAGCTTCAGTTGAAGATCGTGCCGTACCGGGTCACTGGGAAGGCGATCTGCTCTTTGGAAGCAACAATAGCCAGATTGCGACACTCGTCGAGCGTCATACGCGCTACGTCATGCTGGTCAAGGTCGATGGCAAAGATACCGAGACCGTTATTAACGCGCTGATCAAGCACGCGCATAAATTACCGCAAGAACTCTATAAATCATTAACGTGGGATCGAGGTAAAGAGCTGGCCGACCACAAACGCTTCTCGCTGGCGACCGACATCAAAGTCTACTTCTGCGATCCTCAGAATCCTTGGCAGCGTGGTTCTAACGAGAACACGAACGGACTATTGCGTCAGTACTTCCCAAAGGGAACCGATCTGTCGATTTACTCACAAGCCAAACTGAACGCCGTTGCCTGTCGATTAAATCAACGACCCAGGAAAACGTTGGAATATGAAACACCAGCTGATAGATTTAGCGCCTGTGTTGCAACGATCCATTGAATCCGCAGCCGTAAGCAGACCATGCAAGGCATATAGCAGCAGATATTCTGCTCACCGACTCATCATGCCAAACATGCTTCAGTTCACTTCTTAAACAAATCCTCCAACGCCCGCCGCGCCACCTCCGCCGCATCCACATCCCCCGGCTGATACGCATCCTCCCGATACTGGAAGTAGTCGCAGAAATTCGCGCGGGTCTTGTCCTTGACCTCCTCGGCGATGGTCTCGCGGCACTGTTTGGCGACATGCGTATCGTAGAATACGCAGGCGCGGCAGACGTGCAGTTGCGCCCGGCAGTGCGGGCATTCCGCCTCGCGCGGCACGCGCCGGCCCGGCATCAGCAGCAGATAGCCGACCGCTGCGCCGCATTTCCAGCATTGCGCTTGTTCGCCTATCGTCCTTCCCTCCCCTGTCGATCTGTCATCAGCATACCAGCGCGGGTATAGTTTGCCTCCACTGTTCCGAACCGCAGCGACGCCCGAGCACGCATGTCCCGCTACCGTCCGCCCCAGCCCAAGGCCTCGGCCTATATCACACCTGCCGGTTACCGGCGGCTGCAGGACGAGTTGAATGCGTTGTGGAAGCGCCGTGCGGATGTGACCCAGGCCTTGAGCGCGGCCGCGGCCGAGGGCGACCGTTCGGAGAACGCGGAGTACATCTACCGCAAGAAGGAGCTGCGCGAGATCGACCGGCGCATCCGTTATCTGCAGAAGCGCCTGCCGGATCTGAAAGTCGTCGACCGGCCGCCGGCGGATGCAAGCCGGGTGTTCTTCGACGCCTGGGTGGCGCTGGAGGACGAGGACGGCGTGAGAAGGGACGTGAACGCACGTGACCGTTTTGTTGAGCCTGCGCGCCGTCAGAATACGTTCGATGACCGCCTGCCATGATCACTCTTCTCTCGCCCGGAAGATGATCGCAAGTCATAACAGAAACGTCCGTTTCGTCCGCAGGCACCCCGGAGAGAATTCTACTGGCCGAAGCCATAGCCAGGACGAGACACACCTGCCGAGCGAGGAGTTGTCCGAGCATTACCCTGTGCTGTACCAGCGATGATTTACGGTCACACCGGTATCGATGGCACTTTCAGATTGAGTTCATCTTCATCCCCTATATTGGCATCAAGGTGGACCGATCACTGCCCACCACCTACTGAACAGGAGATAGCCTCATGAACCGTCATACCGCTCTGGCTGGTTGTATTTTTGCATTGACCCTGGGCCTGGCGTCTGCCGCAGCGCTGGCCGATGACGATTGCGATATCCCTATCGAGCGGTGGCAATCACGCGCTGCGGTCGAACAGATGGCTGCCCAAAAGGGCTGGGAGATGCAGCGTCTGAAAATCGATGACGGCTGCTACGAGATCCGCGGCAAGGATGCCCAAGGCCGTTCCTTCAAGGCCAAGATCGACCCGGAAACCCTGGACGTGGTGAAGCTCAAGTATCGGGACCGTGACCGGGATCGGGATCGAGACGATCACGACGATGATGACTCGCGCGACAGCGAGATCCCCGGTGCGCAGCCGCCTGACGACCGCCCCCTGGGCACGCCCCATCCCGGCGACAAACCGCTGTTTACCCCTGGCACCGCACCACGCGGCCAGGTCGAATAACCCATCGAGTGGAGAATGACCATGTCCAAACCTGTGATTACCGCCCTGGTGGCTGCCGCAACACTGGCAGTACCGGCCCTGGCGCAAAGCCGCCCGGTGACTCTGTCCACGACACTGAAGAACTACGGTGGCGATGGCGCCTATGTGGCGATCTATCTGACCGACCCGAGTGGCGCCTATGTCGGCACGCTGTGGGTCGCCGGCGGCAAGGCCAAGTACTACAAGCATCTGGCCGATTGGAACCGCCTGTCGGCGGGCGACGCGAGACGTCTGGATGGCGTGACCGGCGCCAGTGTGGGTGCCGGGCGCACGCTCAAAGTCACGGCCGACCTGGCGGACGCCCTGCTTGATGCCGGTTACGAGATCCGCATCGATGCCGCAGTGGAAGACATGCGCGACAGCACGACGGAAGTCCGCGTACCTCTGACCACGACGGACAGTGGTGCGCCACACACAGGCCGGCAGTATATCGAGTCGTTTACCTACCAACTGCAGTAAAGCGGCGAGACCTACGCATGAACCTGCGGCTGATACATCGATGGGTGGGTCTCACAGCAGGCGCTGTGGCCCTGGTGCTGGGTATCACCGGCGCGATCCTGGCGTTTTACCCGGTTCGCGATGCCTGGCTGTCGGTTCCGGCAGAAGCGGATCTCCCGGTATCGACGCTGATCGAACGGGTGGCTGCGACGATCCCGGGGCTAGAGGAGATCCGGCATCTGCCCGCAGGCGACATCGTGGTCTATTCCTTCGCGGGGGACCAGGCCAGGGCCGCCTATGTCGACCCGGCCGATGGCCGGGTGCTTAGCGATTATCAGACGTCCGCGCTGTCACGCTGGGTAAAGAACCTGCACCGTTCTTTTCTGTTGGGCGATGCCGGCCGCCTGGCTGCGGCCGGTATCGCCTTGGCCATGTTCTTGCTATCGGTCTCAGGACTGGTGCTGCTGATACGTCGCCTGGGTGGTTGGCGGCGCCTGACCGGGCGGATACGCGGGTCGCTGCCCCAGCGCATCCATGCCACGACGGGGCGAATCCTGCTCGTGACACTGTGGCTGACCGCAGTGACGGCGCTGTACATGACCGCTGTGACGTTTGAACTGATCCCGACGGATGCCGATGTGGATCCGGACGTCATATCTGTTGCCGGCCCGCAAGGCGATCTGCCGGTCGGTGAATTACCCCTGCTGCAATCCTTGCGGGTCGGTGAGTTGCACAGGCTGAATTTTCCAGTCGCCGGAGATCCCGAGGATACCTGGACCGTCGTCACCGCCTCGGGCGAGGGCTGGATTGACCGGTATTCCGGGCGCACGCTGGCCTGGGTGCCCGCCCCGTCCACACAGCGTATCCATGACTGGGCCATGCTCCTGCATACGGGTGAGGGAGCCTGGCCCTGGGCCTTAGTCCTGGGGATCAGCGGGGCCAGCATCCCGCTGTTCTGGATTTCCGGTCTGCTGATCTGGTGGCAGGGCCGCCGTACCCGGATCGGGGGACTGGACAACAGCGCAGTGTCCCAAGCCGACGTGCTGATCTTCGTCGCGAGCGAAACCGGGGGCACCTGGGGCTTCGCCCAGGCCTTGCATCGAGCCCTGGTGCGCAATCATCACCGTGTACACACGACCGGCCTGGAAAATTTTCAGGCCAGCGGTGCAACACAGCACATCCTCGTATTGGCAGCGACGTATGGTGACGGTAAGGCACCGGCCCATGCCGCTCAGGCACTCACACGGATCGCCCGCCTGCCGGCCGGCACGGCAACCGCTACCGTACTCGGCTTCGGTGACCGGCAGTTCGCGGCCTTCTGCGCCTATGCCGAGTCCGTGGATCAGGCCCTGCGTGCGCAGGGCTGGGCACAACTGCTCCCCCTGGAGCGGATTCATCGGCAGTCGGCGCAAGAGTTCGCGCGCTGGGGCGAGACCCTGGCCAAGGCCCTTGGCGAACCACTGACGCTCAACCATGTACCGCGCACTCCACCGACCACTACGCTGACACTGCTGTCGCGCCGCGATTACCCGGGTGGACTCGGCGAACCGACGGCCGTGCTGCGCTTCACCTGGCCGCCGCAGAGCTGGCGGGGACGTCTGCTGGGGCGTGGTCTGCCGCATTTCGAGGCGGGTGATCTGGTCGGGATCCTGCCGCCGGATACGGCGGTACCCCGCTATTACTCACTGGCCTCCGCATACCAGGCCGGTTTCCTGGAGATCTGCGTGCGCAAGATGCCGGGGGGGGTATGCTCCGGCTATCTCCATGCGTTGCAACCGGGCGATACCATCCAGGCCTTCATCAAATCCAACCCCGGCTTTGTCCTGGAAGGCGCGCGGCATCCCGTGGTACTTATCGGGGCCGGCACCGGCGTCGCACCGCTGGCAGGCTTTATTCGCAACAATACCCGGCACATCCCCATGCATCTGTATTACGGGATGCGCGATCCGGCCAAGGATTTTTACTTTGATCGGGAACTCCGGGAGTGGCTCGGTGACCGCCGCCTCGCCAGTCTGCAGACGGCCTTCTCACGCATCCCGGATGGCGGTGGTTACGTGCAGGATGCGCTACGCCGGGATGCGGCCCGATTGCAGGATCTGGTCGCCAACGGGGCGGTCCTGCGTGTCTGCGGCAGCCGGCCTATGGCCAACGGGGTGGCCGAGACCCTCGATGGCATCCTGGCCACGCTCCGCTTGAATGTCCAACAGCTGAAGGCCGGAGGGCGCTATGCAGAAGACGTCTTCTGATGGGGCCGCGACTAAGGATCGAGGCACTCCGGCGCCCTGGCAACGCGTCACTCTGAACGGGCCGACCATGGCCACGCGCTGGTCGGTCTGCTGTGACATCGACCCGGCCGTGGATGTGGTGGCCTTGCACCAGGCGCTGACGGCTGCTGTCGAACAGGTCGACCGGCAGATGTCGCCGTGGAAACCGGATAGTGATTTGTCACGGCTCAATCGCGCACTGCCGGATCATTGGGTCGAGCTGCCGCCCGAGATTCTGGCCGTCCTGGCCCGGGCGCTGGAGATCGGTCATCTGAGTAATGGCGCCTTCGATCCAGCCGTCGGTGCGCTGGTGGATGCCTGGGGCTTCGGGGCCAGCCGCGATACACCGGATCTGGGGGCTATTCGTGCGGCCATCCAGGCCTCGGGCTACCCGGCCCACAGGTGGCTGGAGCTGGACCTTGCTGCCGGTCGGGCATGCAAGCGCACACCGATGCAACTGGACTTGTGCGGCATCGCCAAGGGTTATGCCGTCGACCGGATGGTGGCCGTGCTGCACGATTACGGTGTGGCCCACGCGCTGGTTGCGCTGGACGGCGAACTGCGCGCGTGCCGCGGACAAGCCGACGGCACACTTTGGGCGGTGGCCCTGGAGAGCCCACAGCAGGAGCGGCGTACCACTCACGGCGTGATCGAGCTGGCCGATATGGCGGTGGCAACCTCCGGCGACTACCGCCATCGGCTCCAGCTCGGCGATACGCATCTGTCCCATACCATGGATGGGCGTCGTGCGACTCCCGTGCATAATCCGATCGCCTCGGTCACGGTACTGGCGACCGACTGTATAAGCGCCGATGCCTGGGCGACCGCACTGTTGGTGGCCGGCCCTGAGGAAGGCTTTGCCCTGGCGCAACGTATGAGCTTGGAAGCGGTGTTCCTGCTGCGTCGCGATGGCCGTCTGCTCGAACTCGGTCTGGGACGGTTCGCAACCGCCGATTAGGCCTCAAGCCTATTGAGCGCACCGCGCCATTGCATGCCTTTCCTGGCCAAGAGTATCAAGTAAGACCTCGCTGAGCAGCGTGGTCTGGCTTCACGCTGATTGGACTTCGATCCGTCGCGGCTGCGCGTGTTCCACCTTCGGGATGCGCAGTTTGAGCACCCCGTCGCGGAAGACGGCATTGAACTTAGCGGTATCGAGTTCCTTTGACAGCGTAAACACACGCCGGTAGCGGGACACATTCAGCACCACATGGTCACCAGGCGCCAAACGGGTGACGTTATCGCCGACCTGCTCGACCACGCCGGCACCCTCATGGCCCAGCACGATGGGATAGGGCGCCACCCCAGGATCGCGCCCCACCGCATCGGTGTTGCACACCCCCGTGGCGACGATTCTGACCAGCACTTCATTCGTCTTGGGTCCCGACAGAGACACCTCTTCGATGGAAAAAGGCCGGCCCTGGCGTATAGGAAGGATAAACGCCCTTTTCCTCAACGGTCAGCAGATCATTCACCCGTTATGAAGGGCCATACGCGCTGGCGCCACTACGAATTCCCGCCGCATTCAGTCCCCATCATCGAAAAATCCACACTCACCGCCGCACCGGCAACCACCGCCCCTGCGCCCGCCGTGCCTGTAACCACCACGCCTGACGCCACGACGCCGGCACCCACACCGGTTCCGCAGCCGATCACACCCGCCCCCGTTCCGGCACCCTGAACACAGCGTAGGCTGAGTTAGCCCGACGGGCGTAACCCAGCATGACCGAAAGCACCTTGGATCACGGCGGGACCGCGTTCAATCCCACCCACACAATGGCCTGTCGCATCCTCCCAACTCGTTCCATCTCACCCCGCTCCAACTCGATCTTGACGCACATCTGGACGGAGTATAGATTTCCAATCAACGGGGCGCGCAAGGAATAGACCTCGATTTAAAAAAGGAGAAGCGCGGACGGCGATGGCGTCCGTAATTTCGCTTTCAGTCGCCGGCCTTTTCCTTTTTTACGCTTGCGTGATATCGGCACTTCGGTTGCCCGAAGCGTCCGACGCCAGCGAAGACGTGCATACCAATAATCACAATCGCGCGGGAGGACTTGCCCATGAATTCATCTACTTTGTTCCGCCACAACACCGGCCTGCTGCAAGCCGCATGCCTGGTCAGCGTACAGGCCCAGGCGGCTGCGATCCTGACGGCGGACGACCGCCACCTGGATAGTTTCCTCAGCTATGACGGTGCCTATAACACGGGCTTTTCCAGAACGCCGGGGGTTGCCTATGAAGAATGGACTGACGGCACCATAGGAGAAGGTTACGCATGTGATGGCAATGGCTGCTCCCCGGTCACGACGGTCTCGGGCTACGCAGGCACCTACCAGCAAAGTGGCGTCACGACGGATGACCTCTACAGCGATCCCGTCCTCGCGACCGGCATGTTTGGTTACGGCAACGCCACATCGTATATCAACGATCCGGACAACACCCTCAGCGGTGGTGATGCCAATGTTGAGAACATATTCTCCATCAGCTTCAACCTGCTCACCGCCCATGCGTACAACCTGACCGGCACCTTGTCAGCCACCGGCACTGGCAACGCCACGCTGCAACTCGGCGGCATCAACTTGTTCGCGACCGACTCGCCCTTCGTACTCAACGGCATCCTTGACCCCGGCAGCTATACCCTGTTCGCCTCTGCCACGGTGTTTTCCTATCCCAACGAAACCGGCAGTGCGAATTTCGATTTCAACCTGGCGCTCACGGAAGTGGCCACCGTGCCGGTGCCTGCGACGGCATGGTTGTTGGGATCGGGTCTGGCGGGATTGATTGGTGCTGGAAGGATGCGGAAGGCTGCCTAAGCAGCGTGGATGGGGTGAGGCGTCTTCCTCCGAACCCCACAACGGGGTAACAGCAATGTTGGGGTTCGCTGCGCTCACCCCAACCTACGGAATGAAATCGTGGCCTTGTAGTGGTCAAGTATTTCCGTACCAACGCATAGGTGGTGCTAAGCCGCCTCAGCAGCAGCGGGACTCAAATATCCGTTATAGCTATGCCCGCGCTTGTAGTTGTAGTGCTTGATGTATTCCGCAATGTCCGTGCTCGCTTGCGTGAATGCGCCGTAGCCTTCGCTCTGCATCCATTCCGTCTTGTAACTCCTAAAGAACCGTTCAGTCGGTGCATTGTCCTAGCAGTTGCCGCGTCGACTCATGCTGGGCCGGAGCTGGTATTGCCACAGCTGTTGCTGGAACGCCCGGCTGGTGTAATGCGTCCCCTGATCCGAGTGGAACAACACCTGCGGCGGTTTGCCCCGCGATTCATAGGCCATCCGCAGCGCCTGGATCGTCAAGGCCGAGTCTGGATGCCGTGAACATGCCCAGCCAATCACGCGTCGTTTATACATATCCAGCACCACCGCCCAATACAGCCACACCGTGCCAGACCAGACGTATGTAACATCGCCACACCAGACCTGATTGGCGCCGTTCACCGCAAACTGTCGGTTCAGTACATTGTCCGCAACCGCCGATGCCTCATCGGCGATTCGATACCGATGCGACTTGCGTTGCGTGCTGACCAGGCCCGCCTCATCCATCAAGCGCGCCGCCTTGTAATGCCCTACCGCTTCACCGCGCAGCTTCAGCATGCCCGCGATCGTTCGGGCTCCGGCCGCACCGCGACTGACCGCATGGATACTCACCGCCGCCGCCCTCAGGCGTTCACGTTCGGGGCAACAACGTTCCGCACGTTGACGACGGTCCGTGTAACTGCTGCGCGCCACACCAAAGGCCGCGAGCAGCTCGCCTTGCCGGTACTGCGCCCTTAAACGATCGATCAGCGCAACGGCCGTATCGAGTCCGACATCAAGAGCGCTGTAGCCTTTTTTAAAATCTCTTTCTCCCGTTCGATCCGCACTATCTTCGCCACCAGCGCCTGGATGCGTTGTTGATCGGGCGTCAGTGCCTTGTGCCCGACGGGCGTCTTACCTGCACGTTCTGATGTCAGCTGCTCGACCCAACGCGCAGGGCCGTCTCACCGACACCGACCGCATCACAGGCGTCTCGGATCGAATAGCGCTGATCTAGCACCAAACTGGCTGCGTCGCGCTTGAACTCAGGTGTGAATATACGTCTTGCCATGTCTTGACCTCTTTACCTGTTAGATGAATTTTACCACCTAGGCAGAGGTACGGATTTATTAGGCCACTACAACACGCTTAAGGTCCGATTGCCACTGGTCAGCCGTCTTTTCAGAAAGGAGCTCACTCTGAGTCCCCAAGTCGGCGAAGAATGTCACCCACATAATGGGCAAATCGACTTACTGCTATCCCTCCTCCAACAACCGCCGCACCGGCGCAAAGCTGCGGCGATGGATAGGCGTAACGCCGAGTTGTTGCAGTGCCGCGAGATGCGCCGGGCTGGGATAGCCTTTGTGTCCGGCGAGTCCATAGCCGGGATATTGCGCATCCAGTGCAACCATCTCGTGATCGCGCGCAACCTTGGCAATGATCGAGGCGGCGCTGATGGCCGCAACGCGACTATCGCCTTTCACTACCGCCTCGGCGGGACACGGCAATTCGGGGCAACGGTTACCGTCGATGAGCGCGAACTCCGGTATTGTTGATAAGGCCAAT
>CAVTTB010000005.1:0-301018 GCA_963737555.1 uncultured Gammaproteobacteria bacterium
TAATTTCCCGCACCACCGTCCAGGCGACATCCGGACGGCCTGCCGGATCGGCGCCGTAGATCGACACCTTGGGCTCGCCGATGTGCGGCGAGGCATTCACCCAGCCGTAGACCGGATCGAACCAGTTGGCGCCGCGGCCCGGATGCGGCGTGCCGCCGGTGGTGAAGCTCGCCGCCATGGATTTCGACGCGACATCGACCGCCACCATCTTGTTGCTGGCATTGGCCGCCATCAGGAGGTAGCGTCCGGTGTGGTCCCAGCCGCCGTCGTGCAGGAAGCGCTCGGTGGCGATGGTCGAGACCAGCGGGAAGCCCGGCTGCGAGTAGTCGATCAGGCCGACATAGCCGCTCTCCTTGAGCGCCAGCGCCCACATCGGGTCGTGGTGCGAGGCCGCGATGGCCGCCACGCGCACCTCCGGCAGGGTCTCACCGGTGATGCTCTGCATGGGCAGGTCGTTGCGCGCCAGCGGCTCCAGCGTCAGGCCGTCGATACACGACGTACTGCGGCGGCCAGTAGCAGCCCTCGACGACGTAGCGGTCCTCGAAGCCCGCGAACTTGCTGCCGTCCACGCTGCGCGCGTCGTGGCAACCCTTGACGGTGGCGACGATGGTCGGCGTGGTCGACCACAGGTCGATCAGGGACACCAGGCCGTCGCGGCCGATGGCGTAGAAGTAACGGCCGGACGAGGACGAGCGCAGGATATGCACCGCGAAGCCGACATCGAGCCGCGCGACCATCCGTAAGTGGTGCCGTCGAGCAGCGAGATCTTGCCGGCATCACGTTCGATTACGCCGAAGATGTTCTCCCAGCCGGCGCGCTGCGGCGCGGTCGGGCGGTTGGCGACGGGGACGATCAGGTTCCAGCTCGCCTGGATCTCGGTCATCGACAGGGCCGGCGGCGTCGGCGGCGGATCCTGCAGGAAGACGTAAGCAGGGTGATTTCACTCTTCGGTGACGAGCACCGCTGGTGCCGAAGTTCGGCATGCCGCGCGGCGTGCCGTGACGCAGCAGTGCGCCCAGGCCTTCGGTGCCGATCCACTCGGAGCGTGCCTCTTCGATGTTGGGACCGGTAGCACCGTTGCGGTACAGACCGTGACAGCCGGCGCAGCGGTTGAAGTACAGGTCACGCGACTGGGTGAACTGTGTCGCCGTGAGGGCGACAGGCGCGCTCGGCTGCAGCGGGCCGAGCGGTATCCTGATAGGTCAGGAAGGCCAGGATGTCGGTGATCTGCGCCGAGGTCAGATTGAAGTCCGGCATCACGTAGCTCCACGTGGCGTACAGGTTGTCGGCACGCGCGTGTTGCGCATCGATCATGGCCTGCGGGTCGGCGATGAACTTGCTGGTGAAGGTGTCGCTGCCGCGGTTAGCGAGGTCCGGCCCGAGATGATCGCCGCGGCCGTGCATGTGGCAGCCGGCGCACTTGCTCTGGAAGATGGCCCTGCCGTTGGAGATACCGGTCGGTATCGGCGACATCGATCAGCGACACGGTGACGAGCGCGGTATCGCTGAGCCCACCGGGGTCGGCGACGCGGACCGTCAGGCCGAACTGGGTGACGGTTTCATAATCGAGCACGGCCGAGTTGGCGACCGTCAGCGCGCCGGTGCCCGCATTGATGGCGAAGGCACCGCTGGTGTTGCCGGCGGTAATGGAATAGCTCAGGGTGCTGCTGTCCGGATCGGCGGCAGCTACCGTCCCTACCACGGTGCCGTTGGCACTGTTTTCATTGACGCTGAAGCCCTGGTTGTTAATCACTGGCGGCGCGTTTTCAAAAATATCATTCAATGCCACGGTTACGAGCGCGGTATCGCTGAGCCCGCCCGTGTCGGCGACGCGGACCGTCAGGCTGAACTGCGTGATGGTTTCATAATTCAACACGGCCGAATTGGCGACTGTCAGCACACCGGTACTTGCATTGATGGCGAAAGCGCCGCTGGTATTGCCGGCGGTGATGGAATAGCTCAGAGCGTTGCCATCCGGGTCGGAAGCCGCCACCGTGCCGACCACGGTTCCGTTGGCGCTGTTCTCGTTGATGTTGAAGCTCTGGTTATTGACCACCGGCGGTCTGTTTGTGTTTTCAACAATATCCTTCACAGCGACCGTTATGAGTGCGGTGTCGCTGAGCCCGCGCGGATCGACGACGCGGACCGTCAGGCTGAATGAGGGGGTGGTTTCATAATCCAGCACGGCCGAGTTGGCGACCGTCAGCGCACCCGTGCTGGCATTGATGGCGAAGGCGCCACTGGTATTGCCGGCAGTGATGGAATAGCTCAGGGTGTCACCGTTCGGGTCGGACGCAACCACGGTCCCGACCGCGGTGCCGTTGGGGCTGTTCTCGTTGACACTGAAGCTCTGATTGTTGACAACCGGCGCCCTATTTCCGCCCGGACCTTTCGCGGCGAAGGCATCACCGGCCATCAGGGGTATGAGCAGACATACGGCCAGGAGATATGTGAAAAATCTTCCCACACAGTGTGGGTCAACTGCCGTTCTGGTCCATTTGGTCAGTACAACCTGCATGACTGGCATGATGGAATCTCCTCCTACCGCAATGTGTCAACTGTGTATCGGTTTTCGGGAACAGCCGTCAGCCGGTGACGAAGGACTGATGGTTCTGATCACGGTCGATACTGACAGTACAGTCAATCGAACAGCCGGGTAATGGACCATGCATACCGGATCCATGGCCCATTTGGGCCAGTCCGGCACTTACCACTTACAGCTTGGTGTGGTTACGTTGCAGCCCGCGATGGGGCTGGCGATGTGGGGGCGCCAGTCGCGCGGTCCGCGCCGCGGCGAGCGCTGGTGGCTGTTCAGCATTCGTGACGCTTCATAGGTAGAATCACTGCTGCTACGGACCGCCGGACCGCGCCCAGATTGCCGGCGCGGTTCATGCCCGCCACAAAAGGAGAATCCCATGGCACTTCATCATGCAACACCCGGCGAGATCGTTGACGTCCGTCCGCTCGGCGCAAAATTGAAACAGGGTATCAACGCCACCTTGGTGCTGACCGAACATCTCCAGGTGTTTCGCTTCGTTCTCCCCGCGGGTAAAGAGTTCGCTGATCACAAGGTGCGCGGCGAGGTCATCGTGCAATGTCTGGAAGGCGAGGTCGAGTTCACCTCCTACGGAAAAACGCAGCTGCTACGGTCGGGTGAGCTGGTGTATCTCGCAGGCGACGATCCGCACGCCCTCAAGGGGATACAGGATGCCTCCGTGCTGGTAACCATTTTTTCGAACAAGGCAAACTAGGCCGGATATTTCACCGGCACTTATCACACCATATTGATTCCCAGGAAACCCCAGACCGTCCATTGCTTGGTATATGTCTGGGTATATATGTCTGGTGCGCACAGCGCTAGAAGAGCACCGCCCAGGCATCCTTGGAACCCACCAGCAGACTGAGCCCGTCAGTGGATGGTTCTGCGCACGGTACGGCATCGAATGCCCTCGCCACCGCCTCCGCGGCCGGTGAGAAGTAGACACTGACCTCGCAATGCAGGCGTCCATCACTATGCTGCCGGACGAACAGCGCCATGCCATCGGGTGAGTCGGCCCGGACATACTCCGCTCGAAACCGCTCCTCGATACGCAGCAATGGCGCCGAAGCCAGAATGCCGTCACCGAGGTCTTTATGGAACCAAATCCCCACCGCGTATCCGCCATCCTATGAACAGGGGAGCCCCTAATTAATCCGCCATCGCAGTGCGAACGCGCGCTCCCAGCCATCTATCCTGTGTAGTGAGAGATTACCTCGTGTGGCCCGCAATGATCCATCGATAGCTCAATCTTAGTCTTCCACGACAAGTGTTGCCCGAGCTGCCCAATCATCACTCGACCTCCCCTCTGCTTTGCCGCAGCTGCCGCGCACTGGCACGGATGCGGTACCACATGGTCCAGACGTACAGCGCGAGCGCCGTTGCCTGAGCGAAGCCGCCGAGCAGCACTGGCCAGGCGAGCCATGCCCCGCTGCTGTAGGCGCGCGCGAGTTCACCGCAAAAGCGCATCAGTGTGCCGACAAGCAGCAGCCAGTACACGCCCTCGATCAGCACCGTCCGATAGCGGCGATCCTCCGCGAGTGGCTTGGGGAAAATCCACAATGCCACGCCGAGGATCATGAACATCACGAAGCCGACGAACACGGCATGGGTGTGCGCGGAGATCGCGTATTGCGGCGGCCAGTCACCGAACAGCTCGCGGCGGACCAGCAGATAAACGCCGAGCAGCAAGCCGAGCATGAGGAACCCGAGCGCAGTCTTGATGAATCGGCGGACGAGTGGCGTCATGAGTGTCAGTCGATCCATGGGCAGGGGCTGTCGACGAAGATGTTCCAGCCGTGCAGGCCCCATTCGTCGTAATGCATCCGGAACCATACAACAGTTCCTGGGTGCGGCTCGGGTAGAGGAAGGATAAACGCCCACTCCGTCCATGATCAATCGCTCAGTGGAGAGCAATCACGGGCCGCGCCGTCATGCACGGCATCGATTCAGCCGGCTGTTATGTGCACGGCTTCGAGCAGCCCAGCTGCCGACGAACTGGAGCACGACTTCCTTACAACCCCGTCATGCCGCGTAGACACTGGCATGATAACTATCAATCGCACACCGCACGCGGATTGCGTGCTCCATCACGCAACAGCCGATGCTGTAATTGCATAGCGATTGAAGTCCCTTCATGATTGCCCGATCAGCTGCATTCACGGATGCGCACGCATGGAACCCCGCCAGATCATCAACGCCGCCATTGCGACCCTGACACTGTTCGTGTTCGGGTTGACGCTGCATTTGACGTGGGATTCCTATGAGCAGTACCGGGCGGCCGAACAAGTCGTACGCGCCAACGCGATGGCGGATCATCTCATCCAAACCGCTGGCAATACCGCTCTGGAACGCGGCCTGACCGCAGCGGCCCTGGGCGCCAAGCAACCGCTTGAGCCGGACATGCGCGCCGCAATCGATACTGCGCGCCGCGACAGTGAGGCGGCCTGGCAGGCGGCGTTACAAGCGGCACAGGCGCTGATCGCTGCAAACGATATCCCTGCCTCTTTCAGTACAACCATCGAGACCACGCAGAGCGCCCATCAGCGTTTAGATGCATCACGTGTGCGGATAGACAGCTGTCTGGACAAGCCGGACACCTGCGTAATCGACGGCATGGAATGGGTCAGCACGGTCAGCGCCTACATCGACGCCGCCGGCCGACTGCGGGAGGAAATCTTCCTGGTCATCGAATCGCCGCGCGAAGTGACTCAGTTCAATCTCACCATGAAGCGCTGGGCGGCGGTCGCCACCGAGCATGCCGGTCGCGAGCGCGGCATGCTCGCTTATTACATCGGCGCGCATCGGCCGCTCCCGGCGCAGGTGTTGAACGACTTGATCGTCTTCCGCGGCGTGGTCAAGCGCACCACTGACGAAATGATCGCCTTCGCCAAGCGGCCCGATGCCGATGCGCGCATCACCCAGGCCGCGCTGACGATGCAACACAGTTTCCTGGGCGACTACGAACAGTTGCGCCAGGAAGTCTACGCGGCGGCGGGCAACGGTGAATATCCTGTCGACACCGATCACTGGCTGGAGCAATCCACCCATGCCATCGACACGCTGATCGCCATTTCGATAGTCATATCGCAGATCACCGAGGAATACGCGCAGAACACCATGCGCGGCCAGACCCTGCACATGGCGAGGCACTTTGCGCTGTTGCTGATCGCCTTCGGCGTGGCGTTGGTGGGCTTCATCAAGGTCGCACAGACGGCGAATGCCCTGTTCAAACAAAAGGAACTCGCTGAGGTCACGCTGCACTCCATCGGTGATGCCGTGATCACGACCGATGCGCAGGCACGTGTGGAATACATGAACCCGGTGGCGGAGGAACTCACCGGCTGGTCCAGCAGCGAGGCGCGCGGCCGCACCCTCGGCGACGTGTTCCACATCGTCAACGGCCTGAGCCGCGAGCCCGAGTCGAATCCCATCGAGGCCTGCCTGCGCGAGCGCCGCGTGGTCGGGCTGGCCAGCAATACCGTGCTGATACGGCGTGACGCCGCCGAATTCGTCATCGAGGATTCCGCGGCGCCGATCTTCGATCGCGACGGCGACATCGTCGGCGCGGTCATGGTGTTCTATGACGTGAGCCTGATGCGCCGCGTGCCGCATCTGCTGTCCTACCATGCCACCCACGACGCACTGACCGGCCTCATCAACCGCCGCGAATTCGAGCGCCGGCTGTCGGAGCTGCTGGTGGAGGCCAAGAACCACGATCAGCAGCACGCCCTGTGCTACCTCGATCTCGATCAGTTCAAGCTCGTCAACGACACCTGCGGCCACGGCGTCGGCGACCGTCTGTTGTGCCAGCTCACCTACCTGCTCCAGGAAAAGGTGCGCGATACGGATACCCTGGCGCGCCTGGGCGGCGATGAATTCGGCGTGCTGCTGGCGAACTGCGCGCTGGATCGCGCGCTGCAGATTGCCGACAGCCTGCGTGCGGTCGTGAAGAATTTCCGCTTCGTGTGGGAGAACCACAGTTTCGATATCGGCGTGAGTGTCGGCCTGGTGCCGATCACCGCCGACAGTGTCAGCCCGTCCGAGGTGCTGAGCGAGGCGGATGCCGCCTGCTTCGCCGCCAAGGAGAAGGGCCGCAACCGGGTGCAGGTCTACGAGCCGGGCGATCTGGAACTGGCCCGGCGGCATGGCGAGATGCACTGGGTGTCGCGCCTGCACAAGGCCCTGGAGGAAAACCGTTTCCGTCTGTATTTCCAGACCATCCGCCCGCTCGACGGCGATCGGACCCCGCACGGCGAGGTACTGTTGCGCCTGGAGGACGAGACCGGCAATCTCGTACCGCCGCTCGCCTTTCTACCCGCCGCCGAGCGCTACGATTTGATGCCGCTCATCGACCGCTGGGTGATCGACGCGGCCCTGCGCGCGCTCAGCGATCATCTGTACACGGCCCGGGATGGACCACCCAGTGGACCCAGCGGGCTGCTCTGCAACATCAACCTTTCCGGCGCCTCGCTCGAGTGACGAGGGCCTGCACGACTACATCGTCGAACAGCTCGAACTGCACCGTGTGCCCGCGTCGATGATCTGCTTCGAGATCACTGAGAGCGCGGCGATCGCCAACCTGGAACGTGCCGCGACCTTCATGCGCGGGATCAAGGCAGCAGGGCTGCCGTTTCGCGCTGGACGATTTCGGCAGCGGTCTGTCTTCATTCGCCTACCTCAAGACCCTGCCGGTGGATTACCTCAAGATCGACGGCGCCTTCGTCAAGGACGTGGCGTCACGACCCGGTGGCGCGCGCCATGGTGCAGGCCATCCATACGGTGGGGCACGTCATGGGCATCAAGACCGTCGCCGAGTATGTGGAGAACGATCTGATTCTCGCCGAGATCACCCGCATCGGCATCGATTACGCCCAGGGCTATGGCATAAGCCAGCCCCGGCCCATAGCCGAGTGCCTGGCGCGCTTCGGGCACGGCGCCATCTGAAAATTCATCCTGGACAGCGCAGCGCGCGCAACTACAGTGCGTAAATCTCCGCTACGTCCGTGCCCGCCAGCCGGTCGAAGTAACGTGCGCGGTAGTAGTGACGCTTGTGGGTGGCATCGTCGGTGAAGGCGGCACGGTCGTGCAGCACGTTGTTGCTCACCAGACCCATGCCCGATTCGAGGCGGCCGCGGTAGATGTACGGTGAATCGCTGTGCAGGATTTCCTGCAAGGAATGCCAGCGCCTCGCGGGTCAGCGGATCGTCGGACCACATCACGTTGTTGACGCGGATGGTGTAGCGCATGTGCAGATCGCCCGAGGGCATGATGCCGAATACCGGACCGGGCTCTTCCGCACGCGCCACGCTGCCGCCTTCGTCGATGCGCGCCGGAATGGTCATGACCTTCGGACCCATCAGCGCGCGTATGTAATCGGGATTCTTCTCGCGCAGCAGGATGTAGGCGATCTCGTGATCCATCAGGGCGTTCTCGCCGCCGCTCGCGGCCTGCTGCACCACATGCAGATTGAGGGCGTGGATCTGCTTGTCGGCGGTGTTGTAGTAGCCGTCGGTGTGCCAGTGGATGACGCGGTTGGTGTACGGGATGTAGTTCTGGCGGACGCCGTCCTCACGCACGGTCAGCGAGGTCAGGCCGTTCTCGTCGGCCAGCCAGTTCTTGTTCAGATAGTGCAGGCCGAAGCGGCGTCCCAGGGCCAGCGGAATCTCCGGATCGGGGTCGGTGCCGGTCTTGCCGGCGTACAGCACCATGTTGGCCTTGCGGCAGCGCTGCAACAAAGCGGCGTGCTCGCTGTCGGTGAGGCGGCGCGGATCGTCGATCTCCACCAGCAGATCGCCCAGCGTCTTCGGATAATCCTCGAGTTTCCGGTCGCGCCAGCGTTGATACAGGTCGTCGATGTCCGGGCTGAACGGGCTGGAGACAATGCTGGCTTGCTGTTGCGGCTGGGTCATGCGGCACCTCGCTAGGCCCGGACAGCCGGGCACCGGAAAAAGGGGACCCAGCATAGGCAGGGCCGGCGCGCGCGTAATTGACCGAGGACAAGTCCGCGGCAGCGGAACCGCCCGGGATGCCACCGGGATGCAGGATGCGCCGCCCGCGGCTTGATATTCGGCAACCCGCATGACGAAGCGGCCGGCCCGCTCTGGCCTCGGCCGCAATGCCGATGGAATACTGCCGGCCCCGGACTTCATCAGGAGACAAGACCGTGACGCTGCGGACTCTGCACATCTTCGGATTGCTCGCCCTCGCAGGAGGCCTCCTCGCCGCGCTCACCAGTTGCGCACCGAACACCACGACCGGTGCGTCGGCCGAGCCGGTGCGTTCCGCCGACTGGATCGCCGCGCTCCCCGAGGGTCCCACGCGCCGGCAGGTCGTGCTCGGCTGCACGCCCTGCCATCAGCTCGGTCCGCCGGTGGCATTCCGCAACACGCCGCAGGAATGGCACGACATCATCCTGCGCATGAAAAAGATCGACGACGATCTGGATCTCGCGCTGATCCCGCTGGAGACCGGCGAACTCTCCCGGTGGCTGGGCGAGCATGCGCGCATGCCCGAGCGCGGTTATGCGATCGACACCCGCCCCGCGGATATCCGCGAATATCCCGCCGGCGCGGCCGGTGGCTTCTATCACGATGTCGCCGTCGCCGCCGGACGCGCGTGGCTGGCCGACTATTTCGGCAACAAGCTCTATGGCGTGGATATGCAGGACGGCCGCGTCGAGACCTTCGATCTGCCCGTCGACGTCGCGCCCGGCAAGCCGGCCGGCGCGCACCAGATCGACACCACCCGCGACGGGATGCTGTGGATCACCTTCACCAAGTCCGAACAGGTCATCCGCTTCGATCCGCGCGACAAGAGTTTCCGTGTCTATTCCGGATTCGAGCGCGGCGCCAATGTGCAGTATTTCGTCATGGACGCGCAGCGGCGTATCTACCAGGACGCGGACGGCGGCCTCTGGTTCACGCATTTCGCGCGCGAGCAGTTGAGCCGTCTCGACCCCGTCACAGGCGCGATCACCGTGCATAAAACGCCACGCACCGGACATCTGGCGGAAAAGGCCGTGCATCTCTACGCCGCGGTCGCCGACAGTCAGGGCCGGCTGTGGTACACCGAGACCCACGGCAACCGCTTCGGCGTATTCGATCCGCGCAGCGGCGAAGCGCAGGAATGGGACATGCCGGAGGCCTGGTCCGGTCCCAAGCGACTGGCGATCGACACCGACGACCGCCTGTGGATTCCGGAGCTCGCCACCGGCCGCATCACCGTCTACGACACCCGCGCGCGCAAGATCGTCGACCGGCTCACGCTGCCCATTCCCGGCGACTATCCCTACGCTATCCGCCGCAACCCCTATAGCGGCGACCTCTGGGTCACGGGCGCGGGCTCCGACAGCCTCTACCGCCTCGATCCGGACACGCGCAGATTCGATGTCTACCGGCTGCCGCGGCGCGGCGCCTATCCGCGCACCATCGCCTTCACCGAAGACGGCGCGGTGTGGACCAACTACGCTTCATTTCCGAATGCGCATACGCAATCACCGCATCGCAGCGGCACAGTGGTGCGGTTGTTACCGAAGTGATCCGACGCGTTACGGTACCTGGATGCCCCGGACGCGCAGCCAATCGGCATCCAGCTCCCAGCGCACGGCTTTGATGTCGGTGTTGGCGAGCACCCGCTCGCGGGCGTGATTCTGCGTCTCCGCCAGCCGCATCTGGGCCGCCTGGAATGCGGGATCGTCGTCGCCGAGGCCGGCGATCGCGGGTTCGAGCACAGTGAGCACGCGCCGCACCGGCACCTCCGCCGAGCGTGGCGTGCCCATGACCGCCGTGTCGTTGTCGATCCGCAGCACCCGGAACGGATAGGGATAGGCTGACAGCAGCGCATCCTCCGCCAGCGTCCGATTCATGTCGCGCAGTTTCGGCGGCTCATACAGAACCGCGATTGTGAATATGAGCACCACGCTCACGAGTACAGCGGCGTAGATCTTGGTTCCCCGGTCAAGCATATGTTCCTCCACATCACCGAACAGCCCGGCAAGGCCATAGCTGCGCCGACAGGTGGACTCAGGGCATGACCTTGAATGCGGGATAGTATCCTGAACAAGCTGATACAGGAGGGTCCGTTCCGGACGGTGCTGCTCGTAGCGAGATGCACGAACGCCCGGACTGGCTTCCCTGCCAACCGGCAACAGCAACATGATCCTAAGAAATCATTTCAGCCACGGAAACACCCGGAAGACACTGAAGCACAGTACGTTCCTGGAGTGACTATTCACCCCCTTGCGGGTGATGGTGGTACCTGCGTGAAGCTTATGATCTTGTCCGTTGCGCCGTGCAGGCCTATCAACCCGTGCTCCAGGCGCGTGGGCGTTTCATGCCGGCGATCTTGCAGGCCTGTTTCACATAGCCATAGGGGAACAGCTGAAACAGACGCGCCCGCGCCTGGGCGCCGTAACCGGCTTCGTCGGCCAGGAATTTTATGACGAAGCGCGCGTCCGCGGCGACACCGTGCTCCGCATGGTACTCACGCATGAAGCGGAGGACCTTCCAGTGCTCGTCGGTCAGTTCAATGCCCTCGCCCTCGGCCAGCTGTCGGGCGATGTCCTCGTCCCAGTCCTGTGGGTTGGCCAGATAACCTTCGTCACCCAGTTCCACATCAGCGAGTTCGTCTGCCAGAATCGTCATGAGTACCTCCCGTTCATTGCCGGTGATAAACACGGCCGGCCTCGCGGCGGCCGGATTATGCTCTGTTATTGATCCGAAGGCCGGCCATCCCCGCCGGCCCCGTATTTCAAAAGCGGATATGGGTCGAATGGTTCAGCGTGTAGCGGGCGCCGGACCAGTTGTCTACATGGAAGCGCGTGAACGGCAGCTCGGTGAGTTCGAAGAATCTTTCCCAGCCGATGCGCTCAACCCATTCGCCGACACGCTCCCACTCCTTCGCATCCTTTTTGTAGATCATGAGTATCTTCTTTACCAGGGCCGACACCTCCGGCCAGCGCGGCGGGTTGTTCGGCAGGCCGGCCGCGACCAGTTTCTGGAAGCTCGGCTTGGAACGCGCGTTGGAGTTCTTGCCGCCGATCCAAATGGCGATCTTGGAGTGTTCCGGATCGTTGATCTGCATGGGCGGACAGGGCGGATAGCAGGCGCCGCAGCAGATGCACTTCTTCTCGTCGATCTCGAGCGAAGGCTTGCCGTTGACCAGGGCGGGACGGATCGCCGCCACCGGGCAGCGCGCCACCACCGCCGGACGCTCACAGATATTGGACACCAGGTCGTGGTTGATGCGCGGCGGCTTGGTGTGCTGGATGTTGATCGAGATGTCCGCCTGGCCGCCGCAGTTGATCTGGCAGCAGGAGGTAGACATGCGGACGCGGTTGGGCATCTGCTCGTTGATGAACTCCTCGTAGAGCGCGTCCATCATCGACTTGGCCACGCCGGAGGCGTCCGTCGCCGGGATGTCGCAGTGCAGGAAGCCTTGAGTGTGCGCGATCATGGACATGGAATTGCCCGTGCCGCCGACCGGGAAGCCCCCCTTGCCGAGCTGCTCGATCAGTGGGGCCACCTTGGCCTCGCTGCTTACCATGAACTCGATGTTGCTGCGAATGGTGAAGCGCACGTGGCCTTCGGCGTACTCGTCGGCGATATTGCACAGCGTGCGGATGGTGTCGGTATCCATCTGCCGCTGCGTGCCGGCGCGCACTGTCCAGATCTCGTCGCCGCTCTTAGCGACGTGGTGCAGCACGCCGGGACGCGGACGATCGTGCCAGTCCCAGTTGCCGTAGTTCTTGACCATCAGCGGGTGCATGTAGCGAAAAGCATCCGGTACACCACTCTCGATGGCTACACGATGTTCTGGCTGTGACATTATTCTGCTCCTTTTCCGGCCGCGGACGGCCGACGCAATTATCAGACTTCAACAGGGAAATTCATCGCCTCAGGCGCTATCGCGTTCCGCTTCGCGGGCGCGCCACTTGTCGGCTTCCTCCTCCCACTGATCCATGCGGATATACGAGCTGGTACGCGGATGGGCGATCATGGAGGGCTCGATCTCCACGCCGATGCCGTCCAGGAAGTTCGCCAGGCCGATGCGGTCGATCATCTCGCCGCAGCGCTCATGTTCCAGACCGTTCTCGGCCCAGAAGTCGATGATGGTGCTGGCGAGTTCGTTCAGTTTGTCGTAGTCCTCTTGCGTCTCCAGCTTCATGAAGGGGATGAGCACGGTGCCGAACAGATCGCCGATCTTCAGCGTGCGCTTGCCACCGACCAGGATGGTGACGCCGCGGTCTTTGCCCGGCGACAGGGCCTTGGTCATGACGTTGATGCAGTGCATGCAGCGCACGCAGTTGCGGTTGTCGATGTCCAGGGTGTCGTCGTCCTTCAGTGACAGGCACTTGGTCGGGCAGCGTGTAACCACGTTGTCGATGACGTACTGCCGGCCCTTGGCCTGGACAAATTTCTTCACCTCATCCGGCTTGACCTGGATGTCGTCGCGCCAGGTGCCGATCATCGCCATGTCGGCGCGCTGAATGGAGTTCATGCAGTCGTTCGGACAGCCGGAGAATTTGAACTTGAACTTGTATGGCAGCGCCGGCCGGTGCAGGTCATCGGTGAAGTTGTTCATCACCTGGCGATGCGCCACCGCCTCGTTGAAGCAGGAATGCTCGCAGCGCGCCGCGCCGACGCAGGACATGGAGGTGCGCACCGAGGGGCCGGCACCGCCCAAGTCGAAGCCCAGCTCGTTGATGGCGTCGAAGGCGTCCTGGACATTATCGGAGCGAGCGCCCTGGAACATCATGTCGCCGCTCTGGCCGTGCAGCGCCAATAGCCCGGAGCCGTGCTCGTCCCACACGTCGCACAGCTTGCGGAGGATGTCGGTATCGTAGTGCATGCCCGGCGGCGGCATGATGCGCAGGGTGTGGAATTCGGCGCAGGCGGGGAACTTGTCCGCGACCTCGGAGAAGCGCGGGATGACGCCGCCGCCATAGCCGCGGACGGAAATCGTGCCACCCTTCCAGTAGCCCTTCTTGGTCTGATACGAATGCTCGAGCTGCCCCAGCAGATCGCCGATCATTTCGCTCTTCTTGGATAGCCGTTTCAGGCCGGTGACGAAGCTCGGCCAGGGACCGCTTTCGAGTTGGTCGAGATTGGGCGTGTCATGCTTGTTTGCCATTGGTAGGGCCTCCGAATCAATGCGGGCAAGGGGAACTTGCCTTGCCCTACATGAAACGGCTTTTTTGATTATTAGTAAAACGATTATTATTTGATAATACTATTCGAATTATCGATATTAAAAAATGATCAACCCGTCGCAGCTCCCCAGCCCGCATTTCTAGCGGGACGCCGTCGCGAGGGCGCCCGGTAAGTAATCCGGGCTAGATCTCGGCGGCCAGTTCACGCAGCCCATGCAAGGCCAGGCGCATCGCCTCGCTGTCGGCCTCGCGGGGGAACACCATGTAGGCCGGATGTTTGAATTCAGGCCCGTCGTTCACCTGGAACAGGCGGCCGGCATCGATGAAGGGTCGGGCCATGCGGACCGGGAGGAAACAGCATCCACCATTGGCCAGGATCAGCTGCACACCGAGCCAGCCGATGTTGACCACCTGCTGTGGCCGCTCCAGATCCGGGTAGTGCTCGTGGTGCCGAGCATAGAAGCCAGGGCCCCATTCGACATAGATGTAGTTTTCGTCAGGCCACCGGGTTTCCGGATTGGAACTGACCAGCACCAGCGTTTCATCAAACAGGTGTTCGACCACCAGGCCCGGGATGTGATTGGGGGTGTACATCAGGCCGATATTGAGGGTGCCTTCGATCAGGCGCCGCATCAGATCCTCCTCGAAACCGATCTCGCTGTGAATGGAAACATCGACGGCCGCATCGCGCATCCAGCCGACCCAGCGGGATAGAAATCCCTCCCACAGGGCAATGCGCCCACCAATCCGTATGCTGGCCCGATAGCGGCTTGGCAGCCCGACCTCATGACGGGCCTGCTCGACCGTCAGTACCAGGGTCTTGGCATACTGTAGGAAGCGGCGTCCGGCCGGGGTCAGACTGGCGCCGGCGCGGTTGCGCACAAATAACCGGGCGCCAAGGTCGGCTTCCAGATGCTGGATCCGGGCGCTGACCGTAGACTGGGTTACGTGCAGTCGACTAGCAGCCTCCAGGAAGCTGCCGTGGGCGGCAATGGCTAGAAAGGTGCGGGCCTGTTCAATGTCCATACTGGGTCCATATTGGGGCAAGCCCTGTTTTAATATCGCGATATCCGATAATTATATACATGAAATATCGTTTGTTTAATATTATATTGTCCGAATATGATGCAACAAGGATTGGTGTCTAGGGGCCATTCCATGCTGCGGGTTAAGGCTATAAAGAGCCTGGGCGGCTTTGCCGGCGTGGGTGCCGAGAATACCGATGTCACCCGCCGCGCCGCGGTGGGCGATACCGTCTGAACCCGCAGGCGATAGGAGAGACACATGAGCAACCCGCATGATGGTAAAACCAAATGTCCCGGCCGCGCAGACTTTCAGCAGGCACTGCAGAGCATGGACACCTATATGGACATCTCCATTGACGATCTGATGATGTTGACGCAGCGTGCCGAACAGTTTGCCAACCGGCGCATTTCCGAAGCCATTTCCGTCACCCACGTAATGAGTCGACCGGTGCGCACCGTACACCCCGAGACGCGGTTGTCCGAAGTCGCGCATCTGATGGTCAGCGAACGGATCAGCGGTTTGCCGATCGTCGATGCCGCCGGCCACCTGATCGGCATTATCACCGAAGCGGATTTTCTGCGTGCTCTCGGGGTACCGGCAACTGAGCCGCACCACAATCTGTGGCAGACGCTGGAGTCACTGTTCAGGCACCTGACGCATCACGGCAAGCTGGAGACACCGGATGACCCGGTCATGATCCATATGGTAAAAGACGTGGTCTGCGTGCAGCCCGAGCAGGACCTGCATGAGGTCATCGGGGTGATGAAGCAAAATCGGGTCAAGCGCGTTGTCGTCTGTGACAAGGACCGTCAGGTGGTCGGCATGGTCACGCGCTCGGATCTGGTGCGGATTTTCTTCGACCGTTATGCGCAACCGCGCCAAGGTTGAGATATCGACGTTTCCTGGCGGTGGGACACGTACGTAACCACCTCAGTCGACGGTAACATGTTCGCATCCTTGCGACTGTGCTTTGCATGTCAGCGCTTGCGCATAGCTGCCAAGCGCCCAAACCGAACCTCGAAACTCACACTTCCTTGTAGATCTGCGCCCCGGTCTTCTTGAACTCCACCGCCTTCTCTTCCATGCCCTTCTTCAACGCCTCGTCTTCGCTGAGTCCCTGACTCGCCGCATAGTCGCGCACGTCCTGGGTGATTTTCATGGAACAGAAGTTCGGGCCGCACATGGAGCAGAAATGCGCGACCTTGTGCGCGTCCTTGGGCATGGTCTCGTCGTGCATGCCGCGCGCCTTGTCGGGATCCAAACCTAAATTGAACTGATCTTCCCAACGGAATTCAAAACGCGCTTTGCTTAAGGCGTTGTCGCGGAGCTGCGCACCGGGATGGCCCTTGGCGAGATCGGCGGCATGGGCGGCAATCTTGTAGGTGATGATGCCGTCGCGCACGTCCTGCTTGTTCGGCAAACCCAGATGTTCTTTCGGCGTGACGTAACAGAGCATCGCCGTGCCGTACCAGCCGATCTGCGCGGCGCCGATACCGGAGGTGATGTGGTCGTAACCGGGCGCGATGTCGGTGACCAACGGGCCAAGCGTATAGAACGGCGCTTCGAAGCAATCGGTGAGTTCCTTGTCCATGTTCTCTTTGATGAGCTGCATGGGCACATGGCCGGGGCCTTCGATCATCACCTGCACGTCGTGCTTCCAGGCGATCTTGGTCAGCTCGCCCAGCGTTTCCAGTTCGCCGAACTGTGCGGCATCGTTGGCATCGGCCAGACAACCCGGACGCAGACCGTCGCCGAGCGAGAAGCTGACGTCATAGGCCTTCATGATCTCGCAGATGTCTTCGAAGTGCGTGTAGAGGAAATTCTCCTGGTGATGCGCGAGACACCACTTGGCCATGATCGAGCCGCCGCGCGAGACGATGCCGGTGACGCGGTGGGCGGTGAGCGGCACGTATTTCAGCCGCACGCCGGCATGAATGGTGAAGTAGTCCACGCCCTGCTCGGCCTGTTCGATCAGCGTGTCGCGGAACATCTCCCAGGTCAGATCCTCGGCCTTGCCGTCGACCTTTTCCAACGCCTGATAGATCGGCACGGTGCCGATGGGCATGGGCGCGTTGCGCAGAATCCATTCGCGCGTCTCGTGGATGTTCTTGCCGGTGGACAGATCCATCAAGGTGTCGCCGCCCCAGCGCGCCGACCACACCATCTTCTCGACTTCCTCTTCGATGGAAGAGCTCACCGCCGAGTTGCCGATGTTGGTGTTGATCTTCACCAGGAAGTTGCGGCCGATGATCATCGGCTCGAGTTCCGGGTGATTGATGTTGGCGGGGATGATGGCGCGGCCGCGGGCGATTTCGTCGCGCACGAACTCGGGCGTGATCTCATTGGGAATATTCGCGCCGAAGTTCTCGCCGCGATGCTGACGCAGCAGCTTGGTGTAGCGCGGATCTTTGCGCAGTTCGTTCAGGCGCAGCGTCTCGCGGATGGCGACGTATTCCATCTCCGGCGTGATGATGCCTTGGCGGGCGTAGTGCATCTGGCTGACGTTATGCCCGGCTTTCGCACGGCGCGGTTTACGCAGATGCTCGAAGCGCAGATGCGCCAGCTTGGGGTCACTGTGGCGGGCAATGCCGAATTCGGAACTCGGGCCGGCGAGCTGTTCGGTGTCGTTGCGTTCGAGAATCCAGGTCTCGCGCAGCGCGTCCAGTCCCTTCAGCAGGTCGATGTGCGCCGTCGGATCGGTATACGGGCCCGAGGTGTCATAGATCGTGACGGGCGGATTGTATTCCGGCGTGTTATTGGTGTGGGTCGCGGACTGCTCGACCTCACGCATGCCGACGCGAATATCCGCGCGCGAGCCCTGCACATAAATCTTCTTGGAATTGCTGAAGGGGCGCGTGACCTCCTCGGACAACTTGGCGGTCTTGCGGATGAACTCTTCGGGTATCGCACTCATGGCCCTGCCCCCTGCCCCGGTTGTGGGGCGGATAAGAAATCGATGTATAGATGCGGGGGGAAGGCTGGTGGCTGGACAGGCTTCCCTGCGCTGGAATGACCCAAGATCAGGTTCGAAGGGTTTCCTCTCAGCCTCGCACGCGGATCTTTGTGCGAGGCACCCCTAGCCGATGGCGCAACGTTAAAGGAAGGTACCGGCCAATGCAAGCCGGGGCCGCCCGCCAGACAGATCAGAAGCCTTTGATCGGCTGAGGGATTCACCGTTATGACGGGACTGGTTTCGGACTTGCCCAGGGGGTGCAAACTCCGTAACCTAGCCGCACAACGCCGCACGCCCTGCCCGGGGCCCGGCAATAACCCAAACCAGTTGAACCCGTTAGCCCGGGGACAGATTTCAGACCTGTTCCCGGGCAACCGACGGCGGAGGAAGTAGACGATGACGGGCACGGCCACAGCAGTCGATTTCGAACGCGCACGCTACAACATGATCGAACAGCAGATCCGCCCCTGGGATGTGCTGGATCAACGCGTGCTGGACGTCATCACCGGCCTGCCGCGCGAGGCCTTCGTCCCGGAGAAATACAAATCCACCCTGGCCTTCTCCGACATCTGCATACCCCTCGAGCATGGCCAGTACATGATGTCGCCCAAACTCGAAGGCCGCCTGCTGCAAACGCTGGATCTGCGCCCGACCGACAAGGTGCTGGAAATCGGCACCGGCAGCGGCTACCTCACCGCCTGCCTGGCACGGCTGGCGGAACAGGTGGTCAGCGTGGATATCTACGCCGATTTCAAATACGCCACCGAGCGCAAACTCGCCGGCCAAGCCATCACCAACGTCGAACTCAAAGTCGATGATGCCGCCACTGGCTGGGGCGCCGAAGCACAGTTCGATGCCATCGCTGTGACCGGCTCGCTGCCGGTGTTGCATCAGGGCTTCCATCGCAGCCTCCGCATCGGCGGACGACTGTTCGTGATCGTCGGCCAACCGCCGATGATGGAGGCGCTGCTGATCACCCGTGTCGGCCCCGAACAATGGGCTCAGGAAAGCGTGTTCGATACCATGATCCCGCCGTTGCTCAATGCGCCGGCGCCGGCTGCGTTCCGTTTTTGAGCCATGCGCCAGATATCCGCACACGAACTCAAACATCACCTGGACAAGACGGCCCATCCACCGTTGTTGCTGGATGTGCGTGAACCCTGGGAATTCGAGCACTGTCGCATCGAAGGCGCGCAACTGATGCCGATGGGCAATGTGCGCAGCGAGGCCCACGAACTCGACCCCGAACGCGAAACCATCGTGATCTGTCATCACGGCATCCGCAGTTTTTCTGTGGCGCGCTTTCTGGAACATGAACTCGGTTTCACCAACGTGGTCAATCTCACCGGCGGCGTGGCCGCCTGGGCCCGCGAAGTCGACCGGGACATGCCGACCTATTGAAGATGCATCGAATCATTTACCCACGGTGGACCCCATGAAAACCCCGCGCAGTTCTCTTGCCTTACTGATCGCCGCGCTCGCCCTGCATGGCACGGCCAGCGCCGAGTCGCTTTACGAAATTTATCAGCGCGCGCAAGAATCCGATCCGGCCCTACGCGCGGCGGCCGCCGCGCGCGATGCCGCCGTGGAAGTGAAACCGCAAAGTCGCGCGGGCGTTTTGCCCGACATCGGCCTGGGCGGCGATGTCTCCCGCGACAGCTACGACGATCGCGATCGCGCCCGCCGACCGTCAGCAACCCCACCTACGCCACCAACCAGACCTACAGCTTGAGCCTGACCCAACCGTTGTTCCGCTGGGATCGCTGGGTCGCGCTGGGACAGGCGGACGACTTGGTCACCCAGGCGCAGGCGCAATACACCGCCGCCGAACAGGAATTGGCGGTGCGGGTCGCCGAACGTTACTTCGCGGCATTGGAAGCCGAAGATACATTGCGCCAGGCGCGCACAGAAAAGGAATCCATCGGCCGACAGCTAGAGCAGGCACAGCAACGTTTCGAAGTCGGCCTGTCGGCGATTACCGACGTACAAGAGGCGCAGGCGCGCTACGACTCCGCCATCGCCGTCGAAATTCGCGCCGAGGACACGATTTGATTCCACGCGCGAGCAATTGCGCGAAATCACCGGCGCACCGATTGGCACGCTCGATCCCGTGCGCGATGCCGATTTCGCCCTGATCGCACCCGAACCGCAGGATCAGCAGATCTGGGTCGATACCGCGCTCAAGCTGAATCCCGGGCTCGCCGCCGCGCGCGCCGGTTCCGAAGCCGCCCGCCAACAGATCCAAATTGCCCGCGCCGGACATTATCCGACCGTGGATGGAGTCGCCAGTTATAGCTATCTGGATAACAATCTGAGCGGCATTCGTATTCTGGAGCGCAACGACGCTTCAGTCGGCCTGCAACTGAATATGCCGCTTTACCAGGGCGGTTTTGTGAATTCCAAAACCCGCGAGGCGCGCGCCCGTTTCGACGAGGCGCGCGAGAATCTGGATGCCAGCCAGCGCGCGCTCGAACGCCAAACCCGCGATGCCTACCGTGGCGTGGTCACCGGCATCAGCGAGATGCGCGCCGCGATCAGGCGCGCATCTCCAGGACCACCGCGCTGGACGCCGCGCAAACCGGTTACGAAGTCGGCACCCGCACCATCGTCGATGTGCTGGACGCGCAACGCGACCTGTCGCTGACGGAGCTGAATCTGGCCCAGGCGCGCTACACCTACTTGCTCAACACTCTGCGCATTAAACAAGCCGCCGGCACCCTTGCACCCGCAGACCTGGAGGCCCTGAGCAAGAGCTGGCTGCAGCAATGAACAGCAGCGCACACGCGCTGTGCCAGCGCGAGGCATCGGCGCTGCTGATCATCGACGTACAGACTCGCTTAGCGGCCGCCATGCCCGCCGCCGAGCGCGAACGCGTACTGCGCAACAGCGGCATCCTCATCGAGGCGGCCACGCAACTTGGCATTCCCATCATCCACACCGAACAATACCCGCGCGGTCTCGGCCCCACTGAGACGGCCCTCGCCGAACGTTTGAACGGCGCCGCCCAGCGTTTGGAGAAGACCGCCTTCTCCTGCTGCGCTGCCGAGGGTTTCGATGCCATCGCCTGTTCTGATCAACGCACGCAGTGGATACTCTGCGGCATGGAGGCGCATGTGTGCGTGTTGCAGACCGCGCTGGAACTGCACGCACGGGGAGTAGAAGTGTTTGTCGTTGCAGACGCCGTGTGCTCACGCACCGAGGTCAACCGCACCAACGCCCTGGATCGTTTACGTCAGGCCGGCATCGTCGTCAGCAATACCGAGTCGGTGCTGTTCGAATGGCTGCGCGATGCAAGCCATCCACAGTTCAAGGCGCTGTCGGCGTTGATCCGCTAGGTGTTGTTGAACCGTCAAGACACCAAGGCCATCAAGCAATATTAAAGCGAACCGCCAAGGCGCAAAGACGCCAAGAAAATCCATTTAAGGGTTTTTGGTTGGAAGACACAGCTACAGTAGAACATCCTAGCTGCAGGTGCGCAGCCCGAACACGGTTAGCGACTAAATCAATCTTGGCGTTCTTGGCGCCTTGGCGGTTCAAACATTTTTCTTGGCGTCTCTGGCGGTTCAACCTCTTCCCCCCAACGCCTCCGCCACCATCGCCAGCACCGCATCGCGCGCACCTTTATTCGCTTCGACAACAGCGGCGCCGCGTTCACCGGCCATGATGCGCGCATCCGCATCGGCGAACCAATGCATGACGCTGTCGGCCAACATGCCACTGTCGCCGACTTCACGCGCGGCACCCGCCTCCAACAACAACTGTGCGATCTGTTCGAAATTGAACATATGCGGCCCAAATAATACCGGGATGCGTTGCGCAGAGGCTTCGAGTGGATTGTGACCACCATGCGCCACCAGACTACCGCCGATGAAGGCGAGATCGCAGGCGCCCAAGAACAACAACAACTCACCCATGCTGTCGCCGACGAACACGGCGGCGTCTGCCGGTGTCGCCCGCTGCTCACTGCGCTGCACCGTATTCCAACCCTGCTCGCGACATAAACTCGCGACGCGCGCGAAGCGCTCCGGGTGTCGCGGCACCAAGACCAGCAGCGCCTGCGGATAGCGTTCCCGCACGCGGCGATGTGCATCCAGAATCAATTCATCCTCGCCTTCATGGGTGCTCGCAGCGACCCATACCTGACGCTGCATACCCCAATCGCGCCGCAATACCGCCGCCTGCTCGGTAAGGCTCGCCGGGATTTTCATATCGAACTTAATGCTGCCTGTGACCTGCACACGCTCGACTGGCGCACCCAGCTGCGATCAAGCGATCGGCATCGGCGCGACTCTGCGCGGCAATCCTGTGCAGACATCTCAAGGTCGACGCCGTGAGGGCGCGCACACGACCATAACCGGCGGCCGACCGCGCCGAGAGACGCGCATTAACCAACAACACCGGAATAGCGCGTCGTGCGCAGGCCTGATATAGATTCGGCCAGATCTCCGTCTCCATAATCAACGCCAGTCGTGGACGCGCACGATTGATGAACCGCGCAACGGCATCCGGAAGATCGTAAGGCATATACACGTGCGCAACCCGCGACTCGAACAGACCGAGCACCTGCTCGGAACCGGTCGGCGTGGTCGTGGTCACCAACAGCGGGACGTTCGGATACTGCTTCAGCAAGGCGCGCAACAACGGCACGGCCGCCTGCACTTCACCGACCGATACCGCATGCACCCAGATCGGCTGTTCACCGACACAGATGGGGATGAAGCCGAAGCGTTCGCCCCAGCGCTGCCAGTAACCCGGTGCGCGCAGGCCGCGCCACGCCAGGCGCGCGAGCACGAATGGTGTCAACAGATAGAGGACGAAGGTGTAAAGACTGCGCACGTCCGTTTAAATGTCTTCGCCGTTGTCGTTGAGAGATTCGAGGTACAACTCAACACCCTGCTCAACCGTCTTGAATGGCTTGTCGTAGCCCGCCGCACGCAAGGCGGAGATATCGGCCTCGGTGAAACTCTGATAACGACCGCGCAGATGATCGGGGAAGGGAACATAGTCGAGTTCACCACGACCGTGCCAGGCGATGACTGCATGCGCAATATCGTTGAACGGCTGACTGCGGCCGGTGCCGACATTGAAGATGCCGGATTTATCCGGGTGATCGAGGAACCACAGATTCACGTCCACGGCGTCGCCGACATAAATAAAATCGCGACGCTGTTCGCCATTGCCGTAGCCGTCGCAACCCTCGAACAACTTGACCTTGCCGGTATCCTGAATCTGATTGTTCAGATGGAACGCCACGCTGGCCATGCTGCCCTTGTGCTGCTCACGCGGCCCATAGACATTGAAATAGCGGAAGCCGACGATCTGACTCTGCGCCGTGGGCAGAATACGCCGCACATACTGATCGAACAGAAACTTCGAATAGCCGTAGACGTTCAACGGCTCTTCATGCTCGCGGATTTCCTTGAACACGCGTCCGGCACCGTAGACCGAGGCAGACGAGGCATAGATGTAGGCAGCCTTGCGCGCCAAACACCACTGCAGCAGCGCCTTCGAGTAATCGTAGTTGTTGCGCATCATGTAGCGCCCGTCCCACTCGGTGGTGGAAGAACACGCGCCTTCGTGGAACACCGCTGTCACACCGCCACCGAAGTCATCGCCCGCTTGAATCCGTGCAATGAAATCTTCTTTGTCTAGGTAATCGGCGATCTCACAGTCGGCGAGGTTCTTGAATTTCACGCCGCTGCTGAGGTTGTCGACAACGATGATGTCGCTGCGCCCGCGCGCGTTCAGCGCCTTGACGATGTTCGAACCGATGAAGCCGGCCCCGCCGGTGACTATGATCATTTTGACCTCGTATTACGATGCTTTGAACCGCCAAGACACCAAGAAAAACCTGTTTGAACCGCCAAGGCGCCAAGACGCCAAGAAAAGATTGTTTATTGTGGTCGGCATGTTGGAGCTGCGAACATATGGCTGAGATGTTCGCAGCACCAACGAGTCCAACGAAAACCTAAACAGATTTTCTTGGCGTCTTGGCGCCTTGGCGGTTCAAAAATTCCTTTCTTGGCACCCTTAGCGCTTGGCGGTTCACAATAATGTCAACGTTCGTCCTGCTGACGGATAGCTTCGATGATGCGCGTGGTCGATACACCATCTTCGAATCCGAGCACTTTGACTTCACCGCCCGCGGCCTTCACGCAATCGATGCCCGGCGATCTGTTCCGGCGTGTAGTCGCCGCCCTTCACCAGCGTATGCGGCTTCACGGCGCAGATAATGCGTTCGGGTGTGTCTTCGGAAAATGGCACCACCCAGTCGACGCTTTCCAGTGCGGCCAGCACGATCATGCGCCGGTCGATCGAATTGATGGGGCGGCCCTCGCCCTTGAGTTGGCGCACCGAATCATCGTCGTTCACCGCGACGATCAGCCGATCGCCCAGACGGCGCGCCTCGGCGAGATAACCGACATGTCCGGCGTGCAGGATATCGAAGCAGCCGTTGGTCATGACGATGCGTTCGCCCTGCGCGCGCGCCTCATCGACCGCGATGAGCAATTGCTCCTGACTCAATACGCCATAACCGGCCTCGCGGCGTCCGGCGAGGGCGCGACGGATCTCGGGGACCGAAGCCGTCGCGGTGCCGAGCTTGGCGACGACGATGCCCGCCGCGATATTCGCCAGCGCGGTCGCTTCCGCCAGACCTTCGCCCGCGGCGAGCGCGGCGGCGAGCACGGCAATCACCGTGTCGCCGGCACCGGTGACATCGAATACCTCGCGCGACTGTGCCGGCAGATGCAATTCCGGCTGATCGGCGCGCAGCAAGGTCATGCCGTGTTCGCCGCGCGTCACCAACAGCGCACCGAGATCATGTTGGCGTATCAGCTCCAGCCCCTTCTCGATCAACTCGGCCTCGCTGCGGCAGGGACCGACCACCGCCTCGAATTCATTCAGGTTCGGCGTGATCAGACTGGCGCCTGCATAGACACTGAAATCGTTGCGCTTGGGATCGACCAGCACCGGCTTGCCGGCGGCACGCGCGGCGTCGATCAGCGCGCGCAGCGACTTGAGCGTGCCCTTGCCGTAATCGGAAATCACCACCGCGCCGCAGTCGGCCAGCGCTGCTTGATAGGTCTGCAAGAGCGCGGCGGTATCGAAGTCCTCGAAGCCGTCCTCGAAGTCCAGGCGGATAAGTTGCTGATGGCGGCTGATGACACGCAGCTTGGTGATGGTCGGGATACCGGCCAGGCGTTGAAAGCGGCATTGCACACCGGCGGATTCAAGGCTGCGGGTCAGGCTGTCGGCGGCCTCGTCGTCACCGGTCAGACCGACCACGGTGCTGCGGGCCTGCAGCGCGGCGATATTGAGCGCGACGTTGCCGGCGCCACCGGGACGCTCTTCGTTCTGCCGCACATGCACCACCGGCACCGGCGCCTCGGGCGAGATGCGCGAGGTCGCGCCATGCCAGTAGCGGTCGAGCATCACATCGCCGACCACCAGGACATGGGCCTTCTCGAAGGCGGGTATCTGTAGTTTCATGCGGCGCGCAACCTCGGGGAAATCCGGGGCAAATCATACCATGGCCCCTCGACCTTAAAGCACCGCGGGGATTACCAAAACGGCAATTTCGGGAACCGCCAAGACGCTGAGGCCGCCAAGAAAATCCGGGCGAACCGCCAAGACGCCAAGAAAAGATTGTTTATTGTGGTCGGCATAGTTGGAGCTGCGAACCTATGGCTGATATGTTCCGCAGCAACAGCAAGTCCAACGAAAACCCTTAACAAGATTTTCTTGGCGTCTTGGCGCCTTGGCGGTTCAAAAATTCCTTTCTTGGCGACCTTAGCGTCTTGGCGGTTCCAAGCACCGATGGCAAGTCTGGGAGCGCGGCGCCGCACCGGCTACACTGTGCAGCCGAACCCGGAACCCCACCCGTGAACGACACCGCCACCTCCCAAGCCTCGCTGTGGTCGCCCCGTTACTGGCCGGTGCATATCGGCATGGTCTTGGGCTGGCTGGTCGCGCAGTTGCCCTTCCGCATACAGATGGCATTGGGACGGGCCTTGGGTACGCTGGCGTATTACCTGATGCCGGGCCGGCGCCGCATCGCCCGCACCAATCTCGGCCTGTGTTTTCCCGAACTCGACAGCGACGCACGCCGCGAACTATTGCGCGAGCATTTCCGCTCACTGGGCCTGGGCGTGATCGAAACCGCGATGAGCTGGTGGACACCCGCCGCACAGCTGCACGACCTGGCACAGCTCGAAGGACTCGAACACTTGCGCGCCGCTTTAGCCGCAGGCCACGGCGTGATCCTGTTGTCGGCGCATTTCACCACCCTGGAAATCGGTGGCCGGCTGTTGTCGCTGCAGACACCGTTTCATGTGCTGTATCGCCGCCACAAGAACGCCGCCTTCGAGGCCGTCATGCAACGCGCGCGCGCGCGGCATTTCGAGAAGGCCATCTCGCGCGACGACATGCGCGGCATGCTGAAAAGCCTGAAGGCCAACATGCCGGTGTGGTACGCGCCCGATCAGAACTACGGCGCCGAACACAGCATCTTCGTGTCGTTCTTCGGCATCCCTGCCTCGACCATCACCGCCACCGCGCGGCTGGCACGCATCAGCGGCGCGCGGGTCGTGCCGTTCTTTCAGGAACGTCTGCCGGGTGCGGGCGGTTATCGTCTGAAATTGTATCCGGCGCTGGAGAATTTTCCGACCGACGATGAGGCCGCCGACACCCAGCGCATCAATGATTTGATCGAAGCCGAGATCCGCAAAATCCCGGCGCAATATCTGTGGGCACATCGGCGTTTCAAGACGCGACCACCGGGTGCAGCACCGGTCTACAAGGGGCGTCTGTGAACAGCACAACAGCGCCACATTCTGCTGATCACACTCAGCAACATTGGTGACGCGGTGATGACCACGCCGGTGCTGGAGGCCTTGCATCGACGCTACCCTGAGGCGTCAATCGATCTGGTCGCCGACCGCCGCTCCAGTGAAGTCTTCACCCACTGCCCGTATCGCGGCCGCATCCTCTTCAAAGAAAAACGCGCCGGCTGGCGTGGCACGCTGCAACTGGTGCGGACGCTGCGACACACGCGTTACGATTTGATCGTGGATTTGCGCACCGATGGCCTGTCCTACTTATTGCGCGCGCGCCGACGCTTGACCAAGCGCCACCGCCACGCGCGTGGGCCGCATGCCGTCGAACAGCACATGGGCGTGATCGCCGCACTCGGCATTGCGGACATTCCACCGACGCACATCTGGCTGACGCCGCCGCTTGAACGCGCCGCCGAACAACGCTTGAAAACACTGCCCGGCACACGCTGGCTGGCACTCGGCCCCGGCGCCAACTGGGAACCGAAGATCTGGCCGGCGGAACGGTTTAAAGAATTGATCGTGCAATTGGCTGATAATTTCGACGGCATCATCCTGCTCGGCGGACCCGGCGATGCCGAGCGCTGCTCGCTTGTCGCGCAGAATTGTCCATTGCCCGCCGTGAACCTCGCCGGCGAAACCGGATTACTCGAAGCCACCGCCGTGCTCGCCCGCGCAACCGTATTCGTCGGCAACGATTCCGGCCTCGGCCATCTCGCCAGCGCCGTCGGCACACCGACACTCACCCTGTTCGGCCCGGGACAACCGGAACGTTATCGACCCTGGGGCGAAAACGCACGTTGGCTGACGAGTCCGGAGAATGATTTGAATCGGCTGAGGGCGGAGGATGTGGCGGAAGGTGTGAAAAAAATATTGTAGCCCGGGTTTCGTATCCACTCGACCCAGATCACGATTACTTAGGCATCACTCTGTATTCATGAACGACAAGCTTCGACTCCAAGACATCCTGTTCCGAGACTGTACATCCTATGCAATTTGTAAGAATCAACTTACAACGAGCTTGGAGTAATGAGTGTGCGGTTGAGAACAACGGGTATAGGGAGCACAATCATTTCTGCTAGCTGAGCCTCACCGACCCCAGAGACAGGGCTGTCGTCGGCAACCAAGAACGGAAAGTCCGTTAGGGACAGAAGCGGGTTTGTAGTGTCACCTCTCTATCTCTGACTCCAACACCAATCAAGACAATAATCTGCCAACACAAGGTTGAGAGTAATATTTAGTACCCACAAGGAGAAATAACATGAAAACAACTACACTTCGCGTTTCACTTGCGCTCATCTTGGGCGCCTGGACGATGACTACTCAAGCCGCAGCCCTGAATACCGGGAATCAGCTGACTATAGATTCAGGCATATACAGCTACGATTCAATCGGTAATCCTAATAACGTGACCGGGGGCTCCTGGTTTGCTTGCGATTGCAATAATAACAGCAACATTTCGGGCATTGAAAAGACTCGCTCTGCACCAAGGCACGGAAGGCTTCATCATAGGTGTCATTCAAGGCACGGGCACACCCACGCATAGCGGGGCACCCTATGCTACCGACTGGAACAGAATCACCGCACCCTATTCGTTTTATTCAAACACTGCACAGGAATACACCACCTCACCAATTACCGGCAGCACCGAAAGCGGACTTGATTTCAGCGGCTTCAATTGGCCGTGGAATGGCGTTGAAGACATCGATTTTGGAACTGGCGCCTGGGGCGCAGGTTTCAACGACGGCATTGCCAATTTTACGTGGGACGGCATCTATGGTCACAGTTACACCTTGGACTATCATTTGACCGTACCGGCTGGTGACCCTTCTGGTATAGGTGGCGTACAGTTTGCGTATCATTTCGAGGGCACTGTGTTCGAAGGCACCGTGCCAGCCGTTCCGCTGCCTGCAGCCACCTGGTTGCTAGGGTCTGGTTTGCTAGGATTGATTGGCGTTGCGAATCGCCAGAAATCCAAACACCCGGCTTAAGTTTGAAGGCATGCTTGCGAGGCCCGTCGCGACCCCTGGCGTGATGGGCCTCGAACTCGAACTATCGAGATTTTATTTATGATCACAGACGAAGATGTCAGACATTTATTTCAAGCTAAATTGGCTAAACAAGGCAAGTATGGGGGCGACCCCAACTCACTCCAGATATTCAGGGGAAAATCATCACTTCTCTGGAAAGACCAACATCCCGCAGGATGTTTTCGTCACTTTACGATATTTAATAATTTCGGCGTGATCCCTGAATATTGCTTTGATTGTTGCAAAGTTTTAATCGAGCCTCGTACTGTCGTAGAATTATTCAAACTCTTGATGGTTTTTGAGAGGCTTGAGCTTTCTAACGATAATACTCGAAAATGCATATGTGAGAGCAGAGACTTTTGTTCTGGAGCATACAAAGGTTTTATCTATTGCAGGGGTGTCGAGGAGGCAAACGAAATTTGTGGCATTGTGCGTAAAATGGTTTCAAATGAAATTTCGCCTGATGTCCCCGTCACTTTGAAGCGGGGCTGCTCAGAATTCGAGCGATCATACCCAGGATATGATCGAATAGATTCAGGCGCTGTAATGATGTCATACAACAAAGACTGGAAAATTCATGAGGATTTCGTCGATCAAAATGCCGTATTTAGTTCTCCTGATGTTAATGTCGGTGTTAATGCGCCTTATAGCCTATCGGAGGTTTTCGCGACGCATTATTGGCTAAGCTATGCGGCCACAATAGGCGACATGAGTTACCTTGTCGGTTACTGGCTGCGCCGTTCCTTCGATTCCTCAACTAAGGCGCCCGCCATTTGCAACCTCAATCACACATGCATGATGCCATGCATTACTTGAAACGCCCCCTCTCGCTACACACAAGCATTTAATTAGCTCGCGACGCCAATTCTCGACAAGTGACTATACTTACGCCTCAACATATATATGCTCCGGCATCAGACCAGCCTGATAGCGCTCATACATCTTGGTATATGCCGCTTCGATATAACGGGTAAATCGTGCCGTATCAAACAAAGGCTTGGTGGATCGATGCACGGCCAGCTTTTGTCGGATAAGCAGAGAGAAGCTCTGGATTGGTCGCCAAGTCAATAGCCAGTGATTCATATTCAGCATGGCTACTCGTGATCATCTCTGGCAAACCCATGGCATTGAGCAGACTCGCTGCTACACGTCCTGCAAAGGCATTCCCTAGATAAGTGAGCACAGGCAGTCCGGCCCACAAGGCGTCGCTGGCGGTGGTGTGGGCGTTGTAATAGAAGGTATCTATGAACAAGTCTGCATAACGATGGCGCGCCAGATGCTCAGCCATACCCATACGCGGCGCGAAAATCAGCCGACCCGGCGCAACACCACGCCGCTCGGCCTCGGCACGCAAATTCCGCGTCGCCGCCGCGTTCCCCTCCAGTAGCCAGAGCACACTTCCATCGACCGCAATCAATAATCGCATCCAGATATCGAATAGGTCCGGCGTGATTTTGTAAGCATTATTGAAACAACAAAACACAAACGCGTCATCCGGCAGCCCCAACTCATTCCGACTGAATACCCTATCGGATATAATCTTGGTCGAGTCGTTGAACCAATAGGTATCCGGGAGATAGGCAACATGCTCGGTGAAATACCCCCGGTGCTCCCGCGGAATGACCGTCGCGTCGGCAATGATGTAGTCCATGAACTCCGCGCCCATTGTTCCTGGGAAACCCAGGTGATTCACTTGAACAGACGCCGCACGTGACGCGAAGATATCCGTACGGGAGCGTGCCGTGTAACCATTGAGATCGATGGCAATGTCGATCTGCAGCTCTCTCGCGAGCGCGACAACCTCACGATCGGATATAGCACTAACATCAATAAAACTGTCAAACGCCTTTTCCAATCGCTGCCGTATAGGCGCGTCCGTTGGCGGCGAAAATGAAAAGGCTATTACCTCGAACCTCCGTCTGATCATGGCGCTCGATCATTTCCGCGATCAGAAACGCCATCGCGTGATTGCGAAAATCAGAGGAAAAATATCCCAGCCTTATCCGGTCATGCGCCGTGCGTTTATCATGCCCTGATAACTTTCCAGCGGATAACTGGCCGATGGCCGGATATTTATCTCGTGTGTAAATCCTAGCGCAGCGCTGCTGCTGCTCTGGCGTCGACGGCGTTGGCAATAAAAAGAATGGCGTGGATACCCGATCACCTCGATCAATCGCACAAGCCACATCACCGAAAGCAGCAGTAATCTCTGTCCAATCGCAGCAGCACATTTTACTATGCAACCAGGAGCCCAGGGCATAGGGCAGGTCTGGCTTAAGCGAAATCGCCCTGGCATAGGCTTCCTGCGCCTCACCGGCCCGATTCATATCCAGGAGTACATTACCCCGGTTGTTATGGGCATCGGCATAATCGGGCTTGTACGCGATGGCGCTGTCGTAACTGGCTAACGCCTGATCAAGGCGATTAAGTTTACGCAGCGCATTGCCGCGATTGCTGAATGCCTCAGTATAATTCGGCCTGAGCGCGATCGCTCGATCATAACTGGCCACAGCCTCTACATACAGACCCAGAGTCTGCAAGGCATTGGCACGATTGTAATGGGCATCGGGGTGTGTAGGCATGAACGTGATGACACGATCGCAATTGGCCAGCGCCTCATCGGTGCGGCCGAGATCATTGAGCACGTAGCCTCTATTATAATGTGCCTCGATGTAATCTGGTTTGATCGCGATGGCACGATCATAGCTTGCCAGCGCCTCATTCAGACGACCCAGACTCTTAAGCGTATTGCCGCGATTGAAGTACGCCTGGACGTAGTCCGGCTTCAGGGCGACGGTGCGATCATAGCTGGCTAGCGCTTCCTCAGTGCGCAAAAGCTCGTTTAGCACATTGCCGCGGTTGAAATGCGCCTGAAACAGGTCAGGCTTGAGGGCGACAGCACGATCGCAGCATTCCAAAGCCTCATCTAACCGCTTTAGCGCATGGAATGCGCCACCAAGGTTCATATACGCAACGGGTTGGCTTGGAAATAATTTCAGCGACTTCTCTATGAATTGTATGCCTTCCTGAAGGTGGCCGCTTTGCAGACACAGCATGCCAAAATTACTAAGCGCATCTACATGGTGATCATTTGCCGAAAGCAGCTTTTCATAAAGCACCTTTGCTGCGCCAAGATTGCCGGCTTGGTGTTGTGCAACGGCCTGCGCAAACAAGGCAGCATCACCGTGCCCGTCCAGGAATGGCGGCCGAGGGGCATTCCTGTCAGTAGATGGGGAGAGTGATTTCTTTGAGGGCTTGGGTGTCTTTTTCTTCATCAATTGCAGCACAGATAAAAACACAATACAGAATATGTACACTGTATCTACGACTGTGGATACTGTCTAGGCGGCACACCCACGTACTACGCATCAATCGCCGAAGCTGCCATACAGCATCAGTTGATTGAACCCTGCGGAGGCACAATACAAGCCTCACTCTCGGATCTGCGTCTACAGCAGCCCATCCTGCCGCAACCGGCCCAACACATCTGCCGGCGCAATCTCCGCCAGACATGCATGTCTCCGCGCCGGCGGACACTCGCCAAGATAACAAGGACTACACTCGACCGGATGCACGAACACCCGCTCGCCCTGTCCCAGAGCATGATGCCGCCGCCAATCGGTCGGGCCAAAAAATGCGTACACGGGAATACCCGCCGCCGAGAACAGATGCATCGGTCCGGAATCGTTCACCACGGCAAAACGCGCATGACGTGCGAGTTCGGTTAGCCCCGGGAATCGAAAAAACGCCGGTCATATCCCTTCCTACCTGCGTGGCCAGCGCGTGATTGAGCGCCACTTCATCCGGACCGCCGACCCACAGCACGGCGATCCCGGCCGCTTCGATGCCGCGCGCCAAAGCGACGAAATGTTCGGCCTCCCAGCGCTTGGACGGCCAGCGCGCGCTGGAACCGGCATGCACCAGCGCAAAAGCACGCCCGCTCAATCCCTCTGTCGCCAGTCGCTCGGCGATCACCATCTGCTCGGACGGTGCCGGCCAGAGTTGCGGACGCGGCTCAGCATCGGGCAAGCCGGCGCTGCCGATGAGTCGATTGAGGCGCGGAAACACGTGTTCGCGGATATCGTCGTGAGCTGGGCTGTGCGTATAGATCCAGCGCGGCGCGATGCCGACGCGTTTGGCCGCACCGGAAAGGAAGGTCAGGGCGCGACTGCGGTCGGAACCTTGCAGGTCGTAGACCGTACTGAATTGTTGCGTCCGAATCCAACTCAAGGCCGCCCACATGGCTCGCACACCCTGGCGCGGGTAGGCGACGACTTTCAAGCGCGGATGACCGACAAACAGCGGCGCAAACGCCGGCGAGGTCAGCAGCCAGACTTCACCCGTATGATGTTCGAGGATACGTTCGATGTGCGGCGTACACAGCACCACATCGCCCAGCGCACCCACCTTGATGATCAGTGTTCGGTTACTCATACCCGACTCCGGCCAACGCATCGGACTGACACACACATGCAAGCATAAACCAGGCGGACAACCGCAGCGCGCCCGTAGAGCAGGATACGTTTACATTATACGCAGTCGCTCTGCATAATCGCGCCGTGAAAGACAAGAGCATACTCTGGTGGGGCCGCTTCGATCCGGATTACTCCCGCAACCGTATCGTCCGCCAGGCGTTGCGTGAACTCGGCTGGTCACTGATCGATTTCCACCCGCATGTCTCATCGCTCGGCGATCTGGAGGCGCACCTGCGTCTGAAGGCAACGCCGCGCCTGGTCTGGGTGCCCTGCTTCCGCCAGCGCGATGTCTTGGCTGCCTCACGTTGGGCCTGGCGGCAACACATTCCGCTGTTGTTCGATCCGCTCATCAGCGCTTATGACAAGCAGATCTTCGAACGCAGCAAACTTGCATCGGACAGCGCCAAAGCGCAACGACTGCTGAACTGGGAGCGGCGCCTGTTCAAGCAAGCGGACATCCTGCTCGCCGACACGCAACTGCACGCCGATTTCTTCCGCGATGTACTGCAGGCCACCGTCGCGCAGATCCATGTCGTCCCGGTCGGCGCGGAGGAAGCGCTGTTTCATCCCGCGCCAGCACCACCCGTCACAAAATCATCTGTCGATGTATTGTTCTACGGCAGCTTCATCCCGCTGCAAGGCCCGGAGACCATCATCTCCGCCGCCTGGCAAACCCGCGGCGAACCGATTCGTTGGCATCTGGTCGGCAACGGTCCGCTGCGCAAAGCTTGCGAAAAACTCGCCGCGGGTCTCGACAATGTCGTGTTCGAAGACTGGATTCCTTATGCCGACTTGCCCGCACGCATCCATCAAGCCGACATTCTGCTGGGTGTATTCGGCGCCACCGCCAAGGCCGGCCGCGTCATCCCCAACAAGGTGTATCAGGCGCTGGCCTGCGGCAAGCCGGTGATCACACAGCGCAGCTTGGCCTATCCCGCCGCGTTGATCGACGATCGCGACTGCGGATTGACCTGGGTCGACGCGGATGATCCGACGGCCTTAGCGACGGCTGTGCGGACTCTGGCGGCCGATGCCAAACCGCGACACGCCCAAGGCGAAGCCGCCTACCGTACCTACACAACGCACTTCTCTAACGACTGTATCCGGGCCGCACTCGAAGGCAGCCTAAGCAGCGTGCTGCGGTGAGCTAGGTGACGCGATATTCTGCGCCGCCGGCAGCAATAGCGTGCGCAAAACCGCCAGCTCAAACAGCATCAGCATCGCAAACGAGACTGAACCATAGGAATGATCGAGACTGGCGACCACCAGAATCGCAACCACGCCCGCCAGCCATGGCGCACAGCGCGTCTTGAGTTCATCCGAGGCCATACGCAAGCCATGCACCACCGGCCGAAATAGCACCCACAGCAACGCCAGCAATACACCCAGACCCAGCACGCCGGTCTCATACCAGGCATCGAAGAGAAAATTATGGAAGCTCTTAACCTCAGCATTGAGCAATGGAATGGAATACTGTGCATTGCCCATACCCACGCCCAGCCAAAAGTTTTCCGGTGGATGATTGATCGCATCGATCCACATGGTGGTGCGGCGACTGGACCAGACATCTAAAATCTTCAACCAATCTGTGCTGTGCAACTGCGACAATTTTGGCACCAACTCAATTGCCAGAACGCCGAAGAGCAGCAGCAACGCCACCCACAGTATCCGCACCCCGTAGCGCAGATGGAACATCAGCATCACCAACAGACCAATGCTCGCCGCCAGCACCTCGGTACTGCTGTCGGCGAACACCAGACCCGTGAAGCCCATCACCACCAAGAGTCGGCACTAGCCAGCGCACAACTCCAGGCGTGTATTCATTTCTCAGCCAGGCAATCAGAAACGGCAACATATACGCCAGCGCCATCCCGTTTATGGTCCTGGCGACATGCGCACCTTGCCACTCTGCCTTGAGCAACAAGATCAGAAACCCAAACAGTGCAATACCGGCGGCGATCCCCGCCCAGCGCAGGAGCCGCGCTTCGTCCAGCGTCTGCCGCGCCAGCACCGACAGCGTGACCGGCAACACCAAGGTGTAAGCCGCCCAGCGAAACCAAGTATGCAGCGCCTCATCGGGCTTACCCGCTACCACCACGCTGAGCAAGAACACGCCAACCAATATGCTGTAAATAAATCCCAACGGCGCCGGCATGACCCAATCACGCGGCCGCAATGACAACAGCGCCCACAACAGATAAGAAAAGAACAACACATTACCCAACGCCCGACCCAGCATCATCGCCGTCGGCAGAAATACCGGCAACATCCAACCCAAGCGAAAAAACCCGTCACGCACCCGCTGCAACACTAGCGTTCTCCTCTACGGCCTGACTTTCATATTCAAACACGCCCAGTCGAAAGCGATTGATACACATCCAGCGTACTATCCAACATGCGCTGCAGCGTGAACGGATGCCCACCCGGCACCGGCGGCGTCTTGCTGAGAAATTTTTCCACGCGCGCCGTCAGTTCATCCATATCGCCAAACGGGACGCGGCCTTCCGGAAACATTTCCGCGAGAATCTCGCCAACGCCGCCGTGATCGTAGCCAATCACCGGCACGCCCAACGCCAAGGCCTCCAGCACGGTACGGCCAAAGGATTCCGGTTGCTGCGACAGTGACAACACCAGATTGGAACTCGCATACACCTCGCGCATATCGTTGCGCTCGCCGGTGAAGGTGATATGCGTATCCAGACCACGGTCACGCACCAAGTGCCGCAGGCTCTGCGCATATTTCAGCCGGTGTGGATCCTCGCCCCCGACGATCAGACCTTGTACGGACAGCTTGCGCTCGACCAACCGCGCGATCAGTTCGATAAAATCTTCATGACCTTTGAGCCGCGTCAATCGCCCCGGCAACGCCAGCACGTAACTGTCGAGCAGGTACGGGTAACGCTGAAACCAGGTCTGCGACCAGGACGGCGGCGGGCGATGGCCGTGCGGATAGAGTTTGGGATCGACGCCGCGCGGAATCACACTGATGCGCGAGGGATCGACCTGCGGATAGTTGTCGAGGATATAACGCTGCACCGCATCGGACACGGCGATCACGCGCTCGCCTTTGGTCATGATCGCGCTGTAACGGCTGACGCTGTAAAAGCCGTGCACCGTGGTGACAAAACGCGGCCGCGTGCGCGGGTCCATGCCACGCCAGGCACGGTAAGCAATCCAGGCCGGCAGGCGCGAACGTGCATGCAATATATCGACATGTTCGTCGCGCAGAAACTTGCGTAGCTTGCGGATGAAGCGCAGCGTCGTCAGCGATTTCGCACCGACTTTCCACTGCACATGCTCAACCTTGTGGCGCGTCAGCTCATGCACCATGCGTCCGCCGGCGGAAATGACAATAGCGCGATGCCCACGCCGCACCAACTCGGCGCCGACCTCGACCGTACCGCGCTCGACGCCACCCGACGCCATCGCCGGCAGAATTTGTACGACTGTCAGAGGGCGCGTCATGGTGCTCATCTAAGATCGAAAGATTTTTTGGCCACGGAAAACACGGACAGGCACAGACTATTGAAAAATCCATGCGCCATACAATGACGGTTGCGCACGCGGAATGTCACTACCACGCATGTCATGACTGATCTCATTCCGTGTTTTCCGTGGCGCATTTTGGCCGTTTCTGCTAATCGGATTCCGCGGCGAAGAAACGCAAAACGATCTCACGCGCAACGCGCGCCGCTTCGCTGAAGGCTTGTTTGGGCGGACGCAATTCCGCGCCCGAACGCCATTGTGAAAAGCTCGTCACTAATTCAGTATCGATCAGGCTCTGAATGCCGCTGGCGACGCGGTCTTCACCGACGGCCGGCACGTCGATCAGCCCAACAGACGCGCCGGCCGACAAAGCCTCGTACACCATCGACACACTGTCGGCCGTTACCCATACCGTACCGGCCCAGGCCAGTTGCGTGGGTAACCATTCGGCATCGGTCTGTTCAAAGGGGACCACCTCAATGCGCGCCGGATCGATGATCTTGTTCAACGCCGCAACGAAACTCGGCGGCGTGCGCCGCGACGTGGTCAGTCGCCAACGCTGCTGCGACGCACTGCGTGCCTGGATCTGCGCGATTTGTTCAATGACCTCGCGTTCCGACCAACGGTGATGTTTCGAGGGTCCGCCGATCAACAGCAAACCCTGACGCGGATCTTTGGCAGCGCCGGGACGCACGCGGTTGAGCACACCCTGGGTGATGATTACGTTCTCGGTCGGACGCGGCGCATCGTGCAGCGGTATCACGCAGAGATCGAACCACGCACTCGGGAGACTCGGCTGCATCAGCAGCACCGCACGGCCGCCGCGTGCACGCCGTGCGGCCAGCAGCGGCACATGCGTCGCGTGTCCGGCACCCAATAGCAGATCCGGATCAGGCAACGTATCGCCCCAAGGGAACCACCAGATCGCCCAGGCAGCGGCGGCGACCAAGCTGTTCGGCGCCTGGATATCATGGACTTCAACGGGACGATGCACCTGTAACGCCTGCGCCAGACCGGCGGTCTGATTTTCGTGACCGGGTTTGCCGTCGATGAAACGCCAGATGATCAGAGGTCGGGGGTTGTTCATCGAGGGCTGTGGTTAGGAGAGGGGTCAAACTAGGTTCACACCAGAGGACACAGCGCACACAGAGAAAAATTATTTAATGCTTTAACCTCTGTCTCACTCTGGCGTGTCTCCAGCGAGTAAAAAATCTCCACCGTCAGTTCACGCTATCCTTCAACACGTAATCCGCGCCGCAATACGGGCACTTCACCTGACCGGTCGCTTCGATCTGAAGATACACGCGCGGATGCGAATTCCACAGACTCATGCTGTCCATCGGGCAATGCAGCGGCAGATCGGCGCGCGTGACCTCGTAACGGTTCTGCGCGTTGGGTTCGCTGTATTTGGAACTGCCCACAGCCGCGGCGGTATTGGGGTTGGTCATTGCGTTCTCCGAAAACAGCCTGCGTAAGATGGGTGGAGGCGTTTTGTGCCGTAACCCATCAGGGCGTGTCGTGCCTGTCGATGATGGACCGTGCCGCACCTGATGGGTTGCGCTGCGCTCCACCCATCCTACACGGACTCCTCACTACTCAATCATACCAGCGTCAACCACTCCGGATGCTTGGCGTGACGGCCATGCACCAGATCGAAATACGTTGCCTGTAATTTTGTCGTGATCGGTCCGCGCGTGCCGCTGCCGATCATGCGGCCATCGACTTCGCGAATCGGCGTAACTTCGGCGGCGGTACCGGTGAAGAAGGCCTCGTCAGCGATATAGACTTCATCGCGGGTAATGCGCTTTTCTTTGACAGTGATGCCGGCTTCCGCGGCCAGGGTAAACAGCGTATCGCGGGTGATGCCATCAAGTGCCGAGGTCAGATCCGGCGTATAGATCACGCCGTCACGCACGATAAAGATGTTCTCGCCGGAACCTTCGGCGACATAGCCTTCGGCATCCAGCAGCATGGCCTCGTCGTGACCGGAGGCCAGCGCCTCGCGCAGGGCCAGCATGGAGTTCATGTAGTTGCCGTTGGCCTTGGCCTTGCACATGGTGATGTTCACATGATGACGCGTGAACGACGAGGTCTTGATGCGAATGCCGCGCTCCATGTTCTCGGCGCCGAGGTACGAACCCCAGGTCCAGGCAGCAATCATGCAATGCACTTTGAGATTGTCGGCGCGCAGACCCATGCCTTCGGAGCCGTAGAAACACATCGGGCGGATATAGGCCGATTCAAGATTGTTTTCACGCACCACAGCCTGTTGCGCTGCGCTGATGGTCGCCTTATCCCAGGGCATCGGCATCATCAGGATATGCGCGGAACGGAATAGACGCTGCGTGTGCGCGTCGAGGCGGAAGATTGCCGTGCCCTTGTCAGTCTTGTAGGCGCGCACACCCTCGAACACACCCATGCCGTAATGCAGGGTATGGGTGAGCACATGCACCTTGGCTTCGCGCCAGGGCACCATTTCACCGTCCAACCAGATCACGCCGTCACGATCGGCCATCGACATCGTACTTCTCCTCTTTCAATTCGTGTCCTGTAGGAGCGGGTTCTGTCCGCGAAATCCAATGGGGACAGATTTGAAATCTGTCCCCGGATCGCTCACGGGCAGAACCCGCTCCTACAAGTATTCAATCAGTCTGCTCCATCACCTGCCGCCACAGCGCGCTCACCTGCGCACGCAGTTCGCGAAACTCGGCGACCGCGACGCGCGCCGGCAATTCCTGCAAGGTCAGCTCATGCACGCGCTTGCGGTAATGGCGATAAGCCTCGGCCAGCAATTGGGCCGCCCCCGGCGCCTGCATATCAAGACCCGGCAGGTCAAGATCGGGCGCGAGCAGATTCTCCGCGCCAAGGGTTTCCAGCAGACGGATATTGTCGCTCCAGACCAGCAGGTTGGGATGGTCGTGCGCGTACCGCAAGACGTGGTATTGCACCATAAATTCAATGTCGGCGATACCTCCGGTCCCTTGTTTGAGATCGAAGTGCGCGGGGTCGCGGTCGGCCAGTTCCTGGCGCATGCGTTCGCGCATTTCGCGCACGTCGCGCTGCAGAGACTGCGGATCACGCGCCCGACCCAACACCTCGCGACGCACCGTCGCGAAGGCTTCGCCCAAGGCGGCATCACCCGCCACCGGCCGCGCCCGCACCAGGGCCTGATGCTCCCAGGTCCAGGCCTCACTGCGTTGATAGTCGGCGAAGGCCTCGAGGCTGGTCACCAACAGACCCGACGCGCCGCTGGGCCGCAGCCGCATATCGACTTCGTAGAGCACGCCGGCCGGGGTCAGGGTATTGAGCACATGGATGATGCGCTGACCCAGGCGGGCGAAGAATACCGGTGCGTCGAGCGGCTTGGCACCGTCAGTCCGTGCTGTACCCGCGTGGGTCGCATGCAGAAACACCAGATCGAGATCCGATCCGTAGCCCAGTTCGATACCGCCGAGTTTGCCGTAGGCGATGATCGCGAAGCCTTCCGCGTTTGCGCAACCATCGGGCACGCCGTGACGCCGCGCCATCTGCGCCCAACACAGCGCCAGCACTTCTTTCAGAATCACCTCGGCAAGGTCGGTGAGGTGATCGCTGACGCGCATCAGCGGTGTCGCACCGAGCACATCCGCCGCCGCCACGCGCAACACCGCTGCCTTCTGAAATTGCCGCAGCGCATCCATCTGCTGCTCCAGGTCTTCGGCATCGATCTGCGCCATGCGCAGTGCCAATTGCCGTTCCAGATCCGCCCGTTGCGGCGGCGTATACAACTGGCGCGGGTCAAGCAGCTCGTCCAACAACAGCGGATAACGGGCCAGACGTTCGGCGATCCACGGGCTGGCCGCGCACAAGCGCACCAATTGCGACAAGGCCATCGGGTGTTCGACCAGCAACGCCAGATAAGCACTGCGACCGGCGATAGCTTCGATCACCGCCAGCACGCGGACGAAGGTCTGTGCCGGGTCAGCGGTCTCATTGATCGCGCCAAGCAACAGCGGCATCAAGCGGTCCATGCGTGGGCGGCCACGGGTACCGAGCGCGCGTAACGCCGCGCCGTCACGAAATGCGTTCAAGCGGCGGAGAATTTCTTCGACATCGTCATCGGCAACCGTCGCGAACAATTGCCGCGCGTCACTTGCGGCCATGACGCCGGACCAGAGCGCCTCAAAACTTGCAGCGCTTGAACCGACCTCGTTCTTGGTCGAATTGATAGACGCCTGGGGCGCACTGAATACCTGCTCGAATTGGCCATGCACGAAGCGCCGATGCTTGTCCAAGGCGTGCAGAAACGCGGGCCAATCCGGATATCCCAGCGTGAAGGCCAAGCGCAGCCGCGCCGTCTCGTCTTCGGGCAACTGATGGGTCTGCTCGTCGGCATAGGCCTGCAGGCGATTTTCCACGCGGCGCAGAAAGCGATAGGCCTCGGCCAGGCGCTCGGCTGCATAGGTCGGCAGCAGATCCATCTCCGCTAAGCGCGCCAACACCGTTAATAGACGACGCTCGCGCAGCGCCGGCTCACGTCCGCCGCGCACCAGTTGAAAGGCTTGAGCGATAAACTCGACCTCGCGGATACCGCCCGGTCCCAGTTTGATGTCCTGATGCAGACCACGCCGCTCCAACTCCTGCTGGATCATCGCCTTCATTTCGCGCAATTGCTCGAAGGCACCGAAGTCGAGGTAACGGCGATAGACGAACGGCCGAAGCATATTTTCCAATTCAGTGATCGCCGCAGACGCACCGGCGCCCGCACCCGACAGGGCGCGCGCCTTGACCATGGCATAGCGCTCCCACTCGCGACCTTGCGATTGATAATAATCTTCAAGCGCCTCGAAACTCATCGCCAACGGGCCGCTCTCGCCGTACGGCCGCAGGCGCATGTCGACGCGATAGACGAAGCCCGCCGCGGTGACATCATTGAGCGCCTGGATCAGCCGCTGCGACAGTCGGATAAAAAATTCCTCGTGGCTGATGCCGCGTCGGCCACGAATTTGCCCCGACTCCGGAAAGGCGAAAATCAGATCGATGTCAGAGGAAAAATTCAGCTCGCGCGCGCCGAGCTTGCCCATGCACAGCACCACCAGCTGCTGCGGCTGGCCGGCGGCAGTGCCCGTCGTGATCCCCGCTGTGATCCCTGTTGTGATCAGGGGCGTGCCGTATTCGCGGCATTGCCAGGCGTGCAGCGTATCCAAGGCGGTACTGATGCAGGCATCCGCCAGGGCGGACAGATCTTCCAGCACCTCATCCACGCGCGCCCACCCGGCCAGGTCGCGCCAGGCGATGCGTACCATTTCCCGCTGCCGCAGGCGACGCAGGGCCAGGCCGAGCTCCGCATCGTCCGTGACCTGCGCCAACGCCGTTTGGGCCTTGGCCTGCATTTCGCCGGGCGCATAATCACCCAGCAAATCGCCGCTGGTCAGCAAATCATCCAGTAGCGCCGGATCGCGCACGATGGAACGGGCGACGAAATCACTGCCCGCCCAGACCCGGCCCAGCACCGCCAGGAAATCCGTCTGTGCCGGCGGCGTCAGCCCGACCTCGGCCGCAGCGGCCGCGTAATGTTCCCAATGCGTGGCCACCGCCGTCTGGAGATCGGCCGGTACGGCCCGCACTACGGATTCTGTGGTCACCTTCACACTTCGCGCTCCTCGACTTGTTCATCAATAGCTTACAGCGAATTATCCGGCATCGCAGCGGCGCTTTGCGACTCAAGGCTGCGGTGCTGCCGCCGACACCCTATGAGCAATTGCCCACCGCGCAGGTGTAGCCGCGCGCCAACGACCACAACTAACACTGTCTTACGGGGAACAGAGATGGAATTCAAAGATTTTCTCAAGATCATGGTGATGAAAGACGCTTCGGACCTGTATCTGAGCACCGGCGCGCCACCGTGCATGAAGTTCCACGGCCAACTGAAGGTCGTCGACAAGGCCACCATGACGCCGGACCGCATCAAAGAGATCGCCTACGCCCTGATGGATGCCGAGCAGACCCGGCAATTCGAGCGCAAGCCGGAAATGAATCTCGCCATCTCGGAGGCCGGCGTCGGCCGCTTCCGCGTGAACATTTTCAAACAGCGCAACACCATCGGCTTGGTGGTGCGTAATATCAAAACCGTCATCCCGCAGTGGCAGGAACTCGGTCTTCCGCAGACACTCACCGAAGTGATCATGGCCAAACGCGGCCTGGTGTTGTTCGTCGGCGCCACCGGTTCCGGTAAATCCACCTCGTTGGCGTCGCTGATCGACTACCGCAACACCCACACGGCCGGCCACATCATCACCATTGAAGACCCGGTCGAGTTCATCCACCAGCATAAGATGTCGATCGTCAATCAGCGCGAAGTCGGTCTCGATACCGACACCTATGAAGATGCGCTGAAAAACACCTTGCGCCAGGCCCCCGATGTGATTCTGATCGGCGAGATTCGCGACCGCGAAACCATGGAGCATGCCATCACCTTCGCCGAGACCGGCCACTTGGCGATCTCGACCTTGCATGCCAACAACGCCAACCAGGCGCTGGACCGCATCATCAACTTCTTCCCGGAAGACCGCCGCAATCAGTTGCTGCTGGATCTGTCGTTGAATCTGCGTGCATTCGTCTCGCAGCGCCTGGTCCCCACCGTGGATGGCAAACGCGCCGCCGCCATCGAAATTTTGCTCGGCACGCCGCTGGTGCAGGACATGATCCGTCGCGGCGATGTGCATGAGATCAAGGAAGTCATGTCCAAATCGGAAAATATCGGCATGCAGACCTTCGACAGCGCGCTGTATCGGCTGCACATGGACGGCCATATCTCGCTGGACGAGGCGCTACGCAACGCCGATTCGCCGAACAACCTGCGCCTGCGCATCAACCTCAGCGACGAACAACCGGGGCAATCACCGGCGGCGGCGTTGGCCACGGGCCTGTGCCTGGAGGGCGAAGAACCGCCAGAGCCGCCGCGCCGCGTGGCCGGCCTTGCTGCCGGCGGCAATCCCGGGCTCTCGCTGGCGATAGCCGACGACTGAGTCGCCACCAGCGCCGACCAAAGCCCCGCCCTGCGGGGCTTTTTTTATGACCTGGCATCTGGCTCCGCGAATTGGAATAATCCCCAACAGCGACGCGTCTTCATCTGTGCGGAGGAGTCCAATACGCCATGAACCTGATGAACCTGTTTTGCCGCGGCCAAGAATTCAAGCAGCGCCTGGAACAAAGCCGTAGCCGTCTCTATCGCCTGGCCTATTCCTGGTGCCATGATGCGGCGCTCGCTGACGATCTCACCCAGGAAACACTGGAAAAGGCGCTGAAGAAAAAAGATCAGCTGCGTGATCCCGCCGCCTTGGAGACCTGGTTGTTCAGTATTCTCACCAACAGTTGGCGCGATCACTTCCGGCGCTCGCGGGATACGGTGGACATCGACGATGTGCCGCTGGAACATTCCGTCACACCGGAGCTTGAACACCAGCAACATCAAGTTGTCCATGCGGTGCGCGCCGCCATCGCGCAGCTGCCCGTCGGCCAGCGCCAGGTGGTGACGCTGGTCGATCTCGAAGATTGCTCATACATCGAAGTCGCACAGATCCTCAGCGTGCCGGTCGGCACGGTGATGAGCCGCTTGTGCCGCGCCCGCCGCGCCCTGAAAGAAGCACTGCTGGATTCCAATCTGGTACCACAGCCGGAATCCGCCACACCGATGCAGCGCATCCGGAGAATCAAGTAATGCCCACGGATCGCCCCCTTTCCGACGAACAACTCAATGCCTTCGTCGATGGCCAACTCGACGCGGATGAGAAAAGCCGCATCCTGAGCGCGTTGAATAGCGACGATGAGCTTAGCCGGCGCGCCTGCGAGCTGCACCGACTGCACGATCTGGTGCAGCACGCCTATGACACTGCCACCCTCAGCGACGAGCCGGCAGCCTGTAAGCACGCAGCGCCGAGGTTGGCGTCAGGCCGTTGCAGCCGCCGTGATGCTCGCTGTGGGTGGCACTCTGGGCTGGATCGCGCACGCGCGGCAGCTCCAGCCACTGCATCTGCAAGCCATGTACCTCGACGAGGAAAAGGCCTTTCAGACCAGCGAACTCGATCAAGCGCCAATGCAGGGTGAACACAAGATTCTGTTGCATCTCAGCAGTGCGGAACCGGAAAAACTGGAACATGCATTAACCACGGTGGAAAACCTGCTCAAGCGCTACCAGCAACGGGCACAACCGGTGGAAGTGGAATTGATCGCCAATGCCGGTGGACTGAATCTGCTGCGCGCGGACACCTCGCCTTATGCGAAACGCGTGAGCGCACTGCAACGCCAATACGACAATCTCACTTTCGTTGCCTGCCAGAATGCCATGGACAGACTGCGTCGCGACACGCACCAGAATCCAGATCTGCTACCGGAGGCGCTGATCACGCCGAATGCGCTGGAGGAAATTCTCATGCGTTTGCAGCAAGGCTGGGTGTATATCAGCGTGTAACGGTTCATTTCGTCATTGCGAGGAGCCATAGCGACGAAGCAATCTCCCAACAGCAGAGCCAATGGTTAGAGATTGCTTCGCTTCGCTCGCAATGACGGAAAAAGAAAAGCCCCGGTGGCGAACCCCCGGGGCTTTCTCATCTTAGGGCAGAACAAGCGTTAACGGACGCCTGGGCTTACATCATGCCCATGCCGCCCATACCACCCATGTCGCCCATGTCCGGCGCGCCGCCCTTATCTTCCTTCGGCATTTCGGCGACCATGCACTCGGTGGTGATCATCAGACCGGCCACCGACGCGGCGTTCTGCAGTGCGGAACGGCTGACCTTGGTCGGGTCCAGAATACCCATCTTGACCATGTCGCCGTATTCGCCGGTCGCAGCGTTGTAACCGTAGTTGTCCTTGCCTTCTTCGACCTTGGACAACACCACGGAGGCCTCTTCACCGGCGTTGCCGACGATCTGACGCAGCGGCTCTTCCATCGCGCGACGCGCGATGTCGATACCGACGTCCTGATCGTGGTTGTCACCCTTGAGCTTGGTGATACCGGCACGGGCACGGATCAGCGCCACGCCACCGCCGGGCACCACGCCTTCTTCGACCGCCGCACGCGTGGCGTGCAGGGCGTCTTCGACGCGGGCCTTCTTCTCTTTCATTTCCATTTCGGTGGCGGCACCGACCTTGATCACCGCAACACCGCCGGCGAGCTTGGCGACACGCTCCTGCAGCTTCTCTTTGTCGTAGTCGGAGGTGGCATCTTCGATCTGCGTGCGGATCTGCTTCACGCGGGCTTCGATGTCAGCCTTCTTACCGGCACCGTCGATGATGGTGGTGTTTTCCTTGGTGACCTGGATCTTCTTGGCGGTACCCAGATCGTCCAGCGTGGCCTTGTCCAGTGACAGGCCGACTTCTTCGGAGATCACCTGACCACCGGTCAGCACCGCGATGTCCTGCAGCATGGCCTTGCGACGATCACCGAAGCCCGGCGCCTTGACGGCGCAGACCTTGACGATGCCGCGGATGGTGTTGACCACCAAGGTGGCCAGCGCTTCGCCTTCGACGTCTTCGGCGATGATCAGCAGCGGACGACCGGCCTTGGCGACACCTTCCAGCACCGGCAGCAGTTCGCGGATGTTGGAGATTTTCTTGTCGTAAATCAGGATGAACGGGCCTTCCAGCTCGGTGGACATGCTCTGCTGGTTGTTGACGAAGTACGGCGACAGATAGCCGCGATCGAACTGCATGCCTTCGACGACGTCCAGCTGGTTGTCCAGGGCGGAACCTTCTTCAACGGTGATGACGCCTTCCTTGCCGACCTTTTCCATCGCCTCGGCAATGATGTTGCCGATATTCTCGTCGGAGTTGGCGGAGATGGTACCGACCTGGGCAATCGCCTTGGTATCGGCGCAGGGCTTGGACAGCTTCTTCAATTCGGCAACCGCGCCGATCACGGCCTTGTCGATGCCGCGCTTGAGATCCATCGGGTTCATGCCGGCGGCAACCGCCTTCATGCCTTCACGTAAAATGGCCTGGGCCAGTACGGTGGCGGTGGTGGTGCCGTCACCGGCGATATCGGAGGTCTGCGAGGCGACTTCCTTCACCATCTGCGCGCCCATGTTCTCGAACTTGTCTTTCAGCTCGATTTCTTTGGCGACGGAGACGCCGTCCTTGGTGATGGTGGGGGCGCCGAAGGCCTTCTCCAGCACGACATTACGACCCTTCGGGCCCAGCGTGACTTTGACCGCGTTGGCCAGAATGTTTACGCCCTTGACCATGCGGCTGCGCGCATCATCACTGAATTTAACTTCTTTCGCTGACATGTTTTGAATTCCTCTTGAATACGTTATGCGTGGGCGGCGAGGCGCTTAGCCTTCGATCACGGCCATGATGTCTTCTTCGCGCATCACCAGCACGTCATCGCCATCAACCTTGACTTCGGTACCGCTGTACTTGCCGAACAGAACCTTGTCGCCGACTTTGACGTCGAGCGGACGGACGGTACCGTTCTCCAGAATCTTGCCCTTACCGGCGGCCAACACTTCACCACGGACCGGCTTTTCGGCGGCGGCATCCGGGATCACGATTCCGCCGGGGGATGTACGCTCTTCCTCCATGCGCTTGACGATCACGCGATCATGCAACGGACGAATCTTCATCGGGTTTATCTCCTTGAAACTGCTTAACTTGGATTTGATACAGCTGGGTTGTGTCGAGCGTTGTTAGCACTCGCGATCAGTGAGTGCCAATGATAGCGGCGAGTCCAGCAGAGTCAAGGGCGGGCGCGACCTATTCGTCCTCGCGACGGAATTCCCCCTCCAAGGTCACCGGGCCCTCGGCGGGCGGAGCGCCAGCGCCAGGCGGCCAGCCGGGAAATTGGAAGAAACGCGCCAGGATGGCCCGGGCCAGGCCGCGCCGGAGCGGCGGAATGAGGCCCAGATAGCCAAAAATGTCCGTGAAAAAGCCCGGGACCAACAGCAAAATCCCGCTCAGCGTCAGCAGCACACCTTCCACCAATTCCTGAGCGGGAATTTGCCCGCGCGCTTGAGCCGCCTGCAAGCGCCGCAGGGTGACGAAGCCCTGTATGCGCAGCAACAGCGTACCCAGCACGGCCGCGAACACCAGCAGCGCGATAGTCGGCAGCGCACCCAGCCAGCTGCCGACTTTAATCAGCAGATAGATCTCGATCAGCGGGATCGAGAAGAAGATCAGCATGAGGATGGGCATACGGCGCATGGCCGCACCATACCGGATGCCAGGAATCAGGGAAACACCCGGGGCGGGGTGGACCCTGCAGGGGGAATAAGGAGGGCATGCAGCGCATCTTTAAAAACAGTCGCGCCCCTTTCGCCTGCCGGGACCATCCGCTATCTTCCCGTCATGACTGACACGCATTGCATCGTGCTGTGTACCGTGCCAGACGCGGCGACCGGTGAGTCGTTGGCGCGTGCGCTGGTGGAGGCACGTTTGGCGGCCTGCGTGAATATTATTCCGGGGCTGACCTCGATATACCGCTGGAAGGGCGAGCTACAGCAGGACAACGAATTGCTGCTGATCGCCAAAACCCGGCATGACCGATTTGAAGAATTGAGCGTCATGCTGAGCGGACTGCACCCTTACGAACTTCCGGAAATCATCGCAGTCCCAATCATCGACGGCCTGCCCGGCTTATTTAAGCTGGATCGACCACACTTTGGAACGCCCCACATGACCCGACTCCGCCCGTTTTGGTTTAGCGCACACCTCGCCTGGTTGTGGCTGGCCCTGGCCGCCCCGACACTGGCCTTATGGGCTGAAGACGAACCTCTGGAAGCCGACAAGGCCTTTGTCTTCTCCGCCGCGATGACCACAGCGGATAGGCTCAACGTCCACTGGGACGTCACCGACGGCTATTACCTGTATCGCAGCCGTATCCAGCTCAGTACGGACACGCCCGGCATCACCTTGGGCACAGCGGAATTTCCGCCGGGCAAGCTCAAGCACGATGAATTCTTCGGCGAAGTCGAAACCTACCGCGGCGGCATCGATATCAGCGTGCCGATCACGCGCACAGCGAGCGCGCCGGACAACTTCAAACTGATCGCGGTCTCCCAAGGCTGCGCCGATCAGGGCATCTGCTATCCGCCGCATACGCAAACGGCCGAACTCACGCTGCCGCCCCAAACTAACGCAACACCCGCCGCGACCAGCGCACCCGTCGATTTGAATCGCGCCCTCGGTCTCGACAGCAGTGAGAACGAATTTCTCCCGGTGGAACTCGCCTTCCGTCCCAGCGTGAGCACCAGCGCCGATGGCACAGCACTGCTCGCGCGCTGGGATATACAAGACGGTTATTACCTCTACCGCGACAAGCTCCGCGTCGAACTGGACAATGTAACTGGCGTCACGCTACAGGCCGCCCAATTCCCGGCCGGTGAATTCAAGGACGATGAAACCTTCGGTCGTGTCGAGGTCTATCACGGGCCGATCGAAGTCAGGGTGCCGCTGACACGCACGGATGCCGCCGCCACCACTCTCAGTATCAAGCTCAGTTACCAGGGTTGCGCCGAAGGTCTCATTTGTTATCCGCCCGAGACACAAAGCTTCGACGTTGCCTTGCCGGCGAGCGGAGCCAGTGCGGCGACGGCCAGTGCGCCGCGCCCGGACAGCGGCGCAAGCAACAGCGCGACACCGACCACAGCGCCACTCAGTGAACAGGATCAGATCGCGCGCATCCTCACCGACAAACCGTTGTGGCTCGCCATGCTGATCTTCTTCGGCCTCGGTCTCGGCCTGTCGGTCACGCCCTGCGTGTTCCCGATGATCCCGATCCTCTCCAGCATCATCGTCGGCCAAGGCGAGCACATCACCACCCGGCGCGCCTTTACGCTCTCATTGGTCTATGTCATGGCGATGGCACTCACCTACACCGCCGCTGGTGTGATCGCGGCGCTGTTCGGTGAAAATCTCCAGGCGGCGTTTCAGAACCCGTGGATCCTGAGCGGCTTCGCCGCCGTGTTCGTCTTGCTCGCCTTGTCGATGTTCGGCTTCTACGACCTGCAAATGCCTGCCGCATTGCAGAGCCGCTTGAGTTCGCTCAGCAACCGCCAGCGCGGCGGCACGCTGGCTGGCGTTGCGGTGATGGGGTTTCTCTCGGCGCTGATCGTCGGTCCCTGCGTGGCCGCGCCGCTCGCCGCCGCGTTGCTGGTGATTGGCCAGACCGGCGATACCGTACTCGGCGGCTCCGCCTTGTTTGCCTTGAGCATGGGCATGGGCGCACCGCTGCTCGCCATCGGCACCGGTGCAGGCAAGTTGCTGCCACGCGCGGGCGGCTGGATGAACAACGTCAAAGCGGTGTTCGGCGTGTTGCTGCTGGCCGTCGCCATCTGGATGCTGGAACGCATTCTGCCGACCACCGCATCAATGGCGTTGTGGGCGGCGCTGCTGATCACCAGCGCGGTCTACATGGGCGCGCTGGAAAGACTCGACATCGACGCCACTGGCTGGCACAAACTCTGGAAAGGCATCGGTCTGATACTGCTGCTGTATGGCGCACTGGTACTGGCCGGTATCGCCTCGGGTGGTAAGGATGTCCTGCAACCTCTGCGCGGCACCGCGTTTGCCGCGAATGCGGCGACCGCAACCAGTGCCAAGCTGGAATTCCGCCGCATCAAATCCCTCGCCGACCTGGATCGCGAAATCGCGCAGGCCAACGCCCAAGGTAAGAGCGTGATGCTGGATTTCTTCGCCGAGTGGTGCACTGAGTGTCATCGCCTGGAGAAGAACACTTTCAGCGACGCGACCGTGCAAGCGGCATTGAACAATACGATTACACTGCAAGCGGATGTCACCGCTAACGACGCCACCGACAAGGCGCTCATGCAGCGCTACAAACTCATCGGTCCACCGGCGATCCTGTTTTTCGATACAACTGGGCAGGAGTTGAACTCGCACCGTGTCGTCGGCTACATGGACGCCGAGGGTTTCGCAGCGCATGTACGCAGTACGGGAAGCACGGAAATTAGGTGACGGAAATTACGCAGCGTGTAGGAGCGTGCCACAAGCCGAACCTATAACGGGCCGACCTCAAGCCAGTAGTTTTCCGATCAAGTCTTGAAATCGTATTTGCGGATCAGGTCATACATCGTCGGTCGGCTCACGCCCAGCAATTCGGCCGCCTGGGAAATCTTCCCGCCGACATGACTGAGCGCACGCAACACGGCTTGGCGTTCGGCCGTTTCTCGTACCTCACGCAAGTCGAAACTTTGTGGCTGGCTGCCTGGTTGCTCGCCACTCAACTCCAGATCGCGCGCCGTAATCTGTTTGTGCTCGGCCATGATGACCGAACGCTTCACCCGGTTCTCCAGCTCACGCACATTGCCTGGCCAGTGATAACTTTCCAAGGCGGCCAAGGCGTCTTTGCCGAAGCGATGCATCTGGCTGCCATGCTGACGACTGTTGCGTTCAAGGAAGACCCGCGCCAATAACAAAACGTCGCCAATACGCTCGCGCAATGGCGGGATACGTACGGATATTTCACTCAGGCGGTAATACAAATCTTCGCGGAAATGCGATTCGCGAATCAGCGTCTGCAGATCTTTGTGCGTTGCACAGATAACCCGCACATCCACCGGAATTTCTTTACGTCCACCGACCCGCTCGATCACACGTTCCTGCAGGAACCGTAATAGCTTGGCCTGCAAGGGGAATGGCAGGTCGCCGATTTCGTCGAGGAATAGCGTGCCGCCGGCGGCGGTTTCGATCTTGCCCGGCGTGGTTTTCACTGCGCCGGTGAAGGCGCCTTTCTCATAGCCGAACAATTCACTTTCGAGCAATGTCTCGGGAATGGCCGCACAATTGATCGCCACGAAGGGGCCGGTGGAGCGCCGGCTCAGGGCATGCAGCGAACGCGCAATGAGTTCCTTGCCGGTACCGCTTTCGCCGAGCACCAGCACCGTGGCATCAGAGGGCGCGACCTTCTCGATGGTGCGACAGACGTTGAGCATTTCGGCGCTGCCGGTCAATACGCCTTCGAGCGGGGACTCCGCATGCTGCGTGTTGTGCAAACGCCGGTTTTCGTTTTCCAGTTCGTTCAGTCGATAGGCGCGATTGACAATAAACCCGAGCAGGTCGGAATCGATCGGCTTATGGAAAAAATCGTAGGCGCCCAATGCCACCGCGCGCAGGGCATTCTCACGCTCGTTGTTGCCGGTGACGACGATGATTTTGGTGTGCGGGTAATCGGCCAGCACCTGTTCCAGGGTGGCGAATCCCTCGCTGGTGCCGCTCGTATCCGGCGGCAGGCCCAAGTCCAGGGTCATGACGGGAAAAGAGTTTTTCTTCAGCTCAGCAGCAGCAGCGGCCCGATCGCCGGCGACGATGACCTCATAACCTTCGAAGCACCAGCGCAGCTGCGCCTGTAACCCCGGGTCATCTTCAACGACCAGCAATTTCCTTGTAATTTCCGTCATTCGGGTACCCGTTCCCCTCTATTAAGCATAACTGTACGGTATTTTTGTTTTCATCGCTAATGGGCACCCGTAGGCGGAAAGTCGTGCCTTCATCCACCCGGCTGATGACCTCGACATCCCCGCCCAGGGCATGCACGAATTCACGGGTTTCGTACACCCCGATGCCCATGCCGGCCTTGCCCTTGGTCGTCTCGAATGGCCGGAACAGCCGATCACGGATAAATTGTGCGTCCATCCCGCTGCCGTTGTCCTGCACCTCGATCACCGCCCATTCATCCAACTTGAACAGGCGCATGATAATTCGCCCATCGTCCGGCGTGGCATCCTGGGCATTGCGTACCAGATGACCAATAATCGCGGCAAAGCGGTCTTTGTTCGCGCGCGCGGCAATGCCCTTGGCCTGACAATCCACGCTGGGTGCTGGCCGGCCACCGGCCATGGTTCGCGCCACATCGTGCAGCAGTTCGCAGAGCTCCACCGTGACGACCTGCCGGTTATCGGCACCACCGCTGCGCAGATGCGCCATCAGTCGGTTCATCTTATCGACAGAATGCTCAACGGTACGGATGGCGTCCTCCATAAACTGGGGGTTGTGCTTGTGCTTGGCGGCGTTGGTCACCACCAGCGACAGCTGCGCGACGAGATTCTTCAGATCGTGCATTACATAAGTCGACAGACGATTGCAGGTTTCGAACTGGCGCGCGTCGGCCAAGGCGCGCGCGGCCTCCAACTGCGCCAGATGACTGGCCGCCTGGCGGCCCGCCGTCTTCAGCAGATCGCAATCTTCCCAATTGAAATGCTGCGGCGATGGCGAGCGCGTCAACACGATGAAGCCCATCAACCGGTCATGCAAAATCAGCGGCGTAACCAACCACGCCCGAGGAATGTCAACTATCCACGCCGGCAGTTCCAACCCCACATAGAGTTCACGATCGCGCGCATACTCATCAAGATTGATCACCCATTCCTGGCGGCCCAGAAACGCGACCAGGGAACTGTCGGCGTGCTCCGTCGCTTCGGTGGGAATTTCCATCTGCCAGGCCGCGACCGCTTCGAATTGCCCGCCATCGCGCCGCAGCCATAACGCGCCCGATGGGCTTTCTATGATTTCCGCAATGGCGCGCACCACCCGTTCGCGCAGGCGCACATCGGGTTCGCCCGATGACAAAGTGCCGATGAAGCGCAGCCACTCGTCGCGATAATCGTATTTGTAATGAAAGAAATGTTTGTTGATGAAGACCCGCAGACTGGCGCGCAGTTGTCCGGAGAACAACAGCACCGCCAACGTCAACATCGCGCCAAACAGGAAAATCACTTGGGCGACCGCGCCCCAACTGCCGCCGAAGCTGCGCACGTAATAGCCGCCGGTACCCATCGCGAACAAATAGATACCGGCGCCGAGCAGCGATGCCGAATGGAAGACGATGCGCCGCGATACGAAGATTTCCCGCGACCAGTGTGTATCCCGCGCGATAGCGAGACCAATCAGCGGCACCACCAGGGCATTGGCCGCGCCGCGCGCCTCCCACAAGGCACCGTCTACACGCTGGAACAACAGCGCATCGGCATATAGATAGATGTCATAGGCAAACAGACCACCTACGCCCATACACAGATATTTGATGCCGCGACGCATCTCTGGCCGGGTATTGCGGAACAGCTGCTCCACCATGACCAAGCCGAACACCGCCAGCAACAGATAGCCAGCCAACAGCCAATCGACCCCGATCGACGAAATGATGGCCACACCGGAATAGAAACGATGCACGGTCAGGCTTGCGAGCAAGACCACAAAGGCCCCGACCACCATCACCACGGCGCGGAAACGCCGGTCGGAAATGGCCTGATCGCCGTAGGCCGTACCCAGGATGCGGGCCAGGAAAGCGATCCAGGCGAGATCGCGCAGCAGTTCCAGCAATTGCGCCGAGAAAGCGGTGGATTGCACCGCGCTGTGGTAGGCCGCAACACCCATCCACAACGCACTGGCGAACGTCGCCAACAGGAGCATGCGTTTGCGTGCGTGTCCACGCTGACCGGTCAACAGCACCAACGCCAACAGCAGGAACGCCACGGCTCCCGCTGTATATCCCACGAATCCAATGCTCAACATGCACTATCCCCGTAATTCGGCCATGATGCCCGCCGAAAAATACTTCCGTCCCATGTCGCCCAGTCGTTCCTGGGTGTCTGCGCCCGCGTCATATCGCGATACTTAGGGGTGTGCGGACTACCGTGGTACACGGGTAAAAAAATCACTATAAAGTAGCGGCAAGGTGGCGCCAAGGGATAGGTAGATGACCTGAGGACAAAGCCGTCAGGAAACAAAACACAGTAGGGCGCATTAGACCATAGATCGTAATGCGCCGGATGTGTTCATGGGGTTCGACTTCAACAGGCCCCCCATAAAATATCCGGCGCATTACGCTACATTAGCCCGTCCTACATCAGTGGCTGACAGCACCCAGAAGAAATTATTAAAGCCCGTTCAGAGTCTTACGCGCCTCTTCCGCCTCAGCGAATTCACCCAGTTCGAGCGCCTTGGTCAGTGCCACCTTGGCCTTGGCCTTGTCACCGGCCTTGGCATAGGCCATTCCGAGGTGGTAGTGGAAGATCGCGACCTTGGGCGCGGCTGTTGACCACACCCTCAAGCACTTCCACGGCCTTGGCGTAATCGCCGGTGCGGTAATAAACCCAACCCACCGTATCCTGCATGGCCGGGCTGCTGGACCGGGGCGAGCTTGGCCGCCAGCTCCTTGGCCCGCGCCAGACTTTGAGCATCGGTGCGGTGGTCCGCGAGCAGTGCCGCCAGATTGTTCACCGCGACGGCATTGTCGGGCTGTTTGGCGAGTACCTTTTCATAGACACCGATGGCCGCGTCGAAATCGCCCTGGCGTTCGTACACCCCAGCCAATCCGATCTGTAAGCTGACGTCGTCCTTGAGTACGCCGAGCCCCTGTTCATAAGCGGCCACTGCGCCGGCCTTGTTGCCCTGCTGTTCCCGTGCTGCGGACAATTGGGTGTAGACCGTCGCGTTGTTCGGGTTGATTTGAATCTGCTTGGCGAAGGCGGCTTCGGCAGCCGCATAGTCCTTGCGCGCCATCTGCACGACACCAAGCAGATCGTTAGCGGCCTTATGCTCCGGCTCTTCACGCAGGATAGTCTGCACCCGCGCCAGTGCCTGATCGGCCTGCCCGGCTGCCACCTGGGTATTTACAATCTCAGTAAGCAGCGCGAGCTTGCCTGCCGCCTGAGCCAGACCATAGGCCTGTTCGTACTCTTTGAGTGCACCGGCCGATATCGCCCTTGGCACGCAGGAAACGACCCATGCGGAAATAACCTTCCGGATTATCAGGAGCAACCGTCTTGAGACGGTTGATCGCCGTCTCCAACGCGGGCGCATCGTTGGTCGCAGCCAGGATATCGGTCTTCAAGATCAGCGCCGCCAGATTCTTCTCGTCACGCTCCAGGATCGCATCGACCTCGGCCATGGCCGCGGCGGCATCACCCTCGGCCATGTGCACCCGCGCCAGGCGCAGTGAGGCCTCGGGATTATCCGGCGCGGCTTCCTTGAGTTTGACCAGTTCCTCCTTGGTGGCGGCCAGATCGCCCTTCGCGGCCAACACTTCGGATTTGGCGGCCATGGCATCGGCATTGGCCGGATCCTGTCGCCAACACCTTATCGATCTGCTCCAGCGCACCTGGCAGATCCTTCTTAGCGATCAGAAAGCGCGCATATTTGATGCGCGCATCAGCGTTCTGCGGTGCAATCTCCACCGCCCGACGCAGATTGTCGCCAGCCAATTCGGTATCGCCCTTGCGCAACTGCGCCTCGGCCAGCAGATGCATCACCGGCACCGAATCCGGCTGATCCTTGAGCACCGAGCGGAACGCGCCGACCGCGGTATCGAAATCACCGCCCTGCATGGCCATACGACCTTTCATCAGCAGCGCATCGTTGTCCTTGGGATTGAGCCGTCAGCACCTGCTCAGTCAATTGGCGTGCCTTGTCCATATCACCCGCAGCGGCCGCATGCGCGGCCAAACGGTTACGCGCCATAAGACCCGGCGGCTCTTCGCCGAAGTGCGTGACCATCTCGTCGTAAATCTTCTTGGCCTCGTCCGGCTTTTTGTCCTGCTCATACAGAGCCGCCAGCCTAATCCGCAACTCGTACATCTCAGGCTTCTGCTCAATGGCTTTGCGCAGATAATCGATCGCCGCAGCCGCGCCTTTCTTGGCCGCCAGGAACTCACTCAGCATGAGATAACGCTTGGCATCTTTAGGATCCACATCAATGGCCTCACGCAACACGGCCTCGGCCTTGTCGGCCTGATCGGTCTGCGCCAGGAACTGCGCCAACTGCACCCGGAAAGACTGTTCATCGGGCTTGGCCGCGATCAACTCACGCATCACGCTTCTCGGCTGCATCATTCTTCTTTTGCTGCGCATACATCTGCGCGAGCTGCAATTTGAGCGGGACAGACTCCTCGGCCTTGCCAGCCGCCGTCTACCAACACCGTTCTGCATCCGCCAGCACGGTCCGACCTGCATATACAGCGAGGCCAGCAGACCTGATCGCTGGACCGTTAGCGGGATCTTCCTTCACGACCGTTTCGGCCAGAGCGCAAGCGCCTCGTCGTTCTTTCCTTCGCGCACCAACATCGCAGCACGTAACGCGCGGGCGCCGGAGTGCTTGGCGTCACGTTTGAGAATCTCATCGATTTCGTGTCTGCGCCTGCCCCAGCGCCTTGGCCTCGCCATCACGCTCATTCTGAGACTTATAGCCGCATTGGCCTGGAGCATGATAGAACTGCGCCAATCGGCTACGCGCATCGATCAACTCGGGATCAAGCTCCACCGCCTTGGTGTAATTGCCGAAGGCCTTGGCCCATTCCTGCTGCTTCTCTTCCACCTGACCGATCAGGTAATAAGCCTCTGCCGACTTGGGATCGATCTGCAGTACGTTCTTGATCTCGACGCGCGCCTTATCCCAGTTCTCCTCGGCAATATAGGCCTTACCGCGCTCCAGATATTTGGCCTTGCGATCTTCCGCACCACCACAGCCGACGAGCATGAGCGCGGCAAGCGCGGTTACCAGCAATTTCTTCCGAGTTTCGAGCACCATGTTCAATCCTCCACGGACTTCATAATTAGCGATGATTATGTTTATGTGCAATTCACAATGTGCGCATGAGCGGCACAGACACGCCATGCGATCTATACTTCAACCCATCCCACGGACCTGCGATTCCGCCGCATCCACATGCGCCAGGAACCACTCATAGGCATTGCGGATACCTTCTTCCAGACCGATCTCCGGCTTCCAGCCCAGCGCCGTGATTCGCCCCACATCGACCAGCTTGCGCGGCGTGCCGTCCGGCTTGGAGGAATCGAACACGATCTCGCCTGTATAGCCAACCGCCTTCTTCACCAGCCCCGCCAACTCGCCGATCGGTATATCCGATCCGGTGCCGATGTTGACGATATCCGTGCCCTCGTAATGTTCCATCAGAAACACACAGGCGCGCGCGCAATCGTCGACATGCAGGAATTCACGCAGCGGCTTGCCTGTGCCCCACACGACGACCGACGGCGCTTTAGCGACCTTGGCCTCGTGGAATTTACGAATCAACGCCGGCATGACATGCGATTTTTCCAGATCGAAATTATCGCCAGGGCCGTACAGATTGGTTGGCATCGCCGAGATAAAACGCGCACCGTATTGACGCTGATAGGCCTGGCATAGCTTGATACCGGCGATCTTGGCCACCGCATACCACTCGTTGGTCGGCTCCAGTGGACCGCTTAAGAGATAGTCTTCCTTGAGCGGCTGCGGCGCCAGCCTCGGGTAGATGCAGGTGCTGCCGAGAAATAGCAGCTTCTTCGTTCCATTCCGGTAGGCGGCATCGATGATGTTCGCCTCCATCATGAGATTGTCGTAGATGAATTCGGCGGGATAGGTATCGTTGGCGAGAATACCACCGACCTTGGCGGCCGCCAGAAACACATAATCCGGCCGCTGCTCGGCGAAGAACGCGCGCACCGCAGACTGTTCGCGCAGGTCCAACTCACGACTGGTCGCCGTGATGAAGTTGCTGTAACCCTCGGCTTGCAGATGGCGGAGAATGGCCGCGCCTACCAGGCCACGATGGCCAGCGATATAAATGCGTGCGTTCTTGTCCATGTCGAGTATCCGCTACGCTGTGCCTTATTCTTTATAGTCGAAGGTCTTGAAACCTTCGCGCCGGCACATCTCGTCCTTCTCGGCGAGCATCAGATCCTCGCGCACCATCTCGGCGACCATCTGGTCGAGGGTGATTTCCGCCGACCAGCCCAGTTTCTCGCGCGCCTTGGTAGGATCGCCCAGCAGCGTCTCGACCTCGGTCGGCCGGAAATAACGCGGATCGACCTCGACCAGCACCTTGCCGCTCTTGGCATCAATACCCTTCTCGTTGAGGCCTTCGCCTTCCCAGCGCATCTGCATGCCAACCTCGGCAAACGCGGCATCGACAAACTGGCGCACCGAATACTGCTTGCCGGTCGCGATCACGAAATCCTCCGGCTGTTCCTGTTGCAGGATCAACCACTGCGCCCGCACATAATCACGCGCATGGCCCCAGTCGCGCAGGGAATTGAGATTGCCGAGGTACAGATTCTCCTGCAGCCCCAGCTTGATGCGCGCCACGGCGCGGGTGATCTTGCGGGTGACGAAGGTCTCGCCGCGGACCGGCGACTCGTGATTGAACAGAATACCGTTGCAGGCAAAGATACCGTAGGCCTCGCGGTAGTTCACACAGATCCAATAGGAATACACCTTGGCGGCGGCATACGGACTGCGCGGGTAGAACGGCGTGGTCTCGCGCTGCGGGATCTCCTGCACCTTGCCGAACATCTCCGAGGTCGAGGCCTGATAGAAACGCGTCTTCTTCTCCAGACCCAGGATGCGGATCGCCTCCAGAATGCGCAGCGTACCCAGCGCATCGGCGTTCGCCGTATATTCCGGCGTCTCGAACGACACCGCCACATGGCTCTGCGCCGCCAGGTTGTAGATTTCGTCCGGCTGTACCTGCTGGATGATACGGATCAGATTGGTCGCATCGGTCAGATCGCCGTAATGCAGGATGAAGCGACGACCTTTCTCGTGCGGATCGCTATAGAGATGATCGACGCGGTCGGTGTTGAACGACGAGGCACGGCGTTTGATGCCATGGACAATGTAGCCATTCTCGAGCAGCAGCTCGGCAAGATAGGCACCGTCCTGGCCAGTGACACCGGTAATCAGCGCAACCTTATTTTTTGTATTCACGATCATCCTCACTCCAAAATAATTTCTAAAGTGCAAACCCACGCACAGCAAGCACAGCCATCGCAGCCAGAGAAGACAACGGCAGCAGACTCCATCTGCTCGACATCGATTTAAGTATCAGCTCAGCACCATAAAATAGCATAACCAGCTTCACGGCAACGGGAACCAAATGATACGTTTCACGAATACTCTCCGGCATCATACCTAGCGCCAACATGGCGATTATCAACAGGAAATCGCTCGGCGTTACCTGGAACTTGGTTGCCATTTTGTAACGGATCGCAAGAATCGACGCAAGCCCGACCATGCCAAAAAAAAGATAATCAAATCCAGGCACAACATCTGCCCGCTCACTAAGACTCATCTCTAGAAGATAAACAACGAATGCGATAGTCACGAACACCATGAGCCTGAGAAAAATAAACCACGCGCGATACCCCATCACCAAGCGTATCAGGAGCAGCACGAAAAACACCGCTGCCAGGACGCCAAAATCCCGGGGTACGCGATCGATAGCAAAGCAACCCACCAGCAAATACACTGGAACAGCATACTTCAGCAGAATTAACGGCCCCTCAACAAAGAATCTATGATACCGCACCGATGAAATCAGATTGGCAAATGCCGATGTGTGTACCACAACATCTCCCGCACCCATCCTGATCCGCTTCACCAATTCAATAAACAACATAACTGCGATGCATATCGAGAGATAAAGAGCCAGAAGCAGGCCGTCGGACTCGTAATGCATCAGCAAAGCAACCGCTAGAAATAGGCTTTGCAGGAAATAGATTGCCATAACGGCCTCATAATGATGGAGGCCGCTGGAAAGAAGCTTGTGGTGGAGGTGATTCTTATCTGGAGAAAAGAGGGATCTCCCTTCTCTTAGACGCTGATACATAACGCTGGCCGTATCCAGGATGGGCAACCCCAGAATCAGGATCATAAGCATCGGACTCAGCGCCTGATTAACCGATTGCACCAACGTAATGGCAAGCACCCCCAAGTGAGTAGCCAAGAAACTGGCTGCCCGTATCACCCATGAATATGCTGGCTGGGTGTGTGTTATAGCGGAGGAAACCAAAAATTGCCCCACTCACTGCAAGCGTGATAGCCAGCAGTTGGGTCCCATCGGCCAAGTAAGCAAGGAGCGCAATGACAATCAGGCTGAGCAAGGCGGTACCGCCCGCCAATCCGTCCAGACCATCCGTCAGATTGACCGCGTTAGTAATGCCCACCAGAAATACGATCGTTAACGGGTAGGCGATCACGTCAGGCAACCCATTAAACGGCCCGAAGGGAATCTCACGGATCACCAACCCACCCAGAAACACAGGTATCGCAGCGGCAATAAACTGCCCCGCGAACTTGAGCCGATAATCAAGATTGGCACGATCGTCCCACAAGCCGAACAGGGCGATAACACCCACACCACAGAGATATGCAACCAGTTGATTATCGAACGGCAGCCAGACGAGCAGCGGCAGAACCGTGCCAGCCACCATCGCCAAACCACCGATTCTCGGTATGGGCGTGGTGTGCACCTTGCGCAAATCCGGCGCATCGATGAAATGATAACGGTGCGCCAGATTGATCAGCGGAGGAACCAAGACCAATGACAGCAATGCCGCCGACAGAAATACCAGCAGTTCCACGGAGTCAGCCTGGGACGTACTTATCAAGCGGGACGGTTACGGTCCGCGCAAAATCTTGCAGGCGCTTCTCAGCCACTTCGATGTCCTCGCCCGGCGGAATCACAGTCACCAATCTGACCAGCGCCCCATCGGTGCGATTGCGCATAAGCGCATCCCACAGCATGTACCATTTAACAGCAAACTCGTTAGTAATCACTCGATCTCGCTGCTTGAACCAGTAGTAAACCAATTGACGACTCTCGCCCATGCGAATGACGAAGCGATTGGTTCTCAGTCCGTTATCGAGTTCCACTTGCGTATGAGACTCGATACGCCAGCCGCCCCCGGGGAGACAAGAGCGCGGTGAATGCGCAGATGCGCCCAGAGCGCTGCGAACCATAATAGGCCACATAGAAATTCACCGACTGCCCCTCTGCGTTCTGATAATCCGCGATGATGTAGTCATCAAGCTTAAGTACATCGAGCACAACGCCTTCCAACGTATCATTACGTCCACGCCATTCACCTAAGCTCATCGGAAAACTCATAAACTCCGCACGTTCTGGAATAATCTCGGCACGCCCACCTACAACCAACGCACCTGACGCGGCTGCCGCCAGAACAGCAACAGCCACATATGTATGAAGTGGCATAGACGCGAGACTGGCTGGGAGCATCTGCAGGAGTAGGCGCCGGAAAATCCATGCCGAATATTTCACGGAATGGCCGCCGGTCTTTGCCTATCAGAGACAACAGCCACACCTCCAGCACCAGCAGCGCCACGCAGGCCATAAACACAATCCAGCCTTCGAAATCATGCAGGAATCCCTCTGCCTGCTCTATACCGTACTTATCGACCAATACACCGATGACGCCTATCCGAAAGCTGTTCATGAGAACCGTAATGGGCATACTTGAAAGAATTACAGACGATTCGCTTCCAGACTGCTGCCTGATAGAAATAGGATGCGATAATGGAAAGTGCAATCAGCGGAAATAGATAACGCAACCCGCTGCAAGCCTCGACCACCTGCAATTGATAAGTACCAAGATCAATCACATTGCCTTCAAGATGAACACTGATATCGAATAGACGTATGACAGCCACCCCAATCTGGGATGAAATGAGCTGCAGCTGAGATGAAAGTTATTGAACACGAACCCAGGCAGCGGCACCATCAAGAACAGCAACAGAGAGGCACCACTACAATTTTGAAGGCCGACCAACCCATAACCGCATAGAAGGCGCCCATCACCGTAATCACAAAGCCATATTGGGTTACCGCATAAATCGCACTCAGCTGACCGACAAGAGTAATCATCACGCCGACCACCAGCAGCGCCACGCCCAGCCATGATCCAGTGAACGGAATAGCTCTAGCTGGTCTTTACGCTGCCAGATCAGGAACAGCGTAATGACCGGTATCATGTAGCCGTAGCCATATTCCTCACTGGTTTCCCAACGCTGCACCATTTCGGCAAGCGCATCAAAGGCTGAAAAAATGGCCAGTGCTAAGCCGACACTAATAAGTATCCAAAGTACTAGGGGCATGCGATATGCTGCGGGTGTTGTAGCGTTCATAATTTCCATTTAATTTAATCTGTTGACAAGGCAGTTTCTAATTTTGTATGCGTCTCAACTGCCAGATCTTAGGTAATTACACCTAGCTCCGTATCGTTGGGCGGCTAAACCACGGCCCCAATTTCCTTGCCGGCTTGAGGTAAGTAGTCCAAGGGTAAGGATGGATATGATTTACCGTCCACGCCATACGGTCCATCCTGTTTGCCTTGAGACGATTTGCGATGGACGTATTACTCACGCCCCCTGCCCTCATTCTGACCATGATCTCAGGCACATACCCGACTGTCACACGGCACTTGAGCAGAAAACGAAGCATCAACTCATAATCGGCGGCTGACCCCATATCGAGCCTGAACAAACCGTGTTGCTCATAGACCTCACGCCGCACAAAAAATGCGGGATGCGGGGGCATCCAGCCCCAATAAAATTTATTAGGATTAAATATACCGGACTTCCAATACCGCGTCACTTTGCTCAAATCGTTCCTGTCAACATAAACAAGATCCCTGTAGCAGGCATCAATGTCGCTACGCGCAAAGGCTTCCATCACCTTGGATAACGCCTGGTTGGAATAATAAACATCATCCGCATTCAGTATGCCAATGACATCGCCGGTGGCACGTTGAATGCCCTTGTTCATGGCATCGTAAACACCCTGGTCTGGTTCAGATACTATCAAGGCCAAGTTACCGGAATACGATTCGGCAATCGGACGCGTCCCATTTTTCGAGCCGTCGTCTATCAAAATATGTTCAGCATCAATAGATTGGCTTGCAACGCTCCCAATGCAATCGGCGAGAGTCTCTTCGGCATTGAACGAGACGGTGACTATTGATATCTTTGACATGAAAAATCCACAGTAGAGTCGTTTATTATTATAATTTATTGATTTTACTAACTTAAATAACTCATGAATGAGAGCTGAGAGTGTCGATCACGCGTAATCCACCCATCCCAGAACCACACAAGATTAGCTTTATTGCACAGGAAGGTCGAGCATGAGTTTAAGTTCACGACGCACATCACTCCCCACATCACCTGACCTGCACGCTGCAATTAATTGCTCATAACAATCGCAACAATTCTACAGGTTGGCGGACTATTTACATGATAGAGAAACACCCGACGTCCGCACATTATGAAATATATATAGAGTACAGCTTTGTGGAGTGGCAATGTATTTATCAAGATTGATACTGAAATTGTCACAGGTATCGCTCTTGAGAGTGAACTCATTTCTTCAGGCATCCAAACTGCGACTGGCCTGCAAAGTTGGCAAGGGCTTTACTGCAGAGGGCACTGTTAGCGTTACAGGTGTTCTTGGCAATATCACCATCGGACAAAATGCACATTTTGGCGATGGCGTAAAGCTGGGTACCGCAAAGGGAGCCACCCTAACAATCGGAAATGATGTCTCGATCAATCAGGGCTGCTTCATTATAGCGATAGAAAAAATAGTCATCGGTGATTTTTGCCGCATTGGTGAATATGTATCGATCAGAGACAACGATCACGAATGGTCAGATCCGCACACCCCAATCATGAAGCAAGGTTACCGTGTCAAAGCCGTGACTCTGGGCAATGATGTATGGGTTGGCCGCTCAGCATGTATTATGAAAGGCATATCAATCGGCAATGGCGCAATCATTGGTGCGGGCGCAGTAGTAACGAAAAATGTAGAGGCATATACAATCGTTGCAGGCGTTCCAGCCAAGGTCATTGGATTAAGAAAACAAAATCATAGAGAAGCAGATGCCGCGGAAAAGAGTTGACTCGAATCACTGGTCATTAATTAGTGCATCTATAACTTCAGTTTTACTTTAGAGTCGTGTGGTTTGTGAACCGCATGTTATAGCGGTTATGGATGATTGTTTGTTGCTGTGAATTCTGGCACGCATGGGCCATGGCCAAATCAACTCAGCGAAAGCGTCGTCTCCAGGACGCGTACACCTTCTACAGCTTCCCCAGCTTTCGCCCAAGGCGACCCGTCAAGGGCGTGTTTGGCGATTCGAGAATCCGAGTCATTACAGTCTTGGACGGCGCTCAAAAAAACGCTCTGCGGCTGTTGCGTTCGCATAGCGACTCATCATCCGGATAGGTCTGCCTTAAGTCAGCCAGATATCTGCTCGGGCGACGAGTCCTGACTGAGCGTTTTCGCCACTATACGCTGTAGGCGATGGTTTCTGGTTCCATCGAAATTTGCCTCACAGTCGTCTTAATTGCCATTGTTGGTGATGTCCTGCGGGTACATATAACCAAAATTCTGAGTAGTTAGATTCTCACCATTTGTCAAAATGAAATTGTAGGTTGCAACCCACGAGGTCAGCAGCGCATCGAGGCGGACCGGTGAATTCGTTGCTTTAATCGAACTCACCCGATATGAACCAGGCGACAATCCCATAAACAAATAAGCCCCGGCTTTGTTAGTCCACATGCTTGTAAACACATCGTCCCCGTCCTGTTCGAACCGCCCATTGGGTCCCGTCGACCGCAAAATCAGCCTCGCTCCAGATATCGGTGGTTCGGTATTATTCCACACCCCATCACCATTCAGATCCTCGAATACAATTCCCGATATCGATGCCGGGTTAGCGTTGTAAGTCACACGTACCGAGAGCCCATCCAAGTAGAAGTCGCTGGTTGCGGATTGGGAAACATCAATAATGCGCACCCGGAAATTAGCATTCGAGAAGTCATTCGCGCTCCAAGTCCGTCCCCACGTACTCGCAGTAGAGCCTAGTGTGTAGTTCTTTAGTGTCGTTCCGAGATTCTTGCTCAGCGTCGTTGTCCAGGTTTTTCCACCATCCCAAGATAACTGCACACAAACCTTGGGGGAACCCGTGGCGCTGTCCGCTTTGGCCTTCACCTTCAGCTCGATGCCGCTGATGTTAGAACCCACAGGGATATTAAACCCGTAATTGTAGAAAATGTGTCTGTCCTTGCCGAGGTTGGTGCATGTATTCTTTGCATTGGTGCCACTGTTCTTATCGACAGCATTGAGACTATCCGCCACATAAGCGGCTGTAGGCCCAACCTCATACCCATTCCCATCTCCACCGCCGTCCGCAAGATTAGCGGTCGGGGTATGGAAGCCAGTATTGGCACTGGGATTCAGTGTAGTTACCGAGAACGTGTCGCTGACACCCCCAATTGTCAACGTAGCGCTCACAGAAGTTGAATAGCTTGCCGCAGATTTCAATCGCACCGAGACTCGGTCGCCCGGCCTTACCGCACTCTTGGTGGCAGTAAATGATCCAGAATTAACAGAGTACATTCCGTTGGTGATGGAAATATCCGTTGCCGCATTGATACCTGTCACCTGTATCGTGTTCGATGTCTGTGTTGTATTGAGTTCCGCCCCCGCTGCGTCAGTGAAGGTGAATTTATTTGGGGAGATATCAATACCGGTAGCTGGATGATGTGCAACAACATCCCAAACAAGTGACTGCAGCTGTGCATTCAATGCATCAGTAAGCACCGACGGGCCGCCACCAGATGGCAAATAAAACCCCTCCGGCTTCTTTATCCCGCTTGGGTTTTCTTTAAAAATTGTCGCATATACGGTATTAGCAACAATCCAGCCACCGATATCACCAGTGAGGTGATTATCATCACCATACAATTGTCTTACATCTGTAAAACCGGGTACTGCACCCGACTCAAAGAGCAGATCCACTCGGTATAAGACCTCACCAACCGGGATCATATGCACCTGCACTGCATTCCCCAGTTCGTTGGTCACAGCACTGTATAAGTGATCAAAATATTCTCGTGCGTGAATTGTCAATTGATTCGGCGCACTGGAAACGCTTTGAGTCCAGAAGGACTTGTAATCTCCAGACGACTGTCGTGGCCATGCTGAATAAATATAATAGTTGGTAGTTGTTGATGGACCTGCCTCATTGAGGTTTATGAAATCAATGATGCGTTGTCTATCCGAGGCCAGAGTTGTATTGGAATGATGCGGCTGCAGAGTTACATAGTCCCATGCATAGTTTGGGAGCGCAGTTGCAAACCCTCCAAAACTATTTGTCTTAGTGATTTCGGTCGGATTATTCCAGATCGCACTCAGGCTCCAACCCGAGTGGATATGATAACCGACAGCGTGGTCCTTACCTGCTGCTATAGCCATGGCCGCTAGGCCATTCGGTTGCGAGCCCCAAGTTAAGCTGTTACCGATGTGATAGCTGGTAGTAGCCGCGAAAGCGCTGGACACTGCAAGGCTTGTCAAGGACATTAGGCGAGCAGTGCGCCTGGCAAGGAAATAGACTGTAGATCTCCACATGAAAATGGCGCTTCCCTCAAGTGTTACTAACGACGCAGGGTCGATGATTCAATTCCGTCAATGTATGGGGCAGTGTTCAGCACGATATATACCAGATTTGTATGTAATTGATATTACTAACACCACATGTACCCTGAAACATATAAGTGCAAATTTTCCCGGCGAACCAATTCCCCATAAATTCTTATTTCAATAACATTATTGCCAGACATTCAGTTGGTTATAGCGGCTATCAGCCAGTTATCACAGCTACACCTATCGTAAAAAAGCCCGACAAATTCACTTTTTGGTCGGGTACCAGAAAACTGTACAAGATGTGGCATGCTAAGGTCACTTTAACGTGTTGAAATTCAAGTACGTCACGTTCATCCAATGGTTTCATGGGTTATCTTAAATCAAATGCGAAATCGCCTCTTGGTAGATATTGTCATTCTTATGCGCAAGTGGACCGTGGTTATAGTCTTACTTGCGGCACCTGCGATCATACATGCAGAAGGCGGCAGCAATAGCACCGCGCGTGCAGTTAATAGTACATGCGAAATTATATTGCTTCGACAACAGCAAGCCAGCGAGTTAGATCTTGCGCACTTGGGTATATCAACGAACGGCGTATCAGGGAGCTCATACTGGTTCAGTGCTCCGAAAAATATCACCGTTAAAGAGTTCATTGCCGTCGACAATGTAGCAATCAGGAGACAACTTAATAAGCAGCTAAAAACTCGTGGGGTAAGTGGTTCTGTTCGGCTATTGATCGATATCGAGAAGCCAGTGCACCCCAAGGATTTTTCAAGCTACCGTCGCAAACATGGTGAGGAGGCTTTCAAATCACTTATTGCTGCGTTCAAGCGACGCGTGGACATAGCTAGAGACCTGCTTCCTGATGCAAGGATCGGAATTTATGGGATCCCAACACCGACCAGTAGAGAGTCGGATGCGACCAGTCTGGCTAGTCAAATAAGCGGTATTCAAGCAGCCGCGGATATAGGGCTGCTTGATTCTGTAGATGATATTTATCCAACGCTATATTTACGCTATGGGGTTGGTGACAGAGACTACAAATCGAAAATCGCCAGAATGACGCGAGCAGGTATTGAGTCGGCACTTACTATTCATCGAGCTGATGGGAGCACGCCCGGTGTAATTCCTCTCTTTAGTTCCAGAATATTTAATGGGGGCTCGAAAAATCACAAAGAGGTTGCACCTATAGAACTGGCGCGCATGCAATTGGAGATCGCGCAGAGCATAGATGGGGTGGACGCGATTGCTTACTGGACCGCAGCCGACAATGAGGAGTTGCTGCATTGGCTCGAACAACTACATCCGGCACCGGATTCATGTATTGAACCGCTTTCGCCAAGCTAATATCTTCCCAGGCGGGCTTGTCTGCATGCCAGCCACCATGATCGGATTTTTAGGCAATTCCTTATAGCCTGCCCGCTCATTGAAGTACCATGTCAAGTTGGCCGCTATACACAATCCCAGCAAATCAGCTATGTGAAGCATGCCGCTACCCGCAGTAAAGATACGCACCAATGCGGGTGTGACCATAGCAGCTGCCACGATCGACTCATAATTGCCTTTGTGCAAGCCTAGTATGTAGATCCTTATTGCATAGATCGTAATAATTACTGCACCTATAGCCCCCAATATACCCGTCTGTAGCAAAGCATCAAATACCAAATTATGCGGACTCGGCATGACGCGATTGTACCCAAACAGCAATTCCGCAAAAGATGTATTCAAAAATATTTCCCCTAAAATCCACAAGCGACCAGACGTGGACTTATCATCACCAATCCTGTCACCAAGGATGTTCCAGACCCATGCAAATTGCTGGGGGAACATCATCGAAAGAATTGGTAACGCTAAAGCGACCCCAAACAGGAACAAGACAATTATGGTAATATTTTTCGACAGGTGCTTGAACACGTACCTGAACACTAGCAGGCTGATCAGGAAGGCGACGAGCCACGCAGAACGGCTGAAAGAGAACAATACGAGATATACTGCGGCAACATAGATAGCGATATTGAGCTTGGACGCGTGCCTACTGTTGTGCGCAACAAGTGCAAGCAGTAGCGTAGGTACTATTGCCATAGTATGACGTATTCCCTTAGCAGCCTCCGGATCGCTGAATTCCCCCTGACTATATAGGGCACCATGAATGAAATCCCGCGACGTAGTGATATTGGTGTCTGGAATCAGCGTTCCAAACGCATAGTAATACGATAGAGCGCATGAAATCAGAAATGCGGCACTCGCAATTGGCCAATATATGCCCCACTTTTTGTCAAGAGACAACAGTAGATAAAGCCTTGCAGCGAAATACGCAATTACGATATGACCACCGAGACTTACGAGTTTCCCGATTTGCCAATGAGGGTATGCGTTGTAAACAACTGGAAGAGTCCAGATGGCATAAATACATGACAGGATCACAATCACCCTGAGGTTGACCGGCTTCAAGCTGAATTTCGATTTCCACAGGAAATATATAATCACTGGAATTGCGGCGAAATACACCGGGCGAACGCCGAAGGAGCCTACACTGGCAACCACATACCAAGGCCAGGGCAATGATACGAGAAACGTTGTAAGAATAAATATTCCCAGCATCATCAAAACTCCACTATATTGTTTCTGCAATACCGGCGAACCACACCATAATAGGGGCTTAGCGAATCTCTATCTCTTGGTGTTAATAAGAGTGATGACATCGCCGAAATCTGAGATGAACCGTTCCTGCAGATCAGAAGGAAGCGATTCCTGCCAACCGCCGGCACGCCCACTCCTGCGGTTCTGATTATTATCCACCTCACCCGGCATCCTTCCTGTCTTGAACTCGAAACTGTTTCTTTGCACAGCAAAGTCGATCACCCTATCGTCAACTTCACTAGCACCAAGACGGTGCGCAACCGATTTCAATGTCTCATGGGGACTCTTGAGCATATCCTCGTAACGCACGACATGCACATTTGGCGTCCTTTCATTCAACCAACCGCTCACATGCTCACCCCAATTAACCCGTGATCCAACCGGGCGCTGCCTCCACTCCTCATAAAATGCGCGCATCCCATCTTCCTGGGAACCCTCGGCGGCGACCGATTGCATTGAGCGATGCAACTGTAGCGTTCTCCTACGCTGCGCTGGAGTTCCAGACCTTACCGCATTTAACGTCTTATGAAAGTGAGAAACAAAAACATCACGCCCATCCCGAACTACATAAACCACTGGTGATTTCCGTGCAGGTTTAACAAAATGCGAATGCACCAATGATGAAAATGTTATCGGCAACAAGCTAAAACGCGGGACAGGCATCTGCAATGCATCGCCGATCATGTCTCGAATCCAATTCGCCCCTGAACGAGGAAATTCACAAACCAGTATAAACGGACAAGCATCTGGGAACCTGGTCGCAACGACATGATTAACTAATGACGACGCACCTATCATCCAGTGTTTTAAGGTTGAGTTCATAAATGATTAGTCCAATCTGAAAATAAATACGCAGATGATGGCCAATTTCCAAACGCCCACCTGTATATATAGAATGGATGCAAGACTCGTCGATCCGGACTATCGCCGCTTGAAAAATCCAAACGGCAGGGATGTCCAGACTCCAATTCTCTTCTTTACATGATATAGAAGCATACCATTTAGCATCGCCATACCAAGCAATACACCCAAAGCTATGCCCATTGAATCCAATAGCAATGCACCGACAAACATGGCAACAATGCTCACCACAAGAGTTATCAGCCTGAGTTTGAGTATATGCTTCCTCTCTGCACTGCATTGCAAAAAGCGCATTCGCACCTGATAGTACATTTATTAACTGCGCAACAAGAAGCACCATAAGTAGGACTACTACATCAATACCTGCTTCCACATGAAAATAGGCAAGCCACCATGGTGAAATAACCGCAATCAGCAAAGAACATCACTGCCGCGACTGGGCCAGCAAGCAACAGACCATGAGTCGCATGTTTCTGTAATGCAGCCTTGTCTCCTCTCTCGAAGTCTTTTGCAACCCTTACGCTGATTGTCCAGTTGGCAATCACTTGCGGCATGGATATCAGATTGCAGACTCTGCGCAGCAGAGAATAAATACCCAGCGATCTATCATCCAAAAACGCTCGCGCCAATAATATATCGACCTGCGCAAGACCCGCTCCCATGTGGGATGACCCCCAGAAGGTCATGTACCCCCCCTATTTTAGCCGCACTGATCTTTTCCCTGGATATCCTGGTCATCAAATAACTGCCTGAGGACACAATTGAGAGCGAGGCTGCCGCAAAAATCGCCGCAGAGAATACCAACATTACAGCCTCGGCGCTGTTGTATCCCATCAAAATAGAAACACCAATACCAGCCAGAAAGCCTAAGTACGGAAACAGATCTCTCAACATCATGCTATAGGTAGCCGTTCTTGCCACACGGACGACAGCAATGAAGATCTGCAATATACTCAGAAGAAATCCCGTCAGCAGGATCAATAGCGCTTCCCGGCCTGTTTGAAAGCTTACGTCTCCGTGCAAATACAGGTTGGCGCAGAGCAACACTACCAAGCATAGACCTGCCAATACAGCGGTCCTTAGCAGGCAGGTTGCCACAGATTTCGAATTTCCCATCCCTCCAGACCTGACATCCCTTACTGGCAGCGTTCTCTGCAGAAACAAAGGGCTTCCCGCACCCAATATAACTGTCATTATTTGGGAGGCACTGTACATGAATGTGAACCTTCCGAACTCCTCGATACCGATCACTGCCGCAACCACAAAAACCACTACAGACTGAAGAAGGATGGCACCGAACCTCATGCCATACAGATAGATCGCCTCTCCCCTCAATGCCCGCAACAGACGCTTAATCTGATTATCGAGTCTCATTAATATGTATGCGTCTGCCTAGCAGCGCCTCAATCTCATTTTCCACATTACCTAGACGATCTCTCAGTTCTTGCTCGACACCCTCTGAGAGCTTAATTTCGGGCACGCTCGCTTTTGGCAGCAGTAGATTTCTATACCAATCCCTCGTATTGTCCGGGAATAGTCGGCGTATATATCGCCTATAAAACGACGATTCCAGCAGCCTGGCTATATTCCTGTTCGTGTAACGCAACTCCGAGCTTTTATTTCTGACACTCTTGTCATCTAGCTCCAGCCCACCTGTGTTTACGCCCAGAAATTTCCCAAGATCATGAATCGTCTGCACGCGGTTCTGTCGATACTCCGAGAAGCTCACACAATAAAATCTATCAACCCCAAAAACATCCAGCCAAGGCTTTATCTGCATTGCGTAATCGCTGACCGAGATGTAGATGGGGTCATCAAGCACGACTCTATCTATATCTTTCGCAGAGATTCTCTGCACCGCAATGTTGTGCCGTAGGTGACTATAGATGCGTTGGATGGGATCACGCATAATCATAATCAACTTTAGCTCGTCACCACACAAACGGTATGCCTTATCAGCAACACCCTCATACTCCGGTATCTTGGTGTAATTGGTGGATGCCTCACCGCAAAGTTGATTTGGACGCGCACCCCGAAAGTGAGCACGATATTCACTCCGCATCTGCGCGATGTCCTGATGCTTTGTTAATATCGACGGTTCTTTATCAGACGGAAGGCAGAGCCCATCCACTCTCGCCAAGTCATCATAAAGCGTAGTCGTTCCACATTTAGCCGACCCGATAATCAGGAAATTCGGCTTATCTACAACTGTATTATCCATGTCACTCATGACAATGTGCGCACACCAGGCTTGACGTTGGTCAGCTGTACCAGGACAGAAGCCTCGGCGCTATCGCCTCCCATATATATTCTGACTTGATCAGGTCGGCACCTCGCTTACCAGCATCCGTGTCACTATCTGCATATTTGTATAATGATCGCCCGATTTGCTCAGGATCCAGGTCGACGACATCTCCTGCCCCAGCCTCGGCAACCTGACCGAAGTGACACTCCTTGCTTATAACAACAGGAACACCCATAGCTAGCGCTTCAATGATTGCCATACTGAAGCCTTCCTGCCTGCTGGGCAGGCAAAATACCTTGGCAGCCTTCAACAATCCATGCTTTGCATCACCGTAGACAGGGCCTATCAGTTTCACCTGATGCTGAAGCCCAAGTTCCGCCACTCTGGATAGTACTCTTGCCTTTTCCCCCTCATCAGGGCCAGCAACAATCAAGCGGGCATCACCGCCCAATTTCAAATATTCACGATAGCCGTCGATCAGATAATCCAAGCCTTTTTTGTAATGGAGCCTACTCATAAAGAGAATATATTTTCCGTACTCTTCCCGATATTCAGCACCATCAACATATACAAGTTCTCTGATTTTTTCTTGGAATATCCCATTTGGCGAAACCCGAATTCTGGTCTCCAGTCGCAAATGAGACATCAGGTCAGCCTCGTCCTGATTTAGAGCATGAATGAAGTGCGCATGCGAAAGAATCTTCCTCCATCTCAAAGCTAGCGCAATCCTTTTCTTCAACTTCTTCTGTTCTAGGCTCCATGGATCCAGCATCCCTCGTGGCGCAATAACATAAGGAATCCCTGCTTTCCTTGCCGCAAAACAGGCCTCCGCAGCGAGCTGACTCCATACCCCATGAACATGTACTGCATCATAGTTTTTGATAAGCCTGCGCACTTCCTTTCTAGCGCGTAGGCCCAGTAGCTTTTCTAGTTTGCCACCGGATATAGAATAAAGTGAAAGTTGCTTCTGGTTCGGAAGGCCGAGTTCGTAAAATGCTGTCTCGTTAAGATCATAAGTCAATATGCCAACACTTTCGCATCTTGGTATTTGGGCGCAAGCAAGGCTTGGGCAGCTAACTGAGGGACCACCTTTTTTTGGATCCAGGCTTTCGATAACGTGTAACACATTCATAGTTCGTTAATTCAGCTTATGATTATCTTAACAACCAAGGAACTCTGCACAGCCCAATACTATGCGCTTTCAGCGCATCTCCCGAATCTTCATTATATTTTGTAACCAAACTCCTGCCGGACGACCTGCTCCAGCGTCAGGTTCTGCGACTTCATCAGCGCCTCCAACTCATGCACCTTCACATCCACCAGAAAGCGATACCAGAAGCCCTGCAGGAAATGGAAAGCCAGCCCCTGCCAGCCATCCAGAAAGCCCAGCCTGACAAAATATCGGTACAGGAAATAAAGCAACGCCCGCAGACCCAACGGCAGCCGCGCATAAACCTTCAGTTTCAGCCAGCGTTTTAATTTCGCCTGAAAATTAAGGTGTGCCGTTGCAGTTTCCTCATCTCCTTTTCTGCGGTGCATCAGCAAATCCACCGCCTCACGGCTGGCGTAGTGGTTGTGCTTACCCGTCCACCAGGTGACATTGTTCAGATTAATGTCTGCGATGTCAGCAGATAGATGGCCAATCTCACCTTCGACAATCATATGCTCGTCCATCCAACGATTCTCGCAGCGCCCATGTCCGGTACGCCACACGCGGAGCATACGAATCGGGTAGATACCACCATGACGTATCCACTTACCCAAAAAATGAATTTGCCTATTTACAGTCAGGCCCATTACAGTAGCCGGGTAGCCCGGCAGGCCATTATGCAATGCTGCAGCCAGTTCCGGTGTCACGACCTCGTCGGCATCCAGCCGCATCGTCCATTGCGTATCGATGGGCACGTTGTCCAATGCCCAATTAAGCTGGGTGGAATAATTGACCCAGACGTGTTGCACCAACTCGGCCCCGTGCGACTGGGCCAGCGCCACCGTGCCATCGGTGGAGAAGCAATCCACCACCACCACACGTTTGGCCACACCCTGCAGGCTTTGCAGACAACGGGGCAGATGCTGCTCCTCGTTGAAGGTCAGGATGATGACAGTCAGGTCCGCGGTCATGGCTTAATCATCGCCCCGGTCTTTATGCATTTTTCTTAGGCCAATCTCTTTGGCCTGATTCCCAGCCACCAAAGTCCACAGGCCATGCTACCTGATCAAGGTATCCCGAAAGGCCGCATTCCTCGTTCTTGGATAGAATCGAGTTGGAAATCATTGTGATTTGACTGCACTGACTATCATCGATCGCGCCAATGCGGGTATCCGCCCGACGGTTTGAAATTGGATGTTCTGTAGCGCATATTCTCCAAATAAGCTCAGCATCGTGGATTTCGAAAAGAACTTGATGTGGCCATAGTCACGCAGAGGGTGCCAATGGTTATCGAAACTGTTTGTGATCGCCAATACCAGATTCTTCCAGTAGCCATGATATGGCGTGGTAAGGATCAGGAGCCCACCAGGCTTCAAGGCAATGAGCGCATTTTCCATCAGTCGCCTGGGTAGCAGCAGGTGTTCGATGACTTCCGTCGAGACTACGGCGTCAAATTTTCCGTGGTAACCGGTCGGTAGCGGTTGTGTGATGTCATGTTGAGCGAAGCTGGCGTTGGGGTGTTTTTTACTGGCAATTTCAATCCCGGATGAACTGTGGTCGACTCCCGTGACGTTGAAGCCAGATGACGCCATGAGCGCTGAGAACGATCCATTTCCACAGCCGAGATCCAACACATCGGAGGCGCTATGCGCACGTAACTGATCCGTGATGGGTTTAGCAATAAAGTGGTGTACTTGTGTATGTTCGTCCGTGTCCCAAACGAACTCGTCGGCAGCATTCGACGTTTCGCGATCGGTCTTTGGTTTTGCGGTCATTGGTGTTTCTTTCTCTCTTTGATTTTCTTTGCCGGTAGACCAGCATAAACGGTCCAGGGTTCGAGGTTTCTGCTCGCCACCGATCCGAGCCCAAGTACGGCGCCTTCGCCGACAGTTACACCCAAAAGAACCGTTGCGCGGGCGCAGATCCAGGCATAGCAACCGACGGTGATAGGTTCGGATATCACTGGGAAGGCGGGGTCATCATAGTCATGTGTTGCGCTGCACAGATATGCCTGCTGTGAAATCGTGCAGTGTGACTTGAGTGTAATGGGGCTTGGATTGTAGATGATTGCCTCATCGGCAATGGCGACTACATCCTCGCATATCAGATTCCAGGGCGCCCAGATCACGACCTTGGGGTACACATGGCAATCAGATCCCAGTTTTGCGCCAAACAAACGCAAGAGTGTGGCGCGCCAAGCATGGAATGGTCGGGGGGATGTTCTGAAGAGCAGGAGGTAGACAATCTGCCAGAGAAACCGCGCCATTCTATTCCGCAGCGATTTTGCGGGCGCCTTGTACGGATCCTGCTTCATGTTCAGTGTCCGGTGAACGGCTGCGCGTTTGCAGTCAGCGAGGGCTCAAAAGCCAGACCCTTGCCATTCGGTCCAACCGCCTTCAGGAAGCGCTCAGTAAAATGGCTGCCCTTCTCGCCCACATCCCGAGCGACATCATTCGAGCTGGCTTTGCTTATTATGTGGATATCAATAATGGTATTCATACCCAGATCCAAACCAGCGCCTGTAAAGCATCACGGCAGGCCGTATGATGATATCCGACCACCCAATTGAACTTAGCTTGATATATAACAAGACATATTTCATTGCATCATCCCGCTTAGCGGATTGGCAATCAGCACTTTCCGCCACACGTCCTCACCCCTCCAAGTAGCCTTCCTTGAGCAGGTACAAATAAATCTCCTGCACCGCCTCCATCGGGCTGAACTGCGAGGTATCGATCCGCATCTCGGGCGCCTCCGGCACCTCGTACGGATCGCTGATGCCCGTAAACTCCGGAATCAATCCCTGCCGCGCCTTGGCATATAGCCCTTTGCGGTCGCGCGCCTCGCACACTTCCAAGGGCGTCGCCACATAGATCTCGACGAACGCGCCTTGCTCCTCGATCATCTCGCGCACGGCACGACGGGTGCTGTGATACGGCGCGATCGGCGCGCAGATGGCGATGCCGCCGTTCTTGGTGATCTCGCTGGCGACAAAACCGATGCGGCGAATATTCAGGTCGCGATGCACTTTGGAGAAACCGAGTTCGCTGGACAGATGCTGACGCACGATGTCGCCATCGAGCAGCGATACGGGGCGCCCACCCGCCTCGACCAATTTGGCATAGATAATCTTGGCGAGCGTGGATTTTCCGGAACCTGAGAAGCCGGTAAAGAACAGCGTGAGGCCCTGCTTGCTGCGCGGCGGGTAGACCCGGCGCAGTTCGCGGACGACTTCGGGATAGCTGAACCAATCCGGCAGACTTTCGCCCAGCGCCAGATCCTTCTTCAGCTGGGCGTCGGTATATTCGATGCTTTCCAGCTTTTGTTTTTGGATCTCCGATACCGGCATGAAACGCTGTCTGTCCGGCACGTACTGCATCGCCTCGATCGGCACGGCAGTGATCTTCAGTTGATCGGCGTACTTAAGCACCAATTCCTTGGCTTGATCCGGCTCATAGAACGCATGACCGTTGCCCGGCGGCGGGTAGGCGTGTTTCGGACCGACGATCATGTGCGAGCAGCCGTAATTCTGATGCACGATGGCATGCCACAACGCCTCACGCGGACCGGCCATACGCATCGCCAGCGGCAGCAACGACAGCGCGGCAAGATCATGCGGAAAGTGGCGGCGTATGGCTTGGTAGCAATGCACGCGCGCGTAATACTGCAGGTCGCCCGGCTTGGTCATACCGACCGTGGGATGCAGCAGAATGTGCCCGCCGATCTCTTTCGCCGCTTGCAGGGTGATGTCGTGTTGCAGACGGTGCATGGGCTTGCTGGTCTGGAAGGCGACCACGCGTCGCCAACCCATTTTCTTGAACAGGGCACGCAGTTCCTCGGGCGTATCCCAGAGACTCTCGAAATCGTAATGCACCGGGAGCTGGATGCCCTCCAGCGTGCCGCTTATATAGGTATCCTGAACCTGTTCGTAGAGGTAACGCACGCCGGGATGCTGATCCGAGGTGGTGCCGTAGACCGCCTCGGCCTCGCGTTTTTTGTCCGGCTGCCAGATTTCCTGAACGGTGAGCACGGCGGGCATGAAGCCCTCGGCATCACGCAGGGCAACGACTGTTCCGGGCTTGAGCTTCTCCGCGAACTTTGGCCGAGACATCGAGCACAATCGGGATCGGCCACAGCGTACCGTCCGGCAGCTGCATACGCTCGACCACACCCTCATAGGCCGCCTTGTCCATGAAGCCGCGCAGGGGTGAGAACCCGCCGTTGAGCAGCAATTCCAGATCACACGTCTGTCGCTGGCTCAGGTACAGGGAAGGGTAGTCGCGGGACTCCTGCTTGATGCTGTTCCGCACGGTCTGGATCAACCAGCAGGTTGACCAACTCACCGCCATGCGGCGGGACAAAATAATCCATTTTATCAATCTCTTATATTGTTGTATCGCCCGACCCATCTCCGGAGGCCTGGCGAGGCTCATGATGCGGGATCTCGGGACCCTCTCTGCTCATGCTATAGCAGTCAGCCAGTGCCCGGCCGCACGATATTAGGGGTTATACCCTACCGGGTAAAGCCGATCTCGTGACACCGCGAATTACAGCGACGGGGAGGTGTATACCTTTATAGGGTCGAGCTGTGACAGCATCTGTCAGATTGTGCCTGCGTTTGATCGTCAGTTCCCAAAATAACGTGCGATCAAACCCCCTTGAGCAGGCCGAGGCATACGCTGTTCAATTCGGTGGCGCGCGCCTCATCCCCCGCCTCGTTATAACACCGAAACTCCGGCGCATTGCCCGACGGCCGCAGGTGCACGATCTCGCCGTTCTCGAAGCTCATGCGCAGGCCGTCGGTGGTATCAATAGATGCCACGCGACCGCACAGCGCACCGAACATCTGCTCCATCGCCGGCGCGCCGCCGGTGATCAAGGATTCGATCAGAGTACGCGAACGTTCAGTGGGATAGTTTTTGAGTCGATCGCTGGCGGTGAAGCGTGCTGGCAACGTCTGCGACAACGCGCTCAGCGGGAGCTTTCGTTGATACGCCTCGATCAGCAAGGCAAGAATCGGTAATACGGCATCGCGCGTGGGTAGCGCAGTCAGGCGTCGTCCATCGCGCTCGATATCCGTGGCCAACAAAAATCCACCATTGGCTTCATAGCCCGCGACGGATGTAAAACCTGCCGCTTGCAGCGCCTGCATGCCGGCGATCACATACGGCGAACCGATGCGGGTGCGCGTCACCTGCGCAAATGCGCCGCAAGCTTCGACAACGGTATTGCTGCTCACCGGTGTCGCGACGGCTTTGATGCCCAAGGCTTGCGCGCACAACACGCCGACCACATCGCCACGCAGCCAGACGCCGGCCTCGGTACCGATCAACGGGCGGTCGGCATCGCCGTCGGTGGAGACGATGGCATCGAAGCGGTGTTGCTGTGCCCAGCCCTGCGCCAGTTCGATATCCTCAGGGCGGATCGCCTCGGTATCGACCGGCATGAATACTTCGGTACGTCCCAGCCGCAATACCTCTGCGCCGAGTCCCGCAAGAATTTCGCCGAGCAGATCGCGCGCGACACCGGAGTGTTCATACACGGCCACGCGCATGCCGGCGAGTGCATCGGCGCCGAAGAAATCCAGATAACGGCGCACATAGGCCGCGCGTGCGCTGTGCATCCACCGGCGGCAAGGCATCGGTACGAATCGCTGCGGGTATCTCAACCGTCTGCGCGCGTATCCCGGCCTCGTCGTCCTTCATGATCTCGCCATGCGCGGTGTTGAATTTTATGCCGTTGCGATCATCCGGAATGTGGCTGCCGGTGACCATGATCGAGGGTATACCCAGCTGCATACCGTATGTGACGACCGCCGGCGAAGGTATGAAACCGCAGTTGATCGGTTGATAACCAGCATCGATGCAGGCGGCGGCAATGGCGCTCATGATGCCGGGCGTGCTCGGACGCAGGTCGCCGGCGATGGCGACGGCTTTGCTGGACTCAGCGCCGCCGACTGAGGTGAGCGGCGCGATACCCGGGTTTCGCTGGCGCTCCACCCAGGCTACGTGTTGAAGGAAACCGCGCGTGTAGGCATAACATACCGCTGGCGTCATATCGACCACCCGCCCGCGCGCGCCGCTGGTACCGAAACCGACGCCGCTGCGATTCATCAAATCCTGTATAGCTACCTTCTCGACAGACATGCTTGCTCCAACTCTTGGGTTTATGATCTCTGACTGGAATTGCACTTACATAAGCGAATTTTTTTTCAATGTAGGGTGGGTGAGGCGCGTTGTTTGCGCCGTAACCCACCAAGCGTGCCGTAGGCACACATTAACAAAGGCGTCGTGTTGCTGCGCAACGCTTGGTGGGTTACGCAAAAAAACGCTCACCCACCCTACATTCCTGCTTTAGTTAGCGCCATTCATTTCTGACTGTTATTTTTGCGGCTGCTGCACATCCAGCGACAACGCGGTCTCGACCCTATTGTCGCGTGCACCCCCCTTGGAACTCTTGGCGGCAGCCTCGACCGCGCCGATGCCGACGCGTTGTTTATCGACACCGGCATCGGTCACTAAAGCCTGTGCGACAATCTCCGCACGCTGCTGCGCTAACGCCTTCAGATCGGCCTCGGCAAGCGGATGCAGTTCCACCAGGCGGTCGAACAACGCCTCATAGAAGGCATGATCGGGACTTTCCTGACCGATCAGCGCCAGCACCGGATTGACCCGCTCCACGGGTTGACCCGATTGCTGTTCAAACTGCGCCTGGAACTCATCGACGGCTTTGTCGCCGGCACGCGCTTCGAGCAGTTTCTCCAACGCACGCTGTGTCTGCGCGTTTTCGTAGGCCGCAGGTCCGGGCGCTTCATCTGGCGCGAGCTTGATGTCCAGCTCCGTCGCCAGTTCACTCCGCACGCGTTCCGCGCGTAGCGCGACGCCATCCCGTTCCGGATCGTAGCGGCCACCCACGATGACCTTCAACTGCGGACGTTCGCGCAGCGCCTTGCCGACGTTGACGAGTTTCTCCTGTTGCGGCGGTTGCAGCTGGATGCTGCCCGGATCGAAGGCGATGGCATTGCTCTGTTCGCCGCTGCCGCCCAAGAGACTGCCCAATGCGCTGAACGGTGCTGTGATGATCTTGGTCAGCATGCGCATGACTGCCTGCCCGATCACGCCGCCCAATGAGAATTTCGGGCTGTTCATATCGCCGGTCACTGGCACGGCGACATCGATGCGGCCCTGCGAATCGGTCAGCAGAGCCACGGCCAGATCCAACGGCAGATCCAACGCATCCGGCGAATCGACCGGCTCGCCGAGGGTGAATTTTTCGAGCAGGATCTTGTTGTCACCGGCCAGTGCGCCGTCGTTGATTTTGTATTCGAGATCCAGCGACAGCTTGCCCGTGGCAATCTTGCGCCCGGCAAAGGTGGCGCTGTAGGGCGAAAACTGCGGCATGTCGATGTTACGGAATTCGGTACGGATATCGGTGAACTGCTTCGGCGCGAACGGGCTGAGTGTACCCATCACCTTGGCCTGCCCGTACTGCTCGACGCGCCCGTCGAAGGCGATTTTCGCGCGACTCGTCGGGTCGGACGAGATGCCGGTCACCGCACCGTGAAAATCGCGGATTTGTGCGGAGAACGGCAGGACCAGACTCTGGTCGGAATAATCGACGACGCCCTTCTCGACGCGCACCCGCGCCACCGTTACCGGGAACGCCCGCTCGGATGCATCGGCATTCGTCGCCTTGGATTGTGCCTGCGGCTTCGCAGGAGTTGCGCTCGACGATGACGCGCCCTTCTCGAAGACCTTGCCCAGATTGACGCTGCGATCTTTGAAGATCTGAACCTTCGCACCCGGCTCGACCAGGCGCATATCCTTGATGTGCAGCCGCCCGGGTCTGGATTCGTAGTCGATGCCGTCGGCCGCGAATGATTTCCACGCCAGGAAGCGATCGCCGCCGACCGCTTCGTTGATCAGCAGATCGGTGATATTCGCCGTCCCCTTGGCGCGCAACACCGGCCCAGCCTGCTCCAGCCGGTATTCCAGGTCGGTCACCGCCGAGGCCGCGCCCGTCTTGAGATCGAGCAATGCATGCTGCGCCAGCAGTGAGCGCAGCGGATGGAGCGCCAGCTGATCCAGTTTCAGCTTCACATCCGCACTGGAACCATCGAGGGCGAAGCTGCCATTGGCCGTCAGCGCGCCACCCTGGTCTACGCGCAAGGCGGACTCGAAACTGACCGGTGTTTGCGCGTCATTGCTGAGATTCTTCAACGTCGCGGTAATGTCCTCCAGCGTGTAGGCCAAAGCCGGCTTCAGGCTCAAGTGCGCATAGTCCACATGGAACGCCTCCAGTTGCAGCGTGTCCAGTTTGAAACGCCATGCCGACTTCTCCGCCACAGCTGTTGCGTTCTCTTCCACCTCCGTGTCTTTCGCACCGCTCAATGCCGCAAACAACCGCGTAGTACCCTGCTCGTCGCGTTCGATGCGCGTATTGCCTTCACGCAGCGTCACCTGGCTGATACTGACCTCGCGACTGCCGGTATCCACCTTGCCGCCCTCGAGCTTGAATTCCGCGAGTGTGGCCAAGGGTTCGGTTTCACCGATCGGCTTGAGTGCGAGCTTGGCGAGCTTCAGCGCGATCTCGTTCGCGGTCACGGTTGTCGTATCCGCGCCAATGTTGATATCCGCTTTGAGACTGGCGCCGACTTGCCCGACATCCAGTGCCAGCGGTGTCGCGCGACTGCGATCGGTGACATGTACGGCGATATTATCCAACTGCGCTGCGCCCAACTGAATATGCCACGGTGTGGCCGCCTTGCTGGTGGACGCCGGCTTGGACGCTGGTGTGGATGCTGGCGTCGGCGCAGCCGGCGCACGTTCCGATATTGTCAGGGTCTGCCAGTTCAGCGTGCCGTCCGCAGCCAACGCCACACCGACGCGGCCGTTGCGCAAATCCAGTTGCGGCAGTGTCAACGCGCGGCTATCGAGATCGAATGTTCCCTCTTTGAGATCGAGCGCTTCCAAGGCGAGCAGCGGTTCTTGTGCGCCCGGCTCGCGGACGTCCAGGCCTGTGGCATGCAGTTGCAGGCCCTGCGCGCTGAAGCGCGTCTTGCCCTCGGCATTGGCAACGCGATAACCCATTTGGAAATCGATTGCACCCTGCGGCTCGGCGAGGCGGATTTCGTCGCGCAGAAAATCCCAGACAGAGGCAAGCTGGAAACCCCGCACAGTGAATTTTCCGGCTGCTGTCAGCGGATGCAGCGTCAACTCACCTTGCAGTTGCGCTTTGCCACCGGCTGGCAGGTCGGCACTGAGCACATAGGCGCCGTTACGATCCGGCAGTGTCGCGACGTTCTTGAACTCGATGTTGAGCGGTTTAAGGCTGAGGTTTGCGGGCGTTTTGCGCGAACGGTCGCTGTAGGTAAGCGCGCCATCGACGAGCGTGATCTGCGTCAGCAGCACGCGCGCGGGACCGCTGTCATTGTCGGCAGCAGGTTCTTCGCTGGCCGGAAAACTCTTGACCAGCTCAGCGAGATTGAGGCGGCCATCGGGTCCGTTGTCGACATGCAGATCCAGACCGTCCAACCGAATATCGGCAAATGTCCACGCCCAACGGAACAGGCTGGAAAGTTCGAAGTCGATCAGCAGATGACGGAATGCCGCAATCGGCCGCCCGTCCGCCTCTTTCAATTGGAAATCGTCGACTTCGAACTTCAGCAGGAACGGATTCGCGTACACCTTGCCGATGCTGGCCTGGCGCAGGAGCGTCTCCTGGGCGTACTTGGGAACGTAATGCTTCACCAGATACGGGAGCAACACAAATCCCAACATCGCGTATAAAACCAGCGCCGCCGCGCCGATGCGGAACGGCCTGCGGCTGACGATGCGCTTAATGATCTGCTGCATTACGGCCTCCCACCATTCTCGGCGACCACAAAATTCAATCCTGCGCGGCGCCGAACACCACTAATGGCGCGCTCTGTTCGACCACCTGAGTAATGCGCGCGCCGTCCCAACGATACACCAGATGCGCGCCCTGGCGCGGCAGACTCACCGTCACCGGGCGCAGCGCCGCGAGACAACTGCCGCCGGCATGGCGCACGCTGTGATACAAAATTCCGTAAGCGTCGGGATCGGCAGCGAGCAGCGTGCGCGTAAACGCTTGGCTGGCCGTGTAATCGTCGGCTGAGTGCACCGCGGCATAACGCGCATCGCGCACATCGTAGCAGGCTTGCAGGACTTCGCCGACCCACACCCGCATATGAAAATCCTGCGCGCGCACGCCGCGCTCGCGCGCATAACGTTGTTTGTGATGCACCGTTTCATGGGTAGCCGTGAGTTGGCTCTGCGCGGCGTAGTAGATGCCGAAGGAACCGTTGGAAAAGCGGCTGGGATTGCGCGTATGGGTGAAGGCACCCAGCACGATGCTGGCATGCGGGCCGTGCAGCAGATCGCCCGGGCGGATACAGCTCAACTGACCGGTTTGCTGCAACAGCCGTGGATTCACGCGCACCTGCAAGGCCCACAGCGCGCGCTTCTTGCGTTCAGTCAGATCGATGCGCTCGAACAGATCGATCAACGGCGCGCGCGTCGGAATGATGCGGTACTGATGTTTCCAGCGCGGCTTGCGACGGGGCGGCAGGGTCATACACCGCCGCGTTCGGAGTTGAGATAATCGTAAACGTCGGCGAGTGCCTTGAGTTTGCCCGTGAGCAGGTAGGCCAGCGGCGAACTCAGGCCCCAGGGCCGGTACATGGCCTCGGCCGGAACCTGGCTGTCATTGCGCAGCCAATCGATATGGCTGTCCGGCGCGTAGAGGATATTGAGCGCGGCATAGATGCCAGTCAGATAGGCCAGCCGATCCAGCGTGTCTTCGGATACGCTGCGGATGGCGCCCGACGCGCCCCGTCGCAGTTCATAGAAGCGCGAGCGGCTGGGACTGCCGAGCAGGATACGCGCCTCCTCGTTACCCAAACCCCATTCGTTGGCAATCGCGAAAAAAGCCTCCAGCCCGGCCTCGGCCTGCTCCTCGCGCGAGAACCCCGCGGCACTGTCGGCGGTGAGCTGGTCGGGGTCGATACGGGATGCCGAGGGCTTCATGATTTCTCCTCCAGATCTGGACTACAGTTTCACCATAGTCCAAATTGAGACACCCGGCAAGGCGGATATCCGCCCGCATCGCAAGGCGCAACACGCAGCACACTGCGCCCTACGCATTGCTCGAACGTCTCCACAGATGGGCGCCACCGCGATCATCCGAACCATGCCCAGCAAGCTAAGGCAGATGCGGGCACGGAGGGCTGGTACGTACGGGTGGGGAAAGATTGCGCATCGGTAGATGCGTAGGACAGGATACACGCCGCAGGCGCTTTGCCGCCGGGTGCGCCAGTTGGCTCGCTAATTGCTTTCCACTGTTCGGTATTCGTAACAGATATAGATGTACAGGAGCCCCACGGTGAATCGTTACTACCTCGCCGCCGGCGTGTTATTCATCGCGATTGGCGCTGCCCTGGTCGCCGGCAAATTTCTGGCGTTTGACGCCGTCGTGGCGTTCATAGTGCACACACTCAGCCGCGACCAGATCATCACCGCGGACGGCGAGGCGTTGCTCGCGCGATACTGGTATGCGGCGGCCACGGCGACCCTGTTACTCGGCGGGTTGCTCAGTGCCTGTTCGATAGACGCAGTGCGCGGCGCGCTTGCGCAGTGGATCGGGCGCGACGCCTTGGCTGAGGCCCATCCCGAGATGCCGCGCCCGGTGCCAGTGTTGCTGTGGTCGTCACTCTGCGGATTGGCGGTGGTGATCCTGTACCTGATGCACTCGAAACTCGGAGTAAAGATGCCTCTCCTGTTCAAGAAGGAAGGATTGTTCGAGAACCTGACCTTCGTCCTGTATCTGCTGTCCGCCGTCGCATGCGCTATCGCGGCGCTACGCACCTACCAGAGCCCGGCCATAGACCATCATCGCTTGGTGGCGTTGTTCTATTTGGCGTGCGCCTTGACGTTCTTTCTGGTCGCCGGGGAAGAGGTCAGTTGGGGGCAACGCGTTTTCGGTATAAAGACGCCCGAGGCGCTTGTTATCTTGAACTATCAGCACGAAACCAACGTGCACAACTTACTACCCAAGCGCGCGCTCGACGCGATGACCGAGCAAGTCGCGTTGGCGTTCCTGCTCGGCTTGATTACCATGTGGGCGCTGGTTGGCGCGCTGCGCTTGCCGGTTCTGCGTTTCGTGATCCCGCACCCGAGCCTGGCTGGTCTTGCGCTGATTGCCTTCTATAGCGCGCTGGTGTTGCACCTGGAAATCTTCGAGGTGCTGTTGGCGATGTTTGTCGCCTTTACAGCTACCGGGTGTGCAAGGCTGCGGTTAGGGCAAGACAGATCCGCTGCGCGTAACGTGGTCTTCGGCGAACGAGACCGTAGCGCAATATAAGCTGCGCATCGACTTGTTCCAGCCTACGTACGGCGTAAATGAAATAATGATGGAAGCCCAGACTGGTGACGGTAACCCATTCCGTGGTTCTCGATTTCCGCCGAATTTACCGCCATTCAGACGGAAGCGCTGAGACGATCCAAGACGGAGTTGCAAGATGGCAAGAAAAAGCCCGCAATTATGCGGGCTTGTGATACTGAGATGTCTTGGATGTTTGATGGTGGCCAGGGACGGAATCGAACCGCCAACAGGGGATTTTCAATCCCCTGCTCTACCAACTGAGCTACCTAGCCGCGAAGAACGCGTATTAGACCGGCGGACCCGATCAAGTCAAGGCACAAACACGGCTCAAACGGGCTGCCCGTACTGGGTCACCAGATACTCCCGGTAGGCGCCCGAGCGCACCCGATCGCACCAAACTAGATTGCTCAGATACCAAGCCAGGGTCGCCTCGATGCCGGTCTCGAAACGGTGCGCGGGCGACCAACCCAGCTCGGCCTGCATCTTCGAGGAATCGATCGCATAACGCCGGTCATGGCCGGGGCGGTCGCGCACGTAGGTGATCAGCTCACGATACGGTTGCGGGCCGGGCTTGAGCTGATCCAGGCGGTCGCAGATCAGACTCACGATATCGATGTTGGTCCACTCGTTGTTGCCGCCGATGTTGTAGACCTCGCCGACGCGGCCACGCAGCAACACCGCTTCGATACCGCTGCAATGATCCTCGACATACAACCAATCGCGGATGTTTTTACCGTCGCCGTAGATCGGCAACGATTTGCCTTCCAAGGCGTTGAGGATCACCAGCGGGATCAACTTTTCAGGGAACTGATACGGACCGTAATTATTGGAACAATTGGTGGTTAGAACCGGCAGGCCGTAAGTGTGGTGATAGGCACGCACCAGGTGATCCGAGGATGCCTTCGACGCCGAATACGGGCTGTTCGGCGCATACGCGTGGGTCTCGGTGAATGGCGCATCGCTCGGCGCAAGACTGCCATAAACCTCGTCGGTGGACACATGCAGAAAGCGGCGTTCCTCGGCATCCTGACCCCACGCCGCGCGGGCGACTTCCAATAGGTTAAAGGTGCCGTTGATGTTGGTTTGGATGAAGGCATCGGGACCGAGAATGGAACGATCCACATGCGACTCGGCGGCGAAATTCACCACCGTGTCGATAGCTTCATCGCGGAACAGTTGCTCGACCAGCGCCCGATCGCCGATATCACCGTGTACGAAGCGATAATTGGGCCGATCCTGAATCTCGGTGAGATTCTCCAGATTGCCCGCATAGGTCAGCGCGTCCAGATTCACCACGCGATCATTCGGGTGCTGCTGCAACCAATAGCGCACAAAGTTCGAGCCGATGAAACCTGCGCCACCCGTGACCAACAACCGCTTCATTTCTGTAACTCCCGCAACATCGACACCAGCGACTCGCGCCAGTGCGGTATCGGCCGCGCCAACACGGCACGGATCTTTTGTTTATCGAGCACCGAATAGGCCGGTCGGCGTGCTGGCGTTGGATATGCACTCGTCGGAATCGGCGTTATGCGTTGCGCCTTGATTGGGAAACCCAGAGCACGCGCTTCGTCCACAATAGCGACGGCGAAATCGTACCAGGAGGCCACACCTTCGTTGGTAAAATGAAAGCAGCCACGCGCATCCTGCTGTATCAGCGCCATCGCCACGTCGGCGATATCGCCAGTCCAACTCGGCGAGCCGATCTGATCGTCGACCACGCGCAATTCCTCACGCTCGGCCGCCAGACGCAACATCGTCTTCACAAAATTATTGCCGTGCGCACCGTGCACCCAGGCCGTGCGCAGGATCAACGCATCAGGCATGGCGGCACGCACGACCTGCTCACCTTCCCACTTGGATTGCGCGTACACACCCAGTGGATTCGGTGTGTCGTCTTCGCGATATGGATGTGATTGCATGCCGTCGAAAACAAAATCTGTGGAGATATGCAGCAAGCGTCCGGCATAACTGGCAACCGCCTCGGCAACGGCGCGCGCGCTGTCACGGTTCACCGCAAAGGCCGCTGCACTGTCCGACTCGGCTTTATCCACTTGCGTGTAAGCCGCACAGTTGATCACCCACTCGGCCTTGCCGGCAGCGATAGCAGTGCGCACCTGTTCGGGCTGGGTAAAATCGGCATGCGCGCGCGTGAAGGCAACAACTTCATGACCCGCGCGCGCCAGTCGCGTGCACAACTCACTGCCAAGCTGACCGGCCGCACCGGTGACGAGTACTTTCACACGCCCTCCGCACGTAGCGTATAGCGCGGCAGCTGTTCATCCATGTCGCCAAGACGGCGGATTGCGCCGATCCTTGTCGGACAGACGATATTCCATACCAATATCCGGCCACACGATGCCGATCGCCGGATCGTTCCAGAGCACGCCCTGTTCGTCTTCCGGGTGATAGTAATCCGTGCACATATAGAGAAAATCCACGCGCTCGCTCAAGGCCAGGAAGCCATGCGCGAAACCCGGCGGCACATAGAACTGCTGGAAATTGTCTTCACTCAGCGTCACGCCGACCCATTTACCGAAGGTCGGCGAACCTTTACGGATATCCACCGCCACATCGTAGGCCGCGCCCTGTGTGACGCGCACCAGTTTGCCCTGCGGATATTTGAGCTGGTAATGCAGGCCGCGTAACACGCCAGCGCCCGAGCGCGAATGATTGTCCTGCACGAATGGCAAGCTCATCCCGGCTTGCGCGTAACGCTGCGCGTGATAGGTCTCCTGAAAAAACCCACGCGCATCGCCATGCACCTGTGGCTCGATAATCAGCACACCCGGCAGTTCGGTTGTCAGCACCTTCATGATCGAGCCGCCTCTTCCTGCAACACATCCAGCAGATATTGTCCGTAGCCACTATTACGCAACGGTTCGGCCAGACGCGCCAACTGCTCCGCATTGATATAGCCCATGCGATAGGCGATCTCTTCGACGCAAGACACTTTCAAACCCTGGCGTTGTTCGATGGCTTCGATGAAGTTTGCGGCCTGCAACAATGACTCATGCGTACCGGTATCCAGCCAGGCGGTGCCCCGCCCCAACACCTCGACGTTTAACGCGCCTTGTTCGAGATAGACGCGGTTGACGTCGGTGATTTCCAACTCGCCGCGCGGAGAAGGTCGCAGCGACTTGGTGATATCGACGACTTGTTCGTCGTAGAAATACAGCCCGGTGACGGCATAATGCGAGCGCGGTTTGGTAGGCTTCTCGACGATGCTGATGGCGCGACCTTCAGCATCGAACTCAACGACCCCGTAGCGTTCGGGATCGCGCACCCGATAGGCAAACACCGTCGCGCCCTGCTCGATCTTCCCGGCACGTTTGAGATTCGTGCCCAGACCATGGCCGTAGAAGATGTTGTCGCCGAGCACCAATGAAGATGGCTCGCCGGCGACAAACTTCTCGCCAATCAGAAACGCCTGCGCCAAGCCACCCGGCGTCGGCTGTTCGGCATACTGGATGTTCAAGCCTAGGGCAGAACCATCTTCGAGCAGACGCTGAAAGTGCGGCAGATCGTGCGGCGTGGAAATAAGCAGCACGTCGCGGATACCCGCCAGCATCAGGGTCGCCAGCGGGTAATACACCAGCGGCTTGTCGTAGATGGGCATCAGTTGCTTGCTGACTACGCGGGTGAGTGGATACAAACGCGTACCCGAACCGCCCGCGAGAATGATGCCGCGCATGTATGAATCCTTTTTATAGATCAGCCACGGAAAACACGGATAAACATTACCAATAAAAAGCTCGCTAACGTTTTCTTCCGAATTTCGTGGCAGATATGGTTTGCAGTACTAACCCAAGACCTTGTCTGTGCTTTCCGTGTTATCCGTGGCTAAGTCTTTTTCACTGTGGTTTGAAATCCGGCGGCGTCTCTGCGCCATCGCCGAAGAAGAATTTTTCCATCTGCTCTTCGATGAACTTGCGCGCCTTCGGGATCGACCGGCGACAGGCGATACTCATTGATCAGCATGGTCTGATGACGGACCCACAGCTGCCAACCTTCCTTGGAGACATTCTCGAACACGCGTTTACCCAGGTCGCCTGGATAGGTCGGCCGATCCAGACCCTCGGCCTCTTTTTTCAATTTCACACACATAACCATACGTGACATAGCATTCTCCGAAATCTTTGTGATGCGTTGGTTCTGTAAGCGCCGACCTTGCCGGCGAACGGTTTCAACGCGAGGCAAGCCCGCTCCTACTCTCTACTCCATGGACCCGTCTGGGGAACCGTCTGGCAGCGTCTGTTGCAGCCGCTCCAGCAGACGCTGCACCGGCGCGGCCAGACCGCGGACATTTTCAGTGCGCGTGTTATACCAGACCGTCGGCTGGCCTTCCAACACAGCCTGCGCCCGGTTTTCGCCCAGCTGCACCAGCCAGGGTGTGATGTCCAGATGAAAGTGGCTGAAGGTATGCCGCACGGCGGGCCAGGCCTCCAGGTGCGCGACGCGCCGGCCCAAGGTCTGCTCACACCACGCACTGATGCCGCCACTGCCATCCGGCCCATCCGTTTCGGCGGACACGGCGACTTCGGGGAAACTCCACAAGCCACCCCAAATGCCCTGCGGCGGACGCTGCTGCAATAATATTTCGCCGCGCTTATTGCGCAGCAGCAGCATATGCGTGGCCCGAACCGGCAGTTCACGGCGCGGCCGCGACGCCGGATAGCGCGTGACCGCAGCGGCACTGTACGCCCGGCACTCGGCCATCAGCGGACACTGCGCGCAGCCCGGTCGCGCCCGCGTACACAGCGTCGCGCCCAGATCCATCATCGCCTGGGTGTAATCGGCCACGCGTGCGGCCGGTGTGTAGCGTTCCGCGTATTCCCACAGTCGCGCCAGCACCGCCGCCTCGCCCGGCCAGCCGTCTACGGCATGCAAGCGTGCCAGCACGCGTTTGACGTTGCCATCGAGGATCGCCTGCCGTTGATCGCAGGCCAGCGCGAGAATCGCACCGGCGGTGGAGCGGCCGATACCGGGCAGTGCCTGCACCGCCTCGAACTCGATCGGGAATTCGCCCGCATACTGATCGCGCACGACCACGGCGGCCTTGTGCAGATTGCGGGCGCGCGCGTAATAGCCCAGACCGGACCACAGGTGCAGCACCGCATCGAGGTCGGCATCGGCCAGCGCCGTCACGCTGGGGAAGCGCGCCATGAAGCGTTCGAAATACGGGATGACGGTGGCGACCTGCGTCTGTTGCAGCATCACCTCGGAGACCCACACACGATAGGGCGTGCGCGCCTGCTGCCAGGGCAAGTCCTTGCGACCATGGCGGTCATACCAATCCAGCACCACCGTCGCGAATTGCCGAGGGTTCATGGCTGAATATCCACGACCGTTTCCGCCAAGCGCTCCAGATTCGCCACGCTCTTGAGCGTCTCGGCCTGCAAGGCGCGCTGAATCAACCACGGACCGATGATCGGCGGCACCCAGAAGGCCGGCTCGATCTCGCTGTGGAAACGCATGCGCGTGCCGGTCGGCTCATCCCAGAATTGCCAGCGCGCGATGCCATAGCGGAAATCACTGCCGTGCGGAACGATCGCCGCGAGTATCGAACCGTCGGCGAGCACTCCGACATCCTGCACCTGCACAATATTTTTACAGAACACACCCACGCAGACATGCGCGTCGATGCGCACCCGCTGCTGCTGTGCGGGTGCGCCCGTCAACACTTCGCTGCGTTGGATGGAATCGTTGATGCGCGCCAGATTGGGATAATCGGTCAGCAATACGCGCAGCCGTTCCACCGGGGCGTTGAAACGCGCGTCGATGTCGACGGCATAGCGCTGATCGACGCGCCCGACGCCGACCTGCAACACCTCGCCGGCCCACACCACGCCCGCACCGAACAGAGCTAGAAACAGCCAGTGAATCAGAATGCGTATGCTCACCGGCCGAACAAGCCTTTCAGGGTGTCGCTGTCGAGTTTGTCTTCGAGTTGCTTCTGCAGCTGTTTTTTCGCTTCCTGTTTCAGCACCTGCTGCAGATCCACGCTGACTTTGGGTTTGGCAAAGGGGCCGGTGATTTGTACGGGGATCGGTCGTCCGGTCAACTCGCCTTTACCTTCCAGACTGTCGACCAAGGTCGCATTGATGCGGTAATCGAGCAGCTGCGTCACCAGATTCGCCGTGCCGGCACCTTGCACCTGCAGCAGCGGTGACTTGCCGACCAGATCGGGATTGTTCACCACGCCGTTGGTCACGGTCGCCGTACCCGTCACGGCGGAAAACTCGGTCTGATTGGAGACGCCTGCCGCCTGCGGTTTGCCGCGCAACAGTCGCATAGGCCTGGCGGATCTCACCGAGCACATCCATACCCTTGATGACACCGTCGGTGAAGGCAAAGCGCGCGTTACCGTTGAGTGTCTTGCGGATCGCCGGCGTGCGATTACCGATGGCGGTGAGCTTGAGCGCCACATCGGCCGTACCGGTGACCTTGGCCTCGCCGAGCATATCCTTGAGCAGCGGCTCGGCCTGTACGCCAGCGACCTTTTCATCCAGCGCGATACGCGGTTGCTTGCCGCGTACGTCGACACGGATATTGCCGGTGTAAGTGCCTTGGTACAGATTGGCGCGCGCCGGAAAGACCTGCACCAGACCGTCCTTGGCCGACACGCTGATCTTGACGTCGCTGCTGCGCAGTTGGTACGCCTTCAACACGCCGATGCTTAAATGACCGTTGAGATTGAGTGCGCGCAGCATCTCGACAGGGAACACGCCAGCCTCCGCCTTCTGTTTGTTCTTGGCATTAGCGTTGGCCTGCTGCCCCCCCGATTTCGCTTTGGGTTTCGCCTTGGATTGCGCATCCGTTGCGGCGGGCTTATCGGCGGCACCATCCGCGTCCGCAGCGGCCGCAGACTCGGGTTGGCGCGGCGGCAGGTAACGATCCAGATCGATATTATCCAACGCCAGATTGAAATCGACCGCCGGCTTGGTGAAGTTTTTAATCCCGAGCGTGCCGGTCAAGGTGCTGTCATCCAAGCGCAGTTTCAGCTTGGACAGTTGCATGGCCGTCGCTGTCGCCTGGAAATCGAAGCCGGCCTCGATGTTCTCCAGCACCTTGCGATCACTGGTCTCCGGCAGCGGCTGACCCAAGGCCTGCAACAGGCTGCGCGGGCTGCCGCGATCCACACTCAGCACGCCGTTGTAGCGCGGCGCCGCTCCGCCGATTCCCGCACCCTGGATGCGCCCGCGCAGGGTCAGATCCAGCATGTTCAGGATCAGGCCGTTGAGATCGAGGCTGCCTTTGTCGACGTCGTACAGCATTTGTGCGACCAACTTGGCGTCCAGGCGCCCAGCGGGGAGATTTTTGCCCTTTGCCGAGATATTCAGTTTGAGATCGCGCCCCACGATGCGTTTGAAGGCCCGCGTCGGCGTGACTTGACCGCTCACGGTAATGGCAGACTCAATCACCGGCACACCAGCCTTGGCGACAAATTCAAGGCTGACATCAATCGGCTGATCCGGTCGGATCGCCCCCGACTGCAAATTAAGTTGTTCGATGGATTGCTGCGTACCCGCCGCGTGATCTTCCCAGAGCAGCCGGGCATTGCGCACCTGTACGCCGCCAATGGCGAAGGCCGTGGCAACATCCGTACTGGACGGCCGCTTATCCTGCGCTTTGGCAGGTGCTGCCGGCTTGATCAAATCATCCCAGTTGCTGCGGCCGTCTTTAGCCCTGGCCAGATGGATCGCCAGCCCGTCCAGCACCACGGTGGACATCTCCACCTCTTTGCGCAGCAGCGGCAGCAGTTTCACCCGTGCCTGCACGGCGGCGATCTCGGCAAACGGCTGCGTGCCGAATCCGGCGGCGTTGGCCAGACGCACGTCCGCGATTTCCACCCCCAACCAGGGGAACACCGACCAACCGATATCGCCGGCGATGACCAGTTCCCGCCCAGTCTTGTCCTTGACCAGCGCCCCGATACGGTCGCGCACCATGCCGGGATCGATCAACCGCGGCAGGATCAACGTGGCCGCGGCGATCAAGATCACCAGCGCGACCAGCAAGATCCCCACGGAGCGGAATGCGGATTTCATTCTACGAGTCCTTCATTTCGGGTGAATTCAGTGGCCTAACCCATCTGGCGCGCACCAGTATAAACCATCGGTGCCGGCTGCCACGTTCAGCGCTGCCAGTAAGTTGTCACGCCGCAGAACGATTAGCTGCCCCTACCCTTGCATTCCCCCGCGCGCAGGGCTATTGAACATATAAGGCAGGCACGCTTTCCCAACCATCGCTGCAAGCTTGGGGTCCGCCAAGCGCTGCAGTCAGTCGCCTGTCTCTGCACGCCTGACAAAGGAGTACGCTCATGCAACAAAATTGTGTGGTAGTGGCCGGTGGCGCACGCGCGCGTTTTTTTACCCTCGAAGAGGTCGAATTTCCGGAAATGCAATCCGGACCCAATCTGTGCGAAGTCAACGATCTGGTGAACCCCGAGCAAGAGGCCCAGGGTAACGAGTTGTGGAGCAACAGCAAATCCGGGGGCAATCGCGGCAATGCGGGGGGTGGCACGCATGGCTATGACGATCACCGCGCCCAGCACGAAGACGAATACGAGCGGCGCTTCGCCCGCAACATTGCCCGCGAGGCCGCGCGCTTGATCGAACAGAGCAGCACCCGACAGTTGGTGCTGGTGGCGCAAAAGCGCATATTGGGCTTTCTGCGCAACGAACTGAATACGCTCAGCAAGGCCGGCGTCGAGATCCGCGAACTGGCCAAGGATCTATCCAAGCTGTCCCCGTTGGAATTACACGAACATCTGGCGCGAGAACGCCTGATCCCGCAACGCCGATCGCCGGCACTCTAACAAGACGCGCGCACCGGGCGCTGCCGGCCTACCCATGCAGAGTAGGCCGGCAGCGCCCGGTGTCGTTTCTGTGCAGTGAAATATCGCAGCGGACAATTGAAGTGGAGCGGGTGATGGGAATCGAACCCACGCTAGTAGCTTGGGAAGCTACAGTTCTGCCATTGAACTACACCCGCCAATGGCAGCGATTCTAGAAGGTCTCCCGGCCGGTTACCAGCCGACAGACCGTATAACTGCCTGATTGACGGACACCCATACCAAGGCAATATACAAACCCTCTAATGATACAAGCGCACCCTCTGACCCCTGTCTTCTTATCGAATCAGCGATAGGCCAGACGCTGCCGCGTGCGTACCTGGGATAGACCCGCCAGGGTTCCCGTGCAACTCGACGGGGATAATGCCCTCGGTCTGCTCCCGCATGCTCCTCCCGCGCCGCGCTGCCGGTGTTTTGATGTAGAATCCCGGTCAGCTATAAAATCCCGGGCACATGCTCGCACGACTCGATTCCGCCCCAGACTGCCGCACCCATTCGCCATGATGCCCAACATGATGCAACTTATTGTCAACGGAGAACCCCGCGAGGTCAGCGCCGGCCTGACGGCCGCGCAACTGGTGGATCTGCTGGAACTCGGCGGCCGTCGCCTGGCCATGGAAATCAACCGCGAGATCCTGCCGCGCAGCCAATTTACAGAGCATGCGCTGTGCGAAGGCGACAGGATCGAAATCGTACAAGCTATTGGTGGAGGTTAAGACCCGATGTCGACTGTAATGAAACCCACGACCGCGAACGACGACGGCCTGCTGATCGCGGGGCGCCTGTATACATCGCGCCTGCTGGTCGGCACCGGCAAGTACAAGGACATGGACGAGACCAAACGTTCGGTCGAGGCCAGCGGCGCGGAGATCATCACCGTCGCCATTCGCCGCACCAACCTCGGCCAGGACCCGAAGCAGCCGAATCTGCTCGACACGCTGCCGATGTCGAAATACACCTATCTGCCCAACACCGCCGGCTGCTATACCGCCGACGATGCCGTGCGCACCTGCCGGCTGGCGCGCGAACTGCTCGACGGCCACGATCTGGTCAAGCTCGAAGTGCTCGGCGATGAGAAGACGCTGTTCCCCGACATCATCCAAACACTCGCCGCCGCCGAAACGCTGATCAAGGATGGTTTCAAGGTGATGGTCTACACCAACGATGATCCGATCATCGCCAAGCGCTTCGAGGACATGGGCTGCGTCGCGGTGATGCCGCTGGCCGCGCCGATCGGTTCGGGCTTAGGGATACGCAATCCCTACAACATCCTCACCATCGTCGAGAACGCCAAGCGTGCCGATCCTGGTCGATGCCGGTGTCGGCACGGCCTCGGACGCGGCCATTGCGATGGAACTCGGCTGTGGTGGCGTGCTGATGAACACCGCGATTGCCGGCGCGAAAGATCCCGTGCTGATGGCCTCGGCGATGAAGAAGGCCATCGAGGCCGGCCGCGAGGCGTTCCTCGCCGGACGCATCCCGCGCAAGCGTTTCGCCAGCGCGTCATCGCCGATCGACGGTACGTTTTTCTGATCCGATGGCATAGACATGTCTGTAGTTCATCAACCGCGGTCGCTCACAATCGCTGCCGCGCAACGACAAACTACCGCTCATCAAGGCGAGATTGAAGCGCTGCTCAATCTGCATCTCTGCGCCGTCGCCCACCACACGCATTAAACTCTGCGCGTACTCACCACCACCGTAACCCGGGACAGAATGCGACTATGTCATCCACTGTAGAAAAACTCCGCCACGTGCGCTCCTTCGTGCGCCGCGAGGGGCGTATCACGCATTCGCAACAACGGGCGCTGGATGAGCTGTTGCCGCGTTTTGACATACCGCTCGACGGCACCCTGGATCTGGATGCCGCGTTCGGCCGTAGCGCGCCACGCACCTTGGAAATCGGCTTCGGCAACGGCGCGAGCCTGGCGAAGATGGCCAGCGTCGCGCCTGAACAGGACTTCCTCGGCATCGAAGTGCATCGCCCGGGCGTCGGCCATCTGTTGTTGGAAATCGAACGCTACATGCTCGGCAATGTGCGCGTCATCTGCGCCGATGCCGTGGAAGTACTGCAACAGCATCTTGCGCCGGCCAGTCTTGACCGGGTGCTGCTGTACTTCCCCGATCCTTGGCCGAAGACACGCCATCATAAACGCCGCATTCTGCAACCGGCCTTCGTCGCACTCATCCATGACCGACTCAAACCGGGCGGCGTGTTCCACATGGCCACCGACTGGCAACCTTATGCCGAACAGATGCTGGAAGTCATGGAGGTCACGCCCGGATTCCGCAACAACGCTGGTCGAGGCGAATACGCGCCCAAACCCGAGTATCGGCCCGAAACAAAATTCGAACGCCGCGGCCTGCGGCTCGGACATGGCGTGTGGGATCTGGTGTATGTGCGCGAGGCGTAGCTGTAGTCGCGTGCAATGCGCACCGCGCGCCACACCAGCAATCCATTCAGTTTAGGAAACACTGAATAATTCATACTCCGTCATTCCCGCGAAGGCGGGAATCCATGTCATTCAGAGCGCTGGATCCCGGCCTGCGTCGGGATGACAAATAAATCAGAGGTTCCTTTATTGATTCTGCATTGACGTTTATCAACACACACGTCCAGTCATTTTTCTGTCGCGCCTAAAGCGCGATCCGCATCACACAGTCGGCACGCTTACTTGATAAAGTTGCGCCTCTCCAAAAACTGGCATGAGGTGATTTGCCATGAAACACACTACCGCTACCCCGCTTCGCACCTGGATGTTCGCCGCCCTGCTCGGCACGCTTGTTAGTGCGCCCACGTTAGCCAAACCATCCAGCAGCACAACTCAAGCCACGCTTGACGCCACCGAGGCCGCCGGCCTGACCTTCATGCGCGAGGAGGAAAAACTCGCGCGCGATGTGTATCAGTATTTGTATCCACTGTGGAATGCCACGCTGTTCGACAACATCAGCCAGTCCGAACAGGTACACTTCGAGGCCGTGGGTGATCTGCTCGAGCGTTACCGGCTGAGCGATCCGGCCACACCGGATGTGCCGGGTAATTTCCAGGATCCGGAACTGCAAACGCTGTATGACCAGCTCGTCGCGAACGGCAGCACCTCCGCACTTGCCGCCTTGCGTGTCGGTGCGCTCATCGAAGAAACGGATATGGTGGATCTCGCCGATGCCATCGAGGCCACGGATCAGCCGGACATCCTCAAGGTCTACAAGAATCTGCTGCGCGGCTCACGCAATCATCTGCGCAGTTTCGTCGCTGCCATCGAAGCGATGGGCATCCCCTATGTGGCGCAGATGCTGACCGCAGGATCAGGTCGATGCGATTGTCGATACGCCGATGGAACGCGGCAAATAAACGGGTAAGGACCGACCTGTAGCTGCGCTCATGGCGGCGAGCATTGCAGCCATGATCGCAGCTATATGGATTCACATCAGGCTCGCGTTGAGCCACAAATGCACCCAGATACTCGCGGCATAACCCAGCGCGATTGCCGGTGACCATTTGAGGTGGTTGAAAAACGTGTAGTAACCACGCGCCTGCCCCATCAGCGCCACACCGGCGGCCGACCCGATGGACAACAGACTGCCACCCACACCGGCGGTCAGCGTCACCAGCAACCACTGGCCTGTCGACATCTCTGGGTTCATGGCCAGCACGGCAAACATCACCGGAATGTTGTCGACCACGGCCGAGAGAAAACCCACCAGCACGTTGGCCTTCGTCGGCCCTAAATCGGTGTAGATAAGCTCGGACACCACCGTCAGATAGCCGAGCGCACCCAGCCCGCCCACGCATAAAATCACGCCGTAGAAAAACAGCAGGGTATCCCACTCGGCGCGCTTCATGCTGACAAAAATGTCGAAGGGTTTATGCCGTGGTTTGTAATGATCGAGCAGCTTGCCGTCGATCTTGTTTTCACCCACATCCAACATTTCCGGACCGGCGATATGCGCGGCCATGCCGCTGACTTCATCACGCCGCAGGAAATACCCGTAGATCTTCAATACGCCAAGCCCGGTCATCATGCCGAGCATCGGCGGAAGATGCAGAAAATTGTGGAACGCGACTGCCGTGGCGATGGTGCCGATGAACAGAGCCAACCACCACCAGCGCGCCCTTGCGCAGAGTAGGCTGCTCGTTGAGTGCGGGCGGCCGCATCCGCGGCACGGCCAGCGACATCAGCGCGGCAGGCACGAACCAGTTGACCAGCGAGGGGATAAACAAGGCGAAGAAGCCACCGAAAGGAACGATGCCTTTCTGCCAGACCATCAGGGTCGTGATATCGCCGAACGGGCTGAAGGCGCCACCCGCATTGGCGGCCACGACGATATTGATGCAGGCGACACCGACGAACTTCGGGCTGTCACGCCCCACGGCCAGTACCACCGCACCCATCACCAGCGCCGTGGTCAGATTGTCCGCCACCGGCGAGATGCAGAAGGCCAGCAGCCCGGTTACCCAGAACAGCGCGCGAAACGACAGGCCACGCGACACCAACCAGGCGCGCAGGGCATCGAACACCCGGCGCTCCTCCAGCGTATTGATGTAGGTCATCGCCGCCAGCAGGAACAACAGCAGTTCGACGAACTCAAGCAGGTTGTGACCGAGCAGCGCGCGCGGTGTCGTGTGATCACCGTGCGCGCCATACGCCAACGCCACCAGAATCCAGACCATGCCGGCCGCGACCAACACCGGTTTGGACTTGCGCAGATGCAGGAATTCTTCAAGGATCACGAACGCGTAGGCCAACACAAATATCGCCAGCGCAAGCATCGCATATTTCGTGTCGGTGAGATTCAAGGCCACAGCACCGCCAGTCGATGCGACGGCAAGCCCGGGGAGCAGCACCAGAAGCGGCACGCCATAGCGCACCCTGTTTAAGACGTGCATGCAACCTCCAGCAGTACAGGTGTATCGGTTCGTTAATTAACTGCCGCACTGTACAGCAGGTCGCCACTATCGGGAACGAAGGGGGCGGTATGCGCCTCCTGCGCATGAAACTGCGTGCCGTGTTACGCACCTGCAACCATGGATTGTCGATCTTCGTGGGTAGTCTGCTCGCCTAGCTGTGCACGGGCAGGATGAAGGGCATCCTTGCGCGTCCGGAAAAAATACTGCTCACCGATATGAGGCGGCAGACCCGCCCGCTGGGCATAGACCATCGACTGCGGGACCGGGACCAGCACCACGAAAATGCCCGCCACCAGGCCGGCACGCAGGGTTTGGGGATTCTACAATTCGCCCATTCAACCCAGAAACGGCACCATCATGCGGCGCCAACGGGTCAGCCATTCAGCAACGTCTATCATCTCAATCCATCCGAAATGCATCCCGACACCCCGAACGGGTCACCATATAAGGGCCGGAATAATAACCGAAAGGGTTACCCACCCTATCCCGCCCGGCCCGCTCCCCGCCATTTCCCCATACTCCGGCTTGTTCCGAGCCGCGCGTTAGTGGTTCAATAGCGCGCTTCATGGCTGACGGCCCCTCTGCGGACACCGCGTTTCGCATCCGGATACGCGCTGGCCTGACGACGATTTTTCGCGCGACCGCCCGGCGATCGCGATGTTGAGATTTGGTATTAATGCTGAGGAGAGTTACATGTCCAAGAAACACCCCATCGTGGCAGTGACCGGTTCGTCCGGCGCCGGAACCACCACCGTCAAGGTTGCCTTCGAACATATTTTTCGCCGCGAGGGCATCAACCCGCTGGTACTCGAGGGCGACAGCTTCCATCGCTACGACCGCGCCTCCATGAAAGAGGCCATGAAAAAGGCCGAGACCACCGGCAACACCCACTTCAGCCATTTCGGCGCTGAGGCCAACCTGTTCGACGAACTGGAAAACACCTTCAAGACCTACGGCGATACCGGCGCCTGCAAACGTCGTTATTACCTGCACAGCGACGAAGAGGCTGCGCCGTACAACCAGCAGCCCGGCGAATTTACCGCCTGGGAAAATATCCCGGCCGGCACTGATCTGCTGTTCTATGAAGGTCTGCACGGCGGCGTCGTCACCGAGAACTCGAATGTCGCGCAATTCGTCGACCTGCTGATCGGCGTGGTACCGCTGGTCAATCTCGAATGGATTCAGAAGATCCACCGCGACGCTGCCCAGCGCGGCTATTCCGCCGAGGCCATCGTCGACACCATCCTGCGCCGCATGCACGACTATGTGCATTACATCACGCCGCAGTTCTCGCGCACCGACATCAATTTCCAGCGCGTGCCGACCGTCGACACGTCCAACCCGTTCATCGCCCGCGACATCCCGACACCGGATGAGAGCTTCGTGGTGATCCGCTTCCGCGATCCGAAGAAGCACGATGTCGACTTCCCGTATCTCCTGTCGATGCTCGAAGATTCCTTCATGTCGCGCCGCAACACCCTGGTGGTGCCGGGCGGCAAGATGGGCTTCGCCATGGAAATCATCCTCACGCCAATCATCGAGGACATGATGGCCAAGCGCGGCTGATCGAGCCTTACCGGAATGGATTTCGCATCCGTTCCTCCCCATCGACCCCCGGGCCTACCCGGGGGTTTTTGTTTGTGAGGCGCAGAATCGCGCGACAAACGAAAACGTTTATACTCAGGCACGTCCAATCGGAAATTTCCGCAACGCAATGAACCCACCGATTCCACCGCCAACACGCACCGATCCATTCCTGCTGGGTCATGCCGAGGCGGCGGATTGGGAAAAAGCCGCCGAGAGTTGCCTGCAACAGATCGGCTATATCCCTCCCGAAACCAACCTGGGTTTTTTGTACATCACCGACAGCCTCACTGCCCATCTGAGTCAAATCCTCGATCACTTCCGCAGCGAAACCGGCATCAGGGATTGGGTCGGCAGTGTGGGCATGGGTATCTGCGCCAGCGGCAAGGAATATTACGAGACGCCAGCCGTCGCCGTGCTGCTGGGCAGTTTTCCGGAACAGAGCTACCGCATCCTGGCGGCATTGCGCGATGAACACCTGGATGAATTGCTCGACATTCAGCCCTGGCTACAGAAACACCACAGCCACTTCGGCGTAGTGCATGCAGACCCGCGCAACGGCAACACCCCCGAACTGATCGAGCGCCTCGCCGAACGTTTGCCGGGCGGCTATCTGGTCGGCGGACTCAGTTCCTCGCGTGGCGAAGAACAGCAGATCGCCAATGGCATCGTGCATGGCGGCGTTTCCGGCGTGATCTTCGGCGACGCGGTCAAGGTCGTCACGAGACTGACTCAGGGTTGCAGCCCCATTGCCGGCACGCATGTGATTACCGAGTGCGAACGCAACATCATTGCCCGCATCGATGACCGTCCCGCACTGGATGTTTTCTATGAAGACATCGGCGAGATTCTGGCCCGCGACCTCAAGCGCGTGGCCGGTTATATCTTCGCGGGTCTCCCGTTGACGGGAGCGCACGCCGACACCGGCGATTATCTCGTACGTAATCTGATCGGCGTGGACACCCAAAACAAGCTGTTGGCCATCGGCGATATCATCGAACCCGGCCAGCCGTTGCAGTTCTGTCGCCGCGATGGCCGCAGCGCCTGGGAAGACCTGCAACGCATGCTCGATGAACTCAAAGCGTGCTGTCCGCATCCACCGCGTGGCGGTCTCTACTATTCCTGCCTGGGACGCGGCCAGAATCTGTTCGGTAACGATTCAGAAGAGGTGCGCGCGATCCGCAACACGCTCGGCGATTTTCCGCTGGTCGGTTTCTTCGCCAATGGCGAGATCTCCAACAACCGGCTGTATGGCTACACGGGCGTGTTGACGCTGTTCCTGTAAATCATTGCGCAATACCCATTGCCTACAGTGGGGTTTCCTGGCCTATACTGTGCGCGCGGAATATTCCGTGCAGTGCGCCAAGATGGCGTAGGAGAAAGGCAGTCATGATCGTTACGACCACGGATCCCGTCACGGGCAAAGAGGTCTTCAACCCCGAAGCTCATCCCTTTCTGATCGAGGGACAGGGCGAATACGCGCTCAAGATCTACTTCGAGTCCGAGGCCACCAAGCGCGCCTATCTGGAACACGAGGCCGCCCAGACAGAGGATGATTTCTTCAGCGACTTCGATTGAAAATACACGTGCCGAGCGTCCGCCGTGGCGCTCGGCGGCTCACCCGCAACGTCACATCTTCAAATACCCATCATCCACCAGCCGCCCTATTTCACCCGGTCCGTAGGGCACGATCTCGATGAAGGCAGGCAGGTCTTGCGGCTGCAAACCCAAAGAGCGCAGCTTGGTATTACAGGCTTTCACTTCCACGACCTGGAAGGCATCCAACTTGGCGGCAAGATCGACCAACTCACGGTAGTGCGCGTAATTTTCAATACTGAAGAATTCCAACTCAGGGCCATGCAATACCAAGGCGATATCCGCCGGCTGCGTCCGTGGATTCGGCTCATGCGCCAATTGCTCCAGACGCCCCAGCAACAACTGCAAGGCTTGCGGGTCGTGCAGACTTACATCGTAGACCTCGCGCTGCCGTTCAATATCCGGCGCGTCTGCCACGCCGGTCGCGGCATACCCGGTCACGGGCCGGCCGGCATCCATTGCCCGTGTCGTCGTCACGGTCAACAGCAATGCGACCACGCCACTCGCGACGGTTACAAGCAGGCTCATCCTTGCACGTGCTGAACGCATGCCATCCTCCATAAATATTCTTGCCGACCGTCCTGAGCATAGCACGCAGGCACGTCCTGCCCAGAGACGATCCAGAAACGATTCGGGTACAATCCGCGACATACGCACACCTCCAACACGGGAACCGCCGCATGTCGGATTTCGACCCAAGATCCACTCACGAACGCACGCTCGCCGTCTGGCTGCTCATCTGCTGCGCCATGATTTTCGCCATGGTGGTGTTGGGCGGCGTCACACGGCTGACCGGCTCTGGACTGTCGATGGTGCAATGGGATCCCATCTTCGGTGTCATACCGCCGCTCTCGCACGCGGAGTGGCAGAGCGTGTTCGACCAATACCGCGCCTCACCGGAATATTTGAAGGTCAACATGCATATGGATGTGGAGGACTTCAAATCCATCTACTGGTTTGAGTTCGCGCATCGTTTATTGGGCCGCATGATCGGTACCGTGTTCCTGCTGCCATTCCTGTTTTTCCTCTGGCGCGGCTGGGTGCGTCGACCGCTGATACCGAAGCTCATTGGCATGTTCGTCTTGGGCGGACTGCAAGGTGTGCTGGGCTGGTATATGGTCGCCAGCGGCCTGGTCGACAATCCGCATGTCAGTCATTACCGGCTCACCGCGCATCTGCTGCTGGCCTTTCTGATCTATGGATTTATTTTCTGGACCGCACTGGATCTCTTGCAGCCGTCGCGCACTGCGAACGCAACCGTCCGACCACATCTGCGCACCGGCGCATGGCTGTTCCTGGTACTGGTTATTGTCACGGTGAGTTCCGGCGGCTTGGTGGCGGGCCTCAAGGCCGGCTACGCCTACAGCACCTTTCCGCTGATGGACGGACATCTCGTGCCCAAGGTGATCTTTCTGCTCGAACCCCGTTGGCGCAATTTCTTCGAGAACATCGCCACCGTGCAATTCGATCACCGTCTGTTGGCGACACTGGTGCTGCTGGGCGGCGGCATGTTGTGGTGGAGCGCGCAGCGCCTCCCCGCGGTGCTGCGCCGACGTGCACATCTGCTGCTCGGCATGGTCGGCGTGCAGATCACGCTGGGCATCTCCACATTGCTCCTGCACGTTCCCATCGCACTGGCATCCCTGCATCAGGCCGGCGCCTTGGTGTTGTTCACACTCACGCTGTACCTGCTGCATGGGCTGCGGGGCCGTTAAAAGCACCGTTGCTCTAATCCCGATGGCCGCAAGGGCTCCATGAGTTACGCGCCGCAATAACAGAAAAATCTCTGTGCTCCGGCGCCTGGCTGGCGCAGGGGTATGTCGTATTCGCCGGCCAATACCTGATCACCGCGCTCATGTTTTTGCCCCATCGCGCGGCCGAAACCCTCAATTTCACCGTAACCCTCCACTCGATACGCGCATCTTTGCTACAATGCTGCACCCTTAAACATGCGTGTTGCGAAATACATCGTTCAGGAATTTTCTAATGTTCGACAATAAGTTGCTGTTGCGCGTCTTCCCCTTCCTCGCCTGGTTTCCCGTCAATTCCCTCATCCTGCGCGGCGACCTGATCGCCGGCATCACCGGCGCCCTGGTGCTGGTGCCGAAGGCGATGGCCTACGCGCAGTTGTCGGGTTTACCGGTGTATTTCGGCCTGTACGTGGCGTTTATTCCGGCGCATCCTGGGCGCCTTGTGGGGATCCTCGCGGCAGCTGTCCACCGGCCCGGTGGCCATCGTCTCCCTGATGACGGCGGCCGCCATCACGCCGCTGGCGGTGCCCTTCTCCGAGGAATTCATCGGCCTGGCACTGCTGCTGGCCCTGATGGTGGGCCTGATCCAGTTCACCCTGGGCGTGGTCAAGCTGGGCACCATCGTCAACTTCGTCTCCCATCCGGTGATCCTCGGCTTCATGAACGCGGCGGCCATCATCATCGCCCTGTCGCAGCTCGATATGCTGCTCGGCATCCCCAAGGGACGCAGCGATTCCTTCCTGTACGACATCTGGGAGATGTTCGGCTATCTGCCGCAGACCCATCTGCCGACGCTGGCCATGTCGGTCTTCGCGCTGGCACTGATGCTGGGGCTGAAGAAGATCCCGTCCTTGTCCAAGCTCAGCGTGCTGATCGCCGTGGTGGTCACCATCCTCGTCAGCGCGGCATTCGATTTCGAACACAAGACCAAGGGCACACCCGACGCACATCGCCGACCCCGCCACGCAGGAACTGGTCGCTGCGTATGCCGCAGACCGACGAGCAAATTCCTGGCGCATGAGCGCCGAGGTCACCGCCCTGTCCAGCCAACTGCGCCAGGCGCAGAAGGCGCACGACGCGCATGCCGTGGCCGACCTGAACTACAAGATCGAATTGATGAAGTTGGATATCGCCACCTTGGACACGGAGAACAAGGCGCGCATGCACGTCATCCGCAAGATCCAATTCGAACGCGCCAAGGCGGAGGAAAACACCGCTGCCACCCTCTACCTGGTAGGCCAGGTACCGGCCGGCGCGGAAACCGACGGTCGCCAGTGGCATATCAAGAAGATCGAGAAGGGCGAGATCAAGCTGGTGGGCGGCGGCGACGTGGTCGGCAAGATCCCGTCCGGCCTGCCCTCCTTCCGGATACCGCCGCTGTCGCTCGATGCCATCATGTCGCTGCTGTCGGCGGCCTTCATCATCGCCCTGGTGGCCTTCATGGAATCCATCTCCATGGCCAAGGCGCTGGCCGCGCAAGACCAAGCAGCGCCTCGATCCGAACCAGGAACTGATCGGCCAGGGTCTGGCCAATATCGGCGGCGCCTTCTTCCAGGCCTATCCGGCCTGCGGTTCCTTCACCGGCTCGGCCATCAACCTGCAGGCCGGCGCCAAGACCGGCTTCGCCATGGTGTTCAACGGCCTGTTCGTGGCGGTCACGCTGCTGTTCCTGACGGACTACCTCTACCACCTGCCCAAGGCCACCCTGGCGGTGATCATCCTGCTGGCGGTGACCAGCCTGATCACGCCCGCAGGCGCTGAAGCACACCTGGCAGGCCAGCAAGCTCGACGGCATCGTCGCCCTGCGCCACCTTCGTCGTCACCCTGCTGGCCGCGCCGCATCTGGACAAGGGCATCATGATCGGCGCCGGCACTGGCCATCATTCTGTTCCTCTACCGCACCATGAAGCCCGCGTGTCGCCATCCTCGGCCGCTACAAGGACGGCACCCTGCGCGATGTCAAGGTGAACCCCGGCCTGGCCACCAGCCAGCACGTGGTGGCCATGCGCTTCGACGGTTCGCTGTACTTCGCCAACATCGCCCATTTCGAGGATGCCGTACTCGAAGCGGTGGCCGACAACACAAGCAGGCGAAGTATCTGCTGGTGGTGGGCGACGCCATCAACCAGCTCGATGCCTCTGGCGAGGAAGTCGTTCATCACTTGGTCGAGCGTCTGCGCGAAGTCGGCGTGGAAGTGGTGTTCTCCGGCCTGAAGAAGCAGATTCTCGATGTCATGCGCGCCACCGGATTGTTCGATCTGATTGGCCAGAAAAACATCTTTGCCACCGAGAATAAGGCGCTGGCCTCTATTTTCGAACGCCTGGGTGAGGACGCGGCCGATGACATGCTGTGCCCGATGTGGCCAACACGCCGAGGTTGAACGATCACGGTGTTGGCCACACACGGAGCGCGTCCTCGACTGGGAACAATGATCCGTAGGTAGGAGAGACTGATCATGCTCGACAACCTTGTTCGGGACATTCTGGTTCCGCTGACTGATTACCCCAGCATTCGCGATTCAGCCACCCTCCGCGATGCCTTCGCCGTTCTCCAGGACGCTTTTGCCCGCGGCAAACGCTACCGCCACCTGCTGGTACTGGATGACGTGGACCAGCTGGTCGGCGTGTTGGGTGTTCGCGATATCCTGCGCGGGGTTTTCCCCGACTATCTGCGCACCGGGGAACATCATCACTTCGAAGGCGTCCAGCCTGACGTTCCTGCCCTGACCCTGATCTGGCAGGAGACCTGCGCCACCCAGTGCAAGGAGGCCGCCCTACATCCGATCAAGGATTTCATGGGCGCCGTGCCGGATACCGTGAAGCTCAACGACCCCATCACGCTGGCGGCCTACCTGATGGTGGTTCACGACAGCAACATATTGCCGGTGGTGGATGACCACCGGGTCGTCGGGGTGGTGCGTATCATCGATGTGTTCAAACAAGCCAGCCAGGCAGTGCTGCATGACTAACCCGACGCCTCGCGTACCCAACGTCGCTGTCGAAGCACACAAATCCTCCTTCGACCCGAAGGCGTTCCTCATCCTCCTCGTTGGTCTGGCTCTGTTTCTGGCGATCTATTTCTCGCCGCCCTGGCCAAACGCCATCGACCCCGTGGGCAAGGCCTTCGTCCTGTCCACCGAGGGCAAAGCGGCCATCGCCCTATTCCTCATGGCCGGCATCTGGTGGGTATTCGAAGTGCTACCCATCGGGGTAACCGCTATCGCCATCGGCGTGTTCCAGGCACTGTTCCTGATCCGCCCGGCCAAGGAGGCGTTTCGCGATTTCATGGACCCGTCGGTGATGTTCATCTTCGGCTCGATCCGTGATCGGTCTGGCCTTCACCCGTTCCGGGTTGAGGAGCGGCGCCGAACGCCATCGCTTACGACTCGAAGCAATTCTCTACCGGTGAATTCTTCAGGCATGGTGTGCCGATGAGCATCCTGCTGTTACTGGTACTGGGTCTCGCCATTGTCACCGTCTGGCCGTTGTTGGGCATGCCGATTCAGGTGCAATAGCCCCCGCGCAACATCGCCGCGTGGACGACGACCGCATACGGGCCATACGACGGATAGCGCACGCATAAAAAAAGCCCGGGCAGAACCCAGGCTTCCAGACACTCACAACTTCACGCGTCGTGACTGGCTATCGTTACTGGCGATTACTTAGCACCCAGACTGGTGAAATAAGCGGCCAGATTGGCGATGTCATCGTCGGTCAACGGCTTGGCCATCGGCGACATCATCGGATCGGTGCGAGTACCGTCGCGGAATGCTTTGATCTGCTTGGCCAGATAGGCCTCTTTCTGACCGGCCAGATTCGGCCACAACGGATTGCTGCTCATACCTTCCGCACCGTGACAGCCCGCGCACGTCGCCGACTTGGCCTTACCGGCCGCGGCATCACCCGCCACCGCAGTACCACTCGCGAGCACTGCAACACTTACCAAAACCGCAGAAACCAATTTTTTCATTACGCTTACTCCATTACCAAGGGTTAACAGGTGTCCGGAGTCGCTGGGCACCGGATTCAAAAGCCGCGGCTATTCTGACAAAGCCGGGGCACTGCTGTAAACGCGCGCGCTTTGATATCTATCAAGTACGGGCCGGTTAACACGATACTGGCCTATACCATAGAAAATGCACAAGGATTCATAAAGTTAAAATCCATGAACAAAAATTTTTATATTTCGGTCAGTTGTGTAGAATCGAGTCGAACAAGGCGCTATTTCATACAAGCTGAGGGAGATAATCAAGCTGATGCTGAATCTCGATCTGGATGAGGCACGCGCGGGCATGGTGCTCGGCCAGGATGTCCTCGGCAGCCAGGGGCAGCTGCTGCTACGCGCCGGCGCGACCCTCAACGACAAGCACCTGCAGGTGCTGCGTGCCAATCAAATTCAGAACGTGCTGATCGGTCCTGATTCGGATTCGGATTCAACCCCAACTGCCAACCTCGATGGCGCCGCCATCGAGACACACCTAGAAGAACGCTTCCGCATCAGCGATGCAGGCCATCCGCTGATTCAGGAACTCCGGCGCCTGTGTCACAAGCGCCTCATCGGACAACAAGGGGAATCGGATGGTGACTAGCGTACAAGAGCTGGTACAAGGCACGCTGGAACTGGCTTCGCTCCCCGAAGTCGTCATGCGCACCATCGACCTCATCAACGACCCCGAGACCTCGGCCGCCGCCATTGGCCAGGTGCTCGCCGAGGACCCGGCACTCACCGCGCGCCTGCTCAAGATCGTCAACAGTCCGTTCTACGGCTTCCCCTCGCGCATCGACACCGTATCGCGCGCCATTACCGTGATCGGCACGCTCGAATTGCTCGACCTCATCCTCGCCACCAGCGTCATCAAGGCCTTTCGCGGCATCCCCACTGATCTGGTCGATATGGATAGCTTCTGGGAACACAGTCTCTATACCGGTGTCGTCGCACGCATTCTTGCCGGACGCATGCGCGCCCCGAATACCGAGCGCTATTTCATCGCCGGTCTGTTACACGATATCGGTGCGCTGGCCTTATATAAACAAGCCCCTGACATCGCCGCTACCGCATTGCGCCGCGCCCGCACCGAGATCACCCCGCTGCATGAAATCGAACGCGAACTGCTCGGTTTCGATCACGGCGAAATCGGCGGTGAACTGATGCTGTCCTGGCACCTGCCCGAAACCCTGGTCGGGGCGATCCGCTTCCATCACACACCGCAGTTGGCGCAAGAGCACCGGTTGGAGACTGCACTGATTCATCTCGCCGATGTCATTGCCTGTGCCGCACATGATCCCGCCACCGAGCACGGCCGCGTCCCGCCTATGGATGCCAGCGCCTGGGATCTTACCGGTCTGCAGATTCAGGTCATGGAAAGCGTCATTACCGAGGCCGACGTGCAATTCGCCGACGCGCGCGCGGTGATATTGCCGCGGGCAAGCGCGGCATAAGAACAAAAAAAAGACCCCGCCGAGGCGGGGTCTTTTTTACATCTAGTTGTGCAGAACTCAGACTTAGATAGCCTGAACCTTCACAGCCGACGGACCTTTCTGGCCCTGCTCTACTTCGAACTGCACCCGCTGGCCTTCGGCCAGGGACTTGAAGCCGTTACCCTGGATGGCGGAGTGATGCACGAAAACATCCTTGCTGCCGTCCTGCGGGGTGATAAAGCCAAAGCCCTTAGCGTCGTTGAACCACTTCACTGTACCTGTAATCACGGAAATACCTCTATAAAAATTGAATTGCGTTGAATGTGCAGTTCATTCCTGGAAGAGACATTACGGGAGGTGCGACCAATACAACTGGAGGGGCTTCCGAACAAACTACAAGAGCTGTACTGCAACGGTTGGCACTATACAGTAAAGCCCTCGAATGCCACAACAATTTATCTATTCAGACGCAACGACCCGAAATCGCCCCCCGCCCAGCTCACCGCGTTCGATACAGCAGGAACCCGTAAATTGCCATATTTATCAATAACACTGCTGCGCCAAGGTAGATCTGCACAGACGGCGTCAGACCGACGGGATAAATCAGCGGCGTGAGGTACTGCTCGATAAAACTGTGCGGATAACCCGACTCCCCCGCCTGCACCCGCCACTGGTTTTCCAGCGGCGTCAGCGGGCAGACGCCACTGACGAATTCGATCGCCGCGCCCCACAGCGCCGCCGGCACATGCAGCCAGGCGACCCAGCGCCAACGCCACACCAGCACCCCGCCGAAGACCACGAATACTATGAAGGCGAAGTGCAATACAACCAGAACATCGGCAAGCACACCGGCCGCGACCATCGTCATGTCACCGCACTATTCGTGATGGGTCTGCGCATACGTGTACGTCGGCGATGCAAGCAGGGCCTTGTGCGAGGCATGCGGATGCCAACCCACCACAGCCAGCATCACTAAAAAACCGACGATATAAGCGACGCTGACATGCCAGCCACCCTTGATCCAGGCACCGACCGACTTCGCCTCCGGGAACAGGTTGGACAGGGCCACGCCCGCCGAGGAACCGAACCAGATCATCGAACCACCGAAACCTACGGCGTACGCCAACACGCCCCAGTCGTAGCCACCCTGGGTCAGCGCCAGCGCGGTCAACGGAATATTGTCAAACACCGCCGAGACGAAACCCAAACCGAAGGCGGTTTGCCAGGACGCGGCGGGGAGTTCCTCCACCGGCATCATCGACGCGCACACCACCAGCGAGAGCAGGAAGATGCTGCCCTTGAATGCATCGGGCAACAGACTCCACTCGGGCTTTCTCACCGGTACGGCCAGTACGATGGCCACCCAGACCGCCGCGCCGATAAACGGAAAGGTATCCGAGAACTGCGGGTATTGAGTATTGACGATCACATTGGTCGACGATAGCCGCCATTAGAATCCAGGCGACAATGCCGACACGCACCCAATCGACCCGCGCATCCGCGCCGGCATCCTTCTGGATCGGTTGATAGGCCTGCTGCTGACGCGCAGCGAAAACACCGAAGACCAACAGGGCCGGCAGCGCCGCCGCGTAGGCATGCACGACATCCAGCGGTGCGACGCCATCGATCCACATCATCGTGGTCGTGGTATCGCCCACCACACTGCCCGAGCCACCGGCATTCGAGGCGGCGACAATGGCGGCAAGATAGCCGATATGCACGCGCCGTTTGAACACGCTGGCCGCCACCGTGCCGCCGATCAAGGCCGCGGCGATGTTGTCCAGAAACGACGACAGCACGAATACCATCACCAGCAGAACAAACGCGCCCTTCCAATCATCCGGCAGGAAACGCGGCAAGATCCGCGGTATGCCGCTGTCCTCAAAATGCCGCGCCAGCAGCGCAAAGCCCAGCAGCAAGCCTAACAGGTTGGTCAGCACGACCCATTCATGCTGCATATGCGCGAGCCAACCAACCACACCGGCACCTTCGTTGAAGCCGGTGACAGCGATCTTGTACAACGAAATCACGATCAGACCGGTAAGTGCCACTTGCAGCGTGCGTTGATGAAACAGCGCCACACCCAACAGGGTCAGCGCGAAGAGAATGAAATCCACCGGAATCCCCAGCACCACCGGCCCAGTGGCGGCATACGCAGGTGACGCGAATCAACAGGCCGAGGACAATCAAGATCCCGCGTGTGTGCACTGTTGTGATCTGCATGCGCTATTTAACCAAGGTGACGGGGACGTTGGAGAGATGCAGAACCTTGCTGACCACGGAGCCGAGCAACACATTGCCGAGCGACGTGCGCCCCTGCGTACCCATGATGATCTGGTCACACGCCAGCTCCTCGGCCAGCCGCGCAATGGTCTGCGCCACGTCACCCTGCACCATGCGCTCGGTACAGGCAACACCCGCCGCCGTGAGGATTGCACGCGTCGGCGCAATGGCCGCATCGCCCCATTCCCGCTCCAGCGTTGCGAGCTCCTCCGCCTTGATCATCCGACGCACCATCCAATCGTCGCCCAAGGGTTGCACGTTGACGATGTGAACACGCAGCCCGTGCACCATGCTCGCGATATGCGCCACATGGCGCGCCGCACGCTCTGAGCAGTCAGAGCCATCGACCGGTAGCAATATCGTGCAACTCATTTCGGGCTCCTACTTGTCTGACCAGAGGATTAGCTCGGCACATCAACCAGAGGTGTCGACCAGAATCCGACATGTCGCAGCACTACCCCGGAAAATATCCCAGGAGAAACACCCCGCGACAACGGTTGTCACACCTCTACAGACATAAAGATTCTAAATCACCCGTGGGTCGCCACCGTCGATGGGAATCTGCGCGCCGGTCGTCTTGGCAAACAGCGGACCGCAGAGTTCGGCCGCCAGTTCGGCAACATCATGACTGGTGATTTCCGTCTTGAGCAGATTGCGGCGTTTGTATTGCTCGACACTCATTCCATAATGCGCGGCACGCGCCGCCAACACCTCATCCGTCCAGATACCGGTATCGAACACCGCATCCGGATGCAGCGCGTTGAGGCGGATACCATCGCCCGCCCATTCCAGCGCGGCGACGCGCAGCAGTTGCGTCAACGCCGCCTTGGAGGCGGAATAGGCCGCCGCACCGGGGCCGGGCGCCGTCACATTCTTCGAGCCGATCACCGCCACGCGACCTGTACGTGGTGCAAGTTTGAGCAGCGGATGTGCCAGCCGCAGCAAGGTCAGATTAGCATTCAGATTCACCTGCAGTACGCGCGTCCATTCCGCATCGGCAAGTTCCGCAATCGCGCAGCCACCGGGAAACACACCGGCATTTAACACCAGCATATCCAAACCGCCGAACTGCTGCACGGCACGTTCCAGCGCCTGTTCGAGCGCAGCGCTGTCCGTCACGTCACAGACCAGGCCGAGATAGGCTGACTTGCTGGAAACATCGGCAATGCTCGCCGTGACATCCAAACCCACCACCGCCGCACCGCGCGCCAGAAAAGATTCGACGCAGGCCTTGCCGATGCCCGAAGCCGCGCCGGTGATCAACACCACCTCACCGGCGAACAACGGCGGCGTGCCGGCCTTGCGCAATTTGGCCTGTTCCAGATCCCAGTATTCGACATCGAAGTAATCCTGCGCCGGCAGCGCCTGATAACGCTCCAACTGCGTGGCGCGCACTACCGTGTCGATGGTGTGTTGATAGATATCGCGCACGATGAATGCATCCTGCGCGCTGCGCCCGACGGTGCACAAGCCGAACTCTGGATCAAGAATCACGCGCGGCGCCGGATCGAGCATGGTCTTGGCATCCGCGCCGGCCTGCGCGCTGAAATAGGTTTTATAAGCCTCGACGTAGGCAGCCATATCGCGCCCAAGCAGCGGCATGCATTTGGTACGGATAACATGATCCGGCGTCGCCGGACCCTGTTGCGCGATCACGCCAACATCATCACGACGCGCGAAACCGAGCGCCTGCGCATCGTGCACAGTGTGCAGAATAATCGGCGCACCGAGGGTCCGCGCGATCTCGCAACGCAACGCGGCCAACTCGACGCGCACGGGGGGCGTTGCGGTCTCAACCGGCGGCCAGTTCACTGCCCAAGCCTTGCGCGCCTTGAGCTCAACCTCGGCCAGATCAACCAACTCGATCATGCGCGCGTAGGATTCCTGCGCAGTGGCGCCGAAGGAAAAGATGCCGTGGTTCATCAGCACCATGCCCTGCGTGTTATCACTGCATTCACGCGGGAAAATGTCCGCGCACAGCCGCGCCAGATCGAAGCCGGGCATGACATAGGGAATGACCACGACGCGATCGCCGTAGACATCGCGAATACGCTGCGCGCCGCTCGGCGTATTGCACAACGTCACCACCGCATCGGCATGCGTGTGATCGACATATTTATACGGCAGGATCGCATGCAGGATCGCCTCGACCGACGGTGTCGGCGCGCTCGCGTTGGTCAACTGCGTGCGCAGTTCGTTGACCATCTGCGGATCGCTCAAGCTGGGCAGTTGCGCCAGCCGCAGCAGATGCGCCATGCGCACCGGCGCGAAACCGCCGGCCTCGATGAATTCCAGATCCCAACCACTGCCCTTCACATACAGAATATCTTCAGCGTCACCCAGAATATTGGTTTCGCGAATCTTGACTGAAGTATTACCGCCGCCGTGCAACACCAACGATTTATCACGGCCCAGCAAGCGCGAACTGTAAACGCGTTGCCCGAGTTCGCCGGGATACTGCAGTGCTTCAGCGTCGTTCCAGAGACTTTGCATCGAAACAAATTCCTATTTGAGTTTTTTGAACCACCAAGGCGCCAAGAGCGCCAAGAAAACATGAATTAATTACCAAAGCGAAAAGACATTATGTTTTGACATTTATTATGGGATTTCTTGGCGATCTTGGCGTCTTGGCGGTTCCATCAAGGTTTCTTGGCGGCCTTGGCGGTCTTGGCGTTTGGGCGGTTCGATAACACCAGCTCCCGCACCTCAGCATCACCGACACCACGCGGATCGCTGGCTGCGTCCAGTTTACCGCTGCGCTTGTTCCACTGCACCGCCTGCATATTGCCGTAACTGTCTTCCAATTCACTCAGCGTATGCCCGAGCGCGCGCAGCTCCTCCTGCGTGATCGCGTCGATGGCGTCCGCTTCGAATTGGATTTTGTCGGGCAGATATTGGTGATGGAAACGTGGCCGCGTCACCCAATCTTGCGGCGGCTTGCCGGCCGCGAATTCCAATGCGCCCAGCAACACCATGCTGATAATGCGCGAGCCACCCGGCGTACCGAGGATCGCGACGCGGTCTTCGCTTTCCAGAAACGTCGGCGTCATCGACGACAGCATGCGCTTGCCCGGCGCGATGGCGTTGGCCTCGGCACCGACCAGTCCGTAGGCATTCGGCACACCGGGCTTGGCGGAGAAATCGTCCATCTCATCGTTGAGCAATACGCCGGTACCGGGCACCACCAGCGCCGCGCCGAACGGATAATTGATGCTCAGCGTGGCGGCAACGCGATTGCCCTGCGCATCGATGATCGAAAAATGCGTGGTGTGCGGACCATCAACACTCGGCTGCGTGCCGGGCAAGTCAGCGCTGGGTGTGGCGCGATCCAAACGGATAGAGGCACGCAGACCGTCGGCATAGTACGGGCTGATTAACCGCGTGATCGGCATGTCGACAAAATCTGGATCGCCGAGATACTCGGCGCGGTCGCGATAGGCACGGCGCAGCGCCTCGACAATGACGTGAATACGCGTCGTTTCGTCCAGCGCATCCAGATCGTAACCGGCGAGAATATTCAGCGCCGTGAGCAGCACGACACCGCCCGATGATGGCGGCGCTGCGGTGGTGATTTTGATGCCGCGATATTCGCCACGCAGCGGCGCGCGCTCGACGACGCGATACGCCTTGAGATCGTCCAACGTCCAGATACCACCGGCCGCGCGCACGCCGTCGACTAATCGCTTGGCAACGGCACCCGCATAAAAACCGGCATGGCCGTCGCGCGCCAGCGCTTCCAAGGTCTGCGCCAATTCGGCTTGTTTAATGACATGACCCAGCGGCGGCACTGCACCGTGGTGCAAAAATAATTGCGCGGACTCGGGCGAATTATTCAATGCTTCCAGGCGGAATTCGGCCAGTTCCCGATACAAGGCATCGACCGCGAAACCCTCGCGCGCATAACGAATGGCCGGCGCCAGACTCACACGCAACGGCAAACGGCCGTAGCGTTCCGCCAAGTGCGCAAGCGCGGCCGGTTCGCCGGGGATGCCGGCGGCCAGCGCACCGTCCATGGACAGATCCGCGATCACCTCGCCCTGCGCATCGAGATACATGCCGCGCGTCGCCGCCTGCGGCGCGCGCTCGCGACCGTCGAGCATGGTCTCGAAACCGTCGGCGGCGCGATGCAGCAACCAGAAGCCACCGCCGCCGAGACCTGAACTGTACGGCTCGACCACGGCGAGCGCGGCACTCACCGCCACGGCCGCATCGAAGGCATTGCCACCGGCATCCAAAATTTCGAAGCCGGCCGCGGTCGCCAACGGATGTGCGCTGGCGATCGCTGCGGCCGGGGGCGTTGCGGACAGTGGTGCCTCGGCATACGCCACGGCGACACACAGCGAATGCACAAGCAGGCTAGGCCCAAAGCAGAAGGGCCCCATGACGGAGCCCTTCGAGTGTCTGCTTGCGCCAGCGCAGCATCAGGCCTTCTCGGCGATCAGATGTTCGTACTTGGCCTGCAACTGCTCGCGGGTCTCCGGATGATTCGGGTCCAGCGGGATGCAATCGACCGGACAGACCTCAACGCACTGCGAGGTCTCGAAGTGACCGACACACTCGGTACACAGATCGGGATTGATGACGTAGATCTCCTCGCCCTGCGAGATCGCGCCGTTGGGGCACTCCGGTTCGCAGACATCGCAGTTGATACATTCGTCGGTAATCATCAGGGACATGCTCGTCTCCCCGCGGGCAGCGGCTTAAATATTAGCTACGGGTAATATTACCGAACCCGCGCCTTCAATGCAGCCACAACTCGGGCATGGACAAACGGTGAGACATCCCCGCCCAGGGCGGCGATCTCGCGCACCAGACTGGAGGAGACAAACGCATACTGCTCAGCCGGCGTCAGGAACACCGTCTCGATGTCCGGCGCCAACTGGCGGTTCATGCTGGCGAGCTGGAACTCGTACTCGAAATCCGACACGGCGCGCAGGCCGCGCAGGATCACCGCGGCGCCGCGCTGGTGCAGGAAATCCACCAGCAGATTATCGAAGCTGCAGACCTCGACATTCGGCAAGCCCGCCAAGACTTCACGCACCAGTTCCACCCGCTGTTCCAGCGGAAAGGCCGGTGCCTTGCCGGGATTGGCGGCTATCGCGACGATCACCCGATCAAACAGGCGCGCGGCACGCTGCACCAAGTCGGTATGACCGTTGGTGATCGGATTGAAGGTGCCGGGGTAGACAGCGGTTTTCATCGCGGGCGATTCTCACATTGGCGAACTGAGTAGCCGCCATGGTACCGCACCTGGCATAGCCCACACGATCTCTGGCTGTTAGGCGTAACCCGGGCAGCGAACACGCCGCATATAAACCGGCTGCTTGCGAGCAGCGCCCCGGCAGCCTCTCGGCGCAAGGCCTCATCATCAGCCCACGGCTACACTCGCCGCGCCAAGTGATAGCCGACCTGCCCGGCCACTTTGCTGCGATACAGCTCAAAGCCTTCGGGCAACATGGCGGATAAGGCTTCGCTCGTCAGCACGCGTTCGGCCTCCAGATAAATCCACGCCGACGGTGCCAGCCAACCCTGGGCAAGCGCCGCGAGCGCCGCTTCAAGCAGACCCTGGCCGAAGGGCGGATCGATCAACACGACATCGAAGGGCCTCGGCGTACCCCTGAGAAATTGCAGGGCATCGGCCTGCACAATCTGCATCTGCGTCGCCTCAAGTCGCTGCTGATGCTCACGCAGCGACTTGGCCACCTGCGCATCGCGTTCGACGAGCACGACCTCGGCCGCACCGCGCGAGGCGGCCTCGAAACCCAACGCACCACTGCCGGCGTATAAATCCAGACACCGACACCCCGGGGTCACCGGCGCCAGCCAGTTAAACAGGGTCTCACGTACACGATCGGGCGTCGGCCGCAAGCCGGCGACCGCGGGGAAATCCAACTTACGCCCACGCCATTGACCGCCGCCGATGCGCACCTGATTACGCACGTGGTTGTGCGCCTGCTCGCGCACTTGGCTACGCGCCTGTCGAGGCGCCGGCGGTGCCTTGCGCGTAGACATCAGAAAAAGAGGGCCGGGGACAAATCCATCTGTCCATAATCCCGTCCTTGGGCCGGCCCGTCAAACCGGGACTGTCAAACCTAAGCACACTCAATCACCCCAACCTCCCTCAGAGGGAGGGGTGATCTATGCGCTTGTCGTGTTAATGGCTAGCGACGACCGCGCAGCTGCCGCTGCGTGCCCAGCAGCGCCAAGCCCGAGCCGAGGAGATACAGCGAGGCGGGCAACGGCACCGCGGTTATCGGCACCGTGCCCGGCGTCGGCGTGGTCAAGGTGGCGAAGTCGCTGAGGTTATCGCCGGTGTCGATCAGCGGACTGATGCGTGCAAGGCTACTGCCCGCTGCCGGATCGGGTGCCGCCAAACCCTCACCGGCAAATATCTGGCCGGTGAAGTCTCCATAACCGATGGCATCGATCAGCGTCACGCCATTGAACAGCCGCACCGAATCCGGGCCATTCTGGAAATCGACACTAACGATAAGATCGGTGTTGACGACATTGGTGCCACCGCCCGTGAGCAGATCGCCGATAACGAACACGCCATCCGTGGGAATAAGACCGCTCAAGACGACAGTTTTATAGGTGGCACCGTCGCCGCCGTTGACGCCTTGCAACGACCACCCGGACAGATCGGTGCCGGGCGCGCCATACAATTCGACAAAGACATTGCCGGCATCGGTACCGCTGGCATCGTAGAGGATTTCAGAGATAAGCACCGCGTTGGCGGTGGCGGGCAAGGACAAGACTGCAGACAGACAAAGGGCGCACAGACCCGTGCGCGGGATTAGCCGTTCCATGGCGTACTCTCCGTGTGGCGTTGAAAAGAATCAGGGCCGCTCATCCATTGAGCAACCGCGGACAGAGACTAACCGCCGCCCACGGAATTACTATAGGCAAACGGCTTACACTTTGTCAGCCACCCTAACGGGCTGCGACCCGATTTTATTGCCCCCCGACGAGCAAGGTCAGCATCCGCTCCGGCTGCACGCGACGCTTGAAGGCATCGCGCACCTGCTCGAGCGTGACCGCTTCGACCTTGCCGTTGAAGGTGTCCAGGTAATCGAGCGGCAACTGATAGAAACCGATCACCGCGAGGTATTCGAGGATCTTGCGGTTACTGTCGACGCGCAAGGCCTGCCCACCGGTGATGTTCTTTTTCGCCGCCTCGAGCTCTGTCGCAGTCGGACCTTCGGCAACATAACGCGACAGTGTTTCGCGCAACACCTTGAGCGCCTCGGCGGCCTGATCGTTACGTGTCTGTAAACCGAGTTGGAACGGCCCGCGCTCAGCCATCGGCATAAAATAGCTGTAGACGCTGTAGGACAGGCCGCGCTTCTCGCGTATCTCTTCGCTCAATCGCGACACCAAACCGCCACCACCGAGCACATAGTTGCCGACATACAGCGTGAAGTAGTCCGCATCGTCGCGGCGGATGCCCGGCTGTCCGATCAAGACATGCGTCTGGGTCGAGGGATGCTCGATGCGTTGTTCACGCGCCGCCGTGAAATCGGCCACAGCGGGAAGTGTCGGTGCCGCTGCACCCGCAGCCAAACCTGCGGTCGCGGTTTCGGCCAGCTTTTCCGCCGTGGCACGATCCACGGCACCAACGATGGCAACCACCGCATTGCGCGCAACGTAATAGCGTTTGTGAAAGGCCTGCACCGTGGCGCGATCAAGCGACTTAAGACTTTCGACCGTCCCTTCCGGTGGCGAGGCATAGGGATGCGCGCCATACAGCGCGGCATAGAACGCCTTCTCGCTCACCGCCTCCGGTTGCTGCTGGGCGTATTGCAACCCGATCAACATACGTTCGCGCTCACGATTGAGGTCGTCCGCATTGAAATCCGGCTGCGCAACCAATTTGGCGAACACGGCAACGGCCGGCTGCAGATATTTCGCATCGCTCAGACTGCGCAGATTGAGCGTCGCCATATCCCGCAACGAATCACCGCCGAGACGCGCACCGACGCCTTCCAACTGCTCGGCGATTTGATTAGCTGATAAACCGTCAGCGCCTTTATCAAGCAGCGTGTGCGTGAGTTGCGCCAGTCCGGGACGATCGCCATCGCGCGCACTGCCGGCATTGAACACCAATTGAATATCCACCATCGGCAGTTCCGGCGCGGGCGCAAAATAAACCCGCGCGCCATTACTGGTTTGCCAATGTTGAATCGGCGCCATCGCCTGCGCGGATGCGCTCGCGATCAGGGCCAGCAAGGTCAGCGCGAAACGAATGAACGCCTGCGGATTAATGACCATGACCGACTCCCTGTGCAGCGGCGGCTGCACGCGCACGTGTAGCCGCATCCATCGGTTGCGGTTCGAGCACGGCAATGGTCAGGCGATCATCCAGCAGATATTTGCGCGCGACTTTTTGTACTTGCTCGGCGGTCACGGCCTGCACCCGCGGCAGATATTCATCCAGCCGTTGCCAGCCCAGACCCACGGACTCCAAGGTACCGATACGCATCGCTTGATAAAACACCGAATCCTCCTGATAGACATGATCGGCAAGCACTTGTGCCTTGACGCGTTCGAGTTCGGCCACGGTCACCGGCTGGTCGCGCAACAGCGCGATTTGCGCACGCAAGGCCGTTTCCAGCGCGGCGATATCGTGACCTTTGGCCGGCGAGCCATCCAGCATCAACAAGCTTTCCTGCCGATCGTACAGGTCATAGCCCGCACCGGCCGTCACGGCGATCTGCTGGCCACGCACCAGCTCGCGGGTGAAACGCGCGCTGTCGCCGCCATCGAGAATACCGGCCAGCACCTCCAACGCATACGGTTCCCAATCGTCTTTTGCTGTAATCAGCGCCGGCACTTTGTAACCCATCATCAGATAAGGCACCTCGGCTGGCGCCTTGACGACCATGCGACGCAGACCACGTTGTTCGATTTCTCGGCGCGGTTTGGATGGCTCAATCTTACTGGTCTTGAGTTTGCCGAAATGTTTACGCGCCAGCGTGTAGACCTCCTGCGGATCGACATCGCCGGCCACCACCAGCACCGCGTTATTCGGTGCATACCATTGCTGATACCACTGTTGCAGATCGGCGGCCTGGAGATTTTCCAGATCATTCATCCAGCCGATGATCGGGGTGCGGTACGGACTGTTGAGATAGGCCACGGCGTTGAACTGTTCGTAGGTCAATGCCTGGGCATCGTCTTCGGTGCGCAGGCGCCGTTCTTCCATGACCACTTTCACTTCTTTGGCGAACTCGGTCGTATCCAACTTCAGATTGCGCATGCGGTCGGCTTCCAGTTCGAAGGCGATCGGCAGACGGTTGTTCTCCAGGCTCTGGAAATAGGCGGTGTAGTCGCGGCTGGTGAAGGCATTCTCGCGACCGCCGTTTTCGGCAATGATGCGCGAGAACTCGCCCATGCCGTGTTTCTTTGTGCCCTTGAACATCATGTGTTCCAGCACATGCGATATACCGGTGTGGCCATCGAGCTCGTAACTGGAACCCACCTTGTACCAGACCTGCGACACCACCACGGGGGCGCGACGATCAACCTTGACGAGCAGCTTCATGCCGTTGTCAAGCGGGTATTCGTGTACCTGGGGCGTGGCCGCGACAACCGCGCCGCCGAGCAGACATGCGCTCGTAAACAAAATCACTCTGGATAACATTCGTATAGGTTTCCTGTTCGACTGTTTGTTACGTTAATTCGAGCCGGGTGGTAGGATAAGCCGCTCTCACCCATTTGCCTAATGACCGCGCAGACGATGTTTGGTTTCGGACGTAAGAAAAAATCCGGCGATGACGGCAGTGACACGCCGAGCGCCGACACAGCCACCGCCGTAATGACCCCAGCAGACACCGCCGAAACCGCGGCCAAGCCGGGGCTGTTCGCACGTCTCAAGGCCGGACTCAGCAAAACCCGCAGCGGCCTCACCGAGGGCATCGCCAATCTGGTGCTCGGGCGCAAGCAGATCGATGCGGAACTGCTCGAAGACATCGAGACTCAATTATTGACCGCCGATGTCGGTGTCGAGGCGACGCAGGGCATTATCACCGATCTGACCCAGCGCGTGGCGCGCAAGCAATTGGCCGATGCCGACGCCTTAATGGACGCCTTACGCGAAGACATGGCGGCGATTCTGCGGCCGTGCAGCCGACCGCTCACCATCGATGCGCAGAAAAAACCGTTCGTGATTCTGATGGTCGGCGTCAACGGCGTCGGCAAGACCACCACCATCGGCAAGCTGGCGCGCCGCCTCCAGGACAGCGGCAAGTCGGTGATGCTCGCGGCCGGCGATACCTTCCGCGCCGCGGCCGTCGAGCAGCTGGAGGTCTGGGGCCAGCGCAATAACATCCCGGTGATCGCACAACGGCAGGGCGCGGACTCGGCCTCGGTGATTTTCGATGCGCTGCAATCGGCACAGGCGCGCGGCATCGATGTGCTGATCGCCGACACCGCCGGGCGTCTGCACACGCAAACGAATCTGATGGAAGAGTTGAAGAAGATCAAACGCGTGCTCGGCAAGCTCGATGTCAGCGCCCCGCACGAGGTGATGCTGGTGGTCGACGCCGGCACCGGCCAGAACGCGCTCAATCAGGCGCAGCAATTCAACGAGGCGGTCGGCCTGACCGGCATCAGTCTGTCCAAGCTCGACGGCACCGCCAAGGGCGGCATCATCTTCGCCATCGCCAAACGCTTGGGTATCCCGATTCGTTTCATCGGTGTGGGCGAGAGCATCGAGGACCTGCGCGAGTTCGACGCCGAACAATTCGTCGCCGCGTTGTTCGATAAAGATTCATGATTCGTTTCGAGAACGTCAGCAAACGCTATCCCGGCGGCTATGAGGCTTTGAGCGGCCTGAATTTCCATTTGCCGCGCGGCCAGATGGCCTTTCTCACCGGCCCGTCCGGCGCCGGCAAGAGCACGCTGTTGAAACTGATCGCGCTGATCGAGCGCGCCAATCAAGGTCAGATCCACATCGACGGCCACAATCTCGCCAAGGTCGGCCGCCGCGGCATTCCTTATCTGCGCCGGCGCATCGGCGTGATCTTCCAGAGTCATAAACTGCTGTTCGATCGCACCGTCTTCGACAATGTCGCCCTGCCCTTGGTGATCTCCGGCTACAGCACCCACGATATCGGCCGCCGCGTGCGTGCCGCCTTGGACAAGGTCGGCCTGCTGGGCAAGGAGCGCGCCTATCCGGTCACGCTGTCGGGCGGTGAGCAGCAGCGCGTCGGCATCGCCCGCGCGGTCGTGAACAAGCCGGCGCTGCTGCTGGCCGACGAGCCCACCGGCAACCTGGACCCGGATCTGTCGCGCGAGATCATGCAACTGTTCGCACAGTTCAATCAGGTCGGCGTGACCGTGCTGGTCGCCAGCCACGATTTGAATCTGATCTCACGCATGAACTATCCGATCCTGCGCCTCAAGCAGGGCCGCATTCTCGCCACCGGCGGGATGGACGAGGATGCCGGCACATGAAGCGCGCGCAACGACCGACACGTCCACGCACACCCACGCCCATCGGCCAGGGCGCGACGCGCCGCCAGTCCTTCGATCCGCGCCAATGGCTGCGCAGTTATGGGCGGCTGCATGCGCAAGTATTGCTGGCCAGCCTCGGCCGCCTCTATCGCACCCCCTTTTCCACTCTGCTGACGATGGCGGTGATCGCCATCGCGCTGGCCCTGCCGAGCGGCCTGCTGGTGATCCTCGACAACCTGCAGCGCCTGAACACCAGCTGGGACGACAGCAGCAGCGTCTCGCTGTTCTTGAAGCAAACGGTCAACGAGGCCCAGACCGACCGGCTGGCCCGCGAGCTGAAGGACTGGCCACGCATCGCCGAGGTCCGCACGCTGCATCGCGATCAGGCCCTGAAGGAATTCCAGGAATTTTCCGGCTTCGGCTCCGCCCTGGAGACCTTGGATGAGAACCCGCTGCCCAACGTGTTGGAACTCCGCCCCGCCAGCGCCGACACCCCCGGTCAGGATTACGAGGCACTGCTGGATGATTTACGGCGTCTGCCCGAGGTCGAGCTGGCGCAGCTCGATCTGCAATGGGTACGCCGTTTCGCTGCGTTGATGGACATGGGGCGCCGCGGCATCCTGGTGGTCGGCGCGCTGTTGGCGCTGGCGGTGCTGCTGATCGTCGGCAACACGATTCGCCTGGACATCCAGAACCGTCGCGAGGAAATCGAGGTCAGCAAACTCATCGGCGGTACCGATGCCTTCATCCGCCGACCCTTTCTCTATACCGGCCTGTGGTACGGCCTGCTGGGCGCGCTGCTCGCGTGGATCCTGGTCGGACTGGGTTTCTGGCTGGTCGACGAACCGGCGCGCCGCTTGGCCGGGCTTTATGACAGCAGCTTCCTGCTCTCAGGTCTGTCCTGGCAGGGTACGGGCATTTTACTGTTGACCGGTATCGCCCTCGGACTGGCCGGCTCCTGGCTGGCCGTTGGCCGCCATCTCAGCGCCATCGAACCCACCTGACGACCCCTTCGGCGCCCCTGCGCCCGGCAAATTCCCCCGTTCAATCAAGCGGCTCGCTGGCCGCTATGGGTGTTGCGCCTGCACGAAGTCGTGCGGGGCATGAGCTAGTATGCGAACAATGACCCCACGCCTCACACGCATCCTCGTCGTCGATGGTTCGGAAGTAGCCCGAACCATCATCGCCCGTGTGGTCGAAGAAGAAATGCCATACGCCCGTATCACCCATTGCGGGTCCGGCCATGAGGCCATGGCCTGCATGCAGTCCGAGCACTTCGATCTCATCACCACGGCACTGATGCTGCCGGACATGGACGGTCTGGATTTCAGCCGCCAGGTACGCACCGATCAGATACATCATTACACCCCGGTCATCGTCGTTTCTGGAGATGCCGACGAGCGTTTGCTGCGCGAAGGCTTTGCCGCCGGGGTGACCGAGTATTTCGATAAGTCGCTGGGATATCTGGCCTTCGCGAGTTTCATCCGGGATTTCACCCGACGCCACACCGGCCTGGTCGGACGCATTCTCTACGTCGAGGACAGCCCCACCGTCGCCACCCAGACGATCCGTCTCATGGAACGCCACGGCTTGCAGGTCACCCACACGCCCTTGGCGGAAAAGGCCTTGGAGATTCTCCTGGAGTCCAACCCACTCGAATTGGGCCTAGCCGGCAATGTCGATATCGTGGTGACGGATTTTTATCTCAAAGGGCGCCTCACCGGCGGGGATTTATTGCATGCCATCCGCGCCAAACTGCGCTTATCCCAACAAGAAATGCCCGTGCTGGTGATCACGGCCGCCGACGCCGACGAAGGCCGCCAGACCGAGGTGTTTCACGCCGGCGCCAACGATTTTGTCAGCAAGCCGATCGTCGAGGAGGTGCTGATCGCCCGCATCCGCTCGCTGCTGCTGATCAAACAACAGTTCGTCGCGCTCAAATCGCAGACCGAAGAAATGCGCGTGTTGGCGACGACAGACAGCCTCACCGGGGTGCGCAACAAGCGCTTCCTGCTCGATTACGGCCAGCAACTCCTGGCCGATCGGCGCAGCCAACCGGTCTCGGTCATGCTGCTCGACATCGACCATTTCAAGAACGTCAATGACAGTTACGGCCATATCGCCGGCGACCGAATCCTGGAGGCCTTGGGCCGGTCGTTACTCGACAGCTTGCGCGAAGACACCCTGGTCGCACGCTTCGGCGGCGAGGAATTTGCCGTGCTGCTGCCACGCTGTAATCTGCGGGACGCGCAGACTCGGGCCGAGTCGCTGCGCGCCGAGATCGAGGCTCTGCTGCCCTGCCGGGCACCCCATCACGGTCAGCATCGGTGTAGCCTCGACGGCCAACAATCCCGACATTACGCTGACCCAACTGCTGACCCAGGCTGACCAGGCGCTCTACACCGCCAAGGACCGCGGCCGCAATCAGGTTTGCGCCTGACTCTCCAGAATGAACTTTCCGGTCGATTGGCACTCCTACGAACCGAGTGCTAACATTTAGACACGCCCCAAATCCAGACCCGGACGGCAGGAAGGAGATCCAGAAATGAGTCATGCCTTGGTTCGCAGCAACCCCGATTTCGCGCTCGCCCTCAGCAGCGGCGACCTGAGCGGGTATATCCAAGCGGCAAACCGCATCCCCGTTCTGAGTGCCGAGGAAGAGCATGATCTCGCGGTGCGTTTACAGCGCGACGATGATCTCGGCGCCGCGCGCCGGTTGGTGCTGTCGCATCTGCGTTTCGTCGTCCACATCGCCCGTGGCTACAACGGCTATGGCCTGCCCTTGGGTGACCTTATCCAGGAGGGCAATATCGGCCTGATGAAGGCGGTCAAGCGCTTCAACCCCGACGTTGGCGTGCGCCTGGTGTCGTTCGCCGTGCATTGGATCCGCGCCGAAATGCACGAATTCATTCTGCGCAACTGGCGCATTGTCAAAGTGGCCACCACCAAGTCCCAGCGCAAACTGTTCTTCAACCTGCGCAGCGCCAAAAAACGTCTCGGCTGGCTGAACGGCGAGGAAGTCGCCGCTGTAGCCAAAGACCTCGGCGTCAAACCGGAAACCGTGCTGGAAATGGAATCGCGTCTGAGCGGCCAGGATGTCACCTTCGACCCGAGCGCCGATGACGATGACGAGTCGCGCAGTCTGGCGCCGGCCGCCTACCTGCAGGATTCGCGCATGGACCCGGCCGTGATGCTGGAATCCAGCGATTGGGAGGCCAACCGGCTCGACGCCCTGCAAGGTGCCTTGGAGCAATTGGACGAACGCAGCCGCGACATCCTGGCGCAGCGTTGGCTGACCGATGATAAGTCCACACTACAGACCTTGGCGGACCGTTATCAGGTCTCGGCGGAACGTATCCGCCAGCTGGAAAACAACGCGATGAAGAAATTGAAGGCGGTGCTCGAAGCCTGAAGTCGGCATCGACCTGGCTGTAAAACGACAACGGCCTCCCCCACGCAATGGGGGAGGCCGTTGTCGTTCGGGTGTTGTGAGCTTAGGCCGCGAATATTAGGCCAGGATAACCGAGAGGAAACTCAGCCACGCCATCGCGACCAGCGCGATCACGATCACCATGGGGAAATTGTCGAAGGTAAACATAGCGCCTAATCCTGTAGTGTCGAATAAATATTAGAGAAATCTTATATTAAGAACCGTCGCCCTTCAAGTCGCCCTTCTGTCTCGTCGGGCTTGTCCGCCGGCCGCGCACCCGGAATGCGCGGATCGTCGTCGTCCATCAGAATACGGTGCGCCGGCCCCTCCAGGTCTTCGTACTGACCGTTCTTGACCGCCCAGATGAACGCGGCGACCGCCACGATCATGATCACAACGGCCAGCGGAATCAGCAGGTAAAGAATATCCATCGCGTTAGCGTGTCTGCGCGGATTGCGTCGTGACACCCGGCGGTTCGCGCAACCGCAGGGCATTGACCACCACCAGCAGCGAACTGGCCGACATACCGATCGCCGCCATCCAGGGCGCGATCCAACCCATCGCCGCCAGCGGCACGGCCAGCAGATTATAGAGCAGCGCCCAGGCCAGATTCTGCCGAATCACCGCCAAGGTGCGGCGCGCCATCCGCACCGCCGGCGCCAAATGCGCGAGTCGCTCGGATAACAACACCATATCCGAGGCCGCCGCCGCCAATTGCGTACCGCTGCCCATCGCCAGCGAGACCTGCGCGGCCGCCAGCACCGGCGCATCGTTCACGCCATCGCCGATCATCGCCACCACCGCGCCCTGCGCCTGCAAGGCTTGCAGCCGCCGCAATTTATCGGCCGGTTTCAAGCGCGCCTCGGCCGTTGTGATACCCAAGATCGCGGCGACCTGCTGCACGGGACGCTCGCCATCACCGCTGAGCAGTTGCACCTCGAGTCCGAGTTTGCGCAATTCAGCCACCGCCTCGGCGGCACCACTGCGCAGCGTATCCTCGAAGACGAAGCCCGCCAGCACGCCGCGCTGATCGGCAAGATACACCACGGTGCCCACCGCCTCGGTGAGCATTTCCGGCAAGTCACTCGCACGACCACTCAAGGCCTGCGCGAATTCCAAAGTGCCGATGCGATAGTTCACGCCCTGCACCACGCCTTCCATACCTTCACCCGCGACGGCACGCACATCGCTCGCCGGCAACGGCATTGCTACACCCGCCGCCGCGATCAAGGCACGGCCCAGCGGATGCTCGGAACCTTGCTCCAAAGCCGCCGTGATGGCCACACAGCGATCCCGCGTCAGCACGCCGAGACGCACCACTTGCGTCAGCGTGAGCCGACCTTCAGTGAGCGTGCCGGTCTTATCGAATATCACATGGGTCACGCGCGCCAAGGTTTCCAAGGCATGACTGCGTGTCGTCAACACGCCCATGCGCGTCAAGGCACCGGTCGCGGCCGTCAATGCCACCGGCGTCGCCAGCGACAGCGCGCACGGACAGGTCACCACCAGCACTGATAGAACAATCGCAAACGCGCGGCTCGGATCGACTTGCCACCAATACCAGGCGACCGCCACGGCCAGCACCAGCAACGCCGCCACAAACCAGGCCGCCACGCGATCCGCCAATTGCGCGATCACCGGCTTCTCCGTCTGCGCGCGATCCAGCAAACGCACAATCGCCGACAACACCGTGTCCGCGCCCACCTTATCGACACGCATGATCAGCGGGCTTTCGATATTCACCGTACCGCCCACCAATTCCTCACCGGCGCGACGTGCTTGCGGCAAGCTCTCGCCAGTCAACAAGGCCTCGTCCACCGAACTGACGCCTTCGAGTACCGTGCCGTCGGCCGGCACCGTCTCGCCGGGTTTGATGCGCACGCGTTCACCCGGCGCCAACTCCGCGACGGCGACGATCTCATCGCCCGCGTCCGTGATGCGCGTGGCCGTCGCCGGCAACAGTTTCACCAAGGCTTCGGCCGCCTGACCGGCGCGATGCCGCGCGATCATTTCCAGATAGCGACCGGTCAGCAGAAAGAAACTGAACATCACCACCGAGTCGTAATAGATTTCACCGTGACCGATGATGGTGTGCCAGAGACTGGCAAGGAAGGCGCCGCCGATACCCAAGGCCACCGGCACGTCCATGCCCAGCTGGCGATGCTTAAGGTCACGCCAGGCGGCCTGAAAAAACGGTCGCGATGAATACAGCAACACCGGCAGCGAGATCACGCAACTCACCCAGCGCAGAAACTGCGCCATATCCGCATCGATGCCTGTGTAGTCGCCGGCATACAAGGCCACCGACAACATCATCACCTGCATCATGCCCAGCCCGGCGATCGCCACACGGCGCAACGCCACACTGCGTTCGCGTTTATACACCGCCTCCTGACGACCGGGATCGAAGGGATGCGCGATATAGCCGATGGCGCTGATGGCGCGCAGGATGTCGCTGAGATGAATCTGACTGTCGTCCCACTTCACTCGCGCGCGATGGGTGGCGTAATTCACGTTGAATTCACTCACGCCCGGCAACCGGCTGACATGGCGCTCGTTCAACCAGACGCAGGCGGCGCAGACGATGCCTTCGAGAATCAGCGAGGCCTCGCGCAGATTCTTCGGATCGATGCTGACAAAGGTCTTTTGGATTTCCGGTTTGTCGTAAAGATCGAGTTGGCGCAAGGCCTCGGGCACCAGTTCCTGCGCGGTGCGCGAAGGCGCGGTGCGATAGCGGTAGTACTCGGTCAACCCGGCGCTGACGATGCTCTCGGCCACGGCCTGGCAACCGGGACAACACATCGCGCGCGTCTGTCCCTCGATCTCGACGTGGTAATGGCTGCCCCGCGGCACCGGCAGGCCGCAATGAAAGCAGTCCTGCGCGAGCGCATCCTGCGAAGCAACGGAAACAGCAGCGGTGACAGTCATGGCAAAATCATAACAGGGCTGGAATGGTCGCGACCAATGCGTTCACTGCGCCACCTCGGTCGTGGCACGCACCTCATGCCGGTCTTCACCGCGGCGCACCTCCAATACCAGATCCCAAACGCCCGGCAGCGGCAACACCACGTCGCCCTGGTAGACACCGGGCGCAGTCTCCAGCAGCGTGAACGACTGATCCTGCCGGGTATCGGCGGCGCGCAAAAACTTACCCTGCACCTGCGCATCGGCGATGGCATGACCATTCCGATCATTGACCATCACCTGAAACTTCGCCGCTTGTCCGGCGCGCGCACCGCCCAACCAACCCTTACGCACTACCCAGCCACGCTCATTCTGGCGCTGAACCTGTTGCAGATAGGTGTTGTACAACGCCTCCTTCTTCTGCAAGTCGTTGTCGACAACGCCGGGAAAGGCGGAAGAAATCTCACGCGCCTGATCCGTCCTCGGCAGCAGCGCGCGCGCAATCGGTTCCGGCAATCCCTTCGTCGCCACCACCACCAGCACCGAGTCGAACAACACCAGCGCCACGAAAAAGGCGACGATCAGTGTCGGCGCCCAATGAAAACCCTGCACATCATCCAGGCGCGCCTCGCGGTGACCGAAGATCAATCCCAAGGCATAGGCCGTGACCAGAAAGATCGCCACGTTCATCGCCACGACATCCGCACCCGGCCATGCCAGGATGGCGTATGGGATATACAGCGCCAACACCCCCATGCCGACCATCAACGCGGCCGCTTTTGCGTGCAGCCTGAAAAACCGCCGCAGCATTACAAATAAGACCAGCTGCGCGACGACACCGATCGGAATACTCAGCAAGACATCCATGGTTCAACGCGCCGGCTTGTGGAAGAAGGTGGGCTGCTCCAGAAGAAACACATCTGTGTCGCCCGACATACGAATACGGAAACGGAATTCCACCGGGTTAGTTGGCATGTCTTGCGGATTCACGCGCACCCGCACCAACAGCCGCAGATTCTGCTCGGGTTGCAAATGCAGATTCTGCAGATGACCGAGATCCAGCTCCGCCGATGGCAAACCGTCCTGCTCCAGCACGAAGGGCACGCTGCGATCGGTCTTGTTGTTGATCTTGAGTTCGTAACTGTTCTGGATACGTCCGTCGGACATCTCCACGAACAGCGGCTGACGCACCTGCGCCACACTGAAGTCGAAGGGGATTTGCGCAACGACGCTGTAGATCAGCGCCACGACCGCCGCGACCAGCGACACGCCATAACCAATATTCTTGGCCGTCAGGAAACGCGTCTTCTCGCCTTGCTGCGCCTTTTCCGAGGTGTATTTAATCAACCCGCGCGGCCAGTTCAGCGAATCCATGATGGTGTCGCAGGCATCGATGCACAAGGCACAGGAGATGCACTGATACTGCATGCCGTTGCGGATATCGATGCCGGTCGGGCACACCTGCACGCAGTAACCGCAGTCGATGCAGTCACCGGCACCGTCGATTTCACGATCTTCCTTGGATTTGAAACCACGCGCGATCTTATGGCGACCGGCCTCTCCCTCGCCGCGCTTCTCGTCATAGGCGACGATCAGCGTGTCGCGATCGAACATCGCCCCCTGGAAACGCGCGTACGGGCACATATAGGTGCACACCTGCTCGCGCGCCAGGCCCGCCATCACATAGGTGGTGAACATGAGGAACAGGGTCGTCGCGTAGGCGGGAAACGGTGCCGAGCCGGTAAAGAATTCGCCGAACAACTGCGGCGCATTGCCCCAGTAGAGCGTGAAGGTGAAACCGGTCCAGAACCCCACCAGCAACCAGAGCAGATGGGTGCTGAGTTTTTTGAATATCTTCTCGCCGTTCCAGGGCTGCTTGTCCAAACGGATGCGCGCAACGCGTTCGCCCTGCACCAGACGTTCAATCAGGATGTAGACGTCGGTCCACAAGGTCTGAAAACAGAAATAGCCGCAGAACACCCGCCCGGCGATGCCCGTCACAAAGAACAACAGCAGCGCCGCGATAACCAGCAGGCCAGCCAGCCAGAAGATATCCTGGGCATGCACGACGAGATTGAAAAGATAAAAGCGCCGCCCCTCGATATCAAACGCGACGGCTTGAGGAATACCGATGGCACGCTCCCAGCGCAGCCAAGGCAACAGAAAGTAGACGCCGTAGGCGAGTACAAGAATGCCCCATTTAAGCGTGCGGAAGCGCCCCTTGACCGATCGTGGGTAGATCGGTATGCGTGCTTGATAAAGCTCTTGGGAGGTGCCGCCTGCCATGCTTCAGTACAGTGTACCGAGCGCCGAGTGCGGGGTCCGTGGCAATGGAGACTGACAACTTAGATAAAATGTCGTCGCCGCGGATCCGGAACAATCTACTCGACGACCATTCACTGACCTCCGCCAAGCTCGTGCACATAGACGGTAAGCAGTTTGATCTGATTCGCGTCCAGGCGATTCTGCCAGGCCGGCATGACGCGATTGACGCCGTGGCTGATCACGTTCTTGACCGCATCGACCTTACCGGTCATTTCCGCTTGCCCCGACACGTCCGCAATCGTCCAGATATTATCGGTCAGATTCGCCGCGCCCTGGCTCTTCATGCCCGTACCCGCGGCGGTATGACAATAGTAGCAACCACCGCCTTCGCCCGTGAACAGCTGCTTGCCGCGCATCATTTTGTCGGCCGGCACCTCATGTCCCGACAGACTGAGGACGAAATTGGCCACGTCATCGAGTTGCTCGTCATTGAATGTGCGCGCGAACCCTGGCATGTAACCGTTATGTCCGAGCGTAATGGTGTTCTGCACCTCTTCCACACTGCCGCCCCACAACCAGTCATCGTCGGCCAGATTCGGGAACAGACCCATCACGCCAGCACCACCGGCGCCATGACAAGCCGCGCAGTTGTCGCCGAACAGGCCTTTGGTCACTGAACGCACGAAGGCCATCATGTCCGGATCGGCAAGAATCTGCTGATAATCAGCCGCCGCGATCTTCTCCATGTATTCCTTGGTTTTCAGCGCCTCGGGACCTTCCTGCATATCCTTGGCCAGCAGAGAGCGGGTATTCCAATGCCGGCTGCGCTCTTCACCGTTCACCGTATAGGTGATGTTATTGAACAAACCGGTGGTGTAGGACTTGCCGACCGGCCAGGCGGGATAGACGATCCAATACAACACGGCGAACACGACCGTGGCATAAAAGCCCCACAGCCACCAGCGCGGCAATGGATTGTTGAATTCCTGGATATCACCATCCCAGGCATGACCCGTGGTCTGAACCGCACCCTGACGTTTTGCTTCGCTCATTGTTCATCCACCTTGCGTGTCTCGTCCGACGCGGGCTTGTCCTCATCGTCGAACGGAATATATTTGTACGATTCCAGCCGCTCTTTGCGCTGCTTGCCCGTGAATACGTAAATCAGAATGCCGCAAAAGGTCACGAAGAAGATCAGCAACGCGACAATCTTGCTGTTCTCCAGACGACCCAACCACTGCATCATTTCAGTCATCTTGATTCATCCCAGGGCTCACTCGGGATTCACTCCGACCGCGGACGCGCCGATCAGCGGAATTCCGCAAAGTAACCTTCGTCGTACTTACTGAAGTCCACCAGGGTGCCGAGCATCTGCAAATAAGCCACTAACGCATCCATCTCGGTCAGGCGCGAGCGGTCGCCATCGTAGTTACCGGTTTGCGCCTGCTGCACCAGATGCTTCTCCGCGCCCAGGACATTTAACGTGTCCGCAACATCCTGGCCGAACTTGGCCACGTTGGCATCGTATTCCTGCTGATTCTCGGAATACGGTACGCCGGCGAACTTCAGTGCGCGCATGCGATCAGCGACATCGGCGTATTGCAACGGCTCCATCAGCCACGGATAGCCGGGCATGATGGAGTCCGGAACCACAGCGCGCGGGTCGACCAGATGCGCCACATGCCATTCGTTGGAATATTTGTTGCCGACGCGGGCCAGATCCGGTCCGGTACGCTTGGAACCCCACTGGAAGGGATGGTCATACTGACTCTCGGCCGCCAGTGAGTAATGGCCATAGCGCAGCATTTCGTCGCGGAACGGACGAATCATCTGTGAGTGACACAGATAACAGCCTTCACGTTGATAGATATCGCGACCGCGCAGTTCCAAGGGCGTGTAGGGACGCACGCCATCGACCTGCTCGACGGTATCCTTGATGTAGTACAGCGGCACGATCTCGACCAGACCGCCGATGGATATCACCACCATGGTCAACGCGATCATCAAACCGGCGTTGATTTCTATGCTTTCGTGTTTGAATTTCACTGTTCGATTCCCCGGATTCTTTAGGCGCGCGCCAGTTTGGCCGCGAGCTTGGCCTCGATGGCACTGGCTTCCTGCTTGCTCTGAAGGATGGTCATGGCGATGTTGTAGGCCATCACCAGCACACCGGACAGGAAGAAGCCGCCGCCCAGGGCACGCACGACATACGGCTTGTGCAGGAAGCTGACGGTTTCGATAAAGGTGTAGGCCAGCGAACCGAAATCATCGAAGGCACGCAGCAGCAGACCCTGGCCGATACCGGCCACCCACATCGCGGTGATGTACAGCACGATACCAATGGTCGCCAGGTAGAAGTGCACATAGATCAGTTTGAGACTGTAGATCTTGGTGTCATACAGCCGCGGAATCATGTGGTAGAACGAACCGAACGACACCATCGCCACCCAACCCAGCGCACCGGAATGCACATGGCCGATGGTCCAGTCGGTGTAATGCGACAGTGCGTTCACGCTCTTCAGCGACATCAGCGGGCCTTCGAAGGTCGACATGCCGTAGAACGACAACGCGGTAATCAGGAACAGCATGATCGGATCGGTGCGCAGTTTGTTCCAGGCGCCCGACAAGGTCATGATGCCGTTGATCATGCCGCCCCAGGACGGCAGCAGCAGCATGATGGAGAAGGTCGCCGCCAGCGTGGAGGTCCAGTCCGGCAGCGCGGTCCAATGCAGGTGATGCGCGCCCACCCACATATAAAGGAAGGCCAACGCCCAGAAATGGATGATGGACAGCCGATAGGAATACACCGGACGCCCCGCCTGCTTGGGCACGAAGTAATACATCATGCCGAGGAAGGCCGCAGTGAGGAAGAAACCAACGGCGTTATGGCCGTACCACCACTGCGTCATCGCATCCTGTACCCCGGAATACATGGAGTAGGACTTCATGCTGAACATGCCGATGGGCACGGAAATGTTATTGAAGATATGCAGGATGGCCGTCGCCAGGATGAAGGCCAGATAGAACCAATTGGCGACGTAGATATGCGGTTGCGAGCGGCGCTTGAGCGTCTGCACGAAGACCCAGAAGTAGGCCACCCAAACGACTGTGATCAGCAGATCGATCGGCCATTCGAATTCGGCATATTCCTTCGACTGGGTATAGCCCAACATATAACTGATGGCGCCCAGCGAGACGGCGGCCTGCCAACCCCAAAAGGTGAACGTGGCCAGCGCGTCGCTGTACAAGCGTGCTTGCGAGGTGCGCTGCACGACGTAATAGGAGGTCGCGAACAGGGCACTACCGCCGAAGCCGAAGATCACCAGGGTGGTATGTACCGGACGCAGCCGGCCGAAGGTGATCTCGGCAATCCCCATGTTCAGGAGCGGGTAAGCCAGTTCAAGCGCGGCGTATAAACCGGCCGACATACCGAGCAGGCCCCACACCAATGCCATGGCCGCAAACTTGCGGATCACCTCATAGTTGTACTGTTCCGTGCCGGTGACTGCGCCCTGTGCCATAGCTTGCCTCACTGATTTTACTGAAGTTTCCAGCACCAAAGGCGATCCGCCCGGAGCCAGTCACCAATGATAAATATCAGGACATTCTAATATGACGCCCCGCTTTGCGTAAAGAGCCCAAGCAATCTGGGTAGGCAGGCGCCGTCTGTCCGACAGGGTCTGGGGTCGCAGACAAGCTTAGAAGTGTAGACGAACCCTGGGGTAACACCCCCGCCAGGGCCACAACTCGCCGGCGATCAAGCCAGTAATCGCGCGAACCAGGGGATGTAGTGATCGATCAGGAGCAGGGCGAAGATACCCATGAGATAGACAATCGAGTAGCCGAAGGCCGGCATCGCGGCGGTATTATCTCGCATCAGGCGCAGCGCATGACGCAGAAACTCCAAGCCGAGAGCGACCGCACCCACCAGATACAGCCAACCGCTCATGTGCGAGACGAAAGGCAACACACTCACCGCGATCAGCAGCACGGTGTAGAGCAGGATTTGCAAGCGCGTGAACTCGACGCCGTGGGTCACCGGCAACATCGGAATATCGACCTCGGCGTATTCCTTGCGGCGGTGAATCGCCAGCGCCCAGAAATGCGGCGGCGTCCAGACGAAGATGATCAGAAACAACAGCAAGGCGTTCGGATCGACGCTGCCCGTCACCGCCGTCCAACCCAATACCGGCGGCGCGGCACCGGCGGCACCGCCGATCACGATATTCTGCGGCGTAGCGCGCTTGAGATACATGGTGTAGACCACCGCATACCCAATCAGCGAGGCGAACGTCAGCACCGCCGTGAGGGTGTTGACGAACACCACCAGCACCAGCATCGCCAGCGCACCCAGCGACAAGGCGAACCATAGGCAGTTACTCGGATTGAGATGCCCGGTCGGCAAGGGCCGATTAGCGGTACGCGCCATGCGCGCATCGACGCGATGATCGACGAGATGATTGATCGCCGCCGCCGAGGCCGCCGCCATACCGATGCCCAAGGTACCGAATACCAAAGCATTGAGCGGCACCATGCCCGGCGTGGACAGAAACATACCGACCACCGCCGTGAATACGATCAACGCAACCACCTTGAGCTTGCACAGGCCGACATAATCGCGCCAGGCCAAGCCGGCTCGCGGGGCCTCGGTTATCACGTTGCTGTTCTCCATCATTACTGTACCGCCGCTATTCTAGACGCTCACACGGAAAACATTGCCCCCGCGTGCACGTGGATTTATCGATCAACCCACATAGGAAATAAGTAACAAACGTTCCAAATCTTTGGTCATGCCCCGCGGTTCGGCGTCGAGGGTGTATTCCATCATCAGGTTACCCAACGGGTCGACCAGATAGATGCGTCCCGCCACGCCGAATGCAGCGGCCGCGGCCCCGTTCATAGCACGAGCGACATCCATACCCGGATAGCGCTCGGCAGCCTCAGCAGTCCACGCCGGCATCGTCGCGCCTTCCACCAACAACAGTCGCTGGATGCGATCAATATTCTTGCCGAGCGTTAAGCGCACTTGCCGCAGGGTGTAGAGCGTTTTCTGACACGCATCGTCGCAGGCGCCGGTGTGTCGGTACACCATCGTCCACTTGCCGATAAAATAGTCGGCATTCACAGCGGCCCCCTGTACATCGAATAAATCTACTGCCGTCACCGGGCGCACCGGCTGCACCAGCGTGCCGTTATTCGTCGTGGAGGCCGGGATAAAATCGCCTGTGAAATTCAACACCCAAGCCACCACCAGCGGCAAGGCAAAAAAAGCAAAGATCAGCACCAGCATCAGCCGTGTGCGGGTAACGCCCGTCGGCGTTGTTGCCGTTGTATCTACAGAGCCACTCATCATTCGTCCACACCTATGCGTTTTAGATTCACCCAGACATACAAAATCACCAACGCCGCTGCCAGCGCGAACCATTGCACGGCATAGCCAACATGCCGTTCTGGCCCGACCACCACCGGATTCCAATCGCGCACGAAGCCACCCGGCTGATCTTTGTCCAGCAACAACACCATCGGCAACAGTCGCACACCCAATTGTTGCGCATGCAGATCCAAACGGACTTGTTGCAGCACCTTGGGCCAGCCCGGATCGCGGTCTTCGCCTTCACCGAGCACGAAGACCTTCTGCGGCGGGAAATCGATCAGCCCCTCGAGGCTGAGTTCCGCATCACCAGGAGTCGGTAACGACGGCAGATCGGCGCGCGTTGCACCTTGCGGCACCCAGCCACGATTCACCAACACCACCGCATCACCCTGCGCAAGCCGCAGCGGCGTCAGCACATGATAACCAACCCGCCCCTGCTGCACACGGTTGTCCAACAGAAATTGATGTTCCGCATCATAGGTGCCGACCAGCTGCGCACGTCGGTAGCGCCAATCCGGGCCGAGGGTGAAATCACTACCGATGCGGATCGCCGCATCGGTCGGGCGATCACCGTAGGCTTGTAGCAATACCCGCTTCTGCTCGGCCCGATCCAACTGCCAAAAACCTAAAGACATCAACAGTATCAGCACCAGCAAGCCAATCGCACTGGGCAACACAGCAGGCCGAAATTCATAACCGCCTATGCGCACCCACCACCTCACCACTGGGGAAACTCGTTTATACTGCCGGCTCCATTATCACTCAGCCGGATACTCGTCATGCTGCCCAAGATTTTCATTGTACTGACATTGCTCGTCATTCTCGGCAGCCTTGCCAGCGGACTGATCTTCCTGATCAAGGACAATGGCACCTCGACCCGCACCGCCAAGGCGCTGACCGTGCGCATCGGACTCTCGGTATTGCTGTTCCTGATGCTGATGCTGGGCATCTTCACCGGCGTCATCAAGCCACACGGGATCTACCCCAACGCCCCCGCCAACACGCCCACGCCCGATCGCAATAACTAAAAAAACAAAGGCGCTGACCAGCAGCGCCTTTGTCGATTACTGCGGCTTTAAAGCAGATAGACGAAGATAAACAGCCCCAGCCAGACCACGTCGACGAAGTGCCAGTACCAGGCCACCGCCTCGAAACCGAAATGGTGCTCGGCTGAGAAATGCCCTTTCATGCAGCGCAACGTAATCACCGTCAGCATGATGGCGCCGACCGTCACATGGAAACCGTGAAACCCGGTCAGCATAAAGAACGTCGAACCGTAGATGCCCGATTCCAGCGTCAGATTGTGATGCTCGCTATAGGCTTGGCCGTATTCGTAAATCTGAAAGCCAAGGAAGGTTGCGCCGAGCGCGACCGTCGCCCACATCCACAAAATCAGCGCAGTACGCTCACCTTTTTTCAGCGCCCAATGCGCAAAGGTGATGGTCACGCCACTGGAGAGCAGCAGCAAGGTATTGAGTGCCGGTATCTTCCACGGATCGAGTATGCTGAATTCACCGCCCATATTCGGCCGGGCCATTGGTCGGCCACGCCGCCTCGATAGCCATTCCACAGCAATTCATTGGTACCCGGATCAGCGCCGGCTAACCAAGGAATCGAATAAGCCCGCGCATAGAACAACGCACCGAAGAAGGCGGCGAAGAACATCACTTCCGAGAAGATGAACCAGCTCATACCCCAGCGGAAGGACTTGTCGACCTGGCTGTTGTACATATGCGATTCGCTCTCGCGTATCACGGTACCGAACCAGCCGAACATCATGAACACCGTGATGGCCAGACCGGCCAGCATCATGGTCAGACCGAACCCGGCACCGTTGAGGAACGATGCAAAACCGACCACGGTGGTGGTCAGACCGACCGAACCCACCAGCGGCCAATGACTGCCGTGGGGGATGTAATAGCCGCCATGCGCTTCACTCATGCCAAAGTCCTCTCTCTAGTTTTCCAATTGTTGTATTTCGCATTACCTAATTTATCTGCTCAAGCCCGTCAGATCTCTTCCAGCTTGGCCTGCGCCGGCGCTACCTTGCCCGAATCGAAAGAACGTATAGGACAGGGTCACGACTTCGTATTTATCCGGCAATGCTGGATCGACCACGAACCGCACCGGCATCCAGCGTCCTTCGCCACCCTCGAAACGCTGCTCGGTAAAACAGAAGCACTCGGTCTTCTGAAAATGCCGTGCCGCCACACCGGGCGCGACACTGGGTACCGCATGCCCGACCATGGCGGCATGCGTGCGATTCTTCGCATAAAACCGGGTGGTATAGGCCTGCCCCGGGTGCACTTGCATCTTGGCGACCTCAGGGTGGAATTCCCAAGGCAAATTCTCATTCACGCTGGCCACGAACTCGACGGTGACCAAGCGTTCGGTATCGGCCTGATCGGTCAACAACCGTGGCAGGACCCTCTGCCGTACGACCGTTCAAACCCGTCCACTCACAAAATACGTCGTAGAATCGGGACCATCGCAAAACCGAAACCGAACATGCCCAAGCGCCGCCAGCCACAAGCGGCGAGTACTGCGATTGACCGCTGCAGTGAGAGTCCTATCGGTCAAGTTCTGCCCCCGTAATTCGACCAGATGAACACGCCGAATATACCCAATGCGAACAGCGCCAGGATGATGGCCAAACGTATATTGCTGCGCTTTTGCTTCTGATCCATTGTGCCCCGCATTATCGGGCTGGCGAGGTTTACATCCACGCCAGCCCGATCACTGCATATTCAGCATTATTTCACATCAGGTGCCGTGGTGAAGCTGTGGTACGGCGGCGGTGACGGCAGCGTCCATTCCAGACCTTCCGCACCTTCCCACACCCGATCGGTCGCCTTTGCGCCGCCACGAATCGTCTTGATGACGATGTAGGCGAACATCAGCTGACTCAGGCCGAACGCGAAACCGCCGATCGAAGATATCTGATTGAACTCGGTGAACTGAATGGAGTAATCCGGGATACGGCGCGGCATACCGGCCAGACCCAGGAAGTGCTGCGGGAAGAACAACACATTGACGAAGATCGTCGACATCCAGAAATGCCACTTGCCCAGCGTTTCGTTGTACATATTGCCGGTCCATTTAGGCAGCCAGTAATAGGCGCCGCCATGATGGCGAATATCGCACCGGTCACCAGCACGTAGTGGAAATGCGCGACGACGAAATAGGTGTCGTGGTACTGGAAGTCCACCGGGGCGATGGCCAGCATCAGTCCGGAGAAACCGCCGATGGTGAACATGACCACGAAGCCGAGCGCGAACAGCATCGGCGTTTCGAAGGTCATCGAACCCTTCCACATGGTCGACACCCAGTTGAACACCTTCACGCCGGTCGGCACCGCAATCAGCATGGTGGCGTACATGAAGAACAGCTCACCGGCCAGCGGCATGACCGACGGTGAACATGTGGTGCGCCCAGACGAGGAAGGACAGGAAGGCGATCGAGGCGGTCGCGTACACCATCGAGCTGTAGCCGAACAGCGGCTTGCGCGCGAAGGTCGGGATGATCTGCGACACGATACCGAAGGCCGGCAGAATCAAGATGTACACCTCGGGATGACCGAAGAACCAGAAAATATGCTGGAACATCACCGGATCACCGCCGCCCGCGGCACTGAAGAACGAAGTGCCGAAGAATTTGTCGGTCAGCAGCATGGTCACCGCACCGGCCAGCACCGGCATCACCGCGATCAGCAGATAAGCGGTAATCAGCCAGGTCCAGACGAACAGCGGCATCTTCATCAGCGTCATGCCCGGCGCGCGCATATTCAGAATGGTGACGATCACGTTGATCGCGCCCATCACCGACGAGATACCCATCAGATGAATCGAGAAGATCAGGAACGGAAAGGCATTACCGGTCTGCAACGACAGCGGCGGATAGATGGTCCAACCACCGGCCGGCGCACCGCCATCCATGAACAGCGTGGACAGCAGCATGGCGAAGGCAAACGGCAGGATCCAGAACGACCAGTTGTTCATGCGCGGCAAGGCCATATCCGGCCCGCCGACCATCATCGGGATCAGCCAGTTGGCCAGACCGACGAAGGCCGGCATGACCGCACCGAAAATCATGATCAGCGCGTGCATGGTGGTCATGGAGTTGAAGAACATCGGATCGACGAATTGCAGACCCGGCTGGAACAGTTCGGCACGAATCACCATCGCCATCGCGCCACCGACAAAGAACATCAGCAGCGAGAACAGCAGATACAGCGTGCCGATATCTTTATGATTGGTCGTGAACAGCCAGCGGGAAAGTCCCTTCGCCGGCCCGTGGTCATGCGCGTCATGTGCAGCTGCAGTACTCATTAGCTTTCTCCTCTTCGGAATCCGTTAGCGGGCGGCTTTGACGTCGGTCGGCTGCACGACATCACCCATATTGTTGCCCCAGGAATTGCGTTCGTAGGTCACCACGGCCGCAATGTCGGCGTCGTTCAGTTGACCGGCAAAGGCCGCCATCGCTGTCCCCGCCTTACCATTCATGACGCGATCCAGATGTCCTGCCACAGGCCCTGTGGTCAGCACGCCGCCTTTGATGGCGGGGAACGCACCCGGCACACCTTCACCGTTGGCCTGATGACACGCCGCGCAATTGGCGGCATAGACTTTCTCGCCACGCGCCATCAGCTCGTCTTTGCTGAACTCACGATCGGAATCGGCGGACGCCGCAGCAGCGGCCTGCTTTTGCTCGGCCAACCACTTGTCGTAGTCGGCCTGTTCTTTCGCCACGACCACGATCGGCATGAAGCCATGGTCCTTGCCGCACAACTCGGCGCACTGGCCACGATAGGTACCCGGCGTGTCGATGTTGAACCACATCTCGTTGATGAAACCGGGAATGGCATCTTTCTTCATGCCCAGGTCAGGCACCCACCAGGCATGAATAACGTCATTCGCCGTGATCGACAGACGCACCTTCTTGCCGACCGGCACGACCACCGGATTATCGACTTCCAGCAGGTAGTTGGGATTCTTTTCGGCGCGATTGAAAATCTCGTCCTTCGGCGTGGACAGGGTGCTGAAGAAACTTACGTCTTCACCCAGATATTCGTACTGCCACTTCCACTGATAACCCGTCACCTTGATGCTGATATCCGAGTTGCGCGTATCTTCCATAGCGATCAGCGCCTTGGTGGCGGGGATGGCCATGCCGATCAGGATCAGGAAGGGAATGATGGTCCAGATAATTTCAACGGTGGTGCTTTCGTGGAACTGGGCCGCGACCGCGCCCTTGCTCTTGCGATGATTAATGATGGAATAGAACATCGCACCGAACACCACCACGCCGATCGCCACGCAGACCCAGAGGATCAGCATGTGCAGGCTGTAGGCACTTTGGGCAATCGGTGTAACACCCGGACGCAGATTCAGGCCGTATTCGGCGGCAGCGAATCCAGCGGCGGACATGAGACACGCGCCGACTAGCGACTGTCGCACTCTCAGTTTGATTCTCGCAGACATGCCCATCACTCTCCTTTGGTCGTAGTCAATTTTTGTTTTGCCATTCGTCGAGCCGGGCCGCCCCGCAATAACAACTATGCGGCCGCTAGCGGCACTGGCACCGGGCGAACCCAGCGCCGCAGATCCTCTGCAAGTCGGCAGCGCTCCGTTTCATTGAGGCAACCACCGATTTCCACTTCACGCCCATGACTCCGAATCCACAGACGCGTGGGATAACCTCGGCGCTGTGGACGCGCCAATTCGATCCGCACCCAACCGCGCAAAAAAGTCTGCGTCTGCTCGGGTCGACGACGGCCTTTTTGTACGGCAACTTCACCACCGCGGATCGAAATGACCTCGCGGTGTGCGCCGCGCCTGGCAGTGAGATACAGCGCCACAGCGAGCACGGCGAGTTCAAGGCCGGCGAAAGGTAAAATCAGCCAGTAACCCAGCAGGAAAAATCCCAGGGCTATCGCAAGGGAAACCACGGAGATGCCACTGAATACGAACAGCGTTGCCCGCCATGTCAGGGAGCAATTCGGCCGTATTACCACGCAACAATCTGCTGTTCCGGCGTCACGCTCTGCTGCGACCACATGCCCCTCTTGGATTGCAGCTATCAATCTTTAGTTAGTGAGTGCGTGTCTTCACACATAGTGTGTGATTTCGAGTGGCTGGGATGCTAACCGATGAAAATTTGAGGTGCAAGCAAATATCAATTTTTTAGCTATATAACTTCGCTATAACAGCACCTTATAAAACGAATACCCAGTTTATTACTAGATAATAATATTCATGCATTCATATGTCGTCTCGATCTAGAAAGCATGCGTTCAAATCTTCAGGTCGCGGCGGTGCCGCAAACCAGGGAATACGCATCAGTAAGGGTGCGCCCACCCGCGCATCGATTGCAGCGATGTTCTCTTCGGAGAAACTGAATGCCGGGTCGATCTGATTGGCAACCCAACCCACGATCTCCAGCCCGCGCGCATGAATCGCCGCCGCGGTCAGCAGCGCGTGATTGATACAGCCCAGACGCAGGCCGACCACGAGCACGACCGGCAAATCCAACAATTGAGCAAGATCGGCAACCGTCTGTTGCTCGTTCAAGGGCACCAGCCAACCGCCCACGCCCTCAACCACGATCTGTTCCGCCGGCACCGCGGCGACGCTGCGCTGAATAAAAGCACAGTCGATGGTAACGCCTGCCGCTTGCGCCGCCAGATGCGGAGCGACGGGCGGTGCGAAGGCGTAAGGATTCACGGTGGCATAAGACAAGGCAACGGAACTGGCCTGTTGCAGCGCCAGCGCATCCTCGTTACGCAATCCTGCTGGCGTGAAATGACAGCCGCTGGCCACCGGCTTGAATCCCGCGACGGATACATAGGTTTGCCGTAACCGATACAGCAAGGCCCGGCTGACGAGGGTCTTGCCGACGCCGGTATCGGTTCCAGTGACAAAATATCCGCGCGACATGAACACCCCTTTCATCGCTTTATTCACGGCGCCGCGTCAGCGTCGATATCGGCACCTTAACCTCACCGTCAGTGGCGGGCTGTGTCGTCGTTGTCGCGGGTGCCCAGGCATGGCCGTAAATCACTTCGTAGGTTGCCGGTAATACACCCTGCAACCGATAAGCTTCATAGGTCTGTTGCATGGCCTGCCAGCGCCCTCGCCCGGTCAGTCCACGGGAACGGTCTGCATTTACATTGTGCGCACCCAGGGTCTTCAGATCGCGCACCAATCCTTGGGTATCGGGATACGTAAGCGTGAAACGCTCGACGTCGAGTACCGGATCGAACAAACCGGCACGCACCAGCGCATCGCCCACATCGCGTATATCCAGGAATCGATTGACGTGAGTATGAGCATCGGCCGCCGCCCAACTTGCGCGCAATTCGCGCAGCGTGTCAGGACCGAAGGTGGTGAACAACAGCGTGCCGCCGGGACGCAATACGCGTCGGAATTCCGCGAACACTGCATCCAGACTGTTGCACCATTGCAGCGTCAGATTAGACAGCAACATGTCGACACTGTGTTCTGCAAACGGCAGGCGTTCGATATCGCCGCAGACAAACCGCGGCCGCCGCCACCAGCCAGCACAGCGGCGCGCCTGAGCGAGCATGGGCGGCGCGATATCCAACGCCACCACGCGCGCGCCGCGATAACGTTTGAGCAGGGCGCGCGCGATATAACCGGTTCCCGTACCCAGATCCAGCACCCGTTCCGGCGCCACGCGAATTGCATCGAGGCGATTCAACAAACGCTCACCGACTTCACGCTGCAATACCGCCACGCGATCGTAATCCGCCGCGGCACGCCCAAAGCTCGCCCGCACATCGCGCTTATCGATCAGCAATGACTCACGATCTGTCATTCGAAAAATTCCGTTAGCGCCTGCGCGCATGCCTGTGGATGCGACACGAAGGGTGCATGCCCGGCAGCTTCGATTTCCCGCAACTGCATGTGTGGATACATTGCCGTCACCGCACGCAACGCTGCAATCGGCACCAGGGTATCGCGCGCACCACCCAACCAAAGCACCGGCATGCGCAACTCGCGCACGCGCGGCCGCAGATCGGCATCGCGCAGGATGGCGAGTCCACCGCGCAAGGCCGTTTGCGTTGGTGCGGGCGCCGCGGCCAGCGCACGACGCAGTGTACGCAACACGCCGCTATCCAGCGCGCCGCGCGCGACCAGACTCACAAAACGCTGGAGCGTCGTTACATAATCCTTGCTCAGATCTTGCGCGAAACCGTCCAGCACCTCGGGCGCCAATGCATGCGGCCAATCCGCGCCGATGACGAATTTTGGATTGCTTGCCAGCAGCGCCAGACGCGTCACCCGCTGCGGATAACGTGCCGCGAATTCCAGCGCCACCATCCCGCCCAGCGACCAACCCAACCAATGCGCCTGTTCGGGCACATCCTGCACCAACGCCTCGCACACGCTTTCGAGCGTGAACTCTTCCACGGATGCACTGCGGCCGTGCCCGGGCAGGTCGTAGAGATGCAAGCGAAACCGCTGCGCCAACGCTTCGACCAGCGGCGCCCAGATCCCTGCGTGCAGACCCCAGCCGTGCAACAGCACGAGATCCGGTCCAGCACCGATACGCTGGCAATGCAATGCCGGCGTCGTCATTGCACCATTTCCAACGCATCCAGCAAACGATCGATATGCGCCTCTTCATGCGCGGCGCTGAAGGTGATGCGCAAGCGCGCCGTTCCTTCGGGCACCGTCGGCGGACGCATCGCCGGCACCAGGATGCCGCGTGCGCGCAGGCGCTCGCTGAGTTGCAGAGACATATCGGTCGCGCCGATCAGCAGCGGCTGGATCGGCGTCGCGGAATCCATCAACCGCAATCCGAGTTGCGCAGCGCCGTTACGAAAACGCGCAATCAATGTTTGCAGTTTTTCGCGCCGCCAGGATTCCTGTTGCACCAGACGCAGACTCGCGCGGGTCGCCTCGGCCAAGGCCGGCGGCGTCGCCGTGGTGTAAATATAGGTGCGCGCCTGCTGGATCAATGTTTCGATGAGTGCTTCGCTGCCGGCAACGAACGCGCCGAAAGTACCGAAGGCCTTGCCCAAGGTACCCATCAGAATCGGGATGTCGGCGTTATTCAAACCAAAGTGCTCGACACTGCCGCGCCCTTGCGCCCCGAGCACACCGAGCCCATGCGCATCGTCCACCAACAGCCAGCTCTGCGTTTGCCGCGCGATGGCCGCAAGCTTCGGCAGAGGCGCGATATCGCCATCCATGCTGAACACACCATCGGTGGCGATCAGCCGTTCGCCATCACCCTGGCTGTCCAGCCGTTGCTGTAAGTCATCAATGTCGCCGTGCGCATAGCGCAGCAGACGCGCGCCGCTGTAACGCGCGGCGTCCAACAAGGAGGCGTGGTTGTAACGGTCTTCATAGATGCGATCGCCACGCCCGAGCAGCGCACTGATCGCACCCAGATTTGCCATGTAGCCGGTCGAAAACAGCAGCGCACGCGGATAGCCGACGAAATCGGCGAGTTCCTCTTCGAGCGCGTGATGCGCGGCGCTGTGGCCGTTGACCAGATGCGCCGCGCCGCTGCCCACACCCCAACGCTGCGCGCCGTCCTGCAGCGCGCGCACGACTTCGGGATGATTCGCCAGACCGAGATAGTCGTTGCTGCAGAAGCTCAGCACTGCCTCGCCATCGATACGCATCTCCGGACCTTGCGGGCTGTCGCTGATGCGGCGTTGGCGATACAACTGCTGCGCCTTGCGCTGTTCGAGTTCGTGGCGGAGGTCTTTCATGGACTCGGATTCGCTATAACAACTGACCATCTGTAGGAGCGGCCTCTGGCCGCGAACGGGTTCGGCGTATGCTGATGTATTCGCGGCCAGTGCCCCAGGCTAGTCTCTCGGCGCAAGCGCCTCACCTTCAGGCCGCCCGTACAGAATGATCTGTCTGGAAGTAGCAGCGGCGAATCTCAAGACGGCCGTAAGCCGAGGCGCTCGAACAAGCGGTGATCGTGATCGCGCTCCGGGTTCTCGGTGGTCAACAGACGCTCGCCGTAGAAGATGGAATTGGCGCCGGCGAGGAAACACAGCGCCTGCAACTCGTCGCTCATATCCGTGCGCCCCGCCGACAGACGCACATAGGATTGCGGCATGAGCAGCCGCGCGACAGCAATCGTGCGCACGAATTCGAAGGGGTCGGGCGCTTCGACGTCGGCCAATGGGGTGCCTTCGACACGCACCAGCAAATTGATCGGCACACTCTCGGGGTGCTGCGGCAGATTGGCGAGTTGTTGCAACAAACCGGCGCGATCTTCGTGACTCTCGCCCATGCCCACGATGCCGCCGGCACAGACGTTGATGCCCGCCTCGCGCACATGCGCAAGTGTATCCAACCGATCTTGATACGTGCGGGTGCTGATGACCTCGCCATAAAACTCCGGCGAGGTATCCAGATTGTGGTTGTAGTAGTCCAGGCCGGCGCTCTTGAGGCGTTCGGTTTGCGTCTGCGTCAGCATGCCGAGCGTCACACAGGTTTCCAGTCCGAGTTCCTTCACGCCGCGGATCATCGCTTCGACTTGCGCAAGATCCTTGTCGCGCGGACTGCGCCAGGCCGCGCCCATGCAGAAGCGACTGGCGCCACGCGCCTTGGCGGTGCGCGCCTCGTCCAACACTTTGTCCAACGGCAGCAGACGTTCGACGTCCAACTCGGTCTTGTAATGCGCGCTTTGCGGGCAATAGGCGCAGTCCTCGGGACAGGCGCCGGTCTTGATCGACAACAGCGTGCTGATCTGCACGGCATTGGGATCGAAGTGCGCGCGATGCGTCTGCTGCGCCGCGAACATCAGATCGGCGAAGGGTTGATCGAACAGCGCGAGGATTTCCGTGCGCGTCCAATCATGACGCAGTGCCGGCGTCGGTTGCGCGGGAGTCAGAGAGGTCGCGGGTGCGTTCATGCGTGATGTTCCTCGATTACAAACGTGTCTTGCCAATGGGTGCGGCCGATGCGGCGCAGGTCCAGCAACGACCAGGGAATCAAAATCGCGGCGACAATGCCGCCGGTCAGTATCCATAAGTGCCAATCGGTGCCATAGAAGGTACCCACCGGGATAATCAAACCGAACATCCCATAAAACCGATAGGCCGCCTGCTGAGTGAAATGGCCGACCTGCGGGTCAGGGTGATGCCGGGCCAGGGCATACACCACCATGGACACACCGAACCAAAGGATCGGCGGCACCATCATCAGGACGAACAGCAGGATCATCGACATGCCGGCGGGCTGCGCGAGCAGAATATAGGGCGCCAACACCAACCCGGGCGCAACGGCAGCGATATTCCCATAGTTGAACAGCGACGCGGACAGCTTGGCGCTGCGCGCGGATACCTGCTGCGGCGCGGGTGTTGCGTTTATCGAGTCGGGCATGGCTAACCTGCTGTAAACTGTCGAAGTCGGCCAAGGAACTGGCCCGCGCGGGATTATCCGTCAACTGAAAGGGAATTCATATGGTTTACAAATGGGTTGAATATACCCGGCAACGCCTGTTGCCGAGCCGCTGCACCCTGTGCCTGGCCGCCGATCCGAGCGGCCTGAATCTCTGTCGCGACTGCCGCGCCGACTTGCCCTGGCTGGATCGCAGCTGCCCGCGCTGCGCATTACCCCTGGCCGCGCCCAGCTTGCCGTGTGGTCATTGCCAAACGCACAAATCCAGTCTGGATCGCACCCTGGCCCTGTTTCAGTACGCACCGCCCGTGGATACCTTGATACAACAATTCAAATTCGGCCGGGCATTGCATCACGCACACCTGTTCGCGACGCTGCTGGCGGAGCGCGTACGCGACAGCGCGCCACCGGATTGCCTCATCCCGGTACCCCTGCACCCGAGTCGCCAACGCAGCCGCGGCTTCAATCAGGCGCTTGAAATCGCCCGGCCATTGGCCAAACACTTGCATTGCCGCCTCGATCACAGCAGTTGCAGACGGACCCGCGCGACGCCCGCCCAATCCCGGCTGCCTGCCGCGCAACGCCGACGCAATCTGCGTGGCGCTTTTGCCCTGACCCGACCGGTCGACGCACGGCATGTCGCTTTGGTTGATGATGTCATGACCACCGGCAGCACCCTGGAAGCGTTGGCGGAAGTGCTGCGTGATGCAGGTGTCGAAACCGTGGAAGCCTGGATATGCGCGCGCACCGTGCCGGGAAATGCACGCTGAATATTGGCGCAGTTTGAACTGTGAGGATTTGTCACCCTGCCGCGGCGAGATAGTGCAGCAAGTATCCCCAAGAAAACGCAGGCGCCCAGGGCGTTGTTGTTCAGAAAGGCTTGGAAGCAGCCGTCCCGATCCCGCCGCCGGGCCAGATATTGCTGATAGAGAGACAGCCCTGCCGCCACCAACAGCCCCAGATAAAAATACCGCCCCAGATCTGCCAACTGCCCGACGAGGATCAAGCCCGCCAGCATCAATATCTGGAGTACGCCCACGATCAGCAGATCCGATTCACCGAACAGGATGGCCGTGGATTTCACGCCGATTTTGACGTCGTCATCGCGATCGACCATGGCATAGAAGGTGTCGTAGACCGTCGACCAGAGCACGTTCACCGTGAACAGCAGCCAGGCGATCCGCGGCACCTCGCCCTGCACGGCGGCAAAGGCCATCGGGATGGCCCAGCCGAAGGCCGCGCCCAACACCACCTGCGGCAACTGCGTATACCGTTTGGTGAAGGGGTAGACGGCGGCGAGCAGCAAGGCGCCGAAGGAGAGATAAATGGTCTGGCGATTGAGGGTGAGTACCAAGGTGAAGGCCAGCAGACACAAGCACCGCGAACAGGATCAGCGCCTCGCGTGGACTGACCCGGCCGGCGGCGATCGGACGTTCACGGGTACGCGCGACATGCGGATCAAAATGGCGATCGGCGTAATCGTTGATCACGCAGCCCGCCGAGCGCATCAAGACCACACCCAGCACGAACACCAGCAGAATAGACAGGTCCGGCATGCCTGCGGCGGCGATCCACAACGCCCACAAGGTCGGCCATAACAGCAACAGGATACCGATCGGCTTGTGCAACCGGGTCAACAGATAATATTGGTGCAGTCGTTCTCGGAGCGTCATGCCTTCAGGTGATCCGGCAATAAAAATATCTCACTCACCAGCAACGGCTTGCCGCCTAAGCGGAACACCGAGCGACGCCCCCAGATTTCGGCTGGAGCGGCGCTTCAAACCTTTGACCGCCGTGGCGAACAATTTCGAGCCGGGGCGGATACAAGCCACCTCGACCGGACCGCGCTGCATGTGCGGATCGGCGAACAACACGGCACCCAACGGCCGACTGCCCAAATGCGCAAGCCGACGCTCGCGACCGCGTAAGGTGCTCACGGGAATAATGGTGCGCGCGAACACCCAAGGCTGTTCGTCACACAACAGATGCACCTCGCGAATCAGCGCGATCCGGCCCCAGCGCAAACCCAAGGCGCGGTATTCATCGAGGCGCGGACGTGCCCACCCCTGCATTTCGACCCGCACCCGAAAGCGACCTGCACAGGCCTGCTGCACACGCCGCGTCAGCGATCCGGTATGCAACAGCCAATCGCGCAGCGACGCGGTCGGCGTGGCGCGCGACAACTGCCGGCCTTCCCGCCAACGCAGGGCCACATCTAATCCGGGGGAACGTCGCTGGGTCACGCTGTGCACATCCAATCAGGGCAGCGCATTATCTCACACCTCGCCGTAGCGGCCAGCGTCGCCCAGCCAGCGGCGGATCAACGGCGCGACATGATCGGGGTAATCGACCAGCAGGCGCTCAGCGGCACGCTCGACGGTCGGCAACAAGCCTGATCGCGTAACAGGTCGGCGATGCGCAAACTGAGCAGGCCGGTCTGGCGCGTGCCCAGCACCTCGCCGGGGCCGCGCAGTTCCAGATCGCGACGCGCAATTTCAAATCCATCCGTGGTATCGCGCAGCACACCCAACCGCGCGCGCGCCTGCTCGGATAGCGGCCCACGATACATCAGCACACAGCTGCTTTGCTGCGCGCCACGCCCGACGCGGCCGCGCAATTGATGCAGCTGCGCCAGACCCAAGTCGTTCGGCGTTCTCGATAATCATCAGCGAGGCATTGGGCACATCGACGCCGACCTCGATCACCGTGGTCGCCACCAGCAGATCGAGTTCGCGCGCCTTGAACGCCGCCATCACCGCCTGTTTCTCGCGCGGTTTCATGCGCCCGTGCACCAGACCCACGCGCAACTCGGGCAGCGCCTCGGCGAGTTGCGCCGCGCTGTCGGCGGCGGCCTGGCATTGCAGCGCCTCGGATTCTTCGATCAGCGTGCACACCCAATAGGCTTGGCGGCCCTGCGCGCAGGCCTGGCGCACCCGCTCGACGATCTCCGGACGACGGTTGTCGGGAATCACCACGGTCTGCACCGGCGTGCGCCCCGGCGGCAATTCGTCGATGATCGAGGCATCCAGATCGGCATAGATAGTCATCGCCAAGGTGCGCGGAATGGGCGTCGCGGTCATGGTCAATTGATGCGGGCGTAACGCGCCTTGTTTGCCCTTATCACGCAAAGCGAGGCGTTGATGCACACCGAAGCGGTGCTGCTCATCGACGATCACCAGACCTAAGCGGGCGAAACGCACCTCTTCCTGAAACAGTGCGTGCGTACCGATGGCGATCGGCGCCGCGCCATCGGCGAGTGCCGCGAGCGCCGACTCGCGCGTCTTGCCTTTGATCTTCCCCGACAGCCAGGCCACCTCAATACCCAACGGCATCATCCAGGCATGGAAATTCCGGTAATGCTGTTCGGCCAGCAATTCGGTCGGCGCCATCACCGCCACTTGCGCGCCGGCCTCGATCGCCTGCAACGCGGCCAACGCAGCCACCACGGTCTTGCCGGAACCGACATCGCCCTGCACCAATCGCAGCATGGGATGATCGCGGCAAAGATCCGCATCGATCTCAGCGACGACGCGCTGCTGTGCGGCCGTCAAGGCGAAGGGCAGCGTGGCGAGAAACGCCGCGCGAAGCTGGCCCGTACCTGCCAGTATCGGCGCCTGCTGCGCCTTGGCCGCATGCCGCAGTTGCCGCAGACTCAGGTGATGCGCCAGCAATTCTTCGAACACCAGACGCTGCTGCGAAGGGTGTTTGCCCGCCTCCAGACTTTCGACACTCGCCTCGGGCGGTGGACGGTGCACATAACGAATCGCCGCTGACAACGACGGCAACTTGAATTGCTTGAGCAACTCCGCCGGCAGCCAATCGTGCAGACCCGCATCGCCGGTCTGCGCGAGCAGTTCCAGCGCCTGCTCGGTCAGCGCACGCAAGCTCAGCTGATGCATCCCTTCAGTGCTGGGATAAATCGGCGTCAGATGTTCCTCGACCTCTTCCTCCGTAGCGGCATCGACACGCCGGTATTCCGGGTGGATCATCTCCAGCGTCGTTGCTCCGGGACGCACCTCGCCGAAACAGCGCAGCCGCACACCGCGCGCGAAGCCCGCCTGCTGGTTGGCGTTGAAATGAAAGAAGCGCAGCGTCAAGCGCGCCGGTGCCGTCGGAGATGCGCACCAGCAGCATGCGTTTGCGGCCGAATTTTATTTCGGCGAGATCGACAACGCCTTCGATAACCGCTTCATCGCCGGGACGCAGACTGCCGATCGGCACCACGCGGGTACGGTCCTGATAGCGCGTCGGCAGGTGAAACAGCAAATCCTGCACGGTTTCGATGCCGAGGTTCGCCAATCGCTGCGCGGCGCGCGGCCCGACGCCGCGCAGCACCGTCACCGGTTTGGATTGCAGAGAGTGCGGATTCATTCACCGGCACATCCTTGTGCGGTTTCGACATGAGTTCAATCACATTAGCGCGGATCAGCCGCCCACAACCATAACGGCATCCATCTCCACCGCCGCGCCCTTGGGCAGCGCCGCCACGCCGACGGCGGCACGCGCCGGGTAGGGCTGCTGGAAATAGCTGGCCATGACTTGGTTCACCAAGGGGAAATGACTCAGGTCGGTGAGAAAGATATTCAGCTTGGCGATATCGGCGAGCGATCCGCCGGCGGCAGCACACACAGCCGCAAGATTATCGAACACGCGCCGAATCTGCGCCTCCATGTCGCCGGCGACCAACTCCATGGTTTCCGGCAGCAACGGAATTTGTCCGGACAGATATACGGTATCGCCGACCTTGACCGCCTGCGAATAGGTCCCGATTGCCTGCGGCGCCTTGTCGGTGGCTATGATTTCGCGCTTCACAACGTTCTCCTGTGATACGGATGAAAAAATCTGTTACGGGTGCCGCCGGCCCTCAGCTCTTGGCGCGACTGATGCGCAGCACCAGTGGAATATGGCGAACACGCCGCATCACGCGCGCCAGGTGCTTGCGGTCGTGCACGGTGACCGTGAACACAATCGACGTATTCAAGCCATCCCGCTCTTCGATGGCGACATTCTCGATATTCGAGCCCATATCGGCGATGGCCGCCGCCACCGTGGCGAGCACGCCGCGCTGATTGGCGACTTCGACGCGCAACTCGGCGCTGAACTCGCCCTTCACCTCGCGCTCCCATTCCACATCCACCCACTTATCCGGGCGATTGCGGAAATCGGCGATGTTCTTGCAATTCTCGGCGTGAATCACAATGCCGCGGCCGGCGCTGACGAATCCGACAATACGGTCGCCGGGAATCGGCCGACAGCATTTGGCGAAATTCACCACCATACCCTCGGTACCCTTGATGATCAGCGGCGCGCTGCCGAGAGGGGCGCCGGCATCATTGGCAACTTCACCGGCTTCATCATTACCCAGCAACCGACGCGCGGCCAGCATCGGCATGCGATTACCGAGACCGATGTCCTCCAGCAAATCGTCGGCCGTCTTCATGCCGTAGGACGTGGCGATCTCGTCCAAGCGCGCAACGCTCATTTCGGTCGGCGGCATACCCAGACTCAACAGCGCCTTATCCAGCAGTCGACGCCCCAGATTGACCGCCTCGTCGCGGTGCAGATTTTTCAGATAGTGGCGGATATTCGAACGCGCCTTGCCGGTGACGGCAAAGTTCAACCAACTCGGATTGGGGTGCGCGCCGGGCGCGGTGATGATTTCCACGGTCTGACCGTTGTGCAGCGGCGTGCGCAGCGGGGCGAGGCGGCGGTCGATCTTCGCGGCGATGCAGGTGTTGCCCACGTCGGTATGCACCGCATAGGCGAAATCGACAGCGGTGGCGCCGCGCGGCAACTCCATGATCTTGCCCCGCGGGGTGAACACATAGACCTCGTCGGGGAACAGATCGATCTTGACGTTCTCCAGGAATTCCAGCGAATTCCCCGCGTGCTTCTGCATCTCCAGCAATTCACGCAGCCACTCGCGGGCACGCTCATGCGCGCCGCCGCTGGCGCTCTTGTACAACCAGTGCGCGGCAATACCCGACTCGGCGACGCGGTCCATATCGTCGGTGCGAATTTGCACCTCGATCGGCACGCCATAGGGCCCGAACAACACCGTGTGCAACGACTGGTAGCCATTGGCCTTGGGTATGGCGATGTAATCCTTGAAGCGCCCCGGCACCGGCTTGTAGAGACTGTGCACAACGCCGAGCACGCGATAACAGGTGTCGACATTCTCGACCACCACGCGGAAGGCATACACGTCGAACACATCATTGAACGAGAGTCGCTTGCTGCGCATCTTCTGATACAGACTGAGCAGATGTTTCTCGCGACTGTGCACGCGGCCCGGAACCCCGTCGTGCTCAAGCCGTTGCTTGAGTGCCGCCTCGATCTTGGTGAGAATTTCTTTACGATTACCGCGCGCACGCTTGACCGCCTCGGCCAGCGTACGTGCACGCAACGGGTAATACGCAGCGAAGCCGAGGTCTTCGAGTTCCAGCCGCATGCTGTTCATGCCCAGGCGGTTGGCGATGGGCGCGTAGATATCGAGGGTTTCGCGGGCGATGCGCCGACGTTTGGCCGGCGGCATCACGCCGAGTGTGCGCATATTGTGCAGACGGTCGGCGAGCTTGATGAGGATGACGCGAATATCGCGCACCATCGCCAACATCATCTTGCGGAAATTTTCCGCCTGCGCCTCGGCCTGACTCTCGAAGGTGATCTGGGTGAGCTTGCTGACGCCGTCGACCAGTTCGGCGACCTCTTCGCCGAAGTCCTTGGCGACCTGCTCCTTGGCGGTGCCGGTATCCTCGATGACGTCGTGCAGGATGGCGGCGATGATGCTTTTGTAATCCATACGCATATCCGCGAGGATCTGCGCGACGGCCAAAGGGTGGTAGATATACGGTTCGCCGGAAACGCGCTGCTGGCCTTCGTGCGCCTCGGCGCTGAACAGATAGGCGCGGTAGACCTCGCGAATCTGGTCGGCTTCAAGATAGCTGTCGAGCTGGCGGCACAGATCGCTGATCAGCAAGCGTGGCTCGCCGTCGTGCGTCGCAATCTGTTCAGGAATGACCGCCATTGATTAGTACCCAGCACAACCGCCGCGCGGACACAGCTGTCGGCGGCTGATGCGATGCATCAACCTGGATCATAGGGCAAAGGGAAGGTCAGCGACACCCGCAGGACGACGACGGGTGTCGCAAGGCTACGGGGCTATTCAGCCCTCATCGTCGACAGTGGGTGCGGCAGCGGCGGGACCACCAAGATCGGAGTCATCATCGGCTTCCGGGGCGATCAGCTCGCCGTCGGCAACATCGGCGAACAGGGCCTTGGCGCGCGCCACGGCGTCCGGCGCCTCTTCAACAGGCTCGTCGATCACATTGAGAATATCCGGACCGATCAGACCCTCGGCGATTTCACGCAGCGCCAGCACGGTGGGCTTGTCGTTTTCCCAGGCCAAGCTACTTGCTGCGCCATTCGCCAATTGGCGCGCGCGCTTGGAGGCCACCATCACCAACTCAAAACGGTTGGCGACCTTGTCCAGACAATCTTCTACGGTGATGCGTGCCATGATCCTGACCTTTGTTACTGGGTAAAACGGGACGGGAAGTCTACCCAATTCAGGCGTTTGTTGCCAGCAAACTGGCCAGAAGATCGGCGTGGCGTTGGGCTTGCACGGATTGGCGCAGGCGCTGGGCGCGCACGATGGCCATCAATTCGTCCAGCGCCGTGGGGAAATCATCGTTGATAATCAGGTAGTCGTACTCGCCATGATGGGCGCTTTCACTGACCGCGCCCTGCATGCGCTTGGCGATGATCTCATCGGAATCCTGGCCACGACCGCGCAGCCGCCACTCCAGTGCCGCCCGCGACGGCGGCAGGATGAATATGCTCACCACCCCCGGCCAGGTTGCACGGATCTGCCGCGCCCCCTGCCAGTCGATATCCAGAAACACGTCCTGACCGGCCGCCAACTGCGCCTCGACCGAGGCCCGCGCCGTACCGTAGTAGTTCTCGAACACCTTCGCGTACTCGAGAAAGGCGCCCGCCGCGATCTCCGCCTCGAAGGTCGGAACATCGACGAAGTGATAGTCGATTCCGTCCTGTTCGCCCGGCCGCATGGCGCGGGTGGTGTGCGACACCGAGAACGCGATCTTGCCCAGGCGTTCCATCATGGCCCGCACCAGACTGGTCTTGCCGGCCCCGGAGGGGGCGGAAACGATGAAGAGGTTGGCTTGCATGGGAGAGTCTGCCTTGATTCGACGTTTGGGCTTTTAGTAACGCAATAAATTCGTATATGCCAATGATACATATATAACTGAATGGGCCTAGCCACATGCCTAGCCACATTATGATGGGACTCTGCCGCCGGTTACTCCCAACAGCTCATCGAAGAGGCGACTACCCACCGCCACGACCGCCATCGACTCTGGCTGCAAATCAGTTTGAGGACAGTGTGCCCCACACAGGTAGGGGATTCCAGTGGGCGTGGCTCTTGGTAGCGCGCACATCAGAGGCCGGATAATGCAGGCTGTCAGACGCCCGGGTGTTCGACACAGGTACCCACAAACGTGCGGGCCGTGGCTGCCGGTACGTTGGCACAACGTTACCATCAATCCTTATACACGCAGCACTGACCGGAGCCGGCTTACGTTGACGCGCAGACGCTCTAGGATTAGTTTGCTGCTAAAAGGGGCGCAGTAAATCGTATACCTCCATTGAAGCGAAGAACCTTCATCGTCGTGCTTTCAGGTTTTCTGGCCGTTTTCGCATTGCCGCGGAAACGAGGCCTGATGGCGGCTGCGCGCAAGCCATATCAGGCGGACTCTCGGACGCTGGCGCGCACGTTAGCCGGTTTGTTTTCCGCGCCCGCGTGCGCGCGCGCCATTGGACTTTGTTATCTGCGGGCATATCCGGAACGATCCGACCGTCGATTGCTGCTGACCGACCTCGGCCTGGATGCCGCCGGACTCAGTGCGCACGATCTACCGTCCTTGCGCAGGCACCTGCGCGACGCGCAGCAACGGGATTTCATCGCTGGCGACACCGTGACGGTCAACCGCTGGATATTGTCCCGCACCGAGGCAAGCGTGTGTGCGCTGGTAGCCCTATCCTGACTATGCAGGTCTCTTCGTGATTGTAGATTTTCGAGCGGCCGAAGCCCCGCAGGACCTCCGTTGCGATCTGTGCATCATCGGCGCCGGCGCGGCGGGAATCACACTGGCGTGCGCACTCATCGATTCCGGCATTCAGGTGTGCCTGCTGGAAAGCGGGGGGTTCGAGAACGCCGAGGATATCCAGACCCTTTATGATGGGGCCAGCGTCGGTCTCGCAAACGCCAGCCCCATCGGATGTCGACTGCGCTACTTCGGCGGCACGACCAACCACTGGGAGGGTTGGTGCGCACCGTTGCGGGACATTGATTTCGAGCCCCGGCCCTGGATTCCCAATAGCGGCTGGCCGATTCGCAAGGCCGATCTGGACCCTTACTACGCACGCGCGCAGGACATCTGCCAGATCGGATCGTTCGGCTACGACTCGGATGCGTTGCAGGATGAGGCACATCGCTTTCCGGAGTTCGCGCCGGACAAGGCCGCAACACGCCACTTTCGATTCAGCCCGCCGACGCGCTTCGGCGCGGTCTATCGCGAACGCCTGGATCGGGCCGCCAATGTTCAGGTATTGCTATACGCGAACACCATCGGACTGGAAACCGATGCGTCGGCCTCCGAAGTACATAGCGTGCGCCTGCGAACGCTGCAAGGCCGCAGCGGATCGGTTCGGGCGCGCATTGTCGTGCTGGCCTGCGGCGGGATGGAAAATGCACGGCTCCTGCTGTTATCCAATCAAGTCGAACCGGCCGGTCTGGGGAACAGCTCCGGACTGGTCGGACAGTATTTCATGCAACACATCGAGGGTGTGGTCGGGCGCATTCTGGCCGCGGACCCGGAGTCACTCGCGCAGCTTTACAGCAAGCATGCGATACAGGGCGTGGGTGTACGCGCGGAAATCTCCCTGTCAGAACAGGCACAGCGCAAGCACCACATACTCGGCAGCGGCTTTACGATCGATGCGGGCGTCGTACGGGGCGCGGGCTACAAATCATTGCGGAGTCTTTGGATGGATCTGAAACAGGGTCGCTGGCCAAAGCACTTTTCCGACAAGCTCCAAACAGTGTTGATGGACCTAGGTTCGGTCGGGGAGGCGATCTACAAGCAGGACCAATACTATGCGCAGCTGTATGTACGCGCGGAACCGGTGCCGACTGCGCAAAGCCGCGTCTCGCTGGGTGAAGAGCGGGACCCGTTCGGCTTGCAAAAGATCAAAGTCGATTGGCAACTGTCGCAATTCGACAAACATTCGATTATCGAAGCGACACACCGCGTGGCCGAAGAGCTGGGGCGTCTGCAACTCGGTCGCATCGAGCTGGCGGAATGGGTCACGCGCGACGACAACACCTGGCCGCAGCCGCTCTGGGGTGGATGCCATCACATGGGCACGACGCGCATGTCCGATGATGCCAAAATGGGTGTAGTGGATCGCAACTGCCGCCTGCACACTGTCACCAATATGTATGTCGCCGGCAGCTCCGTTTTTCCGACGGCGGGCTATGTGCCTCCGACCCTGACCATCGTGGCCCTGGCGTTGCGCCTCGCCGATCACCTAAAGCAAGTATTGCGACCTGTCGCAATCACCTGACAACCGCGAGCATGCGGGACCAACGGCCAGCCGATACTTTGCTACTGAGGCGCGACGCGCGAGATTAATCATGAATGGGGGGATTGCACGCATCATTATCCTGGCGCCGCTACTGCTGCTGGCGGCCTGCGGCCGTTCGGCCGATTCGCCGGCTACCGTGGCATCAGGTGGCCAGGCGGACGACCGTGGTTTAGTGGGCTGGTGGACATTCGACGAAGGTAGTGGCACCACGGCGCTGGATGCTTCCGGCAACGGAAATACCGCGACGATCCACAACGGCACCTGGGGCAGCGGCAAAGCCGGCAACGCACTGCAGATGGATGGCAGCAATCACGGCATCGTGACCGTACCGCTATCAGACAGTCTGCGGTCGACGGCGGACAGTGTCACGGTCATGGGCTGGGCGTATCGAACCGCGGAACACAACGTCGATGTTGTCGGTCACGCCTACCCATTTCTGTTTCTGGGATTTCACGGACCGCGCTTCAAATGGCAGATCGCGAACACGCGCGGCAAGAAGCTCAGCTGCTATGCGGATCCGAAGTATCGGGCGGTGCTCAACCGCTGGTTTCACCTGGCCGGCACATATGACGGCAGGACAGTGCGATTGTATGTGGATGGCGTGGAGATCTGCAGCAAGTGGTCGTGGATAAGCAGCGCGATCACCATGCCGGACGCGCCTTTCACCCTCTCCGGATACCTGCGTGACACCGGCGAGATCGTCGACGAGATCACCGGAAAGATCGACGAGGTGCGCATCTACAATCGCGCACTGAACGTCGACGAGATAAGACACATGTACCAGTCAGTCAATCAGGACAGTCACTCCTGAGTCACATAGACACCACCGACTCGCCGATGCCGACGTTGAGTCGGTAATCCACGCGGCACAGAACATCGCGCATTATTAAAGGAAATTCTTTGAGGTCATCATACAAGCGATTGCTGAGAGTCCTGCTGACGTTAATGTTCGTTGCGCTGATCGTCTGGCAAGTGGGCGGTCTAGGAGAGATCGTCGCCGCGATGCAGCGAATGGAGCCGCTGTATATGCTTCTGGTAATTGTGGTCATGACGCTGGACCGGGTGCTCATGACCTACAAGTGGGGCTTGCTGCTACGCCTGCGCGGACTGCACCTGCCGTTGTGGCGGGGCGTGCAGATGTATTGCGCCGCGATGATCTGGGGCATGTTCCTGCCGTCTACAGTGGGCGCGGACGCGATCCGCACGGTAAGCGCCGCGCGCAACGGCCTGCCAATGGGTGAGGTCGCTGCGTCCATCATCATCGAGCGCATGCTGGGATTCCTATCTGCCCTAGTCTTGGCACTGTGCAGTCTCACGCTGCTGTCTTGGCTCGGCGCTCTTGAGGAACGTTTCGCACCGCTGTGGTGGGTGGCGCTGGCACTGTTGACCGGCGCGTTGGGTGCATTCAGCGCGTCATTCAGCCAACGCGCCTATCGACTCATCCATGAGCGCCTGTTGACGCGCTTTCGCGAGTCCGGCGTGATGGCGCGATTACGGCGCTTTCATGAGACCTACCGTGCCTACCGTGGGCACAAAGCCGGAATGGCCGTGTTCTTCGGCCTCAGCTTCGGCGAACAGTTGCTGCCGATTCTGCATTCATGGCTGATCGCCTTGGGAATGGGCATTGACGTGGGATTACTGTTCATTGCCGGAGCGGTGCCGCTGGCACTGCTGATTGCACGCATCCCGGTTTCGATCGACGGTCTCGGCGTATACGACGGGGTGTTCCTAGTGTTGATGGCGCTGGCCGGCGTATCCCCCGCCGAGTCGGTGGCCATTGCAATGATCGGACGGATCCTGCAGATCGTGGCTTGGCTGCCATGGTGGGCCGCCTACGTTGTGGGCAGCGGCAGCCTGCGCCCGAAACCCTTGGAGCAGCGCCCCGAGTGATACGCCATGCCATTTGCAGTGCGGGGAATGATACAAAAGGCATGTGCAACACAAAGACACGGGGGGAGCTACAAGGGCTCGCCAACTTGAATCCCTTAGCCTGAGCGTGACAGGACCGAATTGCGTAATACGTTCACCGTACTCCGTGCGATCCGTCGTTAACTGCATTTTATGGAATGATTGACTATGAAGATTGCAATCATGATGCGCGCAATGGACCAGGACAGCGGATTCCGTGCCTATACCGATGCCCTGGTCGGCAACATGGTGCCACTCGATTCCACGGTTAGTTACTTGTTGCTATACCGCACACCGAAGTGGTTTGGCCATTTCGCATCCTACCCTAACGTTCGGGAGGTGCTCGTGCATGCGCCCCACAAGTTTCTGTGGGACCAGGTCGCGGTGCCCTATCGTGCTTGGAAGGAAGGCGCGGATGTTATTTTCAATCCCAAGTTCAGTGTGCCGCTGATAAGCCACTGCCCGGTCGCCATGGGGCTCCAGGAGCCGGCGTGGTGGACCTGGCCGCAGCATTACGAGAAGTTTGACGTGCTGTATGAAAAGTTGATGCTGCCACGTTGCATCCACAAGGCCGCCCATTTATTCCCGATGTCCAACTTCATCCTGGAAGAGAACCGCCAGGTGCTGGGCCTGCCACTCGCCAATACCACACTGGCCTATGCCGCCGCGGATCGCCACTTCCAGAGTATCGACGATACAGAGGTGTTGGCAGCGTTCCGGCGCGAACACCAGCTTCCCGCGCGCTTCATCCTTTCGGTAACGCGCGTCGATCATCCGGGGCTGGAGGGTTCGACCTCGTTCCATGGTGGCAAAAACCCCGAGACTACGTTCCGCGCCTTCGCGCGTATCCGTGGTCGCGTGCCTCATGAACTGGTGTTCGCCGGGCGCCGCGTGCGCGACTATCTGCTGCACACCGAGGGTCCGGATGTGAATTTCGACCGGGTGCGGTTCCTCGACTTCGTGCCCTATGAGGAGATGCCGAAGCTCTACAACCTTGCCGAACTGTTCGTGAACCCGGCGTATTACGAGGGCTGTCCGGGGACCCTGCTCCAGGCCATGGCGTGCGGCTGTCCGATGGTGGTGGCCCACAGCGGGGGCAGCGCCGACGTCGGCAGCGGCGCGGCGTTGTTCGCAGATCCCTACGATCCCGCCGACTTCGCCGACAAGATGCTGGCGGTGCTGAACAGCCACACGCTGCGCCAGGAACTACGGGAAAAAAGTCTGCGCAGATCAGGTGATTTCAGTTGGGAGAAGACTGCTCGCGACACACTCGCTGCACTATTGCGCGTGGCGAAAATGTAGAATGGAAGCGGAACATTCTTCGTTCGTGGAGCAGCCGGAAATATCGAACTCCAACGAATTTGAATAAATGCTATTCGACGTTCTGGACCTGTTCGCGCATCTGCTCGATCAATACCTTGAGTTCGACCGACACTTTAGTGGTTTCACTGTCGGCGGATTTTGAACCCAGCGTATTGGCTTCGCGGTTGAATTCCTGCATCAGAAAATCCAGGCGACGGCCGACGGGTTCGTCGAGTTTGAACACGCGGCGGACTTCGGCGATGTGGCCGGTGAGGCGGTCGAGCTCCTCGTCGACATCCATCTTCTGCGCGAGATACGCGAGTTCCTGCTCGAGGCGGTCCGGATCGGGATTGGCGGTGAGTTCCGCAACGCGCAGCCGCAGTTTGTCGCGGATGCGCGCCAGCACCTCCGGCAGCCGCGCCCGCGCACTGGCGACCAACGGCTCCATAGCGTCGAGACGGGTGCGCAGAATCTCGTGGATCTGCGCACCCTCGCGGTCGCGGGTCGCGACCAACTCGTTCAACGCCTGATCGAACAGGGCCAGCGCGGCCTCGGCCAAGGGCGCCGGGTCAGTGGATTCTTCCTGGATCACGCCGGGCCAACGCAGCAGATCCAGCGGGCTGATGGCGGCGGCGCCGGGCAATTGACCGCGGATCTGCTCGCAGGCCGCGAGCGTCTGATCGAGCGCCTGGGCATCGAGCGCCAGGGCCGCGCGGCGTTGAGTGGGTTTGTAGCGCAGGTTGCAGTCGAGTTTGCCGCGGCCCAGACGACGCGCCGCGCGTTCGCGCACGGCGGTCTCCAGACTGCGCAACTCGTCCGGCAGGCGCAGGCTCACTTCCAGATAACGGTGATTGACCGAGCGCAATTCCCAGGTCAGCACACCCCAATCAGCTTCGTGTTCCTGGCGCGCGAAGGCCGTCATGCTGCGGATCATGTGTTGTCCTGTGCAGGTGGTGGTGACCGAAACCTCAAGTACCCCGTCGGCAGTGCCGATGGGGAAGGCTAATGGTACGGCCTCCAGCGTCGCAGCGATACCGGCTGTGCGCCTCTACCGACGAAACAAATCCCGTAGCAATCCGACACCTGGACGCAATGAAGCAACGCCCACCCTCTCTTCCGGACGGCACCCAACTGGATCGATATCGGATCGACCGAACGCTCGGCGGCGGCGGCTTCAGCATTGTCTACCTCGCCAGCGACATTGAATCCGGCGAGATCGTGGTCATTAAAGAATACATCCCCAGCCGGCTGGCCACCCGCCGCGAGGATTACGGCGTCGAGCCCAAGGATGAGGACGCGGCCGGCCGCTTCAATCGCGGACGCATGCTGTTCTTCCAGGAAGCCAGCGCGCTGGCCACGCTCAAGCACCCGAACATCGTCAACGTGCTAAGCTTTTTTCGCGCCAACGGCACGGTGTACATGGTGATGGAATATCAGGACGGTAAAAACCTCCAGGCCTATCTGACTGCGCGCAGCGGCAATCTGAGCGAGAAGTTTCTGCGCACGGTGTTTCCGCAACTACTCGATGGGCTGACGCTGATTCACAGCTGCGATCTGCTGCATCTGGATATCAAGCCCGGCAACATCCATATCCGCCCCGGCGGCGACCCTTTGCTCTTGGATTTCGGCGCCGTGCACGGCTTCCCGCAAAGTCGGCAGTCGCAACCCGGACAGATCATCAGCCCCGGCTTCTCACCTATCGAACAGTATGAAGTGAATGGCTATGTCGGTCCCTGGACCGATATCTACGCCTTCGGCGCCACCATGCGCGCCTGTATCGAGGGCAAACCGCCGGTCACAGCGAAGGAACGCCACGAGCGCGAGACGATGAAACGCGCGCGCGACGCCTTCCGCAAACGCTATTCCAACAGTCTGCTGTCCGCCATCGACTGGGCTATGGAAGTCGATCCGATGCTGCGCCCGCAAAACACGGCGGTCTTTCGCGAGGCCCTGCTCGCGGAAGATCCACCCGGCGAGGAAACCGTGGAGCCATCGACAACGCTGGAGCGCCTCGTCGGCAGTCTGCCGTGGGGCAAAGGCTGACCATGCGTTACGCTGCCGGCCAGGCCAATCGTCTCGGTAACCGCGCCAGCAACCAGGATCGCTGCCTGGTGCTGGAACGCGACGACGCCGTGCTGCTGGTGGTCGCCGACGGCATGGGCGGTCACGCGCGCGGCGACCTCGCGGCGCAGGCCTGTGTCGATACCTTGAGTCGGCAGTTCCGCGCCCGCCAAGCCCTGCAAGATCCAGCGCAGTTTCTACGCGAGGCCTTCCGCGAGGCGCACCGCACCATTCAACGCGTCGGCCAGACACAGAAACCGCCGATCGAACCGCTGACCACCGCCGTCGCCTGCCTGATCCAGGACGGCGCGGCGCAATGGGCGCATGTCGGCGACAGCCGCGCCTATCTCATTCGCAACAACCAAGTCGCGCTGCGTACCCGCGACCACACCCGCGTCGCCGAGATGGTGGAATCGGGCCTGCTTACCGAGCAACAGGCGCGCCTGCACCCGCTGCGCAATCAGGTCAGTCTGTGCCTTGGCGGTCGCACCCAACCGCAAGCCGCGCTGGGTCCGACTATTTACCTGCTGCCCGGCGACATTGTGCTGTTGTGCAGCGACGGCCTGTGGTCGGCCGTCTCCGAAAAACGCATCACCAGCATGTTAGCCAACGAGAACCTGCCATGCGGCCTGGACGGCTTGGTCGAGACCGCCGTACACGCCAGCCATCCGCAAAGCGACAATGTCAGCGGCGTTGCCTTGCGCTGGGAATCTGGCCGCGAAGAACAGCCGGACACCCCCACGGCCGACCTCGCAACTGACAACGACACCACCACTGGCAGCCATGATCCTGTCGACCGCGCCATCGCCGATATCCATCAGGCATTGGCCGACTACGCGGGCGAGATGTCGAACAAATAGCACGCCGACCGTTGCTTGAACGCAGTCACCTTGTCTGGCGCAGCCGCTGCGCGGCTATGATCCAACACGCGTGAAGCCGTAGCTTAGCCTTTCACTACGAAGCTTCGCGTCAAAACAACGGAACCCGACGATTTTTTTACGGCCATCGTTATTCCTGGCCCCGCCTCCTTCGCCCCCTTATAATCGCGCCCCCACAGCTAATCACGAGATTCCCCATGCGACCCAGTCAACGCGCGGCCGACGAGCTGCGCCACGTTCGTTTCACCCGCCGCTACACCAAACACGCCGAAGGCTCGGTGCTGGTCGAATTCGGCGATACCCGCGTGCTGTGCACCGCCAGCGTCGATGAACGCGTGCCCGGTTTTCTGCGCGGCAAGGGCCAGGGTTGGGTCACGGCGGAATACGGCATGCTGCCACGCTCGACCGGTTCACGCATGGACCGCGAAGCCTCACGCGGCAAGCAAGGCGGCCGCACCATGGAAATTCAGCGCCTCATCGGCCGATCGCTCAGGGCCGTCATCGATCTCAAGGCGCTCGGCGAGCGCTCCATCACCATCGACTGCGACGTGATCCAGGCCGACGGCGGCACCCGCACCGCCAGCATCACCGGCGCCTATGTCGCGCTGGCCGATGCCATCAAGCATCTGCTCGACAAGGGCGCGATCACCACCAACCCGCTGCTGGCACAGGTCGCCTCCGTGTCCGTCGGCGTCTATAAGGGCACACCCGTGTTGGATCTCGACTATGCGGAAGACTGCAATGCCGAGACCGATATGAATGTGGTCATGAACGAGCAGGGCGATTTTATTGAGGTGCAGGGCACCGCCGAGGGCCACCCGTTTTCGCGCGACGAGCTCCTGGCCATGCTGGATCTCGCCCAAGGCGGCATATTCACCTTGATCCAAGCGCAGAAACAGGCGCTGGCCGAGACACCTTGAGCACAACCATGACCACCATCGTTCTCGCCAGCAATAACCCCGGCAAAGTCCGCGAGTTCAATGCACTGCTCGCTGGCCACCACACCGAGGTAGTACCGCAATCGAATTTTCAGGTGCCGGATGTGGAAGAAACCGGACTGACCTTCGTCGAGAACGCGCTCATCAAGGCGCGCAATGCCGCGTTGCATACCGGCCTGGCAGCGATCGCCGACGACTCGGGCATTGAAGTCGATGCACTTAATGGCGCACCCGGCATCTATTCGGCGCGTTATGCGGGGAAAGGTGCCAACTGATCAGGCAAACCTGGAGAAACTCCTGCTCGACTTGAGCGATGTACCGGAAAGCGAACGCACCGCCCGCTTCCAATGCCTGATGGTGTATCTGCGCCATGCGAACGATCCCACCCCGCTGATCTTTCAGGGCACCTGGGAAGGCCGCATCCTGTTCACGCCGCGCGGTACACAAGGCTTCGGTTACGATCCCGTATTCTTCGTGCCGACGCACGACTGCTCGTCGGCGGAGTTGCCACCCGAGGTAAAAAATGCCTTGAGTCACCGCGGCCAGGCACTGCGCAAATTGGTGGCGGCGCTGGGCTAGGCCGCGCTCATGTTTCACTTCACTACCCTACCGCCGCTGTCGCTGTACGTGCATATACCGTGGTGCGTGCGCAAATGCCCGTACTGCGATTTCAACTCGCATGAAGCCAGTGCAGGACTCCCCGAACGCCAGTACATCGATGCGCTCCTGACCGATCTCGATCTGGAACTGCCGGCGGTGTGGGGACGCGTCGTCAGCAGCATTTTCATCGGTGGCGGCACGCCGAGCCTGTTTTCGGCGGAAGCAATTGATCGGCTACTCGCCGGCATCCGCGCGCGTCTGCGCTGCAAGCCGGATATGGAAATCACGCTGGAAGCCAATCCCGGCACCGTCGAACAGGGGCGCTTCCGCGAGTTCCGCGCGGCCGGGATCAATCGCCTGTCCATCGGCGTACAAAGTTTCGACGACGACATGCTCGGCAAAATCGGTCGCATTCACGGTCGTCGCGAGGCCATCCGCGCCGTCGAACTCGCACACGACGCTGGATTTCGCCAGCTTCAATCTGGATCTGATGTTCGGCCTGCCGGACCAAACCCCAAAGCAGGCGCTGGCCGATCTCACCACCGCCATGGATCTGGAGCCCGCGCACCTGTCCTGGTATCAACTCACGCTGGAACCGAACACCTACTTCCATCGCCATCCGCCCGAATTGCCTGACGATGACATTCTCTGGGATATGCAGCGACTCGGTCAGGCAGCTATCGCCGAGCGTGGCTATACTCAATACGAAGTGTCGGCCTATGCGCGCCCTGGCATGCAATGTCGTCACAATTTGAATTACTGGCAGTACGGCGACTACCTGGGCATCGGTGCCGGCGCGCATCAGAAAATCACCGACGCCGCGGCGCAATGCATTCGCCGTCGCTGGAAAGTAAAGAACCCGCGCGATTATCTGGCAGGCGTGCACGATGAGGCGCGCATCGGCGGCAACAGCGAGCCCACACCCGCGGATGCCATCTTCGAGTTTCTGCTGAATGCGTTGCGCCTGAACGCCGGCTTCGACACGGCGCTGTTCGAACAGACCACCGGACTCGCGTTCGAACAGGTACAACCCGCGCTGGAACGGGCGCAATCGCGCGGCTTGCTGGAATATGACGAGCCCTGGCGCTGCACAGAGCAAGGCCAACGTTTTCTGAATGATTTGCTCGCAGAGGTGCTACCCGACCATGAACCTGATTGAAGAGCGCGACTTCGATTGCCCTTACTGCGGCGAATACATGTCCGTCAGCGTCGACTGCTCGGCCGGCAGCCACGACTTCATCGAAGACTGCGCCGTCTGCTGCCGCCCCATCGAACTCCACGCCGAGGTCGACAACGGCCTGCTCAGCAGCCTCACCGCACGTCGCGACGATGAGTGACTACACGCCGATTGATTGCGATCGATACAGCGAATATGAACTTGCGATTATGCGCAAATGGAAATTGCGCATCGGCTGGCGGGATGCACACGGCCTCTCCCACATTGAAGTCTTGCGACCATGCGACTTGCAGACGCGAAACGGCGAAGAGTTTTTGATCGCGGAAACACTGGCGGGCGAACGGCTGGAGATCCGGTTGGATCAGATTACCGAGGCACGCCATTTATCGAACCCACAGTAGTATCCACCGCGTATCCCTGACGCGCGACTAGGCGATCACACCGAACAGATCATGCTCACTCGCGTCGGTGATCGTCACCTCGACGATATCGCCAACCTGAACATCCTGGGTATCGACGAACACCTGACCATCGATTTCCGGTGCGTCCGCCATACTGCGCCCCGTCGCACCCTCGTCATCTAGCTCGTCAATAATGACGGCGAGCGTACGACCGATCTTCGCCTGCAAGCGTGCGGCGCTGATACGCTCCTGTACTTCCATGAAACGCGCATAGCGCTCCGCTTTGATTTCCTCCGGTACGGCGCCAGACAATTCATTGGCGACCGCGCCATCAACCGGTGAATAGGTAAAACAACCGACGCGATCCAACTGTGCAGCAGCGAGAAACTGCAATAACTCCTCGAACTCAGCCTCGGTCTCACCCGGGAAACCGACAATGAAGGTGCTGCGCAAGGTGATGTCCGGACAGATCGCGCGCCATTGCTCAATGCGCCGCAGGGTGTTTTCGGTCGCTGCCGGTCGTTTCATTGCCTTGAGCACGCGGGTGTTCGCGTGCTGGAGCGGGATATCGAGATACGGGAGTATCAGACCGTCGGCCATCAGTGGAATCAGGTCATCGACGTTGGGGTAAGGATAGATGTAATGCATGCGCACCCAGACGCCCAGTTCGCCCAACGACTTCGCCAGTTCCAGCAGCCGCGTCTTGACCGGGCGACCCTTCCAGAAGCTGGTGCCATAACGCACGTCGACACCGTAGGCACTGGTGTCCTGCGAGACGATCAGCAACTCCTTCACACCGGCTTGCACCAGATTCTCGGCCTCTTCCAGCACCTCGCCCGCCGGGCGCGACACCAGATCGCCGCGCATGGATGGGATGATGCAGAAGGTGCAGCGGTGATTGCAGCCTTCGGAAATTTTCAGGTAGGCGTAATGGCGCGGCGTGAGTTTGATGCCGCCGGGCGGCAACAAGGCGGTGAAGGGATCGGCCGGCGGCGGCAGATGTTCATGCACAGCACTCATCACCTGTTCGTAGGCCTGCGGTCCGCTCACCGACAGCACCTGAGGATGCGCTGCAAGTACCTCGTCGGCACGCGCGCCCAGACATCCGGTTACGATGACCTTACCGTTCTCGGCAAGGGCCTCACCAATGGCATCCAGCGATTCCTCGACGGCGCTGTCGATAAAGCCACAGGTGTTGACCACCACCAGATCCGCATCGGTATAGGTGGGCACGATGCCATAACCCTCGGCGCGCAAGCGGGTGAGGATGCGCTCCGAATCGACCAGCGCCTTGGGGCAGCCGAGACTGATGAAGCCGATTTTGGGTTGGGAGGTCATGCTGAGACACCTGATGTCAGAAAAAAGGTCACGGCAGATCAAGCGGCTGGGAAAAGTTATACACACGCACGCCCATCGCCCAGCACAGCTATTTCTTGGCGGGCGCATTCTAACCGAATCCACAGCTCAGCAAGATAACACCTGGATAAATATAGATATTTATACTCCCACAAACTAATTCCATCCCCCAGCTAGTGACAGTTTTCAATCGATGCAGGCAGAACCGACTCAATGCATTCACAGACTTATACACACACCTCGCCAATGAATCATTAACAACAAAACAACGAGTTACAATCGATTTTAGGCGATGCGCCGTATTTCGGACGCCAAAAGCATGACTCTCCAATACCCCTGTGCTAGAGTTTCAATCGACTACAACAATAAAGACGATCGCGGTACGCCGCAGCAGCGAGGGGAGATACGATATGCCTGAGCACGCACAACACAATTTCGACTTCGAGTCCTGGTCAACACTGGCCAACAACGATCCGGAAGGCTTTGAAGCGCGGCGCAGTCGCGCGATTGAAGAGGCCATCCGCCGCGCCGCGCCGCGCGCCCAGATGCGCCTGCGCCGTTTGCAATGGCAACTCGATCAGGTCAGACGCACCGCGACGACCCCGATGGCCGCCTGCATCCGTATGAACCATATGATGTGGGACCGTGTGACCGGGACCGGCGGATTGCTCGAAACACTTATTGAGGGCCGCCCCCCGACACCGCGGCGTAACGCCCAGATCCTGGAGTTCCACAGCGCGCGATAACCCGCCAGGGGCGCATCGGGTACTTGTCGCCCAGTCGACGATCCCGTATTATCGCCGGCCTTTCACGGCTGTTGCTCATTGCTGCAGCCGAGACGGTTTATCGAGGACTAGAGCATGAAGCCGGACATCCACCCGAAGTACACTGAAGTCAACGTCACCTGCAGCTGCGGCAACACCTTCATGACGCGTTCGACCCATGGTCGCGACCTCGCCATCGAAGTCTGCTCGCAGTGCCACCCGTTCTTCACTGGCAAGCAGAAGATCCTCGACACCGGTGGTCGTCTGGAAAAATTCCGCCAGAAGTACGGCGTCAAATCGTAATACCCATGCCCCTCGCGGGCTTGCAGGTAGCGCGGGCAACACCAAGGGCGCGTCGGCAACGGCGCGCCCTTGTGCGTGTTTGGTCCTGGTTCATATTCACCGGCTGGCTGGGGCTGTCAACCGGCCTTGCCGCGCAGACACTCTGCCCAGCCGACCGCATTGATGAGCAGGTCCGCACCGTTCTCGCCTACGACGGCGATACCGTCACGCTCAGCGATGGACGCCGCGTTCGGCTGATCGGCATCGACACCCCGGAACTTGGCAGACAAGGCCAGCCTCATCAAGCCGGTGCGCTGGCTGCACGCGACCGGCTGCGGCAATTGATTTTCAGCCACCAGCAACGTCTCGACCTGCGCTTCGATGCCGAGCGCGAGGACAAATACGGGCGGCTACTGGCACATGCCTTCCTCAGTGACGGCAGCAATCTCGTCGAACAATTACTCAGCGAAGGCACCGGCACACATATCGTCGTGCCGCCTAACGCTTGGCAGGCCAACTGCTATCAGCGGGCAACCCACAGCGCCCGCCAACAGCGTCGCGGTCTCTGGGCATTGCCGGCATACCAACCGACACCCGTCGAAAAACTCACCCTACGCACTGAAGGCTTTCACATCGTGCGTGGCCGCGTCAGCCATATCAGCGACAGCGCCTCGGCAGTATGGATCAACTTCGTTGGCAACTTCGCCGCGCGCGTCGAACGCCAGGATCTCCCGCAGTTCGGCAATTTCGATTTCAAGCGCCTGGTCGGCAACACGCTCGACGCCCAAGGCTGGCTGTATACTCGCAATGGCCAGATACGCATGCGCATCCGCCACCCCAGCGCCCTGGAAACCGTCACTCACCCGATTCCGCCGCGCAGTCATCCCGGTACAATAAGCCCATGAAATACCGTCGCACTTCTTCCTGGCTCGCACTCCTCCTGGCACCCTGGCTGACCGGACTGCCCGGCTGTGCCACCAATCCAGTCACGGGTTCGAGCGACTTTGTACTGATGTCGGAGCAACAGGAAATCGCGCTGGGTCGCCAGAGCCACCCGCAAATTCTCAAAGAAAGTCCCGAATATACGAATGCGCAGCTCGCCGCCTATGTGCAACGGGTCGGCGCCAAGCTCGCCGCCCACAGTCATCGCAACGACTTGATCTACCGCTTCACCTTGCTGGACAGCCCGGACGTCAATGCCTTCGCCTTGCCCGGTGGCTACGTCTACATCACCCGCGGCCTATTGGCCTATCTGAACTCGGAGGCCGAACTGGCCGCCGTGCTCGGACATGAGATCGGCCATGTCACCGCCCGGCATTCGGTGCGCCAGCAAAGCGCATCAACCGCGACCGGCCTGTTCGGCGCCATCTTGGCAGGCGCCACGGGCATCAATGCGGCGGGCGACCTCGCGAATATCGCTGGCACGGCGTTGGTACGCGGCTATGGCCGCGAGCATGAACTCGAAGCCGACCGCTTGGGCGCGGAGTACCTCGCACGCAGTGGCTATGACCCACAGGCCATGTTACGCGTCATTCATGTGCTGAAAGACCAGGAGACCTTCGAGCTTCAGCGCGCCAAAGAAGAAGGGCGTGAGCCGCGCGTCTACCATGGCCTGTTTTCCACACATCCGGACAATGACCAACGCTTGAAAGAAGTCGTCGGTGCCGCCAAACAATTCGCCAGCCCGAACGCCACAGCCAATCACACTCAGGAATTTCTCAACCAACTTGAAGGCCTAACCTTCGGCGACGGCGAAAACGACGGCATTCGCCGCGGCAATCGCTTTTATCACTCCGCCCTCAATTTCGCCCTTGAATTCCCCGCCGGCTGGCGCATCGACAACGCTGCCGATCGGCTGCTCGCACAATCGCGTGACGGCGAAGGCCTGCTGCAATTCACGATGCAGGATCGCAATAAGAAAATATCGCCAGAGAATTTCCTGCGCGCGCAATTAGGTGCAAATCTACGCAATGGTGAGACCATCCAACACGCGGGTATGCAGGGTTACACGGCGCTGGCCGAACAAAAAACCCCATTCGGCACGCTACCGGTGCGCTATGTCGTGTTATATCGCAACAATCAGGCGCTGATTTTTGCCGGTTTATCCAAGACCAAAAATCAGCCCTACAAATATGACCCTCTCGTTCTACAAACGGTGCGCAGTTTTCACCCACTCACGGAACAGGAACGTGCCCTGGCACGCCCGCAGCGGCTGCACCTGCTACGCGCAACTGCGACCACCCGTTTCGCCACGCTCGCACGGGAATCCGCCCTGCCCGATTACCCCGAGGCCCGCTTACGGCTGCTGAACGGGCATTATCCCAAGGGTGAACCCGTGCCCGGAGAAATGCTAAAAATCGTGCGCTGATCGCCACGACGATACTGGTATGATCGACGTTCGCGCATCATCAATGCCTTACCTTAAGTTAAACGGAATCCCTCATGTCCCAAGACCGCAAGCAAGCCGCCCTCGACTACCACGCCCTGCCGCGCCCCGGCAAAATCGCTATCGAAGTCACCAAGCCGTGTGAGACGCAAGAGGATCTGGCGCTGGCGTATACGCCAGGCGTTGCGGAACCGGTACGCGCCATCGCCGAGGATCCGGCCAATGCCTACAAATACACCGCCAAGGGCAATCTGGTCGGCGTGATCACGGATGGTACGGCGGTATTAGGGCTCGGCAATGTCGGCGCGCTGGCGGGTAAGCCGGTGATGGAAGGCAAGGGCGTGTTGTTCAAACGCTTCGCCGGCATCGACGTGTTCGACATCGAAGTGAATGAGACCGACCCGGAAGAATTCATCAAAATCGTGGCCGCCATTGCACCGACCTTCGGTGGCATCAATCTGGAAGACATCGCCGCGCCGCATTGTTTTGAAATCGAGCGTCGCTTGTCCGAGCAACTGGATATTCCGGTTTTCCACGACGACCAACACGGCACTGCCATCATCATCGCGGCCGGCCTGTTGAACGCGCTGGAAATTCAAGGCAAGACTATAACCAATGCACGCATCACCTGCGTCGGCGCCGGCGCGGCAGGACTTGCCTCGATGCGCCTGCTGCTGGCACTGGGCGCGACGCCCGGTAACATACTGCTGGTCGATCGCAAGGGCGTGATCCGCAACGGCCGCGACGACCTGAATAAATACAAACGTGAATTTGCGATGGACACCGACCGCGTGACCATGGCCGACGCCGTGCGCGACGCCGACGTGTTCATTGGCGTATCGGGACCGGACATCATGTCTGTCGATATGCTGCTTAGCATGGCAGCTAAACCCATCGTGTTCGCGCTATCCAATCCCGATCCGGAAATTCGTCCGGAGGACGCGCTCAAGGCACGCAGTGATTTGATCATGGCGACTGGTCGCAGTGACTACCCAAATCAAGTCAATAATGTGCTCGGTTTTCCGTTCATCTTCCGTGGCGCACTGGACGTGCATGCGCGCACCATCAATCAGGCAATGCAGATTGCGGCCGTGCACGCGCTGCGCCTATTGGCGCGCGAGCCGGTGCATCCGGACGTATTGAAAGCCTACAAGTTGGACAAACTGGAATTCGGGCCTGACTACATAATCCCGAAGCCGCTGGACCCGAGACTGATGGAATTCGTGCCGCCTGCCATCGCCAAAGCCGCCGTGGACTCCGGCGTGGCGCGCGCGGCCTATCCGGCACACTATCCGAAGTCGAAGATCTAACACCGCTCTGCTACACGCGCCAGAAGCGCATTCCCGCGCGATCAGGATTGCGCTTCTGGCAGCGTCCAAGTCTCCGCCAAAAGTTCCTCGACCCTTCGCAGACTGGCGCGCGCCATCGGCTTACCGTCGACCGGACTGCGTGGCGCTTGGCGTAGCCCGTTGAGCGGAAAGATTACCGCTTCGACCTGGATGTCACCGGCCAAAAAACGCACAGAAGGGTAGGTTACATATTCGTCACGATCTATACGCAAACGCCGCTGGTTTTGCTCAAACGGCACCTTCGCATCAAACAGAAACAAGGTAACCTCTTCGGGCGAATCAGCGAAGATGTGTAAATTGATGTCGGAATGTGCGCCCGCCGTGCCACTCAATACTGAACCAGTCAGACGCGGCTCGAAGGGCTGAAAGAATTGCATCGCCTTGAACGCCGCTTCACGCAGCTGCCGCACATAGTTCGTCGGGTTCTGTCCCTGAAACAGTCGTTGGTACGCTGCGAGTTCGAGCTCGACTTCGGTGTTGCGCGGCAGATTCTGGGTCTCTGGCGCGCCCAACCGCTCGGCCGCTTTGCGTTTAGCAACCAGATAATCGCGAATACCTTCGCTGACGATCAGTCGCGCCGCCTCTTGAGCAATACGCTGCCGCATCTGTCGGTCACGTGTGCTGTTGCGTACAGCCATGGCCCGTCTCGAAACTCTGATCTATGAACTTCAGAATAACTGCTCAGGGTAACTTGCACCACTATCCTGCGGCTGAAAGCCTGGCGCAGGCATGCCTATGCCTGCACTGCTAGCGTCTGGCAATTGACCTTCGCGGAAAGTTTCAAAAATGGCATCGGGCTGATCGCTTCCCGCGGGCAAACCCGTCTCGGGATCGATGCGCATAGTCACCAGACCGGGCGGCGGTTCCAATGATGTCTCTGGCACACCCTCCAGCACGGTGCTCATGTAACGCATCCACACCGGCAACGCCGTGTGGCCGCCGGTTTCATCATTGCCTAACGGCTCGACCCCATCGAAACCAACCCAGGCTGTGGCAACCAATCCACGATTAAAACCACTGAACCAGGCGTCCCGTTGCTCATTGGTCGTACCCGTCTTACCGGCCAGATCGTTCCGCCCCATCTGCTGCGAACGCTGCGCCGTTCCGCGGCGCATGACGTCCTGCATGGCCGACGTCATCAACCAAACATTCTGCGGATTCAAAACTGGCGTCAATGGCGTCGCCGTTACAACAGCCGCATCGCTCGCCACATCCGGCATGGGTTGCGTGGCCGCTTCGCCACAATCGGTACACACCCGCTTTGGCTGTGCTTGGAACAGCACATTGCCAGCGGCATCGACGATCCGATCGATGAAATAGGGCTCGATCAAATAGCCACCGTTGGCGAACACGGCGTAGGCGCGCGTGAGTTCCAGCGGCGTCACGGTTCCGGTGCCGAGCGCCAGCGATAAGTTGGGGTAGAACGAATCCTTGCGGAAGCCGAATCGCGTCACATAGTCGATCGCATAGCGCACACCGATCGCCTCCAGCACGCGGATGGAAACCACATTGCGTGAATGCACCAAGGCCTCACGTAAACGTGTGGGGCCATAGAATCGGCCGGTGTAATTCTCCGGACGCCAAGCTTTATCCCAGGACGGATCGTCGAACACAATCGGCGCATCATTGATGACGGTGGCCAAGGTAAAGCCTTTCTCAAGTGCCGCCGAGTAAATGAAAGGTTTGAAACTTGATCCCGCCTGCCGATACGCCTGTACCGCGCGATTGAATTTGCTGCGGTAGAAATCAAAACCGCCAACCAGCGCCAACACGCGACCATCCGCCGGATCCATCGCCACCAAGGCGCCTTCAACAATCGGCAATTGCGCTAGCCGCCAAGCCTCATCCTTACGCTCTACACGTACCAGATCACCGACAGCCACCACATCACTCGCCGTCGCGGGCGTCGCGCCACGCTGGTTGGCCGATTTGTAACGCCGCGCCCAGGACAAACCCTCCCACTGCAACGTTTGCTCACTGCCATCCCGCAAGACCACGCGGCAGGTCTTTCCATCCACCGCCACCACCGCCGCGGGCAGTAAACCGCCCATCGTCTTTTCAGCCTTGATCAGTTGGATGACCGCCGCCAGATCGGCATCCGCCGGCAACGCCAACTTACGCTCCGGCCCGCGGTATCCGTGACGTCGATCGTAATCCAACAAACCGGAACGCAGCGCAAGATTGGCCGCTTCCTGATGCTTTGAATCGAGCGTGGTATAGACCCGCAAGGCCTTTTCATAGGCTGTTTCACCAAAACGTCGATACAGCTCAGCGCGCACCATCTCGGCAAGATAGGTGGCTTCGACACCGACGTTTGTGGCGTGCAGGCGCGCTTGATCGACTTCTTTAACCGCTCTATCGTAGGTTTCCGCGTCAATGTAACCGAGCTCGAACATGCGGCCGAGAATATAATTCCGTCGCACCACAGCACGCTTTGAATTGGTAACCGGGTTGTAGCTAGATGGCGCTTTGGGTAGACCCGCAATCATTGCCGTCTGAGCCAGGCTCAGAGCATCCAAGGTTGTGCCGTAGTAAACCTGCGCAGCGGCGCCGATACCGTAAGCCCGCTGCCCCAGGTATATCTTATTTAGATAGAGGTCCAGGATCTCATTCTTGGTCAGTTCACGCTCAATCTTCAGCGCGAGCAGTATCTCGGTGAGTTTACGCAGATAGGTTTTGTCCGCGGTCAAAAAGAAATTGCGCGCCACCTGCATGGTGATGGTACTGCCGCCCTGTCTTTTTTCACCAGTGCGAGCCAGTTCAAAGCCTGCGCGTAGCAAACCTTGGTAGTCTACGCCTGGATGCTCGAAGAAACGGTCATCCTCGGCGGCCAGGAAGGCCTTGACCATCAGCTCCGGCACTTTGTCGATGGCCACGGGAATACGCCGTTTTTCGCCAAATTCGGCGATTAGCTGCTCGTCGCGGCTGTAGACTCGAAGCGGGACTTGGAGCTGCACATCGCGCAGCGCCTGGATGGAAGGCAGTTCCGGCGCGATATATGCATACAGCCCTACCGCCAGGAGCAGCGCCGAAGTCATGGCGCCAAACAGCGCGGTCAGGATAAGCCGCAGGAGGTTCATATGAAGTGGGATATTATCAGGTTGTGAACAAAGTCATGTATTAGACTATAAAGGAAAATATAAATCTCCCGATAGCTTGATTCGATACCCCGCTCCCACTGTTAGGCATTGGTTGACAAACAGTTGTTGTTGCCATCTAATGCTTCGGGGGATTTATGCGGCGCAACCTACAGATAAGAGAAAGGAATTTATCGTGCAGCTCGCGCAACTGCTAAAAAGGACCACTTCGCCACGTCTCGGACTCGATATCAGCTCCACAGCTGTCAAGCTGCTGGAATTGAGCAAGAGTGGCGGACGCTACCGGGTAGAAAGCTATGCGGTAGAACCGCTGCCGCCGAATTCGGTCGTCGAAAAGAGTGTAACGGACGCCGAAGCGGTCGGTGAAGCCATCCGCCGCGCGGTCAAACGCTCAGGCACACGCGCCAAAGAAGCCGCCGTGGCCGTTGCGGGATCGTCCGTTATTACCAAGGTGATCGCGATGCCTGCCAGCCTGTCCGAACAGGAGCTGGAAGCGCAGATCGAACTGGAAGCCGATCAATACATTCCTTATCCGCTGGACGAGGTCAACACCGATTTTCAGGTGCTCGGCCCATCGGAAAAGAATCCCGATACCGTCGATGTCCTGCTCGCCGCGTCCCGCAGCGAGAATGTCGAGATGCGCGTCGCCGCGGTTGAGGCCGGCGGGCTAACGGCTAAAGTGGTCGATATCGAGGCCTACGCGCTCGAAAACGCCTTCAGTCTTCTGGCCAGCCAGATCCCGGACCAAGGCGTAGAACGCACCATCGCCGTGATCGACGTGGGCGCTACGATGACCACGCTGAATGTGCTGCACGATCTCAAGATCATCTATACCCGCGACCAAGTTTTTGGTGGCAAGCAGCTGACGGAAGAGATCATGCGCCGCTATGGGCTTTCATACGAGGAAGCCGGCATGGCGAAACGCCAAGGCGGTCTACCTGACAACTATGCGCCCGAAGTGCTCGAACCCTTCAAGGAAGCGATGGCACAGCAGGTTAGTCGTTCCCTGCAGTTTTTCTTCTCCTCCAGCCAGTACAACAGCATCGATCAGATTGTGCTGGCCGGCGGCAGCGCTTCGATTCCTGGAATCGACGAACTCATCCATCAAACGATCGGTATCGAAACGATCATCGCGAATCCGTTCGCCAGCATGTCGCTGGCCTCGCGCGTCAAACCTCAAACACTGAGCAACGACGCGCCGGCATTGATGATCGCCTGCGGCCTAGCCCTAAGGAGCTTCGACTGACATGGCGCGTATTAACCTACTCCCCTGGCGCGAATGGGAGCGCAAGCGCAAGCAGCGCGAATTCGCGGGCATGGCTGCAGCCGGCGCAATACTTGCCGGATTCGCTGTCATCATCGGACATTTCCAGATGGAGGGCATGATCAGCGCCCAGGAAGAGCGCAACAGCTTCCTGCAGGGCGAAATCAAGACCCTGGAGTCCCGGATCGAGAAGATCAAAGATCTGGAATCCACCAAAGACAAATTGCTCGCGCGGATGAATGTGATTCAGGAACTGCAGAGCAACCGCCCGTTGAGCGTACATCTAATGGACGAACTGGTACGAACCTTGCCTGATGGTGTGTACCTGAATAAGTTCACCCAGAAAGGTCCGGCGCTCACAATGGATGGTGTTGCACAGTCAAATGCCCGTGTATCCGCCTATATGCGCAACATCGACGGTTCGCAGTGGATTGGCGGTCCCAAGCTGAATGTGATCGAGACCAAGACCGAGGAGCGTCGACGCATCGCAGAATTCACACTCCTCGCTGGGCAAAAAGCGGCCACGAGCGAAACCGATGCCCCCGCACCGGAGGCCAAAAAATGAACCTCTCAGAAATTAACATCAATGATCTGGACTTCAGCAATATCGCCAATTGGCCGTTTGCTGCGCGAATCTTCACGATTATCGTGATCGCCATCGCGGTGCTCGGCCTGGGCTACTGGTTCGATATCAAGGACCAGCAGCTGCGCTTGGATAAAGTCGAAAAAACTGAAGCTGACTTGAAGGCAGAGTTCGAGACAAAGGCTCGCAAGGCCGCCAACCTCGAAGCCTATGAGCAGCAGTTGGAAGAAATGCGTCAATCTTTCGGTGCCATGTTGCGCCAATTGCCGAACAAAACTGAGGTTGCCGATTTACTGGTCGATGTCTCGCAGACGGGTCTGGCCAGCGGCCTGGAATTCGATCTGTTCAAACCGCAGGCCGAAGTGCCCCGCGATTTTTACGCCGAATTGCCCATCAGCATTAAAGTGCGCGGCACCTACCACGAGTTCGGTGCCTTCGTCAGCGGTGTTTCGGCATTGCCACGCATCGTCACCATCCACGATATCGCGATCCTGCCTCCTGCCAAAGAGGGTAAGGATAGTGGTACGGCCAGCAGTGACGATCTGGTTATGGAGCTGACGGCAAAAACCTACCGCTATCTGGACGAGAACGAACAGAAAACGGTCACCGAAACAGATGACAAAACCGACGCGAAGGGCAAGAAGGCCACCAGCAAGAGCAAAAAGCAAAAGCAGCACGGAGGCCAAAAAGTGAAAACTAAACACACTATCTTGGCCAGCACTGCCTGCTGGCTTGCGTTGGGCCTCGCGCTCTCCGGCTGCAGCGGCAGCAACACCCAGGATTTACAGCGTTTCGTCAATGACGTACGCGAAAGGCAGCCGTCCAAAATTGAGCCGCTGCCAGAATTCAAGCCGTATGAGACATTCCTTTACCAAGCGAGTGATCTGCGCAGTCCGTTCGATCCCGGCGCGGCGCGGCAAGCCGAACAGGCGATGGCCAACGCCACCAGCAATAGCGGTATCCACCCGGATGCCAAACGGGCTCGCGAACCGCTGGAGGAATTCTCACTGGACACCATGCGGATGGTCGGCACACTGTCGCAAAAAGGTCAATCCTGGGGATTGGTGCTTGCCAACGACGGCACCATTCACCGTGTCCAGCCTGGCAATTATGTAGGCCAGAACCACGGGAAAATCAGAGCCATCACTGAATTCGAAATTGATGTTTTGGAAATTGTACCGGATGGGCTTGGAGGCTGGATGGAACGCCCAGCTTCGCTCGCGCTCAGCGAATGATCCCATGGGGGGAGCTAATTTTATGACCAGTTCGAAAATCGTTACCGCACATCACAACACCACTTCTGGGAAGCAAACCCCGGGCAAGCCTGTGTTGACCTTACTTGCGAGTGCTCTCAGCGGTCTACTGCTGTTTGCCCAAGCAGCCGATGCAGCCAACACACTACAGGCCGTCGATATAGGCTCGTTGCCCGGCAACAAGGTGCAGATCATTCTCAAAATGAGTCAGCCCGCGGAGCATCCGCTGAGCTTCACCATCGACAACCCGGCCCGCATCGCGCTGGATTTGCCCGACACGGAGAATGCGCTAGGTAAAGCTTCCCAACCGATCGGTGTCGGCCTGGCAAAAAGTCTGACGGCGATCGAGGCCCAGGGCCGTACCCGCGTGGTACTCAACTTGGTGCAGATGGCGGCCTACGATACCCGCGTCGAAGGCAACAATATTATTGTGACCTTGCAGGACTCTGCCGGTACCGCCGCCGTTGCCGCGCCCACCGCGGCACCCGCCGCTGCACCGGTTAGCAACACAGTAACCGCAGCGCCGGCAATCACTGGCAACAGCATCAAGAATGTTGACTTCCGCCGCGGTGAAAACGGCGAGGGACGTGTTGTCGTCACGCTGCCCAGTTCGAATACACCCGTCGACATGCGTCAAGAGGCTGGGCAAGTCGTGGTCGAATTCTTCAACGTCGATCTTCCGGAAACGCTGGAGCGCCGCCTGGACGTGACCGACTTCGCCACACCCGTCAGCACCGTGGACACCGTCACCAAAGGCAATAATGTCCGCATGGTCATCGCCCCCACCGGCGAATACGACCACGTTGCCTATCAGACCGACAATACCTATACGGTCGAGATCAAGCCCACCACCAAGGAACAGCAGGAAGAACGCCGCCGCGAAAAGCTTGGCTATACCGGCGAGCGCCTGTCGCTGAACTTCCAGGACATCGAAGTTCGCTCGGTGCTGCAACTGATCGCCGACTTCACCGGCGTCAACATCGTCGTCAGCGACACCGTGACCGGCAACCTGACGTTGCGCCTGCAGAACGTTCCCTGGGATCAGGCACTGGATATCGTGCTCAAGACCAAGGGGCTGGCGATGCGCAAGAACAACGATGTCATCCTGGTCGCGCCCAGCGAGGAAATAGCCGCGCGTGAGAAACTCGAACTGGAGTCGCAGAAGCAAATCGAGGAACTCGCACCGCTGTATTCCGAATACATCCAGGTCAATTACGCCAAGGCCGCCGATTTTGCGCTCCTGCTTAAAGGCGAAGAGGGCAACTCGATGCTGTCCGAGCGTGGCAGCGTCTCCATCGACGAGCGTACCAACACCCTGTTGCTGCGTGACACCGCCGACAAGCTGAACGATATCCGCAAACTCGTAGGCACCTTGGATATTCCAGTACGCCAGGTACTCATCGAATCGCGCATCGTGATCGCCAGTGACGATTTCACGCGCGATCTCGGCGTGCGCCTGGGTGGCAATAAGGTCGATTCATCCAACAGCACCAACATGGGTGTTGGCGGCGGTCTGCCAGGCGACGTCTCATATTACGATAAGAATGCTGAGGGAGACGAAGTCCCTGTATTTGGCAATCACGTTTATTCAGCAATCCTGGCGATTCCGATCCACCGGTAGACGCATTGCTCACCGACCTGGCTGCCGCCAACGCAACCGGCGCTATCAATTTCATCATCGGTCGTGTCGGCAAAGACCTGCTGCGTCTGGAACTGTCCGCCATGCAATCTGAGGGTAAGGGCGAGATCATCTCCAGCCCGCGCGTGATTACGGCGAATCAAAAAGAAGCCGTGATCCGCGATGGTACGGAGATCCCTTATCAGGAGGCTTCGTCCAGCGGTGCAACCACGGTCAGCTTCAAGGAAGCGGTACTGTCGCTGCGCGTGACGCCACAGATCACACCGGATGACCGCGTCATCATGGACCTGAAGGTCAATCAGGACACGGTCGGCGAGCTCTTCGGACCCGATCAGATACCCAGTATCGACACGCGCGCCGTGGAGACCCAGGTGCTGGTCGAAAATGGCGAGACGGCGGTCCTAGGCGGCATCTTCATCCAGGAAAACCGCAATCAGGTGGATAAGATTCCCTTCCTCGGCGACCTTCCGGGTATTGGCGTGGCCTTCCGCAACACGACCAAGATCGACAATAAATCAGAGTTGCTGATCTTTGTAACGCCGAAGATCCTCAAGGAGAGCTTGGCCAGCAACTGACCTGCACTCGACTTGTAAGCCGCCAGACTTTCTGGCATACCATGCCCGGCATGACACACATGCCGGGCAATGTATTTCTGGTCGGTCCCATGGGGGCCGGCAAAACCACCATCGGGCGCCAACTCGCGCGTCTGCTCAAGCGTAATTTTCTCGACAGCGATCGCGAGATCGAGCAACGCACCGGGGTCAACATCCCGCTAATTTTCGAATTGGAGGGCGAGGCTGGCTTCCGTGCCCGTGAGCGCGCCGTTATCGACGAGCTGACCCAGCTGCCGGACACCGTCCTGGCCACCGGCGGCGGCGCTATTCTCGACCTGGAGAATCGCACCCATCTGGCCGAACGCGGCACCGTCGTATATCTGGAAACCTCAGTTGCCCAACAACTCGCACGCACCGGACGCGACCGCAATCGACCCCTGTTGCAAACCGAGGACCCCAAACGCCGCTTGGAAGAACTGCTGGCGATCCGTGACCCGCTCTACCGCGAGATCGCCGACATCACGGTACTCACCGATGGTCGCTCCGCCAAAGACGTTGTCAGCCAGATTATGCGGCAGATTCGTCCGGCACGCCCAAAGCGCGCCCGGACGCCGCGTTGACCATCGGTCTTTGCCTGACGCGACGATTCTTTATATCCTCACCGATTCATGAACACCCGCACTTGCGGCAGGACACCCGATGCGCACACTGCAGCTTGATCTCGGCGAACGCAGCTACCCGATTTTTATCGGTACACAGCTGATCTCCGAATCACCGTTATTCACCCCTCACATCCATGGCAAACAGGTGCTGATCGTCAGCAATGTGACCGTGGCGCCGCTGTACCTTGATGCACTGGAAAGTGCGCTCCACGGTTATACCGTACAGCACATCAACCTGCCCGACGGCGAGGTCTACAAGACCCTCGACACGCTCAACACCATTTTCGATGCGCTGCTGGAGCACCGCTTCAATCGGCGCTGCACGTTGATCGCCCTCGGCGGCGGTGTGGTCGGCGACATCTGTGGTTTCGCCGCGGCCAGCTATCAACGCGGCGTGGATTTCATTCAAGTACCGACCACACTGCTCGCGCAAGTCGATTCCTCTGTGGGCGGCAAGACCGGCGTCAATCACAAACTCGGCAAGAACATGATCGGCGCCTTCCACCAGCCCAACTGCGTGGTCATCGACACCAACACGCTCAACACCTTGGCAGATCGTGAGCTGTCGGCCGGTCTCGCCGAGATCATCAAATACGGTCTAATCCGCGATGCGGATTTTTTCACCTGGCTGGAGCAGAACATAGAGCGTCTGCTCACGCGCGATCCCGAGGCATTGGCCTACGCCATCGAACGATCCTGCCGCAACAAGGCCGAAGTAGTTGCGGCCGATGAACGTGAAAGCGGCCAGCGCGCCCTGTTGAATCTCGGCCATACCTTCGGTCATGCAATTGAAACCGGCACGGGTTACGGCACCTGGCTGCACGGCGAAGCCGTCGGCACCGGCATGCTGCTGGCCGCCGAACTCTCGGCGCGCCAAGGCTGGCTGACCTCGGCACAAGTCGAACGCATCACACGCCTGCTGGAGCGCGCGCGCCTGCCGTTGCAAACACCGGCATCGATGAGCAGCGAACAGTTCCTGGACCTGATGGCTGTCGACAAAAAGGTTCTCGATGGCGGCCTGCGGATGGTGCTGATGAAGGACATCGGCGAGGCCATCGTCACCAGCGACTTCGACGCGCGGCATTTACGCGCCACCCTGGATGCCGCGCATGGCCGTGCCGTGGCCTGATCGAACAAGCAATCATAAATGGAACACCCCATGAATCTGCCGGCGCCTGGAATCGACAGCAGTCTCGCGCCTTACGCGGCCATCAGCAGCCACTCGCGTGGCCGCCGCCACCGCGAACCGATGCCGGCCTACCGCAGTGAATTCCAGCGCGATCGCGACCGCATTATCCATTCGGCCGCATTTCGTCGCTTGGAATACAAAACCCAGGTGTTCGTCAATCATGAGGGCGACCTGTTCCGCACCCGGCTGACGCACTCGATCGAAGTCGCGCAGATCGCCCGCTCCATCGCCCGTGCGCTACATCTCAACGAAGACCTCACCGAAGCCATCGCACTGGCCCACGACCTCGGACATACACCTTTCGGTCACGCCGGTCAGGATGCGCTCAATGCCTGCATGAAACCGTATGGCGGCTTCGAACACAATCTGCAGTCGTTGCGCGTCGTCGACGAACTCGAAGAACGTTATGCCGAATTTTGCGGGCTGAATCTCACCTTCGAGGCACGCGAAGGCATACTCAAGCATTGTTCGCCGGCCAACGCGCGCGAACTCGGCGACCTCGGCGATCGTTTTCTCAACCGCACGCAGCCCAGCCTGGAAGCTCAACTTACCGATCTCGCCGACACCATTGCTTACAACAGCCACGATGTAGACGACGGTCTGCGTTCGCGCTTGATCGATATCGATGCGCTCAACGAGGTTCGCCTGTTCAATGAGCAATATGTTGAAGTGCGCGATACCTACCCCGATATCAGCCTGCGCAGAACCGTGCATGAAGTCGTCCGGCGCATGATCAACCGACAGGTGGTGGATCTGGTCGAAACCAGCGTACAACGTCTGCAAGCCGTTCAACCCGCCGACATTGACGCCGTACGTGCGCAGCCACAGCCGCTGATTGCTTACAGCGACACCATGCGTGAGCAGAACCTGGAGCTGAAACGTTTCCTGCGTATAAGCCTGTATCAGCATTACCGCGTGCATCGCATGACCGCCAAGGCCGCGCGTGTGTTAACGTCGCTGTTCGAGGCCTTTATCGATGACCCGCGTCTGCTGCCCGACGAGGCGCGCGAACACAGCCAGCGTCTTGAAGCCAGCATGGGTATGCCCGGACGCGCGCGCGGCGTAGCCGACTACATCGCCGGCATGACCGACCGCTATGCGATCACCGAATACGAGCGGGTCTATAACCCCAAGGAACTGACCTGACAGCCGTTGGCTGCACATCATTATGCGCATCTACATGCAAACGCCCATTGGCGAAGATGCCACACCCCGTTACTATCACCTGCATCTGCAGGAAGATTTGCTGGACGGCTGGACCCTGGTTCGCGAGTCCGGCCGCCAGGGTTCCGGAGGACGCGTGGTCAAGCAACACTTCTTAGATCGGGAAAGTGCTGAACAGGCCCTGATCAAGGTGCGCGACGAACAACTGCGCAAAGGTTTTCGCGTGGTGTTTATCCAGGGGCAGGAATCACATTGAACGCAACGGCGCCTATCTCCAACACTGCGGACGACTACCTCGCCACACTCGGCTTGCAGCAACATCCGTATTTAGATTCGACCAACGCACGGTTTTTTTATGCCGACCCGGGATTGATTCAGCGCCTGGATCTACTGCAACACCTGACCCAGTTCGGCGATATGCTGCTTGGCGTTACCGGTGCCGTTGGCAGCGGCAAAAGCACCTTGGCGCAGCAATTTCTGCTGCGCAGCAACAGCACGTCTTGGCGCAGCTGCCACCTCAACGGGGCGCAACTGCAGCAACCCGCCGAGCTGTTGGCAAAACTCGCCGAAGGTTTTGGCCTGCACACCACGTGCCACACCGGAACGTCTAAAAGCCGATCTGGTCCGACATTGCCAATCCCTGCGACAAAATGCGCAGCTGCCGGTGGTCGTCATCGACGACGCCCAACTCCTACCCGACCCCGTACTCAGCGCCCTGTTGGCGTTGGCCGATGATGATGCGTTCGCGACCCTCAAGGTGCTGCGCATCGTGCTGTTCAGCGAACCGGGACTCGAGCAGCGTCTAGTCGCGATGGGCTTGCACACCCTTCTCGGCCGCTGCTGCACTCCCTGGACATCCCGCATTTCGACGCACAGCAGACCGCCGCCTACCTGATGTTTCGCCTTGCGGCCGCCGGCTATTCGGGCGAGTGCCCGTTCAGCCTCACCGAAATTCGCGCCCTGCACAAATCCACCGCTGGCGTGCCCGGCAAACTCAACATTCAGGCCCATGAACTCCTGCTCGAACATGCCGGCCGAATCGCCCTCCGCAAGCAAGTCGCAACGCCCAGTTCGCGCCGCATCCGACCCGCCGTGGTACTGGGCCTGATCGGTAGCCTGGTTGCAGTCGCGCTCGCCTGGTATTTGAATCAGGATCGTGCGGTATGGGAATCGCTCGCCCCATTGGCATCGGCGCCGCCCTCGGTCCCGGCAACCGACTCCAAACCCGCCACCGAGCGCTCGCAGCCAACCGACGAACCTGAAGAAGAGCCAAAAACAGCTCTGGAGTCGACCCCAGATAAGCCGCAACAGGATGTTATAAAAGAAGTTATTTCAGAAAACTCCGCCATCACGCCGGCTCCGGCCACCGATTCAGCCACTATCGAGAGCGCCGCGCCCCCAATGGATGCCGACCATGCACCTGAGCCAGCGCTCCCCGTGCTCGAGGCACAACCCGTTCCCGCACCACCCCTCGAGCCAACCGGTGGCGGATGGCACATCGGATACCCAAGCACCCGGGTCCAACTCCGGTTCCAGCAACCGACTTAACACCTGCCCCCCAGGCGGCAGACGTAATAAGGTGGCGGTGACCCAAACGATTCCGCCCGAGACACCCGCCCAGTCGGCAGCAGCCCCAGCTAGCGCAACAAAAGTCCAAGTCCCGGAGCCCAGCCAGACGGCCACAACCGAGCTGCCGGAAAAGTCACAGCCGCCCATAACGACTGCGCCAATGGCCGCCGTCACGCCCCCGACCACGCCACCCGCGCCGGTCACCGAGGCCAGCCAACCGGCCGCTGATGCGACCCCGGCCCCCGCCAAGACACCGGCACCCAAGGCGACAACAGAGCAACTGGGTACAGAATGGCTGCTCTCCCGTGCCGGCTCGCGCTTCACCCTGCAACTGCTGGGCGGTCGCAGCGAAAAGTCCCTGCGCGAATACCTGCGGCAAAACCGGATTCCCGAACCGGTCGCCACCTTTCGCACTACCTTCAAGGGCAGCGACTGGTATGTGCTGGTCCACGGTGAATTTCCGACCATGGCCGCCGCGCAGGCGGCGATCGACACACTGCCGGCCAACGTCCGCAAGGCCAAGCCTTGGGCTCGTAGCTTTGTCTCCGTCCACGAAGCCATGCAAAAAGACCGTCCCTGACCCACTCGCCCCCCGCCCGATCTCTGCACCGAACCACCCTCGACCCCAGCACAGCCATAGCCCTGAAATTAAACGGGGAAGCCACGCTGCGCTGATTTGAACCGTCACTCCCCCGGCGCTATACTCGTCGGCCGCCCGGGGGCCAGCCGCCTGCGCGATGGGGCAAGACACCGACCCCACCCCGCTGCGGAACGTCCACAGACGAATACATCAATCTAAAATGAGGTCCGGCCATGAGTCGTGGTGGTTTGCCGCCAAAACAGGGGCTCTACGATCCCAATAACGAGCACGATGCGTGCGGCGTAGGCTTTGTCGCCAACATCAAAGGCCGCAAGAGCCACGCCATCGTTCGTCAGGGCCTGACCATTCTGGAAAACCTCACCCACCGCGGCGCGGTCGGTGCGGACCCGCTGGCGGGCGACGGCGCCGGCATTCTGGTGCAGATCCCCGATCAGTTCCTGCGCGCGGAATGCGCTGCGCAAGATCTGACGTTGCCCGCGCCGGGCGATTACGGTGTCGGCATGTTGTTCCTGCCGCAGCCGGAAACGACGCGCGCGCATTGCCAGGCACTGCTGGAACGCATCATCGCCGAGGAAGGCCAAACGCTGATCGGCTGGCGTGATGTACCGGTCAATAACAGCGGTCTCGGCGAATCCGTCAAGGCGGTCGAGCCGGTCGTGCGCCAGGTGTTCATTGGTCGCGGCGCGCAAACCACTGATCAAGACGCCTTCGAACGCAAACTGTTCGTCATCCGCAAACGCGCCGAGAACAGCGTGCGCGAATCGGATTGGGCGGGCTGCGAACATTTCTATGTGCCTTCGCTGTCCAGCCGCACGCTGGTCTACAAAGGCATGCTGCTGGCCAATCAGGTCGACAGCTATTACCGCGACCTGCGCGATGAGCGCTTTGATTCCGCGCTGGCGTTGGTGCACCAGCGCTTCTCGACCAACACCTTCCCGTCGTGGGATCTCGCGCACCCGTTCCGCATGATCGCGCACAACGGCGAGATCAACACGCTGCGCGGCAATGTGAACTGGATGCGCGCGCGCCGTCATTCGATGTCTTCGCCACGCCTCGGCGCCGATCTCGACAAGGTCTGGCCGCTGATCGCCGAAGGCCAGAGCGACTCGGCCAGCTTCGATAACGCACTGGAACTGCTCGTCACCGGCGGCTACTCGCTGGCGCACGCGATGATGATGCTGATCCCGGAGGCCTGGGCCGGCAATCCGCTGATGGACGAGCAACGCCGCGCCTTCTACGAATATCATGCCGCGTTGATGGAGCCGTGGGACGGCCCCGCCGCCGTGGCCTTTACCGACGGCCGCCAGATCGGCGCAACGCTGGACCGCAACGGCCTGCGTCCGGCGCGCTATCTCATCACCGACGATGATCTGGTCGTGATGGCCTCGGAGATGGGCGTGCTCGACATTCCGAGTCACAAGATCGTCAAGAAGTGGCGCCTGCAACCGGGCAAGATGTTCCTCATCGACCTGGAACAAGGCCGCATCATCGACGACACCGAGGTCAAGGCGCAGCTCGCCAACATGCATCCTTATCAGGACTGGTTGGACAAGAGCCAAATTCACCTGAAAAACCTGTCGGCCGTCGTCACCGGCAACAACGGCGATAACGCGACACTGTTGGATCGTCAACAGGCGTTCGGCTATACGCAGGAAGACGTGCGCATGCTGATCAAGCCGATGGCCTTCACCGGCCAGGAGGCGATCGGCTCGATGGGCGCGGACAACCCGGTCGCTGTGTTGTCGAACAAGCCGAAGCCGCTGTGCAATTACTTCAAACAGAATTTTGCGCAGGTCACCAATCCGCCCATCGATCCGATTCGTGAAGAATTGGTGATGTCCCTGGTGTCACTGATCGGTCCGCGGCCGAACCTGCTCGACATCAACAGCGCTGGCAGCCACATGCGTCTGGAAGTGCAGACGCCGATCCTGACCAATAAGGATCTGGAGCGCATTCGCAATATCGAACAGACGACGCAAGGCGCGTTCCGCACCCAGACCTTGGATATCTGCTATCCCGCCGAGCAAGGTGCGGCCGGCATGGCAGCGGCGTTGACGGCCTTGTGCGCACAGGCCGAGGCCGCCGTGCGTGATGGTCACAACATTCTGATTCTGTCCGATCGCGGCGTCAGTGCCGCGCGCATCGCCATCCCGGCGCTGCTCGCGACCAGCGCCGTGCATCATCATCTGGTGCGCGCCGGGCTGCGCACCGAATCCGGCCTGGTCGTGGAAACCGGCAGTGCGCGCGAAGTGCACAATTTTGCTGTGTTGGCCGGTTACGGCGCCGAGGCGATCAATCCTTATCTCGCCTTCGAAACCATCTCGGCGATGCACGCCGAATATCCGCAAGGCGTCGATGAGGCCGAGGCGCACAAGCGCTACATCAAGTCGGTCAGCAAAGGCATCCTCAAGGTCATGTCCAAGATGGGCATCTCGACCTATCAATCGTACTGCGGCGCGCAGATCTTCGATGCCATCGGACTGAAGTCGGATTTCATCGACGCCTATTTCACCGGCACCGCCAGCGCCGTCGAAGGTATCGGCCTGAACGAAGTGGCCGCCGAAGCCGTGCGCTGGCACCGCGATGCCTACGGCAACGCACCGGTGTATGCAAACGCCTTGGATGTCGGCGGCGACTACGCCTTCCGCATCCGCGGCGAAGATCACGCCTGGACGCCGGAGACCATCGGCAAGTTGCAGCACGCCACGCGCGCCAACGACGCCAAGACCTTCGCCGAGTTCTCCAAACTCATCAACGAGCAGAACGAACATCTGCTGACGCTGCGCGGCCTGTTCGAAATCAAGTTCGCCGATCAAGCCATCCCGCTCGACGAGGTCGAACCGGCCAAAGAAATCGTCAAACGTTTCGCCACCGGCGCGATGTCGTTCGGTTCCATCTCCTGGGAAGCGCACACCACGCTCGCCATTGCGATGAACCGCATCGGCGGAAAATCCAATACCGGCGAAGGCGGCGAAGAGCGTTCGCGTTTCAAGCCGCTGGAAAACGGCGACTCGATGCGTTCGGCCATCAAGCAAGTGGCCTCGGGACGCTTTGGCGTCACCACCGAATACCTGGTCAACGCCGACGATCTGCAGATCAAAATGGCGCAAGGTGCCAAGCCCGGTGAGGGCGGCCAATTGCCCGGCCACAAGGTTGATGATCGCATCGCCAAGGTGCGCCATTCGACACCGGGCGTCGGCCTGATTTCACCGCCGCCGCATCACGATATTTATTCCATCGAAGATCTGGCGCAACTGATTCACGATCTGAAGAACGTGAATCCCAAGGCGCGCATCAGCGTGAAGCTGGTGTCCGAAATCGGCGTCGGCACGGTCGCCGCCGGCGTATCCAAAGCACACGCCGATCATGTGACCATCGCCGGTCACGATGGCGGCACCGGCGCCTCACCGCTCACCTCGCTCAAACACGCCGGCAGCCCGTGGGAAATCGGCTTGGCCGAAACCCATCAGACGCTGGTGCTGAACAAGCTGCGTGGCCGCATCGCCGTGCAAGTCGACGGCGGCATGCGCACCGGCCGCGACGTGATCATCGGCGCACTGCTCGGCGCGGACGAATTCGGCTTTGCCACCGCGCCGCTGATCGTCGAAGGCTGCATCATGATGCGCAAGTGTCATCTGAACACCTGCCCGGTCGGTGTCGCCACGCAAGATCCGGAACTGCGCAAGCGCTTCACCGGCAAGCCCGAGCATGTGGTGAATTACTTCTTCTTCGTCGCCGAGGAAGTGCGCCAGTTGATGGCGCAGCTCGGCTTCCGCAGCATCGATGAAATGATCGGCCGCTCGGACAAGCTCGACATGCGTCGCGCCATCGATCATTGGAAGGCGAACGGACTGGATTTCACCAAGCTGCTGCATCAGCCGACACCGGCGCCGGGCGTGGCGATCTACAACTGCGAGGCGCAGGATCACGGCCTCGACAAGGCGCTCGACAATCAACTCATCGCCCAAGCCAAGCCCGCACTGGAAAACGGCACGGCGGTGCGTATCGAATTGCCGGTAAAGAACGTCAACCGTACCGTCGGCGCCATGCTCTCAGGCCGCGTTGCTGAACGTTACGGCCATGAAGGTCTGCCGGAAGATACGATCTATGTGAAGCTCAACGGCATCGCCGGTCAGAGCTTCGGCGCCTGGTTGGCGCACGGCGTTACGCTGGAACTCGAAGGCGAGGCCAACGACTACGTCGGCAAGGGTCTGTCCGGCGGACGCATCGCCGTGTATCCGCCGGCGGACTGCCCGATCATTCCCGAGCAGAACATCATCGCCGGCAACACCGCGCTGTATGGCGCCATCTCGGGTGAATGCTTCCTGCGCGGCGTCGCCGGTGAACGCTTCGCCGTGCGTAACTCCGGCGCCATCGCGGTCGTCGAAGGCGTCGGCGATCATGGTTGCGAATACATGACCGGCGGTGTCGTTGTGGTGCTCGGCCAGACCGGACGTAATTTCGCCGCCGGCATGAGCGGCGGTATCGCCTACGTGCTCGACGAGAGCGGTGATTTCAATCAGCGCTGCAACCTCGCCATGGTGGAACTCGAACCGGTGCCGGAAGAAGCCGCTGCGCTCGAAGACCTTGAGCATCAAGGCGGCGATCTGGAAACACACGGTCACGTCGATGTGCGCAGCGACATGACCCGCTTCGACGCGCAGCGTCTGCGCGGCCTGATCGAGAAACACCTGCATTACACCAACAGCAGCCGCGCCCGCGAGATACTCGACAACTGGAACCTGTACCTGCCCAAGTTCGTCAAGGTGATGCCGGTCGACTATCGCCATGCGTTGGAACAAATGAAGCAAACACAGCAATCCGCAGGGCTCGCCGCCGCGGCCGTGGGAGGAAAGTAACAGCCATGGGCAAGCCCACCGGTTTCATGGAGATCGCGCGTCAGGATCGCGTTTACGCACCCGTCGAACAGCGACTCAAGCACTACCACGAATTCACCCTGCCGCTCAGCGATGCCGAACTCGCCAAGCAGGGCGCGCGGTGCATGGATTGCGGCATTCCGTTTTGTCACCAGGGCTGCCCGGTCAACAACATCATTCCGGATTGGAACGATCTGGTGTATCGCGGCGACTGGCAACGCGCCAGCGAGGTGTTGCACTCGACCAATAATTTTCCGGAGTTCACCGGGCGCGTCTGTCCCGCGCCGTGCGAGGCATCCTGCACACTGAACATCGACGACAACCCGGTCACCATCAAGTCCATCGAGTGCGCCATTGTCGACAAGGCCTGGGAAAACGGCTGGATCACGCCGCAACTGGCCGCGCATAAAACCGGCAAATCGGTCGCCGTGGTCGGTTCCGGCCCCGCCGGCATGGCCTGCGCACAGCAATTGGCCCGCGCCGGCCACAGCGTGACGCTGTTTGAAAAATCCGATCGCATCGGCGGCCTGATGCGCTATGGCATCCCCGATTTCAAAATGGAAAAGGACATCATCGACCGGCGCATGCAGCAACTGGCGGCCGAAGGCGTGGTGTTCAAGACCGGCGTGCATGTCGGCGTGGACATCACCGCACAGCAATTGATGAAAGACTTCGATGCCGTGGCGCTGACCGGCGGTTCCGAACACCCGCGCGATCTGCCGATTCCGGGACGCGAGCTGAAGGGCGTGCATTTCGCCATGGAATTCCTGCCGCAGCAGAACAAGCGTGTGGCCGGCGACGACATCCCGGATGCGCAATCGATCATGGCCACCGGCAAACATGTCGTGGTCATCGGCGGCGGCGACACCGGTTCAGACTGCATCGGCACCTCCAACCGCCACGGCGCGGCCGCGATTACGCAATTGGAAATTCTGCCCAAGCCGCCCGTGAAGGAAGACAAAGCGCTGACCTGGCCCGATTGGCCGAACAAACTGCGCACATCTTCATCGCATCAGGAAGGCTGCGAGCGTATGTGGTCGGTCACGACCAAGGAAATTGTCGGCGAGAACGGCCAGGCCAAAGCCATCAAATGCGCCAAGGCCGAATGGACCAAAGATGCCGGCGGCGCGTGGAAGATGGCCGAAGTGCCCGGCTCCGAGTTCGAACTCAAGGCCGATTTGATTCTGCTGGCGATGGGTTTTATCCATCCGGTGCATGAAGGTCTGTTGAAGGAACTCGGCGTGGCGCTGGATCCGCGCGGCAATGTGCAGGGCACGACCGAAGGTGTGTCCGCGTACAAGACCTCGATCGACAAGGTCTTCGCCGCCGGCGATATGCGCCGCGGTCAGTCGCTGATCGTCTGGGCAATCCGCGAAGGTCGCCAATGCGCGCGCGCAGTTGATGAATATCTGATGGGCAGCTCGGATCTGCCGCGTTAAATCCTATTTAATTGAACCGCCAAGAAGCAGAGAAGATCGGAAGAACGCCAAGACGCAAGATGCTTTTTTATGGACAATGATTTTCTTGGCGTCTTGGCGCCTTGGCGGTTCACAAATCTTTCTTGGCGTCCTTGGCGTCTTGGCGGTTCAAAACAACATGTCAGCACTGAAAAACGATCGCTTCCTGCGCGCCCTGCTGCGCCAACCCGTCGATGTCACCCCGGTGTGGATGATGCGTCAAGCCGGGCGTTACCTGCCGGAATATCGCGCCACGCGCGAGAAGGCCGGCGACTTCATGCGTCTGTGCCAGACACCGGAACTGGCCTGCGAAGTTACGCTGCAACCGCTGGCGCGTTTTCCCTTGGACGCGGCGATCTTATTCTCGGACATCCTCACCGTCCCGGATGCGATGGGACTCGGGCTGTATTTCGAGGAAGGCGAAGGCCCGCGTTTCCGTAAGCCGGTACGCACGGAGGCCGACATCCGCGCGCTGGGCGTACCCGATCCGGAAGGCGAATTGCGCTACGTGATGGACGCGGTGCGTCTGATCCGTCGCGAACTCGATGGCCGCGTGCCGCTGATCGGTTTCTCCGGCAGTCCGTGGACGCTGGCCACCTATATGGTCGAGGGCAGTTCCAGTAAAGAATTTTCGACCATCAAGGCGATGCTCTACGACCGTCCCGAACTGCTGCATCGCTTGCTCGATACCGTCGCCAGCGCCGTCACCGTTTATCTCAATGCGCAAATCGCCGCCGGCGCGCAAGCCGTCATGCTGTTCGACACCTGGGGTGGCGCGCTGGGTCCACGTGAATACCGTGAATTCTCCTTGGCCTATATGACCCGCATCATCGCCGGGCTGACCCGCGAACGGGATGGCCAACGCATTCCCGTGATCCTGTTCACCAAGGGTGGCGGCCAGTGGCTGGAATCAATGGCCGACAGCGGCGCCGACGCCCTCGGTCTGGATTGGACCACCGACATCGGCGCGGCGCGCGCGCGCGTTGGCGAGCGTGTCGCCTTGCAGGGCAATCTCGATCCGGCGGTGTTGTATGCGCAACCCGAACATATCCGCACGGAAGTCGCGCGCGTGCTGGCCAGTTACGGTCACGGCAGCGGTCATGTCTTCAACCTCGGTCACGGCATTCACCCGCAGATCAATCCCGAGCATGCCGCCGCCATGATCGCCGCGGTCCATGACCTCAGCCGTCCGTACCACACAGCTCGGTAGCGGTTTGTACTCCATTCGAGATCCAGGCAACACGCCTCACGTCGTAGTTATTCACGGTCCTGACAGTGCGCGCCTGAACCCGCGCCACCTCAAGCTACGCATTTGGCAACCGCTATAATTAACGAGGCGGCGCACAAGCCATACTGGCGGGAGGTTGCCCATGAACGTTCTGCTTTTTTTCCTCGCAATCCTGATTGCCGGCGCGATCACCGGTCTTGCCTACGTCATCTCGTCAATGTGGTTACTGGCCGTTTTTTCCGGCTTGGGTGCCCTGTGGCTCACCGAAGGGATTTTTGAACGCTGCTTCGGCTATCAGCCGGCGCAGCGCTGGGTGGGTCGGGACAATCTTGCGGCGCATTGAATTTTCGCGTCAGCGGATTTCGGCGAGCAGCCGCCGCAGCATATCCAGCGCCTGCCGCTCATAGCCGCCGCCGAATAAATTGAAGTGATTGAGAATGTGGTAGAGGTTATAGAGCGTCTTGCGCATCGCATAGCCTTCATCCACAGGCCACGCATCACGATAGCCCGCGTAGAACTCCGCGCCGAAACCGCCGAATAATTCGGTCATGGCCAGATCGGCCTCGCGGTCACCGTAATACACAGCGGGATCGAAGATCACCGCTGCACCATCCGCTAGATAACCATGATTGCCCGACCACAAATCACCGTGCAGCAAGGATGGCTGCGGCCGGTAGCCGTCGAAAAATCCTTGTAGCTGGATCATCAGCGCCTCACCCAGCCGTTGCAGTTCGCGGCCACAGCCATTGCTACGGGCCAACTCCAACTGAAACCCCAAGCGCCGCTCGCGCCAGAAGCTGATCCAATCCGCGCACGGTGTATTAACTTGCACTGTCGCGCCGATGGTGTTGTCACGATGCCAGCCGAACTGCGCCTGTGTTATCCGGTGTAGCGCTGCCAGCTGTTTGCCGAATGCGGCCGCCTTGCCGGTTGACCGCATCTCAAGATAATCCAACACCAGATAGGCCATGTCACCGGCCACGCCCCAGCACACGGGTTCGGGCACACGGACTGTTTGCGTGGCGGCGAGTTCGCGCAACCCTTCCGCCTCGGCCACAAACATCTCGGCAAATTTCGCGGCATTGAACTTGACGAAAAAATCGCGGCCTTCGCCCTTCAGTCGCACCGCCGTATTGATGCAGCCGCCGCCGATCGACTCCTGTCCGTCGTGCACGCGCACGCCGATCTTGTTGAAGATGTCTTCACGGATTTGCTGCCACATCGCTGCAGTCACTCAGCCTTGAAAAATTCATGATCCCATAGGAGCAGATAATGCCCGCAGGCAACGCCGTCGCCGCCGCTTCGCGACCAACGGCCATTCCTACAGTTGACGTTAGTCAATAACCGGAAAAATGCTTCGCCAAGGCAAAGCCACTGGGGCGTACGGGATGCAGTTCAGGCCTTGGCCGCCAAGCGCTGATGCAGCGGACTGTGCCGTGGGAAATGCGCGCGCAGAAATTCCATTTGATCGGCGAGCACGCGCTTGCCTTGCAGATAAATATATTCGGCGTGGGTGGGTGTGAAGGGCACGGCGAGCAGTTCCATGCGCGCCTGTTCCGGGCGTCGACCCGCTTTGTGATTATTGCAGCGCTTGCAGGCGGTGACGACGTTGTTCCAGATGTCCTCGCCGCGCTGACTCAAGGGCGTGACGTGATCGCGCGAGAGATCGCTGTCGCGGAAATGTTCACCGCAATACATGCACAGATAGGCATCGCGCTTGAACAGCGCCGGGTTGTTGAGCGGGGGCATATAGCTATCGCGGCCCTGGTGCAGCGCGTGGTTGCTGCCATAGGTGGCGATAATGGAATTCAAATCAACGTGGCTGCGCAGACCGGTGATGGCATTGATACCACCGCAAATCCGAGCCAAAGTAGTCCCGCAGGCATAAGCCACCTGCCCTAGACAGTAGAGGCGCACGGCGTCCCGGTAATTGACCCACTCCAGCGGCATACCGGCGGCGTCGGTGCGCAGGATCTGATGCTTCAGACTGAACACACGTTTACTCCCGCGGCTGGCTGCCTTTATGTCAGAAACGCCGATAAAAGTAAACTTTCTTAAATCAGTAACTTTTACCGCATTACCCGCCCCGCCACAGGCCATTGGATAGACACTGCTTGTATTCAATCGGCCCAGGTAATCCGGTATCATGGCGCACTTTTCATGCGGGGGTTTGGCGTCATTTTTGGTCGCAGGCAGACTCGAAGCCAAGCGACCCGCCGACCGCACCCTTATCAAAAATCGCTGCCAGCAGAGCGAATGCGCAGTACACGATCCCCGGCACAGATCACGCGCCGGTCATGGAGATGCAAAGCATGCCAATACGTGTGGCCGTACCCAAGGAAACCACGGCGGATGAACGCCGCGTGGCACTTGACCCGATTGTCGCGGAGCGCTTCAGCAAACTCGGCTGCGAGGTGTTGATCGAGACCGGTGCCGGCGCTGCAGCCCGGAATACCGATGCCGCCTACACCACCGCCAAGGTCATCGCCACCAGCCGTGAGTTGCTCGCCCAAGCGGATGTCCTGTTCAAGGTGCAACCGCCCACCGAGGCCGAGATCGACGCGCTCCGCGAAGGCGCCGTGGTGGTCAGCTTCATGCAGCCGCACAACAACGCGGCGCTGGTCGCCAAAATGCGCGACCGCAACATCACCAGCTTCGCCATGGAACTGATCCCGCGCATCTCGCGCGCGCAGAGCATGGACGCGCTGTCCTCGCAGGCCGCCGTGGCCGGTTACAAGGCCGCGCTGATGGCCGCCAGCATCAGCGGTCGCTTCTTCCCCATGCTGACCACCGCCGCCGGCACCATTCGCCCGTCCAAGGTGCTGGTGATCGGCGCCGGCGTCGCCGGTCTGCAGGCCATCGCCACCGCCAAGCGCCTGGGCGCCATGGTCGAGGGCTATGACGTGCGCTCCGCCACCAAGGAACAGGTGCAGTCGCTGGGCGCCAAGTTCGTCGATACCGGCGTGGCCGCCGAAGGCACGGGCGGTTATGCGCGCGAACTGACCGAAGACGAAAAGGCCAAGCAGGCCGAGATCCTGGCCAAGCACATCGCCGCCGCCGACGCCGTCATCACCACCGCCGCGATTCCCGGCCGGCCGTCGCCGAAGATCATCACCGCCAGCGTCGTCGCGCAGATGAAGCCCGGCGCGGTGATCATCGACCTGGCCGCCGAGGGCGGCGGCAACTGCGAACTCACCCAGCCCGGCAAACAGATCGAACACAACGGCGTGATCATCTACGGCCCGCTCAACGTGCCCAGCCTGCTGCCGGTACACGCCAGCGAGATGTACGCGAAGAATCTGCTCAACTTCTTGAGCCCGATGATCAAGAACGGCGAACTGAACCTGGACTGGGACGACGAAGTCATCCGCGACAGCGCGCTGACCCACGCCGGCGAAATCAAACACGCGCCGACCCGCGCACTGGTGGAAGGAGCAACACTCATGATCGAAGGTTTCACTGCTCTCTACATCTTCATGCTGGCCGCGTTCACCGGCTACGAGGTGATCGGGCGCGTGCCGGTGATCCTGCACACGCCGCTGATGTCCGGCTCGAACTTCGTGCACGGCATCGTGCTGGTCGGCGCCATGGTCGCCCTGGGCCACGCCGACACCGACCTGGAACGCTTCATCGGTTTCCTCGGCGTCATGCTCGCCGCCGGCAATGCGGTCGGCGGTTACGTGGTCACCGAGCGCATGCTCGAAATGTTCAAGAGCAGCAAGGAGACCGCTAAATGATTCTGAGCTGAGTTATTTCGCCGCGGCCGTGCTGTTCATCCTCGGCCTGAAGCGCATGAGCTCGCCGAAGACCGCGCGCGGCGGCATCGTCTGGGCCGGCGCCGGCATGCTGGTGGCGACCATCGCCACCTTCTTCGTCCCGAACATGCACAACTACGGGCTGATGCTGCTCGCCATCGCCATCGGCGGCGGCGCGGCCTGGTACACCGGCAAGAAAGTCGCCATGACCGACATGCCGCAGATGATCGCCATCTACAACGGCATGGGCGGCGGCGCGGCGGCGGCGATTGCGGCGGTGGAACTGCTCAAGAGCGATTTCCAGAGCCAGAGCTTTCTGACGCTGGCCGTGCTCGGCGCGCTGATCGGCTCGGTGGCCTTCTCCGGTTCGATGGTCGCCTTCGCCAAGCTGCAGGGCCTGATGAAGAAATCCTTCCTCTTTCCCGGCCAGCAGAAAATCAACCTGATCGTCTTCGGCGCCGCGATCGTCTTTGGCCTGTTGCTGATGATGAGCGACTCGACCGGCGGCCTCACGCTGTTTATATTCTTCGCCCTCGCGCTGGCCTTCGGCATCATGATGACCCTGCCCATCGGCGGCGCCGACATGCCGGTGGTGATCTCGCTGTACAACGCCCTCACCGGTCTGGCCGTGGCCTTCGAAGGCTTCGTGCTCGGCAACGCCGCGATGATCATCGCCGGCACGGTGGTGGGTTCGGCCGGTACGCTGCTCACCCAGTTGATGGCCAAGGCCATGAACCGCTCGATCAGTAATGTGCTGTTCTCCGGCTTCGGCGCCACCGGTGGCGAAGCGTCCGCCGAAGACGCCGGCGGCACCATGAAGGAAGTCGACGCCAGCGATGCCGCCGTGATGATGGCCTTCGCCAGCAAGGTCATCATCGTGCCCGGCTACGGCATGGCCGTCGCGCAGGCGCAGCACAAGATCTGGGAATTCTGCAAACTGCTCGAAGACAAGGGCGTGACGGTGAAGTTCGCCATTCACCCGGTCGCCGGCCGCATGCCCGGCCACATGAACGTGCTGCTCGCCGAGGCCGGCGTGCCCTACGACAAGATCTACGACCTCGAAGAGATCAACGGCGAGTTCCCGCACGCCGACGTCGCGCTCATCATCGGCGCCAACGACGTGGTGAACCCGGTCGCGCGCACCGATCCCAACAGCCCGATCTACGGCATGCCGATCCTCAATGCCGACAAGGCCAAGAACGTCATCGTCATCAAACGCGGCCGGGGCACCGGCTTCTCCGGCATCGAGAACGCGCTGTTCTTCTCGACAACACACGCATGCTGTACGGCGATGGACAGGAAGTGGCGAACAAGCTGATTCAGGAAGTGAAGCAGCTTTAATTCCGCACCTGATCTCGGAAAAAAGAAAACCGCCGCAAGGCGGTTTTTCTATTTATGGCATGGCCAACCATACAGCCGGGATGAGCGCGGGGACACTCCGTGAGTGATCGCTCGCGGAAAACTGTCGGAATTAGAGCGCTGCTACCCTCGGCTGGTTGGACCTCGGAATGATGTGAAGAGCAGTGTGAGACACTTCTTCAACGGTCACTGATCTGATCAATCCAACTTCCCGATACCGGACGGCTGCCTAAGCGGATTGCAATTCTTGATCGTGACCCGACCCTGCAACAGATTTCCCCGCGAGTATTCGCTGAACACACACGTGTTGGTTGCCGGATCATAATTTTCGATCCAGAGATTGTCGTCTTTCCAGGTGGCCGCCACATGATGCTGCCCCTCCGGCACATTGATCGTCATGATGCCGCCCCAGCGTTTCACAAAAATCTGTTGCAGGTAGAAGTAATACAGCGCCCAGCCCATGAAAAGCACCACGCCGGCAGTGAGCACAGCGGCCTTCAGATTGTTCATCTTCACGCCAATAATCACGATGGCGGTCATGGCAAGACCGATAACCACGGCCCAATAGAGATAGGTAATCATGTTGGAGCTCCTCTTTTAGCTTGGCACTGTGGCAATCTCCGCTGGCTTGATTACCAACTCCAATTGCGTTTGATCATCGTCCGTTCTTCAATACTTAACTGCTCGTAGATTTTTCCCATGCAACATGGTCCCTCATAAATGTTGCACTTAGTTTTGAGCGCGCCCACTTTAAGCCGCCTCCGCCCGCCACCCCGCTTCCGTCTCTTCAAACTCGATTGCCTTAGCAGGGCTATCCTGGCCAAGTCTGCCGATGTGTTCAATCAGCGCTCTCACGGCCGTTCCGCCGCGCGCGAACTCTTCGTAGATTACGCGCAGCAGACTTTCGGCGGGGCGGGTGATTTTCGTTCGGTTGTTTTCCCAACCTCGCACGGTGGGCTCGCTCACGCCCATGCAGACGGCAAAATCGGCTTGGGAGAGATTGAGTTCTTTACGCAGGAAGCGCACTTCCGCGCCCGACAGGCTCGGTTTGTTGTGCACCAGATACAAGCCAATTGCGCGATGTAGGCCCTCGATATTCTTGATCGCCACGGATTCGCCATATGCGGTCTCACGCAGTTCGTATCCGTTGCGCAGCCAGATGTTCCGTAGGCCGCAGCTTGTGTAGTGATAAGCTTGTTGCATGACTGTCTCCTTCCCTACACCAACAGCCTTATTTGAAATAGGCGCTGATGACGATAATCAGCGTGCCGTGCGCATCTTCATCGAACGCCGCGGGCACATGAATCAGTTCGCCCGCCGCACCGCCTCGACAGCGAACTCCCAATTGCCCTTCGGGCTTCTCGCCGGCCCTTCGATGATTCGTCCATGGCGCAAGCAAGTGAGCACCTGTTGTGGGGTGATGTGCCGTTTGCGCATTTGAGCATTGGCGTGCACTGTGAAAAACACCCGACCTGAATCGGCGGCAATCCGCTTCAGCAAGCGCCCGGCCAGGGCCGGGGTTAGCTCCATGCTTAGAATGCGGTCCGGGGGAAAATCTCCAGCCACGGGTGCAGCCTCCTTGCTATCACCACGACCCCAGAGCGTTAATATTTAACGGTCGAATTCCCTTTGTCAATTCCGTGGATTTCAGGTATCACACGGTAGTAGGCATCCGAACCGACGCGGACAGCCACCTAACCGCCTGCTGCTGACCATAGTGTGGGAACGGTTTTCAAGCACCAATTTGGGTTTTATGCACAGATTGGCAAGGACTCCGGCGGACCCCATGACATGCCCGTGCCGCTTGTCAACTACCGGCCGTAAAAAATTATATCTTGTTGATTGTAAGTGATTAAATATGTCGGCGAGGATTTAGCCGATTTAACAGAAATGCAACAATGATGGGGTTTGGGAGCGGTTTGACCCCAATGCATCCACATACTTATCCACAGCTTTTGTGGATAACCGCCGGCCCCTCAATGGCAATAACAAGTTAGCTTCGTATAGTGAGATTACGCATCAATCATGAGCACTAAACCGGACTTTGTGAGAATCGCTAAAATCAGCAGCCGTCCCCGACTCATTAGGCGACTCATCAGGCTCACGCATGGCTGAACCCATCCTCCGCGTGGCGGTCGCTTCGCCGCTGCACCGGCTGTTCGATTATCTGCCGCCGCGCGGTTGGACGGCTGCACTCGCCCCCGGCATGCGCGTGCAGATCCCGTTCGGGCGCGGGCGCAGCGTGGGCGTGCTGATCGAGATCGCGCGGACCACGGATTTCGATCCCGCGAAGCTCAAGCGCGTGCAGGCGGTCTTGGATACCACGCCCATCCTGCCCGACGACATTCTCGCCATGGCGCGCTGGGCGGCGGATTACTATCACCATCCGCTCGGCGAGGTGTTGGCCGGTTGTCTGCCGGTGCTGTTGCGGCGCGATCAGGCATTGCAGCCGCAGGGTGAAACCATCTGGCAACTCACCGAGGCCGGACGCACGGCAGATCCGAAAGACACGGCGCGCGCGCCGCAGCAGGCGCGCGCACTGAATTTTTTCGCCGAACACCCTGAAGGTGTGAACCGCGCGCAACTCGAAGCCGCGCTCATCGGCGCGCATGTCCTGCGCGCCTTGCTGCTGCGCGAATGGATCGAGCGCAGCGTGCGCGCACCGGCGAGCGGCGCTGCAACCCACGTCACGGTGAACGCACCGCCGCTCAACCCCGCGCAAGCCGAGGCGGTTGACGCGATTCAAGCCGCGCGCGGTCGCTACCAGGCCTTTCTGCTCGACGGCGTCACCGGCAGCGGCAAGACCGAGGTCTATCTGCAAGCCATCACCGATTGCATCGCGCAAGGCAAACAAGCGTTGGTCGTCGTGCCGGAGATCGGCCTGACACCGCAGCTTATCGAGCGGTTTCAGCAACGCCTGGGCCACACGCCGGCACTGTTGCACTCGGGCTTGAGCGAAGGCGAACGTCTCAATGCGTGGTTGGCCGCGCGCGCGGGCGATGCGGCGGTGATTATCGGCACACGTTCGGCGGCGTGGGTGCCGCTGGCACGGCCCGGCCTGTTCATCGTCGATGAAGAACACGATCCTTCCTTGAAACAGCAGGAGGGTTTCCGCTATTCGGCGCGCGATCTGTTGGTGTGGCGCGCGCACCGTGACGGCGTGCCGATCGTCTTGGGCTCGGCGACGCCGTCCTTGGAATCACTGCACAACGCACAGCAAGGCCGCTATCAACACCTGTCGCTGCCGGAACGCGCGGGCGCGGCCTGCGCACCGCGCCTGCATCTGCTCGATATCCGCAATCAACAACTCGATGAAGGGCTGTCGCCCGCCTTGCTCACGCACATGCGCGCGCACCTCGAACGCGACGGCCAGGTGCTGCTGTTCCTCAACCGCCGCGGCTTCGCGCCGACGCTGTTGTGTCACGCCTGCGGTTGGGTCGCCGAATGCCGGCGCTGCGATGCGCATCTCACGCTGCATCAACGCCAGCGGCATCTGCGCTGTCATCACTGCGGCAGTCAGCAGCCGATCCCGGTGCAGTGTCCGCAGTGCGGTTGCACCGATCTGCGCCCGCTGGGTGCCGGCACCGAACGGGCCGAACAGGCGCTGGCACGGCATTTCCCGGATTATTCCTGTGTGCGCATCGACCGCGACAGCACCCGGCGCAAGGGCCGGCTGGAAGATCTGTTGGCGCAGGCCGCCAGCGGCAGCGCGCGCATCCTGCTCGGTACGCAGATGCTGGCCAAGGGCCACCATTTTCCCGGCGTGACCCTGGTCGGCATCCTGGAAGCCGATCAAGGCCTGTTCAGCGCCGATTTCCGCGCCGGCGAACGCCTCGCTCAACAGGTCATTCAGGTCGCCGGCCGGTCCGGGCGGGCGGAGCGCCCGGGCGAGGTGTTGATCCAGACCCATCACCCGGAACACCCGCTGCTGCAACAATTAGTCGAGGCCGGCTATCCCGCCTTCGCCCAGGCCGCCCTGGCCGAACGCCAGGCGGCGGGCCTGCCGCCGTTCAGTAATCTGGCCCTGTTGCGCGCCGAGGCCACCGATGCACGGGCGCCGGAACGCTTCCTGATGGAGGCCCGCGATGTGGTCGATGCCAAATCAGCCACCGGCGTGGAATTCTGGGGCCCGGTGCCCTCGCCCATGGAACGCCGCGCCGGCCGCATCCGCGCCCAACTGCTGCTGGTGGCCCACGACCGCAAGCGTCTGCATAAACTCCTGGCGGGCTGGGTGCCGCGGCTGAGCGAACTCAAATCCGCACGCAAAGTGCGCTGGTCGCTGGATGTGGACCCGATCGATCTGTTTTGAATTGCCTCGATGAACCGCCAGGGCGCGGAGAACACCCTTTTTTGAACCGCCAAGGCGCCAAGACGCCAAGAAAATCTTTTTAGGAACCTCCGATTTATTCGTTGAATCATCATTGCGAGCGAAGCGAAGCAATCTCTCTACGGTAGATCAACAGCTTGGAGATTGCCGCGTCGCTGCGCTCCTCGCAATGACGGATTAATCAGAGGTTCCTTAATTAAAAAATCTTGGCGTCTTGGCGCCTTGGCGGTTCAAAAATGTCTTTCTTCGCGTCCTTGGCGTCTTGGCGGTTCAAAACACCCCGGATCGGTTGCACAAATCCAGGGAGCCGGGATAATAGCCGGCTTCGCGCGAACGCTACCGATCGCGGCCTTTATCCCGGCAACTCCACCCATGAAGCAGCATCTCGAACAGCTCCTGACCGACGCCGTGCACGGCCTGCAGGCCGCCGGCGGTCTACCCGACGACCTGGAGATCAACATCCAGATCGAGCGCACCCGCGACCGCGCCCATGGCGATTTCGCCAGCAATGTCGCGATGACCCTGGCCAAGGCCGCCAGAGCGAAGCCGCGCGACATCGCCGAAAAGATCGTCGCCGCGCTGCCGACGTCCGCACTGGTCACTCAGGTCGAGATCGCCGGCCCCGGCTTCATCAATTTTCATTTGAGCCCCGTCGCCTATCACGGCGTGATCGGCGACATACTGGAACAGGGCGCACGTTACGGTCGCAGCGACCTCGGCGCCGGAAGTTCCGTTCAAGTTGAATTCGTCTCCGCCAATCCGACCGGCCCGCTGCATGTCGGGCATGGCCGTGGCGCGGCGTATGGCGCGGCGGTGGCGGATCTGTTGGAAGCGGTCGGCTATCGCGTCCATCGCGAATATTATGTCAACGACGCCGGCCGGCAGATGGACATCCTCGCCACCAGCGTCTACCTGCGCTATCTGGATTTGTGCGGCGAGAAATTCGATTTTCCGAGCAACGGTTACAAGGGCGATTACGTCTGGGACATCGCCGCGACCGTGCACCGCACGCACGGCGATGCGCTGCGCCATACTGCCGATGAAGTGTTCAAAGACATCCCGGCCGACGCGGACAAAGGCGCCGATGGCGGCGGCGACAAGGAACTGCACATCGACGCGCTGATCGCACGCGCGCAACAACTGCTCGGCGCGGCACGCTATCGCGAAGTCTTCGACCTTGGCCTGAACACCATCCTCGATGACATCCGCCGTGACTTGGCCGAATTCGGCGTCGAGTACGACGAATGGTTCTCCGAACGCTCGCTCACCGACAACGGCACCGTCGCGCGCACCATCGAACGCTTGCAGACCAGCGGACACGTCTACGAAAAAGACGGCGCGCTGTGGTTCCGCTCCACCGATTACGGTGACGAGAAAGATCGCGTCGTCGTGCGTGACAACGGCCAGACGACGTATTTCGCCTCCGACATCGCCTACCACATGAACAAACTGGAACGCGGCTACGCGCGCGTGATTGATGTGTGGGGCGCGGACCATCATGGCTATGTGCCGCGCGTCAAAGCCGCGCTCGCCGCCATCGGTGACGATCCGGCCAAGCTCGACGTGTTGCTGGTGCAGTTCGCGATTCTGTATCGCGGCGGCGAGAAGGCGCAGATGTCGACGCGCTCCGGCGAATTCGTCACGCTGCGCGAGCTGCGCCATGAAGTGGGCAAAGACGCCTGCCGCTTCTTCTATGTGATGCGCAAATGCGAACAGCATATGGATTTCGATCTGGATCTGGCCAAGTCGCAATCGACCGACAATCCGGTCTATTACATTCAGTACGCGCATGCGCGCGTGATGAGCGTGCTGCGGCAGATGGCCGACAAGGGCCTCGCCTGGAACGCGCGCGAAGGCATGGCACAACTGCAACGCCTGTCCGAGTCGCACGAAACCGCCTTGATGGTCAGCCTGTCGCGCTATCCGGAAATAATCGAAAGCGCGGCGAACAATCACGAGCCGCATCAGATCGCCCATTACCTGCGCGAACTGGCCAACGATTTTCATACCTATTACAACGCCCATCAGTTCCTGGTCGAAGACAGCGCGCTGCGCAATGCGCGTTTGACATTGATCCAGGCCACGCGCCAAGTGCTTGCCAACGGCTTGGGCCTGCTGGGTGTCTCCGCACCGGATAGCATGTAGGTTTCGCTAACACCGGAACGTGCCGCGACAGGAAGCGTCGGCGCGAACCACAATGCAGTCATACCATGCCACGCGATTACAAAAACAGAATCACACCACGACGCAGTCGTAGCCGCAAACGGCAGAGTCCACCCGGCTGGATCTGGCTGGTTGCCGGCCTGAGCATCGGCCTGTTCGTTGCGTTTTTGTTTTATCTGCAACAGCGCCCAACCACACCGCCACCGGTCGCGGCCGCCGCGCCGACAACAGCGCCGGCACAGTCCTCGCAACCGTTGCGCGTACCCGCCGCGAATAAAGACACGCGCGATGTGCGTAAAGCCGAAACGGCGAAGGCGCCGCCACCACCGGCCAAACCGCGCTTCGATTTCTATACCATCCTCCCCGAGATGGAAGTCCCGGTGCCGGAGCAGGAGATTACCGGCAAGCCGCTCGAAGGCGTGCCCCAGGTTGAAGCGCCCGGCACCTATTTGTTGCAGTCCGGTTCGTTCCGATCGCGGGCGCAGGCCGACCAATTAAAGGCCAAACTCGCCCTGCTCGGTCTGCAATCCGATATCCAGACCGTCACCATCAACAACACGGAAACCTGGCATCGTGTGCGCGTCGGCCCGTACAGCGATCTGAAAGAGCTCAACACCGCGCGCGCGCGTCTCAAGGAAAATCAGCTCGAAGCCATCCTGTTACGTGTCAGCAACAAACCGCCGAACTGAATGGCACTTACTTAAGCTCAAAATGTAGGGTGGGTTACGCACTGAAGGTGCACAAGCGCGTAGTTTGCGAAACCCACCAAGTAGTACGTTGCGAACGAGTTGCGCAGCAACACAACCCGCTTTTGCGGACTCCGCCACGGATTACCGCTCAGGCGACCGCCCGGCACCGGGCATTCCCTTCAGAAGCCCCACCCCACGCCGCCACTTTTAATAAGACTGGCATGCAAGCTGCATTGCATACAGCAGACTCGTCAAGCGCCCCACCGGGGCCGCGGGAGGTGCGACATGGCAAAGCATGTTCCTCTGCAGTTGTTGATGGTGAACCTGACCAACGGCGAACGCGGCCTGTTCGTCGGTCTTCCCCTGGTACACCACGAAGAAACCGACCACGACACGCAAATCGAACACATCATGCTGTCCGACATTCAACAACTGCCCGAGGATATGACGCTCGCGCAATTGATGCAGATGGTGCAGGAACAACTCTGCCCGTGCAGATCACGGGCAAACTGAACCACACTGCGGCATACTGATCGGCATGAACTGTCGCCCGCACTGCGGCGCCTGCTGCATCGCGCCGTCCATCCAATCGCCCATTCCCGGCATGCCCAACGGCAAACCGGCCGGCGTGCACTGCATACAACTCACCGACGACCTGCGCTGCGCGATCTTCGATCAGCCGGAGCGACCGAAGTGTTGCGCGGGACTCAAACCCGATCCGGAGATGTGTGGCGAGGATCGCGAGTATGCGTTGGCGTGGATAACGCAGTTGGAGATCGATACACAGCCATCGCTGACTTGAACACCCTCGTTCAGCCCATCGAATCCATCGACATAGCTTCGAGTATCGACAAAAGCCGCTCGCGCGGTCTAACCGCATCGCCCAGGGCTTGCCAAGCCTCTGTAGATAGTTCAAATTCCCAACAAGCCTGACTTAGGCCGCACCGGCGGCCGACAAAGACCGCTGCAGCGGCATATGCTAGGAATTTCCGGTGTTATATCGCTACTGCGGTGTAATACCGATTTCTCAGGGCAGGCAAACAGAAGAACAGGAAGGGATTTTCCATCAACCCAGACTTAGACCGCTGCCGCCGTAATTAAAAACCGCTGCAGCGGTCTACTCACATGTTATGAGTGCCTATGGAAGAGTTTCTGCTCAGCTCGATAAAACCGATGTTGCCGTTTTATCTGCTGGCATTTGTGTTAGCGGAGTTGTTGCTGTTCGCAAAAGAACGAAAAGGCCTGTCGTTAGAAATATTGATCGCCGCTAGTGCTGGTTTAATCCTAACCGTTCTGGGCCAATTCCAAAACCATAATGCATGGGCGGCGGAAAATCGGCCGGTACTGCTGGCGGTGGTTAATTTCCTTAGCGCCTTGATGCCGTTATTCGTATTTGTAGTTGCAAACCAATTCTTGGTGAGAGTGAAGGAAAATACACAGAAACATGTTGGCCTACTGATCATCGTTCTGGTTACGATGTTTATTTGGCCCTTGTGTGCCTTGTATGTCACTTGCGCTACTGGTCTAGATTGTCTATGAAAAGCACTCATAACAAGGCGTTCGTTCGGACGCAAACTACGCTGCGCTTCGTTCGCGCCGCACCACTTGGTCGTTAGCAATTAAAAAATATGAAGCGCATAGACCGAATAAACTTAATTGATCGTATTGGTCGTGAACTGCAATCTACGATGTCTTATTCAGATATCACTGGTTACTTATCGGCTTTCGGTGTAGATACACGCAAAGAAACTTCAGATAGGGGTGGCAGTAAATGGGTATACGTTAAAGACCTCCTTTCAAGTGAGCAGGATAAAATAGTATTACAGATTGCTGATGAACTAGAAATCGAACATGGATTTGGTGAATCTATAAAAACAATGGCATCTGACAGTAGGTTTTGGTTAACAAATCATTTTCGCTTATTCATAAGTCACCTGTCTGAGCACAAAGTCAAAATGTCACAGCTTCAGGGCGTATTGAAAGAATACGGAATATCTGCATTTGTCGCACACGAAGACATTGAACCTACAAAAGAATGGCAAAGCGAAATAGAAAAAGCTCTATTTTCCATGGATGCCTTAACAGCAGTACTAACGCCAGACTTTGATAAGAGTCGGTGGACTGACCAAGAAGTAGGAGTAGCAGTTGGTAGAGAGGTTCTTGTGATTCCTATCAGGAAAGGAATGGACCCTTATGGATTTATAGGAAAGCTTCAAGGTTTACAGGGTAATGGTAAATCAATTGGTCAAGTAGCCCAGTCATTGTTCGAAATACTCGCTAGTCATACAAAAACAAAGGACGCGATGGCCGGTGCTTTAGTAAATCAAATCGTTTCCTCCTCTGATGCGGGCAATGCTACAAATAAACTTAATTTACTACGAAAAATTGAAACTCTGCCAACAAAGCATTTAGAAAAAATTCGCGATACCTGCAAGGACAATTCCACTTTGGTAGAGTCAAAGGAATTTGTTAGGTTATTAAACGACATGTTAACTGAAAGGGAGCTAGAAAAATTAGTAATAGAGAAAGCGGTTAAAGTAGAGTTCGATGATGACATTCCATTTTAAAAGAGTAGCTAACAAATCCATCAAGCCGACTCAACCGTTAGACCGCCAAAACGGATAGCACATGAACATCACCCCCTTCCAAGCCTTGGCCTGCCCGCTGGATGGCGCGCCTTTGCACTGCACCGGTTCCACATGGCGTTGCGCCGCTGGCCACAGTTTCGACATTGCCAGCCAGGGCTATACCAATTTACTGCCGGTGCAGAACAAGCGTTCGCGCGATCCGGGTGACAGCAAGGCGATGGTCGCGGCCCGCCGGCGCTTTCTCACGGCCGGTTTTTATCAGCCGATTGCCGCGGCGGTAAACCAGGCCACGCTGGCGGATCTGCCACTCGATGCAACGGCCAGTTGCCTCGATGCCGGCTGCGGTGAGGGTTACTACCTGCGCGAGTTAGCCGCTGCGGCCGGTGATGGACAAACACTGGCATTGCTCGGGCTGGATATCTCCAAGTGGGCCGTCCTGTCAGCGGCGAAACAGGATCAGCGACCCACCTGGGTCGTGGGCAGCAACGCCAACTTGCCGGTGCAGTCGGGCACGCTCGATCGCGTGCTGTGCATTTTCGGCTTTCCCGTTTATGGTGAATTTGCGCGCGTGCTCAAGCCGGACGGCCAACTGCTACAGGTCGATGCCGGGCCGGATCATCTGCGCGAACTGCGCGAAATCATCTACCCGAGCCTGAAGCCGGAACGCGCTGCCGAAAGACAGTCACCGGAAGGCTTTACCCGCCTGTCCACCGAAACTGTCCGCTATCGCTTGGACCTCACCGGCGCTGAACAGATTGCCGATCTACTGGCAATGACACCGCATCTCTACCGCGCCAATGCCGAAGGCCGGGCGAAGGCCGCCGCGCTGACGGCCCTGTCGGTCACTGTGGATGTGCGCCTGACGCGTTTTGGGCGGGATATTCACTGATCATAAGGCGATAAACGACGACATCCGACTCCTTCACACCCTGACCTTCACGCCACTGTCATCAAACGGCCATCCGCTTGCAATCGAACCCCGCCAGTCTGTAACGCGCCAGCAGTACGGCATCGATCGGCAACGAGGAGCCTAGACATGTTGGACCATATCCTAGCGTGCGCGCAGGCGTTTCAGCGCGAACACGGTTTACAACCGAACGTGGTGTATATCAATCCAAATCACCATCAGGCGCTGCTCGTTCTTTACCCGAGCCTGTTTGATAACGATCCGCGCTGGCAGTTGGGCCTACGGTTGATCATCGTCCCCAGCGGCGAACTGACCCATCCGCAGGCGGCGTATGTCGCCCGGCAGTCGGCCTGCGCCTGACGCTACTGCAGTTCCGACCCACCCCAGAAAACACCCCAGGACAACCCACGACTCCCTGGCTCGACCTGGACGTTTGGGCAATAGCCAGCGCGATCCGCCGCGCTTTGGCGTCTTACAGTGAGTCTAAAGTTGCCACTCGCGACCGGCCCTGGCGCGGGGTTTGGGAAGCGGGCGCAACCTGCTAGACTCAGCGGCCCGTACCGCTATCGCCGCGTAAACATGAACAAATTCTCCGATCTCCTAAAACAGCGCATCCTGATTCTGGACGGTGCCATGGGCACCATGATCCAGAAATACAAACTGGGCGAGGCCGATTACCGCGGCGAGCGCTTCAAGGATTGGCCTTCGGACCTCAAGGGCAATAACGATCTGCTGTCGCTGACGCAGCCGAAGATCATCGGCGACATTCATCGCGCCTATCTGGAAGCCGGCGCCGACATCATCGAGACCAATACCTTCAACTCGACGTCCATCTCCATGGCCGACTATGGGCAAGAAGATTTAGTTTACGAGTTGAACTTCGAATCCGCGAAACTCGCGCGCGCCGCGGCGGATGCGTTTTCCTCCGCCGACAAGCCGCGCTTCGTTGCCGGCGTGCTCGGCCCGACCAACCGCACCGCCTCGCTGTCGCCGGATGTGAACAACCCGGGCTTCCGCAACGTCAGCTTCGATGCCTTGCGCGAAACCTATTATGAAGCGACCAAGGCGCTGGTCGACGGCGGCGCCGACATCATTCTGATCGAAACCATTTTCGATACGCTGAATGCCAAGGCCGCGGTGTTCGCGGTGGAAAGCTATTTCGAGGACACAGGAAAGAGATTGCCGGTGATGATCTCCGGCACCATTACCGATGCCTCCGGCCGCACGCTGTCCGGGCAGACCGCCGAAGCCTTCTACAATTCCATGCGTCATGCGCGGCCGGTTTCACTCGGCTTCAACTGCGCGCTCGGCGCCAAGCAGTTGCGCGAACACATCGAAGAACTGGCCGGCTTCGCCGACTGCGGCGTGAACGCACATCCGAATGCGGGCCTGCCGAATGAGTTCGGCGAATACGATGAATCGCCCGAGGCCATGGCCAAGGAAATCGCCGAATGGGCGCAATCGGGTTTTCTGAACATCATCGGCGGCTGCTGCGGCACCACGCCCGCGCATATCAAGGCCATCGCCGAGGCGGTCGCGAAGTTCCCGCCGCGCACGATTCCGCAAGCACGATCACACCCTGCGACTCGCCGGCTTGGAGCCCTGCAATATCCGCGACGACTCGTTGTTCGTGAACGTCGGTGAGCGCACCAATGTCACCGGCTCGGCGCTGTTCAAAAAGATGATCCTCAACGGCGAGTACGACAAGGCGTTGGTCGTCGCCCGCCAGCAAGTCGAGAACGGCGCGCAGGTGATCGACATCAACATGGACGAGGGCATGTTGGATGGCCGCGAGGCCATGGTGACGTTCCTGAATCTGATCGCCTCCGAACCGGATATCTCGCGCGTGCCGATCATGCTCGATTCGTCCAAGTGGGAGATTCTCGAAGCCGGCCTGAAGTGCATTCAAGGCAAGGGCATCGTCAATTCCATTTCCATGAAGGAAGGCGAGGCCACGTTTATCGAACACGCCAAGCTGTGCCGCAAGTACGGCGCGGCGGTGATCGTCATGGCCTTCGACGAGTCCGGCCAGGCGGACACGCAGGCGCGCAAGGTCGATATCTGCACGCGCGCGTACAAGCTGCTCACCGAACAGGTCGGCTTTCCCGCCGAAGATATCATCTTCGATCCGAACATCTTCGCCATCGCCACCGGCATCGAGGAACACAACAATTACGGTGTGGACTTCATCGAGGCCACGCGCATCATCAAGCAGACGCTGCCGCATGCCAGCATCTCCGGCGGCGTGTCCAATGTGTCGTTCTCGTTCCGCGGCAACGACCCGGTGCGCGAGGCGATCCACGCGGTGTTCCTGTATCACGCCATCAAGGCCGGCATGGACATGGGCATCGTCAACGCCGGACAACTCGCCATTTACGAAGAGATTCCGGCCGAGCTGCGCGAGTGCGTGGAAGATGTAGTGCTCAACCGTCGCGCGGATTCAACCGAACGTTTATTGGAAATCGCGGCTAAATATAAGGGCGACGGCAGCAGCATCGAGAAGAAAGAAGATCTGGCCTGGCGCGAACTGCCGGTGGTCAAACGCCTCGAACACGCGCTGGTCAAAGGCATCGATGCCTTCGTCGAGCAGGATACGGAAGAATGCCGCCTGCAATTCGCGCGCCCCATCCAGGTCATCGAAGGCCCGCTGATGGACGGCATGAATGTCGTCGGCGATCTGTTCGGCGCCGGCAAGATGTTCCTGCCGCAGGTGGTGAAGTCCGCGCGCGTGATGAAAAAGGCCGTCGCGCATCTGTTGCCGTTCATCGAAGCCGAGAAAGACGGCACCAGCAAGGCCAAAGGCAAGATTCTGATGGCCACGGTGAAAGGCGACGTGCACGATATCGGCAAGAACATCGTCGGCGTGGTGCTGCAATGCAATAACTTCGAGGTCATCGACCTCGGCGTGATGGTGCCGACGCAGAAGATTCTCGACGCCGCCAAGGCCGAGAACGTCGACATCATCGGCCTGTCCGGGCTGATCACGCCGTCACTGGACGAGATGGCGCATGTCGCCAAGGAAATGCAGCGTCTCGGCCTGAACATCCCGCTGCTGATCGGTGGCGCAACCACCTCGCGCGTGCATACGGCGGTGAAGATCGAACCCAATTACGCCGGCACGACCGTCTATGTGAAGGACGCCTCGCGTGCGGTCGGTGTCGCGCAGAATCTGGTCAGCGATGCCAACGCGGCCGAATACATCGCCAAGATCAAAGCCGAATACGTCAGCGTGCGCGAGATGCACAAGGGCAAGGCCGCCAAGACCGACTGGCTGACGCTCGCCGAGGCGCGCGCCAACAAAATCCCGATCGACTGGAGCGGCTACGAACCCCCCAAGCCGAACTTCCTCGGCATCAAGGCGTTCGAGAATTTCTCGCTCAACGATATCGCCAAGTACATCGATTGGACGCCGTTCTTCAAGACCTGGGAACTCGCCGGCAGCTATCCGAAGATTCTCAAAGACGCGATCGTCGGCGAGCATGCGCGCCAGTTGTTCGATGATGCGCAGACCATGCTCAAACAGATCATCGACGAAGACTGGCTGCAGGCACGCGCGGTCATCGGCCTGTTCGCGGCCAATCAGATCAACGACGACGATATCGAGCTGTACACCGATGCCTCGCGCAGCGAAGTGTTGACCACGCTGCATCATTTGCGTCAGCAGAATCGCAAGCCGCCGGGCCGCCCCAATCGCTGTCTGGCGGATTTCGTCGCGCCGAAAGCCACCGGCCTCAACGATTTCCTCGGCGCCTTCGCCGTCACCGCAGGCATTGGCATCGACGAGCATGTGCGGCGCTTCGAGGCCGACCACGACGACTATCACGCGATCATGCTCAAGTCGCTCGCCGATCGCCTTGCCGAGGCCTTCGCCGAATTTCTGCACGAACACGTGCGCATGGAGTTATGGGGCTATGCGCCCGACGAGCGCCTCGACAACGAAGATCTCGTCAATGAGACCTATCGCGGCATTCGTCCCGCGCCCGGCTATCCCGCCTGCCCGGATCACACCGAAAAGGCTCTGATGTGGCAACTCATCGATCCACTCACGAACGCCGACATTCAGATCACCGAGTCGTTCGCGATGTGGCCGGCCGCTGCTGTCAGCGGCTGGTACTTCAGCCATCCCGAGGCACGCTACTTCGGTGTCGGCAAAATCAACCGTGATCAGGTGGCGGACTACGCGGTGCGCAAGGGCATGACGCTCGAAGAGGCCGAACGCTGGCTGGCGCCGAATCTGGGTTACGATCCCGACGACGCTTCCATCGCCGGCGACTAACGCGCGCATGACCGCAGCCGCCACTCACGATTATGCGCGTCTGCTGCGACTGGCCACCTACGCCTCGGTCGTCACCGCCAGTGTGTTGATCTTCGGCAAGCTGGCCGCCTGGTTGATGACCGGCTCGGTCAGCGTGATGGCGTCACTGATCGACTCGTTGATGGATGTCGCCGCGTCGCTGATCAATTTGTTCGCGGTGCGTTATTCACTGATGCCCGCGGATAAAGAACATCGCTTCGGCCACGGCAAGGCGGAATCGCTGGCCGGTCTGGCACAGGCCATGTTCATCGCCGGTTCGGCCCTGTTTCTGATGTTGCATGCCGTCGACCGCCTGCTCAACCCGCAACCCTTGCAGTCCATCGGCATCGGCATCGGCGTGATGGGCTTCGCGATTGTGGCAACGATGATCCTGCTCGCCATCCAGCGCTATGTCATCGCGCGCACCGGCTCCACGGCGGTACGCGCCGACTCGCTGCATTACATGACTGACCTGCTGACCAACGCCAGCATCATCGTCGCATTGGGATTGTCACTGGCGGGTTGGCCGGGACTGGACCCGATCTTCGCCCTCGGCATCGCCTTTTACATTCTGCACAGCGCCTGGCGCATCGGCCACGAGGCCTTTCATCTGCTCATGGACCGCGAGTTGCCCGACAGCGATCGCGAGCGTATTCGGCAGATCGCCCTCAGCCATGCCGAGGTGCATGGCTTGCATGACCTGCGCAGCTACCGCTCCGGGCAACGCGAGATCGTGCAATTCCATATGGAACTCGACGGCGATCTCGCCTTGCGCGAGGCGCACCAGATTACCGAGGCGGTACTGAACGAAATTCAAAAGGCCTATCCCGCGGCGGATATCGTCATTCGCCAAGACCCGGTCGAGCACGCCGAACCGTGACGCAGCGGACACCACCCACGCAGCTGTTCATCATGCAGGTTCAGTCCCACGCCGACGCGACTGTGCGCGGTATTTCGGTGTGGGTCGCGGCGTCGGATCCCACCCAGGCGCGGGCGCTGGCCAGTTCACGTTTGGCCGAAGCCGGCTGGACCGTGGTGCGCATCGACAGCGAGACGGAAACCACGGCGGATGATTATTTCCGCCCCTGCCCCAGTCAACAGGCCTTTTTACGCGCCCAGTCCGAAGGCGTGGCATGGCGTTTCGCCGACGAGTGAACGCCCAGGCATTTAAATAAATCTCTGTAAAATAGTTACTTATCCGCTTTTACCTTGAATCCCGAGGATGGATACCCCATCTGGGATAAAGAGGCATATGAAATATCTGTTATAAATTGAGCCTTAGATGACGCAGTGACTGACAATCTGCCACTTGGCGTCACCCGCCACCCTGGAGGTGAACGATGGTACGTATCCATGTAGCGATGAACTTCACGCATGAACCTCTCAAACGCACGCCAGTCAACCTCGTGCTCGACACCGATCCGAGCCACCCGATCGTGGTCAATACCGACCGCAATGGTGTCGCCAGCTTCGATATCCCGCCGGCCAGCGGCAAGATCGTTATCAACGGCAGCACCCACTATCAAGGCCGTCTCGAAGGCGACATCGAAATCGGCCTGTGGTCGCTGACCGATGGCGATGCCGTCGATGCACATGGCGCGCCGGGCGGCGGCGGTGGCAGCACCGCCTATCCCAATATGAAAACCCGCCAACTGAAGGTGAACGGCCACGAAGTATTAACCGATAGCGAAGGCTATCTGGTGGACCTCTCCGATTGGTCGGAGGACTTTGTGCGTGCCGAGGCGGATCACGAAGGGCTGGAATTGACCAGCCAGCACTGGGAGGTGATCCGTTTTTTGCGCAGCCACTACGAGGCGCATCAGGTGCAGGCGAATGTGCGCGAGATCATCAAACACTTCCGCAAAATCTGGGGCGAAGAACAGGGCAGCAACCGCTATCTGCACGATATCTTTCCGCGCGGCGGCCCGCAAAAACAGGGTAACCGCCTGGCCGGACTGCTGCGCACCAAGGGCGAACACTGAGCCAAGGGCGAGCATCGGCCAAGGCCGAACACTGCGACCGGTCGGCCGCCGCCGCGTCGCGGCTCATTCGTCGAGAATTTGCGCCAATTGATCACGGTTGTGCAACACGTCGGCCAGCGTGTATTCATCCAATACCGCATAAAACGCCTGCAAGGCGCGCGTCAGCATCGCGCGCAGCGCGCACACCGGCTCGATGCGGCAGGCCGAGGTCTGCGGCTCGAAGCACTCCACCAAGGCCGTATGTGCTTCAGTCGCGCGCACTAACGCACCCAGATTGATGTGTTCCGGCGCGCGCGCCAGACGCAAGCCACCGTGCTTGCCGCGCAGGGTTTCGATATAGCCCTGCTGGCCGAGAAATTGCGCCACCTTCATCAGATGGTTTTTGGAAATACCATAGGCAGTCGCGATATCGCCGATGGTCGCCCGCGCGTTGTCACGCAGTCCGAGATAAATCAGAACCCGCAGGCTGTAATCCGAGAAGGTTGTCAGGCGCATAATGTCGGCAATCTACACTCAGGTTAAACAAGGCATCAACCGCGCTGAACACATCGCTCGACGCGCCACAACAGCAGGTTTTTGCATACCGCACGTCGGTTAAAACCACTCGACATCAGCGCATCAATAATGCGGCGGCGGTGTCTCTTCATCGCGCGAGGCGATCGGTGATGACATCGAGGCCCTAAGCTGCGCCTCCAGACGGCGCAGTGATTCTGCCTGTTCCGCCACCAGACGTTCCTGTTGCAGCAATGCGCGCGTCAGCTCATCCATCGCCGCCTCGTGATGGGCAAGACGCGACTCCAGGGCCTCAAGACGTGTGTGAAAATCTGTGTCGGGCATATTCTGTGAGCTTCCATTTGATCGGCGGCAAGACAAAGTCGGCGCAATAGGCGGATAATGCGGTCGTGAGTCGGAGGAGCCTTCAACGGATCGCCGCATGAGAACCTTAAGCACACTCTGGGTCGTAGTCGTGCTCGCGCAGTTTAGCCTAGTCCTGGCTGGTTGCGACAACCGCGATGCAACGGTGGAAACCTCACGCGCGGCGCAATCAACGCTGAGCCTGGAGGCCCGGCCCGGCGTCGACGTGTCCCATGATCTGCATCGTGGCAAAGCCGTTTTCACCGGCAAATGCCTCGCCTGCCATGGCCGGGAACACAGCGGCGCACCCCAGCTTGGCAGCGCCGCCGATTGGGAACCGCGGCTACAACAGCCGCTCGACACGTTGATCCAACATGCCATTTACGGACATGGCCTGATGCCACCGAAAGGCGGCTTCAGCCGCGTGTCGGATACCGATGTGGCCGCTGCCGTGGCCTATGCAGTCAATCGCAGCGAACGCATTGTCGCCTCGCGCAACCGCGAGCGACAGGCGCTCGCCTGCCAGTCTGGGCCAGCCGAGTGCAGCGCCATCCAGTCGGATGAGGTGCTGGCGCTGCATATGCTCTGGATGCTGGGCAACCCGAATGCCCGGTGAACTATCCGTAATAAAGACGAACATCTACAAATCAGATTCTCGACTGCCCATACCCTTGACCACTCCAGGGTTGGAGCCGTCCACAACTCCCGTTAGCATGCTGTCCATAAACCCCGTTGGAGATTTCCATGAGTGACGCTCTAAATTATCTGGTGGCTGCCCGCCCCGAAGCCATCACCCCGTATTTCAAATTTCTCAAAGAGGCCGGCAAGCACCTCGATACCCGCACCCGCGACCTGATTTCCATCATCACCAAGGTCGACGTACAGACCGAGGGCGGCTTCCGCCAATATCTGACCCGCGCGCTGCGCAACGGCGCCAGCGCCAACGAAGTCATCGACGCGCTGCTGATGGCCTTTCCGACACTGGGGCTGGCCAAGATCGTCTGGGCGGTGGATATCTTATTGGACATGGACATCCCGGAATTCCGCCCGGAGAACCTGTTCGCCGAATCCACCTGGCACACCGTCACCGCGATGAGCGAACTGCCCTCCGGCGAGATCAGCTACCGCGATTGCGCCGGCCGCAACCTGTACATCTACCGCGACGGCGACAACGTGCGCGTTTACGACAGCCGCTGCCCGCATCAAGTCACCAACATCCCGCATCTGGCGCTGGAAGGCACGTCGCTCACCTGCCCGAAACATCACTGGAAGTTCGACGTCACCACCGGCGAATGCACCGATGTCGGCAACCGGCCGCTGAACAAGTTCGAGCACAAGATCGAAAACGGCGTGCTGTTCGTGTATTGGTAAGCTGTACGGGGACAAATTTATGATTTGTCCCCGGTTACCATGCTGAACATTCTCTACCGTGACGAAACGCTCATCGCCATCGACAAGCCAAGCGGATTGTTGGTACACCGCAGCCTGATCGATAAACATGAAACGCGCTTCGCGATGCAACTGCTGCGCAACCAGATCGGCCAGCGCGTGTATCCGTTGCACCGTCTCGACAAACCGACTTCGGGCGTGTTGCTGTTCGCGCTCACGGAAGCCGCCGCGCGCGCCATGGGCGCGGTGTTCGAGGACAATGCGGTCAGCAAAAAGTATCTTGCCGTCGTGCGCGGCTATACGCCGGAACAGGATTGCATCGACTACCCGCTGCGCGAGGACTTGGATCGCATGACCGATGCCCGTGCACAGCAAGACAAACCGGCGCAGCCGGCCGTGACTGACTACGCTCGCCGGGCCACGCTGGAATTGAATATCTCCGATGGCCGCCATCCGACCAGCCGCTATTCGCTCTTGAATGTCACCCCGCGCACCGGACGTAAACACCAGATACGCCGCCATATGAAACACATCTTCCATCCGATTATCGGCGACACGACGCACGGCGATGGCCGCCATAACCGCATCTTCCGCGAGCATCTGCACTGCCAGCGGCTACTGCTGTGTGCGCAGGAGCTCTCATTCACACACCCCGACACGCACGTGCAGATAACTATTCGCGCGCCGTTGGATGCCGAGTTTCAACGTATCGTCGATACCTTCGGCAACACGCAACCGCATTAGCGACGGACATATTCAGCGCGCAGCGCCCGTCACAGGAGGACCCTATGACCACACCCCGCAATTCCCGCCGCGACCCCAACAAGGCATTGGAACGACGCGTTCAAAGCGTGTTGACGACCATTTACGATCCGGCCACGCCGCACATCGACTTGTTCAATATGGGCATGGTCTATCGCGTCGCCATCGAGGATGGCAGCAAGGTACGCATCGATCTGGCCTTCTCCAGCCCCGGCCACCCGGGCAATCTGCTGTTACCCAAGCAAGTGGCCGACGCCATCCGCGAGTTGGACGGCGTGAGCGAATGCAAGGTAAAGATCGTCAACGACCCGCCCTGGACACTGGATCGCATCTCCGACCATGCCCGAGTGAATATGACGGTGGTGGGAAGTTGAGCACGCCATATTCCGTGACGTAAAAAAATTATTTGCCGCCACACTCGACGATTACAAAAATCAAGGCCTGTTCGAATCCAGCGACTTTGCTAGACTCCACCAACCCAGCCCCAGACGCGGCCTTACTAGCCCGCATCAGACATAAACCGAGTAGCCCAATGACCGATCTGATCCACCGCATTGCCCAGGAATTATCCGTTCTCCCACAACAGGTACACGCCGCCGTTACGTTGCTCGATGAAGGCGCCACCGTGCCGTTCATCGCCCGCTACCGCAAAGAAGTCACCAGCGGTCTGGACGACACGCAATTGCGCAATCTCGAAGAACGTCTGGGCTATTTGCGCGAATTGGAAGAACGGCGCATCAGCGTACTCAAAAGCATCGACGAACAGGGCAAGCTGACACCGGAGCTGAATGCAGCCATCCTCGCGGCCGACACCAAAACCCGCTTGGAAGATCTGTACGCGCCGTATAAACAAAAACGTCGCACCAAGGCGCAGATTGCGCGCGAAGCGGGTATCGAGCCGTTACTCGATGCACTGCTGGCCGACCCGACACTTGATCCCACTATCAGCGCGGCCGACTATCTCAACGTCGAGGCCGGCTTTGCCGATGCCGCCGCCACACTCGAAGGCGCGCGACAGATCTTTATGGAACGCGTCGCCGAAGACGCCGACCTGGTCGGTGAATTGCGCACGCAAGCCTGGGACACCGGACTGATGCTCTCCACGCTCGTCGAAGGCCAAGCACAGGCGGGCGCGAAATTCAGTGACTACTTTGATTTCTCCGAGGCCTTGCACAAGATCCCCTCGCACCGCGCGCTGGCGATGTTTCGCGGCCGCACGGAAGGCGCGCTGCGCTTAAAGCTCTGCGTACCGGGCCAAGATGATCTGGAGGCCGGCAATACTGCCGGTCGCTGCGAAGCACGCATTGCCGGACGCTACGGCATCAAAGATCAAGGCCGCGCGGCGGATACCTGGCTGGTCACCTCGGCGCGCTGGGCCTGGCGCGTGAAGCTGCATATGCAATTGGAAAGCGAGTTGTTCATGCGCCTGCGCGAGTCCGCCGAAGAAGAGGCGATCCGCGTGTTCGGCGAAAACCTGCGCGATTTATTATTGGCCGCACCGGCCGGGCCGCGCACCACCCTGGGTCTCGATCCCGGTCTGCGCACCGGCGTGAAAGTCGTCGTCGTCAACAGCACCGGCGCGTTTGTCGAACACACGACCATTTATCCGCACGAACCGAAGAAGCAATGGGACGCATCGATTGCGGTGCTTGCCGCGCTGATCGCCAAACACAAGGTCGAACTCATCAGCATCGGCAACGGCACCGCCTCGCGCGAGACCGACCGCCTGGTAAAAGATATCGCCAAGCGCCATCCGGATTTGCATATCACCAGCTTGGTGGTGAGCGAGGCGGGCGCCTCGGTGTATTCGGCCTCGGAATTCGCCGCGCGCGAATTTCCCGATCTCGACGTCACGCTGCGCGGCGCGGTCTCGATTGCGCGCCGCCTGCAAGACCCGCTCGCCGAATTGGTGAAGATCGAACCCAAGGCCATCGGTGTCGGCCAGTATCAGCACGACCTCAATCAGGCGCGGCTGGCGCGCAAACTCGATTCGGTCGTGGAAGACTGCGTGAACGCCGTCGGCGTCGATGTGAACACCGCATCGATTCCGCTGCTGGCGCGGGTCGCCGGACTCTCGGAGACACTGGCGCGCAACATCGTCGCGCACCGTGATGAACAGGGTCCGTTCAACAATCGCAAACAGTTGTTGGAGGTTGCGCGTTTAGGCCCGAAGGCGTTCGAGCAAGCCGCCGGCTTCCTGCGCATCATGAACGGCGCGAATCCGCTCGATGCCTCCGCCGTGCATCCCGAGGCGTATCCGGTGGTCGAACGTATCCTCGCCCAATCCAAGCGTGACATCCGCGATCTGCTCGGCAATGGCGCGTTCCTCAAGACACTCGCCGCCAACGACTACATCGACGAGCGCTTCGGCGAACCGACCGTGCGCGACATCATCGGCGAGCTGGACAAACCCGGCCGCGATCCGCGCCCCGAGTTCAAGACCGCCACCTTCAAAGACGGCGTAGAGAAAATCGCCGACCTCAAACCCGGCATGATCCTCGAAGGCGTCGTCACCAACGTCGCCAACTTCGGCGCGTTCGTCGATATCGGCGTGCATCAGGATGGCTTGGTACATATCTCGGTACTGGCGGACAAATTCGTCAAAGACCCGCGCGACGTGGTCAAGGCCGGCGATGTGGTGAAGGTTAAGGTGGTGGAAATCGATCCGGTGCGTAAGCGCATCAGCCTGACCATGCGCCTGACCGACGCGGCCGCCGCACCTAAATCACCGCGCGAGTCATCTGATCGCAACCGCCCGGCGCAAGCCAGATCGGATAGAACCCGCGACAAGCCGCGCGCCGAGGCGCCCAAACCCAGCGGCGCAATGGCCGATGCGTTTGCGCGACTGAAGCGCTAACGGTGTTCTGATCGCCGCGAAGGATTGCGGCATCTGGAATTACTCGCCTGGGTTACGCGCCTGGAATTACGCGCCGGGTTTATCGCGGACATAAATCGTTTTGGGTTTGCCTTCGCCGGCCGAGCGTTCTTCGACATCGAAAAGCTTGATCGCATTAATCAGCCCGCTAAGCTTTGCATAGCCATAGTTCCGAGGATCGAATTCAGGCGATTGCTTGGCGATCTTGCTGCCAACCGGACTGAGCTTCGCCCAACCGGTTTCATCCGATGATGCTTCCACGGCATTCCTGAGCAGGCTGACGAGACGGGTGTCCTGCCTCAGTTCGTTGGTGGATTTCCTGACGATCGCGGCGCTCTCGTCGAGCTTCGCGCGCAGCACCTCCGTGAAGATGAACTTGTCGCAGGCAGACACAAAGGCGAGGGCGTCTTCTTTCTCGCCGAATCCATACACGAGCAGCCCCGATTCGCGTATCCGCGAGGCGAGCTTTGTGAAATCACTGTCGCTGGAGACGATGCAGAAGCCATCGAACTTCTCGGTGTACAGCAGATCCATGGCATCGATGATCATGGCGCTGTCCGTGGCGTTCTTGCCCTGCGTATAGGCGAACTGCTGCATGGGTTGAATCGAGTGCTGCAACAACACCTCTTTCCAACCCTTCAGGCTCGGCGCCGTCCAGTCTCCGTAGATCCTTTTGACATTGGCGGTTCCATAATTCGCGATCTCAGCCAGCAGGCCATCAACGATACCCGGCTGGGCATTATCGGCGTCGATGAGGACGGCAAGTTTGTCAGTCTTTTCCATGGCCACGGTCGATCTCCCAGAGTGGTGTTAATAAGCAGGGTTCAGAGTCGCGCCCTACACAGGTTCACGATAGGCGCGCACCATCGCCGGCAATACATCTTCGAGGCGCTGTTGCGGTTTGAATCCCAACGCAGCCTCCGCGCACACGGAACGATAACAGGCGGAATCGAGCAGACGCGCGGCGAGTGTGCTGTTGAAGGGCAACGAACGGCGCAATACGGTTTCACCGAGATCGCCGACACGACCCAGACCGCGCAGCACGCTGGCGGGCAGTGACCAAGCTGGAATCGGTTTGCCGAGCGCGGTCGCCATGGCGGTATAGATACGCCGCGTCGAATAGGCCTCGCCATCGTCCAGAATGCACACTTGGCCCGCCGCCTCGGGTCGCGCGGCGGCGGCCAGCAGTGCCGCCACGACATCCTGCACGCTCACCATGGAGCGGATGTTGTGCGTCTCGGCTACCGGCGGGAAGCGCCGGTGATCGATGGCGCGCAGCATCGCGGCGAGGTTGCCCTTCACGCCCGGCCCGTACACCAGCGCCGGTCGCAACACGCTGATTTCCACGCCGGTGCGCGCGCCCTGCTCGAATAACCAATCTTCAGTCTCGCGCTTGATGAGACCGTAAGGATCAACGGGCATCCGCGCACTGTGTTCATTCAGACAGGCGTGCGCATCCTCGCCACCGGCCTTGACGCTGCTGACGAAAACGAAGCGGCGCACACCGGCTGTGGCCGCGCTGCGAAACAGATTTTGCGTACCTTCACGCCGCGGCCGCGCAGCGAAACAGTTTTGCGTGCCTTCGAGATTGATGCGCCGGTGGCGTTCGATCTCGGCGGGGATCGGCTTGGAGGTGGCATGCGCATAACCGGCCAGATGGATGACACAGTCCATACCGCGCACCAGCGCGGACAGCGCCGCCGGATCATCAAGATCGCCTGTCACGACAGCAATAGACGGCGCGGGTTGCGCCGCGGACGGCGCGCGCGACAGCAGGCGCGCCGACCCGCCCTGTTCAATCAGGGCAGAGACCAAAGCCGAACCGATGAAGCCTGTACCACCCGTTACCGCGATTTTGTGCACGCTATACAGCCTCTCTCGCGCTCACCGCCGGACACAATGTCGTAACAGACTGGCCAAAAGTCTATCTGACGCGGCTGTAGCGACTGGAAGGTCGGCAGCTTAACGCATTATTCCGCACATGAGACCCATCCGAGTGGACCATCCGGGCGAGCCATCCCTAGCCTACCAACGGGCTATCGCTTATAGTCACGCCCCTATGACGACCCCCGTCCTGATCTGCGACGATTCCAGCTTCGCCCAAAAACAAATGGCGCGCGCCCTGCCGCGCGACTGGGACGTCACGCTCAGTTTCGCCGCCAATGGCGCCGAGGGTCTCGATGCCCTGCGCGCCGGCAAGGGCGATATCCTGTTTCTGGACCTCAACATGCCGGTGATGGATGGCTATGAGGTGCTGGAGACGATCCGCCGTGAAGATCTCAACACGATGGTGATCGTCATCTCCGGCGATGTGCAGCCCGAGGCGCGCGCCCGGGTGCTCAAGCTCGGCGCGATGGATTTCATCAAGAAGCCCGTCGACGAAGCGACCATCAGCGCGCTCCTGGATCACTTCGGCATCCGCGGCGCGCCCGGCAAACTCCGCGCCGACGACAATATCCAGGTCGATGATCTGGACCGTTATCAGGAAATCGCCAACGTCGCCATGGGCCGCGCCGGCGATCTGCTCGCGCGCCTGCTCGGCGCCTTCGTCAAGCTGCCGGTGCCGCGCGTCAACATGATCGAAGGCAGCGACCTGAAAGCGGCGTTGCAAGCCATCGAGGCCAGCGAGACTGTTTCGGCGGTCTGTCAGGGCTTCATCGGTGCCGGTATCGCCGGAGAGGCCTTGCTGACCTTCACCGAATCGAGTTTCACCGACATCGCCACGCTGATGCGTCACGAAGGTGAGATCGACGACGTTGTACAGATGGAGCTATTGATGGATATCTCCAGCATTCTCATCGGCGCCTGTCTCAAGGGTATCGCCGATCAGCTGGATATCAACTTCAGCCAGGGCCATCCGGTGGTGCTCGGCCGACACATCAATATCAACGAATTGCTCGAACACAACGCCTCGCGCTGGAACCGTACGCTGGCCATCGAGATCGGCTACCGGATCGAAAACCGCAATATCAATTGCGACATGATGCTGCTGTTCAGCGAAGACTCGCTGGACGTATTGCACGACCGCGCCTCATTCCTCGATTTCTGAACGCCTATGTCTAACGCCCACAGCGATATCAATGCATTCCACTGGTTGATGGACATGGTCCAGACCGTCGACGTGGGGCTGATAGTCCTGGATCGCGATTACCGGGTGCATCTGTGGAACGGCTTCATGGAAAACCACAGCGGCCAGTCCGGCGCCTACGTCATCGGCAACAACCTGTTCGAGCTGTTTCCCGATCTGCCCGAAGGCTGGTTCCGGCGCAAGGCCGAGTCGGTGTTTGTGCTGGAAAGCCGCGCCTTCACCACCTGGGAACAGCGCCCGTATCTGCTGCGTTTCAAGAATTACCGCCCGATTACCGGTACCGCGGAATTCATGTACCAGAACATCACGCTGATTCCGTTGGTCTCGACCGATGGCAAGATCGACCATATCGGCGTGATTCTCTACGATGTCACCAGTATCGCCATCAGCAAGCTCGCCCTCGAAGCGGCGAACCTCGGCTTGGCGCGGCTGTCGCGTACCGATCGCCTCACCGAGCTGAACAACCGTGGCTATTGGGAAGAATGTCTGATCACGGAGTTCGCGCGTTATCAGCGCACCAAACATCCCAGCACGTTGATCATGTTCGATATCGACCACTTCAAGAAGGTCAACGACACCTACGGTCATCAGGCTGGCGACGAAGTGATCCGCGTGACCTCGCGGACCTTGCGCAGCAGTATCCGCACTACCGATATCGCCGGACGTTATGGTGGCGAAGAATTCGGCGTGATCCTGGTCGACACCAACGCGGAACAAGGGCAGTTTCTGGCCGAGCGCATCCGCAAAAAAATCGAGGCGCTGACCGTCACGTTTGAACAAGTCGAGATTCGCTTCACCATCAGCCTCGGCATCGCTCAGGCCAACGACGACATGACCGACCACGCCCAATGGCTGCAGAACTCCGACCTGGCGCTCTACCAGGCCAAGCACGGCGGGCGTAATCAGTCCGTGGTGTTCGAGCCGGAAGCCGCCAAATAGCGCCCCGACGAGAGCTGATAATCCGTCATTGCGAGCGCAGGAAGCAATTCCCAACAGTTACAGCAGACTGGAGATTGCCGCGTCGCATGCGCTCCTGCAATGACGTTTCTATGAGTTATTCAGCACCTGGGAACAGCGCCCGTATCTGCTGCGCTTCAAGAACTACCGTCCGATCACCGGCACGGCGGATGTCATGTACCAGAACATCACGCTGATCCCGCTGGTGTCGCCCGACGGCAGCATCAACCATATCGGCGTGATCCTCTACGACGTCACCGACATCGCCATCGGCAAGCGCGCGCTGGAGGCGGCCAACGCCAGTCTGGCGCAATTGTCGCGCACCGACCGGCTCACCGGCCTGAACAACCGCGGCTACTGGGAAGAGTGCCTGAAGTCGCGGAATTCGCGCGCTATCCAGCGCAGCAAGCACACCAGCACGCTGATCATGTTCGACATCGATCACTTCAAGAAGGTCAACGACACCTACGGCCATCAGGCCGGCGACGAGGTGATCCGCGCCACCTCGCGCACCCTGCGCAGCCGCATCCGCACCACCGACATCGCCGGCCGCTACGGCGGCGAGGAGTTCGGCGTGATCCTGATCGACACCAACGCCGAGCAGAGCCTGTATCTGGCCGAGCGGATGCGCAAGAAAATCGAGGCGCTGACCGTGAAGTTCGAGCCAGTCGAGATCCGCTACACCATCAGCCTCGGCATCGCGCAGGCCAACGACGACATGACCGATCACGCGCAATGGCTGCAGAACTCCGATCTGGCGCTCTACGAAGCCAAGCACGGCGGGCGTAATCAGTCGGTGGTGTTCGAGCCGGAAGCCGCCAGATAGCTGCCCGCTACCGCGCCGAGCAGTCCAGCGCTGCGCGTCAGCATTATTAATTACTGTTAAACAATGGCTTATATCGCTTGATCCGGATCAATTACCGGAATATTCGAAACCGCTAATGTGTCAGCCATCCGACACATTCATTGTTTAACAGGAGCGCACCATGTCTGCCACTCAGTCCCAGAATTCCCGTCTGCACAACCTGCTGGTCACCAACATGGCCCTCGGCGTGGCGGTCTTCGCCGTTGCCGTGTATTTCATGATCACCGGGGAATACGCCAATCTCCCCATGCGGCAGTCGACTGAAGCCCTGCTGAACAAGTTCGCCATCGGCGGCCTGCTCTACAGCGCGGTGGCCTGGTATATCGACCAGTTCGCCCGGCCGATCTTCAGCAAGACCGGCGTCAACGCCTAAGGAGCAAGCGCCTCGCCAACCCGTCAAAGGTTCCCTCGCAATGAACGGTTGAAAAATGTAGCCCGGATGTAATCCGGGTGGACGGCCAATTCCCGGATTACATCCGGGCTACATAGATCTTTACTCGCGCCGTATTCGCCCTGACGACACCTCAGGGTCCTGAAATGCGCCTAAACAAACCGCGCTTCGCGCACCACCGGACAGCCGGTCTCCTGCCATTTCATGATGCCACCGGCCAGGCTGTAGACGTCCTTGAAACCCATCATCTGCAAGGTCAGCGCCGCCAACGCGGAACGGCCGCCGGTCGCGCAATACAACACCACCGGTTTTTCTCGCGCGGTATACAAGATTTCATCGTGTTTCGGATAATTGATATCCGCGGCCGCTTCGAGAATGCCGCGCGGCACCAGGTGGGCGTTCTGAATATGGCCCTGCTCGTGCTCGCTGGATTCGCGCACATCGACCAGCAGCACACCCGGCACCTCTGACAGCATCTGCTGTAGTTCGTCCGGCGCCACTTCTTTAACGCGCGCACGCGCGGCATTCACGAAATCCATCAGCGATAAAGGTTTGGTTTCAGTCATGGGTAATACCTCGATGTAAACTATCGCAGTACTGCACCGGTATCGCACGGATCACCGTGACGGAGCGAGATCTGACCATGGGATATCCGCCAACGCGGCGTCGTGTCACCAGGTCATCCGCAATCGTCACCGCCGCGTCCGTCGTCAGCCGGCAATTACGCACGTGCACGCACGGAATGATGCCGACCATGAATGGACTGTTCCTGCATTGCCGCCCCGGCTTCGAATCCGAATGTGCGGCCGAAATCCAAGCCGGCGCGGCCGAACTCGGCATCAGCGGCTATTGCAAAGCCAAGCCGGCGGCGGCCTATGTCGTGTTCGTCACCGGCAGCGATGACGAGGCTATCCAGCTGCACCAGGAGCTGCCGTTCGCGCAACTCATCTTCACCCGCCAATGGTTCCGCCTGCTCGCACTCGCCAAGGATCTGCGCATCGATGATCGCATCAGCGGCCTGCTTGAGGCGTGTGCCGGCATTGCGGTGGCGAATGAGGTGTTCCTGGAAACCACCGACACCAACGAAGGCAAAGAGCTCCAGGCACTGTGCCGAAGTCTTGCGCGGCCGTTGCAGAGCGCGCTCGCCGGCGCGAAGTTACTCAGCGATGACGCGCACGCACCGCGTCTGCATGTCTGCTTCATGGCGACCACGGCGGCCTATATTGGTGTAGCCGATCGCAGCAACAGCAGTCCCTATCTGATGGGCATACCGCGTTTGCGCTTTCCTTCCAGCGCGCCCAGTCGTTCCACACTCAAACTCGAAGAGGCCTTTCTGACCTTTCTCGACGCCGATGAGCGTGACCGCATGTTACGTCCGGGCATGCACGCCGTGGATCTGGGCGCGGCGCCCGGCGGCTGGAGCTGGCAACTGGTACAGGCGCGGCCTGCACGTCATCGCCGTCGACAATGGCGCCATGGCGCCTGCCTTACTGGACAGCGGATTGCTGGTGCATCATCGAGAAGATGGTTTTCGCTATCGTCCCGAAGAGCCGGTCGATTGGATGGTCTGCGACATCGTCGAACAACCCGCCCGCATCGCCGAGCTCGCCGCGCGCTGGTTGAGCGAAGGCGATTGCCGTTACACGGTATTCAATCTGAAGCTGCCGATGAAGAAACGCTATCCGGAAGTCATGCAGTGTCTGGCCGTGGTACGCGAACGTCTAGAGGCCACCGGCCAACCGTATCGGCTCGCCTGCAAGCAGTTGTATCACGACCGTGAAGAGGTGACGGTGTTTGCGGCGTGGGAGACTGAACGCAGCGCCGTGGTAAACTGCCGCCCTTCGCGCCACCAGAATATCCACGACCATGACCACCGCCCTGTCACTGCGCAATCTGCAAAAGACCTATGCCAACGGGTTTACGGCCCTCAAGGGCATCGACCTGGATGTGGAGCAGGGCGATTTCTTCGCCTTGCTCGGTCCCAATGGCGCGGGCAAATCCACGGCCATCGGCATCATCACCTCGCTGGTCAACAAGACCGCGGGCAAGGTCGAGGTCTTCGGCCATGATCTCGATACCGATCTGGCGGCGGCCAAGGGTTGCCTCGGCCTGGTGCCACAGGAATTCAATTTCAACGTGTTCGAGCCGGTGGTTGAAATCGTCGTCAACCAGGCCGGCTTTTACGGCATCCCGCGCGACAAGGCCGTCGAGCGTGCGGAATATTATCTGAAGCAGTTGGGCCTCTGGGACAAGCGCCACAGCATCGCGCGCAGTCTCTCCGGCGGCATGAAGCGCCGCCTGATGATCGCGCGCGCGCTGGTGCACCAACCGCGACTACTCATCCTCGATGAACCCACCGCCGGCGTCGACATCGAAATCCGCCGTTCCATGTGGGAGTTCCTGCGCCGCATCAATGCCGAGGGCACCACGATCATCCTCACCACGCATTATCTGGAAGAGGCCGAGAGCATGTGCCGCAACATCGCCATCATCGACGCCGGCCGGATCATCGAAAACACCAGCATGAGGCAGCTGATCAACACGCTGCACATCGAAACCTTCGTGCTCGATCTGAAGTCGCCGCAGGCCTGTTGCCCCTCGATCCCGGGTTATACGCTGCGCTTTCTGGATGAACTCACGCTGGAAGCCGATATCTCCAAGGACTGCAGCATCAACCAGCTGTTCACCGCGCTGAGCGCGCAGGGCATCGAAGTGCTGAGCATGCGCAACAAGTCCAACCGCCTGGAGCAGTTGTTCATGCACCTGGTCGACAGCAATATCGAGCGGCAGGCGACGGCATGACCCCACGACAGAAATACATCGCCTTCAAGACCATCCTCATCCGTGAGATCCTGCGTTTCACGCGCATCTGGATTCAGACCGTGTTGCCGCCGGTCATCACCACGGCGCTGTACTTCGTCATCTTCGGCAGCCTGATCGGCTCGCAGATCGGCGACATGGATGGTTTCCGCTACATGGACTACATCGTACCGGGCCTGATCATGATGGCGATCATCACCAATTCCTATGCGAATGTCGTGTCGTCGTTCTACGGCTCCAAGTTTCAGCACAACATCGAAGAGATGCTGGTGTCGCCGGTGCCGAACTATCTCATCATCAGCGGCTTCATCGCCGGGGGCGTGGCGCGCGGCATTACCGTCGGCATCGCCGTGACCATCACCTCGTTGTTCTTCTCCGATCTGCGGATTTACGACTTCTGGATTGCCGGCAGCGTGGTCATACTGACGTCGGTCTTGTTTTCACTCGCGGGGCTGATCAACGCCATTTACGCCAAAAGCTTCGACGACATCACCATCGTTCCGACCTTCGTGCTGACGCCACTGACCTATCTCGGCGGCATTTTCTACAGCATCGACATGCTGCCCGCGTTCTGGCAGAAGGTTTCACTGATCAATCCGATCCTGTACATGATCAACGCCTTTCGCTACGGCATCCTCGGCGTGAGCGACATCAACCTGTGGTCGTCCTACGCCATCATCCTCGGCTTCATCGTCGTGTTGTTCGGCTTCAGCCTGCGCCTGCTCAACAAGGGCCATGGGATCAGGACCTGAACCTTCCACCCACCCTATGACGACTCCTGCCTTGGCCAGCGAATGAAAACACCCTGGAAGCCCTCGACCAGCCCCCGACTGACGACGAACAATTTCGATCTGCTGCGCCTGCTGTTCGCGGCGACGGTCTGTCTGGTTCACGCGCACACACTCTCCGGTTATCAGAGTCTGCGCTGGATACCGGCGCTGCTCTCCAGTGAAATTGCCGTTCAGGCTTTTTTCGTCGTCAGCGGTTTTTTGATTTTCATGAGCTACGAACGCTCTTCGTCACTCGCCTCTTATACAAGCAAGCGCATACGGCGTATTTACCCGGCCTATTTCACCATCATCATGCTGTGTGCCGCGAGCCTATGGATTGTCAGCTCGCTGGGACTCAACGATTATTTTTCGCTCGGCTGGCTGAAATACGTCACCGCCAATCTGCTGTTCATGAATTTCGTCCAGCAAAATCTGCCCGGCGTGTTCGAGGGTCACCGGCTGAATGCCGTCAATGGCGCGCTCTGGACCTTGAAGATCGAGGTCATGTTCTATATCTCGGTGCCCATCTTCGTCTACTTTATTCAGACGCCTTGGACACCTGCCTGTCATCCTGGCCACCTATCTCTTGTCGTTGCTCTACGCGGCCTTGCTGACAGGGCAAGCGGAACGCACCGGATCGGGGCTCTACCTGGAACTGGCACGCCAGCTGCCTGGGCAGCTCGTGTATTTTATGGCCGGCGCATTTCTTTATTATTTCCTGCCGCTGTTCGAACGACGCATCGCCTATTTCGTCGCTTTTGCCAGCCTGATTTTTCTGCTGCGCGCGCACCTTCCGTTGACCGCGCTCGAACCTTTTGCGCTGGCCAGCCTGGTGGTGTTCTTCGGCCTCTACGGATACGTGGGGAACTTCAGCCGATACGGCGACTTCTCATACGGCGTCTACATCATTCACTTCCCGGTCATCCAGCTGTTCCTGCACTACGGGATTTTCAAGACACAGCCCGGTGCCTATTTAACGCTGGTGGTCATCACGACCCTGCTGGGCGCGATGCTGATGTGGCATGTGGTCGAGAAGCGCTTCTTACTGCGCAACAATCACTATGTCGCCGGCACTACATCGCCAGCAGGCAACAAACTTAGCTCAACGGCTCGACCACCAGACCCGTCGGCTTGATCTGCAGCCGGCAGCGACCTTCCAGCACATCCAGCAATTCCTCACCGGCGATGCCGCGCCGCCAGCCGCGCAGCAGCGGCGAGTGCGCGCGTTCACCGCGCACCAAGTCCTGCAGATCTTTACGCGAGGCGATGCTGGTGGGATTCAAGTCCTGACGCGCGGCGAGCTGGCGCAGCACACCGAGAAGCACATCGACGGCGGCTTCCTGATCTTCGGTCAGCGTCGTGGGGCGTTCGTAATCGGGCAAGGGTTCCGGCTCACGCTGCCGCGCGGCCTCCAGCAACGCGATCAGTTGTTCGCCGTAGCGATCGACCACCGGCGCCTGCAAGCCACGGATGCGACGCAGATCGTCAACGGATGACGCCTTGATGCGCGCCAAGGTCATCAAGGCATCGTCATCCAGCACCCATTTGCGCGGCCGATTTTCCTGTTGCGCACGCTGCTCGCGCCACGCGGCCAGCGCCTGCGCGCAGGCCAGCGCCGGGCCGCGAAATTTCTGTAACCCGCGCAGCCGCTTCCAGGCATGTTCGGGAGGATTCTCATAGGTCGCCGGATCGGTGAGCACGGCGAAATCTTCGGCCAACCACTCAAGCCGGCCGCGCTGATTTAATTCATCGCGCATTTTCGGAAACAAGTCGGCGAGGTGACGCACGTCGGCGGCGGCATAATCGAGTTGCGAGTTGGTGAGCGGGCGTCGCGACCAGTCGGTGCGCGTCTCGGACTTGTCGATGTCGATACCCAAACGTTCTTTCACCAACGTGGCATAACCCATCTGCTCCGAATATCCCAGCAGCGGCGCCGCCACTTGGGTATCGAACAACGGCGCGGGCAACATGCGGTGACTGTGCCAGAACATTTCCATATCCTGGCGCGCGGCGTGGAATATCTTGAGTATGTTCGGATTGGCGAACAGGGCGATCAACGGATCGAGACTGGTGACCTTCAGCGGATCGATGCAGGCGACTTCACTCGCCGAGGCGATCTGCACCAGGCACAACTGCGGGTAGTAGGTCTTCTCGCGCAGAAATTCCGTATCGACCGTCAACCACTCGGCCTGGGCCAGACGTGCGCAGACTTCGCGCAATTGCTCGTCGCGTTCGACGAACAGATAAGATTCGGATAGGCTCATGATCATTCAACGTGGGTGGCTGGAGGCCCGCGCATTATGCCCCGAATTATGACAGAAGCACCGCTCGCCTCGCCTTGTGTGCGCAACTGCTGCCTGGATGATCAGGATATCTGCCTGGGCTGCCAGCGTTCGGTCGAGGAGATTATTGCCTGGGGTCCGGCCAGCAACGCTGAACGGCGGGCGATTCTGGAACGGGCGGCGGTGCGGGCGCAGGCGCGGCAGGCAGCGCTATCCGAGCACTCTTTCGCGACACATAATCCTGCAACAGCGGCCACCGTGGCCGCCCTCGCAACGACCGATTACTCGTGTCCCGTCAGCTGATTAACCATGTCCGGGTCCATGTCGAGGCCGACCGACCAGCCGGGATTGATGGCCACGCCGTAACCGCTGCCGACGCGCTCTAGAATCCACGACAGTTCGGCCAGAATCCCGCCCGAAAAGTTGGCGTAATCTTCGAGGAACGGCTTGGCGCGCTCGGGACTGGTGAACAGCACCAGCACCTGCACGCCATCCTCGGACTCCAGGGTCAGCGGCACCGCCTTGTCATCTTTCTGAAAGCCCTTGATGGCATGCTTTTCATCCTGCACCGGCATGAACAACTGCGCGGTCAGCAGATACTGCATGAAATCATCACCGGGAATACTGCCCTCCTGGGCGGCGACGAGTTGCTGTTCCAGGTGGTTGCGCGGGTCGAAGGGTTCGTCGAAGCTCATAGTCGGTCCAGGTTTAGTCCAGGTTTAAGTCCAGGTTTAATATGGGCGCCAAGGCTGGGGCATTTTCCGCCTGAATGCAAACCCCCGATTTCTACTGATATTGACCGTGCGCTGGTACACTGCGCGCCCATGCTAGAACTCCGTGATGTCAGTCTACGGCGCGGCCCGCGCCTGCTGTTCGCCAACGCCGATCTGACCCTGCACAGCGGTCAGCGCGTCGGCGTGACCGGCGCCAACGGCACCGGCAAGTCCAGCCTGTTCGCGCTGCTGCGCGGCGAGTTGCACGCCGATACCGGCGACTGCCGCCTGCCGCCCAATTGGACCATCGCCCAGGTCGCGCAGGAAACCCCGGCGCTGGACATCCCGGCGCTCGATTATGTGCTGCGCGGCGATGCGGAGCTGGAACGTCTGCAAGCACAACTGCGCGACGCCGAAACTGCCCACGACGGCCATCTACTCGCGCAACTGCATGCCCAGCTCGAGGCCATCGACGGCTACAGCGCGCCGAGCCGCGCCGCGCGGCTGATGCACGGCCTCGGCTTCAAGGCCGATCAGGAACGTTTACCGGTCGCGCAATTTTCCGGCGGCTGGCGCATGCGCCTGAATCTGGCCCAGGCCTTGATGTGCCGCTCCGATCTGTTGCTGCTCGATGAGCCGACCAACCATCTCGACCTCGACGCCGTGCTGTGGCTGGAAGAATGGCTGCAACGCTATCCGGGCATGCTGCTGCTGATCTCGCACGACCGCGAGTTTCTCGACCGCACCGTGCAGCACATCCTGCACATCGAACGCGAACAGGTGCGCCTGTATGCCGGCAATTATTCCGAGTTCGAGAACCGCCGCGCCGAGTTGCTCGCCCAACAACAGTCCGCCTTCGAACGCCAGCAGCGCGAGATCGCGCACATTCAACACTTCATCGACCGCTTCAAGGCCAAGGCCAGCAAGGCCAAACAGGCGCAGAGCCGCATCAAGGCGCTCGGCCGGCTGGAGCGCATCGCCGCCGCGCACGCCGACTCGCCGTTTCATTTTGAATTTCCCGCACCGGCGAAGCTGCCGCATCCGCTGCTGCAATTGGAAAAGATTTCTGCCGGCTATGCCGACACGACCATTCTCTCGAATGTAGAACTGAGTCTCGCACCCGGCGACCGGCTCGGCCTGCTCGGGCCGAACGGCGCGGGCAAGTCCACACTCATCAAACTGCTCGCCGGTGTCATCGAACCGCAGAGCGGCAAACGTCTGCCCGCGCCGGATCTGGATATCGGCTATTTCGCCCAGCATCAGCTCGAACAATTGCACGCGCAATCGAGCCCGCTGCTGCATCTGCAACGCCTGGCGCCGCGCGCCAGCGAACAGAGCCTGCGCGATTTTCTCGGCGGCTTCGGCTTTGCCGGCGCGCGCGCCGAATCCGCGGTCGCACCGTTCTCCGGCGGCGAGAAGGCGCGTCTGGTGTTGGCCATGCTGGTGTATCAGGCGCCGAACCTGTTGCTGCTCGACGAACCGACCAATCACCTCGATCTGGAAATGCGCCTCGCGCTGGAACTCGCGTTGCAGGATTATCCCGGCGCCGTCGTGCTGGTCTCGCATGACCGGCATCTGCTGCGCACCGTGACCGACAGCTTTCTGCTTGTCGCCGGCGGCCAGGCGCTACCCTTCGATGGCGACCTCGACGATTACCGCCGCTGGCTGGAACAGCGTGAGCGCGAATCCGAAACCGGCGATGACGACCGACGACAAGGCGCACAGCGCCACCGCGCGCCGCGACCGCAAACGTCAGGAGGCCGAACAGCGCCAACGCCTGCAACCGCTGCGCAATGAACTGCGTAAACTCGATACGCAGCTCGATAAATTGCACGCACGGCAAACGGAACTGGCTACCGCACTCGGTGACAGCGGCGTGTATGAAGCGGCGCAGAAAGAGCGCTTACAGAAACTGCTGCTGGACAAGGCCGAACTCGACAAGCAACTCGCGACGACCGAGGAACGCTGGCTGGAGATCAGCGAGGAAATCGAACAAGCGGCTGAGGGCTGATCTGCAGCCGTCCAATCCAGCTCAGCAATTACATTAGCTCGCCCACCAGAATGGGTTGAGCAGAATTTAATCTCTCCGTCCAGAATGGCACTTTCTTAATCGGCTCCATGCCAAAATATTTATGTCGCCAAGATATTTCCGAACCGCAAAGGCGCTAAGACGCCAGGGAAAGTTATTGAAAAGCGTAACAGTGGATTTGTTCTTTCATTCGTCATGCCTTTGCGCCTCTGCGCCTTGGCGGTTCACAAAAGCATTCCTGATTTAAGTAAGCGCCATTCACTTCCGTCTCCTTTCCCTCATTGCGCGTGTTTTGCGCGCAGGCGGAACTGATTCTGCTCGGCGTGATAGACGAAGCCCGCCGCCGCCAGACGTTTCTCCAACGCGTCGCGGTCGATGTCGAGACTGCGCACCAGATCGTCGAGATCCACATAGTCGTTGCGCAGCTTCGTGTTGATGATGCTGTAGAGCAGAGTCGGGTCCATGTGGCGGTAGTTCGACAAGTTCATGGTGTCTCCTCAATGCAGGGCAGCGAACGTGCCGGGCGGGCCGTGATGTTGGCCGTTACGCTGGCCGTTACGCTGGCCGATACGGGACCATATTTTCTCATGGAAATAGTAGGCGACGGTATTCACCGCCGGCTCCACCAGCGCGACTGCGCCGCCGACGACCACATCCCCCGTGAGGGCGTAGGCCACACCGAACGCGACCGTAAAATGGGTGGCGGCGAAACTGAGGGTCTTGATTGTGTTTCGGGCCATGGCGGTTCTCCTGTTTGCGTGTCCTGTTGTCTTGATGACTAGAATACGCAGCGACCGTCCGTCGTAAAGGCAATTTGTTTATAGTATAGAGGCCGGTTCCATAACAGCGCGGACAGCTATGAGGCCGTGATCTGCGCCAAACGGATCAGACAAATCCATCAAAGTGCGCGGCCTGCACCTTGCCGGCCACCGCCTTGCCCAAGGCCTGCAACTCGGCGATGTGCGCCACCGAGTCGAGCGCCTGAACCGCCTTCGGTTCGATATTCTTCAGTCCCAATGCGTCCAGCCCGCTGCGCGAGAGTTCCGCGTTATAGCGGACATAGGTGAACAGCTTCGGCTGCGCCGGACCCTGGCCGCCGATCAGATCGCCGACTTCGCGGTCCAGCGGATCGCCGGCGAGACACTTGCCGAACACGCGGCACAGCAGATCCTGTTCGTTGAGGCTGGCGAGCATCAGCGCCGAGGGGATCGAACCGGCGTTGTACAGCAGGTTCATCTTGTCGGGTTCGAGATTCAGATTGGCATCCGGACTGGTGCCGGTGCCGATCGACACCACCAGCATCTGCTCGTTCGCCGCTGGGCCAACGTACCGCATAGGGTTCGACCGTGGCCATCAGAAACGCCTGGAACGCGGGGTTGTTGTAGGGCGTGATGCCGCCATCGACGAAGACGAACTCGTGCGTGCCGATTTTCACGACCTCCGGCGGGAAATACACCGGCGCGGCGGTGCTGGCGCGCACCAGTTGCCACAGTGGCAGATCGAGATTGCAGTTGTCGCGCGGACTGCCGTCCGGACGCGCGCGCCGGTTGTAGCGCGCGCCGGGATTGTTCGACACCGGCCAGGGCGAATCGGTGCTGGCATTGCGCATCACCATCATCAGCACGGTCTTCAACTTGTCGCTGCCGAGCGTCGTGTCCTTGCCGAACACGGACTGCATGCGTTCGGCCAGTTTGTCGTCTTCGTAGCGGTAGCGCAGCCGTTTCAGCACGCTCGCCTTGTCGAACATCTCCGCGCCGCTTTGTACGTAGAACGCGCGGATCTCGTCGACCTTCATGCCGAGCGCAATGCTCGCGGCGATGATCGCGCCGGTGCTGGTGCCGGCGACGAAATCGAAATAGTCCGCCAGCACGAAATCGTCACCGCGTCCGAGCCGTTCACGCAGCAGCGTCTCGATTTTCGCCAGCACTTCCACGGTCATCATGCCGCGGATGCCGCCGCCGTCCAGGGTGAGAATCTTCTTCGGGCCGGGGCTGTTGATCCTGTCTGCTGCGGTCATGGTCGTCTCCAGTCGAGATGTAGGATGGGCTTACCCTGAAGGGCACAAGAGCGCTTCTGCGTAACCCACCCAGCATTGCGTAGCAATACTACACATTTTTTAATGAGTGCCTGACGGCACGGGTGGTGGGTTACGGCACAAACTGCGTGCCTTACCCACTCTACATCGATCGCTGCGGTCATAATCGCCTCCAGTGCATCCGTTAACTGAAATCGTCGCGCGTCACCACAGCGTGCGGGTATCCAGGACATACGCCAATCCGGAGTACTTGCGCACGGTCTCCACCATGTGCTGCGTGCCGCCCGCACCTTCACCGCTTTGGCCATCCCACAGACCGATGAAGCGCACGCGCTCCGGGCCGTGGCTCAAGGCCGTGTAGAGCTGCCAGAGATTGTTGCGTTCGTAGGGATCGACGCCGTCGGGAACCGGGCCGAGTTCTTCCGGTTGAATGAGCAGCGGTCGCGCGGGCCTTGAGCTGGTAATAGCGTTCCACCCACTGCGGGCCGGCGAAGGCGACGGAGGCCGCGAGAAACGCCGGCTCGTCATATTGAATGTGCAGCTGCACGTGCAGGCCGCGCGCCAGACAGGCCTCAGCGAACAATGTGTCGCCGCCACACGCACCGCCGCACAACGCGAGATCGCCCGGGCCTGCGCCGAGTTCATCCAGCTTCGCGGCGATGGCCTGCGCCGCGATCGCTTCCTGTTGCGGCGGAAAACGCGGCGGCGTACGCCCGGGCTTGTCGAGCATGTGGCCACTGAACAGCAGCACCTGACGCGGACGGAACGGCGGTTCGAGCCGGGCGATTTCGCGTTCGATGACCTCCAGCGCACGCGCCACCACCTCGGGACGGAATTCCAGATCCTTCAACAACAGCAATTGCTGGCGCGTCGAATCGAGCGCGAACCAGTCTTCGCCGGCGGCGGCGGCCGCGTTGGCGTATTCGCGCGCGACCGTGTCCGCATCGGACAGCAGCACGTTGAGATCCGCATAGCTGGCGCGCGCCCAGTAATCCTTGGGCGTGCGTTCCATCGCGGCAAGACAGGCCCAGATCACGCCGCCTTCAAGATTCTGCAAGCTCGCCGGGTTCTTGAGTTCGCCGCCGAGATGGCGTTGCAGATGGCGCAAGGTCACGGCGTTGATGCCGGAATAGAAATGATCGGCATCCTGAATGAACGCATTCATGTACGGCTCGATGGCCTCGATCAGCAACGCGAGTTCGGCACTCGCGAGCGCGCGCATCTCAGTGGATGATTTGCCAGGCGACCGCCAGCGCGACACCCATTCCTCTTTTTCGACGCGACCCAACAGCGCCCAGCTCTCGGGATCGTCCGGGTGCGCTTCGAGCAACGCCTTGACGTGTTCGCGCGCCTGTTCGGGACGACCGAGGCGGCCGAGCAGAATGCCTTTTTGCCGATTGCTTTCGAGATCATTTTGATCGAGTGCCAGCGCCGCTTCGTATTCATCCAAGGCGAGACGAAACTGGCCGAGCTTCATCAGCGCCTTGCCCGCCAGGCGATGGGCCTCCAGGTGCAGCGCCCAGGTCGGCGTCTCGTCCGCCAGCACCCGAATATCGCCGGGACGGTTTTTGAGACGCGCCACTTCGACACGCCGACACCACTGCTGCAAGGATTCATTGAACTCGTTGCGACCTTCGACCAGCAGGCGCTTCCAGTCCGGTTCAGGCAGATCCGGCAATAGATGATAGACCGGACTTATCTTGTAACCGTGCCAGCGCGCCATGGTCGCCTGCGCCATGTCGCCGAGCGCGCGACGGTCCGCATCGAGACAGGCCGGGTCCGGCGCGCCGTCCTTGAGGTGATAACGCAAGGTGCGATCCGTGTAGACATCGAACGGCATGCGTTCACGCGCTGTGGAGGCGATCTGGATCACACCGCGCGCGCGCAGCGCATGGCGCACACCCAACTCATACCAGACGTTCGGGTTGTCCAGCGTGAGATCGGCCACCACCAGATCCGCCAGCAGCAGTTCCTGAAACATGTCGGTGCGGATGCTGCCGGCCGAAAGTTCCTGATCGGCGCGCATGACCTGATAGCCCGCCGCACTCAGTCCCGGTTCGATGAGTTCGGCAAAGATGCGATCGAAATCGATGTCGTTCTTGATGCCGAAGGGCATGGCGACGAAGACGTGGAGCTTCATGACGCGTCCGCTCCCGTGGCTTCATGTGCAGAGTGGTCAATAGTTGGCAAGCGCGGCTTCCTGTTGCACGAACGTGCGGAACACGGACGTCGTGCTCTGCTCGAAGGGAAAGCGATCGCCGGGTCTTTCCGCAACCTTATAGGTCTGCGTGATCTTTTTGTTCGCCTTGCAATCGTATACCGAGAACACCGGGTCGCGCGTCAAGGCATAGCCATAGCCCGAGCTGACGTACTCCGCGCCTTTGACAAATCCGGCGATCACCAGGTCGGAGCGCCGACTGCTGCACAAGGCTTGATGCTTGACCCTGATCCTTCAGCAGGCGGTAGTACTCCTGCTGATCCGGATAATAATATTCAAAGCGCACGGGAGCGCTGATCGCCTCGTCGACGACCGCCGTCATCATGCGCGACAAGCGGGTTGAATATTCTTGGGTGCGCGCCGTCGAGGCCACGCCATTGTCGTTGGGCATGGCCCAGACCACGGCGAGGACGGTCAGTGGTGCAGCGGGTTTGACCGCGGCTCTGCGCCGGTTCCGCCTTCGCGACCGTTTCCGGTGTTTGCGCCGGCCGTGCAACGGAAGCGGCTGGCTTCACAACCACCGGCGCGGCCTGTTTAACGACAGGGCTGACTTGTTTCGATGGTTCGGGTTTGGACGACTCGGGTTTGGGCGGCGCGGGTGTCGGCGCAGGCGCGGCGGGCTTTGCAATCTCCGCCACGTCAGACGGCTGACTGGGTGTTGTCTGCGCGGGCTTGGTATCGGTTGGCTCGATGCTTGGGCTAACGTGTTTGGGTTGCGCTGATGGCGGCGCGGGGCTTACCGCGATCAACGGCGGCGAGGGTTCAGGCTGCTGATCTACCGCAATCGGAGGCGTCCAGTCGGTTTGAGCGTCGCGCAGAAAATAAAATGCGCCACCCGCAATCACTAACACACACAGGGCGATGAATGCCCACCATCCGGTATGGCGTGTACGCATTTCGGCTTGAGGTTCGGTATCGGCCGTGCCGTGCGCCGTGACGCTCGCGGCTTGACTGCTTGCCGATGTCGACTGCGGCGGCACGACGGCACTGATGGCACTGACCAAACGCTGAAAACCCAGATGCGCGGGTTCACCGTCCCATCCCGACAGCGATGCCGCCTGTACCTGCCGGAACACCAGCGGGATCACCGCTTCATCCAGCAACACCGGGATCAACCGACCCTTGTCCAGGGCCTCGCCCGCCTCTGCACGCACCCAGCGGGATTCCACGGAATGTATCGACCACAACACGATCACGCATTTCGCGGCCGACAATTCGGCTTCGATCACCGTATCGAAGACCTTGCCCGGCAGAATGCTGCGGTCCCACCACACACTCCAACCGTAGCAACTCAAGGCGCGCGCAAGCTCGTTGGCCCGCGCCACATCCTCACTGGCATAGCTCAGAAAGATATCGCTCATAGCATCTTCGTCCCTGGGCCGCCATCCGCGGCGGCGTGTGTCCGTGTTGCTATTTGTCCCGCGTCAGGTGCCTGCGGCGCGTCGAGATCGATGCCCAGTTCCTCGGCCACGGCGAGCCAATAGGGTTCCGCCGCGCAGGAACAGCAATCGCACCAGACCGGGACATTCTCGTGCATGCTGATGGGCTTCTTGTCCATTCCGGCAGCGGGCTGCGCCTGCTCGTCACGTCCGTCGGCATTTATCTGGAAGTCAGTCATGAGTCGGCCCTCCTTTCAAGTGTTCGTATGCACTACATAGCATGTATATATGTATAGCAAGAGTTGCGTGGTTCGTGGGCTGGTCTGCGACGCACCAGCCCACGGTGCTGATGGAACGGGTCAGTAGCCCAACTCCGATTCCTTGTAGCCGGACTCGGCCATTTCCTTGAACTCTTTGACGATGTCGACCGAGGGTATCACCTTGGCGAGGCTGCCCAGGATGGCGTTGAGCTTCTGGAGCAGCCATTCCATCCAGCCGCCCTTCTTCTTTTTCAGCTCCCGCTGCTGCGCAGTCACCGGCTGCATCACAATGACCTCCTCGATCGGCGGCGCCTGCATCACCTGCTGGTAGGTGTGATAGAAGCTGGTCAGCTTCATGCGCAACTGGATGCCCGTGAGGCCGAAGAACTCCAGACGGCGCTCCAACTCCTCGTCGTCGAAATGCAACGACGGCGGCAGCGGACGCCGCAGCTCCACGGCCGTGGACTCGCGCAGAATGGCAATCGCATCCTGGATCGCATCGCGGACGGCGCCCCATGATTCAACGAAGGCACCGTGCATATACTCCGGGAGCAGATAGCTTCTGTGATCCACAAACAGCCGCAACACCTGCTCCGAATCGGCGAGAAATCTCGCCAGGCTTTCTCTGTCGTTCTGATAATACGTTCCACCACCCATCACTGTAGCCATCGCTGCTTTCTCCTATCCATAGGTCGTGTTCTGAGTTGGCGCCGTTCGCGCCAAGCCGTAGCCTTGACTGCAACGTTCTGCAAAATCTCATGCGGCCTCCTGCCCGCGCTCCTTTTCAACTGTCTTGTGTAACCTTCAGCTCATCTTCCATTTCAATGCATCGATTGAGATAAACCTTTTCGAGTTTAACGTTGGTGATGAATGCAGAGTAGGCCATCATGGCAGCAAGGCGCCTCAGATCAGCCGCCCACTGCGGCATATAGGCGGGCGGCGCAAGCCAGCCGCTTTCAAATACTGGATCCAAGCGCAAGGCATCGGCCAGCGTAAGTCGGCCGGCAAAAAGGTTACGCACCAAGCCGGGCCGATTGTCCCGAATCGCCACGCGCAAGAAGGTATGAACTTCTAACAGCCCCTGCAGATATACCGCATCTTTTGTAAACACGACGCCACCCTTTACAGCGCCACCTCTGAATATACGTTGCGCAGATCGGACCGACTCTTCTTCAGACTGACCCTCGTGCAGGAAATATTTAAAAAGTTCGATGAAGTCCGCACCATCCAGCGCCATCTTCACGGCAATGACGCGCAGAGCCACTCTTCTCAACCGGGTTATATCGATTGAGTTGGTGATGAGCTCAGCGAGCACAGCGATCCCTTCCTGCGTGCGGGTAGTGCGTGGCGCGCCCAGACCCAAGGATTTCAAGTTGACCTGTTTTCTACCATTTAATTGCGTGGCCGTATGCACAAAGGCTTCGTGATTCAAGAGCTGATCTTTGTCGAGTTGAGAGAAGACAGCACCGCCTCTGATACGGATACGTGAAGCACTCGCCAATGCTTTCGATGACATATCCGGATCCAATACAACTTCAACCGTATCGTGCTCGAAAAATGCATCCACTTCGGTTTTCAGCAAGGCCGCGAAGTCGGGAGCCGAGATATCCGTTTCGGTGGGTTGGATATGCGGATTGCCCAGCAGGTTGTCAGTCACCTCTAAAAAGAATTTGGCCCCGTCTACTGCGCTGAGGCCTTGCAACTTGTAGACAGTATCCGGACGACCGTAGATGTTTGATGCATATCGAGTAAATTCAGGCGTGCCCACATTCATCAACATGCGGCCGGCATACGCATAACTCAGCGCCGTCTCTGCCAAGAACTTTTCAACCGGGTCGTCCTGATTACATTTTTGGACGATAGCGTCTAATTCTTTGACACTGTCATTTACATCCGGCGGCTGTATGTTTATTTCAGGCAACTGAGGATTATTTTTCCGCCAGCCTTCGAGGAACTTGACTTCAGCCTCAGCGGGCCAGGCCAACGCATTAAGCACTTTTATTTTTTTAGCCGCCTGCACCAGCGCACTGTCTAACGTTTGAATCTTATGCGTATCCATAGTCGCGCCTATAGGAAATATATTCAGGTTACTACGAAGGATCTGGCGATCTCGAGTTTAACCAAGGCATCGAGAATCAGAATGATTTCTGCTACTCCAAGACCTGCCCACCCCGGGTGATCGAAATAACGGCCGTAGTTGTCCAGCGCCATCACGGCTTTGTGCGCGCCTTCGCGCGGCGCGCCATCCGTCTTGCCCATCATGATGTCCGCGCCGGACATCAGCTCTCCGATCACAATATGCAGCATGGCGTCGGCGCCCGGTTCCAGTTTGCATTGAGCGATGATCGTGCCGACTTCTTGTGCCGTCTTTTCCCCGAGCGCCTTGTACTCGGCGGCGGACAGTTCACCCGCATGGATGGCAGGCAGCTTTTCCGCAAAGGCCGCGCGCAGCGTGTCCATGCCACTGCGCAGCGGCGCATCGGTTGGCCATTGTTTGCCGTGATCGAGCGCGAGCGTCGCCGTGCCGTGACCGGCGTGCGCGTCATGGGCCGTCTCGGCATACGCAGGATTGGACATCGCAATGAAGCTACTGAGCAGCGCGGCATGCGCATATGAAACTGATCGCATAGTGTGATCCCTCCTTAACGGGAATTTCCCGACGAGTGTATGTGGACAACCCTGGTTTAAGCCAGCCGTTATTGATGCACGGCTACCGGTCCGCAATCATTCCTTCCATGGCGCGAATCCGATGGGCCGTTTCTTGCCTCGGCTCCGGTGGTTTCATCAATTCGCGGATCGCGTCGAACACCATTTTGAACTGCGCATCGTATTTGCTTTCGAGCGCCGCGAGCTTGCGCGCCAACTCCACATTCGAGGTCAGCAACTGCCGCAAGCGGACGAAGGTGCGCATGATCTCGATGTTGACCTGCACCGCTCGGGCGCTGCGTAGCACGCTGGAGAGCATGGCGACGCCTTGCTCGGTGAAGGCATAGGGCAGAGTATCGCCGGGCGCCGCCCCAACTTGAAGTCACAAATTGTGACTTCAAGTTTGCAACCTCCTGTTTTGTAAGCTGGAAGATAAAATCATCCGGGAACCGTTCGGCATTGCGCTTGACCGCCTGGATAAGCACTTTCGTCTCGACTCCGTAAAGCGCTGCAAGATCATGGCTGAGCATCACCTTCTGCCCGCGCAGCCACAGGATCGATTCGGTGATGCGTTCGAGGGGAACAACGGAATTCGTCGGGAACAGGGTTCTTGGTAGCCATCCTTGGTCTCCTTTGCGGTCATCCTGACCGGAATAAAGACGAAATTCACAATAGCACCGGCCGACACATCATGTCATGGTGGATTGCCTGAAGCCGATTGGTGCGCTCAGCGCGCGACCACTTCGATCGCAGTCCGCGCAGATCACCCGCGGCCCACTGCCGACGACGTAGCGCAGTTCATAGCGTCCCGGTTCATCGGGCGCGGTGAGTTTGCCGGGGTTCTCGTTGCGAATATCGAAGTAGGAGAGGTACGCACTCTCTTCGGCGTCCGGTGCGACGATGGTGATGAAGTCCCGCGCGTAAGCGGGGCCGGTCCAGCTCACGGCGAATTCGCTGCCGGCGGCGACCGAGGCCGGTGCGGTGAGACTGGCCTGCACATCGGTTACGTTGATCGGCGCCGTCGCGAGCGTGTTATGGCCGGCCTCGTTGTTGAAGCGCACCTCGTACTCGCCGGGTTCGACCGGCGCGGTGAGCGTGACCGGGTTGCCGCTGCGGGTGTATTCGTAATCGGCATAGAGTTCCGGCGGCGAACCGGTCGGGACGATGGTGATGTAATCCTTGTCGCGGTTCGGGCCGCTCCAGTTCACCTGGAAGTCGCTGCCGGCCACCACGTCGGTCGGCGCTTGCACGGTGGCGGTCGTGGCCTTCACCGTGATCGCTGTGCGCGCGAGCGATTCGCCGCCGTCTTCGTTGGTGTAGCGCAACTCGTAGTCACCCGGTTCGTGTGGCGCGGTGAGCGATGAGCGGATTGCCGTTTTTCGTGTAGCCGTAGGAGAGATAGCTGCCCTCCGGCGCGTCTTTGCGCACGATGGTGACGTAATCGCGTGCGCGATTCGGGCCTTCCCATTTCACCTCGAAGTTTTCACCCACCGCGATCTCCGCCGGTCCGGTCAGCGTCGCCTGCACCGGCGTCACCTGCAAAGGCGCGCTGACCAGCGTGCTGCGCGCAAGGTCGTTGGTATAGCGCAGTTCGAACGCGCCGGCGTCCATCGGCGCGGTCAGCGTGAGCGGATTGCCGTCCTTGGTATAGGCGTAGTCGAGGTACGAACCTTCCTCCGCGCCTTTCTGCACCACCGTGACATAGTCCTTCGGCCGATTCGGACCTTCCCAACTCACCTGGAAATCGGTGCCGGCCGCGACCTGCTCCGGCCCCTTCAATGAAGCCGGCGGCGGCGCAATCTCCACCGCGATCAACTGCGGCTTGCCCGGCGTCGCTTCGAATTCCTGCGTGCCGGTGGCCGGACCGAACTGCGCCTCGACGCGATAACGGCCGGCCGGCAATTCGAGTGCCGGCGAAGCGTCTTCCGCAAGCGCGGGCGCGGCAGCGCCTTCACCGATGCGCGCGAGTTTCCACGTCACGCCGCCGCTCAGCGGTTTGCCCTTGGGACCGTCGAGCGCCTGGAAACGCACCTGCGGCGGCAACGCCTTCGTCGGCGCCGCGGGTTTTTCCACCGCGGCCTGTTGCAGCGCGTCTTTCAATTCGCCGGCATTGGCCGCGGTGAAGAACTTGCCGCCGGTCGCATCCGCCACGCAGCGCAGTTGCTTCTGCTCGTCGGCCTTCAGGCCGAAGCCGATCACGTGCGCGGTGAAGGCGATGCCGCTCTTCTCCAACGCGGCGGCGACCGCGCAGGGATCGGCATTGCAGCTCTCGATGCCGTCGCTCACCAGAATCACCGTGGCCGGACGGTCACGAAACCCAAGTTCCTCGGCCGCGCGCCGCACCGATTCCGTCAACGGCGTCTTGCCGCGCGGCACCAGTGCGTTGACCTGCGCCGTCAGCGCGCTCGCAGCGGCGCTGCCGACCGGCGCGATCAGTTCGATGTCACCGCAATCGCCCGGCCGCCGATGACCGTAGGCCATCAGTCCGAGCGGACGGCTCGCATCCCACTGCGCGAGGATGCCGCCCACCGCCTCGCGCGCGATCTCGATCTTCGCCCGCCCGTCGATCTGTCCCCACATGCTGTTGGAGGCATCGAGGATCAGGATGGTGTCGCCGGTGGTGTCGGCGGCGCTGGCGTTGTGCGTTATCAGGCAGAGGGCGGCGAGCAGGGTGCGCGGAAGGAGCTTCATTGTGATTACCTCGCGGCCGAGCGTCGGCCTCAGTGAGATGGGAACAGATTTATTAGATTTATGATGCCATCAATCTTTGATCGAAAATAAATCTGTTCCCATTTTGTGTCCGATTCAATGTTGATTGGGTTCATCAGAACCCAGCGAACCTCGACCAGCAGCAAGCCGTTTTAAACTATTTACTGAACCAAGCGGGGCATGCGCTTGTCATTGTGTATGTTCATGGGTAACTAAACCCTGAATATCATCGGCTTTTGTTGTGAGAATATGGTCTTTATAGTTCCAATCCACGCACAGTCAATAATGTCGGAGGAAACCACCATGCACAGCGCCAATCAAGTTGGGGACAGTCGTCGCGGCCCTGGGCGTACTCGCCGCAATGGGTATGCAGCCAATCTACGCCGAGGAACGTACTTGCGCCGGCATGCTGGGCAGCTTTACCGTCGATAACCTACGCGTGCCCAGCGGCAAAACCTGCACACTCAACTCGACACGAGTAAAGGGCACAATAAAAGTTGGGAGCAATGCAACGCTGTACGCCCGCTCGGTGCGTGTCGTCGGCAACATCCAAGCGGAAGGCGCGAAGCTGGTCAGCGTGACGGGCACCTCGACGGTCGGCGGCAGCATACAGATCAAGCAAGGCGGCGCGGCGACGATAAACCGCGCCAGGGTGAACGGCGATATCCAGTTCGAGTCCAACACCCGGGCACTGAGCGCAACCTACAATAACGTCGGTGGTAACCTGCAGGCCTTTCAGAACAAGGGCGGCGTCAGGATCGCCTACAACGTAATCGACGGTAATCTGCAGTGCAAAGAAAATGTTCCCGCACCGACGGGTGGCGGTAACAAAGTCTACGGCAGCAAAGAAGATCAGTGCAGGAGGCTCTAGCCACTTTGTAAAATCGGGGTCGTGTAAGATCGGGGTCGCGTGTAAAATCGGGGTCGGAGAGCAATTGTTTCTAATATTAGCGTTAATTGTTCTCTGACCCTGATTGTTCTGACCCTGATTGTTCAGAAGTCGTACTGCGCACCGGCCGTCCAGGCATCAAGGTCACTATCCGCATTAATACGCTCCCATTCGGCGCGGATGCCCAGGTTGCCGTTCAGTGCATAGCGCGCACCGACACCGAAATGGACGTCGTTGCCGTCATTGTCGAAGGGCTCGATCAAGACCGTAATGCCTGCCGGTGCAGATACGTCTGTGTCGGTATTCCAACTTGCAACACCCAGCTTGCCGAACAGTTCCAGGCTCTCACGCACCGGCAGGATACCCACCGCATCGATCATCCAGGCCGTCGTATCCAGATCGGTGTAGATGGTACCAGCACCCAATGCCGGGGGCAGATTGGAATCCGCGGCGAGCGTGCCGTAGTCCATGTACGTGACTTCGACGCCGAAGTTCTCCATCAACCGCTGGCCGCCGAAGATCTTCCAGGCTGTGTCGTTGTCGTCGACCGAGCTGGTGGGGATGCCATAATACTCAGCATCGACATCGCTGCCGCTGATATCGAGAGAGGATTGACCGACACCCAGACCGGCATACCACACTCCGGAATTTTCGGCGAATGCCGCGCTCGAACTCAGCATGGCGCACGCCACGAGCACCGCCAGGGGCGATTTACGTCTATTCATCCGATGATCCTCTTATGATGTTTTGAATCTGTTTTTTTCAAAATCAGGGGCGGCTCAATCTGTTCCCATTATTTGTACCGGCGCAAGCCTTAACCACAGCTGCCCATCTGCCGTCACGGAGCTTTGATGGACCGAAAACCTAGCTGCGGACTTGAGGATTGGTTGAGTAAGCACAGCCCCGGAGAAGTCACCATTGATACGCCAATGATACTCAATGTGAGTGATTTTTCCCGACTTACGGAACACGAAAAAGTATTCGCCTTCCTCGACTATCGCCGGTGTAATCCACCAACAATCGACGCCATCTATGCCAAGTAAAGAGCAAATGCGTTCACGATCTTCATACGGCCCGAACAGATAAAGCTCTTCCCAATCAAAATCCGTGATCTGCGCAATATCGATCATCACAGAATGCTTTTCGCGCACCTCTTCTCCGATTAGCCGACTGACTCTTCCGGGCTGTGAACCTGCGTTGGAACAGCTCACTATCAGAAGCGCCAAAAGGAGCGTGAATGGCAGCTGTAAAAGGGTACGGCGGGAATATTGATGCGCCAAACAAACTGGGTCGGTCAAAATCTATTCCCTCCGTCCCCTTTTATTCCAGTATCTCTGCAAGCTTAGCCTTCCAGTATTCATAGAATTCCGGCTTCCAGCTGCAGGCTTTATTGCCATGCACACATTCAACAAATTTCTTGGCCCAGGCTTTATCAGCGGGCACACATGTCTGCTCTGAGCAAATAGTTAGAAATGTTTCGAACGCTATAACAGTCCTATCGTCTTTCAATCGATAAAGGGCTGATGCATAGTTAAACCACGTCTCCGGCTTCGGCTCTGTCGAATATGCAAGCAGAAGATCCTTAGACGCCAGCTCGTAATTATTCAAATGCTGCAGATTGAGCCGGCCTCGTGAATCCCTTGCCCAGACGTTATCAGGTTCTCTTTCTAAAATCGCACTGTAGTCCTGATTTGCACCAACATAGTCTTTTTTATGCCAGTACAGGCGCGCACGTCTTTCAAGAGGCGCCGTGGAGCGCGGGTACAACTTCATCGCACGGTCAATATCCACGAGTGCCTCGTCATATCGATCAAGCTCCATCAATACATCGGCGCGACTGTTTAATGTCTCCTGGACACCATCTCGTTTTGCTATTGCTGTATTAATATCTTTAAGCGCCTGTTCATAGTCGCCTTGCCGCTTATACTCGCTTGCACGGGCAGCATAGAATCTCCAATTCGGATCGAGCGATATTGCGTGATCCAGAAGCATGATGGCCTTTTCGTATTCACCATCACGCCTACGTTCGCTCGCCTGATAATAATCCACGACCCCGCGCAGCCTCGCAAAAAGCGGATTCTTTTCGCGCATGGCGTAGGCCCTATCCGCGAAGCTTTCCATCTCTTCCCATGACCCACCCCATTGTGGCATCAGCGATATCATGTATCTGTCTCTCACGAGATACGTGCTGGGAACATTAGCCAACGCTTCTCTGAGCAACTTCATCTTCTCATCGTGCAAGCTACTGGCCATAGCCATATTTAACAGCCCTGCATAAGCCACCGTCAACGCCGGCTTCATTTCCAGTGCATGCCTTAGATCATCACGCGCCTTCTCGAAATAAGCCTCCATCTGCTCGAACCGGCTTTTGCCTACGGCACGCGCGAATCCAGGACCGCGCGCCTCCCATCCACGCCCAACGAAATAAATACCTCTTGCCATGCGCGCAACCCACGATTCCGGATTCCGTCCCACCCAGTCGTTATAAATATCCTCATCATCCTTAGACCTGTACGAGAAGATAGTCTCGATATCGGACATCAGAACTTCAGCAACAGGGTCTCTCTCAGCACCCTTCTGTATATCGATGACAATGCGTTCCAATTCTGAATAGTTACGTGCATAGAACATGTCACGCATTTCGATAATCCGTTCTACGGGAATATAGGCATCTGTTCCCGAGCCGATTTTATACTTGTCAGCGCACCCTGTTATACCAGTAATAATTACAAAGAACAGCGTGATCGAAATATTGCGCATCATTTTTTTATTACCTGTTATATGTTTTTATTGTTGGCAATCGGGGACAGAATAAATATTTTGGGTAAGAGTAAAAACCGTTCGCCGTCGTCTTCAATTCCAAGTTTTTACTCTGACTCCAAATATCTTTAGGCGTCCTAGTAATTTGTAAAAGCAACGTTCAACTAGCTTTTCCTAACACGCTGAGTTTCAGTTCAGTCGTAGCTCAAGTCCCTTTGGGGGCGACGGTCCAATAAATTCGATGCCAATTCGTCTCGGTGGCCGGTTCTCTATGTGAGCAAGCTTTACCTCCATAATTGTGAAATCTGTCTTGACTACCTCTAGTCTGGCCTTAAGTTGAAGAATCTTTTTCTCCGTATCCGGAGCATCATTGTTTGGATCATCTCTCAGTATTTTTTGATAATCATCGCTCATCTCGATTATCTGCTCTAGGCGTTCCCCTATCTGTTTTCGAATCTCTGCAATCTTAAGTATTTCTTCCACATCCTGGCTTCGTTGCGCTATTCGAAGGTTCATCCACTGCCATATGGACCCCGATCCAGCGACTGTACCGACTAGGAATGCGCCAATGGCCCACCATCTACATGTTTTGGTCTCAAGCATTGTTAATTGCGCTCCTGATTGTCGATACGCATTTGGGCCGCCTAACTACAAAGGTGAGCGGCGCGCGGTACGCGCGTCCGGCGGAGGCTGAAGGCCGGAGCGAACTCGACCGCCTTGTTAGTCATTGTTCTTCCACCATTCATCGCCGTACTCCCCAGCGGAAACGAGAAGCCGCACCGATGAGCCCGCAAGCGCGAAATACTGGTGGCCGCGTCGAGCCACGACCAAGGCACGAAGCTTACCTTCAATGTCTTCAAACCCGGCCGAAACACACGCCCACCGAAAGCCCGCAACAGAGGCCTCCCCATCTCGCACCGCCACCAGCCTGGCGGGATGCCCGGCTGAGACAGAAGCAAAATCGTGTATCGCCAACTCAGACATTCCAGAGGCCACAAACTCAGCAAGCCGCGAACGGAGCTGATCGATGTCGTCTGCCGTTCCTTCGAGCAACACCGCATCGGTTCCTTTGAAATCTGAAAAGTGTCCTAGCTTGAGCATTGATATGGCTAACGTTTGAAGCCAGCCGCGCGCGTCAGCGCGTTGAACCGGGCTGAATAGTTAGAACGCATTTTCTGCACCCTTCCCCGGTTTTCCAAACCGACGACCGAAGACAAAGCCGAGCAAGCCACCGGCGAGCGCGACAGGCGAACCAAACAAAATTGCAATGGGCCACATTGAGACACCACCGCCACGGTAAGGCAAGACGTAAGCATCAAACAGCACAAATACGATAAAACAGGCAACAGGCGCCAAAACCGCATACCCCAAGCGTTTGCCTTTGCGCTGAAGCACAAGAGCTAGAGCAAAGGAGACCAGCAATATGATTAAGAAGGCCATGCGTTCTAACGTTTGAGCTGAGCCGCGAGCGCCGGTGTGGCGCTTGGCCCGCGAGGCAGATGATGACAGTGAGCGCCTCGCGGGCCAAGTGCCATGCCGGTGCGAGTTGGCTCCAGCGAAGGGTTGGGGCGCTCTCTCAAAGCGGCCACTTCTTCCGCAAGATGCGCAGGCCGGCAAGCAGTGAGTCAAGCTCCTCGAGAACCTCTTGCAGTTGGTCCATGGAGTAGCTGACCGAGCGTTGCTTCTGGGAAGTCGGGAGTCCGATGACATTGACAACGCGCTCTTCGATTGGCTCTACGCCCCAACGGCCATGAATGAGCTCATTGCGCACTTGGCGCACTGTGTCGGCTTGGTCGATCCACGATAGGTAGGCAAGGTGTGCTTCTGATCCTTCGGGTAGAAGATCACCGACCGACTTTAGCAGGAAGTTCAAACGAACACTGAAGCCGGATTCTTCATGCTCTCTGGTGAGTTGCTCAAGTCGGGCGCCGCGGCCAACCCAGGCGACGCACAGGCCGAGTTCCATCTCTAGTCGCGAGAACCCAAACAGAATCCTTCCCAAGAGCGTCGCTGCCTTCGTCTCCAGTTCGTGGTGAAGAGCAGAATTTTCGGTGCCAGTGAGTTCGCGCATGTGAGACCAGGAGCGCCCTAACGGTCTGAGCCAAGGCGGCGAGCCGATCGCGTGCGAAGCGTCGCAGCCCGCGCAGCGGGCGAACTTGGGCGTGTTGTTAGAGGCATTAAACTCTTCCCCATTACTTATTCTTAAGAACCAGGAAAATCACATAGGCACCTAGCGCAGCAAACATAGCGCCCATGGCTATGGCTGGTTCGCCACTCGAGTTCCCATCCAGCCCCTCTCCATAGGCTGCCCTCCTCCTGCATTTTCTTGGCAAGGATCACCTTGATGCCAAACGCGAGCAGCAAAGCACCCACCACACCCCAAAGTATTTTCAGCGGCTTTGGCATTTGTGTTTTGTGCCTCTAACGACTGAGCCCAGACGCGCGAGCCGCGTTGCGGCGAAGCGTCCCAGCCCGCGAAGCGGGCGTACTTGGGCGCATAGTTAGAACTCCCATGTCCCTGCCGCCCTTCTTTTGATTCGCTCCGCCTCGGTTACTACCTCGATCTTATTTACTGCGCCACCAATAACCAAACAACGAAAAACATTACCAGAATCTCCAGATGCCGCATCGTCGTTCCTTAAAATACCCTCTACTTGGATTAGCGCTTTATCATCATGAGCTGTAACCACGATTTTTAAAGCATCCTCACTGGCCGCAATATGCCCGGTAGACACTAACTCATTCTTACAAAGGCGAGTGACACAGATACTTTCTTTAAATTCTTCTGGATCATTGCAGCGAATCACTCTAAAGCCATCGCGTTTACTAGTAGAGATAACCAAATACTGGATCAGAGACAATGCCAAATAGATGCAACGACGGTAATTACGGTTATCGCGCTTGCTATGATTATGACTTTTCGCATAAGGAGTTCTAACTAAAGTTAGAGTTCCCAAAAGCCTCCTTTGCAAAGGCGCTTTTGGGACCTAATAATTTTTCAGCTGTTTTCATTTCAGACATTTAATCATTTTTATTGGGCTTCTTTCGATATTTATTGGTCGCGCAGTTTTCTTTCATTCCCATCGACCACAAAACTCGGCTCTCACGGCCGTGCGTCGAATCAATCGAATCTCCACTGCCTCGCTGTTACCCCCGCACCCCCGCCACCTGCCTCAACCCCGTCCAAAGAATCATCAGCTGCTGACGATACATCGCGCCGATGCCCGCGGGATTGCTCAAACGCAAAGCGAGCGGAACACCGTAGAAGATCGACACCAGCGCGACCATGGTGGTTGGCAGGTGTGCGTTGCGCGGCAGTTCGCCTTGGTCGATGGCGCGTTGCAGTGCAGTGGCGAGCACTTGCTCCAGACTTTGATCGGGCATGGCTTCGATGCCGGGTTGGTCGGGGAAGGCGAGGCGGCGTTCGTCGACTTCGAGCGGTGCGGGGGCTTGGCGTTGGCGGGTGCGGGCCTGCCAGGCGATGAGTTCGCCGGCGGCACCGGGGGCGGTTTGGAATTGTTGCGCGGCGCGGTCGAACACGGCGGCCACGACACCGAGTCCGCTGCTGTCGCCAGTTGCGCTTGGGGCGGCCAGGGCCTGTTGGCCGTGCCAGGCCAGTTCCACCGACCAGAGTTGGCTGAGGTAGGCGAGCAGGTCGGACTTCTTGGGGAAGTAATTGAAGAAGGTCGCCTCGGACACTTCGACCCGGTCGCAGAGGTCGCGCACCATCAGGTCGTCGAGGGACACCTGTTCGAGCTGTTCGCGCAGGGCGCGGGCGAGGCGGATGCGGGTCTGGTAGTACTTGCGTTCGCGGAGCGGGATCTTGGCGGAACCCGGGGCGGGACGGGGAACGGGGATCGGCGTCGACATGCGGCTGTCTCCTTCGGAATACCCAAATAGTTCGAGATATTTATAGACTACTCTAAGTTTTTATAAAAGGCTGGTTAGGGAGATTTCCCCAGTTATGATTTTTATACTGATTGTTTTAAGATCAGATAAATATTGGCTTTGGTAGGAGCGGCCGCTGGCCTCGAAAGGCTGCATCGCCACCGCGGCCAGTGCCCCAGGGCAGTCTCTCGGCGCAAGCGCCTCACCTTCAGGCCGCTCCTACGGGGTCGGGTTGGGGACATTTTTTGGTTCGAGATTGGCCCTGGCTGACGTACCATTGCCCGATTCACCCACCTTTCATGACTCCCGGAATCCGCCCTTTGGACCTGCTCCTGCTTGCACCCTTTCTGATCGGCCTCGCCAGCGGGCTGCATTGCGTGGGCATGTGCGGCGGGATTATCGGGGCGCTGAGCCTGAGTCTGCCGCCGACGGTGCGGGCGCGGCGGGCGCATCTGCTGATCTACACCCTGACCTATAGCCTTGGGCGCATCACCAGTTATGGCTTGGCCGGCGCGCTGATGGGCGGGTTGGGCGGCCAGGTGTTCGGCACGCTCAGCCCCGAATACGGCCATGCGCTGTTGCGCGGGTTGGCGGCGCTGTTGCTGATCGGCATGGGCCTGTACCTGGCCGGTTGGTTTCCCAAATTCGCCCAGTTGGAACGCCTCGGCGTGCCCTTGTGGAAACGCCTCGAACCGCTCGGCCAACGGCTGTTGCCGGTGCGTTCGCTGCCGCAGGCCTTGGGCTTCGGTCTGGTGTGGGGCTGGTTGCCCTGCGGTTTGGTGTATTCGACGCTGTTGTGGTCGGCCTCGTCGGGCAGCGCCGGGCGCGGCGCCCTATATATGGTGGCGTTCGGTCGCGGCACCTTGCCGGCGGTGCTGACCACCGGCCTGCTCACCGGCTGGGTGACGCGGCTGATGCGCCAGCCCAAGGCGCGCGCGGTGATCGGCGTGAGTCTGATTGTGTTTGGTCTGGCCAGTCTCTGGTTCGCGCCCGATCATGCGGGGCATGTGCCTGCGGGTCAAGGCCGGGGCCGAGGCTGCGGCTGCCAAATGACTCACATCAATTACATCCGCACGCGCATCATTGATATTATGCGGAACTGAGCCAAGCCTTTCGACACGCAGGTGATCGCCATGACACACAATAACGGTTCTACGCTGATCGGCAGTTCGCCGGAACTCACCGCCGTGTTGCGCGCCGCGCGCCTGGTGGCGATGACCGATGCGCCCGTGCTGATTCAGGGCGAAAGCGGCACCGGCAAGGAGCTGCTCGCGACGAACGTGCATCTCGAGAGTCGGCGTCGCGACAATCCGATGATCACGGTCAACTGCGCCGCGCTGCCGGAGAATCTGGCCGAATCGCTGTTGTATGGTCATCGCAAAGGCGCCTTCACCGGCGCGATCAGCGATCAGCCCGGCTTCATCCCGCAGGCCCATGGCGGCACGCTGTTCCTCGATGAGATCGGCGAACTGCCGTTGGCCATTCAGGCCAAGCTGCTGCGCTTTCTGGAATCCGGCGAATGCCAATCGGTGGGACACGCCGCCTGTCACCGCTTGGATGTGCGCGTCATCGCCGCCACCAATCGCGACCTCGCCGCCGAGGTTGCCGCCGGACGTTTCCGTGAAGATTTGTTTTATCGACTGAATGTCGTGCCGTTGCAGCTGCCGCCGTTGCGCGAACGCGCCTCGGACATCCATGAACTGCTGCACCACTACACCGCGCAGGTCGCTGAACGCTACGCGCTCGACATGCCACGCTACAGCACGCAGACCTTGCAGCATCTGCAAGCCTACGCCTGGCCGGGCAATGTGCGCGAGCTGCGCAATCTGTGCGAGCGCGTGGTGATTCTGTGCGGCGGACGCGAAATTCAACCCGAGAATCTACCGCAGGAAATTCGTCAGCCGCTGCCGCGCAATACCCAAGGCAGCGGTTTCAATCTGCCACCGGAAGGCGTGCGTCTCGATGAAGTCGAAGTCACGCTGATCCGTCAGGCGCTGGTGCAAACCGACGGCAACCGCTCGCGTGCCGCGCGTCTGCTCGGACTGACGCGCGACACCTTTCTCTATCGGCTGAAGAAATACGCGATCGAGTAGTAAACTGCTCGCGATGGCAGCGGCTTAGGGTTGCTGTAACGTCGCCTCTCCAGTCTCGGGGCGATCGGTCACAAACGCGATACGGCTGATACCGGCAGTCTGTGCCAGCGCCATCACCTCCGTCACGCGCTCGTAGCGCGTGGCGCGATCTGCCCGCAGGTGTATTTCCGGTTCGGTTATGCTGGCTTGGGCCACCACTGCCAGCCGTGCCGCAAGTTCCGACAGTTCGACAGCATCGCCATCCATGAGCAGTTTTCCTTGCGCATCCAGCGCAACCTGAATCGCTTTGGGTTCCTCATCCATCCGGGTCGCATCGACCTTGGGCAGATCGATGGATACGGCCTGGTGAAACAGCGGCGCGGTGATGATGAAGACCACCAGCAGGACCAGCATGATATCCACCAGCGGAATGACGTTGATCTCCGCCATCGGCTGGCTGTTGCCCACTGGGTTGCCGTTGTAGCTGAATGCCATCGTTGTATCCTCAGCGCGTCTGCTTGGCACGCAGCGCAGTGACGTTCGCGGCCTTCGCGTGCGCGTCCAAGCGCACGCCGGCAACCAGATAGGCATGCAGCCCATTGGCGAAACCGTCCAGTTGCGCCAGCACCAAGCGGTTGGCGCGGGTAAAGGCGTTGTAGGCAAGCACCGCGGGAAGCGCCACGAACAGGCCCGCCGCCGTCATGATCAGCGCCTCGCCCACCGGTCCCGCGACCTTGTCGAGCACCACCTGCGTGGAACCCGACAGTGCGATCAGCGCGTGATAGATGCCCCACACCGTTCCGAACAGGCCGACGAAGGGCGCGGTAGAGCCCACCGAGGCGAGCATGGTCAGTCCACGTTCCACGCGCGCCTGCGCATAAACGATGGACTGTTGCAGCGTGCGCCCGATAAATTCGCTGGCATCCACGCCCGCGCCGATACCGCCCGCGGACTTCTCTTCCCAGGCCTGCGTGGCGAGGACCGCATCGATCGCCACTTGGGAGAAGACGCCGGTTGTATCCTCCGCACGGATCGACTCGATCGCTGCGGCCCGCGACTCGGCCTGCCAGAAACCGTTCAGCGAGCGCCGGATCGTGCGCTGGAACCGCAGTTGTGCAATCGTCTTGCCGACGATGATGTACCAGCTCAACACCGACATCAGCAACAGCGTCAATGCGACCCCGTGGATGACGGTGTCGCCATGCGCCCAGAAATGTTCGAAACCGAGTTTCTCGTTCATGGCTTGTCCTCTTCCGACTCTAAGGTGGCAGACACGAGGCGATGTTCACCTCGCGCCTGCCGTTCGCAAGTCTCGCAGCCTCAGCACGCCACTCAGAACTTCACGGTCACAGCCGTGTAGAACGAACGCCCCATGCCGGGGACAGTCGTGCCCCAAGCAACATCGGTTCCCGACATGGTCTTGCCCTGTCCGAGGTAGGCGCCGCCCAGCGGGTGGTCGTAGAGCTTGTCGGCCAGGTTGTCGACACCGACGTCGAGCCGAACCTGCTTCCAATCGTAGCTGCCGCGTAAGTTGAAGAGGTTGTAGCTGTCGGTGCCTTGCTCGTTGCGCTCCCAGGACAGCCGATCCTTTTCATCGACCCACTGCCACTCGACAGCGCCGGTCCAGCCGCCGAGATTCTGGACGACTGCCACCGTGGTGTTGAGCGGCATCATGTTGTAGAGGTTGTCGTCGGTCGTGCGGTTCTCGCCATGGACATAGTTCAACATGCCGTTCAGCGTGAACTCGCCAAAGCCTTCGGCCTTCGCCAGCGGCATGAACCCGGAGACGTCGAGCCCGTAGAGACGCGCCTCCTGGTTGACGAAGCGGAGATAGACGAACGCGTCCTCCACCACTAGATTGTTGGCGGTGCAAACTGCGGTCATGTCCATAGGCGAAGCGCCGGAGCAGCGCGCGGCGTCGATGTAATCATCGACATGCGTGAAGTACGGCGTGACCTTGAGCCCCCATTGATTCTGATCGGCGTCATGCCAGTCGGCCGTGGCGCTCAGGGTATGCGCGGTTTCGGGGTCCAGATCGAGGTTGCCGACATAGCCGTTGCCGTCGCCGGCCCAATTGATCATGCGCATCGACATGCCGTGGGTCGACCATGTGTAGCGCTCATACAAGTTGGGCGAGCGCGTCTTCTGGGAATAGCCGAACTCGTACGGTCTGCATGGCCGATGGCGTGAAGCGGGCCAGTGCGGTCGCATCCAGGTTGTGGTCGGTGATGTCGCGGTCGGCGGCATTGAAGGCAGCCGCGTCGGCGGTGCTGTACGTCGGGCTGTAGCCTTGCACGTCACCGGTGTTCATATCCACCGTTTCGTGGCGCAGTCCGAACTGCGTGAGCCATTGCGGATTCCACTGCGCTTCCCATTCGGCGAACACGGCGAGACGATCACGTTCGCCATCGCGGATATTCCAGAACGTATCGGGCCACATCCCCTTGCCGGACGGATCCCACCAGTCATCCAGGCGGTACTGCTGCACTTCACCACCCACCCGGAGCAGATCGCGGGACGACAGCTCGATATCACCCTTGACGACCACGCCGGTGTTTTCACCGTCGGTATCCATCGGCATGCCGGCCGCACAGCCCATCATGCCAGGACTGGGAACACAGGGTACGCCATCGGCGGTCGGCATGCCGGTATTGGAGCCGTACCAGTAAAGCTTGTCGTCGCCGAACTGCATTTTGTGCCGCGTCTTTTCGTTATAGGCACGCGCTTCCAGGTCGCCCCAGTCATATTGCCCCTCGTAGCGCAGATTGATCTGATCGCTGTCGTTGCCGGTCATGTCCATGCGCTGGTTCGGCCAACCCTGATAGGGGATGTCCTGCCAGCCCAGTGTCAGCTCGACCAGATGATTTTCATTGCGCAGGGCGAATGCCAGGGACTGATTCCTCGATTTATAACTGGATGAGCCGACCTCGTCGGCATCCAGCCAGCCCCGGCCCGCGGCCGCCGGCCCGGCCGGCTTGAAATCGCCCCCGGCCGTGTAGTTGTCGGCTTCCGCAGTGGAACCCGCGTACGTCACGCTCAGTTTGTCGCTGGCGATGGTTGCCGAGACATTGCCGCCAAAGGCATCGCCATTGCTGCGATAAAAGGCGCCGGCCTCACCGGTGGTCAGCGTGCCCTGTCCGGGCTTCGGCGAATACCGGATCCGGCGAGTCGACCACAATGGTACCGCCGATGCTGTCGCCGCCGACGCTCACCGGGACGATGCCGGCGAATACCTGGCTGCTTCCCACATTGGACGGATCAATGTACGAGAGCGGTGGGTTCATGTGGTTGCCGCAGGCGGAAATCAGATCCATGCCGTCGACCTTGATGCGCAGGCGGTCATCGGCCAGGCCGTGGATTGCCGGCAGACTGGATACGCCGCCCGCACCGTAAAGGCTCACGCCCGGAACAGCGCGCAACAGTCCAGCGGTATCGCTGGTAGATGCGCTCAGGGAATCCAGAGTTTCCTCGGCGACCGAGGATGCGCCCAGTGAGTCTTCGATCTTGGGCGCGCTCACGACAACTTCCGACAACGACGGCGTATCGGCAAATGCCGCCACCGGCAGCACAGCCATGGCTGTGAAAAGCGCCGCGCAGAGTGGTTTCATCTCGAGCTGGTGCATCCTCATGGATAGCCCTCTTCCTGTTTCCTGTTTCATGGCGTTACCTTTATTGGGTTTGGTTTGTCTGTGGAAAAAATTCTATTTACCGCCGAGCCGAAACACGATCGGCACCACCACGCTTGCGGCGACGGCCCTGTCTCCATGCCGCGCCGGCACGAAGCGCCACCGTTTCACCGCCTCCAGCGCGGCGCTATCCAAGAGCAGGTGACCGCTGCTTGCACGGATCTCGACCCGCTCCGCCGTGCCCTGCGCGCTGACTTGCACCAACAGCAGCACCTTGCCCTGCTCACCCTTGCGCTGGGACATGGCGGGATAGACCGGCGGGGGATTGTTCAGATAATCAGCATCGAAACGCGCCTCGGTCACGGCCGGGACAGCACGCGGCGCATGCGTGCGAGCTTCAGCAACCTGCGCTTGCGGCGGCGCGATCTGTAGCGGTGGCTGCGGTTCAACTTTCCGGACGGTCGCGCGCGCGGCTGGCTTGCGCGGCACCGGCGCACGGACTGCCGGGGGTGCCAGCTTCGGCGGCGCCTGCACAGGTTCGGGCATAGCCTCGGGAACGACGACGGGGGGTGCGGGTACCGCGACTTCGACCAAACGCACGTAGACCCGGTTAGGCTCGAGTACCGCTGGCAGGTCTTGCCGCACATGAAGAATCCAGACGACGAATCCGGCATGCAGGCAGAGCACGACGATAAATATGCTGACGCGCCCCGCCCAGGGACCATTACTGTCCATGCCGGCGAACGGGATCGCGTTGGGCGCCTTGAGGATGCCGGAATTCATCTCCGGGCTATCAGCAGATAGCATGCCAATATTTATCTGGCTGAATGCTGACGTATTTTTTATATCCGCGCCCGTAGAAGCGCGAGGTATCACACACAAGCTGCGTTATATGCCACAGCCCGCGTCCTTACATCGATGTAGAAAAGAAGCACTAACGCGGTCTGGCGGTTGGGTTGTCGATTTTTTTCAAGCGCTACGCTGAGCGAGCCACTTACACTTATCGAGACTGGTTCGCTCGCTTAATGACTCGTCCCCTCCGAATACCGCGTCTTGTTCCAGACGTTGTATTTGCCGGAGGGTTTCTTCATCGGGATACGTTTGATCTCTTCCAGCGTGTTGGCGTCGTAGACGATCACGGCGCCGTCCATGTCCCAGATGCTCAGCAGCGCGTATTTGCCATCCTTAGTGAACTCGACATGAGCGGCGGTCTTGCCGGGCGCGGGACGCAGGGTCTTGACGATCTCCAGTGTGCGCTTGTCGATCACATGTACGGCGTCTTTGTTCGGACCGAAGAATACGTCCACCCAGGCATACGGTGAATTCTCGTGGCTGCGCATGAAAAAACCCGGCCCTTCGGTCTGGATGCGCTTGACGGTCTTCCACGTCGTCAGATCGATCACGCTCACTTCGGCCTTTTTCAGATGCGGCGTTGCGAGCACGCGGCGGTCCTTATAGTCGAAGGTGATGCCGGAACCGAGATGCGGCATGCCGTCGAGTTCAAGATCGGCGATTTTGCGGCCCACGGTCATGTTGACCACCTGGCCTTTCTTGCCGTCGCGCGCTGCGCCGATCAGGTGTGTGTAGCTGGGGTCGAAGAAAAAGTCATCGAGGTAATCGTCCAGTTTGATGTGCCGCACCGGGAACAAGCCCTTCTCGGCGAGCCCTTCCATGTATTGATAGTCGTGCACCATGCCGCGGAACACCGGCTCGGGATTATCCGAATAATTGATCTCCCACACCTCGGGCAGATCCTTCAGCGCGACAACGAAGCTGGAACGCGGCGGCGCAGTATAGACAGCGCTGACGCGCGAGCTTTTCCCGTGGTCGTCTTTAACCGGAATCACTCGGATCGGATCGAGGTTTCGCGCATCCAACAGTACCAGTGTATTCGGCAGATAGTTACCGACCATCACATAGCGACCGTCGTGTGACACGGCGAGATTGCGCGTGTTGATGCCGGCGCGAATCTCGGCGACGGTCTTCAGATTGTAGATATCGAACTTGCTGACCCAACCGTCGCGCGAGGCGAAATAGACATAGCGACCGCTCGGTGAATACTTCGGCCCGCCATGTAAGGCGAAGCGCGTCTGAAAGCGATGTATCGGTTCGAAGCTGTCACCGTCCAAGACCGTTGCATGATGGTCGCCCACCTCGACGACGATGAACAGGTTCATCATGTCGGCCTTGAACGCGGGCGTGTCCGGCAAGCTGCCGAATGGATGCGGGATCACATGCGTCGCGTTGATGTCGTTCAGCGTCCATTGCGGCGCGACAGCCGGTTCCGTGAACACATACTTAGCGAGCGCGGCGATGTCGTCCGGCTTGAGCTTGGCGGCAAACGCCGGCATCTGCGTCGCCGCGCGGCCATTGGCTATGACCGCCGCCGCCTCGCCCTCCTTCAAACGACCGAGATTATCCGGCAACAACGCCGGGCCCATCGCACCCAACCGCGCCGGACCGTGACACTCGGCACAATGTTGCTGATAGAGCTGCGGCACATCGGGCGCTGCAACGGCGCCATGAACCGCCAAGACGCTGAGGATACCGAGAAAAGAGTTTGCTAACCGCCAAGGCGCCAAGACGCCAAGAAAATCTTTATTGAGTAAAAAAAACTTGGCGCCTTGGCGCCTTGGCGGTTCCATCAAGCCGTTCTTGGCGTCTTGGCGTCTTGGCGGTTCAAATCGATTTTGCTTGGCGACCATAGCGTCTTGGCGGTTCATAATTATTGTCAGGCCTGTTTGATGCGGATCGTGCGTCGATACGGTGTGACCTGCAGGCGTTCATGCTCGCCGGTCGCACCGATTTCTTCGTCGCTGAGATAACAGGCGGGATCTTCCTGCCAGGGATCGCCGGTGAGTGACCAGGCGCGCACGCGGGTGTTGCCGCCGCAGATATCCAGATACTGACATTCGCCGCAGCGGCCTTTCACCGGACGCGGCTGTTGTTTGAAACCGGCCATGAGCGGATCGGAGGTGTCCGGCCAAATCTGCGAGAACGGCCGCTCGCGCACATTGCCGAGCGTGTAGTCCCACCAGAAGGTGTCGGGATGCACGTTGCCGAGGTTGTCGATGTTGGAGATCCACAATCCCGAGGCATTGCCGCCCCATTGCGCCAGGCGCGCGCGCATCGCCGCGACTTTATCCGGGAAATGTTTTTGCACCCAGAACAACAGATAGACGCCGTCGGCATCGTTGTTACCGGTGACGAACTCGCGCGACTTGCCTTCCTGAATACCGGCCCAGCAACGATCGAACAGCAAGTCCATGGCGTTGCGGGTCAGTTGATGCACGACATCGTCTTTGCGGTTGCGGTTGCCGCGCCCGGCATAGTTCAGATGCGAGAGATAGAACTTGTCGATATCCATTTCATCCATGAGATCCAGCATCGCCGGCAGTTCCGCGGCGTTGTCCTGGGTCAGTGTGAAGCGCAGGCCGACTTTTATGCCGTGCTGCTGGCATAAACGAATGCCGTGCATTGAGGCGTCGAAGGCGCCGTCGAGACGACGGAAGGTGTCATGCGTCTCGCGCAGGCCGTCGATGCTGATGCCGACATAGTCGTAACCGACGGCGGTGATGTCCGCGATATTACTCTCGTCGATCAGCGTGCCATTGGTCGACAAGCCGACATAGAAACCCATGGCCTTGGCGCGTTTCGAGATGTCATAGATATCCGGGCGCAGCAGCGGCTCGCCGCCGGATAGAATCAACACCGGCACACCGAAGGCCTTGAGATCGTCCATCACCGCGTAGATTTCGTCGGTAGTCAGTTCGCCGGGGAAATTATGATCGGCGGAAATCGAATAACAATGTTTGCAGGCGAGATTGCAGCGCCGAATCAGATTCCAGATCACCACCGGCCCCGACGGCGTGCGCTTCGGACCGAGCGGCGTATCGTTGGCCAGCGCCTGCAGGTATTGTGTGATCCTGAACATGGCTACCTCTTTAAACTTTATGAATATTGAACCGCCAAGACGCCAAGCGCGCCAAGAAAGAAGTTTTTGAACCGCCAAGGCGCCAAGACGCCAAGAATGCTTAATGTGGTTGACATGGTTTGAGCTGCGAACATATGGCTTGGCTACTTCACAGCAACAACGAGTCCAACCAAAACCCTTAACAAGGTTTTCTTGGCGCCTTGGCGCCTTGGCGGTTCAAAATTGTCTTCTCCGTATTCTTGGCATCTCGGCGGTTCATAGCGCAAATGCTCACTCCGCCAACAATCGCAGACCGGTCTTCTTCAGGATCCGCGTGCTGAACAGCACATCGTGACTGCGCACGGCGTCGCCAAGCAGGTCGGCGATGCGTGCAACCTTCATTTGCACCTCGGCGCGGTCGCGGCCGTGCACCATGGCAAACAGGTTGTACGGCCAATGCGGCAGATGACGCGGGCGGTGATAGCAATGCGTGACATCGTCCAGCGCGCCGATGCGCTGGCCGAGTTCGCGCACGGCGGCGTCGGGCACATCCCAGACGGACATGCCATTGCCCTTGAAACCGAGCTTGTAGTGATTGGGCACGGCACCGATACGACGAATGATGCCCTCGTGCTGCATACGCTGCAGGCGTGCCATCACGTCATCGGCGCTGAGGCCGAGTGTTTCGGCGAGGTGTTGATACGGTCGCGGCACCCGCGGCAGTCCGGCCTGCGTGGCGAGGATAATGCGCCGATCGGTGGCATCGATGATTGCGCTGAGCGGCTCGAGTACGGCGGCCATCGGTTCAGACCTTGAATTTCAGGCCCACGAAGAATTCCTCCTTCTTGGGCATGTTGTAGACGTGATAGCCGGTGGTCTGTTCAATCGACTGCAGGGTTTTCTGAATTCCTTCCGGCGTTTCGGTGGCGAGCACGAACCACATGTTCAGTTCATGGTCGCGCGCGTAATTATGCGCAACCTCGGGGAAGGCATTGACCTGTGCGGCGACGCGCTCGAAATCTTCGGGCATGACTGAAAGTGCCGCCAGCGTGAGCCCACCGCCCAACTGTTCGGCGTGGTACAAGGGGCCAAAGCGCGTCAGTACGCCGGTGTCGAGCAGCGTATCGATGCGTGCCATCAGGGTTGCCTCGTCGGTGCCGAGTTCTGCGGCGACCTCGGCATAGGGGCAATCGCTGATCGGGAAGCCCTCCTGCAAGCGGTTGATGATGCACTTGTCGAGCGCATCGAGTGCAACGGCTTCGCTGTCACGACGGGACGCCTGCGCGCTCATGCGCTCACCGGTTCGCGGGCGGCCGCATTGCGATAGTGCGCACCGCGCTGTTTGAAGCGGCGGCGGCTGAACAACAGTTGATGCGGGATATCTTCGAGACCGCAGCATTGCACCACTTGGCGTACTTTGCTGCGCACGGCTTCGTGATCCTGGCCGTGGATCATGCAGAACAGGTTGTAAGGCCAGTCGCTGCCCTGACGCGGGCGGCGATAACAGAGCGTCACGAAATCGAAGCGACTCAGGCAGCGACCCAGTTCGGCCACTTCAGCGTCGGGCACATCCCACACCACCATGGCGTTGGCGCCGTAGCCGAGTTCACGATGACGCACGACCAGGCCCATGCGTTTGATGACGCCGGTCTCCTGTAGATGCGCCAGGCGCTCGAGCAACAGCGCCTCGTCCATACCCAATTGTTCGGCCAAGACGGCATAGGGACGCGACACCAACGGCAGACCGCCCTGAACGGCGCCGATCACGGCCAGATCAATCTCGCCGAGTGCGACACGCGCCTCGCTGCGACTGAAACCTGTTTGTGCCGTTTTCATGTCCATTGCAGAGTGAATCCCAGATCGATGTGGTAATCCTCCAGCATCGGCAGAGGCATCACCTTGATATTAGTCAATTGCTCGATACCTTCCAGCACCTCGGTCAACTCGGCATCACTGGCGGCGGTGGCGACAAACCAGAGATTGAAGCGGTGCTCACGCTCGTAGTTGTGGTTGACCGCGGCGAAGCTATTGACGATCGCGGCGACCGCCTCGAGTCGATCTTCCGGGACAGCCATGGCCGCCAAGGTCGAGGCGCCTATCGCATGGGTGCGGAACACCGGGCCGACGCGACTGAGTACACCCAGATTCTGCAAATGCGTCAGCGCCGTCAGCACGTCGGCCTCGTTTACACACAGCGCCTGCGCCATGTCTGCATAGGGCGTGCTCGACAGCGGCAAACCCTGCTGATAAGTATCCAGCAGGCGGCGTTCGAGGTCGGTGAGGTCGGCACGGTGATCCATGGGCGTCTCTATAAACCGATTTTGTGCGCGCGGTGAGTGAAGAAAATACCGCTGGGTTTTTCCGCCGGCAGTGTAGCGATGCGTTTGAATGTCGCCGTGTCGAAGATGTCGATGCGGTCTTCATCGCGGATCGAAATCCACACCGCCTCGCCGCGCGGGGTGAACTCCAGATGCAGCACCGCCTTGCCGGGCTTGAGCGTCTCGACCAGCTTGAGCGTATCGACATCGATCACTTGCACGGTGTCGTTGTCGGGATGGGCGAAATTCACCCACACCTGCCGCGCGTCGGGTCGGCCGATCACGAACACCGGCTGACTGTGCACAGGAATGCGCGCGACCTGTTTCCAGGTGCCGGTCTCGATCACCAACACCTCATGCAAGCCCACGGCGGGAACGAACAGGTACGCGCCGGCCAGCGCCCAGCCTTGCAGATGCGGCATCTTGAACACCGGTAATTTTTGTTCGCCCTTGCCATAGTCCGGCAGCACGCGGCGCACGCCGGCTTCGGGGTGCCACAGATCGAGTTCGGCCAAGCCGTTCTCGCCGAACAACCCGGCCAGATAATGGCGGCCTTGATTGATGACCAACCCGTCGTAAGGCTCACGGCCGATGTTATCGTACTTGGTAACCTTGGGTGTCGTACCCGCACTGAAGTCCGCAACCCAGATCGCGCCGGATTCGAACAGGCTGAAGACGAAACGCTGACCGGGCGCATCGGCGATACCGACCACTTTCACGCCGGTGGGAATATCGGCGATCTGTTCCAACGTGTCGGCGGAGAATACCTTCACGCCGCCGGGTTCGTAGTTGGATACCGCGATGAGCTTGCCATCCTGCGAAATGGCACCACCGATGCTGTTGCCGGACTGAAGGATGCGCTTGACGATGCGTGCGGTGAGGATATCGATCTTGGTCAGGCCGCCGTCGCGACCGAAGACGTAGGCATAGCGTTCGTCGCGCGAGTAAACCAACGAGGCATGCGAGAGATCGCCCAGCCCCTCGACACGGGCGAGCGTGCTCATGTGTGTGGTGTCGACGATCAACACACTGCCGCTGGCGCGTTCGATGACCACACCGAGATCGCCGGTCCCGCGCAGTGGCGTGGTGGCGCAGGCGGTGAGCGCGGCGACCATGAACAATACTATGAACCGCCAAGACGCAAAGGCCGTCAGGAAAGACTTTATTGAACCGCCAAGGCGCCAAGACGCCAAGAAAACATTTTTATTACAAAAACAATCTTGGCGTCTTGGCGCCTTGGCGGTTCCTAGACCTTCTTGGCATCTTGGCGGTTCACAGTACATGCGCTACTACTCCACACCCTGCCGCAGTTGTTGCACCAGCCACACGGCTTCGGCTTCGGTGAGTAGACCGCGCCAAGGTGGCATCGCGGTGCCGGTGCGGCCGTCGAGAATGGTTGCGACCAGCAACGCATCCGGCTTACCTTCGAGATTATTCGGCAGCAGGGCCGGACCGAGTCCGCCCTTGCGGGTCATGCCGTGACAGGAGCCGCAATCCTGCGCGAGCAGGTATTGCAGTTCCGCTTGGCGCCTGGAATCAATCGATGGGTCATCAGCTAGCGCCGCTGCTGCGCCGATCAAAAACAGACTAGCTACTGCGAACTGCAGACTATGCCTGCGCACTGCATTCGGCATAGCCTTCCGTCTCCATCATGGTAAACCAATCCATCTCGCCGGCCAGCGCGACCACGCGCCCGATCACCACCAGCGCCGGCGATATGAGCTGTTCATCCTGCGCCGTCGCGACCAGTTGATCCAGTTGCGTGAGCAGACGACGTTGCTGCGGCGTGCTGCCTTTTTCAATCAGTGCAACCGGTGTTGTAGCCGCCAGTCCGGCGGTGATCAATCCGTTCTGAATCTCCTGCAGATTTGCCAGACCCATATAAATCACCAGCGTGGTATCCGGGTCGGCGAGGCTGCGCCAGTTGAGATCCAGCGGGCTGTCGCCACGACAATGACCGGCGACAAAACGCACGCTACTGGCCAGTCCGCGATGGGTCAGCGGGATGCCCGCATAAGTGGTACAGGCGGATGCCGCCGTAATACCCGGAATAATTTCAAACCGCACACCGAGTCGCGTCAGGTGCAAGGCCTCTTCACTGCCACGGCCGAAGATCAGCGGGTCACCGCCCTTGAGCCGCACGACCTTGCGCGAGCGCTGGGCAAGATTAGCCGAGCAGTTCGTTGATTTCAGACTTGACCGAGATGATGATTACCGGCCGCCTTGCCGACGAAAATACGGCTGGTACCGGCGGGAATCAGATCGAGAATGGCCTGGGACACCAGGCGATCATAGACAACGACATCGGCTTCTTGAAGCAACCGATAGGCTTTGAGGGTTAACAGATCGGGATCGCCGGGGCCGGCGCCGACCAGGTATACGCAGGCTTCATTGCGCATCATTCCCCCTTGGGTGAGAGGGGACAGACTTAAAATCTGTCCCCGGCCCACATTACATGTTCCGGTTGAAGAGGGACAGACTTAAGTCTTTCCCTGTTTCGCCGGATGCGCGCACGCTTAATAGACGTCGTGCATGGTGTTATTGACGTTGAACTTACCGGTCGGCGTGATCAAGCGCTTATCCTTGATAACGGCCTTCAGCTTGCGGGTCTTGTCATCGATCACGACAATCGCCGATTCCTGGTTACTGCCACTCCACACCGAGAACCACACCTCGTCGCCGGCCTCATTGTATTCCGGCTGCACGACGCGTTTCGGTCCTTCGCCCAGGGCCGCCATGCCGGCGATGTCCAGAACCTCGAAGCCCTTGTCCAGATTATTGATGTCGAACACCGCAACCGATTGACTGATCTTCTCGTCGGGATTCAGTGCCGTATCGACATACAGATTGGTGGACTTCGGATGGGTCTTGATGAACAACGAACCACCACCCTGACCCTTGAGGTTACGCACCACCTTCCAGGCGTTGTCCTTGTGATCTTCGGGATCGGTGCCGATCACCGCGATACCCTCGTCGCCCAGATCGCTGGTCGCCCAGACTGGACCGTACTTGGGATCATTGAAGTTGGCGCCACGTCCCGGATGCGGGATCTTGCCGACATCGACCAGAGCCTCCAGCTCGCCCTCTTTCGAATCGACGACGGCGATCTTGTTGGACTGATTGGCCGCGGTCATGTAATACCGCTTGGTCGAATCCCAGCCACCGTCGTGCAGGAAGCGTGCGGCGCCGATCTCGGTGATCTTGATGTTGTCCAGATCCTCGTAGTTGGCCAGCAGGATCTTGCCGGTCTCCTTGACGTTGATGATGAACTCCGGATGCTCATGCGAGGACACAATGGCGGCCACACGCGGTTCCGGATGGTATTCCTGCGTGTCGACCGTCATGCCGCGGGTGGAGACGATCTTCTTCGGCTCCAGGGTGTCGCCGTCCATGATCACGAACTGCGGCGGCCAGTAGGTACCGGCGATCGCGTACTTGTCTTCGTAGCCCTTGTACTTGGAGGTCTCGACCGAACGCGCCTCCAGACCGACCTTGATGACCGCAACGTTGGCCGGTTCTTTCATCCACAAGTCGATGAGATTGATCTGCGCATCGCGGCCGATCACGAACAGATAGCGACCGGAGGCCGACATGCGCGAAATGTGCACGGCGTACCCGGTCTCGATGGTGGAGATAATTTTCTTGCTGTCGCCGTCGATCAGCGCGATCTTGCCATCATCACGCAGTGTCACCGAGAACAGATTGCTCAGCTTGAGATCGTTCTCCTGTTTCTTGGGACGCTTGTCGGGTGGCACCAGAACCTTCCAGCTCGCCTTCATGTCCGCCAGGCTGTATTCCGGCGGGATCGGCGGCTCGTGCTGAAGAAAGCGCGCCATCAGATCCACTTCCGCTTCGGTCAATGCACCGGAGGTTCCCCAGTTGGGCATGCCCGCCGGCGAACCGAAACTAATGAATGCTTTCAGATACTCGGTGCCACGCACTTGCGTGATGTCGGTGGTCAACGGCTTGCCGGTCGCACCCTTGCGCAACACACCATGACAGCCGGCGCAGCGCTCGAAATAGATCTGCTTAGCCTTCACGAATTCTGCCTCAGTCACGGCTGGCGCATTCGGCGATACCGTTTCCTGCACATCGCCCGGCTTGATCGGTACCGGTGCGCCCTTGTAACGCATCTCGCCCGGCGAAGTCCCCGGGTGTTCGCCTTCGGCGGCCTGCGCATTGATGCTACCGAATGTCAGGGTCATTGCAGCGACGAGCGTCAACAACCGCGCGCCGTGGGTCATACTATGTTTCATGGTATCGCTCCTTATCCAGTTGGTGAGTCTGCTCAGTCTGATGCGTATTTAGTCCTTTGCTTGCCGGGTACGCCTTGATGTAGATCAACGGGGTAATATATAAGGTTTTGCGGGTCAATCCTTTGTCGTATCGCCGCGCGCTGATGCGTCCTCGGCGCCTGCGTCGTCCTCGCTGTCAAGATCGCGACCCAGGATTTGTTCCTGAGAACGGAAACTCAATACCATTTCCTCGGCCAGTTCGCGTGCGCGTACACCTTTCTCGCGGCGCTTGCGGCGCTGCGTCAGCGGCGGACATTTTTTGTCGTTCCAGTAGGTCACCTGACAGTCTAGACAATAATGGCATTCGTTGGCGTTGATCTCGCCGGTCGCGTTGATGGCGCGCACTTCGCATTCGTTGGCACAGATCTGACACGGCTTGCCGCACTCCTTGCGTCGACGCAACCAGTCGAATAAACGCTGCCGGGCCGGAATCGCCAACGCCGCGCCGAGTGGGCACAGGTATTTGCAATAGAATTTACGATTAACGACCGAGATCATCAGCAACACGGCGGCGTACAGCAGATAACCCCACTCACGCTGGAAGCGCAGCGTCATCGCCGTCTTGAACGGCTCTACCTCCGCATAGCGTTCTGCGGCACCCAACGATTGCAGCGAGACACCGAACAGCAACAGCAAGATGACGTATTTGAGCGCCCACAAACGCTCATGAACGACTTCCGGAAATTCCCATTGTTGCACATTGAATTTACGCGCCGTCTGATTGATTAGCTCCTGCAAGGCGCCGAACGGACACAGCCAACCGCAATACACGCCGCGACCCCACAACAACAGCGTGATGGCGACGAACCCCCACAGGATGAACATCAACGGATCGATAAGAAAAGTTTCCCAGCGAAAGTCGTCCGTCATGGCATGCACGAACGTCAGCACATTGATGACCGACAACTGCGCCAGCGCGTACCAGCCGATGAAGACGACGGTAAACAGTAGATAACCGTCACGCACAAAGATGAGCAACTTTGGATGTTGCGCCAGCCAGTCCTGAAACAGCAATATCAATGTCAGCACGATGAGTGCCGCCACTAGCACACCGATGCGGAATAGGCGTTCCTGCCAGACGATGCGCCAGATCGACAAGCTATCGCCTGTTATCATCACGCTCTGTGTCTGCGCGCTGCCATCCAGAAGTCCTCGCGCGGCGGCCACGTGCTGCAAAGTTTTACTGATGGTTTGATTGATGACCATCACGGTGATGGTTGCGCCGGAGATGGCATCGACCGTGGCATAACCCTCGCGCTCATCGCCACCGACTTTAATCCGCTCGCGGGCGCTGAGCCCGCGGTATTGCTCCACATACGCGGCCAGTTGCGCCTCGGTAATCCCCGCCTGCAGAATCGGTTCCTCGTGATGCACGATGCGCACACCGACAATGGTCGCCGTCGTATCCAACGCGACCAGCGTACTGATGGGTTTACCCGAATAGGCGGGGATCGGCAGGATCTGATCGGTGAGGTATACATAGCCGATGATCGCGTCTTTTGCTATCACCGGCGCGACACGAGGCTCACCTTCGAACGGCCCGAAATATTCCACCTGCGGGAAAAATTCCCGCACCAGCAGCGTCAAGGACTCGATCTCGGCGACTTTATCCGGAGTCTCGGCGGCGATTACCGGCATCTGCCAAATCATCTGCCAGATCAGCATGAACCACAGCAGACACAGCCGCTGCCCGTCGCTCCGGCGAAGACATGGTATGCGTGTCGACAAAAAGGTATTCCTCTGGAAAATTGTCAGGCTCTTTGTACGGTCAGGTCGCCGCGAACTCATTGACCGGCATCAATCCGAGCATGTGCATGTATGTTTCAGAACGGCCACACGGTACGGCTGCGCGCCACAGCGACGATGTACATAAACACCAGCAGCGCCGCCACCCAGGCGATGCCCCGTGTTCGCTTGCTGCGTCCGAAGCGGAATGCGACCAGGCCGAGCCCGATATACACCAGCAGGGCCACAACCTTGGCCGTCAGCCAGGAATCGACACCGGGATACTGATGACTCATCAATGCCAACGTGACCGCGCTCAACAACAACACGGTGTCGACGCCATGCGGCAACACCCGCACCCAAAGCGTCCGCAACCGCTGCGGCGCCGTCAGCATCCAGATGCCGCGCACAAAGAACAGGCTGAAACTCAGCACTGCACAACCCATGTGCACACCTTTGATGATGACGATGCTCATGTGGCTTTCACTGCGCGCCAGACGGAATCAATGCCGCACTCTCGGCGCTGCTCACACCGTACATGCTTGCACGGCAGCACGTTCGACAGGATGCGCCAGCTCGGAAAGTGTCGCGACATCCAACAAGCGCACATGCCGGCCCTGGCTGTCGACCAAACCGTCATCCTGGAGTCGTTTGAACAAACGACACAGCGTCTCGACGGCGATACCCAGATAATTGGCGATATCTTTGCGCGACATCGGCAGCTGCAAATCGATGCCCCGTGCCGGTGTCCAGGCTGACGGACCGGCCAGGCTCAGCAGAAAGGTGACGATGCGCTGCTCGGCATTCTGCTTGCGCAACAGAATCGACAGACTCTGTTCGTGGCGCAGTTGTTCGCTCAATGCGCGGATCATCGCATGCTGCACACCTGCCTGGCGTTCACCGGGCAGGTGCGGGTTGTCCACATCGACACGGCACACCAGCGTCTCGGTCAATGCGCGCGCGGTATAGGTGTAGGTCCCGCTGTCGATCGCTTCCAGGCCGACGGTGTCGCCCGGAAAGTGAAAATCGACGACCTGGGTATCTTCCTTCTCCAGCAACGCGTAAGTCTTGATCGCACCTGAGGTGACGGCATATACGCCATGGAAGACATCGCCCGCACGAAACAGCGTCTGGCCACTGCCAAGTCGACCGCGGCGCACAAACGTCTTGTCGTCTTCATCACCCGCCAAGGCGTCACACACGCCTTGCATACTGCACTGGCTGCAAGGCACGCGCGCCTGCCCCAGTGGGGTTGTCACTTGCCGCAACCAATGTTCATTTGCCGGTATATTTTCAGTCATGACACATCTCCTACAGAACTTCAGTCTTCAGTCGGCCCCAACAGCAGATAACGGTAACATTGGCCCGCCATTGCCTTGGACAATCTCAACACACCCAGCAGCGCCAAAAATGCCAGTCCGGGCAGCAGTAACAGATTCAGCAGAAACAGCAGCACGACGGTGATCGCCAGCGGCGTGTCTTGTAGAAATTCCGGCGCGTAACCCGGAGCCAGAACCAGATTCAACGCCCGAAGCTGGCATCGACGACTTCCATCAGGGCCGCCGCTGTTTCCATATCGTCGGTCAACGGCTCAACCAAGGCGGCACGGCAGGCCACCAGCGGGTCCATGCCGCTGCGTATGAGGGTCGCCGTGTAGACCAACAAACGCGTCGATGCCGCCTCTTCCAGATCGTGATCTTTGAGTGCGCGCAGATTATTCGCCAGCGCCACCAGACGTTTCGCCAGCAAGGTGTCGATGCCGGTTTCGCCCTGCAGCACACTCACTTCGAGCTCGGGCGTGGGGAAATCGAAGCGCAACGCCACAAACCGCTGCCGCGTGCTCGGCTTCATGCCTTTCAGCAGATTCTGATAACCGGGGTTATACGACACCACGAGCATGAATTCGGGCGGCGCTTCCAACTGTTCGCCGGTGCGCTCGATGGGCAGAATACGGCGGTCATCGGTCAAGGGATGCAGGACAACGGTGGTGTCCTTGCGCGCTTCGACCACTTCGTCGAGATAACAGATCGCGCCTTCGCGTACCGCGCGCGTGAGCGGGCCGTCGCTCCAGAAGGTGCTGCCATCACCGATCAGGTGGCGGCCGACCAGATCGGCGGCACTCAGGTCATCGTGACAGGAAACGGTATACAGCGGTCGGCCCAGGTGCGCGGCCATGTAGCGCACGAACCGTGTCTTGCCACAGCCGGTCGGGCCTTTGATCAGCACCGGCAATCGATTCTGGTAGGCCTGCTCGAACATCGCGACTTCACCGCCGTGCGGTCGGTAGAAGGGCAGCTCGCGCGTGTCGGTGCCGTCAATAGAGCGCACAGTCGTATCCATGAGAATTCCCGCGGCCTGGCCTGCTGAAGATACCGCTTATGAGACACCCACCCTGCCAGTCACTACCTTGACTTAAGTCAGGCCGACCTTTGTTTATGCCATTCCAGTGAATGCCGGCGCTACACCCAGACTTGCTCAGCCAGTAAATTGACGATGGGTGGGTCCGTATAACTTGGCTAAAGCCGACGAAAAAGAAAGGCGCCGACGGCGCCTTTCCTCGTACTCGATTATATGAACATGCCGGGCAAGGCCGATCACCCCCGCCCGGCATTGGCCTCAAGACTGCACCGCCTCAGCATCCTTACTGCCGATAAAGAAGCTCATCACGTACAGTATCAGACCGATCATGAACACCAGGCCGGCGCCCTCGCGCATCCAGTAGAACAGGGAGATCTTGTCCTGCACCACCATGAACGCCTGCGGGGCATCGCTGTACCGCTGCAGCCAGACCTGCAATACACCGGCCGCGGTCAGGAACAAGCGTGATGAACACCATCGACACGGTCATCAACCAGAACGACCACATCTCCAGCACCTGCGACTTCTCGCTGTTGGCCGCCGCCCGTCCGCGCATCATCGGCATGGCGTAGGAGATCATGGTCAGCACGATCATCACATAGGCACCATAGAAGGCCATGTGACCGTGCGCCGCCGTGATCTGCGTGCCGTGCGTGTAGAAGTTCACCGGTGCGAGCGTGTGCAGGAAACCCCACACACCGGCGCCGAGGAAGGCCATCACCGCCGTACCCAAGGCCCACAGCATCGCGGCCTTGTTCGGGATGATTACGCCGACGGCGGTTCTTGACCATGTTGAAGGCAAACACCGTCATCATGAAGAACGGTATCGGTTCCAGCGCGGAGAAGATCGAACCCCACCACTGCCAGATACTCCGGCGCACCGATCCAGTAGATAGTGATGACCGGTGCCGATGATGCCCGTGATCAAGCGCCATGGCGATGATCACGTACAGCCATTTCTCGATGACCTCACGGTCGACGCCGGTGATCTTGATCAGCACAAAGGCGAGGATCGAGGCCATGATCAGTTCCCAGACGCCCTCCACCCACAGATGCACCACCCACCACCAGTAGAACTTGTCCTGGACCAGATTTTCCGGGTTGTAGAAGGAGAACAGGAAGAACACCGCCAATCCGATCAAGCCCGACCAACAGCACCAGACTCACGCTGGTCTTGCGACCTTTGAGGATGGTCATGCCGATGTTGAACAGGAAGCCCAACGCGACAATGACAATGCCCATCTTGGTGATGGTCGGCTGTTCCAGGAACTCGCGGCCCATGGTCGGCAGCAGATCATTGCCGGTCATTTGCGCAAGGCTGGCATAGGGCACCAGCAGATAGCCCAACACCGTCAGCGCGCCGGCGACGAGGAAGATCCAGAACAGTGCCAGCGCCAACTTGGGACTGTACAACTCCCGCTCCGATTCTTCCGGCATCAGGTAGTACGCCGAGCCCATGAAGCCGAACAGCAGCCACACGATCAGCAGATTGGTGTGCACCATGCGCGCCACGTTGAAGGGAATCTCCGGGAACAGAAAATCTCCGACAACATACTGAAGGCCCATGATCAGTCCAAACAGGATCTGACCGATGAACAGACCGATGGCGGCGATGAAGTACGGCTTAGCCACCGCTTGCGATTGATATTGCATGACAGAATCTCCCTTAGCCTTCGATGTTCGGTGGCCAACCAGCGGCGTTGATCTCGGAGCTGTACTTCAGGAACGCGACAATGGCGTCGAGCTCCTCTTCGCTGAGATTGAACTGTGGCATCTGTCGACGTCCCGGCGCGCCGGTTGGCTGGATTTTCATCCAGGTCTTGATGAAGTCGCCGCCACGCCGCTTGTACACATTGCCCAGCTCCGGTGCGAAATACGCACCCTCGCCCAACAGCGTGTGACAGCCGATGCAGTTGTTATCCTCCCAGACTTTCTTGCCCAAGACGACCTGCTCTGTGAGTGCCGCACGATTGTCGAGCGCCGGAAGCGCCCTGTTGGTGTCGTAGGACAACGCCAGAAACAAGAGAATGAAAAACACGCTGCCACCGTAGAAGATGTTGCGTGCCATTGATTTTGTGAATGTGCCACTCATAACCCAAGTTCTCCATCAGCGGGAAGGGTAATGAGATAGTAGCAGATGCTGATGGTAAGCCTGCCTTGACGTGAATCAAAAAACTTCAAAGCACACAAGTAATGAGGCTATGCACTTGCGACGGGAGGAACCGCAGTGGAGAACAGAGTTCGCAATCCTTCGATGCATCAGTGCCCGGTTTTATGTTCGCGGCGTGTCCGCATCAGTGAGTGGAACACGACCAGCAAAAACATCAGGCCGCCGATGATGGCGATCAAGCCGCCCAGGCCCATAATGCCCATCGACAGAATGCGCTCCAGCGAGTCCAGGCCTTGCGCAGCGCCCGCGGTCTTGCGTTGCACGCCGTAACCACCAGACCAAGCCAATCCCGCGATATGCAGCAACTGACCCGCCGCATAAACATAGCATTGCCGTGTTGCCCAACGCTGCGAGACCGCCGTGAATCCCAGTTGCGGCAGCAAGTGATAGGTCATGCCCATGAACGCCAGCGTGATACCGACGATGCAACCGTGATAATGCGCGGGCACGGTGACGTTACTGCCGCTGATGAGGAAACCGATGATACCGCCGGCACCGAACAGCGCAATCGATGTCATCAGCGCCGCGCGTTCCGCGCGCGCGCGCGGTGGCGCGGCATCGGCCTTCCAGAGTCCCGCGAGCAGCGCCACACCGATCCAGAGCGACGCCAAGCTGCCGCCGAATTCCATCTGCCACGTGAACATGCGCCGATGCTCCATGGAATTCACGTCGAAGGCGAGATAGATGATCGGCGTCGCGAATACCGCAAGCAACCCCCACGCAAACAGAAACAGAACCACGCGCGGCCCAACATAGATCGGCACACTCGTGGCGCTGGCAAGCCACAACCAGGCAACCAGCATCAGTTGTGTATGGGTGAATTGCAGCACATGCCCACCACCCCAGAACAGCAGCTCGAAATATTCGCCGCCTTGGATGAAGGGCGGCATTTTTGCATAGGACCAGAACAACGCGATATAGGCGATCACGGTCGCAACGACGGCGGTGTTCAGCCCAAAGCGCAACGCTCCCGTCCCGGATATCTCCACACCGACCGGGCGTGGAAACAACAGCGAACGCAGCACCAGCAGCGCGATGCCTGCACCGAAGATAAGCAACGCGGCATAAAACACCGGCTGCTGCAGGATCGGAATGTAATTGCTCATCAGTGGCCGGGCATCACCGGTGAAGGGGGCGACGGCCATAAGCAGCGCGCCCGTAGCCGCCAGCAACAACGCGAACCAGCCGCAGCTGCGGCAACGCGTCGCACCGTTCAGGCTCCAGAACACGCCGGCGAAGGCCAGAAACCAGACCAGCACGGAGAGATCGACATGCACCACCAGGGCCGCGTGAAAGAAATCCGCGAAGGGGATGATGTCTTGCGCATAGGGCGTGCGCGCCAGCACGATGAGCACGGCGAACAGGCCGGACAAGATCAGTGAGAACAGCCCCAGAAACAACCAACGGCGCGCCTGCGTACGTGCATCGTCATCAGCGATGGGGATGGCGTAATTTGTCACGTGGGTGATGCCTCTGCGTATCAGTGTGTGCGAACCGACGCTCGCGGTTATCACCTGCGCGTCTAACCACGGTTCAGCGCAGGATAAAGCCGCTGTCCTGATCGAAATCGATCACCAGAATCTGATAAGGCCGCAGCTCGATCTCGGCGCTGTATTCGTAGACACCGCCAGCGTTATGGATATCGTCATTCAGGTAAAGCTTGAAGGTGTGGCGACCGGCCGGCAGGTAGGTCTTGGCGTAGACATAGGAAGTTCCATCACGGGAAAAGCCGCTCGGCTGGAGGGTGCGATCATAGCGCACCTCACCGTCGACGGTGAACAGCACCACCACCGGCGAGCGCTCGCGGGCGCAGTCCAGCGGGTTGCGCATGTTCGGCGGCAGCTTGGCCAGTTCCGCGGCGGAGCGCTCGCGGCACTCCGCCTTGTGCTTGCCGGTATGCGCGAAACTGAGTGTGACCACGGCGCCATCCACCTCGATCGGCGAATAGGCAGGCGCCACGGAAAAGTAAGCTATCAGCGCCGCGAACAGCCCATAGGCAATAAGCTGTCCGAGATAACGAGACGGCCTAGCCATGCGCCGCCGGCTCCCGCTGCGCGCTGTCGATAGTGCGCAGCTGTTCGATGAAATCATTCAGCTCGCGCCGCACGCGCGCGGCATCACCGGCCGCGCCCCAGGCGATGTGTACGCGCTGCGCATCCACATTGCCGCGCAGATGGGGTTCGCGTAGACCGGCAACGCGCTCCTCGATCCAGGTATTACCCTGGCGGAAAAAACACTCGCCGCACTCGCAGCCGGTCAGGAATACCCCGTCCGCCCCCTCGCGGCGCAGGGCGTACTCGATGAAGGCCGGCGGCAAATTCCCCGTGCAGGGCAGGCTGATGGCCGCGATCTCGGCACCGGCGTAGGCAGTCACATCGATGGCATGGTCGCAACCGTATACCAGCACTTTGACCGGCGCCTGCAATGACCCGAGCGCCGTCCGACTCCGGGTGCGCATTTCACGAATCGGAAAGGTCGGCATGTCGATGCCCGATACCAGGTCTTCGAGGCTGCGGAAGGGTGTCGATGACGGGCAGGCCCCCGCGCAGATGCCGCAGGCCGTGCATAGATCGGGGTCCACCACGGCGATTGTCGGGTGGCGCGAGCCATCGGTGCGCGGCTGCATGGTCACGGCGCTGAACGGGCAGTCAGCGAAACAGCGTCCGCAGCCGTTGCAGTTACCCGGATTCACCAGCGCCACCGGTACGCGGCGCAACGGTGGCAACCACGGCAGCAGTGACAAAAGCAGGCTGAAGCCGACCAGCACGCCCCAGAACAGCAGCGGCGACCCGTCGTCGAGCAGCAGATATGGCAGCAGATAAAACCAGTCGAAGGCCAAGTCATGCGGCACATTAGCCAGGTCGGCCGGCGCATGGCTCAGCGCCGGCCGCAACAGCGACAGCACCAACAGCATCATCAGGCTGCCGACGGCGAGCCGCAGCGGCGGGTTGACCCGCGGCCGACTCAGGCGCAACAGGTGAAACCAAATGCCGAACACCAGAAAGAACGGAATACCGATGAGGTGCAGAAATGTCAGCAATGTGAAAAACCGATCGCTCAAGCTGTCGGGCGTGAGGAAATTGCGCGCCATGGGATCGGTAAAGATGGGCAACGCATCGAGTAGTTCCGAGGTCGACAGCGCGATGTATTGTGCCAGCTGATCCCACACCAGCCAGTAGCCGGTGATGCCCAGCGGGAACACCATCCACAGCAACGGGATGCCAGTAAACCAGGAAAACCAGCGCGCGCCGCGGTAACGGCCGGAGGCAAACTCGCTGAGCATGTGCAGCGCCAGCGTTATGATCGCGGCGTCGGAAGCGTAGCGGTGCAAGCTACGCATGACCCCGCCCAGATACCATTGCTCGTGGGTCATGTATTCGACGGTCTGATAGGCGCCGAAGATGCTGGTCTCGAAAAAGATGAACACGTAGATGCCGCTGACCAGCACCACCCAGAAAAAGAAAATGGTGAGCGCGCCGAGATGATGCAGGGGATTGTGCGTAGCGCCGAATACCCGCTGCAAACCGCTCTGTAGCGGAGCCAGCAGGATTCGAGGCAGGGCTTGTACGGTCTTCAACATGAAACGCGGACCCCTCACCGCACAGACTAGGCGCGGCCGGTCAGCCTTCCATAAGCGACACCGCAGGGTCTCACGCTAACTGTGCCGGCAGGTCCTACGCATTGATATGCATCAAGCGCTGCGTGCGTGGCGTATTTCCCGCACCAAGAACCCTGAAATACCTGCGATGATGAGACCACCGATCGCCATGCCGATATAGAGCGAGTAGTCGAAACGGTATGCACCGGTGGCGGGATCATAGGTGACGCAGTACATGCGCACCCGACTGACAATCTGGGTAAGCGCGCCGTCTCCGGGGCGCGTGCCTAAGATAAGTTCCTTGAGCGGTTCGACCAACCAGGGCGCCTCGACGACTTCCCCGTAGACCTGGCGATAGACGCGGCCATCAGCATCCAGTACGGTCGTCTGCAGGAGATGATCAAAACCTTTGGGCGAGCGTTGATAGGTGAAACCCAACTCGCGCGTCAACCCAGCCAGCGTTGCGGCATCACCGCTGAGAAAATACCAGCCGTCCTCACTTACGCCCTGCTCGACGGCGAATGCTGCCATCGCCGCCGGCGTGTCGACCGGCGTATCGAACCCGATGGTCAACACCACGAAGCTGTCTTCGCCCAGCACAGCGCGCGCAGTACGGACCGTTCGCGCCAGCGCCCGCGTCGTCATGGAACAAATTTGGTAGCAGCTTGAGTAGACGAAGCTCAACAGGACTGGCCGACCGCGCAACTCGCTCAGCCGCAGTTCACGACCATCAACCGTGGTAAGACGGTAGTCGCCGAGGTCACGACCGACCGCCTGCTGGCTGAGCGTATAAGCGGCCTTCCCGTCGAATACGGGTTCGGCCAAAGGGGGCTGGCTGGCCAGCAACTGGCCTGCGCCCAATGCCAGCAGCAACGCGGCGATCCTGGGCGACAAAAGCCACCGTAACGACCTTGGAGACATGGATATCACTCCGGTCGATGCGCAGTCCGCTGTCCCACCCACCTATAGGGTGGACGCCAGCTGTACATCGAGCATCGCACCTGACAGCACCAGCGTGAGTTGCAGGAGCGATGCATGGAAACTCATCATTGCAGTGCTGCGGTCGAGATGGCGCAGCAGCCGCAGATTGGCCTGTATGAACAATGCACCGCCGATCAATGCGGCCGCCAGATACACAGCACCCATACCAAACCAGAAGGGCACGATGGAGGCGGTTACCAGCATCAGGGTATTCACCAGCACCAGTTGTGCGGCGGCCCGATCCCCAACGACGACGGGGAGCATCGGCACGCGCGCGCGTTCATAGTCTTCATGCATCGCGATCGCGAAGCTCCAGAAATGGGACGGTGTCCACAGGAACAGCACCAAGGCGAACAGCAACGGTAGCAGTTGAGGCTCGGGCGTCACGGCCGAGGCGCCGGCCATGATGGCAAAGCTGCCGGCCAGTCCACCGATGACAATGCTCAGGGGGGTGCGCCGCTTGAGCCACACGGTATATACGACACCGTAAAAGAAGGCGCCAAGAAACACATAAATTGCAGCCGTAAGGTTCGTCGCCCACGCGGTCGCCGCCACCGACAACGCCAGCATGCCCGCCAGCACCACCAGCCACACCCGGCCATGCGCGAACGTGCCGTTGACGAAGGGACGATTACGCGTACGGCGCATCACCGCATCGAGATCGCGCTCCATGTATTGGTTGAAGCCGCCGGCTGCTGCCGCAGAGATCAGCACGGCAAGACCCAGCACAGCGATCTGCCAACCCGCCAGCGCCGGACCGGGCGTGACCACGATTCCCGCCAGGGCGGTGAAGGCGATGGTCGACCCGATGCGCAGCTTGCAGACATTACCGAAGGCGCGGCACAGGGCATAGATCCCGGGACGGGACATATGACGTGACAGAACGGACTCCGTTGCACCCATGACGATGACCCTCTCAGAGAATCGACTGCAACGGTTGGCGCTACCACACCCCACGCCGCTCAGCTGAGCGGCCAGACCGATGCCAAGTATTTCCAGTTGATTGCGTAATACACCACAAAGATGGTCAGGAACAGCAAGGCCAGAACCAAGGTTCCGGGCGCCTCGAAGCCCGCCACACCGATACTGCCACCATGCTCCTCCAGCGGGGTGGCGCGCACGGCCACGCTGCGTTCACCGCTGTAGCCGGGCACGTCGATCTTCTTGCCGAACAGGATCGAGCCGACAGTGATCAGGACGTAGGCTGCGCCGCCGATGATGGCGATGACGCCGCTGATGCCGACCAGACCCATCAGCAGATAGGCGCTGCCGGGGTATTCATAGCCCAGCGCCGAACCGGTGAAGGCCATGTCCCAGTGGCGCCGGGATACGCCCAGCGTACCGGCACCCATCATCACCAGGGCAAACACCGCCATGCCCAGCCCGAACATGTAGGGCTGCCACTTCGCCAACCCCTTCCAGATCAGCTCGCGCCGGAACAGCGTGGGGATAAGGAAATAGGTCAGCGCCATGAACGCCAGCGTTGTGCCGACCACCACGGTCGCGTGGAAGTGACCCGGCACATAGATGGTGTTGTGGATGATGATGTTGATCTGCTCGGTGCCCATGACCACGCCCGAGATACCACCGATGAAACCGAACCCGATCAGCGATATGAACATCCCCGAGAATACCGGATTGCCCCAGGGCGCCTTGCGGATCCATTCGAACAGACCTTTGTTGAGACCCTTGCGGCGCTGCGCGACTTCGATGGCGCCGGGCACGGTCAGGCCGTGAATCATACTGGCCAATACCGCCAGGTACATCGCATAGCTGGTGTTGAATATCTTCCACTCAGAGCTGATACCCGGATCCACCAGCAAATGATGCGCTGAGGCGAACTGCAGGAACAGGATGTATAACAGGAAGGCGCCACGGCTGACACGCTCCGACAGCGGCGTCGCGCCGAAGACGATAGCGGCGATGGCATACCACACGGCCACATGCGCGGCGACGTTGATCTGTTGCGAGGAATGGCCCAGGGCCCACCAGATTAGCCGGTACATCAGCGGATCGATGTGACTGATGTAACCGATCGACCAGAGCCAGGTCGGTATCAGGATGATCGCCCCCGAGGCAATGGTGAATACCGCAATGATCGCCGCGGTGATTGCGCCGAAGGTGACCAGAGGTACCGAACCCTCATAGGTCCGTTCGGATTTGGCGACCACCAACGTACCCAGGAACACGAAGACCCCCAGCAACGCGCCGACTGCGAACAGGATCAACCCGAGATAAAAGTTCGGGTTGGCCGGCATCGGCACATAAGAGGTCATCATGACGCTGGCATCGCCCTTGAGGATCGCCAGATTGGTGGTCACCGAGCCGATGATCATCAGCGCGAAACCCAGCCAAGCGATACGCGGCGTCGCCAGCCGACATCGCAACAGCGTCGACGAACAGAAATACAGCACGGCGATCTCGAAGAAAATGACCCAGAAGATCAGCATGTCGACGCCGTGTGCGGTCAGTGCCTGGTAGAACTCCACTGCTGGCAGCAGGTGAACCGCCGGCCAGCGGGTCAGCGTGACCAGCAGCGCGAGAATGCCGCCGATAAGCAGAAACACCACGCCGGCGACAGCATTGGCCTTCATCAGAAGCTCGGCGGATTTGTGATATTGCAGGCCCGTGCTGGGACAGGTCCTATACAGTGCGTTGGTTGTCATCGTCTCCCCCTCAGTCAACGACGTGGATCTTGCCGAGCATCGTGTGGTGACCGATGCCGCAAAATTCGTTGCAGACGATTGTGAACTCGCCCGTTGTATCCGGTGTCACGGTGATGACCATCTCATAGCCCGGGATGATCTGCATGTTCACGTTGATGGGCTGCAGCGAGAAGCCGTGCTGCCAGTCCATGGAGGAGAGGTGCAGACGATAGGATTTACCGCGCTCAAGCTCGAGCAATGGCCACCATTCCCATAACCGCGCGATCAGATAGACATCAGAGTCCGCCGGCGGATGCACGACCGGGATGGCGCGATCGGTCTCGGTGCGCACGGTGTACTGATCGACCATCGCCTGGGTCTTGGCCGCAAAACGCTCTGGCGTGGTGCGGTAGGCCTCGTTGGAAATGTTCTGTTTGCCCATCACATGCCAGAACGGCATCATCGCAAACATGAACAGGCACCAGATCAGTGCCAGCACGATCCAGGTCCCTTCGACGCGATCGAGCGGTTGCTTCCACCATAATCGTTGGGCCGGTGGCTGGAGTGCACTCATGTCGTCTTCCCCTTTGGCGGTATGCCGTTCGCTTGTTATTTGTTACTTGGAACAATCAATACAGTTACGGTGCGATAGGTATGGTCACGATCTCCATCACGCCCCATAGGATGTAAAACACAGTCGGCATGACCACCCCGAGGAACAACAGCAAGAATGGGTTGTCGAGTACCTTCTGCATGACCGGGATATCAGCCTCATCGTTGGCTTGTTCTGTCATGGCGCATGGCCCTCCAAAATGTCGACTACAACAGTGGGAATTACGTGGGCGCATAATAGAAACAGACAACGACAAAGTGACTTGATCTGAGTCAAGGCGCAAAAGCCGACCGCCCATCAGGATGACATATGGCAATTTATAAGCTATTCAGTGAGTTCTAATATTCAAGCCTGGGGGGTGTTCGTACATGTTCCCGTTGTATCAACGACTGTTGCCGTTGGCGGCGCTAGTACTGTCCGGCTGCGGATCGCCGCAACCACCCGCGGTCCGTTTTGACTTCGAGCAACTCGATCAGGCTGGCGCCTTGTATAACGGCACGGGCGATTTCACGCACGCACCCTGGAGCTGTGTACGTGATCGCACCACTGGGTTGATCTGGGAAGTGAAGACGGCCACGCCGGGCCTGCGCAACGCAATGCACACCTACACCTGGTATGCGCCGGACAACGAGCATGATAGCGCGCACGATTATCGCGGCACGCCGAACGGTGGCCAGTGCACCGAATCCGGCTGCGACATTGCAGCCTATGTGCAAGCCGTCAATGCCCAAGGCCTGTGTGGCTTCAATGATTGGCGCTTGCCGAGCAAAGACGAATTCTCGACCATCAGCGATCGTCGTCCACCACTCAAGCGCCCAACCATCGACATCGCCTATTTTCCGGAAACGCAAATCGGCGAGTACTGGACAGCAAACGACTACTCCTTTAAGCACGACGCTGCCTGGGCTTGGAACTTCGAGTTTTCGCACGATCGCGTCGACTGGAAGAAGGTGCCGAAACACGTGCGCTTGGTGCGCGGCACATTGCCGCCACCGCCTTGAGGCGCATGCGTCGACTTGCGACTATCGCGTTCGCCCTGGTTGTCCTGCTGACCGCCGTCAGCGCCTTCATCCGTTTATCGCAGGCCGGACTCGGCTGCTCACCGTGGCCAGCCTGTTACGCCATGTTGGGCGATGTCCCGCAGACTTTTCCCACCGCCTCACTACTGCATCGTTTGAGCGCCACGACGCTTGGAGTACTGGTACTGCTAATCAATATCAGTGCTTGGCGGCGCGGCAAACAACGCACGCTGGCGGCGGCGATCCTGGTGATCACGCTCCTGCTCGCGGCGCTCGGTGTGCGTTCCGGCGGGCTGCTGCTACCGGCCGTGGTGTTGGGTAATTTTTCTGGCGGGTTACTTCTGACGGTCATGCTCGGGGTATTGCTCCTCAGTCGCAACGATTTCGGCGCGCTGCCGCGTCCGACACCGGCGCTGGCCTTGGCGACGCTGATCGGCATCGCCGCCATCGCGACCGGCATCGCCAGCAGCGCCTTCTATGGCAATGCCGGATGTTCGGCATGGTGTGAGTGCGGTGTATCGCAGCCGCTACAGCAACTCGCCCCGTTCGCGCCGCTCGGATTGGACGTTACCGGCCATGTGCTAACGACGAGCGCGGCGACCACGCTGCAGTGGCTCCATCGTCTGGCCGGATTAGCGGGATTGATCGCGTTCGTGGGATGGGTCTTTGCGGCGCGTCGCACCGCGCACCTTCGCTTGGCACTGTCGGGCCTTTGCGTTGTGCTGGTCACGACGGTGGTGGGCCTGCTAGGCGGTATCCAGGGTGTGCCGATCAGCCTGGCCGTGTTCCACAGTCTCTCGGGGGCCTTCATCCTGCTGATACTGTTCCGAGGCTGGCAGCGCGGATAATCTGCCGATCTCAGTCGTCGGCCGCAAGTATGCAGGGCCTGCCGAGCAACGGATAGCGGTAGTGCTTGCCGGCCATGGCCTTGGCCAACCCGACCACGCCGAGTATCACCAGCGTGGTGTGACAGGTGGAGAAATACAATATCAGCACCACCCAGGTAGAGGGTGAGTCGTAGCCGCCGAGCAGCAGAATCAGCGCATTGACCACCAACAGCAGCAACGCGCCCCACAGGCTTGCCCGCATGGTTTGGGCGAGGTGGCAGCGAGCCAGCGACGGTGCCTTGTGACGGAAGCGGAGATACAGAACCAGCAGGCCCAAGAAACCGAAGAACGGGAGCAGCAGTAAATTGACCAGATACAAGGCCTCGGCGGCAATGGCCGTGTCCTGTCCGGGGAGATCGTCATTCTCTGAATCGTCAACCACAGCCATCCTGTCTCCTTGGTCGAGCTGACGCGCCGTGTTCATAGCTCCGCTATCGCGAAGGCGATCGCAATCAGTGTGCCGATAGTAAACAAATAGCCCGTCAACAGCATCCGCCACATGGGCGCACCGCGCCGCAACTGCATGAAATGATCGACCACCAACTGGCCTTTGACCAAAGCGATGATCAGTACCGCCGCGACCAGACCCATGCCCTGGTAATCCAACACCCCGAACATGAAAGTACTGAGCGACAGGGCTGTCAACACCAACCAGGTACGCGTCGCCGCCGTTGTTGAATATCTCAAGGTATTCATCGCATCACATACACCAGTGGAAACAGGATCAGCCAGACCAAATCAACCATATGCCAGTAGGAGGCGCCAGTCTCCACGCCGACATGGTCCGCGGCCGAGTAACCGGAGCGACCCGCTTTGAACGCGACCACACCCAGGATCACCATGCCCAGCAGCACATGCATGAAGTGAAAAAAAGTCAGCGACAGATAAAACATGTAGAACGTATTGGTGCTCATTGTTACGCCGGCATCGATATGAACGCTGAACTCAAAGAACTTCACGACAACAAACACCCCACCCAATGCGATCGCCGCCCATAGCCAGCGCGCGCACTGCAACGGCTGATCATTGCGCACCGCCGTCAAGGCGCGCACAACGAAATAGCTGCTGGTAATCAGTGCCAAGGTATTGATCAACCCGGAACGCGTATCGAGATGCTGCTGATAGCTGTTGAAAAGTTCGATGTGATTGAGGCGAGTAAAGGCATAGGCAACGAAGAAGGCCCCGAAGGCGGCCAATTCGGCGAGTATGAAAAACCATATGGCAAGATCGCCCGGCGGCCCGTGGGGATGGACGTGCGCTGTGGCATCTGTGGCGTGCATCAAGGCGTACGTCCGTTGACTCATGGCGGTGCGGCTACGGGACATAGTGTACGCAGAATGTGCCGCGTAGATGCAAATACAATATTGATGAATATCAACATACAGGCCGCGCACAGGCGATAGCGGCCCGCCATCCGGACACAGCCGGTCAGGCCGAGTCTCCTGCCGCCACGCAGCGGCTGCGGCCATGTCCTTCAAGACGTTTCGTGCCAAACATGACGCCTGAGACAGGGCTCGGCAAATCCTACCTGAGCAGCATCTTTGCCAGCCGCCAGTAGCCGTTGAGCAGCGTCGATAGACCGCCTGCGAGTGCGCGTTGCAACCGTGACTGTAGCAAGCCTTCCGAATACGGAATGCTCCCGCCACTGAGAATGTCTGCGTCCGCGACCTTGCGCGAGCGCTGCACGCGCCGACGGCGTTCTGCTATGTCGCCACGATGACACCAGAGCCAGCTCCAGGCGCGCGCCCACTCGGCAGACCAGCCGCGTCGCAGACAATAGGCGAGGCTGGCCAGTTCATAGAGCAGCAGCGCCGGACTCAGGACGATCAACGTACGCCAGCGATAATGAATGAACACGGTCAGCAGACGGTTGCGCATCGTCAGGTAGGCGCGACGGAGCGGATAGTCGCCGGTCCCGCGGAACGAGAGTCCCGGCGTGCCCGTGCCGCGGTCGTGCGCAACGATGGCCCGCGACTCGAACACGAAGCGGTAGCCCATGCCGCGCAGCCGCAGGCTGAATTCCAGATCTTCCAGATAAAAAAAGTACAGCGCGTCGAAGCTGCCCGCGTCCAGTACCGCCTGCCGGTCCAGAAAATAGCAGGCGCCGATCGCGCCATTGACCTCGACTCGTTCCTCGCGTGCAGCGTCTACGGGTATCGCCGCGTGTCGCAATGACATTACACCCAGGAAGTGGTTTTCGGCACCGTCCGTTTGCACAAGCTTGCCGTCCGGAAGCAGAACGATGCGCGGGCATGTGACCGTCGCCTGCTCGGATTGCTGAGCGCGGAGCAAAGACTCGGTGCAGTCGGAGCGCAGATAGATGTCGTTGTCGATCAGCAGGACGTAACGGGAACGCGCGGCCGCGAGCCCCGCATTGCGGGCCGCCGGCAGACCAAGATTCTCACCCAAGCGCAGCGGACGCACATCGGGGTGGCGACTTTCGACAGCGAGCAGACTGTCGTCCGTCGAGCCATTGTCAACGATGATGATTTCGAAAAATGTAACAGTCTGCCCAGCCAGCGCTTCGATACAGCTGAGCAGTTTGCGTCCACCGTTGAAATTAACGACGACGGCGGATGCATTCGTAGTCGTTTGTATCCGGATTGAAACGCATCATCTGGGCATGACCATAGACGACCTGCTCGGTTCCGGATGTGATCTCTTCCAGCAGCAGTTTGAGATTACCCTCGGGCCAGCAGTCATCGACATCGAGGAAGGCGATGAATTCGCCGGCGGCGTCGCGGATGCCGATGTTGCGCGCGGCTGCCGGCCCCCGGTTCTGCGCCTGGCGATAGTAGCGGATATCGGCCGACAGCGACTCGATGAGCTGCTGCGTGCCGTCGACGGACCCGTCGTCCACCACGATGATTTCCAGCGCCGGGTAGTCCTGCGCCAGCACCGATTCGATCGCCCCCCGGATGAAGTTCTCGCCGTTGTAAGTCGGGATGATGATGGATATGAGTGGCAGGTCTTCGTTCACGTTTTTGTCCGCTGCCACGTCGGGTGTCGACTCGCTCCGGCTGCCGCTCGAGGAAAGTCGCTATCGCTGTCGGAATCTGGCGCAAATCGCGACCCAGCTCAATGTAGAAGCCCGGCAACGAGCGCGACAGCCGGTGCAGGAATTCGTAGGTCGGACGTCCGGCATAGGGCAGCTGGGACAGCGTGGTGAACGCGGCGGCACGCTGCGTAACAGAGGGTGCCGCCGTGCTGAAGCCGGTAAACGATCTGATCCTGTATGCGCGGCACCAGGATCGCGCGCAGCGGCAACTCGGTGCGTATCTGTTGCGCGGCGACGTCCTGCAGAAACATGACCGCTTTCTCTTCATCGAGCGCATGCTCGTTGCTGACGTGCGTGGCGAATTCCGGCAGGTTGCCCACTTGATCGGCGTTGAGTTTGGCCGTTGAGTACAGCGAATAGACGGTGGGTTCCGGTTCCAGACCCACCACCACGTAGTCGTCGCCGAGGTAATACAGTCCGCCGCGCAAAGCCGCCAGCGAGGTTGTTGATTTACCGCTCCCGCTCCTGCCGGTGATCAGCACGGCGCCAGCTTCGGTGCCCACCGCAGCGGCATGAATCAACTGCTTGCCGCGCAGTTCCATGCACCAGTGAAAGATGGTGCGCAGCGGCGAAGCAGGCACCCAGAACGGCAAATTGTCCGCGCAGACGCGAGCATGATCATGCGCAACGCCGATATAGACTGGGACAGGCTGGTCGAGCAGGCGCAGCGCATGGATTTGGTAATTGCGACCCAGGATGCGCTCGGCGTCCTCAGGGAATTTCTGGATCTTGATGTGCCAGAAGCTGCGATTGCACGATTACGTGCGCACCCTGCGAGCTTTCTTTCTAAAATTGACTACAGTTCGTCGGCGCGATCGCCAATGGCGCTTATTGGCAGGCCGCTCATTGCGCATTGTGCGTTATCTGCGCATTGGCCGGCCACAGGGTCTTGGTTTCTTCCAGTACCTCAATTATATGTGGGGCACCCCGTCCATCTTTAGCGCATTCGCCAATGGACTGCGTCTGATCTGGAAAGAGACATTCCGGCACAAGAAAACGTGAAGCAACAGGGTGAATCATTACGCCACGGCGGTCCTGCCAGCGCGGACAAAAAATGTGCTACTTCTGACGCACGCCATTAATGGGAGGATTACCCATGAACCTCTACGAGTCACCGGCAGCGGCTGTAGAAACCATGCGCATCGCCCAAACCAATATTCAACTCTACAACCAGCTGATCGGGCAGGGTCGCGCGGACAGTGACCTGGAAACCGTTCGCGCCTGCTACGAACTGGCGCGGAAACGTTATTCCGGTTACTACCAGGCCGATGGCAAACCCTTCGTGGCCCATGGCTGCGGGGTCGCGAGTATCGTGGCCGGGCTGGGGCTCCCGGGAGACATGGTGGGCGCAGCCTGTATCCATAACATCTATGGCAACGGCGACTTCGCCGACGCACGGAAAGACTCGGCGTCACCGCGCAGAAGGCGGCTCGTGCGTCAGGCCGTGGGGACGCGTGTGGAAGAGCTTGTATACCGTTTTCGTGTGCTCCTGCGAGTCGCCGGGTCACCCCGTGCTCGAGCTGGGCAATCGCTTGCACGAACTCAGCGATACGGACCGTATGTTGCTGGCCATCGAGCTGGCCGACACGCTGGAAATCTGCATGGACCTGGGTCCACTCTACTACGGTGATGGTAGCCGGAGGATCGACTATGTGGCCCGTCACGGAGATCGCCTCATCGCGATTGCGCACGCGCTCGGCCATTCGGCGGCTGGCGCAGGCGTTGTCCGTCGCGTTCGCTGCGCTACTGTCCGAATCCGTGCCCGCGGGGCTGCGTTCCAGCGACCCCGGCGGCTATGACATGGCGCTTTGCGTTCCCCCGTCCTGCGCTTTGCGAACGCGGGTAGTTCTGCGGAAACAGTTGGGGCGCGCTGCGGTCCTGGTTGCGGGTGCGACGCCGGATACGCGCCGTGTTTTCCGGTGCGGCGAGATCCTAAGTATGCCCGAGGTCACACTGGATTCATGCGGCCAGCGCGGGAATGTGTCCGGCATGGAACCCGATTGACGGCAAGCTCTATTGGATTGATATCCTCGTGCGACAAGTTCATGCCTTTGCCACCAGGTCTTGCAGGATAGTCTCGATCTTGCGTGCCGACGCCTCCCAACTCAGCGTCGCCTTGGCGACCGCGTGTGCGGTGTCGCCCAGCCGACGCGCCAGTGCCGGGTCGTCGAGCAGGGCGAGAATGGCCTGGGCGAATGCCTGCGGATCGGCTTGGTCCACGATCAAACCCGACGTTGCATGCTCGAGATGCCGGGCCGAACCGGCGAACGAGACGATCGGGCAACGGGCCGCCATGTAATTGAGCAGCTTCTGCGGTACGCCGTCGCACTCCGCGCGCGGGTTCAGTGCGACATCGGCGTTGGCCAGGGTGTCAGGGAGTGCCGCGAAGGCGTCTGGGATGAGCCTGATTCGGTCGCGAATACCGAGCTTTTCCGCCAGCCCCTCGTACGGCTGAAACGTATCGCCGCTGACGATGTGCAAGAGCGTATCGTCGCGTTCACGGCAGACCGCGGCGAAGGCGGCAAGCATCAGATCGATGCCCTGATAGGGCGCGAGATTGCCGGTGAAGATCAATATCTTTTCGGTGCGGGCATGTTCGGCGGCGGTGCCCGAGGCGAGATAGTCGAGTTCGACGCCGTTCGGGATCACGGCGATGTCGTGGGCTGCCACGGCCTGTATCGCGACGAGCGTATCGCGGATTTCCTGACTGACACCCACGACATGTGAGGCACGGCGCGGCAGGTGCCGATCGATGAATCGACCCAGGTTCGTCTTGAGTCCTCGCGGCATGCCCAGCGTATAGGACGGCAACTCCGTGCCGAGCAGCGTATGCGCGTCGAAGACAATCGGCAGTTTACGGCTGCGCCGCGCCAGCAGTGCCACTAACAGGCCTTCGAAATGGTGGGCATGGATGACCTCGATCGCTTCTCTGTCGATCACTTCGCGCAGCTTCGCGGCGAGGTAGAAATCGACGGCCAGCTTGCGGTAACTCGGGCCCGCCTGCATCCGTGAATACCAGCTCAGCGCCTTGATCCGATGCAGGTGGAAGCCGTGTGGCACCTGTTGCTGACCGAGATGATAGGCGACGACATGAACCTCATGACCCAATTCGTGCAGCGCTTCCGAGAGCCGAAATATCCGGATCGGCGTGCCCCGCGCCGCCGGCAGCGGACAGGCCGCGACGACAGCGACGCGCAACCGGCGGTCCGCACTCATGGCTGCAACTCGGGTGACATGACCGCATCCGCCTGTGCGTCGATCCTCTCCCTGAGCTTCCGCTCGATGACGATGAACACTCCCACGGCAATCAGTGATTCTGTAGCCACCGTTGTGTAGGCGGCCCCGATCGCCCCCCACTGCGGGATGATCATGGCATTGAGCACGATATTGGCGATGACACCGGTCGCTACGATGCCGATGGCGGAGCGTTCGAGCCGCAGAGCATTCGCCACGGTTATTGCCGTCTGGCCGGCGAAGAGCGCGGGCGTCACCAGAAACAGAATCTGTGTGATGGCGGTCGCTTCGCGATAGTCCGCGCCGAAGATCCACGGCACGATGAACGTGGCGAGCGGTATCACAACGATCGCGACCAGCAAGCCGACCGCGGCGGAGCCGCCGATCAGGCGTCGCACATCGCGGCGATAATGCACCGGGCTGCGCTCGGTCAGCGCGGCACTCATGATCGGAAAGAACACCATCGTGACCGGACGGATCAGCGTGCGGGAGACCTCGGCCAGTTTGTAGGCGGCCGCATAGGCGGCAACTTCGCTGAAGCCACGCAGACTCGCCAGCATGATCTCGTCAGTCCGCGCATGCGCGAGCATCAGCAGACTCAACATGAACAAAGGCAGCGAGCTGCTGAACAAATCGCGCAGACTCGTGACCGCACCGCCCACTGCACGACCGACCCGGTGCAGCGTGAATCGCCAGCTGATGCCCGTCATCAGCAGCGACGACAGCGCATAGGCGATCAGTATCTGTTCCAGGGTCCATTGACGATAAGTGGCGAACGGCACCAGCGCGAGCAGCACACACGGACCGATCAGTCCGGTTAGGCTGCGTGCCGCCACCGCGCGCATGCCCAGCAGCGTGGCACTGAACGCGTAATACAGATCGCCTGCGAGCACATAGATCGAACACAACAGGAACGTGATGGTCAGCGACGGCGCGATCAGGACAACGCTGACGTTGATCAGAACCAGTGCGATCAGCAGCAGCGGCAGACGTAAGCGCAGCACCTGCTGAAGGTGCGCGGCGGCATGCCCGGTATCGCCTGCCACGGCTCGGATCAGGTGTCGGCTGGTGCCGAGCTCGGTCAGCATCGCGACGATGCTGCAGACACTGATCGCATAGAAAAACTGACCCATCGACACTTTGTCGACGTGCCTCACCAGCAGGGTGATCACGACCAGCGCGATGCCCTTCTCGAGACCATGGCCGAGAACAGCCAGGGACAGGTCGGTGCCGATACGATTCAAGTGACGCATGATACCCGGCTGGCGATGTGATAATGTTTTTGTCGTTACCGCATACTTCGCCGGAATCCGGGTTCCGATCGGTCCGCGGAAGTATCTTAGAGTCTACCTGCTTCGTGAGGTTCTTTCGAATGGGCAACGGTTCTGCAACGGCCAAGCCGGTCCTGATGATTGGACTCGATGCCGCCGAGATCAGTCTCGTGCGGCAATGGATGGACGCAGGGATGCTGCCGAATCTGCGCGCGTTGCGTGAGCGCGGCGCCTTCGGACCGATGCGCTCGACGTCCCGCTGGCTGGTCGGCTCGCCCTGGCAGAGCTTTTTCACCAGCCAGACGCCGGTCGACCACGGCATGTACCACTATCTGGTCTGGCGACCCGAGCTGATGGCGCATGCCCGTCCGTCGGGAGACTGGTTGCCGCTGCGGCCCTTCTGGCGCGAGCTTGCAGCGTGCGGGCAGCGGGTCATCGCCATCGACGTGCCGGATGCCTATGCGCCCGATGACTATGGCGGCATCGAGGTGTTGGGCTGGGCGACGAACGATATCATCGACCCACCTGCGTCCAGTCCGCCCGATCTGTTGAGCCGCATCACGCGTCAATTCGGCGCGGCACCGTTCGACCCTGAAGTGACGCATACGCTCACGGTGGATCAGCTTCTCGAGATCCGTGATCAGTGCGTTACCACCGCGCGACTGGTCGGCGATCTCGGCGTCGACCTGATGCAAAATCATCCCTGGGATCTCAGTATCGTGTGTTTCTCATCGGCGCACCTCGCTGGGCATCAGCTGTGGGATCTGAACAGTCTGAGAGGCGAGGCAACAGCGGAGCAGCGCGCGGAACTCGGCCATGCACTGCGCGACGTCTACATTGCCTGCGATGCGGCAATTGGTCGGGTCATTCAACAGGCCGGGGCCGACGCCAGCATTATCATGTTCTCCCTGCATGGTATGGGACCCAATGCATCGCGCGCGGATGTACTGAACGAGATGCTGACCCGCATTCTTGCCGACAAGTCGAGCAGCGGCGATGCGGTGCGCGAGGCCCGGTTTTCCGACCGGCTGCGCGCGCTGATTCCGAACGAGATCCGCAGCCGGATCAAGGTCCGGCTGCCTTACTGGCTGCAGGACAAACTCACGTTGTACTGGCGTACCGGGGGCGTCGACTGGTCGTCGACCCGCGCGTTCGCCGTGTTTGGCGATCTGGACGGCTACATTCGCATCAATCTGCGTGGCCGCGAAGCTCAAGGTATCGTCGCACCGGGAGAGGAATACCAAACACTGTGCAAGCAGATCGTCGACGGGCTGCAGACCTTTGTCGATGAGGACAGCGGCGAACCGCTCGTCGAAACAGTGTCAATGACCGACGAGATATATCCGAGCGGCAAGCGGCGTGAGCTGCTTCCGGACATGATCGTGCACTGGACACCCGGCGCGGCTTCGCGTCACCGCCGCATCGTCTCGCCACGCTACGGTGTCATTCTGTGGCCGACACCGGGGCGCCATCCGCAAGGCCGTGGCGGCAATCACCGTCCAGCGGGATTTGTGCTGGCCTGCGGCGACGCCTTCGAGCCCGGCAGCAGCATCGAGGGGGCTGATATTCTGGATCTTGCACCGACCGTGTATGAACTGCTCGGCCAAGCGGTGCCGACGTCGTTCCGGGGCCAGAGTCTGCTCGCGCCACGTGCGCGTGAGTAAAAGATACTGCCGGGCATCTGCAACGGTTACTGGTGATTGGTGCATAAATGGATCGGCTGATTCATGTCTGATGCGATGCAGGTACCGCTGGTTTCCGTGATCATTCCTTGCCGGAATCACGCGCGCGAACTCGAAGCGTGTCTGCGGGCACTGGCGCAACAGGATCTCGATGCAGCATTCGAAACCATCGTGGTGGATTCTGCGGGCGACCCACAGCTGCGGGATGTCGCCGCGCGTTTTCCGGGCGTGCGCACCGTCGGCAGCGACGCGGTGCTGGGCGCGGGGGCGGCCCGGAATTTCGGCGCGCAGTGTGCTGCGGGGAGTATCCTCGCGTTTGTGGATGCCGACTGTGAACCGGAGCCGGGATGGCTTAGTGCATTGGTAGCGAGCCTCAAGACGGGAGGTCGGCTGGTCGGTGGGCCGGTGAGCAATGCCAAGCCGTTTCACGTCATCAGGGTGGCGGACAATCTGTTGCAGTTCGCCGACTCGGCACCGGGCCGCCCCGATGAGCGTGCGGATCATTTTCCAAGCTGCAATATGGCGATCGCCCGCGCCGATTTCCAGCATATCGGGGGATTCCCTGTGATCAGATTCTCCGCCTGCGAGGATGTCATGTTCTGCGAGACCGCCAAGGCCGCCTGGCCGGAAGGAATGCGGTTTGTGAACGGGATGCGCGTCAAACATCTGGGTCGCGGCAGTCTGATGCAGTACTGGCGCCACCAGGAGCAGTTCGGATATTGTCGCGCTGCATTGAATCTCAGACTGCGCAACGAGCACCGGCGACTCGGAAGGAACGCGATCATGATAGTGCCCGTGATGCTGAAGCGATTGAGTTACATTCTTGGCCGCGCGGCACGCTGGAATAGACCCGGGCTGCTGTATGCGCTCTGCCTGTTGCCGCTGCTGCTGTTTGGGCTCGCCGGCTGGGCCGTGGGATTCCGGCGCGGCTGTGTCGGCGCGCCGGAGACCGGTCGGTGAACGTATGATGAAGCGCACGGGATCGGCAGGGAGGCTGACGCTATGACAACATCAGGCGGAAATCCGCGGGTGCTGATGATCGGACTCGACGCGGCCGAAATCAGCCTCATCGACCAATGGAGCCGTGACGGTTCGCTGCCCAATCTCCGGATGCTGCGGGACAAGAGTGCCTTTGGTCCGCTGAAATCGACTGCGGATTGGCTGGCGGGTTCTCCCTGGCCGACGTTCTACACCGGGACTCCGCCAAGCCATCACGGCCTGTATCACTACTTGCTGTGGAAACCCGACGCCATGTCGACGGTGCGCCCAACGCCGGACTGGTTGCCGTTGAACCCGTTTTGGCGGCAACTGGGCGATGTGGGCAAACGGGTCATCGCACTGGATGTGCCGCTCACGTACGCGCCGCCGCCGTTCGCGGGCGTGGAGATTTCGGGTTGGGCAACCCACGAATTACTGGTTCCGCCAGTCTATTACCCGGCTTCGATTCGGGATTGGGTCACCGATCAGTTCGGAAGCCCACCGCGAGACGAGGAAGAATACGGGCTGATGAAGCCGAAAGAACTGCTGAACATTCGCGACCACCTGATCGCGTTGACGGAAAGCGCGGCGGATCTCAGTGTCGGCTTGATGCAAAAAGAGGCTTGGGATCTGATGCTGGTGTGCTTTTCGGCAACGCACCGTGGCGGACACAAACTCTGGAACCTGGACGGAATGGCGGGCGAAGCATCGAGATGACGAGCACGCTCGCCTGCAAGGCGCACTGCGGGACATTTACATTGCCTGCGACCAAGCCATCGGGCGGCTGCTGGAAGCCGCAGGCGACCCGGTGACCGTGGTGGTGTTCTCACTGCACGGCATGGGAGAAAACGTCTGTCGCAGTGAACTGCTTCCGGAAATGCTCCGACCGATCCTGGCCGACGATGTGCGGCCACAAACGCTCTCATCCCCGCGGCGACTCGCAGCCAAGCTGCGGGGCAGCGTGCCGATGCACCTCCGCAACGCGATCAAATCGCGTTTGCCCATAGCCGTGCAGGATCGGCTGACCGCCTATTGGCGCACTGGCGGGATCGACTGGCCGTCGACACCGGCGTTCGCTTTGGCGAGCGACCTGCAAGGATACATCCGCATCAACCTGCGTGACCGCGAGGCCGCGGGCGTGGTTGCCTCGCAGGCCGAATATGACCGGCTGTGTGAGCGCATCAGCGACGGCCTCAAAACCTATGTCGATGCCGACACCGGGCAGGCACTGGTACGCGACATCGCACGGTGCAGTGATCTTTATCCTGCCGGTGAGCGCGGGTCGGACCTGCCGGACCTGGTGGTGCGGTGGAACTCCACGCCCGCCGCCTTGCACCGGACCATTACCTCGGACCGTTACGGCACCATCACTTGGCCGACACCCGGACGCCATCCATCGGGCCGCAGCGGCAATCACCGTCCGACTGGCTTTGTGCTGGCCTGCGGCGACGCCTTCGAACCCGGCGGCAACATCGAAGGGGCGAATATTCTGGATCTT